>NBOG01000016.1 GCA_002104535.1 Cognaticolwellia sediminilitoris | reverse complement strand
ATACATATGGACTCCTCATATTTGAAGCATGTTAACAACTTCACTATGGCACATTGATGCCGAGTGGGGAGTCCATATCATTCGTTAGGTGATTAAGGATGTCATGCGTAAATTTCTATATTTGTTAGTTCTCTTTCCTAGTATTGTTTGGGCTACTTCCCCATTGCCTTTGGTTGAACTGACACCGGATAATGTGACAGACTTTGGTTTTAGAGTGGCTTTCGAAGTAACATCATTTGGAACAACTATTAATTTATATGCTCCTGAGTCAATTGAAAAATGTAGTTACACTGGTTCAAGTGTAGAAATTAAAAATGCTACTGGTGAGGTTGTTGCCGTCACTTATAACCGAGTAAACGTACATGGTTCTGAACCGTCTATCGTAGGTCATATCGCGGATAAATCTTATAATATGAGTGTCGCAGTTACTTATATTTGTCCACCAGATTCGCAAAAAAGAAGTAAAATGTATTCTGTTAATTCTGTGTCAGATTATTTAGTTCAAACACAGAGTAAATAATCACCTAACAACACGCCCTGAGGTGGACAACTAGTAAAATTTAGCTATTTATTGCAAATTTTAATAGCGGTGAACCTCTACGTTTCAATGCTTCTAAATACTTAGACTCATCATAAGGTGTATTGGTTTTCCAGCAACTAAATAGTATTCTGATCCACTTAAAGCCAACGACCATATTAAAAAAAACGCGGGTCGGGGTCTTTGAAATGTCTGCAATGTCGGATCATTTGTAACTAGATAAGTAAGGGTTTCGTATCAAAGCTGTCTATCTTCCTCTAATTTCCCAACCACAGCTACCTGAACCACCAAACAATAAAGTTTCAATCTTTATTGTCATGACTTAGTTCATCACAGAGCATGGGATTTTATTAAGTTTTAAACTTTATTGTTTCCTTACTCTTTTGGCATGACCGATAAATAGGTCATGCAAGAGAAAAAAGTTCTAATCTTTATTGTTCTCCTACAATTTTTAATGTCGAACACTAGAAAGTGATTAAATGTGGAAATGAAATAAGCAATACTTTGTTGCAGAATCTAAAGGGAATACATTAAAGCATTTTTAACGGAATATTAGGCTTAAGGTAATTTGACAACATTTAATAATAGTTAAGAAAAGTAACTAGTAACCAATGTTGTCATAATGAATAAACTTTGCCTAGAAGCGCCAAGTACCGTTTAAGTCCAGTAATACATAATTATCATCGGATTTTATCCAAGATACACCGTATTTAATCGCTGTATTTTGCGAAAACCAATAATGGTGTCCTAACGAAAAAGCAAATAACCCATCTGTGTCATTATCATCCTGGTCAGTAAAGTCTGTGAATACTATTCCTGCTAGAAACGCGTTATCTTTGGCAGTGTAAAAAATCGCTGATACTTTAGCCGTATTTTGCTCTTTGTTATGTGAAATTGATGAGCTAACGTCTAAGCCTTTTCCTGCAATTACGTTAGTGTATCGAGCCTTTAGTGCAACAAATGTATCGCTGTGGGTATGTGAATCTTTAGAGTTTACATAATCATCAATAATATCTGAATACTCACTAACTTCTGAGAAGTTATGGATGCCAACGCCAAACGTTAATTGTTCATTAAACGCGAAGTTAATAGCTATGTCAGAGAGTAACTCATCTTCTTGATATTTTGTTTTTCTTAATTGTCCATTTTGGTCGGTTGAACTGTATTCAGAATCATCACTTTGATAGCTAAAATCAGCTTCTACGCTCCATCGCTTACTGAAATAAAATTTGCCAGCCAAATTTGGATTAAAGTTGAGGGCATTAACATCTACTTTTAACCAACTGTTTCTACCTAAATGAGCCTGCAAATCGTATGGTTGAGCACTGTCGGCAACGGGAGATAGATAGTATTTATATCTTGCTCCAATGACAGGGAATTCAGACCAATCACCATCGATAAATGAAAGGCTAGCCAAATTGATTATGCCATATTGTATTTCATGTTGAATAGTATCTGATTCTGCAAATACTGGTACTGAGAAACAAAGCGAAAAAGGTAAGAGATAACGAAGTGTTTTAATGATAAATCCTTTTTTATTAAGTGGTTACTCAAGGACTGTACTTTAGGTTTTATATATTAGTCAAGGTACTCAAGGTTTATAGTTTACTTATACTGTCTAGTTAAGGTTCCACGGCTCATAAAAGCTGTAATCACAAGTATTTTTAGCACTGCAGACATTACTATAATTACATAATAAACCTAACAGTAGGTTGTATTAACAAGCATTAAACTAACTTAATATCTTTTTGGATTTACGCTAAGTTCAAATAGAGCTTAAGAGGATGCTGGTTTCACTGTTTAACACACCTTCAATTGTTCTTATTTCTCTTAATACTTGGTCAAGTTCGAGTAGATCTGAAGTGCTGATCTCAGCGACCATATCCCATTTGCCGTTGGTGGTATGTACCTTTTCAACTTGCGGGGTGCCGCGTAATTTATTAATAACTTGTGCGGTAGTTTTACCAACAATTTCTATCATCATTAGTGCCTTTACAACATCGGTTTCTAATTCATCATGCGCTCGAATGGTAAAGCCCAAGATAGCACCAGAACTGATCAGTCTGTCTAATCTGTTTTGTACCGTCCCGCGAGATACACTCAGTAACTTTGCGAGATTTGAAATTGATGTGCGAGCGTCGGCTCGCAAAATAGCAATAAGCGCTTTATCTAAAGCATCGTATAGATAGGTTCGTTTATTAATTTGGTTTTTATCTGTCACACTTAGCCTCTGCCTATCACTTTGTAATCTCAACTGTACAATATGATAGTTATTTGTAAAATAATTACAATATTTTGCCATTTATATTGATATAACTAGTAGATATTATAAGCAGCAATTAAAAGTGCTAAGCAAATGAAACTGCAATTTGAATTAATTGCCAAGGCAAAAGCCAGTAAAAGTAAGTAAAGGTAACCATTATTTGCTCACTGGCTATTGATAATATTGCCGAAGTTATTGAGATAAAGTGAAAGGTTCAGCACTAAATATATTTAATCTATAACACCTTGGAACGACACAATGGCAATTTACCCACAGGCTCCTAATGCGGTAGTGATGATTCGGCCCCACCACTTTTTTCCGAATGAAGAGACGAAACAAGATAATAGTTATCAAACTAATGCACTATTTAGTGCCCAGCAGATTAAACAGCAAGCTTATGAGCAAATTACTGTTGCAGGCGAGTTATTAGCGGCTGAAGGTGTTGTTGTTCACACCTTTGAAGATACAGGTACAGAAACCCCTGACTCTGTCTTTCCAAATAATTGGTTCTCCACGCATACCGGCGGGCATATTGCTATATATCCAATGTTTGCAAAAAGTCGTCGAAAGGAGCGACGAGCCGATATTATCGAATTTCTTAAACAGCAATATAGGGTACAGGATGTTATCGATTATTCTGGACTTGAAAACGATAATATTTATCTAGAAGGTACTGGAGCAATGGTGTTAGACCATATTGAACGAGTTGCCTATGCTGCTCGTTCAAAGCGCACAGACTCACACGTACTTGAACGCTTTTGTTCGCATTTTAACTTTGAACCTATGGTGTTTGATGCCGAAGATAAAGCTGGCGTGGCGGTTTATCATACTAATGTTTTAATGTGTATTGGGTCTGATTTTGTCATGGCAGGCTTTGATATGATCACAAACTTAGCGCGTCGTGAAGAAATCATTAATCGTTTTAAAAACTCTGGCAAAAAAATAATTGCGTTATCAGAGCAACAAATTAATGCCTTTTGTGGCAATGCACTTGAGCTACAAGGGCGTTCAGGACGAATTTTAGCATTGTCTTGCAAGGCTTATTCTGCATTAACCCCTGCACAAATAGCAGAACTAGAACTAAGCGTTAAACTTTTACCGCTTGATGTTTCGGCGATTGAGCTCGCAGGTGGCTCTGTTCGCTGTATGTTGGCCGGTATCCACTTATCAAAACGCTAGCCTGAAAGAATTCCATAGAGGGTATAACTATTTAACCTTAGTTCGGGATAAGCATACATTACCCCGAACTTATGTAATGGTTATTTAGGAATAAGTAAGCCAATACCTAAAATTAATAAAAGATAATTCATTATCTTTAAGAAGCGTTGTTTATCTAAGTGTTGGTTAATTTTAACGCCAAACCAATTCCCGAGCACCGCTAAAGGGAAAAATGCCAGAGCTGTTAATACCACATCAAAGGTTAATAGTCCTAAAGAGACAACACCGATTAATTTAATAATATTCATGATGGCGAAAAAGGCGGCGGCGGTTGCAACAAATTTCGTTTGCGCTAAACCTATGGCGGTAAAGTAGACGATTAAGGGCGGGCCGCCGGCGTGAACTAATGTGCTAGTGATGCCTGACGTTGCTGACATCACATATGCGCCAAAACGATTATTGACCACGCTAAGTTTTAGCTTTTTAAAAGCAATGTTTTTAACGGCAAAAGCAATACAAATAAAGGCGATAAAAAAGCGTAGGTAATCAGGGTTAACAAAGTCGATCAGCAAATTTGCGCTGATAATACCGATAATGGCACCCGGTATTAATTTGGCTAATAGCGCCTTGTCCCACTTCTTCCAAAAACTTTTTACGCTCATTACATCGGCGATGATCAGCAAGGGTAACATCAAGGTTATTGCTTCAATCGCGCTGAATTTCAGCATTAAAAGTGGCACGGCAAATACGCCAAGCGTTCCAGCAAAAGCTGATTTGGAAATACCGATGAGCAAAACCACTACAGCGATAAGTAATACTGCCGATATTTCCATTATTAATTCAACCTCTTTTTTTTATAGCGCATTAAGGCAGACTCAGCCTTGCTCTGTGATGATTTAAACGATAGGTAAATCAAACCATAGCGCTTCAATACTTGAGTCAGCTTTTATTTCTAGTGTTTGCTCTGGTTCGACAGCAAAGCCATCGCCGGCTGAAAACTCTTCACCGTCGGCTTTTAATTGGCCTTTAATGATATGCAAATAACCAATACGCTGCTCGGTGTTTAAAGTAATGTCTTCGCCTTTTTTTAACACTAAACGTGACATGCTTGCATCTTGATTGATAGACAAAGCGCCGTTATCACCATTTGGGTTAACTAATGAGGTTAATTGACCTTGTTGGCGAATACTTTTTTGCTCATAACTTGGCTTAATACCGGTGACATTAGGTTGTATCCAAATTTGCAAAAACTTTACTTTATCTTTTTGCGAAGCATTAAACTCAGAGTGCAATACACCACGACCAGCACTCATGCGCTGCACGTCACCGGCCGGTACTTTATAGCTGTTACCCGTACTGTCTTCGTGTTGTAGTGCGCCTTCGATAACATAGGAAATAATCTCCATATCGCGATGGCCATGTTCACCAAAACCTTTACCCGGCATAACCATATCATCGTTGATTACCCGAAGAACCGAAACGCCCATATGCTTTTTATCGTAATAGTTACCAAACGAAAAGCTATGCTTACTATCTAACCAGCCAAAGTTTGCTTTGCCTCGATCTGCTGACTTTCTAATATATTTCATGGATAAACTCCTTCAATTGATTTTCTTGAAGTGATCATATCGTTCTTATCAGTAGGTTAAAATTAGCATTATTAGTACATGTCATTCGTATTTTAAGAATAATCGTCTAGTGCTATTGTTACGTGTTTTGCAAGTCCAGGCATTGTGCTCGCAACTCTGCTATAAAGCTTCTAGCGGCAGGGCCAAGTGAGTCACCATCTTTAAACGTGAGGTAAAGTTGAGTAGAGCGCTGTCTATTTTCATTTAACTTGAGCGGGATTAGTTGTTTATTTTTCAGTTGCTGCTCGATCAAATTAACCGGTAACCAAGCAAAGCCTAAGCCCTGACAAATCATGTCAATTGAGCTTTGTAAATGACTGACCGTCCAACGCTGATTTGCCTCAAGCCAACCTTCACTGGCTTTTTTGTCTTTATTTAATTGCGCTGAATCTCGTACCACTATTTGCCGATAAGACTTAAGATCTTCTAAGCTGAGCTTACGTTTAAGTTTATGCAAAGGGTGAGCAGGGCTAGCGACAGCACGGAAGGTGATAAAGCAAAGACTTTCACTAAAGCCAGCACCAAGGGAAATAGGTGTTATAGCAATTTCAACATCATCTTGGCCTAATAACTCGCTAGCGCCGCTGAGTACAGTTTCGATCAGTTCAATTTGCAATAGAGGGTATTGCAGAGAAACATTTTCAAGTACTTGATATAACACCGCCCGAGGAAAAATTTCATCTACCGCAATTCTCAATTTTGTCTCAATGCCTTGGCTTAAGGTTTGGCCAATAGCTTCAATTTTTCTCGCTTCTTCAAGTAAGTAATTTGCCCGTTGAAGCATCAATTGACCGGCCTCAGTTAATACCGTTTTTCGCCCTTCAATTCTAAAGAGTTTTACGCCTAGCGACTCTTCTATTTTACTGACGGCATTGTGAATACTCGATTGGCTTTTGTGTACACCTTGCGAGGCTTGATTAAAGCCGCAAAATTCAACTACAGCATGAAACATGCGCCATTGTTCTAACGATATTCGTAGCATTTTTTACTCGCCCAGTTAAATCATTTCAACTAACAAAATATTCTTTTAAAGAGAATAAGATATTAGCTATTCGAAAGATACTGCTTGTTAGCATTCTTTTTAAGCGAATGAATTGTGCGTAAATTAGTAATTTTGTTCTACTCGTTTTTAATCGATACTGTGCTCATCGAATTTAAGCGCTAGTTTTTATTGTAAAGATTAGACCAAGTTAAGAATTAAAAAATAAGAGGTTAGCTATGAACAATATTTTATTCATTAAATCGTCAATAAATGGTGAGCAGGGTAAGTCAACTGCACTAGCTCAAGAGTTAGTCTCAAACTTAGCGGCAACTTCAGAGGTTAAAGTTGTGGAGCGAGATCTAGCAAAGCAAGCGCTAGTTCATTTAACTCAGGAAGAAATGGCGGCTTGGATGACCCCAGCCAATGAGCGTAATAACGAGCAGGTCGAGCTTGCTAATATTTCTGATAGCTTAGTTGAAGAATTAAAAACCAGCGATACCCTAGTCATTGCCATGCCAATGTATAACTTTGGTGTGCCATCAACGTTTAAAGCTTGGGTAGATAGAGTTGCGCGAGCAGGTATAACGTTTCGTTATACGGAAAATGGCCCCGTGGGTTTACTAAAAAATAAGAAGGTTGTCATCATCGCGGCGAGGGGAGGTATGTACTCAGGCACAACGGAGGATTCGCAAACGCAATACCTAACCAGTTTCTTTAACTTTCTTGGTCTTGATGACATTATTTTTATTTATGCTGAAGGCCTAAATATGCCTGGTAGCGATGAAAGATTCTCCGCCGCACAAGCTGAGATCAAAAATTTCAGCCTGTAAAGTACAGCTGTAACAAATTAAGTAATATTTAACACTCGTAACAAGTGTAAGGATTGTAAAATGAAAGCATTATTAGCAAAATTAATCACTTCAAATGCAGGTTATTCGGCATTAGCACTTCGATTCCCTATCGGAATTATTTTTATGGCCCATGGCGCGCAAAAACTCTTTGGTTGGTTTGGCGGCTATGGTCTTGAAGGCACCGGCGGGTGGATGGAGTCAATTGGTTTAGCCCCAGGTTTTATTATGGCGTTATTGGCCGGTAGCGCAGAATTTTTTGGTGGCTTATTTATTCTATTAGGTTTGTTAACACGTCCAGCTTCCATTGCTATTTCATTTACAATGGTCGTGGCTATTTTCTCAGTACATTTTTCCAATGGATTATTTATGTCGAACAACGGTTATGAGTTTGGCTTAGCGTTGTTAGCAGCAAGCGTTTCACTAGCCTTGTCTGGCTCAGGAAAATTGGCTTTAGACAATGTACTAATTAAAAAACTAGCTTAGTTAATCGTAAGTTACTTTTCTAATCACTATTCCCTAGCCCAATTTATTTTCATATTGGGCTAGGCTCACGCCTTTAGAACTAATTTTAAGACGTTAGTTATTTACTTATGATTTCACAAAAATTATCCATCTAACCGATGCTCGATGGGCCTTATTGTTCCAATAAATCATCAATTACTTTTTTTGTTTCATCATCCAAGTATAAATATTTTCATCAAATGGGTCACCAGCATCTGAATAGTTAAACATGCCTTCAAGTTCTAATACTTGCTGATGGCTCGGATGCCCAATATTATCAAAAAGTGTTAATTTACCTTTTTCTCTCGGTTGGCAATTGTTGTAAGTCTTGATTGCATCTTTAGCTTCAGCAACGTCAACTGATTTATCTACTGTGCTATGAAAAGCCCACACAGTAACTTCTCTTGCGTTACATATATCACCTGCGATTCTTGGTAAAACTCCACCTGCCATTGGGATGATAGCGGCCACTTTATTAGGATAATTTATTGCGTACTCCCACGAAACAAAACCTCCAGCACTAAATCCCCCCATGTAAATTCTTTTCGGGTCAACTTGATAATTTTTAATTGCATAATCAACAAATGCGTCAATTCTTTCTATGTCGGTTGCAAAGTATGAGCGTTGAGGTGATAAAACTAATAATGGTGAATCAGTATTCCAGTGTCCTCTCATTGCTATACGTGCCGGTCCTCCGCCCCACCAGTTTGAGAGTTCAAAAAGTGAAGTCTGTCTCGTTAAATTCATAGATGTTGCTTCTCCCATCGCACCATGATGATAGATAAATAATGGATATAGCTGTTTTGGATCCTTTCCGTAATTACTTGGTAGTTGCTCTATGTATCCTAGATGAGAGCTAGTAGCCCCAACAGGACGAAGTGAATAGCTAACGGGTTCTTTATCTAAAACCCTGAGTAACCTGCTTACAGGAACTGCTTTTTGCCCTTTGGAGTCTGTTACGTTATAGGTAATAATGTGGTCTCCAGCAGTAATTTGTTCTGGTAAACCATTAACTTTTATTCTTGGCGAAATATCTACACCTTCGAAATTAAGTGCTGTAGCTCCTTGTTCTTGATAATCATCAAAGGAAGATATGATTACGGTTTGAGTGCCATTTAGTTTGATTATAGGTCTTGTTAAATTGTGTTGATAATCAGGTATAGATGTATGCCAATAACCTGCATCAATATTTTCAATTTCGGTTGACTGGTCGTTCCATTTATTTACAACCAATTTTATATTAAGTGCTTTATCTCTAACTAAAACTACTCTATTGCCAATTCTTCGACCTCGCTCATCAACTTCACCGGAGTCCCATGAGCCTCGTGTTACTTTAAATTGTAGAGCACTTCCAGCATCTTCTTCTATGCTCAATTCATAAAGATTTGTCGCTGTTTTGATAAATTTATACTTATCATGACCACCGCCTGACCATTCATCAAATGTGCCTGATAAATAGATACTTGCATTAGTTGGTGTGTTTTCTGGAGTCTTAAGGACAAAAGTGACTGTTGTTAGCCCTTTATATTCTTTGCCATCATTAGATAGTGTTTCAGGTAGTAATGGAGGAGTATCCGTTGTTGACTGAGTATTTTGATTATTAGATATTAAAAGCTTTTTTGATGGCTCTTCTAGATTATTAAAATTGCCACATGCGCCCATATTAACGGTTAAAAAAAGTAATAAACCAAGTTGGAAAAAATTAAAGTTAATTGTTCTCATGAACATGCATTCCTTGCTAAAAAATTAATATTATCAAAAGCTCACAATAATGAATACTAATTTGATGAGTTTGGAAATTAGGTTTATTTCTCTGTATTTTGAGCCTTTATTACGTTAAAAAAACACTAATACTTATTCATTTTTAGATCTGGTAGTTCACTCAATTTCGATAAATTCTTTTGTTTAGCGCCTCTAAACCTCGTATAATTCGATCATTATTTCAGTCATTTTCAATAATGATTGAGTTCGATTTTACTTCAAGGTTTTACTTTTATATATATGATTTCACACAAGCTTTCCATCGCACCCATGCTCGATTGGACAGATCGCCATTGTCGTTACTTTTATCGCGTTATGTCTAAACAAACCGTTTTATATACTGAAATGGTGACCACAGGTGCTATTTTGCATGGTAAAGGTAATTACTTAGCCTACAACGAGCAAGAGCATCCGTTGGTACTGCAACTGGGCGGTAGCGATGTAACTGCCATGACCGAGTGTGCAAAAATCGCTGAACAGCAAGGTTATGACGAGATCAATATTAATGTTGGTTGTCCATCAGACCGAGTGCAAAACGGGAAGTTTGGCGCTTGTTTAATGGCTGAACCGGAGTTAGTGGCGGATTGTGTTGCCAGCATGCAAAATGCAACTAAGATCCCAACAACGGTTAAGTCTCGAATTGGTATTGATGATTTAGACAGTTATGAATTTTTACAGCAGTTTTTAACCACCGTCAGTGCGGCAGGTTGTCAGCATTTTATTATTCATGCCCGCAAAGCTTGGTTAAGTGGTTTAAGTCCAAAACAAAATAGAGATATTCCACCGTTAGATTATCAAAGGGTTTACCAACTCAAAAAAGACTTTCCCAAATTAGCTATTTCAATTAATGGTGGTATTACATCATTTGAGCAGGCCAATGAGCATATGCAGCATATTGATGGTGTGATGATTGGCCGAGAAGTCTACCAAAATCCGTATATGCTAGCGCAAGCTGATAATGAAATTTGGCAGGTAGGCGCAGACGTTAAGTCACGCCAAAACATCATTAATGAAATGATAACTTATATTGACCACCATGTTGCCGAAGGTGGTAGAGCCTGGCATGTCGCAAGGCATATGTTAGGTTTATGTAATGGGCTAGCGGGCGCTAAACAGTTTCGACGTTATTTAAGTGAAAACGCGAATGGACAAAATATTGGTGGCGAGGTGCTGCAACAGGCTTTTGATAGGGTCATACAGTTGAATCCCGATATTGAGGTGATCTAGTTTTACTTTAGCCTAATAGGGTTAATTTACGCATTCAATATATTTAAATAAAAATCCCAAAATCGACAATAGTTTTCTCGATTTTGGGATTTTTTCTCTCAGTTTGTAGAATTACTGATTTCCATACACCATTATCACTATAAATTAGTAAATTTCACCACATCACTGTAATAACGGTCTTTTTCGACTGGTTTAGTTAAACAAACAATAAATTAAATTTATAATAAAAACAGTGGTTTAACATTTCTTCACATCGTTGGCACAACCTTTGTAAGTGTTTATGCAACTTAATAACTAACACTATTAAAAAATAGCGCATTTAAACGACTAAAAGGAATGATGCAATGCCAACGTTAACCATGTTATTTACTTTATTTATTTTACCCAGTATCTGTATGCTAGCGACTTCGTTTATTGTTGCTCGTTTAGAGCAAGGAAAGTAAGTCCTGTTCAGTTGAATACAGCTTAAAATAAGCGGCTTTAACGCTTAGCTGTATGAGCACCGCTACTCATTAATAGTCAGCTATTAGATACAAAACCGTCTTGATCAACCCTGACGATTAATATTGAATAATAATGCGAAGTCAATTTTTGCTATTAACTTCAATGTATTGATATTAAATGTGACTTAACAAGCGATTATCACTGCTCATTGAAAGTATTAATAGATACTGAAAAATCAAACGATTCCTTTTGTGTTATTCAATACAATTCCAATCAATAACATTGTGCTAGCTTCATTTATAGTTCTACCTCTACCTCTTCTAACACTGTACATTCGCACCCAACTCAGTTAATTTTGCATTATCTTTAGCCGTAAGGTTTTTGTTAATGACGAATTTTCAGCAATTAATTTCCTGTACCGATTTGCATGCTATTTTGGCTAGTAAAGACCTTGTCGTGCTTGATGCGAGTATTCCCCCTGTTGGGAATATGAAAGCACCTGCGATTAGCTGGCCAGAATGTAGCATCCCTTTCGCACGTCGATTCGACTTAAACGAACACTTCTCAGATCCAAAAAGCCCTTTACCACACACTATGCCTTCAGCGCAGTATTTTGAAAAATCAGCCCAAGCACTTGGTATTAATCAACAAAGCCAAATTGTTGTTTATGATGATTTAGGCTTGTTTTCGGCAGCGCGAGCTTGGTATATGTTTAAGGCGATGGGCCATAAAAACATTGCTGTATTGGATGGCGGTTTACCCCAGTGGCTAAAGCTAAATAAGCCAGTTGATAATGCTTCAACCATTTCCAATGTTAACAAAAAATACCCTAAGGGTAATTTTATCGCCCATGCGCAAACGGACTATTTTTGTCATTGGCAAGAAGTCCAAGCACAATCTAAGTCGCAAGAGCAGATAATACTTGATGCTAGGGCTAATCGCCGATTTAGTGGCTTAGATGCAGAGCCTCGAGCAGGAGTTCGAAGCGGCCATATGCCTAATGCTAAAAACTTACCTTATAGTGAGCTTCTAAACCAAGGATTGTTTAAACCTACGGAGCATTTAGAAAAAATTTTCGTAGATCTTAATGAGCATAACCAGGCTATGATCATGAGCTGTGGCTCAGGTGTTACCGCCTGCATTTTAGCGTTAGCGGCAGAATTGACGGGGCGTGAAAATGTCCGAGTTTATGACGGCTCGTGGAGTGAATGGGGCACTTTACCGGATACAGAAGTCGTTTCATAACCCATGCAATAATGATGTAAAGCATTTAATATTTACTCATCAACACTTTATTTCCAAGTCAAATTCAACTATTGGTCAATTTCACTAATAGCAGTGTGTATATTGACTAAATTATAGTCTGACATATTATGTCTGAAATTATCACTGCATTCACACCTTTAAATAAGTCCTTTATTAACAATTAGTTAAAAAATATAAACCAATTGGCACAGCACTTGTAATAGTGATGTCAGATACCGACACGAAGAGTTAATAAAAACTTTTCACGTTACTGACATATGGATATTAATAATGAAACTATCACAAAGTAAACCCACTATCAGCGCCGTTTTATTATCGTGCACATTACTATTTTCGCTAAATTCTTCAGCTAATGAAGTAACTTTAGAGCAAAGCGTAGTCGAAGTTGTGCAGTCACAAGGGCAAAAAGTTGCGCGGGATATATCAGCACAACTTTCAAACTCAATATCAGCGGAGTTACAAAGGTTTTCAACGCGTTACAACAAAGTGCAAACGCACAATTTAGTCGCTGTTTTAAAACCAAGTAAATCACGCCAACTTAAACCACAAACTTTAGAAGAGTAACAGGAGTAATACCATGGGCATGTTTTCAAGATTCACCGATATTATTAACGCAAACATTAACGCGATGTTAGATAAAGCGGAAGAGCCAGAAAAAATGATCAAGTTGATCATTCAAGAGATGGAAGAAACTTTAGTTGAAGTGCGCTCAACAGCGGCTAAGCATATTGCAGAAAAGAAAACGGTTATGCGTAATATTCGCGACATGGAAAGTCGCGTAGCTAATTGGCAGCAAAAAGCGGAATTAGCGTTAACTAAAGGTCGTGAAGATCTCGCTAAGTCTGCCTTAGTTGAAAAACAAAGTTGTAGCCAAAAACTAGCAGAGTTTACTGAAGAGCTTGCACAATTTGATGAATATTTAAATGCCGTGCAACAAGACAGTCAACGCTTGCAAGAAAAGCTTACTGAAGCGAAGCGCAAGCAAGAAGCTTATACAATACGTCAACAGTCAGCTGAAGTGCGATTAAAAGTACGTGAAAAAGCAGCGGTTCATAATATTGATGAAGCGATTAGTAAATTTGAACGCTACCAACAAAAAATCGACCGTGTTGAAGCACAAGTTGAAGCTTATGATATGACTTCATCACAAGACTTAAATAGTCAGTTTCGTGACTTAGAAAATGAAGAGAATATCACCCAAGAGTTAGAACAACTTAAACAAAAAGTTGCTAACGGTTAGTTGGTTGAGAAGATATTGTTATGGCACTTTCACCAGAGATAATTATGGGAGTTATGTTTATAACCCCTGTAATTAGTTTCTTTATCGGAGCCGGTTTAGTGTTGTTTTTCAGATTGATATACAAAGGTGTCGAGATTGACACGAGGAGTAAAAAATGAGCTTTAATCGTGAGTATTGTGTAAATAAAACCTTAAGCAAAGATATTATCCATAAAAAACTATCGGGTGTATGTGGTGGTATCGCTAAGCATTATAACTTGCCGCGCCTTGGTGTTCGAGCTGGTGCAATTGTCGCTTTATTAATGTTTCCAGTTGCAACAGGAGTTGCGTATTTAGTGGCAACATTATTAATGCCGAGCCGATCATAACCACACAATTAATATTCATCAGATTAAGGAAAAGTCATGTCATTTTTTAAGTCACTGTTTTTAGCTATCTTTGCCACGCTGTTTTTAACCTATGTGTTAGGCACCAGCTTCATCGAGTTACTTGATGTTGATATATATATGGGTGAACAATTGATTGAACCCTTAAAGGCGATTAGCGTTTCAGCATTAGTGGTTGTGCTATTAGTGTTAGTTGCTTTAGCTATAGCCATGAGTGTTTTCGGTTCATTAATTTTTATTGCTATGTTAGTGCTAGGTGGCGGGGCGATGTTGCTCGTTGGTGTTTTTTGGCCAATATTTTTAATTGCAGGTATTATTTGGCTGGTAGCAAGAGACAAGCCTGTAGCTCAATATTAGTTGTACAGACAGCTATTAAAGAGATTGAAAATAAAAAGCTGAATCCAAAGTTAGTTGAATTCAGCTCTGTAATTATAATTTTAAATGAAAGATTATTTAAAAAAGCTCGCTAAAATGTTTTTACATTCGTCAGTATTAACTAAGCGCTTAAATTGCTCTGCTTCGTTATCAATCACTTGTGTCAAAATCTCTTGAGTATGAGCTTTCATTAGCTTTCTACTGGTCAACATAGAGTCGAGAGGTAACTTGGCGATAGTATTTGCTGTATTTAATGCTGTTTCAAGTAACTCATCAGCCGGGCAGATTTCATTAATTAAACCATAATCAAGTGCTTGCTCAGCGGTAAACATTTTCCCTAACACTAAAAGTTCAAAAGCACGGTTATGGCCGATACGCATAGGTAATAATAAACTTGAACCGGCTTCAGGGCATAAACCTAGTTGAGTAAAAGGTAATTTAAACTTGGCATTGTTAGCAGCATAAACCATGTCACAATGTAAAAGTAAGGTAGTGCCGATACCAACGGCTGGACCTGCAACGGCAGCAACTAATGGTTTTTCTAATGTTGCCAGTGCTTTAACTAAATCGAACGCTGCTAAATCACCACTTTCACTACTCTTAATAAAATCGTGAAGGTCGTTACCAGCACAAAAGCATTTTTCATCACCTTGGATCAAAACACAGCGAATATCATCACTTTCGTTAGCCATGGTGAATAAACGACATAGTTCAAGGTACATGTCATTGTTAAGGGCATTTTTTTTATCGAGTCGATTTATGCTGATAATTAGAACACCATTGTGTTCATTAGAAATAATTAAGTTATCCATTTTGTTCAAGCTTAGTTACAATAGTGATGATGAATCATAATATGGATAAAAAGGGATGTATAGCGGCATATGAAGAATTTATTATCACTGATAACCTCAGTTACACTTTTAATCAGTAGTCATTTTATTAGCGCCGAAGCTGTAGCTGAAAGTGCGAAAATTGTTGTTGAAAATAGCTATGCAAGAGAGAGCATTCCAGGGACTTCTATTTCGTCAGCGTATATGACGCTGAATAATTTAGCCAACAACAAAATCCGATTTATTGCCGCAACGAGTGCAGTGAGCGACCGAATTGAAATTCACCAACATACTCTGGATAATGGAATGATGCGTATGCGTCAAGTTGACGCAGTAGAGATTTCAGCAAATGGTGCTGTTATTTTTCAGCCATCAGGGTTTCATTTGATGCTTTTTGATTTGAAGCGAGCTTTAAAAGCTGAGGAAAGTATTATTATCACTTTGCATTTTGATGATGATTCTAGCGTCGATGTAAATTATAGCGTCAAAGGCATTAAGCAGAAGAAGCACCATAACCATTAGGAGATTTTATGAGCGTTAATATTTCAACAAAAGCAGTAATTTCAGGTTTTTTCGCGTTAATTGTTGCGCTGTATTTACTGGGGGTTTATTGGAGCTTTGAGCCAGAAAAATTCGATATTCGTGCTGAAGTTACTAAAGCGGCAATGGCAGAGAATGTTAAGCCAGTAGTTGGTTATACAACAACTACAGCACTTATTCGTGTTACTGAAACCTTATTAAATAAGCCTGGTGGATATTTAGCTAATGACGCTCTGCCACCGTCAGTTTTTTTAGATAATATTCCTGCTTGGGAGTTTGGCGCACTAGAAATGATCAGGGATATGGCGCTGGTGATGCGACAAGAGTTTAGTCGATCGCAATCTCAGTCTGCTGAAAACAAAAACTTAAAAGTCGCTCAACCACAATTCAATATTGACCACACCAGTTGGGCTATTCCTAGTGCTGAAGGTGAATATCAAAAAGCGATTAATGAGTTATACGCCTACAGAACGGCATTAACGCAAATTAACAATCAATCAGCCCAGTTTTATGCTCGTTCAGATAACTTACGTGCTTGGATACAAGAAGCAACAAAACGTTTAGGGAGTTACTCTCAGCGTTTAAGTGCAAGTGTTGGTCGAGAGCAAATGAATGTTGATTTGGCCGGCGATAGCGTTGCACAGCAGTCAACATCAAGTGATTCAAGTATGCAGTTAAAAACCAGCTGGTGGTCAATTGACAACGAATTTTATGAAGCTCGAGGCGCTTGTTGGGCCTTATTGCACTTTTTAAAAGCCATTGAAATTGATTTTAATGACGTACTTGAAAAGAAAAATGCTAAAGTTAGTGTACAGCAAATAATTCGCGAGCTGGAAGCTAGCCAAGAAGCAATCTGGAGTCCGATGGTTTTAAATGGTGATGGCTTTGGTATGCTCGCCAATCATTCACTAGTAATGGCCAATTACATATCACGTGCAAATGCTGCACTGATTGATTTAAACGACTTATTGAGTCAAGGGTAATAACATGAAAAAAATAGCGCTAGCAGTAACACTTGCATCGATTTTATCAACTAATGCTCATGCAGATGCTTTAGGTATCTATTTAGGCGGTAATATCTGGGATAACAATGCCACAGGTACATTTGGGGATAGTAATTCCCAAATTGATTTTAATTTGGAAGATAAAAAACAAAATAGTTTTTATATCGCCTTTGAACATCCAATTCCATTAATTCCAAATGCCCGTATTGCTAAAACATCTTTAGAAACCATGGGCAACACGACACTTGCTGAAGATTTTGAGTTCCAAGGCGAAACATTTAATGAAGGCACTGCTGTTAATGCAGACTTCAATGTAAGCTTTGTCGATTACACCTTATATTATGAGCTATTTGATAATGACTTAATCTCATTTGATTTTGGTTTAACTGGTCGCGACTTTGACGGCGATGTAACGGTATCGGCAACAGTAGAAAGTGGTTCTGATTCAGTGACTAAATCTGCAGATGTTGGTGTAACCGATATAGTTCCTATGTTATATGTGAGAACTAACGTTGGTTTACCTTTAACCGGTTTGAACCTTTATGGACAAGGCAACTTTTTATCAATTGATGGTCACACGCTTTATGACTACGAAGTGGGCGTAAGTTATGAGTTAGTTGATAACTTAGCCATCGACATAAATATTAATGCAGGTTACCGCGCGGTTAAATTAGAGTTAGATGATTTAAGCGACTTGTATACTAATATTGAATTTGATGGTGTCTTTATTGGTACTACTATTCATTTTTAATATTTAACCTCATATATGAGGTTATTCAGTGTTAAATATAAAGCAGGGTTGATTAGTCAACCCTGCTTTTTTATTGCTTATCTTTTCCCCTTTATCCTTTTCAAATAACGTCAATACTTACCTTTGTTTAAACAATTCGTGAACCATCTGCACTTTACTGGCACTGTTAATATTGTTATGCCTGGAATTCATTAATCAGTGCAAGCCCCTCAGCAACAAAATAATTGTCGTACGGTTTTGTTAATACTAGCTTTGGTTGAGACAAGAACTAACTAGACAAATTCCACGTAGTGACTTGGATGAAGAGGAGGAAATTAGCGTAACAACAATGCATTGAAATAAGGTTTTATATTTACCGGTTTTTGTTGATAGTTTATTACTCGTGTTTTTACAATTTTGATAGCTGATAGCTGATAGCTGATAGCTGATAGCTGATAGCTGATAGCTGATAGCTGATTTGAAACGAACGGGAAGTGGTGCTCTAAATGATACGGGTCAAATTTTAGAAATAAAAAAAGCCGATTAAAATAATCGGCTTTTTAACTTTATTACTTTTTAAGAATTACTTACGACGACGTAGTAACGCTAATGGTAACAACAATAGAGCAATAAGACCTGTAGAACCACCACTAGGTTCTGTTTGCTTAAACTCTGGAGTTGGCGCTGGTTGCTCTGATGGTTCATCTGCTAAGTTCTTCACAGAAACAGTAACTGTTGCTGTCGCAGAGTAATTACCTTCAACATCAATTGCAATTACGTTCATTGCAATGCTTGTTAAGCCAGCATCATAATCAAGTAATGTAGAATCAGCTACTTTGATTGTACCGTCTTTCTCCATCATTATTGCTGCAGATGTAGATGATTGAAGTACAAACTCCATAATTGGATTCGAGTACAAAATAGGATCTGTTGCTATTTGGCCAATAACGGTTCCGTTAGCAGTGTTCTCATTTACAGAGAAACTTTGTCCTGCAGTAATTACAGGATCTGTATCCGCTTGTTGGCTTGGTTTGCCAACTAGTGGATGAGAACCTGAATCTGAAAGCAATATAAAGTCAGCATCAGTATTTAAAAGTGTTGCACTTTCACCTACTTTTAATGTCTCAACTTCCATATTTTCGTCATCTACAAACATTACTAACTCATTAGAAACTGCAAAATCAATACCTGTAGCAATTGCAAGGTCATCGCCGCTAGCAGAGTAGAAATCCCATTGTGAATCACTAACACGGTATCTAATTGTTGCATTAGTAGTGCCAAGATCTGACGCTGATAAACCAATACTTTCGATACAAGATGATAACGAAACAAAGTTATTTCCTGGCGTAAAGTAAGGAGTACTTAATCCACCTCTAAAGGTACCCCAACTTGACGTAAATGTTATTGTACGACCAGCAGGGTTGTCTCCGAATGCACTATGTGCAAGAGTTTGCATAGAGTAGTCATATGCGCCATCACTATCAATGTCGATATCTGCATAAAGGCCACTGGCGCTTAATGACAACATACCTTCAGTCATTGTGAACGTGTTGAATACCATATAACCAGAACCACAATATTCAGTAGGTACTTCTAGAACTTCTAAAGACCCGGCTTGTAAATCTAGATATGAACTATCGCCAGTTGCATCTTCAACAGTAAGCGGTACAGCAATAGCGTCAAAATCAATAACACCATTGTTAGTTACAGTGCGCGTAACACCTTCTTCAGAAAATGCTGCAGTAGCATCGATTGATGAAGAAGCTTTTGGAATGATGTGATATACCAAATGGAAGTTATCTTTGCCATCTGAGAATACTAATGCACCGTCATACTCTACGTCGGTTAAGTTGTTTGAACCTGTTGGAGACTCAAGGTCATTACTATCCAGTGACCAATCCTGTAATTTTGAAGGA
Source organism: Cognaticolwellia sediminilitoris (assembly GCA_002104535.1). Lineage (GTDB taxonomy): Bacteria > Pseudomonadota > Gammaproteobacteria > Enterobacterales > Alteromonadaceae > Cognaticolwellia > Cognaticolwellia sediminilitoris. The sequence goes on along the minus strand of NBOG01000016.1, from coordinate 36,734 downwards.
TTAATTTTTAATGTCACGTCAACATCAACAGAACCACCGGCAGGGACTCTAATAAAACCAGGGTGAGCAAAACTTACAGCACCTGTATCTTTGTCGCTTGCGAAACGTTGATCTACAGATAAAGTATAAGTTTTCTGACTAGATGAGAAGTTCTTGATTGTTACAGTTTTAGTCTCTTGAGTCGCTTTAGGTAAATTCATTAAACCAAATGCTAAGGCAGCTTGGTTAGTGTTTTTATCCCATGCAGCAACTGGAAGTTTCGATGCTTTTTTAACATCGACTAAACCAGCACCAATAAAACTAATAGGCGCTAAAGCCGCATCTGCATTTAAAGAACGAGGCTCCATGGTAACGTCTAAGTTAGCAGAGTTCATTAATGTCGCTTTTATTTCAAGCGCGTTACGGTTAGGTAATGCCTCTCTTAATAACGCCATAGCACCCGCTGTCATCGGGCTAGAGAACGAAGTACCACTAATTGGTGTTAGTCCGTCACCTAGGCCAGGATGTGCCGTCATAATTGACACACCAGGAGCTGTAATTTCTGGTTTTAAGTAACCATCAGAAGAAGGGCCACGAGAAGTGAAAGATGCGATTGCACCAGCTTGAACAACTACTTCAGAAACGAACGAGTAGCTAATCTCAGCTTCAGCGGCAAGCGCTTCTTTCATTGCTAAACCATCTTCATAAGAAATACCAGCAGATGGGATTGTTACTGCCTCATCGAAGCCACCTAAGCCTGGAGCACCAGCACCTGGAGTATGATTAGCAACCAGTACAAAAACAGCACCTTTATCTTGTGCATTAATGACTTTAGTGGTGAAGTTACAAGCGCCACGGTCAATAATAACAACTTTATCTGTGTAGTCAGTGCCATCAGCAAAGGCATCACAACCAGTTACGTTTTCATCTGGATATACTAGACTTGTCTCTTCGCTAGTGAATGAAAAATCATCAGTTGGGTTGAAGCTTGAGCCACCTAACTCGATAGTTTCGCCATTAAATGCGGCTTCACTAACAGGCAAGCCACTTGTTGGGTGAGTCATTGCACCAACAGACATTACATGTTTAGTTGTACTTGGACCACCGACAATAAATGGCGTAGCACCATCATTACCTGCAGAAATTGCAGAAACTACACCTAACATGGCTGCATTATCTAGCATTTCTTGTACTGCACCACCACGTGTTAAACCGAAGTCTCCACCTAATGACATATTTATAACGTCTACACGATCTGAAATATCACCGTCGCCGTTTGGATCCATCGCTGCTTCTAAAGCGGCAAATTGAGCTGCACCGGGACATGATTGTTGACATACTGAATACACATATAATTCAGCATCTGGTGCTAAACCTAAAACAGAATGCGAAACATGTGTACCATGGTTTGTGCCAAAATCGATAGGGTCAGGGTCATTGTTAATGAAATCGTAACCACCGATAACACTACCTTGTGGCCAAACTGGCATATCAGCTGTATCAGCAGTAGCAGCAGCGTAAGCTTCTTCAGTACCCTCACCACCCATTGCCGCATGAGTATAATCAACACCGGTATCTAATACTGCAACGCGGATGCCTTTACCTGTTGCAATGCCTGCAGAAACAAGGGCAGTTGCATTCATATATTCAGCACTGTCAGCTACATTAGCTTCGTAATCGTAGATAGGCATAATATCTACAACTGCTGGGTTATTACGTAATGATGCAAACGACGCAGGGTCGCCCTGAACAACAACACCACTAATAAGGTTTTTTGTTTGACCTAATACTTTGACATCGTTTGCTAATAGACTTAATTCATTAAGTACTGATTGCTGAGCTGAAATGATATTAGCACTTGCGCTAGTTGAATCAGCTTTAGATAGTTTACCGTTAACAGACAGTTCTGCTAAAGAAGGTGTATTTAGCTTTATTAACCAAGTAGTAGGCAGTTGCATTCTTTCGTCAGGAGAGACGGTAGCTGAAGCCTCTGAAATCATAGCTTGGTTATTGAAGTTATATTTTTGATATTTATCTGCCGCAAAGGCAGCGCTTGATAAGCTAGCACCGATAGCGAGTGCTAATACTGTTTTATTCAGCATTTCCTTTTCCTTTTGATTGTAGAGATTTATTTATAATAGTTTTTATAATGACTAAAGACACATCCTATTAACATTTTGTTAGCATGTCTATAGCCAATTTTTTTAGTCACTTTGATTCTGTAAAACTTTTATTACATCAGATAAATATAGTCGTATGTTTCATATGTTTCTAATTTAATTTTAGAATGTCATTAAATTAGAAACATTGAGGTGAGGATGCTGTTATAAAGAAGAGATTTAATACTTTAATCGACTTATTAGTGGGTTGTACCATCAATAAATTGCGCTAATTGCGGGCGTTCAAATTTATAAGTTGTCATACAGTAATCGCAAGTCATTGAAACACTGCCTTGCTCAGCAATAATACTTTCAAGTTCACTTGGTTCAATTTGTGAAATAGTACTAATACACTTTTCTTCAGAGCAGCTACATTTGTAACAAACTGGTTGAGGATCAAATAGTCGAACGTCTTCCTGGTGATACAAGCGATATAAAAGCTCTTCAGTATCTAACGAGAAAATTTCTTCTGTTTTAATGGTATTGGTTAGTTGGCACAAATGGTCAAAATCAGCTAATTGTTGCTCTTTACTTTCACTATCGGGTAATAACTGAATGAGAGTACCGGCGATTTGTGAAGCAGCCGCATCAGTATATAGCCAAATTTTAGTCGGGATTTGTTCTGAAACTTCAAAATAATGCGCTAAACACTCAGCCAAGGTATCTTTTTCAAGAGCAACAACCCCTTGATAAGGTTCGCCGTTGGTAGGGCGAATAGTGATCACCATATTACCTTTACCGATAAGATCTTTAAGTGTAGTAGCATCAGTTTCACTGGCCATACGAGCAATACCGCGCATTTCTTGAAGATTGTTACCATTTACTGCTAAATAACCGATTGGTCCATCACCTTGTAATTGAACGGCAATTTCGCCTTCAAATTTTAATGTGGCGGTTAATAAACAAGTTGCTGCGACTAATTCACCTAATAATTTTTTAACACCCATTGGGTAGTCGTGAGCTTCAACAATATCTTGGAATGTTTGGCTTAAGTTCACCATTTCGCCACGTGCATGTAGGTTGTCAAATAAATAGCGATTTAAGATGTCTTTTTGCATGGCCACTGTTTATATCCTTTCTTTTAAATGTCGAATTTGTCGACGTTGTTTCTTATCGGGTTTAGTATCGCTAGCAGGGCTGAGTAATATGCCTTGCTTACGTGCTAAGTTGTTTTTTTCACGCGTTTCTAAACTTTCTGGCGTTTCTTGATAAAGTGTTTGAGCAAAGCTTGCATCTCGGCGTCTGTCGGCGAGCGCGATGACAATAACCTGTTTTTCTTCGAAACCTTGCCTAATGGTAATACGATCGCCAATAGCAACTGCTTTACCTGATTTACTGCGTTGACCATTATAAAATACTTTACCACCATCGATCATCTGTTTAGCGATCGCTCGTGTTTTATAAAAACGAGCAGACCATAACCATTTATCTAAACGGGTTGATGAGGCGTTTTCTGTATCATTAAGGTTAGGTTTAGCCATTGTTTTTGAATGCCCAAAGCAGCTATTATAAAAAATGCGCAAGTTATCATAGCTGATAGCTAGATACTAGCCGGAAAAATTTGTTTACTAATAATTATTAAAAAATAATATGACGTCTTGTTGCCAAGCCTCCTGTACAGTATCATCAAAGAGAATTGAAATTTCCAGATAATAAAAAAAAGATAAAAATGCCATTGTCGAATAACTTATCAAATACGTTTGAACGTATAGCAAAGCTTCCTCAGCAAAAAGTTACGCAAGTAATCATTGTGCTGTTTATCTGCTATATCGCCTATTTGTCTGCACAAATTACTTGGCTTGGGCTTTCAAAGCCAAACTATAATAGCAACGTAAAGCTAAACGGCGTGCCATCAATTTCAAATACAACTAAAGAGCAGGTCAGTGTTAGAGCTATTCAAACACTTAATCTTTTTGGTGCATTTTCTGCACAAAAACAAGAAAAAGTGGAAGAAGTGGTTATTGAAGATGCTCCTGAAACGCGTTTGAAACTTGTACTGAGCGGTGTAGTTGCCAGCAGCGATAAAGATACGGCTGCTGCCATCATAGAAAGTGCAGGAAAACAAGAAACCTATAGTATAGGTGAACAAGTTACTGGTACTCGCGCCGTATTAGAAAATGTTTTTAGTGACCGAGTGATATTAAAAGTTTCAGGTAAGCTAGAGACATTAATGTTTGACGGTTTGATTTTTGATAAAAATGTAAAACCTATAAAGCCTCGCGGCGTTAAATCGAACCAAATAGCAGAAAATACGTCGAACACTACACCAAATGTTATTGACCAACGTAATAATAGGTCGCTAACTTCTACTACACAGGCACTGCGCAAAGAGTTAGACAGTGATCCTGGTAAAATTACAGATTATTTAAAAATTTCACCAAAACGAGAAAACGGTGAGATTACGGGTTATCGATTAATGCCAGGAAAAGATCCTGCTTTTTTTGATAGCGCCGGCCTAAAGACAGGTGATGTAGCAATCCAAATGAATGGTTACGACTTAACAGCCCCTAGAGAAGCGGCACAAGCATTACAGTCTTTAAAAGAACAACGCGAAGTTTCACTGTTACTTGATCGTAACGGGGACATGACAGAAATACTTTTCAGTATAGATAATTAGAATAAAAGGAATAATACATGCGCAAATTATTAAGCGCACCTTGGTACAAGCGTAGCCTTACCGGGGTTGTTACTGCAGTTTTACTTAATAGTGTTTTGCTTACTACTCAATTAAATGCCGCCGAATATTCGCCTAACTTTAAAGGCACAGAAATTGCGGAATTCATTAATATCGTTGGTAAAAATTTAAGAAAAACCATGATCGTTGATCCCAACGTCCGTGGCAAAGTTAATGTTCGTAGTTATGACTTATTGACTGAAAAACAATATTATCAATTCTTTTTAAATGTTTTAGAAGTGTACGGTTTTTCCGCCGTAGAAATGGAAAACAATGTCGTTAAAATTATCCGTAATAAAGACGCGAAAACTTCATCTATTCCAGTAGTAGGAAATGAAAATCCTGGCGCTGGTGATGAAATGGTTACCCGCGTTGTGGAAGTGAAAAATGTTACTGTACGTGAATTAACACCATTATTGCGTCAGCTATCAGACCAAGCGGGTGGTGGCAATGTTGTTAACTATGACCCTGCAAACGTTATTATGTTGACCGGTACTGCCGCGGTAGTTAATCGTTTAGTACAAATTATTGAGCGAGTTGATAAAGCCGGTGACCAAGACGTACAAATTATCAGCCTTAAATATGCATCTGCGGGCGAAATGGTTCGCATTATTGAAGCAATGAACAAATCTGGCCAAGGTAAAAGTGCTGGCACGCCAACGTTTTTAATCCCAACCATCGTTGCTGATGAACGAACTAACAGTGTCATTGTTAGCGGTGAAGTTAAAGCTCGTGAACGTGTTGCACGATTAGTCTCTCGTTTAGACAGTGAGCTTGAAACTAACGGTAACACTCGTGTTTATCATCTTAAGTACGCTAAATCAGAAGATATGGTTAAAGTACTACAAGGTGTTAGTGAAACTATTGAAGCTGATACTGGCGGAGCTACCACTTCATCAAGAAAGAGTAAAACCCGCAATGTGAGTATTGACGCTCATGAAGATACTAACACCTTAGTTATTACTGCTCAGCCTGATATGTTACGTTCATTAGAAGCGGTTATTCGCCAATTAGACATTCGTCGTGCGCAAGTGCTTATTGAAGCGATTATCGTCGAAGTATTTGAAGGTGACGGTATTAATTTAGGTGTGCAGTGGTACCACGAACAAGGTGGTATGACGCAATTTAATAATGGTGTAGCACCTATCGGTTCAGTGGCTGCTGCTGCAGAAGCTGCTCGTTCAACGCCAGGTACAAAAGGCTCGACAGTAACGTCAGAAAATGGCGCGGTTACCGTTAACCCAGACCAACCAGACACTAAAGGCGACTACAGTTTATTGGCACAAGTGCTAGGTTCGGTCAGCGGTACTATGTTTGGTATTGTTAAAAATGACTGGGGCGCGATCTTACAAGCAGTAAGCTCAGACACTAATTCTAATTTATTATCTACGCCAAGTATCACCACGCTAGATAACGAAGAAGCATACTTTATCGTTGGTCAAGAAGTGCCTATTATTACTGGTTCTCAAACGGGCAGTAATAACAGCAACCCATTCCAAACGGTTGATCGTCAAGAAATCGGTATCAAGTTAAAAGTGACTCCGCAAATTAACGAAGGCAGTGGTGTTCAGTTAACTATCGAACAAGAAGTGTCGTCAGTTAGTGGTGCAACCGGTGTTGATATTTCAATCAATAAACGTGAAATTAAAACCACAGTAATGGCAGATGACGGCGCGACGGTTATTTTGGGCGGCTTAATTGACGAAGACGTACAAGAGAGTGTGCAAAAAGTACCGTTACTCGGCGATATCCCATTCATTGGCCACTTATTCAAGTCAACCAGCAATACCAAACGCAAACGTAATTTGATGGTGTTTTTACGTCCAACTATTGTTCGTGATGGGCAGTTGATGAATGATCTGAGTAAAGAGAAATACAACTATATCCGTGCCATTGAAATACAGAAGAAAGAAGATGGTCTTGAGTTAATGTCGGAAGATAAGTTACCTATCTTGCCAAAATGGAATGATCAATTGTCATTACCACCGTCGTTTGATGAATATATGAAAAAGCGCGATGAAGAAAAATCGACGGATGAAAATGAATAGCTATGAGTGAAATTGACCCGCAAACACAAGCTTTTGTAGCTGCTAGTGAAGAAGAAGCGGTTAATGACGCACCATTAGCAATTGTCGATGGTGATGTCATCAATGATGAGTTTTTTCGTTACCGCTTACCTTTTGGTTTTGCTAAACGTCATAGCGTGCTCGTTGAGAACACCAACGGTGACTTGAGCTTAGTATGTACTGAGTTGCTCAATGCTGACGTTTTATTAGAAGTACGCCGAGTATTGAAAGCTCCTTTTTCGCTTACGGTAAAGAGTGCTGAAGAATTTGAGCAACATTTAACGATAGCGTATCAACGAGACTCTTCTGAAGCGCAACAAATGATGGAAGACATTGGCAACGAAGTTGACTTATATTCACTTGCCGATGAGATGACAGAAACAGAAGATTTACTTGAAAACGAAGATGATGCGCCGATTATAAAGTTAATTAACGCAATGTTAAGTGAAGGGATCAAGGAAAATGCTTCAGATATTCACATTGAAACTTTCGAGCAAGCTTTACAAATTCGTTTCCGTGTTGATGGCGTGTTACGAGAGGTTTTAAAGCCTAACCGTAAATTAGCGTCATTATTAGTGTCACGTATTAAGGTTATGGCGAAACTTGATATTGCAGAAAAGCGTATTCCACAAGATGGTCGTATTTCATTAAGAATAGCCGGTCGTGCTGTTGACGTTCGTGTTTCAACCATGCCTACAGGCCATGGTGAACGTGTGGTGTTACGTCTATTAGATAAAAATTCTACGCGCCTCGACTTGCAAGACTTAGGTATGACTGATGGCAACCGAGCACGTTTCTCACAGTTAATTGAAAAGCCTCATGGCATTATTTTGGTCACAGGGCCAACGGGCTCAGGTAAAAGTACCACCTTGTATGCTGGCTTAAGCCAAATAGATAGTAAAGAGCGTAATATCCTCACCGTTGAAGATCCGATCGAATACGCGATTGAAGGTATTGGTCAAACCCAAGTAAACACTAAAGTCGATATGACTTTTGCACGTGGCTTGCGCGCGATACTACGTCAAGATCCCGATGTGGTTATGGTCGGTGAAATTCGAGATTTAGAAACTGCGCAGATTGGTGTGCAAGCCAGTTTGACAGGTCATCTCGTATTATCGACATTACATACCAATACTGCAGCGGGTGCTATTACGCGGATGGAAGATATGGGGGTTGAACCTTTTTTACTTTCATCAAGTCTATTAGGTGTATTGGCACAGCGCTTAGTCAGAACATTATGTCCACATTGTCGTGAGTGTGCAGCGCCATCAGCTGAAGAGAAGAAATTATTACAGTTAAGTGACGACAGCGAGGCGCCTATCTACAAAGCCGTTGGCTGTGAAGAATGTAACTTTAAAGGTTACCGTGGCCGAACAGGTATTCATGAACTGATTGTTGTCGATGATAAAGTGCGCGAATTAATACATAACGGTAAAGGCGAGCAAGCGATTGAGAAATTCATTCGAAAATCTACGCCGAGTATTCGCCGTGATGGTTTTGATAAAGTTATGTTGGGTGAAACAACCATTGAAGAAGTGTTGCGTGTTACGCGTGAAGATTAAGAGTGCATAACTAAGGTTCTAAAATTGTAAATTATGGCAGCATTTGATTATCTAGCAGTAGACAGCCGAGGCAAAAACAAAAAAGGTGTTATCGAAGGTGATACCCCTAGGCATGTGCGTAATTTATTGCGTGAACAAGGTTTAATGCCAATTGAGGTCACGCCTTGTTTACAAAAAAGTAAGCAAGAAAATAAAAAATCATTTTTTAGTACCAGTAAAAAAATATCGGCGTCCGAGTTAGCCTTGATCACTCGACAATTATCAACACTTGTTGAATCGGGCTTACCGATTGAAGAGTCGTTAATGGCAGTCGGTGAACAGTGTGAGAAAAATTCATTAAAAAGTATGGTGATGGCGGTTCGAACGAAAGTCACCGAAGGTTACGGCTTAGCGGAAAGCATGGGGGAGTTTCCTCAAGTGTTTAATCGCTTATTCCGCGCCATGGTAGCGGCCGGCGAAAAATCAGGTCATCTTGATAAAGTACTCGACAGACTTGCTGATTATACCGAGAAACGTCAACAACTAAGATCGCAACTTATCCAAGCGTTGGTTTATCCCATTATCATGACGGTGGTTGCCACTGGCGTTATCGCGATATTGTTGACTGCCGTTGTCCCTAAAATTGTTGGTCAGTTCGAACACATGGGTGCTAACTTGCCAGCCACGACTAAATTCTTGATAGCCAGTAGTGATTTTTTACGTGACTATGGCTTAGTTATTGTGGTGATATTCGCCCTGTTAATGTTGGTATGGTCACAGCTACTGAAAAAAGATAGCTTCAGGTTTGCTTATCATCAGCGATTTTTATCTATACCGGGTCTTGGCAAAGTCGCTAAAAGTGTTAATACCGCAAGATTTGCTCGCACGTTAAGTATTTTAACGGCTAGCGCTGTACCATTATTAGAAAGTATGAAGATTTCGGGCGAAGTGCTCGATAATTTATACATTAAAAAAAGTGTTAAAGAATCTGCCGATAAAGTCAGAGAAGGCGCAAGTTTACGGGTGTCGTTAGAGCAAACTAAACTGTTTCCACCAATGATGCTGCACATGATTGCCAGTGGTGAAAAAAGTGGCCAGCTTGAACATATGCTTGGCCGAGCTGCCGATAACCAAGATCGAGAGTTTGAAGCGGTTATCAACATCTCACTAAAAGCATTTGAACCAGCCTTAATGGTGGTAATGGCAGGCATAGTATTATTTATCGTTATGGCTATATTACAGCCAATTCTTCAGTTAAATACGTTAATAGGAAGTTAGAAATGAAAGCAGTAAAAAATATTCGAGGTTTTACCTTATTAGAAGTAATGGTCGTTATTGTGATTTTAGGTATTTTAGCCTCGATGGTCGTGCCAAATTTAATGGGCAGCCAAGAGCGTGCTAATATGCAAAAAGCCGTGTCAGATATCACTGCCCTAGAAACGTCTTTAAGTATGTATAAAATGGATAACTATAAGTATCCAAGTACAGAGCAAGGTTTAGAAGCATTGGTTACTCAAACTGATATTGAACCGATGCCGCGTCGTTTTCCTGAAGGGGGTTATGTTAAGCGTTTACCTAATGACCCATGGGGCAATGAATATCAACTATTAAATCCAGGCGAGCATAGCAATATGGACGTATTCTCAATGGGGCCAGATGGTGAAGCCGGTACTGACGATGATATTGGTAACTGGAATTTAGGCGATTATCAATAATCAGCCGTTATTAATTATTTGCTCATTATGACGTTTCTCACTGGTCGTTTGTTCAAGCCAAAGCATCGCTCTACTCAAGGGTTTACCTTAATTGAAGTGATGCTAGTGATCGTATTAATTGGTGTGATGGCGTCTGCGATACAGTTTACGTTTTCCAGCAGTAAACCAGAACAGTTATTAGAACAAAACAGTGCCCGCTTTGCGGGCATTTTTGACGTAGCAGCAGAATATGGCTTATTGAATAATATTGAATTAGGCTTGTTTATTGAAAAAAACAGTTATCAATTTCTCGGTTATGACGGTGTCCAATGGACACCCATTGCTAATAATCCATTGTTTGACGTTTATGAATTACCTGAGGGTATTGAGTTAACATTGGAACTTGATGACTTGCCAATTGAAGAGCCGCAGTTATTTGACTCATCTGTATTTGTTATTGAAGATCAAGAAGACAACTTCACTAAAGAAGAAGAAAAAAAACTAATTCCACAAGTTTACATTCTCTCAGGCGGTGATATTACCCCCTTTAGTTTAACGTTTTCATTAGCTGAATTTACCGTTGAAGAGGATGAAAATGTCAGCTTCAAAGTTTCAGGTTTATACAGCACACCACTGACTATCGAGGGGCCGATTGCTAATGCGAACCCAGGTTAATATTGCCATTAACAAGTTTAATGAAGGCTTTACCTTAATTGAGGTTATGCTTGCCATGGCAGTATTTTCTATCGCGGGCATTGCTATTTTAGGTACTGCAGATACTAACGCCAGAAACCTTGGTTATTTGGAGAGTAAAATTATCGCGAGTTGGGTTGCGTCCAACCAATTAGTCGAAGCATCTCTCGATAATTCATGGCCACCAAAGAATAATAAAAAAGACAAAGTGGAAATGGCCGGACGAGAATGGTCATGGCAGCAAAAAATAATTAAAACTACTGATAACGATATGCGCGCTATTGTCATGGAAGTTCGTTTGGATGAAAAAAATCCGGCAGCGCTTACTAGCTTTATGACATATATTTCGAAGCCAAACCAATGATGATGACAAGCTCCAATTATCATACATTTAACAATTCAACGTGTTTTGCTAGTCATAACGCTCGTGGCTTTACGCTACTCGAAGTATTGATTGCAATCGCTATTTTTTCCGTGATCAGCATGGCTAGTTTTAGCATTTTTGAAACGGTACTCAATAGCGACAAGGCAACAAAAACGCGCACAGATCGGATAAATGAATTACAACGTGGCTTTATTATTATTGAACGCGATATGCTGCAAATTGCACGTCGCAGCGTCAGATTAAATGGTGAAGCGCCTCAAAAAGGGTTTTTGCATACTAGCAACGAAAGCTATTCAACAAACGAACAAGCATTAGCTTTTGTTCGTCATGGTTGGACTAACCCAGGGTTATTACTACCGCGTAGTGAAATGCAATCAGTCGCTTATCAGTTAAACGATGATGTACTAGAGCGAGTTCACTTTAACTTTGTCGATGCGGTGTTAGGTGAAGAGCCGAAAGTACGGCCGTTAATTTCGCAAGTAGAAAAACTAGATTTTGAGTTTTATGACGGTAAAAAATGGCAGAAAACCTTAACAGAAAATAGCTTGCCGATGGCTATTGCCATTGAAATAGACACTACAGATTATGGCGTCATTCGTCGTCAGTTTTTAGTCGCTGGTGATAGTTTAGAAGTGAAGGATGGGCGTGATGAATAGCCCTGATAAACAAAGCGGTGTTGCGTTAATCACGGTTATGCTAATCGTAGCGTTAATTGCTATTTTAGCAACGCAAATGACTGCACGATTGCAATTACAAATGCAGCGTACAAGCAATATTGGCTCTAACCAGCAAGCTTATTGGTACGCAATGGGCGCTGAAGCTTTTGCCAAAAGCGTGTTAAAGAAAGCGTTAGAGGGTAGTGATAAAGTCACTCATTTGGGCCAAGCTTGGGCGCAAGGTGAAACAACTTTCCCTGTCGACTTTGGTGAAATTACCGGTGAAATTACCGATCTACAAAGTTGTTTTAATTTGAATGCCTTACGAAGCAAAGATGACGAAAATGAAAGCCGGGCTAGTGATAAAAAATCGCCGATAAGAACCGCCTTCGAAGAGTTATTAATTGCTATCAGTATTGAAGATGTTGGAAGTTTTGAAGCAGAATATATGGCTGATGCTTTAACGGATTGGTTAGATGAGGATAGCAGTATATCAAGCTCTGGTGGAGCAGAAGATAGTGATTATGCATCGAAAGAGTTTCCTTATTTGGCTGCTAATAATTATTTAGCGAGTATCAGCGAATTAAGAGTGATTGAACATTTCACAACCAATGTCATTGAAAAATTAAAAGACTATGCTTGTGTACTGCCTGATACCAACATGAATAAGATAAACATCAATACAATCGCGCAAGATAAACCTGAAATACTTGTAGCCCTGTTAGGGATAAGTCAAAATGAAGCATCGCAAGCATTATCTGCTCGTGGTGAAGAGGGATTTGCCAGCGTAGATGAATTTTTTAGTTTAAGTGAATTAGCTAAAGCTAAAATAGCACCAGAAAAAAAACAACAATTTGTCGTTGCCAGTGAATATTTTAAACTGAAAACAACGGCGAGTTTTAACAATAGCTACTTTGCTTTGAATACCATTATGAAAGTAGACAATAAAAATAATATAGGTGTGATCAGTCGCATCATAGGACGTGAATAATGGGTGAAACCTTATTTATCCGTTTAGGCAGTCAAGCTGAAAATAGAGTTCACTGGCTAATTAAAACTGACGGACAAGAAGAAATTATCGCAAGCGGTGAATTACCTAACGCAGGTGAATTAACGCAATTAACTGAAAAGTCTAGTGCACGTAATGTCATTGCCTTTGTACCGGCAAGTGACATTGCTATTAAGCGCTTAAAAGTGCCGGGTTCATCGCAACGAGCTATACGTTTAGCAGCCCCTTACATGCTAGAAGAAGAATTAGCTCAAGATGTTGAGCAATTGTTTTTTGCTTTTAGTGATATAAAAAATGATGAACAGGGGCATAATTGCTTTTTAGCTGCGCTTGAACGCAAACAATTAACACTATGGCAGCAATGGTTAACTGACGCAGGTATATTCTGCAAAGTGATCATACCAGATGCATTGGCATTACCAACTGTACCGAACAGTTCAACCGCTGTAATGCTGGGCGAACAAGTATTAATCAGGCTGGATGAATGGCAAGTCATGGCATTTGAAGCTAATGCATGGCCGATAGTTGCACCACACTTTACTGTCCCGCGTGTATTATCTGAAGGCGAAAAAGTCGTTGTTAGTTCTGCAGAAAGTAACAACAACGATACGGAACAAAAAAGTGCCATTCTGGCTTATTCAGCATTGTCAGAAATACCTGAAGAAATTACCGTCGAATATTTACCTCAAGAACTTCCGTTGGCTATTTTAGCGAATAATCATTCGATGAAATTCAATTTGTTACAAGGTGAGTTTCAAGTTAAAGAAAAGCGCTCGGCAGCGAGTAAAAATTGGCTTTGGGTTGCCGGTATTGCGTGTCTGGCTTTAGTGCTTAACTTTACCTTAAAGGGAGTTGAGTTATATCAATTATCTGAACAGCAGAGCGCAATTGAAAACGATATCATCAGTCAATATAAAGCAGCATTTCCAAATACAAAGCGAGTTAGGATTGCAACGGTAAAATCTCAACTTCGTCAAAAACTTGCGGAAGTTGGTAATAGTGGTGAAGTTGCGGGTTTCTTACCTTTATTGATCAAGTTAGAGCCAGCATTAGCTAGTGTACCTGAGATAAAACCACAGACTTTAAAATTTGATGGCAAACGACAAGAAGTGCGTATGCAAACAATTGCTAAAGATTATCAATACTTTGAAAAACTGAAAGTAGCATTAGAAAAAGCAGGTTTAACGGTTAATTTAGGTGCACAAAATAATCAGGGTGACCAAATTTCTGGCTCGTTCAGTATTAGCGATAAGTCTTCAAAGGGGCGCTCATGAAAACTTGGTGGCAACAATTAAATATGCGTGAACAGCGCTTAGTGATGGCGATGTCAGCGGTCATTGGCGTATTTGTTTTATATGGCCTTATTTGGCAACCTCTGAATGAAAGTATCGCGACGACGAAAACAAAAGTTGAACGTCAGCAAGCATTGTTAGCATGGGTGGAAGAAAGTACTCAACTTTATCAGCAAGCTAAGCGAAATGGTGGAAAAAGTACTGGCGCAAGTTTGTCGAGTATTGTTAATCGTACCTCAAGAGCAAATAACATAACTATAACTCGGATGCAGCCTCAAGGTGATGACCTACAAGTGTGGATTGATGAAATATCATTTAATCAATTATTAGCTTGGCTAGAACAACTGGCTACTAGGGATAACTTACAAGTAAAAAACATAGATTTAAGTTTAGCTGACCAGCAAGGTGTGGTCCGCGTTCGTCGTTTACAGTTAGGAAAGAGTTAATGAAAAAGAAGTTTGCCTACAGTGCAATTTTTTTCACCTTGTATAGTGTTTTTGTTGTCGCATTAATGCCAGCAAGCTGGGTGATGAGTTATGTAACATTACCTAAAAACGTCGCTATTAGTGCCGTAGAAGGCACTATTTGGCATACAAAAATCAATCAAGTCATGGTTGATGGTGTGGTAATTAATAAAGTGCAAAGCGATTTATCATTGCTATCGGTGTTAACGCTTGACCCAGAAGTTGAGCTGACCTTTGGTGATGCTTTAATTAATGGCCCTGAAGGATTCTTAACCCTCAGTGGTTTAACGTCAGATATTGTCGTTGAAGATGCGCAAGTTTACGTTGCAGCCAATACTGTAGCGGCACAATTAAACCTACCTATTGATTTGGTTGCCCACGAGCAGCTTCAGCTTAACATTGCCCGCTTTGTTGTCGGAGCGCCGATCTGTAATGAGTTAGAAGGCAATATTAAATGGCGTAAAGCTGGTGTGACTGCCTTCGAAGAACAGGTTAGTTTTGGCGCCTTGTCAGCAACATTGAGCTGTGAAAAAGGCGAACTTGTTGCCGATATCGACCCGAACAATAACTTAGGCTTAAGTTACCGTGCAGAATTAAAGCAAGGTGGGCGTTTTACGGGCAGTGGCTACTTAACCCCAGGCGCTAAATTTCCTGAACAATTAAGACCCGTGTTAAGCTTTATAGGTAAGCCCGATAATCAAGGTCGCTATCGATTAAAAATGTAACTTTGATGTCAGTACTATTTTATTGGCTTTATCTGAGTCAGTAATTCACGGTAATCAGTAATTGACGGATAACCTTTTATCACTTGGTTATCCCTTTTACTATCTGGGTTAGCAACAGCTAATAAATGCTCAAAACCATAGGTTCTCGCGGAATCAAGAATAACCTCACTGTCATCAACAAATAATGTGTTTTCTAAAACGAAGCCGTGTTTATCTTGTAGACGTTGCCAAAGCAATTGCGATTCTTTTGTCACACCAAATTCATGTGTTGAGTATAAGGTGTCGAAATATTTATCCAATTGGGTGCGTTCTATTTTTAAAGATAAACTGTCTGGATGAGCATTAGTGACGAGTACAATGTCACGTCCTGATGACTTTAAGGTTGTAAGAAAGTCATGCGCGTCACTACGTAATTGGATCAAATGCTGTACTTCACGCTTTAAATCGGTGATCGATAATTTTGTCTGCTCAGCCCAGTAATCCAGGCAATACCAGTCAATTGTTCCTGCGACTTTATGATAGTGTGCAAGCAATAATGCTTTAGCATCTTCGACACTAACATCATGTAATTGGCTGTAGCGCATAGGCAAATGATGCAGCCAAAAGTGATTGTCAAAATGCAAATCCAGTATGGTTCCATCCATATCCAGTAAAACAGTTGAAATTTTTGACCAATCAAGCATAGATTTTTCCATAGAAACACGTTTATTATAGATTAGATGGGATTATACCCAAGAGGTTGTCCTATGTATTCAATGTTATCGTGCTAAGGTTAAATTATAGCTTTAACTATGATGCCTTTAACTCTTAAGTTGTTGCAATAAGGTTGTTATGACAACAAAAAAAATATTACCGCAAATTACTGCGCGCAAGCAGGTTGCTAAAAGCCGTTTATTTGCGATTGAGCAAATAGATTTAACATTTACTAATGGCGTAATGCGTGAATATGAACGTATGTCGGGTACAGGCAGGGGCGCGGTAATGATAGTCCCGATGTTAGACCAAGATACCATGCTGTTAGTAAGAGAGTATTGTGCAGGCACACATACCTATGAACTTGGTTTTCCAAAAGGCTTAATTGATGCCGGGGAAAGTGCCGACCAAGCGGCTAATCGCGAGTTAAAAGAAGAAATTGGTTATGGCGCAAATAAGTTGAGCTTAGTGCATTGTGTTGCCATGGCTCCAGCATTTTTTGATGCTAAAATGAGTATCTTTCTTGCGGAAGATCTCTATAGTGAAAAACTATTAGGTGACGAGCCTGAGGCCTTAGAAATAGTGCCTTGGCCACTCGCCGATTATCGACAATTATTACTAGAGCAAGATTTTAATGAAGCGCGCAGTATCGCCGCATTGTTATTGGTGAAAGATCATCTGGGAGATACTTTATGAGCTCTGAAAAATTATTGTCAATCGCCTTACAAAGCGCCAAAAAAGCTGGGGTAGAAGTATCAAGCTATTATAAAAAAGGCAATTATACCGCTGAAATTAAAGATGATAACAGCCCGGTGACCAGCGCTGATATTGCGGCCAATGATATTATAATGGACGAACTAAGCAGGCTAACGCCAGATATTCCTATTATTTCTGAAGAGGTTGGCGCATTAGCACTTGCTCAGCGCAGTAAATGGTCACGTTATTGGTTGTTAGACCCTATTGATGGTACTGGCGAGTTTATCGCGGGTAGCGGCGATTTTGCGGTTAATATTGCGCTAGTGGAGAATGGCTGGCCCACTATAGGCGTTATTCATGCACCTGATCACCATTTAACTTATTATGCCCAAACTCATTTAGGGGCTTTTAAAGAAGATAATGTCGCCAGCCATAAAATACAAGTGGCTCAATATGACGGAAAACGCCGAATTAAAGTGGCGATAAGTCGCCGACAAGAAATTAGCTTAATGGGACAATATCTCAACGAAGATTTTGATTATGACCGTGTAGCTTTAGGAAGTTGTTCATTAAAAAATTGTTTAATTGCTGAAGGTGGTGCTGATTGTTATTTACGTGTCGGACCAACGGGTGAGTGGGATACTGGCGCAAGTCATTGTATAATTGAACAAGCTGGCGGTAGCATTATCGATAGCGAATTTAACCCTTTAACTTATAATCAGCGTGAAACGTTAATGCAGCCTGATTTTTTAACGTTAGGTAATCCACAAATACCTTGGCAAAAAATCATTAAGCCGCATCGAACGACACGCAAAAATATATTTGAATAACATAAATTTCCCCATACTCTTACAATTCAATAGCCACTATGATGTTGTGTTATTGCTCATGAAAAAAATTGAGAGTGTGAATTAACCAACGGAGTGCAGAATGCGCCAAACAGCTTTTATTTTCGCAACATTACTGGCTACCGCCATCACAAGTTTACCGGCATTTGCTGACTGGAATTTAGATAATAGTCATTCACAATTAAGTTTTATTTCTGTTAAAAAAGGCACCATTGCCGAAAGTCATCACTTTGCTAGCTTTAAAGGCACAATGGATGAACACGCTAAAGTCAACGTTAAGGTAGACTTAACGAGTGTAAATACCAACATTGCTATTCGTGACGAGCGCATGAAAACGTTTTTATTTGAAACGGACAAGTTTAGCTCTGCAGAATTTACAGCGCAGCTTGATCAAGCCTTAATAAAAACATTAAAAGTAGGGGAACGTCAGCAACTCAATGTTAATGGGACTCTTGATTTTTATGGTGTGAAGCAAGAAATTACTCTCGAAGTAAGCGTGGTTAAGCTTTCAGTAGATAAAATTATGGTTAATACCACTAAGCCATTTTTTATTAAAGCAGATGCTTTTGGTATTGTTGAGGGAATTAATAAATTAAAGTCACTTGCTGCTTTACCCAGTATTAACTATGTTGTACCGGTCAGTTTTTCAGTTGTTTTTAAACGCTAAAATTTATTAATTGGATGATATTAAAGGCACTTACAGTGCCTTTTTTTATGGTGCTTCTTCGCTATCTTCGACAAATTGATCCGCGGGTAAAATATTGACTGTTTCATGTAACTCAGAATATACCAATAAAGCGGTGCCTAGTTTTAACTGCTGACGAACTTGGGAGATTTTATCACTCAAGGAGACATCTTCACTGCCATATTCGGTGCCTTCTCTAAGGACAAAGTTTTCAATTATGGCATCTAAGGTTTCTGTTGGTAATTGCGTGAAAGGAATGATCATAAATATCTCGTAAAAAACTCAGGTATGCGTTGTTCAAGCCAATATTTTGGTCTGAAGGGGTTTTTACCACTAATAAAACCGACGTGCCCGCCACGATCACTGACCTCAAAAGTCATTTTCTCTGGTAATAAAGTAATGTTTGTGGTGTTTTTATGGCATAAAAATGGGTCGTCTGTGGCATGTATAATTAAGCATGGAGTAGTAATCTGGTTAAGTAAGTCGCGAGCACTTGCTTGTTGGTAATAATCAGTCGCGTCACGAAAACCATTGATAGGCGCAGTCACTAATTCATCAAAAGCTCGAATAGAGCGAATATTATTTAAATGGTTTCTATCGATATTGCTCAGTAAGTTAGCGTCAATTTTCTCAACGGTGCTGTCTCTTAGCATATCGACCAGGTACTTTTGATAAACTCGGGAAAAGCCTTGGTTAATGCGGTCACAGCAACTTGAAAGGTCAAGTGGGGCGCAAATGACACAAGCGGCTTGATATATA
The DNA here is from genome assembly GCA_002104535.1 of Cognaticolwellia sediminilitoris. Lineage (GTDB taxonomy): Bacteria > Pseudomonadota > Gammaproteobacteria > Enterobacterales > Alteromonadaceae > Cognaticolwellia > Cognaticolwellia sediminilitoris. The sequence goes on along the minus strand of NBOG01000016.1, from coordinate 17,716 downwards.
TTTTGTTTTTGCTCGGCTAAATATTTGGTTAATACATTGCCACCAAGTGAAAAGCCGACAATTGCTTTTTTTGCTTTTGGATAACTCTGAGCTATATATTGGCTAAAGTAGTCAACATCACAAGTTTGGCCACTATGATAAGACTTTGCCATGCGATTAGGCCTACCACTACAACCACGAAAATGCATTAACACACCAACCCAACCCTGTGCTTTAATTGCCGCCAACATACCTTTGGCATAATGGCTGTTTTTTGAACCTTCAAGGCCATGTAAAACAGCAATAATAGGGCGAGAACATTCAGCTGTTACTTTTTCAGTCCAAGCTAAATCAACAAAGTCACCATCAGGTAACTCTAACGTTTCAGTTGTCGTATGAAGTGTTTGATTACGGCGAAAAAACTTAGCGGCAATGGTTTGGCAATGCGGGTTTCTTAACCACCAAGCGGGGCTGAAAGAGCTTTTGGTAAACATAAAGTGAATATAGAGCGTAGTACAAAAATGCTATTGTACGTTAAAAGACCGTTAATGCCCACCGCTTGGTTATTGCGTAAACAAACACACAAAAGCACTAGGGTTAGCTAAGGTTTTATGCGTCAAATAGTAAACAATATACTATTTTACAAGGCGGTGTGCTCAAGGTAGCTGCTATTGTGTATCTTCACTAATGTGCTTTAAAAAGTAATAAATATAATAACCGCCAATGGCCAGTAAAATGGCTAAACCGCCAAAAGAATATATAACAACGGGATCGTTGAGTAGCATATCTAAAATGTTCATAACTCACTCCAGGTGATTTGTAGATAGCCATTATAAATTACTGTCGTAGTGATCTTATTGATATAGATCACTTTCGCTGTTGATTCAGCAAAAGAGCATTTAAACCAGAACGGTTATTTGAAAGTTAATAATATTAGCTCAGATTTAAGCGTATACCTTTTACTAAAAATAAACCCGCACTAAGCTTTTTAGGCGGGTTTATATGTGGTGTGAATGTCTAGTTGAGAGGGCAACTTTTAAATTAAGAGAAGTTTTTTAATTTTAATTCACGCTGCTCAATAATTTTTCGATAAATTGCGTCGGCTTTTTCTCGATTATCTTTAATTTGCTCAACTGTTAATTTATGCTCGTCCATATCTCGGCTTTTTTCAGCCATTTTATAACCATTTTTAGCGGCAATAATATTCCAGATGTAGGACTTTTCGATACTTTTAGCGACCCCTTTACCTTCAAAATACATTAAAGCAAGGTTAAATTGAGCAAGTGCATAGTTTTGATCTGCTGCTTTTTGGTACCAGCGAGAAGCTTGCAAATGATTGCGAGTAACACCTAAACCATTCTCTAACATTACGGCCAAATTAAACTGTGCGCGGGGTAAGTCCATGTTCGCTGCACGCTCCATGAGCGCATAAGCGGTTTTAAGGTCTTTCTTAGTAACTTCACCTTCGCTATATAATAATGAAAGGTCAAATAAAGCATCAGGATAGTTTTGAGACGCTGCTAAGTTAAATAACTCTAATGCTTTTTGTTGGTTTTTAACTACACCATAGCCGTTTAAATAAATTAATCCCATTTGATATTGAGCCGGCGCATATTCTGCGGCAACCAGCGGTTCAAATTCTGCAATTGCAGCTTTAAATTCGCCGCGGTTAAGTTCATATATACCTAAATCTAAATCAGCACTATATGCTGGACTTTGAGCAAATAATGCGATGCTGAGTGCGATCAAAGTTAACTTTTTCATCTTATTGTCCTATAAATTAATGGCGCTAATGATTAAAGCGATAAATATACTCTTTGTTAAGTGTAGCAATAAATTTAGCAAGCTTGCGACATTATCTCTTCAATTTGTTCTTCTAGGTCAAGCCATTGCATCTCATGCTCTTCTAAGTCTCGTTTTAACTTAGCTTGGCGTTTTAATAAATCTGTTAGCTCGGTTTTGTTTTCAGCTTGATAAATGTCACTTTCTGCTAGCTTAGCTTCAACTTCTGTTAACTCGTCTTGATTTTTTTGCACCAACTTTTCAAACTTATCTGCTTGTTTGCGTAGCGGTGACGCTTTTTTACGTAATTCAGCTTGTTCTTTTCTTAATTGCTTTTTATCTATTTGTGGCTCAGTAACAACTTTATTAGCTTTTACGGTTTGTTTTTTATCATTATTTAGCCATTGTTGATAATCGTCAATGTCGCCATCAAAGTCGCTAACATGGCCATTTGCTACAAGGTAGAATTCATCAACGCACGACTCTAATAAAAATCTGTCATGGGCAATCAGTATAATAGCCCCTTCAAAGTCTTGAAGCGCCAACACTAATGCTTGGCGCATTTCTAAATCAAGGTGGTTTGTAGGTTCATCAAGTAATAAAAGCTGTGGCTTTTCTAAGACAATTAGCGCTAATACCAAGCGTGCTTTTTCACCACCCGACATAGTGGCAACACGATCCAACGCTTGGTCGCCACTAAAGCCAAATCGGCCTAAAAATGAGCGGGCTTGAAGTTCGGCAATATCAGGCTTTGCTCGAGTAATATGTTCAATGGCACTACTGGGCATGTGCAATTGCTCAAGTTGATGTTGAGAAAAGTAACCTATTTTTAAGTCTTGTGCGCAATATCGCTCTCCTTTAAGCAGAGCCAAGTCACCAGCCAGTGATTTTATTAACGTTGATTTACCTGCGCCGTTTCTGCCTAGTAAACCGATTCGACTACCTGGAACTAATGTCATCCCGACATCGTTTAATATAATGGCTTGTTCACTATAACCACATTGGCTTTCGGTTAATGATAATAGTGGATAAGGCAGAGTTTCTGGCTGTTCAAAGCTGAAGGTAAATTGGCTATCAACATGTGCTGGCGCTAAATCAGGTAATTTTTGCAGACGCTTTAAGCGACTTTGCGCTTGTTTAGCTTTACTGGCTTTGGCGCGAAAACGATCAACAAATGAGGTTAAATGTGCCACTTCTTTTTGTTGTTTTTGAAATTGTGCGTCTTGCTGCGCTAGATGCTCAGCTCGTTGACGTTCAAAGGCAGTGTAATTACCTGAATATAATTTCGCAATTTGATGCTCAATATGTAAAATTTGGCCGATAACATCATCAAGAAAATCTCGGTCGTGAGAAATAAGCACTAGCGTGCCAGTGAATCTTTTTAACCAGCGTTGTAACCAAATAACCGCGTCTAAATCTAGATGGTTAGTGGGCTCATCCAGTAGTAATAAATCGGCGCGACTGATCAACGCTTGGGCTAAGTTTAAGCGCATACGCCAACCACCCGAAAATGACTTAACTGGGTTGATGAGTTGTTCTTGCATAAAGCCTAAACCATGCAATAGTTCGCCTGCACGTGCCGGAAGGCTATAGCCGTTAATCGCATCGATTTGGTTGATAATAGTGGCTTCAAGCGTACCGTTATCGTCTGCACGAGCTTGTTCTAATTTTCCTTCAAGTTGACGATACTCAACGTCGCCATCCATAACATAATCTAAAGCCGACTGTTCAAGTGCGGGTGTTTCTTGCTTTACAGTGGCAATTTTCCAACTTGTCGGCATTGACAAGTTACCCATATCAACGGGCAGTGCGCCAAGTAAGCTGGCAAACAAAGATGATTTTCCACAGCCGTTCGCACCAACTAATCCAACTTTATGGTTTGGATGTATGGTAAAGCTTGATGATTTTATGAGGGTTTTTGCGCCTCGGGCTAAACTTAACTCTGTGGCTGTGATCATTTATTGCTACTCTTTTTAATGCAGGGCGCTATTGTCGCTTTTCCTTAGGGGGTTGTTCAAGGTAAAATAGAAGCACTGGGCAGATATCTTGCTAAAATCATCAAAATAATTAACCTAAAATTAATTAAAACTGAGTAGATACGTGAAAAAACGATTTATAGCGGGCGCAACGTGTCCGAAATGTAGAGCAATGGACACTATGGCACTTACCAAAGAAAACGGTGTTGAAACGGTAACCTGTGTAAGTTGTGGCGAACAAATGTCGCAACCAGAAGAGCATGTCGTAAAAGAAGTCAGACCAAATGAACAAGTGATTGGTATTTTTCAACAAGATTAATCATCCATAGATAAATTAGCTATAGGTAAATTAATCTTGTTTGAAAAATTTTCGACACTTTATAGTTTTTTTCGTTGTTGAATGAAGCTTTTCTTTTTCATTTAATGCTTATGATATGTGTAAAAAACAAATAATTTTAAGGTTTATAAACAATAAACCTTAATCATACCGATTGCTTTAACTCTTCCAACAAGTCATGAATTTCAGCTTTTAATTCTTTATCAGATATTTTATTACAGCTTATTTTTGCTTTTTCAAGCGACTCAATTGCGCCGTCTTTATCACCTAATTCAACCTTAAGTGCCGCTATTGAATAACTAATAGATGAACGAAAGTCTTTGTCGTTAATCGCTTCAGCTTTGACCAATGCTTGCTCATAAATGGTAATAGCGACAGGTAAATTATCTGTAAAGTCAGCAAGTGTTTCCCATTGCACGGGATGATCTTTATCGGTGTTGTCATGTTCTTCACACAATTGTTTTAATGCGAGGTAATGTTGATCAAATGTGACTTGATCTTCCGCTTGTGCTGCCGCCATTAAATGATCGGTGTGTAAAAGCACTTGCTTGTAAATTTTGGTGTTCATGCCGTGGCCTTTTTCAATTTGAAAATGAAGACTTGTACGCCGCCGATGTTTTATATGTTGGCAAAGCGCACGGAGTTATTTATCTAAAATGTTGCATATATCTTTAGCTGGATTTTAATAATGCGGTGGTGGTGGTTCTACTTCGTCTTCACCTAGCTGATCAGGTGTGTTTTCTTTAATTCTGTTTGCTAAAAGGGCAACTTGCTGTTTCAGCTCTGCTATATCACTTTGATGAATTGATAACTCGTTGTTGAGTTGCTCAATAACATCATCTTGGAATGCATTGCGGGTTTCAAGCGTTTCAATCGCTTGGCTTAATTCATCGGTTGATTTCACTGTTTATTTACCTGCCATAATTCGGCGTATCCTGAAGAGCTTTCGGTGATTATCTGGTTATTATCCCTAAAAGCAGCGCTATAAACAACTGCACCAGCGGGTCTCATGTCTGTTCGCGGCATTACTCGCCAACTTGTTATCCGTTCACCAGTAGAAATAGCCCAAAGACTAACCTTACGTGAAGGCGCGCCGGTTAATAACTTGGTGCCGTCAGGTGAAAATTGCACGGTGCTAAATACTTCTTGGCGATTAAAATATTTTAACTTAGTGATCAACTGACCTGTTTTTAGATCCCAAATATTGGCTGATTTTTTACTGTCAGCCGTAAAAGCGTATCGCCCTTTAGGATCAAGAGCTACCATAGTGACGCGGCTTGGGTGATTGAAGCGGTATATCACTTGTCCTGAATTAGTATCCCAGACGTAAGCAACAAAATCATTAGAGCCTGAAATAGCTATGCGACCATTAGGTAACATATCTACGGCATTAATTTTTTCTTGATGGCCTAAAAACTCTAAACGTCGGCCAGTGTATGGCGTAATATGCACAACTTTACCGTTAGATTGCCCAATCAGCAGGTAGTCACCATTATTTGATACGGCAATGTCTCTAATGGTTGACTCGGTTATTGACCAAAAGCCTTCTGACTGACCATTTTCGATATTCCATAATGAAAAATCATGGCGATTAGCGGTGAAGGCGTGGCTGTTATTATCACTAATATCAGCAACTAAAACTAAGTTATCAGCACTATTTTGCTGTTGGGACCAGCTATATTTTAGGGCATTTTTTTCTAAATCCCATAAACTAATACCATGATGAATAGATGAAACGACACTAAATTTAGCGTCGTTTGAAACATTAGCCGCGTAAGATCCCTCGACCGCGTGTTGCCACCTTTGTTCTGGCGCTTGGCCTACAGGTTGGCAAGCACTTAGCAATATCAATAAAAACAAAAGCTTGGCTTTAATCATAGTTAAGTTACAGTTCAACAAAATATTAATACTTTTTTCTTAGGGCATTTATCGTTAGTATAAGCCGCATTGTTTAACAATTCACACATATTTAAATGACTTAGCACGAATTTTCTGCTGAGTAGCAAACGGAGATGTAAATGAAATTTTTTAAACCGACGGTAGTCGCTATTGCTTTATTATCAGTTATGGGTTGTCAAGAGCCTGCTAAACAAGAAGAGAAAGCGGTTGCATTAGAAACAGAAATACAAAAACAAGCCTACGGTTTAGGTGCTTCAATTGGTTTATACATGGAGCGTAACCTAGAAGAGCACGACAAAATGGGTTTAGCTTTAGATAAAACACTTATTATCCGTGGTTTTACTGATAGCATGGCTGGAAAGTCGCAAATAGAAAAAGAAGACATTCAAGCATTACTAATGAACTTAGACCAAGCTATGAAAGCAAAACAAGCAGAACAAGCTACAGCTAGCGCAGAAGCAAGTTTAGCTGAAGGTCAAAAATTCTTAGATGAAAATGCTAAAAAAGACGGCGTAAAAGTTACTGAATCAGGTATTCAATACGAAGTATTAACTGCTGCTGAAGGTGATAAACCTGCTGCTACAGATACGGTAAAAGTTCACTACCACGGCACATTCCTTAACGGCGAAACTTTTGATAGTTCATACGACCGTGGTCAGCCAGCTGTATTCCCACTTAACCGTGTTATTTCTGGCTGGACTGAAGGTGTTCAGTTAATGTCTGTTGGTTCTAAATTCAAGTTTACAATTCCGTCAGACTTAGCTTACGGACCAAACGGCAACCCGCCACGCATTCCAGGTAACTCTGTACTGCAATTTGAAATTGAATTATTAGAAATTCAAAAGCCAGCAACTGCTGCAAAAGTTGGCGATAAGTAAACACTTACTTAATTGTTAATTAATTGAAACCAACCTTCGAGGTTGGTTTTTTTTGCTTATAATAAAATTGAAAATAATAAATTAAGAAACTTGTGCATCGATTAAGTCTGCCACATGTTCAGCTATCGCTAAACTTGACGTCAGCCCTGGTGAATCAATGCCGAATAAATTAACCAACCCAGATAAACCATGAACAGTTGCACTTTGTATTGCAAAGTCTTCTAAAGCGCCATTTTCAGCTTGCAGCTTAGGGCGTATTCCAGCGTAGTCAGGCTGTAATTTATTTTCATCAAGGCCTGGGAAATATTTTGTTATTGCCGTAACAAACTTTGCTTTTAATGCCGGACTAACTTGATAATCGATATGGTCAATGTATTGGGTATCAGGGCCAAATTTTAGCTGCCCTGCGATATTCAGCGACGCGTGAATCCCTAAACCATGTGCTGAGGGAACCGGATAAATAAGCTGTTTGAAAGGACTCTTTCCCTGATAACTAAAATAGTGACCACGACAGTAGTGTATAGCTGGTATATGCCGTTTTAGCATGCCCTCAATTGACTCAGCAACCTTTCCTGCATGTAAACCCGCGCAGTTGATTAGCAGCGCGCATTGTAAAGTGATGTTTTCGCCCTGGCTGTTAAGTAACACCTTAAAGCCTTTGGAGTTAGCTTGTGCAGAAATTAACGTCGTTTGGCCAACAAATGAGGCACCCATTGATTCAGCATCAGCAAGCAAGCTTTGCATATAGCTATGTACGTCAATAATACCTGTCGATGGTGAAAGTAATGCTAATGATGCTCTTAATGCTGGCGTAGAGCGCTCTAATTGCGATTTACTTTGCCAAACTAAGTCTGTGACACCGTTTCGCTGTGCTTGCGTTAAAATACTAGCTAAATCTGCTTCTTCAGACTCACCATTTGCCACCAATAGTTTACCCATTTTTTCATGAGGTATATGACGTTGTTGGCAATATTGATAAAGCAGCTTTTTACCTTTGACACAAAGCTTAGCTTTAAGACTATTATCAGGGTAATAAATACCAGCGTGGATCACTTCACTATTGCGGCTACTGGTTTCTTCACCAAAATGAATATTTTGATCGACAATCAAAACCTGCGGATATGCTTTACTTAATTTAGCCGCTACCGCTAGGCCGACAACACCAGCACCAACTACTATCACGTCAACACTTTCCATAAAGCAGGCCTTAAATTTCAACGCATATAATTAAATTGTGGCTGCAAAGTGACTGTTCAGCAAGGCCGGTACTTAAATAGCAGTAAAATCAGTTAGTTTAACTCCTGTTAATTTGAACGTTTACGTTACAGGCAGCAACTTTTTAGGCAGCGATTGTGCAGGGAATTAATGTACTATTACTTTATTTCAGGCAATAAAAAAGCCTTACCGAAGTAAGGCTTGAAGTGCTCGCTATATGGTCTAGTTAAACTAGCTTCTTTTTATTAATTTTTTGGTTTTTATTATTGTTTTTTGTAACGCGGGGCAATTTATAGCAAAGGCTCTTTCACTGTGCAACAACTTTAATAGAGCATATATTCCACGAATATTTTCGTATTTACTTATGGTTTTTGTATTCGACACTTAAAGCATGAGCTTAGCGTAGGTTTTATATTGCCGCTTTTTATTCGCACCAATTAATTTAATTGGAGGGTGTAGTTTAATCATGTCGACCTGGAGTATTAAAGCACGTTCATTTTAAGCAGGGTGAATAGGTAAAGGGGGTGTTGTAAATGCAGCCAATAACTAACCACAGTGAGCTTATAAAGCCGAAGCTAAAGTTAAGACTAAATTGAAGTATTGATTAGCCTATTAACTGGTAGTTATTTAGGACTGATTTATTGTAAACAAGTTACCATAATAAATTTTATAACAGGCAATAAAAAAGCCTTACAAAAGTAAGGCTTGAAATGCTCGCTATGTGGTCTAGTTAAACTAGCTTCTTTTAATTTATTTCTTTATTTTTATTATTGTTTTTGTGTAGCGCAGGCAATTTATAGCAAAGGCTTTTTCTCGGTGCAACAACTTTAATAGAGCATATATTCCACGAGCTTTTTCGTATTAAGCATGGCTCTTTAGAGTGCATTTACTCTGATTTCTATATAAATACCGCCGATTTTATCGATAAATTAATTACCGTTAAGAACAGGTCGATGATTTAGAGAATATTTATGCTTAAAAAAACCTTAGCTTTCAATGTGTAATATCAGAACTCGCTCGAGACTAAAGTCTTATTGACAGTGCGCCTTGTGGTTAACCACTCTCAACAATTTTGATGTTATCTTGCTCGAATCGTTGAATACTTTCGTTGAAAGTAAGAATAAATAAGTTTTAAAATAATTAAATTATTTTTCTTAAAATATTGTTTAAAAGCTGATTGTTGGTTTATTGACCGGCTGTGATTTGATGGGGTTTATCGTTATATTTGAGTTCCCCCCTAGCTAAGCAACATAAATAATGTCCGTAATAAGCCCTTTTTTGCATAAAAACCATTTTGAAGGCGATCAACACGCGTAGATTTGATTTGTAACATAGATCAATAAAATTTGAAGTGCTAGAATGCGCGCATATTATAGCGGAGAAGAATTTTCATGACTGAGTTAAAAAACGATACTTATTTGCGTGCATTGTTGCGTCAACCTGTTGATTACACCCCTGTATGGATGATGCGTCAAGCTGGCCGTTATTTACCTGAGTATCGCGAAGTGCGTAAAGGTGCTGGCGACTTTATGTCGGTTTGTCGTGATGCTGACTTAGCTTGTGAAGTCACTATTCAACCATTACGACGTTTTCCGCTTGATGCCGCGATTTTATTCAGTGATATCTTAACAATTCCTGATGCGATGGGCTTAGGGCTTTATTTTGAAACCGGTGAAGGGCCAAAATTTGAACGTCCTATTACTTGTAAAGCTGATGTAGATAAAATTGGTATTCCAGATCCTGAAGGCGAGTTGCAATATGTTATGAATGCAGTACGCACTATTAAGAAAACACTAAATGGTGATGTACCGCTTATTGGCTTTTCAGGTAGCCCTTGGACACTTGCAACTTATATGATCGAGGGTGGTAGTTCAAAAGCTTTCACTAAAATTAAAAAAATGATGTTCGCAGAGCCACAGACTTTGCATTTGTTATTAGATAAATTAGCTGACTCGGTTATTTTATACCTTAATGCCCAAATTGCGGCCGGTGCACAATCGGTTATGGTTTTTGATACTTGGGGTGGTGTACTTTCTCCAAGAGATTATAAAGAATTTTCACTGCAATATATGGCGAAAATTGTTGACGGTTTAACACGTCATAATGACGGTCGCCAAGTACCAGTAACGTTATTTACTAAAAATGGCGGTATGTGGTTAGAAGATATTGCGGCAACCGGTTGTGATGCGGTTGGCCTTGATTGGACTATTGATATCGAAAACGCTAAAGCGCGTGTAGGTGATAAAGTTGCCTTGCAAGGTAATATGGACCCATCAATGTTGTATGCGCCATTGCCGCGTATTGAACAAGAAGTATCAAAAATATTATCAGGATTTGGTGAAGGTGGTACAGGTCATGTATTTAACTTAGGTCACGGTATACATCCTGATGTTAACCCTGAGCATGCTGGTCACTTTATTGAATCAGTACACCGTTTAAGTAAGCCTTATCATTTATAGATTAGGCTGCGTTTTGGTACGTTTTTTAACGTAGCTAAATGTATAATGTGAAAGGAGCTTCGGCTCCTTTTTTGTTGGAAAAATTTGCATTTAAACTAACGATGCCTATTGCTTATGGTTGAAACAAAGCATGATTTTCAAGGTGTTTTATCTGCTAGGGATAGGTTATGCTTACGAAATAATTTGACTATGATAGGCATGACTATGACAACAAAAAATAAATTTTTATTGGTATTAGCAACTTCCTTATTATTAAGTGCCTGTGGCTCAGGTGTTGAAGAAAAAAGTAAAGCGAGTAAACAAGATGAGGCTGCAATGGAAAGCAAGACTGAGCAATCTACTGTTGAGCCGCTTGCAGCTAAACAAGAAACTAATGATCAAGAAGCAACTAAACTTGTTGCAAAGCGTGTTAAAGCAGCTGAAGAGTTAAATGACAATAAGATGATAAACCTAAACGATGGAATGATTGAGTGGCAGCAAGGTCGCGTTCAGTTTCTAAATTTAGAAGGTGGTTTTTACGGTATTATTACCGATTCAGGGAATAAAATATTACCACTGAATCTGGCAAAAGAGTTCGCTCAAAATGGTGCGGTGGTTAGGATCAAAGGGAAAGTGAAAAATGTGCTAACCATTCAACAATGGGGCACGCCTTTTACTATCACAGAGATTGAACTTATAACTCCAGGTAATAATCAAAATGAAAACGAGATGTAATATTTTTTAGCGCTATTTAAAACGCTTAATGACAAATCAGTGGGAGTGTAAATAACGTCAAAGTTTTTCCACTATCGCTAACTTGTATTTGATACAAATTACGATATTGTTTTTCAGTTATATTGTCTACATGATGATCAAGAATAAATTCTGCTAACTGTGGCGTGGTATTACTATGACCCACCACTAAAGCATTTTCTTTTTTATTGAGTAGTTGCTGTGCCAATTGAGGTAACTGTGCTGGCGAGTAATGTTTAATTGCTAGATTTTGCTGTTTAGAAAATGGCGCCGCTGTCGACATAGTTCTTTGATAAGCAGTGCTATAGACACTCTTAATGTTAGTCTGCTCAAGAATACTGGCAATTTGTTTCGCTCTTCTCTGTCCACACTCGGTTAATTTGGGATCGTCTTTAACCGCTTGCTTTTCTGCATGCCTAACTAAATATATACTAAAGGTGTCTGTTGCTTGAGCGGGTAAAATAAAAGTCAGTAATATTACCAGTAAACTATATTTCATAAATTTTCGCTTCGAATGTGGGTTAATTAGAGTAGTTAGCATGCTGGATCAAAACGGCGCATAACAATAGCCCATTCAATAGCATTAATATTTTAAGAGAAGGGCAAGCTATTTAAGCCATACAAGCATTGCCCTAGCACTTATTTAGAATAGTCTATTAAGACCGTTTAATGCAGCTACCCTGAATGCTTCAGCCATTGTTGGGTAGTTAAATGTTGTTTCAACAAAGTATTCAATGGTGTTGCCACCATTTTTTTGCTGCATAATTGCTTGTCCGATATGGATAATTTCGGCAGCATTTTCACCAAAGCAATGTATACCTAAAATTTCTTTCGTTTCACGATGAAAGAGTATTTTCAACGAGCCGACTAAGTTATTAGAAATTTGTGCTCGGGCTAAATGCTTGAATTGTGCACGACCAACTTCATAAGGTACTTTAGCTTCTGTTAACTCTTGCTCTGTTTTTCCTACCGAGCTAATTTCTGGAATAGTATAAATACCCGTCGGAATATCAACAGTCAGCTTAGCTTGACTGTTTCCGTCGAGCATTGCGCTGGCGCAAATTCTGCCTTGATCAAATGCAGCACTAGCTAAACTTGGGTAACCAATAACATCACCAACGGCAAATATACCTTCTACCTCAGTTTGGTATGACTCAGTGACCTTTAATTGACCGCGGCCATCAGCTTTTAAGCCGGCATTTTCAAGCTTTAAATCTGCAGTATTACCGGTACGTCCATTAGCGAATAATAAACAGTCGGCGCGCATTTTCTTACCTGACTCTAAATGTACAATTACCGATTCAGGGCTGGTTTCAACACGTTCAATTTGCTCACCGTGGCGAATAACTACACCATTATTCCATAAGTGATAGCTTAATGAATCTGACATTTCGTCATCTAAAAATGAAAGCAGACGGTCTCGGGTGTTGATTAAGTCAACTTTTACGCCTAATCCGCGAAATATTGACGCATATTCACTGCCAATAACACCGGCACCGTAAATAATGATATGACGTGGTGAATGATCGAGCGATAAAATGCTATCAGAGTCATAAACTCTTGGGTGTGAAAAGTCTACATTGTCAGGGTGATAAGGGCGCGAACCTGTAGCAATAACAATTTGTTTTGCAGTAATAGTATCGATAGAACCATCAGTTCTTAATACTTGGATGGTATTAGCATCAACAAATGAAGCTTCACCGTAATAATGTTCGACTTGATTACGATTATAAAAGCCGCTGCGCAAGTTAACTTGTTTGCGAATAACTGCAGATGCGTGACTTAAAATATCTTGGAAAGTTAAGTGTTTTGCACTTTGGCCAGCATTAAATAGAGGATTGGAATTATATTCAATTAACCGACTTACCGATTGGCGCAACGCTTTTGATGGGATAGTACCCCAATGTGTACAACCGCCGCCAACATTATGATAACGTTCAACAATGGCTACTTTTTTATCGCGCTTGGCTAAATTCATGGCAGCGCCTTCACCGCCAGGACCTGTACCTATAATAATGGCGTCGAAGTCATAACTTTTAGCGCTGCTGTTTGTTTTCTTGGTCTTGGCTTGTGTTTGTTTACTCAACGGATAACCCTTTAATTCCTGCATCAATATTAAAAATTTTAGCAGGAATTAAAACGAAGGTAACTGTTTTTATGCTAGTTTTTCTACCATATTTTGCCAGCTGCGTTGTTGTTCCGCTAATCTGCGCTTGATTTCTTGGTAGTGTGCCATGACTTCTGAGTTTTCAACATCTGCAATCAACTGGTCACGTTTAGTCGCAATTAACGCTTTACGAGCGGCATAAAACTCATTAATTTTGTGAATAAGTTCATCGTATTCATGCTGTAACCTTTCTAATAACTGTTCAGCGTCTGGATGTGCGGCTATTTTCTCTTTGCTTCGAAGTAAAATCATAGCTAAGCGGGCTTTTTCTATTTTATCTTCAGGAGTAACACGCAACTTGGACGTTAGTTTCAAGTGCTCACACCCTTTAATCAACCACTTGGTTGGATCAAATTGCCACCAACGAATACCATTTCGATAGTCATTTTCAAAGATATGATGATAGTTGTGGTAGCCTTCACCAAAGGTAAAAAATGCTAAAAAGCCATTATCACGAGCGGTATTTTTTTCGGTATAAGTTTGTTTACCCCAAATGTGGGCTAACGAATTTATAAAAAATGTGGTGTGGTGACTCAATACTAAGCGCAAAAAGCCAAGTAATAACAAACTACTAATCATGTCGCCGTGCCATAAACCAAATAGAATAGGCACACCAAAGTTCATAACAATAGTAAGTAGTAAATAGTGTTTATGCTGCCAAACAACAATGGCGTCTTTTTGCAAATCACGAACGTTATTATAGTTAGCGTAATTTTCTGGTTGAAAGTCTCTTAACATCCAACCAATGTGCGAATGCCAAAAGCCCATTTTTGCAGAATAAGGATCAACATGGTTTTTATCGACATGTTTGTGATGAATTCGATGATCTGAAGACCAATGCAAAGCACTATTTTGCAATGCAAATGCACCGCCTAAAGCGTAGATAAGTCTTAATGACCAATGTGCCTGATAAGTTTTATGTGACCAAAGACGGTGATAACCGGCAGTAATTGACATACCACAATAAATAAAACAGATAATGGCTGCAGTAATTTCTGTTGCATCGAAGCCGTGAGTTACGGCGCGGTAAGGTACTGCGATTGCAGCGAATAAAAAGGTAATGCTAAATACAAATACATTTAACCAAATAATAGGTGGTTTGTTCATGAATCTTCCATCTAGGGCTAGCCACTCAAAAAAATATTTCAGTGTACACTTGTACGCTATTCTAACTTTACTCATTGCTGAGTCAAGTGTTGATACTGTTTTTTTGGTAAATTTAAAAATCTAAATAGGCACTCCAATGATGTAATTAATTATTGACTGAGTTCTGAAAAATATCAATTTGCTAGTAATATTTAGTTTTTTCAGTATCATATCAAGCAGGTTACAGTGTTGAATAATTACTAGGTGTATTGGCGATGAGCGGTGTTCGAGCATTACAAAAAGAAAAAACGCGTCGACAATTAATTGATGCTGCTTTGGGGCAACTAAGTAGTGAGCGAAGCTTTTCTAGTCTTAGCTTACGTGAAGTTGCCAAAGAAGCTGGCTTAGCACCAACCTCATTTTATCGCCACTTTTCTGATATGGATGAATTAGGCTTAACTCTAGTTGATGAAGCGGGTTTAACGTTACGTCAACTGATGCGACAAGCACGTCAGCGTATTGAGAAAGGCGGATCAGTGATTCAAATATCTGTTCATACTTTTATGGAGTTTATCGAGAGTAACGGCAATATTTTCCGCTTGTTACTACGTGAACGATCAGGAACCTCGGCGGCTTTTCGTGCTGCGGTTAATCGAGAAATTCGTTATTTTACCCTAGAACTGTGTGACTATTTACAGCAAGCTAATAAACTTGATGCTGAAGTAGCATATTTGCAAGCAAATGCTGCGGTTACTATTGTTTTTAGTGCAGGGTCTGACGCTTTAGATTGTGATAAGAAGGATTTAGAAGAGTTAGCACAACGAACGATTAAGCAACTACGCTTTATCGCTCGCGGTGCATTTGAGTTTGGCTTGCGATCTGAGAATCGCCATGATCAACTCAGCCGTAAAACTAAAGGCGAGACAAAATAACACCCGTTTCAACATGATGGGTATAAGGGAATTGGTCGAACAGCGCAAAATGCTCAATTTTGTGAGTTTTAGTCAGTTCAGTTAAGTTGTCACGCAATGTTTCAGGATTACACGAGATATAAATAATACGTTCAAACCGACTTACTAACTCAACACTATCAGGATCTAACCCGGCACGTGGTGGATCAACCAGTACCGTTTGATAATTGTAGCTAGTTAAATCAAAACCTTCCAAACGGCGAAATACTCGCTCGCCATTCATTGCCTGGCTAAAGTCTTCACTTGCCATTCTAACAATATCAACGTTTTTTAAGTTATTTGCGGCTATATTAATTTGAGCTGACTTTACCGACGATTTTGATATTTCAGTACCTAAAACTCGATCAAAGTTTTCTGCTAAAGCGATACTGAAATTACCATTACCGCAATAGAGTTCGATTAAATCGCCGCCTAGGTTTTTAGTTGCTTGTTGTGTCCACAGCAACATTTTTTCATTTACCTTGGCATTTGGCTGAGTAAAACTATTTTCTACTTGTTGATACTGAAACGTTTTACCATCAACATTTAATGCTTCCATGACGAAGTCTTTGTCTAACACAACTTTTTGCTTACGCGCTCGGCCAATAATATCAACAGGTGCTATTGCTGATAATCTTGCTTTTAATGCCGTTGCTTGTGTGATCCATTCATCGTCTAACTGTTTATGGTAAAGCAAGCTGACCAGTACCTCTCCACTCAGGGTAGAAAGAAAGTCGACTTGGAATAATCGTTGACGTAAAACCGGTTTATCTTTTATATCGTCTAACAGTGCCGACATAAATTGATTAATAAGCTTACTTGCAACTGGAAAGTCATCAACTCGAAACTTTTCTTTGGTTTCGCTGTTAAACATAATGTAATAAAGATCTTCACCTTCATGCCAAACTCTAAACTCAGCACGCTGACGGTAATGTAGAGTTGGGGAAGTAAATATTTCAAATGCGGGTAATTCAAATTGTGCAAAAATCTCTGCAATGCTTTGCTGTTTTTCGTCAAGTTGCTGTTGGTAATTATCGGGGTGAATGTGGCTAAACATTGAAATACCTTGTTGAAATTGAATATCGCTTACTAATTCGAGGCAGGGATTCTAGCGATTCCCCAGTTTTTGTCTACTAAATAGTGTTTGTATTCTAGAAGAAATAGACTTTTAAGCATAGTTTTTCGTAAACAGAATAGTTAAATCTGATGGATGGGGGAAACGGCATTAGAACTAAAGGCAAAGCGGTTGGATAAAAGGTAACAGAGTGGTATAAGTAATTAGAAGTCTAAAAGGTAAACTTCAGACATTAAAAAGCCCATAAAAATGGGCTTTTAATCAACAATGCAGAATAAGTAATTTATTCTGGCCCTTGCTCCGGTCTTTCTTTTGCTTCGCGAACTTTCAACGTTCTTTGTTGAAACTCGCTATCATTTAATGATGATACGGCATTGTCTGCATCTGCGGCTGATATTTCAACAAAACCAAAGCCACGTCTTTTACCTGTGTGCTTATCTTTCATCAACCTAACTGATTGAACCTGACCGTACTCTGAAAACAATTCTCTAACGGCAGCTTCATTAGCTCTATAAGGTAAGTTACCAACATAGAGAGTAGTGATGCTTGTATCATCTTCTTGTGTGCCAGCTTTTGCTTTGCCAACCAAAGGTGCGACAAATGCACAGACAAAAGCGACAACAGCCACGCTGATACTAGTGAGTTCGAATAAACCACTGCTAGCTAGAATGTAAATAGCTACAGAAAATACTAACGCTACAATAAACGTTAATGCTTGAGGAGACTTCATAATGGATACCTAATTATTATTTTATAAAAAGCTTAAATTGCAATTCTATGTTACCCACCTTTCAACAATGTGCAAGAATAAGTGTAATTTTTATGCAATTTAATCAAACTAATAGGGCATTTACCCAATTACTCTAGCATTTATTAGTGCTATTGCGTTTTAAAGGGGCTAACAGCTATAAAATTAACGAAAAAAGACGATGAATGCTAATAGATGAATAGAAAAATAAGTTATAAACAATGGATACTTGTTAAAAGCTGAAGCATAAACATGTATGAAATCCGATAGCCTGAATGGTATTTATCCTGCTTTAGTGCATTAAAACCACAGGCAGTACAAATAAAAAGCAAACAAACACCTTTTCTCAATTTAATTGCATTTAGCGGTTGACGCGGGGCGATAAATCTCTAAAATGCGCTCCACTTCTTCGGGACAAGTCGAAGAGGCGGTT
>NBOG01000015.1 GCA_002104535.1 Cognaticolwellia sediminilitoris | reverse complement strand
GCTAATAAACGCCGAATGTAGAGCTGCTGTCAGATCTTCTTGTTGTAAGAGATGCTATTGCTTGACAAAGGGGAGTCCATGTAGCCGTTTTAAGCGGCAAATTGCAGTTGGCTAAAATAAGTGAGGCACGAACAAAAAGCCAACTGTAATTTGTCCGACTTGAAAACCCTTGTTAGGCTATATGCCACAAGACGTTTCACCTTTAGTAAACCAATCTCGAACTAAATCCGCTTTATTCCCCCAATACTCATAAGATAATTTGACAGCCGAACTTTTGATATCAGTTGCTTTAATGTCAGCAACTAACAAAGTACGTTCAGGAATACCTGGCGCACCATAAACGGTAACATAAACTGTTTTAATATTTGGTTTTGAAATTTGATAAATGCCATTTTTTGCTGTCGGTAGCCCACCAATCCAACAACTATTCATTTTTGAATACATATGCTCAAAAGTCTGTTCCATCGTGCTATCTGGAACATTAAATTCCAGAGTGCCTTTAGGAGAGTTCCTTAGATCTGTCACTGAAACAGCCGAACAACCAGTTAAAATAACTACAACACTAAAAATATTAAATAATTTTCCAAACACTGATGATTTCCTTATAGCCTAACAATTTAGTATTTATGCGACACGCTGTTTGTGTTGCATAATCGCTTGTTGAGCTGAGCCAATACCTGCTCGGTGTATCAGAGTTGGTGTTGTTTATGCTATGGGAAATTGCTTTTTTTAACTAAAACCATCATAAACCCACTTTAATTGGGTCACGTTCGGTTTTTGTCTCTGCCCTGCATGCTCAGCTTATGAATTTACATCCATTACACCTAATTTCACCTGATTAAGCAATGAAATTTTATGAACGCACAGGGTAACTTACCCGAGCACTGAAGCAGGTTTGAACTGCGGGGGCAGGTTCTTTGAAATGTCCGCAATGTTGGATAAAACGACAAAATCATTAGGTCGTACTAAAGGCTCATAGTTGACGTAATCACATGAAAAGCTTAGTGTCAGATTGAGCGAACCTCAGCCCATCATAAGTAAACTACATTCATGGAAAAGGATATGCTTTGAATTTTAAAAATCTATCAAAATACTTCAAAAAGCCTATATTGGTAGCTAGTTGCATTTTTATTGTAGGATTCATCTTTGCGATTTTAGGTGTTGGGGCTGGTGGTGCGAGTGCAATTTTTGTTGTATTTGGTTGGTTTGGTGGTCTATTCGCTATGTTTATTTATTGGCTAGTATTGGCCTTTAAAAGTGGTAATAAATTTGAAATAATTTTAGTACCATTAACTATTGTTTTCATAGGCCTTGTTTCAAGCTATGGAACTCTTTTTAATAAGCAGTGCGTTGTTACTAATGATTTTGCTTTGGAACGAATTAAGAAGCATCTTATAAATACAGAACAGCCATTAACTCACTTAGGGCATCCTGAATTAAAAACAAAAAAGTGCGAAGTGTGGGTTGATTATGTGGGCAATGGCGATGATATTACATATATCGTTTCAGATTATGGCAAGTTGCACATGGATACCCGAAAAGGTTCTCCAATGAGGTAAAGCAGATACTTCCGCTAATGGCACTGTTTTGACGTAACAATCTGATTTTCATGGTCAACTTAAGCAAAAGCAGATTGTCACAAGTATATTTAAAAAAGGGAAAAAATGAGTACGTATAGATGGAGTTGTGGTGCATGTGGGTTAGGTAACGAAGCACAAAGCTCTGTATGTAGTGAGTGTGGTTGCCCTTCAAATGCAAGTACCGAAGGAATAGAAAAACACAAAGACCCTAAAGGATTTGAAAAAAAGAAAGCTAAAGAGGGGTACTCTCAAAAATTATTTTATTTGTTTGTTATTCCTATCTACATAGTGATATTTGCTTTTAATGGTAAACAAGAGTCTTTGATTTTCTTGATTATAGTTGTGTCGGTCTTGGTTTATAAAAACTTGAGCTTATTTAAGTTTATATGGAGTGATAGGTGGGCTAAAAATACAACAATCGGTATTTGTTTTTCAAATGCTGTCGTCTTTTTGATTAGACTCTTTTTAATTCCAAATAACAGTGATTATGTTTGGTGGTTCACTTTATTCTTTATGACCTTTTTAACTGCTCAGTATTTTTATTTTTTCAAAAGTAAAAAAGGAATTAACTTTTTTATTCGTTTTTATAATGAAACATCTAACACTTGTTAACTTCCGCTTTTGGCTAAAATCGGTCGAAAAAAACAAGTCCAGAAAGTTCTAAACTTTATTGCCTCAGTTTCATACTTTATTGTTTAGTTTCAAACTATGTTGTCCTACCACAAAAAGCATCAGTACCTCTATGAATACAATATTTATTTGAAATGGCTATATTACCAGCCAAATGAAATGTTTTTTCCTCAAAATTTATGCGGTTTGCCTAATCCATTGGTAAATAATGTCTAATCAGTGAATAATGGCAAAAAAATAATATATTGTTATTCAATAATAAAGTTACAGGACGTATTGATGAATGAAGACGTTAAAGCGCTCAGATCTGAATTAGCTCTGCTAAAGCTACAGTTCAGTGAACGAGTGGGTGCAGTTGAACAACGGTTGGATAGCTTAATCTCCCAAGAAGAAGATCTAGCCGATTTCCAAAACCAAAATTTTAACCAATTTGAAGAAGTTACTCCCCCTATACTACAAGTACAATCTTCGAAAAGTACTGACAATGCAACTCATACCAAAACGGCTGATGACTACCTAGCCTCGAAAGCAGAATGGGAAAAATCTACTCCGGCCAAACCTTCATTTATTTTCATTTTGTTTCAAACCATGTTGTCGTCGCTTTTTGACTGGTTTTCTCCCATCACAAAAATATACCAGTCATATAAAGAAAAGGGCATGTTGGGTATTTTCATACTCACAATCGTTGGCATCGGTTTAACACTTGCCGGTTTTGGCTATTTAATGCAATTGTTAATTGACCAGCTCGGTGCGGGCTCTAAGTCACTATTAATGTGTATCGCGGCATTTGCTGTGGTGAGCTTAGGTATAGTACTAAAAATAAAAACCCGATTCAGTGAATTCGCTACAGCCATTGTCGTGTTAGGTATTTTATTAGCTTACAGTACGGTCTATTTCTCTGGCAGTGTTTATGGACTTTTACCTAATGTATTAGTATTGATTTTGTATTTAGCGATAGCCTTAATATGTCACGCTTTTGCTTTATGGTTAGATACTAAGGTTGTTGCTGCTTTAGGCATAATCGGCATTGCTACAATGCCAATACTTTCAAACGTCATGAGTATTGAGCCCCTTTACTACCTGTTATCACTCGCCTTTGTCGTAACAAGCAGTTTAATTTTGGCTTATCGCTATGTTGGCCAATGGCTAGCTCATCTAAGTTTAGCGTTTACATTCGTTTCCCTTGAATGGTTAATGGGTTTCGAAAATATCCTCATTTCTGTTTGGGTTGTAAATTTATTTTATCTACTGTTTTTTACCTATGTAACTACGGCACTGACTAAGGGCAAAGGGGCTACTAATCAGTCAATACTTTTTCTTGCCGCTTTAACGGGCTCAACCGTGTTAATTTTCTTGCAAGCGTCTGACATATTCACCAGTAAAATTAGCTTTAGTTTCGCGTTAAACACCGTGGTGGCTATAGCCGCAAGTATCTTAATGTATAAAGTGAAGCGTGAATTAGTACATTTCTTCATTCTGCTTTCTACCTCGTGGTGCATATTAGCCATAGTAAGCACTATTAGTGACGCATATTGGGGAATAGCATGGGCAGTAGAAGGATTATTATTAATTTCTATTGGTCGTCGTTATGAAATTTCGTCACCTATTAATCAAGGGCAAGCGTTAACAGCAGTAGCGCTACTATACTCTTGGTCGGCTTTAGCCATGTATTTTCCATTACCTGCGTTGAAGTCGGTTGATGGATGGCTGTTATCATTGATGATCGTAGCAATTATCGCCATTTGGCAACGACTAATAAACCCTAGCGATATATTTGATAAATTTGCCCAAAATAGAATCAAACCTTTTTTACAATTAATTGAAGCTATTTGGTTATCCATTTTAGTTATTGCTAGTGCGGATATTTGGCTAGGTAATTGGACAGGAGCCTTGATCATTCTTTTACAAGCAGGGCTATTATTTAGAGCAAAATATTGTAAACAAGCAACCATCGAAGTTTTTGCCGCGACACTGATAATCGTACCTTTATTCTATGCATTCAAAGGCACTTTATTAGCTGATAGTTATCGTTTTACTTTGCTGCCATTGTTTGCACAATTAGCAATAGCATCTGCATTTATTCAGCTGTGGTTGTGGTCGGCATTTTATCGAAAATATCAACCTGACAGTAAAATAAAAGATATCGCGGAATCAGTAAGAATTCTATTCTATTTATTAATACCCGTTTGTTGGATAGGGTCGGTTATACGAAGGTTTGATGAAAATTCACTCCTGATATTATGGCTTTCTCCCCTATTGGCTTTGTTATTAGCGCGTAAAGTACAACACCACTTATTGGTCAAAGAAACGAAAATATTAACGGGCTTAGCTTGTTTGGTTTTTGCAATTGCCGTGGGGCAATTATCACTAATAAATAGCACCGTTGTGCTTATTGGCTTTACTAGCTTTTACGCAATAGCTTACTACTTTAACAGCAAGGACTCTGTGCCTATCTACCAGTTCATCTGTAGTTGGGGCTTACTAACGCTAGGTTTTGCTATTCCCAATATCGTTGGAACTCAAGCAGATAGCATTGTTATTGCCATGATTGTTGCTTCGATATATTGGGCGTTTGCATTTAATACCATTAATTTATCCGGGCATTTAAAAAGAAATGAAAACCTCATTATCGCTATTAATTTATTATTAGTCGTTGGTGCTTGGTTACTAATGTCATCAAATGTGCAATTTGCCTTAGTGCCGGTAGTATTTATAATCGCGGCTTTATATCAAAAAGAAGCTAAATTTAAAAAGTCTAAGCTAGGCCAAGTACTTAACTTAAATGCCGATTTGTTTTTACACTCTATCGTCGCTATTACCTATGTAGCTTTTCTTGCTTCGCTGCCCGAATATCGATTAAACCTATTAATTGCCCCAGTATTAGCTATTCATGGCGCATTAATACTCTTTTTGAAAGATAGACGGAAAACAACGATAAAATATAGTTTCGTTTTAATATTGTTAGCCATAATGAAGTTATCTTTGGTTGATGTGGCTAATGCATTACTTTGGCAAAAAGTTATTTTATTTATGGGGATTGGTGTGTTTATTTTAGTTGCTTCATTTTGGTATCAAAAACAAGTGAGTAATAACGCGTAATAAACAAGACTGCTTCTATCGGTTTCATTTGTTGAAGCAGTCGATTATTAATAACCAATACCATGTTCGTAATCACTGCACTACTACACACGGCCTTTTTGGCAGTTTCATTTACCTGTTTTTGAAGTGTTAAAATATGACAATTAATTTCCGGCCATTGTCGCAAAAAGATGATAATTACTTAGCTGTAATTGATCTTTATAAAAAAGCTTTTACCACCCACCAAAAGGTGCCCACTTGGCTGCTGAGATTTAAACTACGAAATGGCAAGCAAGGCTTTAATGTGCTTTATAGCGATGATACGTGGATTGGTCTAATTTATATTACTGAATTTAAAGACATTGTATTAGTACATTTTTTAGCGATATCGGAATCTCAACGCTCAGGCGGATATGGCAGCAAAGTTATGACGTCATTGAAAGCCAAACATGCTGGAAAAAGAATTGTTCTGAATATTGAAAAGCTCGATAAGCAAGCGCAAAACTATCAGCAAAGACTGAAGCGCAAAGCTTTTTATGAGAAAAATGCCTTTATCTCATCTGGCTATATTGTCAAAGAACCTGGTGAAGAACTTGAGATGCTTATCTTTGGCGGCAATATCAGTAAAGAAGAAATAGAAGCAATGTATCGAGAGCTTTTTGGTAGCCTACTTGGCTTTTTTATTCGGCCAAAGGTTTTAAAAATTCAAGATTAATTAACGAAAAACGCCTAATCAACAAACACCTCAGCTTTATCTGCTAGCAAAATATTACCCGTCAGCTTGCTGCATAACTTACTACCATTTAATAAAAAATTTGCACGTCAGTTATTTGCTGTTATCTATATATTATTGAAACACATTAATATATTCACAACACAGGGTGTTCGAAATATTTTACCGCAAAAGAGAGCAACAACCATCGACGTAAGCCGCTGAATTAAAATGCAAAATTAAAAATACATTACTAAGGCGCTCACTTATCCTAACTTCCTCAACTCTTCAAAGTGTAATTTTTAATAGACGCTTATTATTTTACTGTGCTACTGTTTGTTAAAATGAACAGTTAATCAGAGTGTAGAAAATTGAATACGTCATCAAAGCGTTTACCGATAGTTGGGGTTATATGTGATACAGAAACTCTGGAACCACACCCCTTCCATGTTGCAGGTGACAAATATTTACAAGCGATCATTTCAGCAAGTAACTGCTTACCCATTCTTATTCCTGCATTAGCTGAACCAGCCTATATTGATCAATTACTCGACACCGTAGACGGAATATTACTTACTGGTGGCTATTCAATGGTTAATCCTTTGCATTATCAAGATAGTCCAGCTGACGCTGATACTCGATTAGACGATGCACGTGACAGCACCAGTATGTATTTGGCAAAATCAGCTGTGGCACATGGTATTCCTTTGTTGGGTGTATGTCGTGGCTTTCAAGAAATTAACGTCGCCTTCGGTGGCTCGCTGCATCAGTATTTACATAAAACAGGGCAATATATTGAACACAGAGAAAACAAAAATATAACCCTAGCCGAGCAATACGCGCCAAGCCACAGTATTTCGCTTACCCCTGATGGCAAACTCTCCGCTTTGTTAAATGAAACAAATATTATGGTTAACTCATTACACACACAAGGTGTTGACCGTTTAGCACAAGGTTTATTTGTAGAAGCAACCGCTGAAGACGGGCTTATCGAAGCATTTTCAATATCTCAAGCGACAACATTTGCAATTGCAGTGCAGTGGCACCCTGAGTGGCAGGTAAAAAATAATCCAAATAGTACTAAGTTATTTCATGCTTTTGGCCAAGCGTGTGCTGAGAAAAAATTAATAAGAGAAATTCATGGATAAAATTAAATCGTGGTTAGCTGCACATAACGTAATGCATGTACAAAGCTTGATCAGTGATCATAGCGGTATTGCCCGAGGTAAAGTTTTTCCTGTGGATAAATTTATCAGTGAAGACGGTTGTCGATTAGGCGAAACCATTTTACTCATGTCTACAACAGGTGATTTAGCTGCAGACGATGTTTTATATAGCGTCGCTAACCCTCGCGATATCGATATGTTTTTGAAGCCTGATGCAAATGCTTGTTATATGGTGCCTTGGGCAAAAGAGCCAACAGCCATGATCATCCATGACTGTTTTACCCAAGATGGTGCCGCCAGTAAGCTTTCTCCCCGCAGTTTATTAAAGAAAGTGATCGCGCTTTATCAGGAGCAAGGTTTAAAGGCGGTGGTTGCACCTGAAATGGAGCTTTATTTTGCTGAAACTAATCATGATGCCAATCAACCACTACGTGCGCCGAAAGGTAAGTCAGGTCGCATAGAAGTGGGCCGTCAGTCATTCGGGATTGACGCAATAAGTGAGTTTGAACCAGTTTTACAAGACATTTATGCTTGGGCTAAATTACAAGAATTAGACCTTGATATTGTCGTTCATGAAGAAGGTACTGCGCAGTTTGAATTTAATTTTGATCATGGCGACCCGTTAAAACTTGCCGACCAAGTATTTGTTTTTAAGCGCACGGTAAAAGCCGCAGCAGAAAAACACGGCATTACGGCAACATTTATGGCAAAACCTATCAGCGGTGAGCCCGGCAGTGCAATGCACATTCATCAAAGTATTGTTTCACTAGATACAGGTAAAAACATCTTTGCTAACGATGATGACGAAGGTTTCAGTGAAGCTTTCTACCATTATATTGGTGGCTTACAACAATATACCAGCCATGTTATGCCAATGTACGCACCTAATGTAAATTCTTACCGTCGCTTTTTAGCGCAAGAAACTTCACCGGTAAATGTTCATTGGGGTATGGAAAACAGAACTGTTGGTTTACGGGTACCTGATGCGCCTAAGCAAGCAAAACGTGTTGAAAATAGAATTCCTGGTGCTGATGCCAATCCTTATTTAGCGATAGCAGCAACATTACTTTGTGGTTATATCGGTATGATGGAAAAAATCAAACCTTCTGAAGAAACCACCACAAAAGCCAATAAAACTGTCAATGAAGACCTACCTTTATCTATTGAATCGGCTTTAAGCTGCATGTCTAAAAGTGAAGTAATTAAGCATTATTTAACTGACGACTTTGTTAGGGGTTACGTTGCAACTCGTGCGGTAGATTATGAAAAGTATAAAAGTGAAATTAGCGCTTGGGAGCGCAGGTATTTACTGACTACCGTTTAATCAATGTCGAAACAATTTAATTAGAGAAAATATTATGCATAGTGATTTACAACAAAAAGATATTAACCATCATTTCAAACCTTTTAGTGATAATAAAGAGCTAGCTGAGCAAGGCTCGCGCGTAATTGCTCATGCTGAAGGGGTTTATATTTTTGACAGTGAAGGTAATAAACTGCTTGATGCTATGGCGGGTCTTTGGTGTGTAAATATCGGCTATGGACGACAAGAACTTGTTGACGTTGCAACGGCACAAATGAGTAAACTGCCTTACTATAATTTATTTTTTAAGACTACCCATGCACCGGCAGCAAAGTTAGCAGAGAAAATTGCCTCACTGGCGCCCGCGCATATGAATAAAGTCTTTTTTACCGGTTCAGGTTCAGAAGCTAACGATACAGTTTTTCGTATGGTGCGTCGTTTTTGGGACTTAGAAGGTAAGCCTACCAAGAAAACCTTTATTAGCCGTGAAAATGCTTACCATGGCTCAACCGTTGTTGGCGCAAGCTTAGGCGGTATGGGTTATATGCATGCGCAAGGCGACTTACCTATTGCAGGTGTTGAACATGTTGAACAACCTTACTTTTTTAAAGAAGTCAGCAGCAAAGCTGACGTTGATTTAACGCCGGAAGAGTTTGGTATTAAAGCGGCACAATCATTAGAAACTAAAATCCTTGAGATAGGCGAAGAAAATATCGCGGCTTTCATCGCTGAACCATTTCAAGGTGCCGGTGGCGTAATTATTCCACCAAGTACATACTGGCCAGAAATTAAACGCATTCTATCTAAATATGATATTTTACTTGTTGTTGATGAAGTTATTTCTGGTTTTGGCCGTACCGGCGAATGGTTTGCTAGCCAACACTTTGATCTTAAACCTGATTTAATGCCTATCGCAAAAGGCTTATCTTCAGGTTATTTACCAATTGGCGGTGTTATTGTTGGTGATAGAGTAGCAGAGACATTAATTGAAAAAGGTGGCGATTTTAATCACGGCTTTACCTACTCAGGCCACCCAGTTGCTGCCGCCGTTGCCTTAAAAAACATTGAATTACTCGAGTCTGAAGGTATCGTTGAACGTGTTAAAAATGACATTTCACCTTATCTTCAAAAACGTTGGTTAGAATTAGCCGACCACCCTATTGTTGGTGAAACCCGAGGTTTGGGCATGGTGGCTGGCCTCGAGTTAGTTAAAGATAAGGCGACAAATGAGCGGATAGCACCGGATAGTAAAGCGGGTGGTATCTGTCGTGACTTTTCGATGGCGAATGGCCTGATCATGCGTCCATGTGGTGATACTATGATTATTTCACCGCCGCTCGTTATCAGTCATGCAGAGGTTGATGAATTAATTGAAAAAGCGAAGAAAACGCTTGACCAAACGGCTGCTTTTTACAACTTAGTAAAATAGATAAAAGCCACTGTTCGCAGTGGCTTATTTATAAGTACAAGCAATGATATGTCGTTGATTAAAGTAGTTAAATAATAAAATGGTTTTCTAAAAAGAAGAATATACTATGACGGAAGTACCCATGAATCAAATTAACTCGCCTTCGTTCAGAAAAAAATTTATAAAGCATTTTCATTCATGGGGCTTCCAAGGCTTTAAATACCTTATTTATACTTTATTGGCGATAAATGTTTATTTATTTTTTCAAGAAGAATGGTTAGCGAGTAAAGTTATTTTTGCTGCCGGTTTATCGTTAGATAACGTAGTGGAGGCTTTTTCATCAACTATTGATACCACGGCTTGGTTAATATTATTACTATTATTTGAACTAGAAACTTGCGTCATTGATGATGAAAAACTCGTCGGTGCTACTAAGTGGACTCTGCATGGTATTCGTGCCTTTTGTTATATCTTTATTCTTTATTCGCTGTACGGCTATATCAGTAAACTTGGTTTACTCTCTCAATTTACACCTATACAAATCACCGATTTGTGTAGCGTTGCGAAAGAGTTTAAGTTTATGGAAACGCTCAATGTCTACAATGTGATCACCAGTGAAACTTGCCGTACACTTGCAACCACAGGTACCGATTTTTTTGTCCACGATGGCTATAAAGTACTTACAGATACTAACTCATATAGTAATGTTAAAGCCTTAGGATGGGTTGATGTTATCAATGGCACTGCGTGGGTATTAGTGGTGTTAATGCTAGAAGTTGACGTACACACACAATTAGGCAACATCTCTAGTAAATTTTGGGAAAAATATAATAAATTCATTAAAATAACGGTGTACAGCGTGTTGCTTCTAGCCGCTGTTTATTGGGGCGTTACCGGTAATTTCCTCGAGTTTTGGGACGCTTTTTTATGGATATTGGCTTTTGTGTTAATCGAAATGAATATGTTTGAATGGCAAGCAGAAGTAGCTGAACGTAACGCTACCAATAAAGTACAAGTTACTAACAAAAATAATGCATCGTAGGGAGGTATAAGTCATGACAACATATTGGTATTTGTTTTTAGCGATTGTAACCGAAGTTATTGCCACGAGTGCTTTAAAATCAGCAGAAGAGTTTACCAAACTGGTACCTAGCCTGATTGTTATTGTTGGTTATATCAGCTCTTTCTACTTCTTAATGTTGGTATTACGAACATTACCTGTTGGTATTACCTACGCCATTTGGTCTGGTGTTGGTATTGTATTAGTGACAATTGCAGGCATGATTCTTTACGATCAAACCCCAGATATACCTGCCATTATCGGTATGCTATTTATTATATTTGGGGTTATTATCATTCACGTTTTTTCTAAAACGGTTGCGCATTAGCCGGACGAATGAGAAATAGGTGTCCTGAAAGGCCTAACTAGAATTACTTCAGTTCACCTGTTGTGTAAGCGCTACTTTATTGCATCAATAAGCTTGTGATACATCATGCCTAACGCTAACAACGGTGCCCGTAAGTATTTACCTCCCGGAAAACTCATGTGTTCGACTAGTGCAAAATACTTAATGCGATCAGATTCTCCCGAGATACTTTCCGCTAATAGTTTTGCAGCCATATGAGTCACATTAACCCCATGGCCTGAAAATGCTTGAGCATACAATACGTTGGGTTTAATTCGCCCGAGTTGCGGTAGTCTGTTTGCACCAATACCTATTTTACCGCCCCATTGAAAATCAATATTAATGCCTGCTAGTTGTGGAAACACTTTAAGCATTTTTGGGTAAAGTGCTGCTTTAATATCTTTCGGATCACGTCCTGAATAGTTACACATACCGCCAAAAAGCAAGCGTTTGTCTGCCGAGAGTCGAAAGTAATCCAAATCGATTTTTTGATCACATACTGCGTGATTACCTGGCATTAAGGTTTTAACAAGTTCTTCGTTTAACGGCTCTGTCGCAATGATATAACTGCCTGCAGGTAACACTTTTGCAGAAATTTCAGGTACTAAATCATCAAGGTAGGCATTACCCGCGAGTACTAAGGTTTTTGCCTTAACTTGGCCCTTAGCCGTTTTAACTGTAACCACGTCGCCGTGAATAATTTCTGACACTTCAGAGTTTTCAAAAATTAAAACGCCTAAATCTGCGGCGGCTTTCGCTTCACCAGTACAGAGGTTTAATGGGTGTAAATGCCCACTGCCCATATCTTCGAAACCGCCAAGATAAAGTGATGAATCGACAACTTGTTCCCGTACTTCTTTTTCAGTTAGTAAACGTGTATCGAAAGGGTAATTATTTTTCTGTAGTTTTTGATAATCGGCATGTAAGTCCGCAAGGTGTTTAGGCTTAGTGGCTAAATCGCAGTAGCCCATAGTGAGGTCACAATCGATGTTATATTTTTTTATTCTGTCTATAACAATTTGGGTAGCTTCAAAACCCATTTGGGTGATCGCATCAATACCTGTTTGCCCAATAGCTTTACGAAAACCTTCTAAGTTCTGCCCAATACCACGAATCAGTTGTCCACCATTCCGCCCTGATGCGCCCCAACCAATTTTAAATGCTTCAAGTAAAATAACGCTGTAGCCTCGCTCCGCCAATTCAATGGCTGTCGCTACTCCAGTAAAACCGCCACCAATAATGCACACATCTGCGGTTAATTCACTTTCCAATACAGGGTATTTGTGATTATATTTAAGCGTTGAAAAATAATAAGATTCTGGATAGTTATCAGTATGTACTGCAGTCATAAGGGCGCTCTATCGTATAGGCCAACGATGTAAATTATATGCACCGATGTAAAATATATCGAACAATATTAGCGTAATTAATGACGCAAGCCAAGTAATTGTTATATACTATTAAATAGTCAGAAAGACTTAACTAATTAGAGTAAAAAATGAGGAAATTCAAATGGATGTAGGTGCAAAGTTAAAGTCTGTTCGATTAATGAGAAATATTTCTCAGCGAGAATTAGCGAAACGCGCAGGTGTAACTAATAGCACAATCTCAATGATCGAAAAAAATAGCGTCAGCCCTTCTATTAGTTCATTAAAGAAAGTATTAAACGGCATTCCATTATCACTCGTTGAGTTTTTCTCTGAAGACTTAGAAGCTGAAACAAGCCAGCAAGTAGTATACAGCCAAGATGAATTGATGGACATTGGCTCTGGTGATGTTCATATGAATTTAGTCGGTAAATCATTTCCTCGTCGACAAATGACTTTCCTTATTGAGACCTATCCCCCAGGTGCCGATACTGGTACTGAAATGCTACAAAATGACGCCGAAGAAGGTGGTTATATTATTGAAGGAAAAATCGAATTAACGGTTGGCACAGATATCTATATTTTAAAAGCCAATGACAGCTATTATTTTGACAATAATAAGCCTCATCGCTTTCGCAATATATTTGATGAAACCTGTAAAATAGTTAGCGCGACTACTCCTGCTAATTTTTAAAGCTCAAAATGGGTTATACAATTTTATTGAAATAGCCCATTTTCTCCCGTTATAGCTCCCTGTCAGTGATCAACACTTATAAACTAATAATTAATTTCTTCATAAACTTGGTGATCGATAAAATTAGCGCATAATAAAGCTAATACGTTTTCATTGATTAATTTATTAATGGGCAATAACGCCCAAAAAATTCAATATATTTTACACTTCAGGTGTTTTTATAGCCGTTTCAGCTTTATTGTTGTGAATAATTGACATAGAATGCCTCCCCTAACGTTCAAAATATCAAACAGCTTTGCTATCTAAAGTAAGATAAAGCAGGAGAAAACCATGAGCCAATATCCAGATTCATATTATGCAGCCTCAAGTAATAGAGCTGTGGATTACCCACAATTAGTCGGCGAGCATAGCACTGACATCTGCGTTGTTGGTGGCGGTTATAGTGGCTTATCAACCGCTATAGCGTTGCGTGAAAAAGGCTATGAAGTAACCTTGCTTGAAGGCTGTAAAATTGGCTTTGGCGCTTCAGGACGAAATGGTGGTCAATTAGTTAATAGTTTTAGCCGTGATATTGATCACATTGAAAAGCATTATGGTCAAACAACGGCACAAGCCCTAGGCGACATGGCGTTTGAGGGTGCTGATTGTATTCGTGATTTAATTAAACGTTACAACATTGATTGTGATTACAAACAAGGCGGATTTTTTGCAGCTTTTACTGACAAGCAAATGAAAGAGCTAGTTGCTAAAAAAGCGCTGTGGGAGCGTTTTGGAAACAAAAAATTAGAAATGGTTGATGCTCAAAGTATCCGTAAAGTGGTGGATACTGACGCTTATGTTGGAGGTTTAGTCGATAATCATTGTGGCCACATTCACCCATTAAAACTAGCATTAGGTGAAGCGGCTGCGCTGACCTCGATTGGCGGTAAAGTATTTGAAGAATCAAAAGTCATCGATATTGAGCAAGTTAAAGACGGCTTAAACGAGTCTGTTATCGTTAAAACAGCACAAGGTCGTGTAACCGCTAAAACCTTAGTGTTAGCCGGCAACGCTTACATGGGTAACTTACAACCTGAACTTGCGAAAAAGTCTATGCCATGTGGCACGCAAATCGTGACAACCGAAGTACTACCAGAAGCATTAGCGAAGTCGCTAATTCCGTCAGATTACTGTGTTGAAGATGTAAACTATAAATTAGATTATTACCGTGTAACTGCTGATAACCGTTTATTATTTGGCGGCGGCGTTACTTATGGTGGTGGCGATCCAGCGAGCATTAAACGATTTTTAAAGCCGCACATGGATAAAATTTTCCCAGCAATGAAAGACTATAAACTTGATTATGCTTGGGGTGGGGACTTCTTACTGACCATGAGTCGTTTACCGCAGTTAGGTAAAATCGGCAACAACATCTACTACACGCAAGGCTACAGCGGCCATGGTGTTAATACCTCACACTTAGGTGGAAAACTATTAGCTGAAGCTATTAGTGGCGAACATAGCCGTTTTGATGTCTTTGCTAACCTGCCACATTATAACTTCCCTGGCGGAAGATTAATGAGAGTACCCGCGGTAATGATGGGTGCTTGGTATTACGGTGTTAGAGACAAATTAGGTTTTTAAAACCACAAAAATAAAAAGTGGGGTCAGATACACATTAATCTAAAACCCACTTTTTCTTTGCCTCAATGAGCATCATCACATCCATTTTATCGCCAAAAACCTCAAGCAATTTAGGCATACGTAGCGCTTAACAAAAACCTCTTGCAATCAAACTCTGAAACTAATTAACCATTGATATTGTTAAAGTAATATTTGCTTGAGATTATCCTCAGTGGCATAGTTAATTATATAAGTAATTCATACAAATGCTTTAACCATATTAACAAACAAGGAATGTCATTAATGAAATGTCCTAGAACAGGCACTGTACTAAAAACCATAAAAGTTGGTGGTATCAAAGTAGAAGTATCTGAAAGTTGTGGTGGTGTATTTTTTGATAACTTTGAATTAGATAACTTTAAAAGCTCAAAAGATCCTAGAGGCAATGCTTTAGTAAATCATCTCAAGCAATTCTCTAAAAGCTTACCTAATGAAAGGGAAAGAATTAGTTGCCCGAAATGCTCCGATACGGTAATGATGAGACGCTACTATAGTCCTTTAAAAGTTATAGAAATTGATGAGTGCCCCGGCTGTGCAGGTATTTGGTTAGATACAGGCGAGTTAGAAAAAATGCAAGATAACGAGTTATCAGAAAGAGAATTAGCTTTACTTAGAGCTTATATGGTTGAAAAAAATACCGCGCCAACTATTGATTCACCAAAGCATAGATTTATGCCTACCCAAGAAAGCAGTCGGATGGAAAAAGTATTAGAATTGGCGATGAATGTTGTTCGCTGGTATTAGCTAACTGCTCACCAGATTATTCAGACCAAAAAAAAGGATCAACAAGATCCTTTTTTACGTCTTAGCTGTCTAATTTTGAACGTTTCAAATACCCATTAACAAGTAAAACCTAAGTTCATCGCATCAAGCATTTTTAACCATAAACCACGTTTACCGTTGTTTCGATCCGCTTTAATTAAGGCATTTTGAGTAAACTTAACGCCAAACCAACGAAATGGCTCAGGTGCCCACGGCATCGGTTTTTTCGTCACAAACTGCATTTTTAATATCTCACTCGGTTGATAACCCAATAGCTCAATACCAATGCGCGCACCAAACCTGGAAGCGCCAACGCCTAAGCCTGTATAGCCGACAGCCCAAGCTAAACGGTTATTGTATGTCGCTCCTGGCACCATACAAAAACGCGTCGATGTGGCAATAATACCACTCCATCGGTGACTAAATTTAAGACCAGCTAGTTGTGGAAAGGTTTGAAAAAACTCTTTTGATAGTTGCTCAAAACGCTCAGGAATATCAGCATACTTTGCGAAGTCGGTGCCTTTATTAAAGTAATAACGCACTGCACCGCCACCGCCCCACGTAATACGATTGTCTTTAGTTAAACGATAATAATGGAACATATTGGCGTAATTGCCGATTGCATGACGCGTTTTATGCCAGCCAATAGCGTCAAGTTGCGCCTGATTTAGTGGCTCGGTCGCCATTTGATAATCCCAAACCGGAATGGTTGTTCGGCTCACAGCGCGAATAGGATTTCGATAAGCATTGGTCGCCATTAATACTTTTTTACTGGTAATGGTGTAGCCAAGACATTGAGACTGCATTTTGTCTGTGCCTAATGGTTGGCAGCTATCAAGCGGGGTATGCTCAAAAATACGCACGCCAAGTTCGAGTAATACTTTTTTCAAGCCCCAACATAAACGTGCTGGGTCAACAATGCCGTCTTTGCCTTCTCTGCGCCATAAACCTGCTAAATAAGTCGGTGAGTTAACTTGAGCTTGCATTTGTGCTTGATCAAACCAAACTACGTCATCGCCTGCGGCTTTTTCTTCTTGGTAATGCTTGCGCATTTCGTCAACAGCATACTGATCAGTCGCGACCTCAGTTTCACCCACATTTTCATATCGCGCATCAATGTTATAACGCTCAAGTGTTGCAAGTAACTCAGCCATATTCTGCTGACCTAGCTCATGTAGTTTGTCAGCTTCGCCCGGAAAATGATGATCGGTATTGGTTTCACCATGGGCTAAACTCGAATTTAAAAAGCCACCATTTCGTCCAGATGAACCATCAGCAATAAAGGTTTTTTCAATTAAGATAATATCAACTTCTGGCTGACGCTCTTTTACTTGTAGGGCTGCCCATAAGCCAGTAAAACCGCCACCAACAATAAGCAGTTCACAAACTTGATCGTCTGATAACGGAGGTAATTCTGCAGGTCGTACATCGTCTTGATCATGCCAAATAGGACAAAATTTCGAATCTTTTATTGCTGATAAATGCTGCTGCATGGTGTTCTCTACAAATGAGTAAGAATTAAAGTGCCCGATTAAACTAATCGCCACTTACTTGGCTTTTATTGATACTTAAGTTACTTGATATACCAAGCCCAAGGTTCATCACTGTCATAACGGGTTATTTGTTTGGTCTCTAAATAATTATTCAGGCCCCAAGTCCCCAACTCTCGACCAATGCCCGATTGTTTATAACCGCCCCAAGGCGCTTCAACAAAAGTCGGTTGAGAACAATTAATCCAAACTATGCCGGCTCTAAACGCTTTTGCAACACGCTCACAACGCGTTAAGTCTTTTGACATTACCGCTGCCGCCAATCCAAAACGTGAGTCATTGGCCATCGCGATAGCTTCTGCTTCAGTTTTAAAAGGCTTAACACAAACCACAGGGCCGAATATCTCTTCTTGCCAAATCCAACTGTCTTGCGCCATATCCGTTAAAATTGTTGGCTGTAAATAATAACCTTTAGTAAAGCTAGCCGGACGTTTTCCGCCGGTGACTAAAGTTGCACCTTCACTAATACCTTTTGCGATAGCTTGTTGTACTTTGTCAAACTGTGTTGCGTTGACTAAAGGCCCAAGTAACACACCTTTAATATCGCCGGCACCTATGGTGATTTTCTCTGCTTCAATTTTTAAACGCGCCAACAATTGAGGGTAAATAGCTTCAGCCACTAATACTCTCGAGGTAGCAGAACACACCTGCCCTTGGTTCCAGAAAATGCCAAACATGATCCACTCAACCGCTTTTTCAATATCGGTATCTTCAAACACCACTAGTGGTGATTTACCGCCAAGCTCTAAGCTGACATTTTTAATGTCATTTGCGGCCATCGCCATAATTTTAGAGCCCGTTGGTACAGACCCCGTAAAGGCGAGTTTATCAACATCTTTATGTTCAACTAACGCTTGTCCTGCTTCGGCGCCTAGTCCTGTCACAATATTTAACACACCTGCTGGCAGCCCTGCTTCTTCAGCAATTTCTGCTAATGCTAGCGCAGTTAACGAAGTAACTTCTGACGGTTTTAATACCATGGTACAACCGGCAGCAAGTGCTGGGGCTACTTTCCATGACGCCATTAACATGGGAAAATTCCACGGGATAATAGCGCCGGCAACACCAATAGGCTCTTTCGTAGCGCGAGAACTAAAACCCGGCTCAGACAACGCAATTATTTGCTCTGAGTTATCATCCAGCTCAGCAGCAAGTTTGGCATAAAATTCAAATGTGCCAGCCGTGTCTTCGATATCCCACTTAGCTTCAGGATAGGGTTTACCATTATCAAGCACTTCTAATTCAGTTAACTCTTCTAAACGGCGATTAATAATGTCGGCCATTTTTTGTAAATATTGGCCACGTTCTACGCCACTAAGCGTTGACCATGGTCCATGATCAAAAGCATGACGTGCCGCTTTTACTGCCGCGTTAATATCTTCTTTATTACCAGCAGGCAGGTGAGCAAGTACTTGCTCATTAGCGGGATTAATCGTTGAAAAAGTTTCGTTACTTGCGGCATTTTGCCATTGACCATTTATAAAATGCTTTGCTCTCATCTTACCGCCCTCACCAAGCTGATTTATTATTTTTATATTTGTTTGATTAGCCATATTTTTGAGTTCCATAAAAGTTAGAGTTCCACGTATTGCAAGATAAGAAGAGCCGTTGCATTACAGTGATAATGTGTTCCCTTAGGAATGAAAAAAGCATCACCCGCTCGACAAGTTAATGTCGCGCCGTTTGTTTCTGTTAGCACTAACTCGCCACGAGTAACAAAATAAAAGGTATGGCAAACACTTTGCTGTAAATCGCTATTAACTGCATCACCTTCGATTATGCCAACTGCAAAGTTATTATGTTGATACTGATGTCCGGTTTGGTTTGACTGCAATTTTATGATGCTTTCAATAACGGGAGTTTCAGGTATCGTTTGCGTTGGCGGCTCGCTAATCACATAAAATTTACGCAAGTAACCACTTTGGTGCCATTGGCAGTCATAACCTTGCGGAATAATAAAGCTTTCGCCGGCCAGTACAGTTTGTTTTATACCTGTTTTATTATTCTTAATTTCTACCGCGCCTTCGATAATCACCATAAATTCATCACAACTATACGGGCCAGCAGCTTCAACCATATCAGTGGTATCCCACACGCCAATATAAATGCCAGTTTCTTCGCATTCAAAGTAGCTGTGGCTATGTTGAACAGGTAAGACTGAAACAAACATATCAGCACTTAACTCGTCAGCTTCACTGCCAAAATCTGCAGGGTTTTGGCTTAGTTTAATGATGCTGCTAGTTGCAATATTTTCACTTTTGCTTGAAGACATAAGCTTGGCACTTCCGTCGTTGTATTTATTTAAGGTTAAGCCAATAACCATTTTATTTCTTGTTATTGGCTTAATCATTACGCCTTACTAGCTTGGAAATGCGAAGCTAACACCTTCACGAACACCGCTTGACGGCCAACGTTGGGTAATAGTTTTACGTTTGGTATAAAAACGTACGCCATCAGGGCCGTAGGCATGTAAATCACCAAAAAGTGAACGTTTCCAACCACCGAAGCTATGATAAGCAACCGGCACAGGTAGTGGAACGTTAATGCCGACCATACCTACTTGAATGTTATCTGAGAAATAACGCGCAGCTTCGCCGTCACGTGTAAATATACAAGTACCATTGCCGTATTCATGATCGTCAATTAATTGCATCGCTTCTTGCATGGTTTTAACACGCACAATTTGTAATACAGGTCCAAAGATTTCTGCTTGGTAGCTGTCCATTTCTGTCGAGACCTTATCAATCAATGTTGCGCCAACAAAGAAACCATCAGCAAAACCTTCAATTTTAGGATTACGACCATCAACCACAATATCAGCGCCTTGAGACTGAGCACTGGTAATAAAACCATTAACCTTTTCTTTATGGGCGGCAGTAATTACCGGACCAAAATCATTATTGGCATTAGTGTATTCACCAACAGTTAGGCCTTTCATTGCTTCTGTCATTTTAGCCACTAAAGCATCACCGGCTTCGTCACCTACCGCTACTGCTACAGACAACGCCATACAACGTTCACCTGAAGAGCCAAATGCTGCGCCTAATAATTGATTTACCGCGTTATCCATATCGGCATCAGGCATCACAATCGCGTGATTTTTTGCACCACCCAATGCCTGACAACGTTTTCCGTTCGCGCTAGCGGTGGTATAAATGTATTCAGCTATCGGTGTTGAACCAACAAAACTAACCGCTTTAATGCGTTGATCAGTGAGTAAGGTATCAACCGCTTCTTTATCACCGTTTACTACATTCATTACGCCATCTGGCAAGCCCGCTTCTTTTAATAATTGGGCGATATATAAGGTAGAGCTTGGATCGCGCTCCGAAGGTTTTAATATAAAGGTATTGCCGCAAACAATAGCCAGTGGGAACATCCACATTGGTACCATCGCAGGGAAGTTAAACGGCGTAATACCGGCAACAACGCCTAGCGGTTGAAATTCACTCCATGAGTCAATATTCGGCCCAACATTTTTGCTGTGCTCACCTTTTAATAATTCTGGTGCGCCACAAGCAAACTCAACATTTTCAATACCGCGCTGAAGCTCACCGGCAGCATCATGAGAAATTTTGCCATGCTCTTGACCGATAAGTTTACAAATATGATCAGCGTTTTGCTCTAAAAGCTCTTTAAATCGAAACATAACACGAGCACGTTTAATTGGCGGAGTATTGCGCCATGCTGGGTAGGCTGCTTGCGCTGCACTGATAGCTTGTTCAACCGTTGCTTTTGATGCCAAGGCAACTTGTTTTTCTGCTTTGCCTGTTGCTGGGTTAAATACCGCTTGCGTGCGTGCAGTGTCGTTAACCATTTCGCCGTTAATTAAGTGGCCGATTGTGTTCATGTAAATTCCTTAAAGTTGTTATGCATGATGAAAGTGTTAATGCTTTCATCATTTAAAATATTAGTTGCTAGTAGGTTATTCGACTGAATTAAGTGAGTCGCCTAAGGCATTAAGTAAACTGTCGATTTCGGTAAGTTCAGTGGTAAACGGTAAACCTAATTGAATGGTATCTCCGCCATATCGTACGTAAAAACCTTTTTGCCACATCTTCATGGCTATTT
The DNA here is from genome assembly GCA_002104535.1 of Cognaticolwellia sediminilitoris. Lineage (GTDB taxonomy): Bacteria > Pseudomonadota > Gammaproteobacteria > Enterobacterales > Alteromonadaceae > Cognaticolwellia > Cognaticolwellia sediminilitoris. Next base: position 56,744 of record NBOG01000015.1, on the reverse strand, counting down.
GATAAGGGCGTTTAGCCGGTTCACCAGGTACGGCATTAATGGTCAGTGCGCCGGCAAGTCCGTAGTTGCGAATATCCACCACGTGCTTGCAGTCTTTTAATGTGTGCAATACTTTTTCAAAATATGGCGCAATTGACTTAACTCGTTCAGGTAAATTATCTTGCTTTAAAATATCTAACGACGCTAATGCCGCAGCACAGGCAACAGGATGTGCTGAATAAGTATAGCCATGCGGTAATTCAAGCATGTATTCAGGTCCACCGGTTTCCATAAAGGTGTCATATATTTCTTCTTTGGCGATCACCGCGCCCATCGGAATAACGCCATTAGTTAATTGTTTAGCTACGGTCATTATGTCAGGTACAACGCCAAACTCTTCAGCGCCGGTATTTGAACCCATACGGCCAAACGCAGTGATAACCTCATCAAAAATAAGTAGAATATTATGTTTGTCACAAATCTCACGTAAACGTTTTAAGTAGCCTACCGGTGGTGGAATGACCCCCGCTGAACCGGCAAGCGGCTCAACAATAACCGCAGCAATATTTGAGGCATCATAAAGTGCGACCATTTCTTCGAGTTCATTAGCAAGGTGCGCGCCTTCAGTAGGCATGCCTTTGGTAAATTTATTTTCAGGCAATAAAGTATGCGGTAAATGACCCGCCTCTATACCTTGGCCATAAAGCGCACGGTTTGCGCCAATACCACCAACACTGATACCACCAAAATTTACACCGTGATAACCTTTAGCACGACCGATAAAGCGGGTTTTACTTGCCATGCCTTTTTTACGCCAGTAACCACGGGCAATTTTTAAAGCGGTTTCTACAGATTCAGAGCCTGAGCCAGTAAAAAAAACTTTGTTGAGGCCATCAGGCATTAACTCAGTAATTTTATGCGCAAGCTCGAACGATTTAGGATGACCAAATTGAAAGGCAGGCGAATAATCAAGTTCGCTAACTTGCTTGCTAACCGCCTCGGTAATTTCTGGCCGACTATGGCCTGCACCACAAGTCCACAAGCCAGATAAACCATCAAAAATTTGTCGGCCATCGGCGTCGGTATAATAATTACCTTTAGCTGAAACAATAATACGCGGGTCTTTTTTAAATTCACGATTACCGGTAAAAGCCATCCAGTGTGCGTCTAATTGCGCTTGGCTAATGCCATGGTTATTGTTTGTTGTATTTTTCATAATTGCCCCAGCACCTATTGGTGATAACTGCGTTGATTTGCTTGTCACCATTATCAATGTTTTAATAGGTTATTAAATCCATTAATTATTAACTTAAGTTAACCATTTACTTAACTAAAAACTTAATCAAAAGCACTTTGGAAACTTTACTACGGTGTTGATTACGTGAACACCACGGTAAATAAAGGCTGCAGGGCAACAACATAGGTTGTAAAAACGCTATATATAAGCTTTAGGGAACAGCATCAATGAAGAAAAACCATAACATTCTGCCGCGACAAATTGGCGACAGTCATATCAGATTGCTCCGCATCTATAAAACGGTGATCGAGTCAGGTGGTTTTTCTGCTGCGGAAGTTGAGCTTAATATCAGCCGGCCAGCAATAAGCGCAGCAATTTCAGAGCTAGAGTCACTATTACACATGAAACTTTGTCATCGTGGCCGCTCGGGCTTTTCGGTCACTGATGAAGGTGAGCAAGTATATCAATCAACTCTACAGTTATTGGGTAATATTGAAAATTTTCGTGCTGAAATCAATGCCATTAATACCGAGTTAGTCGGTGAGCTTAATATTGGCATTACCGATAATTTAGTGACGATGGAGCAAATGCGGATCACCCGCGCCTTAAGTGCACTTAAACACCGCGCGCCTGATGTCATGATCAATATTAGAATGATGCCACCCAACGATATTGAAACTGCGATTTTAAATGGCCAATTACATATTGGTGTTGTGCCTGAATTTCGCACTTTGCCTGGCTTAAATTACGGTACGTTATATCAAGAACAATCGTTGCTTTTTTGCAGTGATCAACACCCACTGTTTCATCAAGAGTTAAATCGTATTAGTGATAAAGCGCTTAACGAATATGACGCGGTAGTACCGAGCTACCCACAATCTGCAGATATAAAACAGCAGCAAAAATGCTTAAACGCCACCGCTACATCAACTGACCGAGAAGGCATTGCGTTTTTGATATTAACCGGAAGGTTTATTGGCTTTTTGCCAACGCATTTTGCCAAGCGTTGGACGACAGTTGATAAAATGCGCTCGATTGAGTCACATAAAAGAAAGTTTGAGACTAAGTTTTCTACTATTGTTAGCAAAGGCGCTCGTAGCCATTTAATTTTAGATGCTTACATGGAAGAGCTAGCGAAAACTTAGCATTAAGTAGCGCGTGTAAAAGTAATTATTAACACGCCACTGTTTTTTTAAACGCTAGGGCTACTGTAATGCATATGCATTTTTTGTTTGAAGCTATCGGGAATGGGTAATGATTTTCTTTCTTTGTAGTCAAAGTGCACCATAACGGCAGTACCTGAAACATACTTTTTATTATTCTGCCAAGCTTCCTGATAAACATCTAATGAGCTATTACCAACACGGCTTATAACGGTTTTTATTTCAACATCGATACCAAATTCCAATGGCATATGAAACTCGATGGTCGTTTTAGCTAAGGTTAAATTCCACTGATTTATTTTAAGATTTGAATCGGGGCTCAACAGTTTAAATATCGGATTTCTTGCACCTTCAAACCATTGTGGAATGACCGTGTTATTGATGTAACCTAACGCGTCAGTTTCGCCAACCCTAGGCTTTATTACTTCATAAAACATCTTAAATCCTTCTGAAATTACTCTTAAAAAATGCTGAAATACTTAAACGACAGTTCGGTTTAAAACTGTTTATCTGAAGGTGTCATCATCGCGACATCAGACTTTAAAAATGTAAATGATAATACACGCTTAAATATATCTAACGACCTAGCTAAATTTTGCAACAAACTATGCCATTTGAACAGTTTTAAATGCCTTTATAGTAAAAGTTAATTATCAACTGCCTGTGTTCAAGATACTAGACAATAGGGCTATTAGCAATGCAGCGACAGCAAGAAAGCTCAATTTATTAAAAGTGAATTCATCGATTAGATTATTATAAGTGGCCGATGAAACTGTTCGTTAAATTTAACATAAGTACATTACAAGTAGCTGTTCATTTTAAAAGTCGTTTTTCATACTTTAAATAGTGACTACACATTCATTAAATGAAGCTAAATTGAAGTTAATAAATGTTCCCCACCTTCACCAAAGACAATATTTCCTGACAGCTAAAGCCTGACGTTTATTAGCATTTTTATATCATTGCTTTCGGTAGTAAAGGCCTATTAAATTTGCTATTAATAGTTGAATTATGGATATGCGCGATGTTTGAGACAACATCTGTGCAAATACGCGGTCTTAAAATAGTAAAAGGGTACGAGATGGAAATCACAATCGGCTTAATAATCAGTGCTGTATTTGTATTGTTTGGCCTTAAAATCATCTATATTGGTAAACTAGATATTGAATATGGCGTTACTAATGGCGAATCTGGAACTAGAACTAAATTTCTATCTTCTAAAGAAGGCAAACTTGAAGGTACAGCCGCTAGATTAGTTGGGGTAGTAGTTTCAATTTTGGGAGTTTTGATTTACCTGTTCGCTGACTTAGGCGATGTGTTATTTGTGCTTTAAAAGCCATTATTAATCCGTCTATAACTACTTTACAAGGAGAAGAAGATGGAAGCTATGAGTATTATTGGATTTATTTTTGGGCTAGCGGGTTTATCTTATGCTACTACGGCAAGACGTGATATTGCTAAACTAAAGCAAGAGTTTGAAGACTTCAAGGCTGCTTTGAATGCTTCTAAAAGCTTGGATAATAAAAGCTGAACGAAATAATTTTTTTACTGCGGTGATTATCTAAAAGTAGTTTTAACAAGCTAATCTTCTAGGGCAATTATCAGCCATTGATAAATTGACACCAAATCTAACGAAAGATGAGGTGTCTAATGCCCTTAGACAATTTGAACCAACTTTAGATAAAAGTATTAAATTTCCTAAGGTTTTAACTTGAAGTAAACTCCAAAAAAGCAGACTCAACCTTAAGTGACGTAGCTATCATTTAATTTTGTTGTTAATTCTTTATTGGCTTTATTTAATATCGCGATGTCTGCAAGGGCTAAATCTAATTCATCTTGTAGTGCTAGCATTTTATTAATCGTGGTGGTTTTATCCGTTTGCGCCTGAGCTTCACGGGCTTTTGATTTCGCTAGTTTCTCTTTCGTTTCTTTTAATAATTCCATCAAACGTACTACATCTTTATTCTCGGTAAATAGTTGATCGCTGCCTAATTTAGCCTCTATTGGCTCATCTTGTTCAATTAACTGCTCTGTTTTGTTAACAAAATAAAGGTATAACAAGCGCATGCTGAAAAACAGCAGTGTCAGCATTAAAACCACAATATATTGATGCGTATTTTGTGACAATGCTGTGCTGAAACGCTCAGTTAGGCTACCTTGATTAGTGATAAAGGTCATAAATACTTGGTTATGCCAAGCAATGGATATTAGGAAATATATTAATATAAAGTTAGGGGCTTTACTTTGAGCTTGATTAAAAATCAATACTGACTTGATGAACTTTGTGAACATAAAAATCCTTTTTTATCAAAATTTTGCTTGAAGTAACAAGAGTGAAACACTCTTAGCTGATAAATAGTATGTAATCATTAGAACACGTTACTATTTTACATATATTACAACACTCTAAAGATTAATAAAAAAGGATTTAATTGTATTTTAGACAGTATATTCACGTTGAAATTTACAGATATTAATATCCCTAGTGGAAAACGCTAGGGATATTATTTACAGAAAGTTTAATTTTTTGTCGATAGTTTATCAAGGTGGGCCATTAGTGTTTCACTAGCGGCTTCCATTTTATTTAATTGGGCAATCGCATTTAACTTATCGCCAGACGCAATCAAAGCTAAGGCATCTAAACCACTTCGATGCATTTCTTTATGTGGTTCTTCAATGTTTCTAAACGCGCTTCTGGTACCAAACTTTGTTTTACCTTCATCATTGCACCACCTGCCTAATCGGCAATGGGTGTGATCTTCAAGGCTATCAATTGATTGATTACTTATCCCTGAAGCAATGGCATATACTTCACCTTTAAAAACAATATGATCAAGTTTTACCGCTTGTAAAAATGTTTGTAAGGTTGATTTTCCAATGATGTCTTTCATTGAGGTACAGCTATTAATTATCTCAGCATAATTGTCATTTAAGTATTCTACCCCTTTAGAAAGAATGCTATTACTGGTTTGAATATCGTCTACTGAGGTTACGGTTTCTGATGTTGATTGAATAATTTCATTTACCAGCTCTGCAACTTCATTAGCAGAGGTATTAGTATTATTGGCTAAGGCACGAACTTCATCGGCAACCACACTAAAACCACGGCCAGCCTCACCGGCACGGGCTGCTTCAATGGCAGCGTTTAAGGCAAGTAAGTTTGTTTGATCAGATATTTTAGATATAGTTGAAACAAAACCATTAATACTATCTGCAGTTTCTGACAACCCTGAAATACTGGCTGTCATTGAACCCATTTTTCCGGCTAGGCTTTGCATATTTTTAACAATATCTTGTAATGAATTGCTCGAGCCATCAAGTAAACCATGAATGTGATCTGACGCTTGCCCTTCTTCATTTATAGCAATATAAGAGGACAATACGGTTTCGCGAACACCATCAATACGATTGATACATTCAATGGCATTATTTAATAATAAGCGATCGAATTCCGCTTCAGGACCATTAACTTGCTGCTCTAACTGTAAACTGGTGTCTTCTAACTCAGCTTCTAGGCTAGTATTATTCGCTTCAAGTTGTTCTATCCGAGCCAACAATTCAGCGTTTTGCTTCGCAAGTAATTCATAATTAGACTTTAAAACTAACATTTATTTTCCAACCTATTGCGCCAAAGGGTACTTTTTATTCTAACCATAAATAAGCTAATACCAAGTAAAAAACGAACAAATATTTAATTTTTTTCATTTACGGGTATTTGAAGAGTCCTTTATCGTGTACCTGAGACATAATCTAAATCAATAACTCTCGGTCAAATATCCCACAACTCAACCTGTTTATTGTGCGATTTGTCGCATATCTTAGCCGCTTATCACAACCTACTGATTAAAAAATGTTATAAGATATAAAATTATTAAAATTAACTCGGTTTAACTTCATCAGGAAAGTCATGAAATATACAATTAAATCAGCCTTACTTTGTCTTTGCGTTGCGGCTAGCGGCCACGCATTTGCAAAAAGTAGCATTAGTGACGATAAATTTCGTCAATTAGAAGAGAATTTACCTACGCCAAATATCTACCGTACAGCGTCTGGTGCTCCTGGCCATAAATACTGGCAACAAGATGTTGATTACAAAATTGACATTACTTTGAATGATGAAAAGCAAACATTGTCAGGTAGTGAAACTATTGATTACACCAATAACTCTCCTGATAACTTACGCTACTTATGGTTGCAGTTAGACCAAAATAAATTAGCCGAAAATTCTGGTGCAAAAACCACACGTACTGCGCCAAAGAAAAAAACAACCTTTCGCGGGTTACGCAATGCGATTGAAACTGACGCATTTGACGGTGGCTATAACATTACTAAAGTTACTGGCTCAAACGGTAAAGCTTTAAAATATGTAATCAACGGTACTATGATGCGTATCGACCTACCTAAAACACTTAAAACTGGCGATAGCGTAGAGTTAAATATTAACTGGGATTACCAACTGCATGAGCAAAAAGTATTAGGTGGACGTTCGGGTTACGAATATTTCAAAGAAGACGATAACTACCTTTACGAAATTGCTAGCTGGTTTCCTCGTGCCGCAGCCTATTATGATGTAATGGGTTGGCAGAATAAGCAGTTTATTGGTAGCGGTGAATTCACGTTAGAGTTTGGTGATTACGACGTTAACATTACTGTACCTGCTGACCATGTCGTTGCAGCAACAGGTGTATTACAAAACCCTAAAGACGTGTTAAGTAAAACACAACGTAATCGTTTAGAAAAAGCGAAAAAAGCCGATAAACCGGTGCTAATTATTACACCTGAAGAAGCCTTAGAAAACGAAAAATCACGCTCAAGTAAAACCAAAACTTGGGAATTTAAAGCGAAAAACGTTCGTGACTTCGCCTTTGCCTCTAGCCGTAAGTTCATTTGGGACGCACAAGGTTATAAAGGCGGCAAAACTGACACCATGGCAATGTCTTATTACCCTAATGAAGGTAACCCTCTATGGGAAAAGTACTCTACAGAGTCAATTATCCACACCATGGAGCAATACAATAAATACACCTTTGATTACCCTTATCCAGTTTCAATTTCGGTAAATGGTCCGGTAGGTGGCATGGAATACCCAATGATCACTTTCAATGGTCCGCGCCCAACATTAGATAAGAAAACCGGTGAAAAAACTTATTCTCGCGCCACTAAATACGGTTTAATTGGCGTGATAATTCATGAAGTCGGTCATAACTATTTCCCAATGATTGTTAACTCTGATGAGCGTCAATGGACTTGGATGGATGAAGGTTTAAATACCTTTTTACAATTTGTAGCTGAGCAAGCATGGGAAGAAAATTATCCCTCACGCCGAGGTCATGCGACAAACATTACGACTTACATGAAAAGTAATAACCAAGTACCAATCATGACTAACTCTGAGTCAATATTGCAATTTGGTAACAACGCTTACGGTAAACCAGCAACGGCATTAAATATTTTGCGTGATACCATTATGGGCCGTGAATTATTTGATTTCGCATTTAAAGAATACGCTCAACGTTGGAAGTTTAAACGCCCTACTCCTGCAGACTTTTTCCGTACCATGGAAGACGCATCAGGTGTTGATTTAGACTGGTTCTGGCGTGGTTGGTTCTATACGACTGATCATGTAGATATTGCACTAGGTAACATCCATTTATACCGTCCTAATAGCCAAAACCCTGATACGGAAGAAGCATGGGAACGTGCATTAGACAACGAAAAACCTGAATTTATCAGTAATATCCTTAATAAAGGCGCATGGGTTCGCACACAAGACAAACCTGAGCTTTTAGACTTTTACAACGAACATGATAAGTTTACTGCCACTAATGCAGCACGTAACAAATATAATGCCAGTAACAAAAAGTTAGAACAATGGCAAAAAGATCTACTTGTTGACGAACGCAACTTCTACATTGTTGATTTTGAAAATAAAGGTGGTTTAGTTATGCCTATTATTCTCGACTTAACTTATGCCGATAACACCGTAGAGCGCTTAACATTACCTGCTGAAATTTGGCGTCGTAATAGCAGCAAGGTCTCTAAACTTATTATTCGTGATAAAGAAATAACAGCCATTGCTATCGACCCTAACTGGGAAACAGCGGATGTAGACGTTAATAACAACTACTGGCCTGCACGTCCTATTAAATCTCGTTTTGACTTATACAAACGCAAGAAAAAAGACATGATGCGTGATTATAATGTTGAATTGAAATCAACAGATGATAAAGAAGAAGTTAAAGCAAAGGCTGAGCAAGATTAATGTTGTTAAGCATAGCTAAACGCGTTTTTGTTTTGCTATTGTGTGGGTTAGCCGCAAATGCGGTTGCCCACCGTTACTTTTTTAGCATTAGTGATTTATCGTTAAATGACACGACACAATCAATAGAAGTTATTCATCAAATAACGGCACATGACATAGATAATGCCATTGCAGAATCAAAGCAAATCCACTTTTCGGTAGCCCATCCAGAATACGAAAACTTTATTCGTCAATATCTTGAAGCCCATTTTCAACTTCAATACCAAGACCAAGTTATTCCTTTAACTTGGGTTGGATTTGAAATTAATAAAGGTAATGTTTTTCTCTATCAAGAAGCTGAATATAAGCATTCACTTGTTGGCCTGACAATTACTAATAGCTTGTTAATCGAAAGTTATAAAAAACAAGTCAATACAGTTAATTTTCATGATAAGACGATAAAGGGTAGCCTAACTTTCAATAAATCAGGTACTATTAAGAGTATCGCAACTAATAATTAAGCTAGTCGGATTTACATTTTGCGGATAAGTGTGCAAAATAAAATTTCTAGAATTAAGCAATATCCTTTTTGGAAACATTCATGAATGTAGAGTTTATCAACCCGTTTTTGTCATCGATGCTAAACGTAATGTCCACAATGGCTCAAATGGAGCTAGTTCCCGAGAAACCGCGTTTAAAAAAGAATGAGGTCGCAAAAGGTGATGTTTCAGGTTTAATTGGCATGGTAAGTCCGCAAACTAAAGGCTCATTATCTATTACTTTTGAAGGTAAGCTAGCGTTGGCCACTATGAAGAATATGGTTGGCGAAGGTCCTGATGAAATTAATGAAGAAATTACCGACTTAGTCGGTGAGATAACCAACATGGTTACGGGTGGCGCCAAGCGTATGCTAAGTGAAAAAGGCATCGAATTTGATATGGCTACACCAATGGTGGTATCGGGGATCAATCATACTATTAACCATAAAGCTGATGGTCCGATTGTTATCATCCCATTGTCATGTAAACATGGTAAAGCTTATATTGAATTTAGCTTCGATAAATAGTCTTCTTATATCTCATGCTTAAGCCTCGTTTATCGGGGCTTTTTTATGGTCACTAATCTTCGGATTTACTGTCAGAATATAAGTTGAATGTTATAACTGCACTTGACCAAAAGAGAAACATATGTGGCAACAACTAGAGCTAGAATTAAGACCATACAAAAGAGGATTTCACTTAATCACCAGTGAAATTGAACAAGCTCTTGCAACTAAATCAACTGTTAACTGTGGCTTATTGCATCTATTTATTAAACATTCTTCAGCTTCGCTAACCATAAATGAGAACGCTGACTCCACGGTTAGAGACGATATGGAGCGTCACTTTAATCAATTTGTGCCAGAAAATGCGCCATACTACCGCCACACCTATGAAGGCCCTGATGATATGCCTGCGCATATTAAAGCAAGTATCTTGGGAAGCAGTGTCAGTATACCTATCAGCAACGGACGAATGAATTTAGGACTATGGCAAGGGATTTATTTAGGTGAGCATCGAGACCATGCCGGCTCAAGAACATTAGTACTTACAATTTGTGGTGAATAATTACTATTCTGCTAATTGAATTTGTACGCGACGAGTAATATTACACAATAATTCATAGGGAATTGTCGTCGCATATTCTGCCACTTCTTCAACCGGTAAGCCTTTACCCCATAAGGTCGCAATATCGCCAACTTTATCAGTACTAAGGTCGCCTAAATCGACTGAGATCATATCCATAGAAACGCGGCCAATTAACGGCACTCGTCGACCGTTTATTAAAATTGGTGTGCCGTTAGGTGCGTGACGAGGGTAGCCATCACCGTAACCAATGGCAATAACACCTATGGAAGTTTTCTTTTCGCTAACCCAAGCACCGCTATAACCAACCGCTTCACCCGCCTCTATTTCACGAATTGAGATTAAACTAGACTGCAAAGTCATCACTGGTTCAATACCATTAATACCAAAGCTTACCGGAAGTGGTGAAACACCGTACATTAACAAACCGGGTCTAACCCACTGGTAATGGCTATCAGGCCAGAGCAAAATGCCTGCAGAGTTTGCTAAGCTTTTCTCTTGGCTGAAATCTGCGGTAAGTTCATTAAATAGTGCAATCTGTTTTTCAGTCGCTGGGTTGGTTTTTTCATCCGCACAACCTAAATGACTCATTAACACAATCGGCTTTTGGATATTATCAGATTGCTTTATGGTTTGATAAAAGTGTGGAAATTGCTCCGGATTGATACCAAGTCTGTGCATTCCGGTATCAATTTTAAGCCAAACTTTCAGTGGTTTATCTATTTTAGCATTGATGATCGCGGTGAGTTGCGGCTCATTATGTACAATGGTTTCTAAGTTGTGTTCAACAAGAATATCGATGTCTTCTTCAGCAAAAAAACCTTCAAGTAATACTATCGGTTTTTTAATGCCTGCAGCTCGCAGTGAAAGAGCCTCATCAATACGCGCAACACCGAAAGCATCAGCGTTCGGCAGTGCTTGTGCAATAAGCTCTAAACCATGACCGTAGCCATTGGCTTTAAGCACCGCTAACACTTTCGTATTGGGTGCTGTTGCTTGTATCACACGGTAATTGTGCTTAAGTGCTTCTAAATCAATTACCGCTGTTGCTGTTCGTAAAGCCATTAAGGGTTAATCTTCATCAAGTACGTGCGGGCCAGCATAATTGTCGAAACGAGAAAATTGTCCTTGGAAGGTCAACGGCACCCGGCCAATTGGCCCGTTACGTTGCTTACCTATAATAATTTCTGCCATGCCTTTGTATTCAGAGTCATCGTGATAAACCTCATCACGATAAATAAACATGATTAAATCGGCATCTTGCTCAATTGAACCTGATTCACGTAAATCTGAGTTAATTGGACGTTTATCAGAGCGTTGCTCCAAGCCACGGTTAAGCTGAGATAGCGCAATAACTGGCACTTGTAACTCTTTTGCCAACGCTTTTAATGAACGTGATATTTCAGCAATTTCTAAGGTTCTGTTATCGGAAAATTGTGGCGCACGCATCAATTGCAGGTAATCGATCATGATCAAACTGATACCGCCATGGTCGCGAGCAATACGTCGAGCTCTCGAACGAACATCAGTAGGGGTTAAGCCAGCTGCATCATCGATATACATTTTGCCTTTTTCGATTAACAACCCCATAGTTGATGACAAACGGGCCCAGTCTTCATCTTCTAATTGCCCAGTACGAATTTTAGTTTGGTCAATACGACCTAGCGAGGCAAGCATCCTCATCATCAATTGTTCTGACGGCATCTCTAAGCTGAAAATTAATGCCGGTTTATCTTCAGTCATGGCTGCATTTTCAGCCAAGTTCATTGCAAAAGTCGTTTTACCCATCGATGGACGCCCGGCCACAATGATTAAATCAGATTTTTGAAAGCCAGCAGTCATTTTATCTAGATCAGTAAAGCCACTTGAAACCCCAGTAACACCGTTAGTGGGTGAGGCACAAAGCTTTTCAATTCTATCAACAGTTTTTTCCAAAACGGTGTTAATATTTTCAGGGCCTTCAGATTTATTAGCACGTTGCTCAGCTATCGCAAAAACCTTAGTTTCAGCAAAATCGAGTAAATCCGCGCTGGTGCGCCCTTGGGTATCGTAACCAGCTTCTGCTATTTCATTAGCTACGCTGATCATTTCACGGGTCACCGCACGTTCACGAACAATATCAGCATAAGCGGTAATATTGGCAGCACTTGGCGTGTTTTTCATCATTTCAGCGAGATAAACAAAGCCGCCGGCATCATCAAGCTTTTGATCGTTTTCAAGCGCTTCAGATAAAGTAATTAAATCAACTGGATTACCTAATTCAATTAAGCTGCCGATAGTTTCAAACGTTATACGATGTGAACGGCTGTAAAAATCTTGTGCTACAACGCGCTCACTGACGCGATCCCACGTTTCATTATCTAATAATAAACCACCGAGTACGGATTGTTCTGCCTCTAATGAATGCGGCGGAACTTTTAACTCATCAATTTGTTTATCTTTAGGAAATTGGTTATTTTTACTAAACTTGGCTGGCTTGCGATCGGCCATATCACACCTTAAATGCTTGGCGATAATCTCTACTTTAAAGTGCATTCAGTGCACTTTTAACTATAAAAAATTATTCGAAAATAAAGAGAGCTAATGTAGCAGAATTTGTCAGTAAGCAAAATGAAAAACAAAAAGAATTATTTCAAAATGATTACCTAATAAAGCTTTTAATCCCCCTAACCTATTACAAAGTTAATGCCGTGAAATACAACGGTTGTAGCAGTTGAGAAATAGGCTCAAATCTTCTGAAATCAATAGATACAATGTCGTAAGCATAAGTGGTAAAAGCACAAAGTCGCATAGTTTTTTGCATGGATAATATTTAATAATATCAAAAATAATAAGCTGTTCACTTATCGATTTTGGATTACTTCAAAGTTATTTTATCGACTATACTGACAGCAATACGCACATTAAAAGTAGTCGTATATTTAACGAAAAATATAATATAAATATTTAGATAACAGAGCTTTATTAAATTTATTATTAATTTTGAAATCCGCGTCTATTATAAATAAAAGTGACTAATCGCTCAGTATTTAGCGGTAGCTTTCAAAAGGATTAGTATGCACGAACACAAATTTACTGACTCGGAATGGCCATTTTCCTGTCCGATAAATATGGCAACAATTACTACCAAGCAAATAGTACAAGGTGGATTTCCAATATTAGCCATCCTTCATGAAGAAGAAGGCGCTTGGCAAGTGCTGTGTGAAACCACAGAAGATCCTAAAGATGGATTAGTTTATTGCTTAGGGTGTTTATTTGAAAAGTTTCCGATCATTGGTGAGTTCGCTCATATTCCAGAAGGTTATGAAGCTGTTCGAGACTCTGTAGATGATGAATGGCGTATTGTAAAAACTGAGTATGAGGATGATGATTAAGTAAAATAAAGTAGGGTCAGATACACATTAATGACTAACTCAACCATTCAGCAAACTTTAAAGCACCTTAGCCTATTGAATTAAAAGGGAAATTAAAAAAAACCGTTCAAACTCCACCTTCATTCCCCTTTTATTACTGCTTTATTAACTCTCTATTACATCTTTAACTTTTTCACTCTTTCACTCTTTCACTATGAAATTTTGCTAACTAAAACACGACTTATTAACTCAAGAGCTGCGTCAAAGGCTTCATTCGTTTCCAGTTGTTGACGGTCAAAAATGATAAAAGCTAAATAAAAATTAGAACTCGCGAATTAAAACGCCTCAAGCGATATGAGGCGTTAACTGAGGTTATTTAACTTCTATTCTGCCACTGACTGTACTTGCACGTACTGAAGCACTAGCTTTACCGGTTTCAAAAGATAATTTCGAACTTGGGCCATATTTTGCCCGCTTGGCTTTATCTGATGTTAAGCCGTTCACAATATTACCACCGGCATTGGTTTTTAAATTAAAACTAGCTTGGACATCATTTTTAAAATCAACTTCTAAGTCACCGCTCACACTAGACATTTTCAACAAGCCGTTATCATTAAGTGATAATTGCCCTTCGAATTGACCACTGACGGTAGAGACAATTAACTCATCAACTTCACCTAAGCGTAATTCGATATCCCCAGAGACAGAATTAGCAGAGATTTCAGTCGCTGTAGAGCTTGAAGTTAAACTACCGCTGACCGTTTTAAGGTGCGCTCGTCCAGCTGAATTTCTATCATTAATATCGCCACTCACTGAAGACAATCGTATTTTCCCTGACAAGTTTTTGCTGTCGATATTGCCGCTTACGGTAGCTAATTCAATTTGCTGCATTAAATTTTTAGCAACAATATCACCACTAACTGTTTGAATTTCACTGCCATGGCTAAAGTTGCTTAGATTAATGTTTGAGGAAACACCTTTAAAGCTAACTCGTACATGTTTAGGTATTTCAACGGTTAAGTCAGAGCCATCAGCGCCCCAACCATTACGGCTGTTATTGGGTATTTCAACTTTTATAATGATGCGCGAACCTGACTTTTCAAAGGTTAACCCTTTAGCTTTATCATCTAATTCGCCAGACACCGACACCTGCTCGCTGCTGTTACCAATAACGGTAACTTCACCGCGCAAATTTTCAATGGTGACATATTTAACATCACCTAATGACATCGATTCATTTACTCGCTCGCCGGCCGAACTTGGCGTTGCGGCAATCAATAGCAGCAGCGGTAAATAATTATATAAATTTCTCATATTAACCTCTTGTTTCATGGCTTATAAGGCCTAAATATTTTGCCACTGAGGGCTATATAATTGTTTCAATAATTCTAATTCTTGCTGTTGAGTCCAGCGTAACAGGTTTAATAAATCACTATTATTAGGGTCATCAGCAAGTGCTTTGCTTATCGTTTTTTGCGCAGAGCTAAGCTTTATCAGCTCTGTTTGCATTGCAATAGGCAGCTGTTTAATGTCTGGCGTTCCAAAGTTAACCAGCATAATTTGCTTTTGCTGCTCAAAGTCCTGCTGCATTGCAGAAGCTAAGTTTATCGTTTGATCAGTCGTGCTTTGTTCCGGGCTTAATGTTAGCCATGTTAAAAGCACAGCTGCAACAACAGATGCTGCCCAAGCCGTAGGCATAAAAACTTTTTTTGGTGATGTTTTAGTCGCCACTGCAGCATTTTGGTTTATCGCTTTATCGATCCCTGACCATAAATCTCGCTGCGGCGAAATCTCTTTCGGCAACTGAGCTAGCTCTGCTTGTAATTTTTCTTCAAAATTATTTTGCTTCATTTCTTTCATTTTTACTCGCTTAACGACTCGCGTAATAAGCCTCTTGCCCTATGGTATTGAGCTTTACTTGTGCCCACGGCCATATCTAACATTGTGGCTATTTCTTCGTGGCGATAACCTTCAATCGCAAATAAAACAAAAACTAGTCGAGCTCTTTCGGGTAATTTTTGAATCTTTTTATCTAGATTAGAGCAATCTGGCATTTCAACAGTCGCGTCTTCAACTGTTTGCTCTTCAATACTGAAAATTCGCTGTAGCCATGTTTTATTTTTTCGAATATGCCCTAAAACAATATTACTGGCGACACTATGTAGCCAAGTTGAAAACTTGCTTTCACCACGAAAGTTACTAATTTTTTGCCACAACTGAACAAAAACTTCCTGGCAGACATCTTCAGCACTATCTTTATCAGCCATCATCCGCCAACACAGCGCATAAATACGTCGATGATAGTTTTCATATAAATGATGAAATGCCTTTTGATCCCCTTGCTGAGCCCGCGCTATCCATTGCGACTCTAGATCGGGATTAAAATGTTCGTTGGCATCAATTATTTTTAACTTATCCAAAAAGTAAACTCTCGATGTTTAGCTTGTACCAAGTAATTCCATATCGTACTAACCTCAATCAGGCTAATGAATGCTTAATACTTTCAAAGTAACTATTATTATCAACACGTTTAAGTCGTCAATAACAATAGCGCTATCGTTATCACTCAATATTGAGTAGCTTTGCTTAACCCGTACAAGGGTTATTTAGCAATAATTATTAGATTAGATGCAGTATGCCGCAAAAGGGTTTAAAGATAAGTAAAAAATAAATGAAATATTGCCTTAAAAAGTTGGCTTTGCTAATTTTTTGGCAAAAAAAAACGCCGAAAGGCGTTTTTTCTTCTGGTTTAATAGCAGAATTACTTCTTGCTAAGAGCGCCAAAACGCTTGTTGAATTTATCAACACGACCACCAGTCTCAGCAGCTTTTTGCTTACCAGTGTAGAATGGGTGACATTCTGAACATACGTCTAAATGTAAGTCTTTACCTACAGTTGAACGAGTTGTAATAACGTTACCACAAGAACAAGTTGCCTTGAACTCTACATAATTTGGATGAATACCGTCTTTCATGGGAAACCTCTGTTAAGGCCGTATCGCCACTTGATCAGTCATTATTGCTGCCAAGCACCATACGAGTTAAAAATAATGGAGGCGAATGTTAAAGGATCATTGCCGCCATAGCAATAAAAATTGCTATTTAATTGAACAATAACTCGCTTTTTTTATTAAAATTAAAATTGGTTTATTTTCAGGCTTGGCATTGCGCCATTTAGCAGTAGAATATGCTCAACATTCTATTTTTATATGACAGTATTTTTGCCTCCATCTTCAACAGACATTTACGTGCAAGTTGCGATTCCCGTTCCTATGCGCCAGTTGTTCACTTACAAAGTGCCTGCTGAATTAAAACCTAAAACTTTGCAGTTAGGTGAACGAGTCATTGTGCCGTTCGGCTCTCGACAAGTGATTGCCATTGTATTGTCTATAGATGAAAGCACTGAATACGCGGCTGAAAAACTCAAAGCCGTTATTAGCCGTGTTAATGACAACTTCAACTTTTCCAAGCCGTTACTTAACTTTATTCAACGTTGTAGTGATTATTACCACCACCCGATTGGCGATGTTTTCCAACAAGCCCTACCGGTATTGCTAAGGCAAATAAAACAGCCCAACCTTGAGTTGCCCCATATTTGGTTTGCCAAAAAAGACTTAAGCGAAGATGAAGAACGGGTTATTGCTAAACGCTCACCTAAACAAGCTGAACTGTTAACTTATCTCAAGCAGCACCAAGGCATGACATGGTCAGAATTATTAACGTTAGGCTTCAATAAAGCACAGTTGAACGCACTAGAGAAAAAGCAGTTTATCTACAGTAAAGCCCGTGAGGTTACTCGTTTTCAATGGCAAGAACACTACTTACAGCAAGACAATAGATTATCGCTGTCAGCAGAACAGGCCATTATTGTAGCAACCGTAAAAGAGTTAAAAGCACAATTTTCTTGCCATTTGGTCGATGGCATAACGGGTAGTGGTAAAACAGAAGTTTATTTACAAGCTATTGAACAAATATTGGCAGCCAATAAACAAGTACTGGTTCTAGTACCTGAAATTGGCCTTACACCACAAACATTAAGTCGCTTCGAAAAACGCTTTAATGTACCCATTAGCTTGCATCATTCCGGGTTGAACGATAAAGAGCGTTTACAAACTTGGCTAGAAGCGCAACGTGGTACCGCGGCTATTGTTATTGGTACTCGCTCAGCTATTTTTACACCGCTGCATGATTTAGGGCTAATTATTGTTGATGAAGAACATGATGGTTCGTTTAAGCAGCAGGATAGCTTTCGTTATCATGCCCGTGATATCGCCATACTTAGGGCTAGACAACTTAATATTCCGATAATTCTAGGCACTGCAACGCCGAGCTTTGAGTCACTGCAAAATGCGTTAACGGGTAAATATCATTATCATCAATTACGCAAACGTGCGGGTAATGCCTCTACAGCAAAAATCAGCTTAATTGATGTTGCTCAACAACAAATGGAGCATGGTCTTTCAGGCACCTTAAAACAAGCGATTAAAAATACCCTAGGGCGTGGCGAGCAGGCATTAATATTCCTCAATCGCCGAGGTTATGCGCCCGCAATAAACTGTCAAGAATGTCATTGGGTTGCCGACTGCCACCGCTGTAATAAACCGTACACATTGCACCAAGGACAAGGCCTGCTAATTTGTCATCATTGCACTAGCCAAAAGCGCATACCTGCACAGTGTCCAAGTTGCGGCAGCGTTAGAATTAAACCGCTAGGGCAAGGCACCGAGCAATTAGAAGAAAAAATCAGTGCATTGTTTCCTGAATACTCAACGGTACGAATTGATCGCGACAGTACCCGTAAAAAAGGCGAGCTGGCTAAGCTATTAACGCAAGTTAGTAATAAAGAACATCAATTGCTTATTGGTACGCAAATGCTGGCCAAAGGTCACCACTTTCCCGATGTAACTTTAGTGGCGGTACTTGATGTTGACGGGGCATTATTTAGTTATGACTTTCGCGCAGCTGAACACATGGCGCAACTTTTAGTTCAAGTGTCTGGCCGTGCAGGCCGCGCAAGTAAGCCTGGTAAAGTTATGGTGCAAAGTAATTTCCCTGATCACCCGCTACTGCAAGATTTAATCAACAATGGTTACCAACATTTTGCAAAACACGCGCTTATCGAACGCCAGCAAGCATTGTTACCCCCCTTTAGTTATCAAGCATTATTCAGGGCTGAAGCAAACTACCCTTCATACCCTGAGAAGTTTTTACGCGCTTTAGCTGAGTTCCCTTTTGATGGCTGTCAGTTTGCAGGCCCCGTTCCTGCAGCGATGGAGAAAAAGGCCGGTAAATTTCGATTTCATTTAATTTTACAAGCAAAATCTCGACAACAGTTGCATCAAGCGGTATTTCAACTGATTCATCACAGTGCCAAAAATGAATGGCAAGCAAAAGTGAGATGGTCAATTGATATCGACCCTGTGGATTTAAGTTGGTAGTACTGCCTTAAAAAGCAGGCTCTAGACAATGAGTTAATTTTATTTACCCGTTAAGCATATCAATAGGTGTTATTTTCTTTCCAGTTGGTTAGAATTGGCGAAAGTCTTCAGTAAAAGTTTCCCATGGCGCATCAAGATTACGTTTCCCGCTCTCGAGCAAAAAACAAAAAGAAAAGTCCTTATAAAAAGGATGTCGAACCGGCTTCAGGGCTTTCATTAAAAGTAAAATTAATTTCGGTTTTTTTAGTTATCGCCATCCCAAGCTTTGGTTACATGCTTTGGAGCATTAAAGATGTTCAACCGGACACCGTAGTTGCACCTAAGGTAATAAAAACTGAAAAAAGCACTGAACTGCCTAAGCCACCAGAAGAAAAGTGGACTTATGTAGATGATTTAAAAAGTAAACAGGTTGAAGTTGGCGAATACGAAGTTAAACAAAAAGGCCCTTATAAAATGCAATGCGGCTCATTTAGAACTCGTAAACAAGCCGAATCTTTAAAAGCAAAAATTGCTTTCACTGGTTTAGAAGCACAATTAAGTAAAGCCACTGGTACTAGCTCAACGTGGTTTAAAGTTTACTTAGGCCCTTATGCTAAAAAACGAGATGCCGAAAAAGATAAACATAAATTAAAAAACAACAAAGTACACGGATGTAAAATTTGGGGCTGGGATTAACTTTAATAAGGTTAATTGTAGTTCTTTTTAATCTGACACTTTTCAGATTTTGAAATGACCTAATCATCCTCTGATTAGGTCTTAAAAAAAGCCTATAGCAGTCAAAAATGGTGGCTAATATTCACCTCAATTTATGTCGGCTAGGATACGATTGCTGACGTTAGCCTTGGCTTAACTTTAGACAAGTGATCCGACATTGCAGACATTTCAAAGAACCTGACCCCGCAGTTCATTACTGCGCGGGCATAGTAATACACCATTTTTGATAAAAAAGTTGATTACAATGGTTTCTAATGCTTTGAAGTTGTGGGATATTAATGTGAATTATATAAAAAACTATGAAACGGACATTACTTAGCCGTATGCATAGTAAGCTGTTATGCGCTTATTGAACATTTTTAAAATTCGTACCCTTGGAGTATTTATGGACATGGAATTAACCGTAGGCAGAATCAATGCATTAAACTCTTATCGTGGTGAAACCCTATTTTTTGGGGGGTTCTCACTATTTATTACTTTTGTGGTCTTCGCTGGCTTTTCGTTAAATTTCATTGCCCCCCCTGACAGTCTGGGCAGAATCACTTTGTGGACTGGGTTACACGGTGCTTTCAGTGCGGCATGGTATTTATTGCTTCTAAATCAGATCAGATTATCTGCTGTGGGCAATTATGCTGCTCACAAAAATTTAGGGAAACTGAGTGTTTTGCTAGTGATCGGGATCTTGGTCTCAGGTTCGATTATGGCGTTTGAATTCTATCATCGCCTAGCTGGTTTTGGTGTGTTCGCCCCTGAAGACGCCCAAGCTAGAATTCGAGCAGGTGGCTTCTTAGGTGGGACTTTCCTTCAATGGTTAATTTTCTTAGTACTTTATATTCTCGGTATTCTAAATATAAAAAGTCCTGCACACCATAAACGATTCATGATTGCTGCGGCTATCCAAATGATGCCTGAAGGTCTCAATCGTATTATCCATTTACTTGCGATACCGGGTTATTCCATGTTTGTGTTTATTTTTTTAATTTATGCTGTACTCATGATGTTTGACTGGAAAGCTAGAGGTCGCATTTACATGAGTACATTATTATCGTTTGGCTTATTTTGTGTCCTAGCCATAGCGATGAATACCGTCTTTCGAACACAGGTCTGGGGAGATTGGGCAGTAAAAATTATCAATACCATATAGAAGTTGGCGCATAACAACACGCCCTGAGGTGGACAACTAGTAAAATTTAGCTATTTATTGCAGAACTGCGTGGTCAGGTATGTTGATCTTATTGAAATTAATTCCGTTTTCTATGGGGGATATTACTGCACGGGCTTAGTAACATACTATTTTTGATAAAAAAGTTGATTACAATAGTTTCTAATACTTTGAAGTTATGGGATATTAATGTGAATTCAATAAAAAATTATGAAACGGATATTACTGAGCCCTATACGTAATAAGCTGTTATATGGCAAAAAATGGAGTTTAGCTAAATGCTCGACACGTTTAATAAGAACTCAATTACTAAGATAGCTAGAAAATTGCCTCCAGCATTAGTGGATGCTTTCGAAAAGAAAAACTTTTACTCTACTCAAGAAATAAAGAGTGTGTTCGATAATGAACTTAGAACTGAGCACAATATCGAGTTTGCTTTTGCTATGTTTTGCTCACCGCAAGACTTCGAAGACTTGAATTTAACATCTACATATAGTGATCTACGTAATGAAGTATCTAAAAGGTGCTTTGGCAACTGGCCACGGTTTAATTTCGACACTCTTTTAGATTATTCCCGAAGTGCGACAATGGGTGGCAGTGGGGTTTTAGGAGGTGACGGCGGTTTCGGTGATGGTGGATGCGGCGGAGGTGGTGGTGAATAGCCATATTACAAGCCGTTGCAGGAGTGACAATTAACTACTGGTTGGTGTTATTGTCGCAAGCTCCAATTTTGACACCAACCAAGCATGGCTACTAAGCGGAGCGTTATGTGTTTTACGTACCAAATCAAATATGGAGTAATATATGGAGTTTAGACAGGTTAAGCGTTTTCATTTTGTATCACTTTTGATATTGAGCATTTCATTACCGTCCGAAGGTAATGCCAATGATATATATGATGCCGCGGTGAATAAACCAGAAAGACTAAAAACTGACTTCGATTACGACGAAAAGCGGAAACCATTAGATATTCTTCCTTTTACTCAAATTAAAGAAGGCGACAAAGTTCTTGAGCTTGGAGCAGGTGGTGGGTACACAACGGAATTATTATCATGGTTAGTTGGTAAATCAGGCAAAGTGTACGCGCACTTCCTTTATAAAAAAGAGCGCCTTGAAAACAATAGACTTTCAAATGTTATTTCACTTAGAGAGCACTCTTTAAATGAACATGCACAAGTGCTTGCTGAAAACGAAATTCAATCCAATAAATTGGATGCAATCGTCATATTTTTTGTTCTGCATGATATCTATCTAAATAATGAAATGAGTGGTGAGTTATTGTCCAGTTTGAAGGACGCTTTAAAGCCAGGTGGCAGCTTGATTCTACTAGACAATGCAGCTAAGCCTGATTCAGGTTTAACCAATATAGGTAATCTTCACCGGATTGGAGAGAATTTCGTTAAATCAGAAATGGAGAAAGCGGGTTTTGTATTTGATAGCGAAACCAGTGCATTAAGAAACAAGCAAGATGATCACACTAAACCATGGGGTGATTTTGAAGGTTTGCAAGATCGATTTGCTTATAGATTTAAAAAGGGCAAACTGTAATTCTAAAATGCACTTAACAAAAACATTATGGTGGGAATTTTACTCGATGGTAAAGCGCTACTAAAATCCCCACATGGTAAGCGTGAGTTGTACTAATTAATTTCACAGGAAGTCGTTATGAAAAGGGTTAAAGAGTTTTGGTTTTGGTTCAGGTTGGTAATTTGCCCTATTTTGATACTTTACGGAGTATACATCGTCGGAAAGTTGGTGGGGTATTCGATGGCTTCTCAATCTGGCTTGCCAACTATAGATAGTACGCATTTGGCTCCTATAGCTGGTGCAATCTGTGCTTTAAATGTCCTTTATTATACTTGGAAAGAAGCCAAAATTCGTTTCGCAGTCAACCACAACTAACAAGCCGCTTTAATGCAGACAATTAACTTATGGTTCGTGTTATTGTCGTAAGCTCCAAGTTTAACACTAACCAAACATTGCTCCTGAGCGGAGCGTTTTAGTTGCAAGGAGATAAAATGGAAGCTTGTCTATTAAAATCAGAAATGGAATTACCTGCTATTGCAGAAGTTTTGCTTCAGCTTAGACCGCAGTACACTTTAGATTCACTTATTCATCAAATTAAAAAACAGCAAAAGAGCGGATACCAAATAGCTTATGTAAAATCTGACAATAATGTTTTATGTGTTGCTGGCTTTGTTGTCGGAGAAAAGATTGCTTGGGGCAAGCATATTTATATAGACGATCTTGTAACAAACGAAAAATTTCGCTCTACAGGTGTAGGGGCATTTATCATTAGTTGGTTTAAGTCATACTGCGAAGAACTTGGTTGCAACCAGTTACACCTAGATTCAGGCATACAAAAATTCCCTGCTCATAGGTTTTATCTTAATAATAGGTTTAATATTGCTAGCCATCATTTTTCAATAACGGATATTTGCAGCTAAAAATTGCTTAAGCGTGCACAAAAAAATGGCTGAAACTGCAAAGTCAGATTCTTTGAAATGTCTGCAATGTCGGAGCAACTGCCCTTTTCATGATTTAAAAACTACATGCCCCGTCGGCTCAAAAAAAATCATACTTGAATCAATTTTTGACTTAGGCATATATATCGAAGCTGAACCTCATCACTTTTATTTAACTAATATTGCTAACATATAGCTTTTATAGGCCTTTTATTAACCGCTTTAAACTTAAAACATACTACTTTCTATAGACTGCGCTGGTTATAATTCTCGTTACTCCCTTGAAAAAGCACGAGCTGCCCCTTATCTAATCTACATTAGACAAGCCGACTATATCAGTTGGTAATATGTAAGAGGTTAATTGTGACTACTATTGTTTCTGTCAGACGTAATGGCAAAGTTGCCATTGGTGGTGATGGTCAAGTTTCCCTTGGCAACACTGTAATGAAAGGTAATGCACGTAAAGTGCGCCGTTTATATAATGGTAAAGTACTTGCAGGTTTTGCTGGCGGTACAGCTGATGCATTTACCCTATTTGAACGTTTTGAAAGCAAGTTAGAAATGCATCAAGGCCATTTGACTAAAGCAGCCGTTGAGCTTGCAAAAGATTGGCGTAGTGATCGCGCCCTACGCAAACTAGAAGCGTTATTGGCCGTTGCCGATGAAACCGCCTCGTTAATTATTACCGGTAACGGTGATGTTGTTCAGCCAGAGCATGACTTAATCGCTATCGGTAGTGGTGGTAATTTTGCTCAATCTGCTGCCACGGCTTTACTTGAAAATACCGAACTTTCCGCTAAAGAAATTGTTGAAAAATCATTAAAAATTGCCGGTGACATTTGTGTTTTCACCAATCAGCAACACGTGATTGATGAACTTTAACCGCCATTTGTAAGGAATTAATATGTCGAATATGACCCCTCGTGAAATAGTTCACGAACTCGATAGCCACATTGTTGGCCAAAGTGATGCCAAACGTGCTGTCGCCATCGCTTTAAGAAACCGCTGGCGCAGAATGCAACTTAATGAAGAGTTGCGTGCTGAAGTAACCCCTAAAAATATTTTAATGATTGGACCAACAGGTGTTGGTAAAACAGAAATTGCTCGTCGATTAGCGAAGCTAGCTAATGCGCCATTCATTAAAGTTGAAGCGACTAAGTTCACTGAAGTTGGTTATGTTGGTAAGGAAGTCGAAACTATTATTCGCGATCTTGCTGATATGGCGATTAAAATGACCAAAGAGCAAGAAATGGCACGTGTTAAGCACTTAGCCGAAGAAGCTGCTGAAGAGCGAATTTTAGATGTATTACTACCACCTGCTCGTGATGGGTTTGGTAATGACGAAAAACCAGAAAACAGCAGTACTCGACAAGTTTTTCGTAAAAAATTACGCGAAGGTCAACTCGACGATAAAGAAATTGAACTTGATTTAGCCGCTCCACAAGTTGGTGTTGAAATCATGGCTCCTCCGGGTATGGAAGACATGACTTCGCAATTACAAAGCATGTTCCAAAATATGTCGAGTGAAAAAACTAAGAAGCGTAAGTTAAAAATCAAAGACGCTTTTAAGGCTTTGCAAGAAGAAGAAGCTGCGAAAATTGTTAATCAAGATGACATCAAAGAAAAAGCGATTTATGCCGTTGAGCAAAACGGTATCGTATTTATTGATGAAATAGATAAAATTTGTAAACGCGGTGACAGCTCAGGTCCTGACGTTTCACGCGAAGGTGTACAGCGCGATTTATTACCTTTAATTGAAGGCTCTACCGTTAGCACTAAACACGGCATGATTAAAACAGACCATATTTTGTTTATTGCTTCGGGTGCTTTCCAAATGTCGAAACCGTCTGATTTAATTCCTGAATTACAAGGCCGATTACCTATTCGTGTTGAACTAAAAGCCTTAACAACTGAAGACTTTGTCCGTATATTAACGGAGCCTAATGCCTCGTTAACTGAGCAGTACATTGCCTTGTTAGGCACTGAAGGTGTGACGGTTTCATTTAGTGAAGACGGTATTCAAGCTATCGCCAATGCAGCATGGCAAGTCAACGAAAGCACTGAAAACATTGGTGCTAGACGTTTACATACTATGATGGAACGTCTTATCGAAGAGTTGTCATATACTGCAAATGACAGATCAGGTGAAAGCATTATTATTGATGCTGAGTTTGTTGCTAGTATTTTATCTGAATTGGTTAAAGATGAAGATCTTAGTCGCTTTATTTTATAATAAATTATATTAAGATCTTGGAGTAAGCATGAGTATTAAACGTTTTATTATCAATAGCTCAAACGCGAGTTTGACGGTGATATTTGACGATATTGCACAAAACCAGAATGCAGAAGTTGCTTTAGGTTTTGAATATTTACGTGTGTTTGCTCCTACTGATGATAAAGGTAAACCCACAGGCTCAACGCCTGCGATTTATCACAAGAAACAAGTGCAGCTTTTGAAAATTGAATCGGTTGGCAAACACGGCTACCGATTCATTTTTGATGATGGTTACAGCGGCACTTACAGTTTTGATTACTTAATTACTTTAGTTAGCGAATACGAACAACGTTGGCAGTACTACTTACACAGTACCGCCAATGTAATAAATAGTCGCGAAGCAACAATAGAAATTAAAGAAGTGAAATAACAGCGCGCAAGGTCAGTGTTTATTTTAAGCTGACGCCGACCTATTACTTATTATCAACAAACTATTTTCGTTTTAAATATTTAGTGAATTCTTCTTCGCTGATTGGCTTGCTAATAAAGTAGCCTTGAACCGCGTCACAGCCAATATTACGCAGTAATTGTAGTTGTTCTTTGGTCTCTACACCTTCTGCCAACACACGTTTACCTAAGCCATGCGATAACTCGACCATAGTTTTAACGATAGTTAAATCAGAGTCGTTAGAAGCAACCTCCTGGATAAAGCTGCGATCAATCTTTATTTTATCAATCGGTAGTTTTCGTAAATAAGCTAATGATGAATAGCCCGTACCAAAATCATCAATGGATACTTTTATGCCCATATTTTGCAATACGGTAATCGTATTCATCACTAGATCAATATCAGTTATAACGACATTTTCTGTCACTTCTAGCTCAAGATAAATAGGTGGAATTTCATACTTTTTCAACAAACGCTGAATATTCTTGATAAAGTTCGGTGCCTGAAATTCAACCGCGGTAATGTTAATGGCCAATGGCACACGACGCTTATAAGTTTTATACCATCTAGCAATCGTTTGGCAGGTTTTTTCCAATACGTAGCTATCTAATTCACTAAATAAATTAAGCGCCTCAATATCATGAAAAAATTGACCGGGTGCCAATAATCCTTTATCAGGATGTTGCCAACGCACTAATACTTCAGCCCCTTCCAACCGATTGTTTTTCAGGTTTAATTGCGGCTGAAAATGCAAAATAAACGCTTCGCTATTAAAAGCTTGGCGAATCTCTTTCTCCATTGCCAATAAATGCCGACCTTGTGACTGCATACCCGGCTCATATTTAACACTGTGAATATTATTAGTTTCAGCTTGAAAAAGTGCCAAATTAGATTTCTGCAATAAGTCATCCGCATTATCTGCGTCGGCTGGAAAATCACAATAGCCAACACTACATTGTAAATGTACTTCTTGTTGAGCTACTTGATATGGACGAGCAATAAGTGCGTGAATGTGTTCAAGCGCGGCCTGTTGTTGTTGCTCATTAGTATAATCAACTACATACATAAATGAGTCACCACTGAGGCGACCTACTACTTTGGGTTTTAAAATACTGTGGTTAAGTCGACGGGCAATTTCGCCGAGGATCAAATCACCAACTTTTAAACCATAGGTGTCATTAACAAATTTAAAACGTTTAATATCGAGTAAATAAACACACAATTTTTTCGCTTTATCGTCAGCAATTTTCATTTCGCCTGTGAGTTTTTCAATAACTTGCTCGCGATTTAGCACGCCGGTTAAAGAGTCATGCATGCCGAGATATTTTGCCCGATTGATTGCCGATGATGCTATGTCTCTTTCTCGCCCTTGGATCCATACCATTAAGATAAAACCTAAGACGATATATCCACCCATATCAACAAAAACCAACCACTGTGTTAGATGGCGAAACCAATCATCAGTGAGTGACACAATAGAGGCAAACGAATAAGTTATATAGCGAACACCTGCGATAGCGCAGAACACTAATAGAATTTTTCCGGCGAAGTGCGATATATGAGAAGACAAAAGATAACTGACTGCTGCAATGAATCCACATCCGAAAATGAAAGCAGCTAAGCTTTCTCTTAAATAAAAGCGATTAAATACATAACTCGCATCAAAAGCATAAAAAAGTGATGCGCTTGCACCGACTATTACTGAAGTAGCTATCCCCAAGAAAACAACTTTTGCTAATTTTTTATCCTGTGTAGTTGCGCTATAAACGCCCAACATCAGAAAAAAGAAAAATAGGTAATGCCCTATTTGCCTTACTAAGGTAATGGTTATATCCAGAAAACTACCGATTTCTAACTGATTTAGAACATTTTGTAAAAAATAACTAAACTGACTAAAAGCCAATGCTGCAAAACTAAACATCCAAAATTTGATGTAGGCATGGCCAAGACCGCGATGATAAGCAAAAAGAAGCAATGCAAGCATGCTGAAGATAAGAGTTTCTGTAGAATAAATTAAGCTAAGGGTTAATGCCCGTTCAGCCATAAATATAACGCTTCTAGTAGAATAAGAGCTGTTATTAAATAATGTTTTCTTACTAATTACAAGTAACAGTTGTTCGGCTATTTTTTAACAACAATAATGCCTTAGCAGTTGTGCCTGAGCATTCAGCCGTTATACTGGTAAAGAATAAACGATACTAGGAAATGCTTACTATGGAATACAACACTTCTGAATTATGTGATATTTACACTGATTTAATTGATGTACTGGAGCCAGTTTTTAGTAATTATGGTGGCCGCAGCTCATTTGGCGGTAAAGTTGTAACGATAAAGTGCTTCGAAAGTAACGGCATAATTGCTGAACTCGTTGACACCGACGGCAGCGGAAAAGTTTTAGTTATTGATGGCGGAGGCTCAACAAGACGCGCCTTGATAAATATACAAATAGCAGAGCAAGCAGCTAAAAATAACTGGGAAGGCATTATTTGCTATGGCAGTGTAAGAGATGTCGACGCGTTAGAAGAAATTGATATTGGTATCCAAGGCTTATTGTCGATACCCGTTGGCGCAAATGACAGCAACATTGGCGAAAGTGACCTTGCTATCAACTTTGCTGGGGTAACCTTTTTGCCTGATGATCATATTTATGCGGATAACACGGGCGTTATTTTATCACCCGAGCCATTAGATATTGAATAATTTTAGCCAAAGTAGTTTTAGTTAATCCTGCTCAGGGTATTGTGTTTGCCATGCTTTTATCCAGTATGGCAATTCTTCTAGGGTTATGCCTGCACTGTAACGTAAGCCCTGACCAAACTCTCCACCCATTGCTATAAACATTTCTTCACTCGCTAGGACATTTATATTAGTACCGATTAAAGGTAGTTCCATTTTGCGCGTTAAGGTGATTAAAGCATTAATAATAGCTTTATCAGAAGAACCAGCCTCCGCTTTAGCTAACAAACCACAATCTATTTTAATCATACTAATAGCCATTCTACGAATATAGCGTAGCGCTTCATAGCTACCTGAGAATTCATCAATAGCGATTTGAACACCAAGTGATTTAAGTTGATCAATACTGGCTTTAGCTTGTGGTGCAGGCATTAACAGTATCGTTTCTTTAACTTCAACCAAAAGATACTGACAATCAATTTCATGTTTAACGGCTTGTTGTTCAATATAGTCGACAAGGTCAGGCTCGAGCAAACAGCTTTCCGATAATTTAATCGCTACTTGTTTAGACATATTTAGCCGCTGAAGCTCAACCAGTGTCATTAATGCATGCTGGATGATTTTTCGGCTTAACTCATATGCATCACCACTTTGCGCGGCAATTGCCATGATGTCAGTAAACGTAAGTAGGTCGTCTTCTTCACGCTGCCATGTTACTTGCATTTCAAAGCCTGAAATGGATTTGTTATCCAACTTCACTTGCGGTTGTAGGCTCCACTGTAGAGTATCAAGCTGCATTGCAGTACTTAATTGTTCCATTTTCTGTAATTGCTGTTGGTTAAATACCGCGAGCTCTTGATTAAAGAAGCTCACCAGTTTTTGCTCTTTTACTGCTTGTAATAGCGCATCTTCAGCACACGCAATCACTTCGCTAACGCTCTCACTGTCTTGACCGACGAAAGCAACACCAAAAGCTAATTTAAAAAATGATGAAAAACTTTTAAAACTCATTGGTCCTGGTACCGCTAGAGCCAATTCTTTACATAATTGTTCAATGACTAATTCATCGCTGTGCTGGCTTTGCGCAACATCCATTACCACTAAAAAATGTAAGCCCTGAAGTCGAGCAAGCCTAACAGGAGACTCTTTTTCCGCGAAGTTAAGCAACTGAGGATTTTCAGCAATGGATTGCTGTAAACAATAAGCTAGTTGTAACAACAATATATCTGAATTGTGGTGACCTAATACGCCGTTAATCTGCTGAAAATTAATTGGTTTAAAGACAATAACAGCGTAGCGTGCTTCAGGCTTATTTTTTAATTGCGCCTGAAAAAGCGATAAGGCGTATTGATAATTAGGTAAATTAGTCGCTGGATCATAAGCGGCTTGAGGTGACGTTTTAGCTAACAGGGCATGGTGATCGTGTTCACGAGTAATAAGAGTGTTAACAAGATGCCAACAACCATTCGCCATTGCTAATAAATAGGTAATTACACTCGCAATAACCAAGAGATTTACCGATAATTGCTCATCCAACCATAAATATACGCTAGCTGAAAAAGCAACATTAATGGCTAATAAGCTAATTGAACGAGCATTACTCTCTTTACTGCTTTGTCGTAGTAACCAAACAAAACCAAGGGCTATCAGTAGTTGAAGACCAGCAAATATTAACCAAGCGACTTTAACATTGACGATTGCAGAAACCAGCAGTCCTATCAGCACCACTGAAGTTAACACAAAAAAGGTATTTTTTAACACCGGCTTAAAATTTAGCTTAGTGCCAGCAATGAGGTAGTGGCTAGCCCAATAGCTGGTTAATTGTAAAATTAAACTACTAAATATTAAACTCAGAATTACATGATTTTGTGGCTGAAAATTCAGTGAATAAAGTAAACCAAGTAACATTAAAGTCAATAAAACAGGTAAACGCTTTTTGATAACAGGCCTTGGTTTTACGATAAAGATCATCAATAAAATTGGCAAGCTAAGCCCTAAAACAAAGGCGATATTAAACTCAACAAATGAGAATGACACACTTGTAGCATTGGCAGGAAAAGAAAAAAAGCTGATGCTTATAACTAATATAAACAAAGAAAACATAGCAGAGCGCGAACTACCGTAGCTAGCCATAACACAACCTATATCGACAACATTCACTAAGACTAATCAATCCACTGGCTTTTGTACAGCAGCCTAGCTGAATTGAGCCAGTATTATTTAAAGATAAACTCTTTAATTTGTAACACTTACAGCACAGTTTTTATCGCTTTATATCAATACATTAAATAGCTTTAAACTCGGAAACAGTTTAAATAACCATTTCACCTGATTTCATCAGGTTTTGCAGGGGATTAACACCAAATTGATAACAAAGCTCGGCCGGTTGTTGAATATCCCAACATGCAATATCAGCATCATAACCAATGGCTAACTGGCCTTTACTACTCGACAACCCTAGTGCTTTTGCGCCGTGACAGGTAACACCGGCTAACGCTTCTGCTGGGGTAAGTCTAAACAAGGTACATGCCATATTTAACATCAATTGCAGTGAACAAATGGGAGAAGAACCAGGGTTAGCATCTGTTGCAATCGCCATACTAACTCCATGTTTACGTAATAAATCCATTGGCGGTAATTGAGTTTCACGCAAAAAGTAAAAAGCACCGGGTAATAGCACAGCTGTCATATCCGCCGCTTTCATCGCGCTAACGCCAGCTTCATCTAAAAACTCAATATGATCAGACGACATTGCTTGATATTTAGCTGCCAGCGCAGTTCCACCTAAGTTTGATAACTGTTCTGCATGTACTTTAATCGGTAAGTTATGTGCTTTTGCTGCTGCAAATACTTTTTCGGTTTGCGCCAAACTAAAACCAATACCTTCACAAAAAACATCAACGGCATCAGCTAATTTATTTGTTGCGATTTGCGGGATCATATCTTCGCAGACTAAATTGATATAATCGTCAGGTCGGCCTTTATACTCGACAGGCAATGCATGTGCACCTAAAAATGCTCTTTGTACTGTCACAGGTAAAGATTTTGCCAAATCACTAGCTACTTCGAGCATTTTAATTTCATTTATTGTATCTAGGCCATATCCAGATTTAATTTCAACAGTAGTTACACCTTGCTGATGCAACGCCGACAATCGCTTAAAAGCACTGGCAAATAATTCCTCTTTGCTAGCTGCTCGGGTCGCTTTTACGGTTGAAACAATACCGCCGCCAGCATTAGCAATTTCTTCATAGCTTTTACCTTCAAGGCGCATTTCAAATTCATTGGCTCGGTTACCGCCGTAAACAATATGAGTGTGGCAGTCGACTAAACCAGGCGTTAACCAAGCGCCCTTGCCGTCAATAACGTTAACGGAGTTAGCATCAAAACTTGGCAGTTCAGCTTCACTGCCCAACCAGGCAATTTTACCATCGGTAATGGCTAAAGCGGCATTTTCAATTGCGCCATAGCCCTTAGCTCCTTCAGTCATAGTAGCTAAATTTACATTGGTCCAAAGCGTTTGCCATGAGGCTGATTTTATCGACATAAAACTTCCAAATTATTTATTGAAGGCTAATCTTTATTAATACTTTTCCTCCCGATAAAGGTAAAAGTAGGCGTTAGCGTGTATTTCTGATGGCGTTCACTCTAGCTGATCATAAATTAACAAGCAAGCTTGTATATACAACTATTGACCTGCGATTAAAAAGGTGAGATTGTATATACAAGTGAGAATAACTCTGCATATAACTAGGTTTGACGATGACACAAGTGAAAATAGCAAAATATAGCGTGATTAAACAATATATTTGTCAAAAAATTGAATCTGGTCAGTGGCCTGAACATAGTAAAGTGCCATCGGAAAATGAATTAACCGAACAGTTTTCAGTTAGCCGAATGACCGCACGTCGTGCTTTGCAAGAGCTGACCGAGCAAGGTTTATTAGTGCGTTCTCAAGGCTCTGGTACCTTTGTTGCGACTTTTAAATCACAGTCTTCATTATTAGAAATTCGCAATATTGCTGATGAAATACATGAGCGTGGTCACGAATATCACGCACAGCAACTTGACTTGAAATCTGTTGAAGTAAACGAAGAAATGGCGATTTTACTGTCATTAAAAGCGGGTGATAAGGCCTTTTTTTCTAGCGTATTACATTTCGAAAACGACACACCAATTCAATTAGAACAACGTTTCGTCAACCCCAAGTTGGTTGCTGAATATTTACAGCAAGACTTTACAGAAATAACTCCGCACGAATATTTATCTTCAGAAGCGCCGTTAACAGAAGCGACACATGAAGTTGAAGCCATTCTTGCCAATGTTGATATTTGTAATTTATTAAACATTACAGAGTCTGCCCCCTGTTTACAGGTTAAGCGACGCACTTGGTCACGCCAAGGTGTCGTCAGTTTAGCCATTTTGACCTCGCCGGGTAATAAGTACCGTTTAGGTAGCCATTTAGTTTTTTAATTTTTTAATTTAGGAGCGTTAAAATGACGTTTAAATATGGTATCGACCATCTAGATCTTGATATTGTCAACGGTATTGCTAATGGCACTATCAAAGCTGAACTTTGCCAGGAAGCTTTAGATAAAATTAATATAAGCCGTCAAAGAGTTGAAAAAATGGCCGCTTCTGATAAAGCGGTATACGGTATCAATACCGGTTTCGGTCCCTTATGCGACACCCAAATCACACCTGATGAAACCAACTTACTGCAAAAGAACTTACTTATCACGCATGCAGTAGGTGTTGGCGAGCCGATTGCCAAAGAAATTTCAAAGTTAATGCTGATCACTAAAGTACATGCTTTAAGTAAAGGTTTTTCAGGTATTCGCCTAGAAACCGTTGAAAGAATGTTAGCGTTTCTTGAACTTGATCTTATCCCTGTTGTACCTGAGCAAGGTTCGGTTGGGGCATCGGGTGACTTAGCACCACTTTCACACTTATTCTTGCCATTATTGGGTGAAGGCGAGTTCTGGCACAGTGAAGATGGCCAAAATGACAAGATAATACCTGCCGCGCAAGCATTAAAAGAACACGGTTTAGCGCCAATGGAGTTGCATGCAAAAGAAGGCTTAGCGTTAATTAACGGTACGCAATTTATCTTATCGCATGCCATCACTGGCTTAACTAAAATGCGCTACTTATTAGACCTAGCCGACTTAACAGGTGCTATGAGTATTGAAGGCATGCAAGGTAGTCAATCTCCGTTTAGAGAAGAGCTACATGCGACTCGTCCTTTTAAGGGCAGTTTAGACGTTGCTAGCCGTATGAGAATGTTCTTTAAAGGCTCGCAAAACATGTCATCTCATACCAATTGTGGCCGTGTGCAAGACCCATATTCTCTAAGATGTATACCGCAAGTTCATGGTGCTTCTCGCAACGCCTTCAATCACTTAAAAGAACTTGCTGAAATTGAAATGAATTCAGTCACTGATAATCCTATTGTTATCAGTAGCGAAGAGGCGATTTCTGGCGGCAACTTCCACGGTCAACCTTTGGCTATGGTACTTGATTATGCCTCTATTGCCTCTGCTGAACTGGGTAATATTTCAGACCGTCGTTGTTACCTGCTTCTAGAAGGTTTACACGGTTTACCGCGCCTTTTAACCGCTTCAGGTGGTTTAAATTCAGGCATGATGATCCCACAATACACCACAGCTGCATTAGTGACTGAAAACAAATCGCTTTGTTTCCCGCCTTCTGCTGACAGTGTTCCTACGTCTATGGGACAAGAAGATCACGTGTCTATGGGCAGTATTTCAAGCCGACAATTTAATCAGATATTAGGCAATTTAGAAAAAATATTAGCGATTGAATTGATGTACGCCGCACAAGCGATTGATTTTAGACGCCCTAATAAATGCTCAGATATTATTGAAAAGAACTTTGCTGTGATCAGAGAAAAAGTAGCAAAACTTGAAGAAGATAGACTGTTGAAGCCTGACATTGATGCCATGATCACATTAGTAAGATCACAAGCATTTACTGTTAGCTTTGATGAATAAGGGAGCTTAAAACCATGGAAACAGCAATGAATTCTCAACAAAAAGCGCTTTTTCAAGAGAGTATAAAGCAAGGTATTCCTAGTGTATTACCAGAAGCTAAGCCATACCCTGCTGACGCTAACCGTGCCCCTAAACGTAAAGACATTCTATCTGTCGAAGAAAAGCAATTAGCGGTTAGAAACGCGTTACGTTATTTTCCGAAAGAATGGCACCAAGAACTAGCAATTGAATTCGCCCAAGAGTTAAAAGACTTTGGCCGTATTTACATGTATCGCTTTAAGCCAAGCTATCATTTAAAAGCTCGTACTATTAATGATTATCCGGCTAAATGTCAGCAAGCTGCAGCGATCATGCTAATGGTAGAAAATAACTTAGATCCAGCCGTTGCACAACATCCTGAAGAACTAATTACTTATGGTGGTAACGGTGCAGTTTTCCAAAACTGGGCACAATACTTATTATCAATGAAGTATTTAAGTGAGATGGAAAGTGATCAAACCTTACATTTATACTCAGGTCACCCGATGGGCTTATTTCCATCATCGGAAGATGCACCACGGGTAGTTGTTACTAACGGTATGATGATCCCCAACTACTCTCAGCCTGATGACTGGGAAAAGTTCAATGCCTTAGGTGTTACGCAGTACGGCCAGATGACAGCGGGTTCGTTTATGTACATTGGCCCACAAGGCATTGTACATGGCACAACTATCACGGTTATGAATGCATTTCGTAAAGTCCTCAATAAAGGCGAAAGCCCACAAGGTAAAATTTTCCTTACTGCCGGTTTAGGCGGTATGAGTGGTGCCCAGCCGAAAGCAGGTAACATTGCGAACTGTGTAACCGTTTGTGCTGAAGTAAACGCAAAAGCGGCAACTAAGCGTCACCAACAAGGTTGGGTAGACGAGTTAATTGATAACATGGAAGAGCTTGTTACCCGTGTTAAATCAGCGCAAGCCAATGAAGAAGTGGTATCAATTGCTTACATTGGTAACATTGTCGATGTCTGGGAAAGCTTTTATGAGCAAGATATATATATTCATCTGGGCTCTGACCAAACGTCATTACATAACCCTTGGTCAGGCGGTTATTACCCAGTTGATATCAGCTATGAAGAGTCGAATCGTTTAATTCGCGAAGAGCCAGAAGTATTTAAAGAAAAAGTACAATCGACATTAAAACGTCACGCAGATGCGGTGAACAAGCACACTGCACGTGGTACTTACTTTTTTGATTACGGTAATGCCTTTTTATTGGAAGCATCACGCGCAGGCGGTGATGTGATGGCAGAAAATGGACTTGATTTTAAATACCCATCTTACGTACAAGATATCTTGGGCCCGATGTGTTTCGATTATGGTTTTGGACCATTTCGTTGGGTTTGTGCTTCAGGTAAATCAGAAGATTTAGATAAAACTGATGCTATTGCAGCCAGCGTGTTGAAAAAAATCATGCAAGAGTCGCCAGAAGAAATTCAGCAACAAATGCAAGATAACATCACTTGGATTGAAGACGCTAAACAAAACAAGTTAGTGGTTGGTTCTCAAGCACGTATTCTTTATGCTGATGCTCAAGGCCGTATGGAAATTGCTAAAGCCTTTAATGATGCGATTAACAATGGCGAGATTGGCCCGGTAGTTCTTGGCCGAGATCATCACGATGTTAGTGGCACTGATTCACCATTTCGTGAAACATCAAACATCTATGACGGTAGCCGATTTACCGCAGATATGGCTATACACAATGTTATTGGTGATAGTTTCCGTGGCGCAACGTGGGTATCAATTCATAATGGCGGCGGCGTAGGCTGGGGTGAAGTGGTCAACGGTGGTTTCGGTATGTTGCTTGACGGCAGCGAAGCAGCAGAGCGCCGATTAAAGTCGATGTTATTGTTTGATGTAAACAATGGTATTGCTCGTCGTAGTTGGGCACGTAATGAAGAAGCTAATTTTGCCATTAAGCGCGAAATGGCAAGAACGCCGAAACTTAAAGTTACCTTAGCAAACTTAGTTGAAGATGATATTTTAGATAACTTATCGCTATAGAAAATCACTAGCTTAGTTAACGTTAACATATCGTTCTAAAATACTGAAAAGCCGACTGTTGTCGGCTTTTTTTGCATATGGCTCGCTAAAACATTCAATAGAACAAGAAAGCGCTAGCGCGTGATTACCATATTGAATTTAGTTATACCAAGAGTAGAGAGACGCTACTTCAGTACAATTGATTAATTACTCCTGTCCTCTTCTCACAACCTCTATAATAAATGCTTTGAAAATGACTGTCAGCAAAGCTGATAATCGTGACAACCTCTACTTTAATCAATAGTTATTGATGCTCAGTGCTTTAAAGCATTACTTTCACCCCCCCCCAAGCTTGACATAATATGTCAAACTTGTTAGTTTAGTTCCACATTTGTTAACGTTTGATTAACAGCAAACTCATTGTGGAGGTCGTAATGGAATACATACTATTTTTTGAAACGTGGATCATTCTCGCAATTTTATTCGCTTGTTTGGAGATTTTTGTTCCAGGCGGAATTTTACTTAATTTAGGTATCGCCTCTTTGGTTGTTGCCATTGGCGTACAACAACAAATTTTAGATACTTGGGTGTTAACCTTAACTACTTGGTTCATCATCGCAACCTTCTTATTAATAATAGTGTATTTTATTACTGAACGATTTTTCCCCGGCGAAACCATCATTGATAATGTCTTCGAAGAATTAGATATCTATGGAAAAACCGTTAATGTAGTCGAGCAAATTGGCCCAGGCACCTCAGCAGGTAGGGTTGAATTTCAAGGTACTACTTGGACTGCACTCGGTGATGGCTCGGTTATTTCTGCCGGCAGCCAAGCGTCAATTGTCTGCAAAGAAAACATCTCGTTAGTTGTTGAACCCACTCAATAAACTTATTTAAAACTCGTTAAAATTCTAATAATTTAGTAGGAGAATACCTATGTTAGCTACTCTAACCTTTGTGTTACTAGTATTGCTCTTTATTGTTGTGAAGCTAGTGCTGATCGTACAAATGAAAGAGCTATGTGTTATCGAACGTTTGGGCAAATTTCGCGCTGTATTAAATCCAGGCTTACATTTTTTAATTCCGTTTATTGATCGTGTCGCTTATCGTCATGAAACACGTGAACAAGTGCTTGATATACCAGCTCAAAGTTGTATTTCACGCGATAATGTTCAAATCAATGTTGATGGTTTAGTTTATATTCAAGTCATGGATGGTGAAAAAGCCAGTTACGGAATCGAAGACTATCGCCGCGCCAGCATTAATTTGGCGCAAACTACCATGCGCTCTGAAATAGGTAAATTAAACTTAGGTCAAACTTTTTCTGAACGAGATACTTTAAACGAAACTATCGTCAGGGAGATTGATAAAGCTTCAGATCCATGGGGAATTAAGGTTTTACGCTACGAAGTACGTAATATTACCCCATCAGATAATGTTATACACACTCTTGAAAAACAAATGGAAGCTGAGCGTCAAAAGCGTGCTGAAATTACTTTAGCGGAAGCAGAAAGAGAATCGACGATTAACTTATCTCAAGGTGAGCGACAAGAAGCTATTAACCTGTCTGAAGGCGATAAGCAAAAACAAATTAATGAAGCCCATGGCCGCGCGCAAGAAATCGCTATTCTTACCCATGCGTCTGCTGAAGGTATTAATTTAATAGCAAAAGCTGCGGCATTACCCAGTGGCGATCAAGCAATAAAAATGCGTTTACTTGAACAGTTTATTTCTCAAACTGGAAATATTTTGAAAAATGCCGATGTTTCTATCGTGCCGAGTGAAGTGGCGAAATTAGAAGGTTTTTTCCAAGGTATGGATAAAGTGACACAGAATATTCAAGGAGCAAAATCATGATAGCTTTTGATGCAAACACTATCGACCTAGCCGTGTTAGCCGTATGGGCATTTATTTTTCTTTTGTTAGCGATTAAGTTTTTCCAAGCAATTTGTTTAGTCCCGACTAAGTCAGCTTATGTTGTTGAACGTTTAGGAAAGTATCGCTGTACGTTAGATGCAGGGTTTCATTTACTGTTACCTTTTATTGACCGCGTGGCATTTATTCAAGACTTAAAAGAAGAAACTATCGAAGTACCACCACAAGAGTGTTTTTCAAAAGATGAAGTCAATGTTGAAGTTGATGGTGTAATTTACATACAAGTAATTGACGCAGTGAAAGCAAGTTACGGTATAACAGACTATCGCTTTGCTGCTATGCAACTTGCTCAAACTACTACACGTTCTGTTATCGGCACGCTGGAATTAGATCGCACCTTTGAAGAGCGCGACATTATCAGCGCAAAGGTCGTTGAAGTACTTGATAAAGCAGGTGAAAGCTGGGGTATTAGAGTCCACCGCTACGAAATTAAAAACATTACGCCACCGGTTACTGTGCGAAATGCTATGGAAATGCAGGTCAATGCTGAACGTGAACGTCGCGCCATTTTAGCTAAAAGTTTAGGTGATAAAGCCAGCCGAATTAACCGTTCTGAAGGTAAAATGACCGAGTTAATTAATTTATCGGAAGGTGAAAAACAACGCCGAATAAATTCAGCTGAAGGTAAAGCTGCTGAAATACTTGCCATTGCACAAGCTACTGGTGATTCGATTAGTAAGTTAGCTGAAGCTATTGAACAACCCGGCGGCCAACAAGCGCTTGATATGCAATTAAGTGAACAATATTTACAGCAAATGAAAGGCTTAAGTCAGCCATCAACTAAAGTAATTTTACCGGCAAACTTGCTAGACTTTAAACAGTGGCTGGCAACGGCAGGTATTCATAACAAGTCATAACGTACGATAAAACGTTATTAAACCCGAGACTAAATCTCGGGTTTTTTTATGTCTATTTGATAGGGATTAGGTTAACAAAAACAATATCGAGGCGACTAACATTATCGAACATGCCAGCCAAATTTTGTCGTTAATTTTCACTGATTTTTTACTATTTATTTCTCTAATTTTTGTCACACAGAGAAAGAATATAGTGGTTAACAATGCAATTAAAAAGTGTACTTTAATGGTCAGCGGTTGACTATTTTCCAGCCAAAGAAAAACCGGACCACTGTAGTTTACAAAAAATAGATTTAACAGTGAAACATGTGCCCACAATACAAAAAACATCAATACAATTTTATATTGATAAATCGCTTTTAATGTTTTTGTAATGACATACTTAGCCATAAAATATTAACCTTATATTAATGGCTCAACGCTTACCAAGCGATTAATTAGCCATATGCTTGAGTTTACAAGCTCGATGCCCACTTTACTAAATCATCATAAACATAGCTATAGCCTAAGTTTTGGCGAAGTTTATCACCCTTTACTGACTTGCCTGGCTTTAAAACGGGTTCTTGCGCAAACTCAGGTATAGTTAAACCCAATGCTTTTGCGGCAGTTTGGTAATAACTTTTGCGGTCTACCTGCGTGCCACTGACCACATTATAAACGGCAGATGACTGCGCTGAACTATCTTTTATCAATAACTTAATAATGTTGACTACATCGGTTTGATGCACCAAATTAACTTGAGCGCTAGCATCAGTAAACACTCGTCCAGATTGCAAAAACTTACCTGGATGGCGTTTAGGCCCAACTAAACCTGCCAGACGTAGAATATGAACTTTTTGAGTGAACGTTTGCACAGCTTGCTCAGCTTCGACAAGTGTTGCAACTTTTTCAGCGTCTAGGTTTAGTGCTTGATTTTCATCGACTTCGCCTTCAATTCCATTATAAATAGCACTCGAGTTTAAGAGAATAATATGTTGTGTTTTTCCACGTTCAGCTAGGGTTACTAATTGCTGTATTTTCAAAGGGTAGTCAACTTTGCCTTTTTTTAGTTGCGGTGGGATCGCAATAACCAGCACATCCTGCTCAAACAAAGCTTTATCAACACCAACAATCTCGTCTTTGTCATCAACGGCGCAAGGCAAGCTTAAAGGTGTGGCGGGAATATTTAACTCGTTAAGTTTATCTAGTGTTGACTGAGATTGATAACTCGCCAACACGAAAGTACCTTCAGCCATTAATGATTTAGCGAGCGCTTGACCTAACCACCCACAGCCGACAATACTGACACTCATCTGTACTTAACCTGTAAATTTTTCATCATTGAATGAAGCATTTTATTTATTACCTGAAGCACGGTGCGTTTGAATAACTTCAACCACTTGACGAGCTATTGCGTTAGGTATTGGTATTGATAAATTGTATTGTAATACTTTCCAACCTTGCTCGGTATGGATTAACACACCACTACCTCGGCAACGGCCATAACTTTTGTTCTCGAGGATTTCATCAAAAAAAACCATGGTGCTTGTTTGAGTTTTTGTGATGTGACGCTCGATTGGTTGATATAACCAACCTCGTCCTTGACTAAAATAGGGTTTTACAAAAGCTGAAAATTCACTTTTAGTCCAACGTTCACTACTATCGGTACCGAGGTAAATGGCATCTTCAGCCAGTAGGTTCATATACTGATCGTAGTTAGCTTCAGCTGCTGCTTTGTGAAAAAGGTCTAATACCTTATCTGCATCGTTATTTGCTGTTGCTAAACAGCTTATAAATAAAAAGCCCAATATCAATTTATACATATCCACATTACCTTTTAATTAAACCGCACATTAGTTTTATTAGAGTTGAAATTTTATCGCTTAGCAATTGCTACATACGAACCGGTAAATATCGCCACAACCTGATCGCCACAACACACCTCAACGTCAATGTTAAAGCGGGCATTTTTTCCCTGTGTTAAAGGCTCAGCATTGCCGGAAACTAAGTTTAAAGATGTTCTAGCATTAGCAACACCTGCTAATGGCGCAATATAACGAATATTGCCTTCAGCTAAAACAATATCTGCCTGTTGTGACTGTGCTTGCAAAGCAAAGTACACCCAAGCCCAACCCGTTAACGTGGCTAGCGTATAAATACTGCCAGCAAACATGGTGTTGTGCAGGTTTTTATTAATTGCTGGCTCGCAATTTGTTATCAATGAATGCTGATCAAAATAACAAATATTGATATTCATTACTTTACTCAGCGGGATAGTTTGATGCCAAATTTGCTGCAAACTATCGGCCAGCTTAGCCAAATGTTCGTCTGAGCTTTCGATGATTTTAGCCATTTTATTATGGCTAACCTCATCATAAAGCGTATGAGCATACCCTTCATCAACATAATCTAACTGTTGATAAAACCCTATAGCATCATCACGAGCATTTAATGCTATAACTTTAGCTCCTGATTGCGCTGCTACCTGCTCCAATTCATT
This sequence comes from Cognaticolwellia sediminilitoris, assembly GCA_002104535.1. Taxonomy (GTDB): domain Bacteria; phylum Pseudomonadota; class Gammaproteobacteria; order Enterobacterales; family Alteromonadaceae; genus Cognaticolwellia; species Cognaticolwellia sediminilitoris. The sequence continues at coordinate 14,720 of NBOG01000015.1, read as the reverse complement.
AACAAGTAACTTACCTAAGCCCTTACCTCGATATTCGTCACTTATCGCCATATAGCGAATTTGAGCCTTCTCTTGGCTATACTTGTGTAATCTACCTACACCAACTATGTTATCTTTGTCGTCAACAATAACACGATGGTATGACTGGGTTTCTAGATCGTCTCTTTCACTACCGATTGGCTGCTGCCATGGTTCGCGTAAGATTTTCCAACGTAAATTGTAATATTGCTCTAGTTCAGCTTTATTTTTTGGCGCTCTACAGTGGTACATTGTCTATTATTCTTAATCGAGTTAACTATATGATTTTAAGGTCTAACAACACGTGAAACTTGCTCAACATGTTAGCCAAGGTCGACTAGTGTACCTTAGTAACAGCGCAGACCAAATAAGCATTCGTGAAAATAATCACTTTCGCTGGTTAGCATTTGATGACGTTATTCAAAGTGTTATGAATTTACGCCAACCAGAAAAGCTTACTTTGCCCCATCACTATGCGGCATTAATGCCATTACTGTTCTTTAAACCTACAAATATTATTGAACTTGGTTTGGGAGGGGGAAATTTAAGCCGATTTTTAACGACTTTACACTCAAACATAAAGGTGCAAAGTATTGAACTCTCAAGTGCTGTTATCGATTGCTTTGAGGAATACTTTAATCCACAGCATAAGCACATTGAGATACAAAATACAGACGCCCTGTCTTGGCTTGAGAAACAAATATGCCTACCAAAGCAAAAGCCTGATTGGTTAATCTGTGATGTTTATCAACACCACGCAGATAGTTTTCAAAATAGAGTAACACTGCTCACAGCGTTAATTGATAACTTAGATATTAATGGCTGCTTAACGATTAACTTACCCGATTTAGACGATCAGGAGATTAATTTATGTTTGACTATTTTAAGACAATTACAAAGTAGCCATCATATAATTTACTTTCATATACCACGCTATCTTAATGTGATAATTCATTTGTTACCAAAACCATGGCCGATAAATAACTTAAAAAAGCGCTCAAAAAACACTTACCTGCCCCAAGTTCAATACTCAAGGTGGCGAGAACTCTTTAATCATCATATGAGTGCTAATTAACGCAAGGTTATCAACCACACAAGTTAATGGTTACCGGACCATCATTCAATAATCTCACCTGCATATCTGCACCAAATATACCGGTAGGCACTTTAAAACCAAGTTGTCGTAATTGCTCACAAAAGTATTGATAAAGCTCTTCGCTCAACTTTGGCGGCGCGGCACTAGTAAAGCTAGGCCTTAATCCTTTTTCAGTATTAGCCGCAAGTGTGAACTGTGAAACTACTAAAATTTCGCCACCAACTTGTCTAACATTTAGGTTCATTTTGCCATTTTCATCAGAAAAAATACGGTAGCCTGCAACACGCTCAGCTAAACGCTTTGCTTTGGCTTGAGTATCTTCAGGCTCAATAGCTAAAAGTACTAATAAACCATGCTCTATTTCCCCTACCATTTTGTTATCGACACTAACGCTTGCTTCAGAAACTCTCTGTAATAAGGCAATCATTTACTTGGTAACACCTTGCTCGAAAATAAAATTAGCCATAGTATCGGCTGCTTTACAGAATCCATCAATAGTTTGTGATTCAAAACCGCTATGCCCTGCTTGTGGTAATATTTGTAACTGAGCATTTGGCCATTTCCGCGCTAAATCATCAGCAACTCGTAATTGGCAAACCATGTCATATCGGCCATGTAAAATAATCGCCGGTATCGATTTAATTTTATTAATGGCCGATAAAATGAAATTATCCTCTAAAAAGCACTTATTCATAAAGTAATGGCTAGATATTTTAGCCATACACAAGGCTTGGTGCGGGTCTTCAATGTGGTGAATATCGAGATGATGATGCTCGATTGATGACAGTCTTAGCTCCCATAAACACCAAGCTTTGCTGGCGGCAATTTCTGCAATTTCATTAGGGCCGGTAAGTACATCAACATAATTTTTTAGTACTGACTCGCTGTCGAGCTTAGGTATATGTTCAGTAAATTCTCGATAGTATTCTGGAAAAAACGCTGCGGCTCCCTGTTGCCCATAAAGCCAATGGTATTCATTAGTTGAACCAAGAAAAATCCCCCGCAGAATAAAACCGAGTACTGTTTCTGGATATTGGATGCCATAGAGTAGAGCGAGAGTGGTTCCCCATGAACCGCCAGCCACTAGCCAACGAGATATCGATAGGTGTTTACGTATGACTTCTAGATCAGAAACTAAATGAGACGGGGTATTATGATGAATACTAGGTGATGGTTTTGAGCGTCCGCAACCACGTTGATCAAATAAAATTATCCGATATTTCTCAGGATCAAAAAACCTGCGATGATCTTTACAACTTCCGGCACCGGGGCCCCCATGCAAGTAAACTACGGCGATTCCATCTGGATTGCCAGATTGTTCGAGGTACAATTGATGATCATCACCAACATCGAGCCATTCTTGCTGATAAGGTGAGATATTTGGAAAAAGCACTCTAGACATTAACAGCTCCTTATAAAGAACTAATGATGGTTATTTAGTCTAGTCGTGCATATATCAAATAGCGATTTTCAACTACCCTAAGCGTGTAATTTAATCGTTTTCTTTCTCAGTTTTAGTCGCTTTAATTTCAGCATCGAAGTCTTCTAATGATACGGTAAATAAAGCACCAATAAGTACTACTAACCAACTCAAGTAAACCCATAAAAATAAAATAGGAATACTTGAAAGTGCACCGTATATGGCTTGATAAGATGGCAACTGTGTCACATAAATAGCGAAAGCTTTTTTTGCTATTTCAAATAAAATGGCGGCTAAAGTAGCACCCGCGATCGCAAATTTTACCGGTATAACTTTATTAGGTACCACCATATATAAAATGAAAAAAGCGGTAATAGAAGCCACTAAAGGTAACGCACGAACAAAAATATTTGTCACACCTAATAGGTCATAGTCACCTAATGAAACCAATGAAATAATATAGCTGCTGAGTACTAAACTACTACCAACTAAAACTGGACCTAAGGTTAACACCATCCAATACATAGAAAATGAGGTAATGACTCTGCGCTTTTCATTGACTCGCCACAGTTTATTCAAACATTTATCTATCGCAGAAATAAGCATCATGGCAAAAATAAACAAGGCCGTAATTGAAACTGCAGACATCTTAGAGGCATTTTTAACAAAGCCGCTTATATTTTCTTGTACGACATCGCCAGAAGCGGGTACAAAGTTTTGATAAACAAAGTTCTCAATAAGCGATCTTATTTCTGAAAAAATAGGAAACGCAGTCATCACCGATAACATCACCACCATCAAAGGTACTAATGACATTAAAGTCACATAGGAAAGGTAACCTGCGGTGACATGAATACGCTCTTTTTGGAAGTTTTGATAAAATAATAAAAAAAATCCAAAGATGTTTTCAACAACAGGGTATTGTTTAATTTCTTCTAATTTGGGATGCATATAAATTACTAGTATAGGGCATTACCTTAATCATAAGATAATGTATAAGAGAACGATAGTGATAATAGCACTAATATTGGCTAACTACTTTTCTCTTATGTAAGAATATAGAGTACGCTTTAATAAGTAATTTTATTGGAGGGTAATACTTCTATCAAAGTATCTTCTGGAAAGTTTACTTGCTGATTAATTTCTGCCAGTAAAGCCGATAATTTTTTGATTTGTGTCGGCCCTGCAGAGCCTTCTTCAAACAATCGATTAAGTTTTTGTAAGGTTTTTAATTGTTCTGGTGACATTTAGAAAGCTCCTTTTTCTATATATTATCAATATTACTTAACTAACTGAGCGCCTATCTCCCGAAGGAAATGCGACAGTATTGGGTTTAAAATCATTACGACCATCATTGATAAATTCATTATAAAGATCAGCCAGCTCACGTTTTTCTATTAACTTAACATTATTGGTAAGCGCTTTTTCAAAGAGAGAATTTAATCTTACAAGTTTATTTGTATTCATTAATATGCCCTCACAACCTTTAAGAAATTTTAAAAACTAAACCTGATAAATTATTCTGCTGGTTGAGAATTGATTTATAAGCTTTAGAGTATCAAGTAAGTAAAATATAACACTTGGGTTTATTTCTGAAAGGCCAATAGAATGAATTAATTTATTCCATTCTATAATTTAACTTTTCCTTAAAATAAAATAATTTAAGCAATTGTTTTTTAAAGCAATAATAAATTCACAGTTGAAATTACAGGTTATTAGCCATAAAGGTTTGAGATATGTCTTACAGTAACTTACGACACAAATGCCCAGCAACTGTATCTAAAAAGCAAAAAAAAACCACCTGAATTACTTCAGATGGTTTTATTATCGCATTTAGCTTATGTTGCTATTTAGGCGTACGTCCTTCACGTTTACGATCATTCTCTTTCAAGAATTTTTTACGTATACGAATACTTTCAGGAGTTACTTCTACAAGCTCATCGTTATCAATAAACTCTAACGCTTGCTCTAAAGACATAATAATTGGCGGCGTTAATGTTTGTGCTTCATCAGTACCTGATGAACGAACGTTAGTTAACTGCTTACCTTTAAGTGCGTTTACAGTTAAGTCATTATCGCGACTATGGATACCAATAACTTGACCTTCATAAATATCGATACCGTGACCAATCAACATACGACCACGTGATTGTAAATTAAAGATCGCGTTAGTTAAGGCTTTACCCGTAGCATTGGCGATCATTACACCATTTTTACGTTGACCAATTTCACCACCTTTATGAGGTCCATATTCAAAGAAAGTATGGTAGATCAAACCAGAGCCAGACGTTAAAGTCATAAACTCAGTTTGGAAACCAATAAGTCCGCGACTTGGCATAATGAAATCCATACGAATACGGCCAGTACCATCTGGGGCCATATCAGTTAGTTCGGCTTTACGAACACCCATTCTTTCCATAATAGGACCTTGATGTTGTTCTTCAACATCAATGGTTACTGTTTCATAAGGTTCTTGTAACTCGCCATCAATTTCACGAATAATTACTTCTGGACGTGATACAGCAAGTTCAAAGCCTTCACGACGCATATTTTCAATTAAAATACCTAAGTGAAGCTCCCCACGACCTGAAACTTTAAATTTATCAGCATCTTCTAACTGCTCAACACGTAAAGCAACGTTATGGATTAATTCTTTATCTAAACGGTCTTTAATATTACGTGAAGTGACGTATTTACCTTCTTTACCACAAAATGGTGAAGTATTTACTTGGAAGGTCATGTTAATCGTTGGTTCGTCAACCGATAATGCAGGTAGGCCTTCAACTTCTGTCGGACAACAAACGGTATCTGATATTTTCAATTCGCCTAAGCCTGTAATGGCAATAATGTCACCGGCAAAACCTTCTGCGATATCATGGCGCTCTAAACCTAAGTAACCAAATACTTTACCAACTTTAGCATTGTGTACGCCGCCGTTTGCTAATTTGATTGTCACTTGTTGATTTGGTTTAACACTACCACGTGTAATACGACCAACACCGATTACGCCCAAATAAGAGCTGTAATCAAGTTGAGAAATTTGCATTTGGAATGCACCGTCAGGATCTGCAGTTGGTGATGGCACTTCTTTAAGAATAGTATCAAATAGAGGTGTCATGTCTGTGCCAGTTTCGCCTTCTTCAAGCGTAGCCCAACCATTAATTGCTGAAGCGTAAACAACTTTAAAGTCTAGTTGTTCATCAGTAGCACCTAGATTATCAAATAATTCGAATACTTGATCCATAACCCAGTCTGGACGAGAGCCAGGCTTATCAACCTTGTTAATTACAACAATTGGCTTTAAACCTTGAGCAAACGCTTTTTTCGTTACGAAGCGCGTTTGTGGCATAGGACCTTCTTGAGCATCAACAATCAATAGAACCGAATCTACCATTGACATTACACGCTCAACTTCACCACCAAAATCAGCATGGCCCGGAGTATCTACGATGTTTACACGGTAGCCATTCCAGTTGATAGCCGTGTTTTTAGCTAAGATTGTGATACCACGTTCTTTTTCGATATCGTTAGAGTCCATTGTACGTTCTTCTAGGCCGCCACGGGCGTCTAGCGTACCTGACTGTTCTAATAATTTATCGACTAAAGTGGTTTTTCCGTGGTCAACGTGAGCAATAATTGCCACATTTCTTAATTTATCTAACACAGGCGTTACTCGCTGTTACTATCGCTTATTGCTACATCGAGCATATTCACGTATAGGGCTACAATTGGGCGCGTATTATACAGGATCTAGGATGACAAATACACCACCAAGCTTAAATATAAACAACAAAATAATATTCTATTGCTATAATGTCATGAATCTAATTAGAGTAAACGCACCATGATGTAGCAATTGGCGCACACATGTGGTGCATTCAAAATTTATCAAAAAGATTAAAGCTATGTATTTCAATGAGTTTTGCATTGGCACGCTATTAGCTTAAGCATCAGCAAACAAAATTAATTTTTTGAAAATTAAGTACTAATTTAAGAACTAACTACACCGGAGACTTTCAATGTCAAACGCAGTTTTAGATTTAATTAAAGAACATGACGTAAAATTTGTTGATTTACGTTTTACCGATTCAAAAGGTAAAGAACAACACGTTTCAATTCCTCATCATCAAGTAAATGAAGATTTTTTTGAAGACGGAAAAATGTTCGACGGTTCTTCGATTGAAGGTTGGAAGGGTATTGATGAATCAGACATGGTAATGATGCCTGATGCTGCTTCTGCCGTGTTAGACCCTTTTACAGAAGCAGTTACTCTTAATATACGCTGTGACATTCTTGAGCCTGCCACAATGCAAGGCTACAGCCGTGATCCTCGTTCAGTAGCAAAACGTGCTGAAGACTACATGCGTAGTACGGGTATTGCTGATGATGTTTTAATTGGTCCTGAGCCTGAGTTTTTCGTCTTTGATGATGTGCGTTTCCATACAGACATGAGCGGTTCATTCTATAAAATTGATGATAAAGAAGCCGCTTGGAATTCAGGAACTGAATACGAAGAAGGCAATATGGGACATCGTCCTGGCGTTAAAGGAGGCTATTTCCCTACGTCACCGGTTGATTCATCACAAGACTTACGTTCAGCTATGTGTTTAGTTATGGAAGAAATGGGCTTAGTTGTTGAAGCACATCACCATGAAGTAGCAACTGCTGGCCAAAACGAAATCGCTTGTCGTTTCAATACAATGGTACTTAAAGCTGATGAAGTGCAAATATACAAATATGTAGTCCACAACGTAGCACATGCATATGGGAAAACAGCAACTTTTATGCCTAAGCCATTAGTTGGTGACAACGGTTCAGGGATGCATGTGCATCAATCACTTGCCAAAGACGGTGTTAACTTATTTGCTGGTGATAAATATGGCGGTTTGTCTGAAACGGCACTTTTCTATATTGGTGGCATCATCAAACATGCTAAAGCTTTGAATGCTTTTACTAACCCTTCAACAAACTCTTATAAGCGTTTGGTTCCACATTTTGAAGCGCCTGTAATGCTTGCATATTCTGCACGTAACCGTTCAGCGTCTATTCGTATTCCAATTGTACCTTCACCAAAAGCCATGCGCATTGAAGCTCGTTTCCCTGATCCTGCGGCGAATCCTTATTTAGCGTTTTCAGCGTTATTAATGGCTGGTCTTGATGGTATTAAAAACAAAATTCATCCTGGTGATGCTATGGATAAAGATCTATATGATCTGCCAGCAGAAGAAGCTGCTGCAATCCCACAAGTAGCGACATCATTAGGAGAAGCGTTAGATTCTCTAGAAAATGACATGGACTTCTTAACAGAAGGTGGTGTTATGGATAAAGATATGATTGATGCTTATATTGGGATTAAACGCAAAGAAGTTGAACTCTTAAATCAAACAACTCATCCCGTTGAATTTGATATGTACTACAGCGTATAGTAACTTCTAATCTCTGGAATTTAAAAAAGCTCACTCCGGTGAGCTTTTTTTGTGGTACATTTAGCTGAATTTGGATAAATTACATTTAAACCTACGGAACAGGAATATTACTTTTGACTCACATTGCACGTTTTTGCATTTTCTTTGTATTGCTCACGCAAGCTACTTCTGTGTTTGCAGGATCAGCTAAAGTTTATGTCTGGAGAAACGAGCAAGGAGTATTAGTGTTTTCTGACAGCCCGAAACCGGGAGCTGAAGAAGTAGAAGTAAATGATCCAAATACAATTAAGTCCTCAATAGACACCTCTATCTTAGATATTAAGCCAAAAAAAATAGATAACACTTACCAAGTAGAAATTATACAACCCGAAGATAACGCAACAATAAGAGATAATACAGGCTCTGCGTATGTATCGGGAAGAATAAAGCCGGTATTCAAAAGAGGCCTAAAAATCCAACTTTATTTAGATGACGAACCCTATGAGAAGCCCCAAACTCATTCTATGTTTGTACTAAGAAACATTGACCGTGGTGAGCATCAAATAAAAATGGCCCTTATTAATGATAAAGGCAAGGTTATTGCAACATCTCCTTCAGTAACGTTTTATATGCACAGAGTATCTGTAAACAAGGCAAATTAGCCTTATTTCAGTGCATATTGCACCATAATTAATTACACTCGTTACTTAGCGCACCATTTTAGTGCAAGGGAAAGTAATGACTGAAAACACCATAAACTTAAAACAGTTAAAGTTACACTATCAACAAGCTCTACCAAATCAAATGGTAACGGCTGTTGTAGTTTTAGATCATGAGCTAACTATTTGTTATGTTAATCCTGCTGCAGAAGCTTTGCTGGTTAAAAGTTTAAGTAAGCTATATCGACGCCCTATCGATCAAGTGTTCTACAATACCCCAATTAAAAATGAACGTTTACGACAGTTATTGACTACTGGACAAGAGTTTAGCGATAGTGATGTCACTATTGAGTTTTTTGATCATCAGCGAATTACCGTTGAAATTACCGCCTCATCCGTCACTTTTGATCAATGCCCGCATATTCTGTTGGAATTTAAACAAATTGACCAACAAAAACAAATTAGTGTCGAAGCGTTTCAACAGCAACAGTGGGAGTCAGCACGTGATCTCATTCGTGGTTTAGCGCATGAAATTAAAAACCCATTAGGGGGACTTCGTGGCGCAGCTCAGTTACTAGATTTAGAGCTCACTCAAGCGCAAAAAGAATATACAGCCATGATAATTGAGCAAGCAGATAGATTAACAAACCTTGTTGATCGCCTACTTGGGCCGAATCAATTACCAGTGATGAAGCAGCAAAATATCCATGTTGTCATAGAAAAAGTGTTTCAGCTAACTCAATTTGATAACCCAAAAAATATTACTTTAGCTCGTGATTATGACCCTTCAATACCCGATCTGACTTTTGACCAAGACAAGTTACAACAAACGGTAATTAATATTATCCATAATGCGATACAAGTTTTAGATGGTGACAATACCATTACTTTAAGAACCAGAGCGGCAAGCAATAAAACCATAAATGGCAAACGCATTAAATTATGTGCTCAAATTAGTATCATTGACAATGGACCCGGCATCCCTGAACACATCCAAAGTACATTATTCTATCCTATGGTGTCAGGCCGACCTTCGGGCACTGGTTTAGGCTTATCTATTTGCCAAACTATCATCCATCAACATAATGGAAAATTGTCTTGTGTAAGCCGCCCTGGCTACACAGAGTTCACCATTTTATTACCTTTTAATAGCGAGAAAAGCCAATGATCACTGAACAAGTATGGATCGTAGATGATGACAGTTCGATTAGATGGGTTTTAGAAAAAGCACTGACAAATGCAAATATAAGTGTTGGCACATTTCACAACCCTGAAGATTTGTTAACAGCACTTTCTCATCATCAACCTGAAGTAATTATTTCAGATATTAGAATGCCAAACATGGACGGTATGACACTTTTGGCACGAATAAACGACGAGTACCCTCATATTCCGGTTATCATTATGACAGCCCATTCTGATCTTGATAGCGCCGTTAATGCTTATCAGGGAGGGGCGTTTGAGTATTTACCAAAACCTTTCGATATTGAAGATGCTGTTACACTTGCTAACAGAGCCTTGACTCATTCACGCGAAATTAAATCTAAGAAGCAGCTCAACGTCACGGAAATAGACAATGTTGGGATCATCGGTGCTGCACCTTCTATGCAAGAAGTTTTCAGAGCTATCGGGCGCTTATCTCGTTCAAGTATCAGTGTATTAATTAACGGTGAATCTGGTACCGGTAAAGAACTCGTTGCACATGCTTTACATATGCATAGCCCTCGTTCAAATGCGCCATTTATCCCGTTAAATATGGCAGCAATTCCAAAGGATTTGATCGAATCGGAATTGTTTGGTCACGAAAAAGGGGCTTTTACCGGCGCCAACGCCGTGCGTCAAGGTAGGTTTGAACAAGCTCATCAAGGTACCCTTTTCTTAGATGAAATAGGAGATATGCCGCTTGATATTCAAACCAGATTATTAAGAGTATTATCTGACGGACAGTTTTATCGTGTTGGCGGTCATGCTCCAATTAAAGTAGATGTGCGTATTTTAGCTGCTACTCATCAAAATCTTGAACAACGAGTTAACAATGGTGATTTTCGTGAAGATTTATTTCATCGACTTAATGTCATCAGAATCCAAATCCCTAGTCTAAGAGAAAGAAAAGAAGATATTAATCAACTAGCACAATACTTTTTAGAGAAAGCAGCAAAAGAATTAGCTGTTGAGTGCAAAACTTTACATAAAAAAACCTTAGCACATCTTGAGCAGTGTGAATGGCCAGGAAATGTCAGGCAACTTGAAAACATTTGTAGATTCTTAACTGTTATGGCAAGTGGTAAAGAAATACTCTTATCTGATTTACCTAGTGAACTTAACGACAGACAAGTTCCTGAAACAGCTGTTTGCCATGATAGTTGGCAACAACAATTAACAATGTGGGTTGAGAACGAATTAGTTTCAGGTAATAGTAATATTATCGAACAGGCTTTGCCGGAATTTGAAAAAATTCTTTTAACAAGTGCATTGAAACATACCCAAGGGCACAAACAAGAAGCAGCTAAAAGACTAGGTTGGGGAAGGAATACATTAACAAGAAAATTAAAAGAGTTGAATATTCTTGATTAGCATATCAATAACGTCATAACCTTCCGCTCATCTCATATTAATTGCTATGCATTTGTTATGGGGAAAGTCAGCACTTGATCAATACTGTCAGCAGAAAGTGCGAGCATTACTAGTCGGTCAATCCCAAGTGCAACCCCAGCACATGAGGGTAAGCCTGACTCCAAAGCTGAGATAAAGTACTGATCAATTTCTTGTTGAGGTTTTCCTAATTGCAACCGTATTTCGTTATCCCTTTGAAAACGTGATTGCTGCTGATTCGCATCTGTGAGCTCATGAAAACCATTTGCTAACTCTATCCCTTTGTAATAACACTCAAACCTTTCTGCTACACTTGAGTCAGAGTAGGATATTTTAGCTAGGGATGCTTGACTTGCAGGAAAGTTATAAACAAAACATGGCACATCTTTGCCTATCTTAGGTTCAATTAACTCTGCCATTACAAACTGTAATAAAGTATCTACGCACTCTTCTATCTGAAGCCAATCACTCAACTTATTATGATCAGAAATTATTGTCATCAATTGCTCTTTATTAGTAAGCAAAGGATCGATATTTAACTCTCTGATAAATAACTCTTGATAGGTAATACGCTCAACTTGAGAGCATCCAAGAGTTAATTGTAATAACTCTGCAACCTCTTCTATCAGCTTCAAATGGTCAAAGCCAAGCCTGTACCACTCCAACATCGTAAATTCAGGATTGTGAAAGCGACCATGTTGCTCATGTCGAAATGCTTTACATATTTGATAACAACAACCATAACCGCTTGCCAATAGTCTCTTCATTGCGAACTCTGGGGACGTTTGTGCATACAAAACTGAAGACTGATCACAATGACTATGCGGTGAATATTGATACTGTGTAGCAAAGGCATCTAAATGAACATCAGTTACAGTTGAGCTTGCTAGTAGTGGAGTTTCGACCTCGACAACATTTTTACTTAAAAAAAAGGTTCTTATTTGCGCAATAACTTCAGATCTTCTTTGAGCGTTTTTCCAGCTCATACTAGGTTGCCAAGACATAAGAAAATCTCCTTTTAAATTGATACAGAAATTAGAACTACTTTAAACGAAAAAAGCCCCTGTCGATAGACAGGGGCTTTAAAAAGAGAAGTCTGATAATGTCCTACTCTCACATGGGAACTCCCACACTACCATCGGCGCTACTGCGTTTCACTTCTGAGTTCGGAATGGGATCAGGTGGGACCACAGTGCTATTGTCATCAGACAAAAAACGTTATGAATTAATTAACTTAAAAATTAGCTAACTCATAAGGTTTAGACAAAAAACCCGTAGCATCAGCTACGGGTTTCTTTAAATAGAAGCCTAGCAATGTCCTACTCTCACATAAAGAGAAGAACACCCACACGCTCACATTCGGCGCTAATACGTTTCACTTCTGCGTATCTTAATAAAGCGAATGGGATCAGGGGGGGCCATAGTGCTATTGTCACTAAATTTTTTATTTGAAAAGCAAAAAGCCCGTCACTTTTGTAACGGGCTTTTCTTAATAGAAGCCTAGCAATGTCCTACTCTCACATGGGAACTCCCACACTACCATCGGCGCTAACACGTTTCACTTCTGAGTTCGGAATGGGATCAGGTGGTACCATGTTGCTATTGTCGCTAGACAAAAAAGTTACAATCTATAAAGCTGTATATTTACCAAATCTCTTATTCACACAATTGTTATGCGTGATGTGCATTCCTACACTGTGTCAAACTTCATACAACAAAACCACTTGGGTGTTGTATGGTTAAGCCTCACGGGTAATTAGTATTGGTTAGCTCAATGCCTCGCANCAAAACCACTTGGGTGTTGTATGGTTAAGCCTCACGGGTAATTAGTATTGGTTAGCTCAATGCCTCGCAGCACTTCCACACCCAACCTATCAACGTTGTAGTCTCCAACGACCCTTTAGGGAGCTTAAAGCTCCAGTGAGAACTCATCTCAAAGCCTGCTTCCCGCTTAGATGCTTTCAGCGGTTATCAGTTCCGAACGTAGCTACCGGGCAATGCTATTGGCATAACAACCCGAACACCAGCGGTTCGTCCACTCCGGTCCTCTCGTACTAGGAGCAGCCCTCTTCAATTCTCAAACGCCCACGGCAGATAGGGACCGAACTGTCTCACGACGTTCTAAACCCAGCTCGCGTACCACTTTAAATGGCGAACAGCCATACCCTTGGGACCGACTTCAGCCCCAGGATGTGATGAGCCGACATCGAGGTGCCAAACACCGCCGTCGATATGAACTCTTGGGCGGTATCAGCCTGTTATCCCCGGAGTACCTTTTATCCGTTGAGCGATGGCCCTTCCATACAGAACCACCGGATCACTATGACCTACTTTCGTACCTGCTCGACGTGTCTGTCTCGCAGTTAAGCTGGCTTATGCCATTGCACTAACCGTACGATGTCCGACCGTACTTAGCCAACCTTCGTGCTCCTCCGTTACTCTTTGGGAGGAGACCGCCCCAGTCAAACTACCCACCAGACAGTGTCCCCAAGCCCGATAAGGGCCCTAGGTTAGAACATCACGCATACAAGGGTGGTATTTCAAGGTTGGCTCCACTTCATCTGGCGACAAAGTTTCAAAGCCTCCCACCTATCCTACACATGTAGGAGCAATGTTCACTGTCAAGCTATAGTAAAGGTTCACGGGGTCTTTCCGTCTAGCCGCGGGTATACGGCATCTTAACCGCAATTTCAATTTCACTGAGTCTCGGGTGGAGACAGTGTGGCCATGATTACGCCATTCGTGCAGGTCGGAACTTACCCGACAAGGAATTTCGCTACCTTAGGACCGTTATAGTTACGGCCGCCGTTTACCGGGGCTTCGATCATGAGCTTCGTCCAAGGACTAACCCAATCAATTAACCTTCCGGCACCGGGCAGGCGTCACACCGTATACGTCATCTTTCGATTTTGCACAGTGCTGTGTTTTTAATAAACAGTTCCAGCCACCTGGTTACTTCGACTCTCCGATGCTTACGCCGCAAGGGCTTCACATTAGAGAGCGTACCTTCTCCCGAAGTTACGGTACTATTTTGCCTAGTTCCTTCACCCGAGTTCTCTCAAGCGCCTTAGTATTCTCTACCTAACCACCTGTGTCGGTTTGGGGTACGGTTCCTATATATCTGAAGCTTAGAAGCTTTTCCTGGAAGCATGGCATCAATGACTTCAACTCCGTAGAGTCTCGTCTCGTATCTCAGCGTTAATGAAGTCCCGGATTTACCTAAGACAACCGCCTACATACTTTCACACGGACTACCAACGCCGTGCTCACCTAGCCTACTCCGTCCCTCCTTCGCAATATATAGAAGTACAGAAATATTAATCTGTTTCCCATCGACTACGCGTTTCCGCCTCGCCTTAGGGGCCGACTTACCCTGCCCTGATTAACATGGGACAGGAAACCTTGGTCTTTCGGCGGGGGAGTTTTTCACTCCCCTTATCGTTACTCATGTCAGCATTCGCACTTCTGATACCTCCAGCATGCTTTACAACACACCTTCAACGGCTTACAGAACGCTCCCCTACCACTCA
>NBOG01000014.1 GCA_002104535.1 Cognaticolwellia sediminilitoris | reverse complement strand
CCACGACGAAATGAGTAAGGTAGGCGCTGCTAGCTAATAAGTTAGTAATCCACGAATATCAGCATGATAACCGACGAAATTACTTGTTTCATTCTATGCGTTAACTCACTTAATAATAGAAGTGAATACAAAGGATTCTTAAATTAATGAATAAGGATCAGTGTATTTAACTTGACGTGGGGAGTCATACCAACGCCCCATTAAGAGGCAAATAATAGTTGGCTAAAATAAGCGACGAAGGAGCAAATAGCCAGCTGTTATTTGTCCTGCTTGAATGGCTTGTTATACGCAATTTTCATATTTAAGCGTTTGATAGTGAGTAACTTTACCATTAATTAAGATCTCCGCAACACAATACAAACCATTATGTGAAATGATATAAATCCTAGAGCTAATTATTTTTCCTGATGGTAATTTGAACTTACCATAAGTAGTAGATGTGCTTCCACGATATGAGCCACTTGACCTTTGTTCAAATGACTCTAGAAGATAAGTCTGACCATATTTAACTTCATCCTCTTTAAAGCCGAAATCAACTTCCATAAGAAAATATAAACCGATAGCTAAAACAATAAGTGCAAACGCAAAGCGAACTTTGACTTTAGATTTGATGCGCACTCTATAGGGTTGATTCATATTTGCGTATAACAGCTTATTAGACGGGCAAAAACCCTTTATTCTACAGAGCTTTTATCGGCTAATAATAAAATTAATTTCAAGTAATTTATATTGCTATTCCCAATAATTCAACTACTTATTCATCGCTAGTGATATCAGCTAAAAATTCATTAACAAAATTTTAGGGATTTTTCGGTGAAAGAAGGCAAATTAGCTATACTTGCTTTTAGACTGATAGATGAAAATAAATAAGGATATTTATGAAATCTGAATTCTTGACACACGTATATGAAAAAATGCTGATGAAGCGTTATGCAAAACGCACTATCGATTCTTATTTGTATTGGATAAAAGCGTACATTATTTTCAACAAAAAACAGCATCCAAAACATTGCTATAACAAAGAAGTTGAAGCTTTTTTATCTTACCTCAGTAATACCAAAAACGTTGCTCCCAAAACACAAGCATTAGCATTAAATGCTCTTTCATTTTTATATAAAGATATTTTAAAGCAACCATTAACACTTGAGCTAAATTTTAATCGTAGCCATATTCAAACTAAACTTCCCACTGTACTTACCATGTCAGAAGTTAAGGCATTACTCAGTTTGATGAGTGTTAATCATTTATTACAGTGTCAATTAATGTATGGCAGTGGTTTACGTTTAATGGAAGTAACAAGGTTAAGAATACAAGATATAAACTTCGACTATTTATCAGTCAATATCTGGAATGGCAAAGGCGGTAAACATCGTGGTGTTACCGCTGGCAAAAGAATTAGTTCCGGCCTTAAAAGTGCAAATTAAACATGCTACATCATGTTACCAGCAAGATATGCAACATCCTGATTATGCAGGCGTATGGTTACCTTTTGCATTAGCTAGAAAATATCCAAGTGCTTCTACCACACTCGGTTGGCACTATTTATTTCCTTCAGTTCGGCTATCAAGAGATCCTGAATCAAACCTACTCCGCCGCCATCATATTAATGAAACGGTACTTAGGAAATCAGTTAAGCGTTCATCAAATGAAGCTGGTATTGAGAAAAATGTAACTTGTCATACGTTACGACATTCTTTTGCGACGCATTTATTGCAGCGTGGGGCAGATATTAGAACCGTACAAGAGCAGCTAGGTCATAGTGATTTACGAACAACACAAATATATACTCATGTACTTGAGCATGGGGCGAATGGTGTGCGCAGCCCTTTGTCTGATCTCATTGCTTTAACTACCATCAACAATGGTAACGACAAATAAATTCATTGTCTTCAATGCTCAAAATTTATATTCTGTCACTATAACTGGAAATTTACCGCATACATCTAAAATGCTTTCTTAAAATAACGCTAAGCGTTATCAAAAAATGACTATAAAGTTTCGATCAATACAACAAGGAAGCCATAATGAATAACACACCTTTGCAACAACAAAAGATGAAGAACCCGCAGTTCTTAGTACTATGTTTGATAACAATGTTAAGCTTTTTTTATTCTAATAATTCAGTAGCACAAAACCCTACTGACAAAATAGTAACTGATGCGGCAAAACGAGAAGTGTTATTAGAGAACGAACAAGTGCAAGTAATTCGTTTAACTTACCCTGCTGGCACAGAATCTGGCATGCACACACACAGTTTTGCCCATCGTGTGGTGTATTTTGTAAAAGGTGGTACCTTAAGTTTAATTCCTCAAGATACGAATAAAGCGAGCAAAACTTTAGTCGCTACTGACGGCCAAACGTTATTTTTACCGGCAATAACACATAATGTTAAAAACATTGGCGATACAGAAATTATTATCGTTGAAACTGAGCTTAAATAACGCGAGGCTGCTTATAGACAAGATAAGCAGCCTGTTTGATTTAATTAAAAATTGTAATTTTTACGTCCTGACAAGGCGTGCGACAAAGTGTTACCGTCTACATACTCAAGTTCGCCACCTACCGGTACACCGTGTGCTATGCGTGAAATTTCAACATCATGTGTCTGAGTAAGTTCGGCAATAAAATGCGCAGTAGCTTCGCCTTCCACCGTTGGGTTAGTCGCTAAAATAACTTCGCTAAACTGCCCTGTGGCTAATTGCTGCTCTAAAACATCTAAACCTAAATCGTCAGGACCGATCCCGTCAAGCGGAGATAAGTGTCCCATCAAAACAAAATAACGTCCTTGAAATTCACCGGTTTGCTCAATCGCAATTACGTCAGCTGGCGACTCAACAATACATAACTGGGTCGCTATTTTTCGCTTAGGGCTTTGACAAATTTCACAAAGCGCTTCTTCAGTAAAGTTACGACATTGTTGACAATGGCCAATATTTTCCATGGCGCGTGCTAACGTTTGAGACAACTTGCTACCACCATGACGGTTTCGTTCAAGTAAATGAAATGCCATACGCTGCGCAGATTTCGCTCCTACACCAGGTAAACATTTTAATGAATCAATAAGTTCTTGAACTAAAGGGCTAAATTTCATCGTGACTCTTTACTTGCCTTGGTTAATTTCAAATCGGAGTTTATCACTCGCTTGAAAGATTGATAATAGATAATTGAAAAAGAATTACCTGATTGCACCGGCAAATTTACCCAAAGCATTAAAAATTAAGTATTATAGTTTCTTAGATGTAACTCTAGCTGATTTCAGCTATCTCATTGACAAGGGCAGTAAATGCTAAGCAATATTTTCATCACACTGGCGTTATTGCTGTTAAGCTTTTTTGGCTTACAGCGGTTTTTTAACCTGCCCAGAAATGTCTGGCTACTGTTCTTAATTCAACCCTTAGTAATGGCAGCATCGCCAGTCATTGTTTTTATTGGTGGAATTTTGGCTACCAGCATGGGCGCTGATCCGGCGCTTGTAACTCTCCCCGTTACCGTGATGATACTCGGTGTGGCCAGCGGGGCAATTCCTGCAGCACTATTAGCGAAAAAGAAAGGTCGACGTTTCGCCACATTTACAGGTTTTACCCTGGGTTTTTCTGGCACTATGTTGGCAACATTTGCTGCCTTAAATGGCAGTTTCGAATTACTGGTTTTAGCCAGCTTATTGTTTGGCATTAGCACCGCGTTTATCCAACAGTTACGTTTTGCCGCTATTGAAAGTGTTAGCGATAGCAACGAAGTACCGACCGTGTTATCCATTTTAATGTTAAGTGGTATTTTTTCTGCATTTTTAGGCCCCGAAATTGCTGTCGCTGCAAAAGACTGGTTAAGCTCGCCATTTGGTTATGCCGGTTCGTTCTTATTTCTGTCTGGGCTATTTCTGGTCGCCATGGTGTTAATGACTAATTTTACTGATCCAGAAATAAAACTTAACGAAAACCAAGGTGAAATAAGACCATTAAGCGTTATTATTAAACAGCCTATTTTTATTATCGCGATTTTATCTGCCGCTATTGGCTTTGCCTTGATGAGTTATTTAATGACGGCAACACCGTTAAGCATGCATAAATTACATGGTCATAGTTTAAACGACACAAAGTGGGTGATACAAAGCCATATTGCCGCCATGTTCATTCCATCGCTGTTTACCGCACTTTTAGTCAAACGTATTGGTTTGAAAAACTTAATGTTAGTCGGCACCATTATTTATGCAGTAGTGACAGTAATAGCGCTTTCTGGTGAACAAGTTATGCATTATTGGTGGGCATTAATTTTATTAGGTATTGGTTGGAATTTTCTTTTCCTTACCGGCACGTCATTATTGCCCCAAAGTTATCGCGCCAGTGAACGCCATAAAGTACAAGCGATTAACGACTTCATTATTTTTGGTTTGCAAGCCACTGCGTCATTAATGGCCGGATGGGTTTTATTTAAAGCGGGTTGGCATGTTGTAGTTTTAACCAGTTTACCGTTTATCTTAATTTTATTTATTGTTAGTTGGTTTTACTTTAAAAAAGAGCGCGAAAAAACGTCCTCAGAAATAACTGAATGCGCTTAATCGACATTATTTATAACGCTTAACAGGTGTTTGATTTGAATTTACAGGCAAGGTATAAGATTAACCGCGAGTATTGCTTAATAACCTACTTCGCGTCATATCCTCGGTGAATACGTATGCAGTGAATGTTGTAATTATAAGACTATTGCTAAGATGCTATACAATAGCGCTAACATTGGTTTAACGCTGATCTGATAATAAAACAATAAGAGTTCATTTATGACCACAAAACCACAGCTTAATTTTTGGCAAATTTGGAATATGTGTTTCGGCTTTATGGGCATTCAGTTTGGTTTTGCCCTGCAAAACTCTAATGTTAGTCGAATATTTCAAACCTTAGGCGCTGACTATTCTAATATGGCAATTTTATGGATTGCTGCTCCTATTACCGGACTTATCGTTCAACCTATTATTGGTTATTTCAGTGATAATACCTGGAATCGACTAGGTCGACGTAAACCCTATTTTCTTTTTGGCGCTATTGCCGCCAGTTTGTCTTTATTCATCATGCCTAACTCCCCTACTTTGTGGGTTGCCGCAGGCATGTTATGGATAATGGACGCTTCAATTAACGTTTCGATGGAACCGTTCCGCGCTTTTGTTGGCGATATGCTACCGAGAAAACAGCGAGCAATGGGCTATGCCATGCAAAGTTTTTTTATAGCTGTTGCTTCGGTTATTGCCTCATCGCTACCATGGATGATGACCAATTGGTTTGATATCAGTAATGTCGCAGAGCCGGGATTACTGCCTGATACGGTTAAATTTTCATTTTACGCCGGTGGTGTGATATTTTTCCTTGCTGTGCTGTGGACCATCTATTCAACTAAAGAATATACCCCTGAGCAGCTAAAAGCTTTTCATGAAGCTGAAGATAAAAATCGCAATCAAGAAACATTTATCGCCCGCAGTGCAAAAAAATACTTTACCGGTGGTGGCATCTGGTTATTGGTAGGTTTAGTGAGTTTTGCTTTAGTCGCAACCAATATCGAAAAGCTCGATAAAAGCTTGTTCATTCTTGCTGGCGGCTTTTGTTTCTTCGCAATTTGTCAGCTAGTTGCTGGTTTGATGAAGAAAAACAACAGTCACAATGGCTTTGCGCAAGTAATGTCTGACTTGTTTTCTATGCCACAAACCATGAAGCAACTAGCGTTTGTACAATTTTTTTCGTGGTTTCCATTTTTTGCGATGTGGACATACACCACAGCCGCGGTTACAGAGTTTCACTTTGGTAGCTCAGACGTTACTTCATCAGCTTTTAATGAAGGTGCTGACTGGGTTGGCGTATTGTTTTCAGCTTATAACTTAACCTCTGTTTTTGCCGCTATTTGTATACCTATGGTGGTTAAACACTTTAACTTACGCGTTGCCCATATGATTAATTTATTTTTGGGTGGTGCTGGTTTTATCTCATTTGTATTTATTAAAGACCCAACGTTACTGATCGTGTCTATGATAGGTATCGGCTTCGCTTGGGCATCAATATTATCAGTGCCTTACGCCATATTAGCCAATGCATTACCGGCAAATAAAATGGGCTTGTACATGGGAATATTTAACTTCTTTATCGTATTACCGCAAATACTAGCGGCCAGTATTTTAGGTTTTCTTATTACCAAGATATTTGATAACCAACCGGTTTACGCTTTAGTGATTGGCGGCGTGAGTATGGTTGTAGCAGGTCTTTTAACTCTGCGGGTGAAAGAACCAGAATATGAGTAGTTAATAAATTTTTCTGTTAATCTAACAAAGCCTGAGTATTGCAACGTTGCAACCTCAGGCTTTTTTATAGCGCTATTTTATTGAGTTAAACTTAAAGGCAATTAGAAAAAATGAAAAAAGCGATTGTTGATTACCACCAAGATGAAGAGAATCATTGGGTTGCTCGCCTTGCTTGTGGGCATTTTCAACATGTTCGTCACCAACCACCGTTTATCAATCGGCCTTGGGTGTTAACCCCAGCAACAAGAGCGGCGAATTTAGGGCAGAAGCTTAATTGTATTAAATGCGACGAAGGCGCTGAGAATGACTTCGAGCCGATATGATTTACATCAATAGCAATGACTTCATTAACGTCAATATCAGCTAAAAGCGTTAACTAGCTACCACAAGACTTACGCACAACAAGGGTTGTTGGCATTAATTGAGTTTTCGCTTCTTCACCCGTGACCAGTTGCAATAATTTATCGACTAAAAGCTCACCAGCTAAAACCGTATCTTGCTTAGCGGTGGTTAACGCCGGTGATGTTGAACTTGCCGTTGCAATATCATCAAAACCTACAATAGCAATACCGTCAGGCACGTTATAGCCAGCATCTTGCATCGCTCGCATTGCACCAATGGCGATTAAATCACTGGCTGCACAAATAGCGTCAAATTTAATACCGGTAGCAATAAGCTTTTGCGCAGCTTCGTAACCAGACTCGTTGGTAGAAATAGCGTCAATTTGTAAATTAGGATCAACCTTAAGCTTATGGTCTTCTAACGCTTGGCAATGGCCATTGTAACGCGCTAAAAATTCAGGCGAGCCGGTAGAAACGCCACCTAAAAAAGCAAAACTTTTACGCTTATTGTTAATAACATGTTCAGTTACTTGATAGCCACCATGAAAATTATCACAACCAACAGAAACAACAGATAAACCTTTAACATCAGCGCCCCAACGGACAAAATGAGTTTCTTGTTTGATCAGCTGAACTAACTTTTCTTCATAGTCAGTGTAATCACCATAGCCGAGTAAAATAATACCGTCAGCTTTGCGGGTGTCTTCAAAGTCAGCATGCCAGTCGTTGCTCATTTGTTGAAATGAAACCAGCAGATCATAACCTTTTTTGGCACTGGCACGGGTAATACTACCTAACATTGATAAGAAAAATGGATTAATTAATGAGTCATCATTGGTGGGATCTTCAAATAATAATAATGCAATAGTGCCACTTTGTTGTGTGCGCAAACTACTGGCATTTTTATCAACTTTATAATTCAATTCTTTGGCAATTTCTTGTACACGTCGACGTGTTTCTTCATTAACCAAAGGGCTATTACGTAATGCTCTCGATACCGTTGATTGAGAAACGCCTGCACGATAAGCAATATCAAATGATGTTTGTTTTGATCTCACGACATTCCCATAAATTATAATATATTATTTATACTAACCGAGGGTTTAAGCTAAGTACATAGTTTAATTGCAGCTAAATTCAATGATATTTTAAACACCTGTCGTAATAAATTCTACTGAACTTTTACCTACCGTAAAACCAATCTAACAAGCACAGAAAAAATTATTATTCTGTCATTCAAATCCAGCAAAACAAAATACTGCCAGATACTGATGCTAAAAGCTTAAAATGCATACGTATGCATGGATTATAGCCAAATTTTCTGCTGTGCATACGTATGTAGTTTATTGCTCTAATTACTGACATCGGCATAATAAATTCAGGCGCTAAATTAACTAGTCGTTTTCAATTTATTTTTTAGCTAGTTAAATATCGAGATGGTCGCTCCATCAAAATACTAAGCGAAATATTACGTTTATTTGCTTGGTGTATAAATTGTCTGGTTAACGGATTAACAACAGACATGCCGTTTCTTCACTTTATCAGTAGTTTGCGAAGTGAAAATTTACCGACAATACAATGTCCGATAAAAGAGTTTGTAGTTAATATGGTTACCAAAACAAAAAAATCGACTGAAACCAAGTCAGCTGTTAACGCTAAAATGCCGACAATGACTGTGGCAGAAATTAGCCAACGTATAGAACACCACTTACTTTTCACCCAAAGTGAGCAAGCTTGTGCTGACCCAAAGCCTGCCTATTGGCGTGCTACTTCCCTTGCACTTAACGACATTATCGTTGAAAAGCTTCAAAACACTAAAGTTCGCCAACAACAAAACGAAGCAAAATCAGTTAACTATTTATCGCTTGAATACTTAATGGGACGTTTGCTGTCGAATAATTTACATAATTTAGACTTATACACCAATACTGAAACAGCTCTGAAACAAATGGGTTTTGAATTGGCAGACCTTTGTGAAGAAGGCGCCGATTTAGCTTTAGGTAATGGCGGTTTAGGCCGTTTAGCTGCGTGTTTCTTAGACTCACTTGCCACCCTTGATTACAATGCCATGGGTTATGGCGTGCATTATCAGCATGGTTTATTCAAACAAAGCTTTGTTGATGGTCAGCAAATTGAAGCACCTGATATGTGGCGTGAATTTGGTAGCCCATGGGAAATTTGCCGAATTGAATCGACTCAAACTATTCCGCTTTACGGTCATGTTGAAGAAGTCGCTCAAGCAGACGGTAGCGTAAAAGCCATTTGGCATGCCGGTAAAATGCTTAAAGGCGTACCTTGGGATGTGCCAATTGTTGGTTACAACTCGCAAACAGTGAATGCCCTGCGCCTTTGGGAATGTCGAGCTGATGACGCTTTTGATTGGGATAAATTCAATCAAGGTAACTTTTTAAGCGCACATAAACAGCAAGTTGCAGCCGAAACTGTTTCAAAAGTACTTTACCCAAATGACGAACATGACGCAGGTAAAGAGCTACGTTTTGTGCAACAATATTTCTTCTGTGCCTGTTCTGTTCAAGACATCATTGCTCGCTTTGAAAGCCAATACGGCTTAATTGCTGATAGCAAAAATTGGTCGGTATTTTGTGAAAAAGTAGCGATTCAATTAAACGACACCCATCCAACTATCGCGATACTTGAATTAATGCGCACGTTAATCGATCAACATAACATTGATTGGGATAATGCTTGGGCTATTTGTCAAAAAGTTTTTGCTTACACTAACCACACGTTATTGCCAGAAGCGTTAGAAAAATGGTCAGTTTCGTTATTTGAACGTGTATTACCGCGCCACTTAACTATTTTGTACCGTATTAATGAAGCATTTTTAAATAATGACGTACAAGCGCTTTGGCCAAACAATATCGAAATGCGCGCGCGTTTGTCGTTAATTGAAGAAGGTCATGAGCGTACAGTTAGAATGGCGCATCTTTGTGTTGTTACTGCACATAAAGTTAATGGTGTAGCGCAAATTCACTCTGACCTAGTTAAACAAGACTTGTTCCCTGAATTTCATCAGTTATGGCCAACAAAGTTAACTAACGTGACTAACGGTATTACCCCGCGCCGCTGGTTAAAAGCCTGTAACCCATTACTTGCCGCTTTACTTGATAGCACCATTAAAGGCGATTGGGCGAAGGACCTTAACAGTTTAAGTGAATTGGCAAAATATGCCGATGACGCTAAATTTCAGCAAGAATTTATGGCGATAAAGCATCAAAACAAAATTGCCTTAACCAAAGAAATTAAAGCACTTACTGGCATTACGGTCAGCCCTGATGCAATTTTTGATGTGCAAATTAAGCGTTTACATGAATACAAACGTCAGCATTTGAATTTGTTGCACATTTTAGCGTTGTACCGTCGTTTATTAGCGAACCCTGAACTGGATATGCAACCTCGGGTATTTATTTTTGGCGCTAAAGCAGCACCAGGCTACGAACTAGCAAAAGAAATTATTTACGCGACTAATAAAATAGCTGAAAAAATTAATAACGATGTTCGTATCCAAGACAAGTTGAAAGTGGTGTTTTTACCGAATTATCGAGTTAGCTTGGCCGAAAAAATCATTCCAGCAGCCGATGTTTCTGAGCAAATTTCAACGGCAGGTAAAGAAGCGTCAGGTACCGGTAACATGAAGTTAGCGTTAAACGGCGCGGTGACTATCGGCACACTTGATGGCGCCAATATCGAAATAGCTGAAGAAGTTGGCGACGACAATATCTTTATCTTCGGCTTAACGGTTGATGAAGTTAAAGCCTTAGATGCACAAGGTTATAACTCAACACAATACTATCAAGATAATGCTGAAATACGCGCTTGTTTAGATTGGTTAGACACTGATTACTTTACGCCTGGCAATGCCGGCGAATTATCGGCGGTTAAACGATCGTTCTTAGAAGGCGGCGACCCGTACAAAGTGTTAGCTGATTTTCAAAGCTATTCTGACGCTCATCAAGCATTAGACAAAGCTTATAAAAATAAACAGCAATGGGCAAAAATGGCCATTTTAAATACCGCTTTAATGGGTAAGTTTAATTCTGACCGTTCAATTGAAGATTACGTGCAAAACATTTGGCATTTAACGCCAAGTGTTTAACCAAAAGCAATTTAACGGACAATAAAGGACAAACAATGGCAATAACAAACCGTGAGTTAACTAGCGTAGTTGATGCTAGTCACCAAAATCCTGAGCAAGTGTTGGGCTTACACCCCGATGCGGCTTCGGGTTATCAAGTGATCACGGTTTTTAAACCAGAATTAGCTAACCATAACACTGATAGCAATGCTGATAACTGCCTGGAAATACTCGATAGTAAAACGCAAAAGTCGCTCGGTAAACTTAAGCTCATATCGCCGCAAGGTTTGTACTCACTAAAGCTGAGAAGAAAAAAACCATTTTGTTATCAGCTGCGTATTACAACCGAAATCAACAATGAAAAACAAAGCGTTATCTGTGATGACGCTTTTGCATTTTCCTCAGTACAAATTTTAGGTGAACTCGACCTGCACTTGTTACGTGAAGGTAATCATCAAAGTGCTTATAAAAAACTCGGCGCACACCTTAAGCAATTAAGCACTATTTCTGGCCGACAAGTATCTGGCTGTAGCTTTACTGTTTGGGCCCCCAATGCTAGTCAAGTCAGTGTTATTGGCGATTTCAATCATTGGGATAGTCGTTGTCATCCAATGACCAATGCTAATTTTCATGGTCAGCAAAGCGGTTACTGGACGCTGTTTATTCCTAACATTGAAGCCGGGGCTTTATATAAGTTTCAGCTAAAAGACAGCAATGGCAATGTATTACCAGCAAAAGCAGATCCTTTTGGCATACAGGCACAATACCGCCCTGACACTGCTTCAGTAGTTGGCAGCGAAAAACCGTATCCATGGCAAGATCAACAATGGCTTAAAGAACGTGCGAAACGTAATAGCCGAGATGCAGCTATCTCAATTTATGAAGTGCATTTAGGCTCGTGGCAGCGTGATGAAAACAACCATTACTTAAATTATCGCACTATTGCCGATAAGCTTATTCCTTATACCTTGGCGATGGGTTTTACTCATTTACAACTCATGCCGGTCAGTGAATTTCCATTTGATGGCTCATGGGGTTATCAACCGGTCGGTTTATTTGCCCCAAGTTCGCGTTTTGGTAATGCCGAAGACTTTCAATATTTTGTCGACCAATGTCACCAAGCAAACTTAGGTTTGTTAATTGATTGGGTGCCGGGGCATTTTCCAAGTGATGAACATGGTTTAGCAAAATTTGATGGCAGTCATTTATTTGAACACGCCGATCCGCGTCAAGGTTTTCATCCTGATTGGAATACCCTGATTTATAATTACGGTCGTGTTGAAGTTGCCAATTTTTTGCGAGCAAGTGCCCTGCACTGGCTTGATACTTATCATGTTGACGGTATTCGTGTTGATGCAGTCGCTTCCATGTTGTATTTAGATTACAGCCGAAAAGAAGGTGAATGGATCCCTAACAAACATGGTGGTCGTGAAAATTTAGAAGCGGTTGATTTTTTACAGCGCTTTAACGAAGAGCTTTATGCGCTTTATCCCGGGACATTTTCAGTTGCAGAAGAATCAACTTCTTGGCCAGGAGTGTCACGCCCAACCGACAATGGTGGTCTAGGTTTCGGCTATAAGTGGAACATGGGGTGGATGAATGACAGCCTAGAGTACATGAAACGCGATCCTATTCATCGGCAACATCATCACAATGAATTGAGCTTTGGTTTGGTTTACGCATTTGATGAAAACTTTGTCCTGCCGCTAAGTCATGACGAAGTCGTGCACGGCAAAGGCTCACTTATCGCGAAAATGCCCGGTGATGCTTGGCAACAATTTGCGAATTTACGCGCTTACTACGGTTTTATGTGGGCACATCCCGGTAAAAAACTACTCTTTATGGGCTGTGAATTTGCCCAAGGTAAAGAGTGGAACCATGATCAAGCACTTGATTGGCATCAATTAGATATTCATTGGCATAGCGGTGTGCAACGTTTAGTGAAAGACTTAAATAAGCTCTACACTACAACGCCAGCGTTATATCAAAAAGACTGTCAACAAGAGGGTTTTGCTTGGTTAGATCATGAAAATGCCAAGCAATCTACCTACAGTTTTATTCGCTATGGCGAGCAAGGCAGTACTCCGGTTATCGTGGTTTGTAACTTTAGCAATCAAGTACTTCATGACTTTAGCGTCGGCGTACCTGATGCGGGTTGTTATCATGAGTTGCTCAACACTGACCGAGAAATTTATGCCGGTTCGAATCATGGCAATTTTTCTGGTGTTAAAAGTGAAAATGCGCCATGGCAAGGACAAGCTCATCGTATCAATATCACCGTACCGCCAATGGCAACGGTAATATTTAGCTTAACAGGAGCGCTATAATCCTGTGAGTCACTTTACTATCAAATCAGGCCGTAATTACCCATTAGGTGCTAGCTTTACTCGTGCGAATGGCGAAAATGAGCAAGACGGCACTAACTTTGCCCTATTTTCTGCCCATGCAGAAAAGGTCGAGTTATGTCTGTTTGATGAAAGTGGCGAGCATGAAATTCAACGCTTAGTGTTACCTGAATATACCGATGAGGTTTTTCATGGCTTTGTCGAGAATTTAAAGCCGGGCACATTATACGGTTACCGTGTTTACGGGCCATTTGAGCCACATAATGGTCACTGTTTTAATCCAGCAAAATTATTGCTCGACCCATACGCCAAAGCCTTACATGGCGCAGTTAAAAATTCGCCATTAAACTTTTCTTATCAAAATACGGACCTGCAAACTGACAACTCGACAACTAAGCCAAGCGCTAAGCTTGAGAAAAACAGCCCAGAGCAAGACTTAACGCTAGATCTTCAAGATAATGCCCAAGTAATGCCTAAATGTGTGGTTACCGATCCTGAGCAATTAACTGACTGTCTGTCTCACCCGAAAGTGCGCCAGCGTGACAGCATTATTTATGAATTACATGTAAAAGGTTTTACCGCACAGCATCCCAATGTGCCGATTGAATTACAGGGAACCTTTGCTGGTTTAGCGCATGAAAATATTATCCAATACCTACTCTCTTTAGGCGTTACCAGCATAGAATTAATGCCCGTTCATCAGTTTTTAAATGAAGCATTTGTTGAAGAAAAAAACCTCAGCAACTATTGGGGCTATAACAGTGTCTGTTTTTTCGTACCGCATGCCAATTACTGCTCAAGTAATGCCATAGCAGAATTTAGAGCCATGGTTGAACGTTTTCATCAACACGGTATTGAGGTGATTTTAGACGTAGTTTATAACCACAGCGCTGAAGGTGATGAACTTGGCCCAACGTTAAGCTTTAAAGGCATCGACAACGCTAGTTATTATCGTCTGCAAAACAAAGACAAGCGCTTTTATGAAAATTACTCAGGTTGTGGCAACACTTTAAATATTGCTCATCCGCGCGTAGTTCAATTGGTGACTGACAGTTTACGTTACTGGGTTCAAGTAATGGGAGTAGATGGCTTCCGCTTTGATCTTGCCACGATCTTAGGCCGAGAAAACCCGCAATTTAATGCTAATAACGCCTTTTTCACCGCCTTGAAACAAGATCCGGTTTTAGCACAAACCAAACTGATTGCTGAGCCTTGGGATATTGGCAATGATGGTTATCAACTCGGTAACTTTGATAAAAGCTGGTTAGAGTGGAACGACCGTTTTCGTGATACATGTCGACGCTTTTGGCGAGGCGATCAAGGTATTGCGCCAGAATTTGCTGCACGTTTACATGGTTCAAGTGATATTTTTGAACAACCAAGCCGTCGCCCTAGCGCCAGCGTTAATTTTATTACTTCGCACGATGGTTTTACTTTAGATGATCTGGTCAGTTACCAAACACCTAATAATTTCTCCAACGGTGAGAATAATCAAGACGGACACGGCAGCAATTTTAGTTGCAATTTTGGCCCTGAAGGTAAGTCTGAAAACGCGACTATTAACCGACTCAGAGCTCGACAAAAACGTAATTTATTAACCACTTTATTTATTGCCCAAGGCACGCCTATGTTGTTAGCTGGCGATGAAATGAGCAATAGCCAAATGGGCAACAACAACGCCTATTGCCAAGATAACGAAATATCTTGGCTGAATTGGTCGCAGCAAAGCAGCAGTAGTATTAACAACAATAATGAAGCGAAAACCTTTGAGCTTGATTTTGTAAAACAATTAATTGCTTTACGAAAAGCGCACCCGTTACTGAATCGTACTCACTACCACCATGGCCTGCAAAAATCACAAAAAACCGGTTTAAAAGACATTGATTGGTTAAATTGCCATGGGCAATACATGCAAGTAGCTGATTGGCAGGATAAAGAAATCAAGTGTTTTGCCATGTTACTCGCACAAACCGACGACTTAGCATCTTGCGACGTAGCAAGTGTCCGACAAGACGATGCTTTATTGGTAATTTTCAATGCTCATCCGTGTGAAATTGATTATACCCTGCCGGCACTTTCGGGTTATTGGCAACAATTAATTAATACCGCTGACGAGCCTCAAAACTCGAGCCAGAACAAACAAAACCTGACTTTATCAAAAATTAATATAGCGGCTCATAGCTGCTTAGTACTGAGTTTTTATAGTGCACAACCCGATGTAAATGTCGCACAGCTCGGTTCGACTGTAGAGCAAAAAACGTCAGCTTCAAATTTTAAAAATAATAACGCTAGCACCGATGTGCACAGCGAAAAGCAAAGAGAAACCTAGAATGAATTTAATTGAGAAACTTGCAGAACTCGTAGGCTTTCATGCGACATATACCAACTCATTTGGCGAGCAAGTTTATGCCAAAGATGAGGCGAGGCAATCGTTGTTGAGTGCCATGGGGTATGATCTTTCATCCGATGAAAAAATCAGCGCTAGCATTACCGAGTTAGAGCAAAAAACTTGGCGTGAAATGTTACCGCCAACGCACATTGCTAAACTTGAAGCTGATCAACAACAAGTCACAATCAGTATAGCTAACGCTGCGGCGACTGAGCTTAATTGGAGCATTGCGCTAGAATCAGGTGAAACACTTAGCGATAGTATTTCGCTTGATAGTTTAGCTTTGTTAGATTCAGTATCAATTGCCGGCCAAGTATTTACTAAATACCAGCTACCACTACCGACGTTAACGCAAGGTTATCACCAATTAACGGTCAGTTTTGGTGATCAACAAGCAACCTGCCCGTTAATCTATGCGCCGCAAACTTGTTATAGCCCACAAGAAGCTTCAAAGGACAAAATGTGGGGTTATGCCGCACAATTATATTCATTAACCAGTGCTGATAACTTAGGTATGGGTGACTTTGGCGACTTAGCAAAACTTGTTGAGCAATCAGCACAGCAAAAAGCATCAGCCATTGGTTTAAACCCTTTACACCCGTTGTACCAAAACAATCCTGCACACCGTAGTCCTTATTCGCCAACCAGCCGCTGCTTTTTAAATACTTTGTATATCGATGTAAAAAAAGTGCCTAACTTTGCGACATGCCAAGCGGCGCAAACACGACTTAACAGTGAAGAAATTCAAAACAAGATTGCTTATGCAAAACAAACTGAGCTGATTGATTATCCAGCCGTTGCTGATGTTAAATTTCAAATTTTAGAAATATTGTTTCAAGACTTTAGTCATAATTCATCAAACGAAAGTGCGGAATTTAACGACTTTAAAGTACAACAAGGCGCTGACTTATTACAACTAGCAACTTTTGAAGCCTTGTACGAACACTTTAGAAAAACTGACTTTAACGCCTACGGCTGGCCAAATTGGCCGACAGCATATCAAGCGCCAAACAGTGAAGAAGTAAAAGCATTTCAACAACAAAACGCTGAACGCATTGATTACTTTTGCTTTGTACAGTGGCTAGCGCACCGTCAATTAAAGTCTGTGGCTAACCAAGCGAAAGAATTAGGTATGCCAATTGGTTTATACCTAGATTTAGCCGTAGGTTGTGACGGCTCAGGCGTTGATGTTTGGTCAGATAAAGACGTTTATGTTGCTGGTGCTGCGGTTGGCGCACCACCAGATGCCATGAACACACTTGGTCAAGACTGGGGGCTAACGCCGATTAATCCTGTTGCACTTCAAGAGCAAGGCTATCAACCACTGGTAAAAGCACTGCGTAGCAATATGCAATATGCTGGCGCCCTGCGCATCGATCATATTTTAGGCTTAATGCGTCAATATTGGGTAGCGCCCGGTATGAAAGCCGATGAAGGGGTTTACATTACCTTTCCACTGGAAGATATTTTGCGCATTATTGCTTTAGAATCACGCCGTAATAACTGTGTAGTTATTGGCGAAGATTTAGGAACTGTGCCAGAGGGTTTTGGCGAGATTATGGCACGCGCCGGCTTACTCTCATATAAAGTGCTATTTTTTGAACGTTGGGATTCAGGGCTTTTCAAGCGTCCTGAGCAATACCCTGCACAGTCTATGGTGACAGTATCTACTCATGATTTGCCAACACTCGCAGGTTGGTGGACAGGTAAAGACTTAGAATGGCGCCAGCAACTTAAGCTGTATCCTACTGAAGAAATGGGACAAAACGAACGTAATAGCCGTGTTCAAGACCGAGAGTTATTAGTCGCTGCTTTAGACGATCTTAACGTTATTGATATCAGCAAAGCACCAATACAAGCGCCGGCAACAATGAACAGAGAACTTAGCCTTGGAGTACAAAAATATATGGCGAATGCACCAAGTCATATTCAACTAATACCACTTGAAGATGCGTTAGAGGTGGTAGAGCAAGTTAATATTCCAGGCACCATTGATGAGCACCCGAACTGGTTACAAAAATTACCCGTCAGCATGGAAGAATTTTCCCAAGTGGAGTCAGTAGTTGAACTTGCACAAGCAATGCAAACTGCCCGACCTCGCACTTAACAAAGATGAATAGGATAGATAAATGACTAAAAATAATAAAATATCTACATTACTGTGCACCAGTGTTATATCACTGAGCTTAATGGCTTGTGATAACGTAAAAGAAATAAACACTACAACTGCTGCAGTAAAAGAAAGTAAAACCGCGAGCACAATAATGAATCAAGCGGCTACAGAAGTTAAAGCTGGAAAACGTACAGCCGCAGATTTACCGCATTATCTTGACCGCGACGTGCAAGAGGAAGTGTTTTACTTTGTCATGCCAGATCGTTTTTATAATGGTGATACCGACAACGATCTCGGTTCAAAAACCCAAGCAATTTCTGCCGGTGGCCTTGATAAAACCAACAAAGGCATGTTCCACGGTGGCGATATTCAAGGCTTAAAAGCTAAATTACCTTATTTAAAAGACTTAGGTATTTCTGCTATTTGGTTAACGCCTATTTTACGTAATCAAGCGATGCAAGCTGACAGCTCTGGTTATCATGGTTATTGGGTACTAGACTTTACTGAAATTGACCCGCACCTAGGCAGTAATGATGACTTAAAAGATCTTATTGATAGCGCGCACGCTGAAAACATTAAAATCTACTTCGATATTATTACTAACCACACCGCTGATGTGATCAAATACGTCGAGTGTCACGGAGAAGACGGTTTACAATGGTTAGTAAAAGACGATAAAGGTTGCCCATTTAAATCTTTAGAGCAGTTAGCTTCAGGTGATAAATACACTACCGTTATTCCTAAAGGCCAAGAAAATTTAAAAACTCCAGCTTGGTTAAACGACACCAAGTACTATCACAATCAAGGTGATTCATTCTGGCAAGGTGAAAGTTCAAAGCGTGGAGACTTCGCCGGACTTGACGATGTAAATACTAACGACCCTGAAGTGCTAGCGGGCATGATAGATATTTTCAAAAATCTGATCACAGAATTTAAACCTGACGGTTTTCGTATTGATACCGTAAAACATGTTAACACTGAGTTTTGGGCTGAGTTTTCACCGGCATTAGTTACGCATGCGCAAGATTTAGGCATCAAAAATTTCTTTATGTTTGGTGAAGTTTATAGCTTTAGCTCAAAAGAATTAAGCGAATACACTACCGCAGGTAATATGCAATCAGTGTTAGATTTCGCCTTTCAAAGTGCGATGACTCAAAGTTTAATAGATCAAAAAGGTACTAAAGTTTTAGCGACATTATTTGCTAACGACACTGATTATCTAGATCATGACAGCGATGCAAATCAGCTGATGAACTTTACGGGTAATCACGATATGGGCCGCTTTGCCTTTATGCTAAAAAATAGTGAGTTTAATTACACTGAAGAGCAAATGATCAAGCGCACCCTTCTAGCCCATGCCATGACCTACTTTATGCGCGGCGTACCGATTATTTATTATGGCGACGAGCAAGGTTTTGTCGGTGACGGCGGTGATCAAGCAGCTCGTCAAGACATGATGCCATCAGAAGTGGCTAGCTATAATGACGATGATTTACTAGCCACCGATGCCACCACAGCTGACGATAACTTTGATACCGAGCATCCGTTTTATCAAAGCTTTGCACAATACGCTGATATTTTTTACCAATATACTGCACTTCGCAGAGGCGAGCAAAAAACAGTATTTCAAGCCGATGATAATGCCATTTTTGCCGTCACACGTACGTTAACTGCTGATGACAGTAAGTCTGCTGAAAACCAACAAATGCTAGTCGCTTTTAATACCAGTGATAAACCAGCTAACGCCACTATTGCCTTAAACGGTGCAAAGTATCGTTTAGTAACCGGCGACAGTAAGTTGAATAACAATGCTAACGGCCAGCTAGTTTTAGAAGTGCCAGCGTTGAGCTTTGCGATTTATCAGTTAGTAAAATAACACCAGAATAAATCTAATAAAGCATACAAACGGCCCACAGTGAGAGCAAAGCTAAATAGTTTGCTATCACTGCGGACTTTTTTAATGAAGAAAGTTTGATTTTAATGGCCATTACCTCAGTGCAATTATGGCTAAAAACCATAAATAAGTTGCTATATTTTCCTCAAAGTTCTGTAAAGACCTAAAGCGCTAAAAGTAATATATCTTGTTGCACTAATGAGAAAGCTCAGCACATCCAAAGAACCACCAATAAAAATCGTAACCATTTGATTTTAATTAAATCACCATTCGTTACCACTCACTACTAGCGAGACTCCTAAGTGATATTCAAGACCTGATAACGACTTAAACATTACCTTTCTAAGCACTTATTATGGGTGGCTTGATTAGTCTACCCTTTCTAAGCACTAATTATGGGTGGCTTGATTAGTCTTAATACAGAACAATTTACTGAATTTTTTGCTCCATCACTGCAAATATTGATAACTGAACCAGCATAAATATTTAAAAATATACTGACTCATTATGCAATTCTAATACTGAGTGTTAGTTATTGACTTTAAAGCGACCGACTAAATTTGTTAAATCTTTTGATAAAACAAGTAAGTCATTCGAACCATCGGCCAAGGTATCAGCAGTATTAACAATACCTTTTGCCGAGTCATTAATGCCACTAATATTGTCACTGATCAAGTCTGATGAACTGCACTGTTGATCTGCCGCTTGAGTAATACGCGAAATATTTTCCTTCATTTGTCCAACTAACGTACTTATTTCGTTAAATGATTGGTTGGCTTGTTCAATTTTTTCGATAGTTTGTTTCGATTGATCAACATTTACACCCATTTGTTGAGAAACAACACGTGTTTTTTCTAGCAAGTTCATTAGTACGGTATCAATTTCTTCAGTAGCCCCACGAGAGCGTTGCGCTAATGTTCTCACTTCGTCTGCGACTACAGCAAAGCCTCGCCCTTGCTCACCAGCCCTTGCCGCTTCAATAGCCGCATTAAGTGCTAACAAATTAGTTTGCTCGGCAATACTTCTAATAACATCTAATATCTTGGTAATGTTTTCGCTTTCCAGTTCAAGTGACTTCATCGATTGAGATGATTCACTCAACGATTCATTTAATAAACTTACTTCACTGACCGTAACTGAGATTAACGAAATTCCCTTTTTCGAATACTCTTCAGTTTTCATAATCGTGGTTGAGCTTTCTTGGCAGTCGTTTGATGTTTGATGTGCAATATCTGCCATGGTTGCGATAAGGTTATTAACATTATCTATAGATTCTTCTTGTTGATGACTTACTGCTTTTACATCGGCAATTTGTATACCTGATTCATTAGCCGCCATATTTAATGTCGATGCACAGGTTTTAATATCAACAACAAGCTGATGAATTGAATCTAAGAATTGATTAAACCATTGAGCCAATTCACTCACTTCATCTTTACCAATAATCTCTAATCGCTTAGTTAAATTGCCATCACCTTGGGCAATATCACGTAAGCCTTCAGCAACACGGTTAATTGGCTGAACTATACGATTGGCTAACCAAAATCCAATGGCGATAAATAAAGTAACCATGATTAAGGCAATCACGGTAATGGTCTGACTCATACTATAAGCAGGCGCGAAAATTTCATCGCTATGAATAACACCAACAAATCGCCACTTTAAATTTTTTGAATAATAACTAGCAACATTAACATCTGCACCTAAATGCTCTGTAGAAAAATGATGTAAATCTGGCGATTTCTGTAAGATAGAAAACAAGGGTGATGAAAGATCTTTAATATTTTTAAAGTTATTTTCTGGTGTTTTTGCATCGGCTAATACGGTACCTGATTCATCGATAAGAATGAGGTAACCGCTTTCACCTAGTTTTGTATTACTCAATATATCCGTTAAGGTTGAAAGGGTCACATCTAGACCTTGTACACCGACAATATCGCCTTGGTTATTTTTAACCACTAACGCAGAAGTTACGACCGGTTTTCCAATGACATCTTGATATGCTTCCGTAATAATTGGCGCATTAGGAGAAGCTAATGCCTGTTTATACCAAGGACGCTGTCTTGGATCATAACCTCCAAGTTCCTCCAATGGGTATTGAACAAAGCCACCATCTTTGGTACCTGTGTAAACGTAAAGTAAATCAGGGTGCGAAGTACCAAATTCTTCATACAGCTTATATAAAGCTAATTCTTCGGTAGAGTCATTTTTCGGCTCCATCATGTGATCAGAGCCAATATAAGTATGTGTATTATCAGGAAGTTGACTGGTCAATTTATTTTCTGCTAGAAATTTCACATTAGCTTTGATTTGTTGGAAGAACAGTTGAAAACCGTTGTCTACTTGTCTTAATTCACTCTGAGTACGTTCCACAAAACTTGTTGATGACTTAGAGATTGTCATTGAAATACTAACAATCGCGATAGCAATAATGGGTAAAATAACTGTAGCGGCAAAACTCAAGGTTAATTTAGAGCGAATATTCATAGAATGTCGATAACTAGCGGTAAATGTAACCTTAATATAACTGAGAGTAACGCTAAGACCAAGCTCCTTTTACTGGAGTTTTTATACCGAGATAACACGATAAAGTTTACTACCAAAGCAAATCCAATTATCTCTATGGCTGCACGGCCTTTTGGTATAAATAGTTGATAAGTAAATTATAATGTATTGTTATTAAGTTTAACTGAGCCACCTTTTATTGCGCTTAGATACAGTTTACTGGTGAAATACAAAGAACTTAGTATGGCTGGCACAATAACCCATAATAAATTAAATTAGCTAAATATGTTTTTAGTACTTTACTTAACAGAGCAGAGTGCATATTGCGTGCGGCATTCGCTAGCAATGTTTGAATACCCTCCTAGCACGTATATTCCAATTACCATCGAGGTAAAAAATGAAAAATTTACTACTGAGCGTAGTTTTTTTATTCGCGTTGCACATCCCTTATGTTAATGCAGATGAAGAGGCATCTTCTTATATTAGCCATATTGGCAAGCCATCAAACGTCAAAGGACTCAAGCGCATACAGCAAAACTTGGTTGCACCGCCCTTTTTTCCAGAGCATCAACAGATTTATGTAGGCAAACCTAGAGTTATTGAAATAGAAATGGTGATTGAAGAAAAAGAAATAGAAATTGAGCCTGGTGTTTTTGTCCAAGCGATGACGTTTAACGGGACTAATCCAGGCCCAATGATGGTGGTGCATGAAGGCGATTATGTTGAGTTAACCCTTAAAAATCCTGATAGCAATATGTTATTACACAATATTGACTTTCATGCGGCCACAGGCGCTTTAGGTGGTGGTGCATTAACGAAAGTGTCGCCTGGAGAGCAAGTAACCTTTCGCTTTAAAGCTGATAGAGCCGGTACCTTTGTGTATCACTGTGCCCCCGGAGGGTTGATGATCCCTTACCATGTTGTGTCTGGTATGTATGGTGCTATAACGGTATTACCTACGGGAGGCTTAAAAGATCAGCACGGTAAAACGGTAACATACGACCGAGCTTATTATATTGGCGAACAAGGTTGGTATATTCCTCAGGACAAAGATGGCAATTATAAACGCTTTAACAATGCCATCGAAGCTTATGCTGACACATTAGCGGTTATGCGTGGCCTTATTCCCACGCATGTTACTTACAATGGCAAAAAAGGCGCTTTAACGGGTGCTAATGCCCTGAAAGCCAAGGTAGGGGAAACGGTATTATTTGTTCATTCACAAGCTAATGAAGATTCACGTATTCACCTAATTGGCGGCCATGGTGACCTAGTGTGGCCTGGTGGCTCTTTTAATAATGTGCCAACGGTTGATAGAGAAACTTGGCATGTTAATGGCGGAGAAGCGGTGGCCGCTATTTACACCTTTCAGCAACCGGGGTTGTATGCTTATCTTAATCACGATTTAATTCAGGCGTTTATGCTTGGTGGTGCGGCTCACATAAAAGTAGAAGGTCTGTGGAATAATGACTTAATGGAGCAAGTGGAAAAACCTAGTCCGATTAACGCCAATTAATACTATTTATCAGGTAAGTAGACGCACCTAAACGCCTTTACTTACCAACAAAAACAACTTCATCGCCACTTTCAAGCTACAATGGGTATTTTTACTATCACTCGAGTAAATTATTTATCAATCCGCTAGAATAACTTTTCTCCTATATTTAAGTTACTATAGTTAGTTGCCGCATTAAAAATTCATAAGGAAGTTCGATGATTGATTTTAATAACAAAGGTTTTTTCAAACTTAAACAAGATATTGATTATGCCGAAAAAGTATCTGAGCTATTGCTAGAAGATGAAGTAATAGTAGATGCATTTAAAACTATGCGTGATGGCGTGGTGTTTACTAACAAAAGAATAATTTCAGTAAATGTTCAAGGCATTACAGGCAGTAAAAAAGATTTTACCTCGCTGCCCTATAAAAACATTGTTGCATACTCTATTGAAACATCAGGGACATTCGATCTAGATTCAGAACTGGAAATATACTTTTCAGCTATAGGTAAAGTCAGATTTGAATTTAACGGCCAATCTTCGATGCTAGAAATATCAAAAATCATTTCAAGTCATGTACTCTAAACTGCATTTATTCTTTATAGATGATGCTGTATAACGCTTAGTCACACTACACTAAACACTAAACACTAAACACTAAAAGCTAAAAGCTAAAAGCTAAAAGCTAAGCATAAATTCAGGGTTTATGCTTAGCTTTTTAAGTTATAACAATTCTATTAAATTTATTCCCACCATAGAGCTAGATTAGTGAGCTTACTTTCCGACAAAAATCACTTCTTCACCGCTTTCCAGCCACAATGGGTGCTTCGACATGACTTTAGTAAACATAGGGCTTTGCAGGTAATTATTGAGCCATTGCTTTAATTTAGGATAAGGTGATTGCAAATACCATTGGCGTTCAATGCGAGCAAACTGGCGAATAAACGGCAGTAAGGCGATATCAACAAGACTTTCACGCTCTGACATTAAAAACTCATGTTGTGTTAAGCGCTGTTCAAGCCGGATAATATATTCTTCACAAGCGTTACGACATTCGGTTAAGTTAGTTTCATGATAGCGTTTAGAGCATTTATAAGCCTCTATACGCTGCTTAAATTCAACATCAAAGTCGTTAATTAACGTTAACATTTGCGTTAGCATTTCAGGCTGTGCGCTATGCAGTAAATCTTGAGGATCTGAGGCTTGCAGTGCCCAAAGCATCACATCTAAACTTTCATCAATCACATGTGTTTCGCGCGGTGCTTTAACTGTATCAATTGCGCTATCAGCCCCACTTTCTTCTGATAATTTATCTAATTCATTTAACACTAAGATCGGCACAGTAGCTTTTGGTGAAGCTAAAATCATTTCAGCTGGTTTATTGGTTAATACCACATCGCGTAGTGCTACTGGCTGTTGCGATTTAAAAATAGCAATGCGAGCTCGCATCGCATACGGGCAATTTCTCAATGAATAAAGAACAGGTAATGCCATGATTTTCTTCTTTTTGCTAAAATACAGTTCATATTCGCTAACTTTAACGGTATTCATTGATGAAATATACGGGTAAAATCCCTGCTCTGAAATTTTTCGAACAAATAAGTTGTACAAATGGATCATAAAATAGAGTTATTAGCGCCCGGCGGCGATGTCGATGCAATTAAAGCGGCCATTATTGCTGGGGCCGACGCAGTATATTGCGGCTTAGACACCTTAAATGCCCGTAATCGCGCTTCTAATATCTCCTTTGAGCAACTTATTGGTATAATCCGTTTAGCACATCAGTATGATTGCCAAATATTTTTAACGCTAAATGTGATTATTTTAGAACGTGAATTTAAGTCTATCGCTAAGCTATTAAGCAAACTGGTTAATACCACGCTTGATGGTGTGATTGTGCAAGATATTGGCATGTTTAATATCATCACAAAACACTTTCCAACTTTGGATATTCACGCTTCAACTCAGTTAACCACCCATAACGTGGGTCAAATTCCGTTTTTGAAAAAGCTAGGTGCATCACGTGTGAACTTATCACGCGAGTTAAACCTCCGTGAAATCACCACCATCACAAAAGTATGTGAAGAGCATGATGTATTAACCGAAGTATTCGTGCATGGCTCGCTGTGTGTCGCCTTTTCGGGGTTATGTTATTCAACATCTGCCAGTGTCGGTAATTCAGGTAACCGTGGCCGTTGTAGCCAAGCTTGTCGTGAAGAATATGAAACTACGCCATCAGGGCATAACTTCCCGCTTAACATTAAAGACAACTCAGCCTTTTTTGATTTACCAGCATTAATTGAAGCCGGTGTACATTCATTTAAAATTGAAGGCCGCATTAAAGGCGCGAACTACGTTCATACTGTAGTTGACAGTTTCCGTAAACAAATTGATGGCTTCCTTAATACGGGTGAATTGACCGAAGACGGCGAACGTTTGTATAAAGTGTTTAATCGTGATTTTTCGAACGCCTTTTTACGCGGTGATTTAAATCAATCCATGTTTATTGATAACCCTCGTGATAATTCAAAAGTACATGCGGTTAGCAAATTTAAAGCGGATGAAAGCCAAAATATTTCAGTGGTGCAAATTCAAGATGTTGAACAAAATCTACAAGATGACAAAAACACCATTGAAGCTGAAGTAGTTGAGAAAATTAAGCACTTAAGTATTGAAAAAGTACCGTTAAGTTTAAGCTTCTCTGGAAAAATTGAGCAACCGTTAACGGTTACCGTAACTACCTCTGGCTTTTCAGTTGAGCAAAACACGTTTACTGTGCAATCAACAAGCTTAATGCGCACCAGTGATAATGCCAGCATTGATAAGGCCACCATTGAAAAACGCTTTAAAAGCTTTAATAACGCTGAGTTTTTACTAAACGAATTAAACTGCGATAACCTTGATGAGGGTTTAAGCATTCCTTTTAAAGAGCTAACTGCACTTAAAAATGAAATTGCCAGCACACTAAATAATTCAATGACTGTATTGCCAGAAGTGACCTTACCTGCTTTGGTTAATAACCCTAAAGCTGAAAGTAAAACAAAGTTATCGCTGCTGATTTGTGATGAAGAAGATGTTGAATTGGCCAATGTAACTGATGCCGACATTTACTTTAAACTGCCCGATGCCTACAAACGCGGTTGTACAAAGTACATTGGCTTTTTACAGGCTAATCCACGCTTAATTCCGTGGTTTCCAGCAGTACTAATTGGTAAAGATTATGACGTAGCGGTAACCATTTTAGAGCAAGTAAAACCTAAATTAATTGTCACGAACAATACTGGCATTGCTTATAAAGCCAATGAATTAGGTATTGAATGGATAGCTGGCCCGTTTTTAAATACCACAAATTCATATGCCCTTTTGGCAATGAAAGAAAGCTTTGATTGTAGCGGCGCTTTTATCTCTAATGAAATAAATGCCATGCAAATGAAAAACATCGCGCGTCCAGAAAACTTTAAATTGTTTTACAGTATTTACCACCCTATTTTGTTGATGACTAGCAGACAATGTTTCTTCCAACAAAGTGTTGGTTGTGAAAAGCCGCGTATTGATAATGGCTGTATGCTTTCGTGTGATAAATCTACGAGCATCACCAACCTCAAAGGCGTGTCATTTGCCATTGATAAACAAAAAGCAGGTTACCCAAGCATTTATAACCAAGATCAATTTTTGAACATGGAAATTATTGACGATTTATCACATTTATTTGACGGTTTTATGATTGATTTAACTAATATCGGCGCAGGTGATAAAGAGTCACCCGATAAAGCGTTATTGATCCAACACTTTGAAGCGTTACTGGAAAATAAATTACTGGATGCTAAATCGGCAACTCAACAGCAGTTGAATAACTTGGTGCCAGAATCTACTAACATTCAGTATCACAATGGTTTGTAATTTGTTTCCAAATAGCTAGTTTAATAGCTTTGCTGGTACTGAACTGAACTGAACTGAGCTTAAATACTAAAAAACGCTGCTAATAATCTTAGCAGCGTTTTTTTATTATAATTTCCGCAAATATTTACATTTTCTCATTGTTAAAACCTGTATAACAATGCGTAAATTTCCCTCTAGAGACTTGCCAAAAACTTTTGATATAAGGCTATTTCTTCTGCTTTCGCTAACATATCAGAATGACCTGCATTTTCAACAATGATGAGTTGCTTACGAGCTGATTGACTTACTTCAAATAATTGTCGGGACAATTTGGCAGGCGCTTGCTGATCATTTTCACCTGCAATAATTAACAAGGGGTTCGTATAATCTCGAGAAAGGGCAATGGTATTGTCAACTTGATAAAATTCAGGCTCAATATCAATGCTGATAAAAAGCTTGCTATACCATGGCAATATGGCATCTATCCATTCATCTACATTTGTTGCTGAGCCTTGTAGCACTAATGCATTAGGCGTTTTTTCTTTGATCACTTGCCCTGCAAGAAAGCTACCTAGCGAAAAACCGTGAATGATGATTTTGTCTGGCGATAAATGCTGTTCGATATAATCAAATTGCGCATTTGCATCTGCTATCAAATTCGATATGGTCGCTGCACCATTACTTGCACCTGTTCCTCTACGATCGAAAATAACAATATCTTTATTTAACTGCCCTAAAGACTCCAACAAAGACGCCATAGAGTTAGCTACGGTCATACCGTTACCTTGTAAAAAATAAATGACTTCTGTCGAGTTTGGGTGATCTAGATAAATGCCTTTAAGTATTACCGTTTGCGATAGCTGAGTAACTTCTAAGCTTTCTCGTGTTATTGAAATAGGCTTTAATGAAAAGGTTGAATAAGTTGATTGCCATTCTTGAAATTGCTTAGTTTTATATGGGCTGAGCACTTTATCCTGAGCAATAAATCCTTTTTGTGTCAGCTGTGCACTACAAGCGACTAGGTTCAGTAAAACTACTATGAGCATTAATCTAGACTTCATATTTTATTCCCTTAATTATTATGATTTTGTAATGTTTTCTAATTAATTGCGAAAGACAAAGATTAAAATTGAAACTATTTCGCTAAGAAATAGCGTTAACTTAAATCTAATTTTAATTTGAAATGTCTGCGAGAAAGGAGCGAGAGAGTCATTAGTTCAAACACTATTCAAGAGAGTTCAACTAACTAGCTACTCGATAATCAAATGTCAGTATCGTCAGCAAAGCCAACACCTAAGGAAATGCTATTACCTTCCCCAATAGTAAACTCTAGACCTGTTGATAATTTATAACCGAGCTTCCATTGATGCTCATGTGTTGCATCGATGGGCGAGTCGAATCGACTATT
The DNA here is from genome assembly GCA_002104535.1 of Cognaticolwellia sediminilitoris. Taxonomy (GTDB): domain Bacteria; phylum Pseudomonadota; class Gammaproteobacteria; order Enterobacterales; family Alteromonadaceae; genus Cognaticolwellia; species Cognaticolwellia sediminilitoris. The sequence goes on along the minus strand of NBOG01000014.1, from coordinate 55,229 downwards.
GGCATGAACTAAGCCAACACTTGCTGCTAAATACGGTGAGATATTATCGAAAACATCTAATTTTTTAACCTTAACACTAGCGATTAAAGCAACCTCTTGATAGCTCCCGTCAACATCGAATTGATGACCTTCAACATCGCTATCATGTACATTTTTTGCTTGATAAATACCTGTAAAATTACTTCGCATTAAATTAATTTCGACACTTTTACTTAACTGCCAATTATTATCTAAAGCTGTCGTTTTTATAATTCCAAGTCCAAATGCTGTCGATAAGTGTTGTTGCTTTAAAGCAAAACCTTCTAGATCAACATACTTATTTTGACTCAACTCTAGAGTGATATAAGGTTGATATTGTGTAATATTTTCAGCTTTGTTTACATTATCTATCAGCTCAGTACTCGCTAAAGCACTGCCCATAAATAACAAAGATAAAGGGAATAAAATACCGCTAAAATTACCGTTAATTTTTATCGTTATAAAACGCTGGTGCCAATTATGTTTGTTCATCTGAGCCGTCCTTCTGTTGATAAATTAATATATCGCCTGGTAAACAATCCAAAGCCTGACAAATGGAGTCTAAGGTTGAAAAACGTATTGCTTTTGCCCTGCCGCTTTTTAAAACTGATAAGTTTTGTGGGGTAATGCCAATAGCTTTGGCAAGGTCATTAGACTTCATTTTTCGTTTAGCCAGCATGACATCTAACTCAATTATAATTGCCATTAGATCACCAGCTCTTGTTGCTCTTTAATCAGCAACCCTTCTTGCATTACCCACGCAATAACGTAAATAATGCTGCCAATAAGCAAATAGTTCAGCTCGGTCGAGCCAAAATTTAAGATGATAGGTAAACTATCACTAAGTCCTGTTAAACGAATGAATAACGTCACGATCACCGGATAAATAAGATTAATAACTAGCCATAAAAGTAGTGTTTTTCCCAACATCTTTAAACAGTGAATAGTGTTACTAGTGAAGATTTCACCGTTCTGATAATAAGAAAAAAGTCGTAATAGAAAAAAATAAATCAGCATATAAGGTAATAATTCTGCCGTGCCTAAAATTAGCGTGGTATTAAAGTTTTCTTGTTTTAAGTGTTGACCCATTTCTTGCCAAGAATGGTTAAATTCAATATTAAAAACGCTGTAAAACAAACCAAAATCAACAAGCGCTTGTTGCCCAAAATCAGTATTTTCCCCTAAAGTAGCGACCAAAACAAAAGCAAGTAATTGTAGAACAGCGAGGAAGAATATTAAGTAACGGATGCATTGACTTAGACGTGAAATTTTAGACATTTATAAGTTATCTCAATGTAATGATTTACATTAAACTAACACATAAAATATAAAAAACAATCAAAAATTATCGTTTAACGATAATTTTTGATTAATAAACAGTTTTATTTAGTTAAGGCACTGGCTGACCATTTCGCGCTTCTAGTAATCGATACCAGTCTTCGCGAGAGTAATCTAAAGCTAATGCCTGCTTAGCGGCGATAATACGTTCAGGTGTTGTTGAACCAATTATCGGGCAAATATTAGCTGGATGTTTTAATAACCATGCTAAGGCAATCTGCCAAGGCGAACAGTTGTGCTTTTTACTCTGTTGAGCTAACTCTTGTGCTATACGACTTTCATCTTCAGGGGTAAAAGTATTGCCCCATGCAGAATAAGCCACACCGCCCAACGGACACCAAGCAATAGGTGTTATATTATGTTGCTGGCATTGATCTAATGTGCCATCAAGTAAAGTATCAATATTGTGAATGTTGATTTCAACTTGATTAACCAGTAACGGCATTGAAGCTTTTGATTGCAACAAGTCAAACTGAGATGGCTTAAAGTTACTGACACCAAAATGTCTGACTTTGCCACTGGCTTTTAGCAATGCGAAGGTATCGGCAACTTCCTCAACGTCAAATAAATAGTCTGGACGATGTAATAAGAACATATCTAAATAATCAGTATTTAAACGCTTTAATGATGCCTCAACACTATTTATTAAATAGCGTTGGCTGAAGTCATAACGTTTTGGCGCATAACTGTTGTGCTCATTACTTTTGGAGCGTATACCCGCTTTTGACGTTAAAATAATTTGTTCGCGTAAACTCGGTTTTTCGGCTAATAACTCACCAAAAAGACTTTCACACTCGCCATTTCCGTATATATCGGCATGATCAAAATGGTTATAGCCATTATCTAAAGCGGTCTGTATTGCTATTTTGCCTTTATCACGATCACTTGCACTGTTGTCACCGGCAATACGCATACAGCCGTAGATAAAGCGTGAAGATTCGAGTCTGGAATTGCCGATTGTTATTTTGTTCATTGTTGTACTCATTATTGACTTGAAATATTGTGAAGAAATTCTTCATGTGTCGGCAATTTATCTACAGAGCGTTGAATGATAACTTTTAAGTTATCAAATAAATCGGCTAGTTGCTCTTTTGACAATTGATTGCTTAATGGGTGAACATCGTCTGGTATTAACCCTTGTCCAATCATGACTTGTTGCCATGCAATTTCGGTAAATAGGTCCTCGTAATCCCTGAAGACTTTACCGGAAGATTTAAACAGTGCCATTTTTTGCATTAATGTTTCAGGAATTTCCATTCGTTGACATTCTCGCCAAAAATCTGAATCATTTCTTTGATTTAATTTGTAATGCAAAATAATGAAATCACGTATTTTTTCGACTTCATCTTTCGACTGACGATTAAACTCATCAACTTCAGCTTGTTTAATACCATTATGCGGAAAGTGTTTAACAAGACGCACTACGGCGGTTTGAATTAAATGAATACTGGTTGACTCTAATGGTTCTAAAAAGCCACTTGAAAGGCCAATAGCAACAACATTTTTATGCCATTGTTTTCTTCGTCTACCTGTTTTAAATTTTATAAGCTTAGGTTCAGCTAATGACGTCCCTTCAACATTTTCCATCAATATTTTTTTGGCACTTTCATCGTCTAAGTGTCGGCTTGAATAAACAATACCGTTACCTGTTCTATGCTGCAATGGTATTTGCCACTGCCAACCCGCTTCATGGGCTATAGAACGTGTATAAGGTTTTATCGGTGTGGTAGATGTTGTAGGCATTGCCATAGCTCTATCACAGGGCAACCAATGAGACCAATCTTCATATCCTGTATTTAATGCTTGTTCAATTAACAGCCCTCTCATACCAGAACAGTCTATGAAAAGATCACCTTTGATAACCTCTTGACTATCTAAGGTTAAAGTTTGCACATTACCTGTATTTTCATCGAGCGCTACATGTTCAACAATACCTTCAATTCTTTTTACTCCTTGCGATTCGCAATGTTCACGTAAAAATTTAGCATACAAGCCTGCATCGAAGTGATAAGCGTAAGTAATTCCAGGTATATTTGTCCCTTCAAGGGTAGGCATTTTACCAAACTTACCTTGCATTGCTGCCAGGTAATTAACAGAAAAATCCCAAAAGTTTGACTCTAGCCCCATTTTTTTGCTATTGAGCCAGAAATGATGAAAGTCACAAAATGGGAAGTTTTTCCCGACGCCACCAAAAGCATGCATATATTTACTGTCAGGCTCATTCCAATTTTCGAATTGAATACCAAGTTTAATGGTGGCTTTAGTCGCTTTTAAAAAATCATTTTCATTGATACCGAGCGCATTATTGAAATTGATCATAGGGGGAATTGTCGCCTCGCCGACACCAATAATTCCTATTTTATCTGACTCTATCAGCGTGATTTTCACTTGATTACCAAGTATTTTTGTTAGTAGTGCTGCAGAGATCCAACCAGCGGTACCGCCACCGACAACAACGATATTTGATACTTTAGTTTTACTCATTACTACTCCTTTATTAATTCTTAAATAAAAAAGCCCTTGCAACAAATATTACAAGGGCTGATTAATTGCTAACTTACTTTACAGTTTATAGCTAAAGCCTAGCAAGTAAGTTCGGCCATAATCTTGGTAATCTCTAACTTGAAGAGCATTTTCACCTTGTAATGAGGTAAATGGTTCTTCTGTTAAGTTATAACCTTGTAAGAATACTGATAAACCTTCTAAACTTTTAACACCAGCTTCACCAAAGTCATAGCCAATTTGAGCATCCCAAACTGTTTCGCCAAGAATATCAACTTGAGTTGTAGAATAACCTAAGCCGTAAACATCACCTTTAAAATCACCACGCTTACGCATGCTTGTTCTAAATTGAACACCTGATTTTTCATAGTAAAATGTTACATTTTGAATGCTGCTTGAAAGTCCCGGTAACTCATAATCATTGTCGTTTTGATCAGAGATATTTGATTTAACACCGGTGTGACTTGCTATTAAACCAAAGCCGTCTAGGCTCTCATCAATAATTTTGAATGGAAATGATACTGAAAGCTCATAACCCCAAAGTGTACCGCCACCGCCATTAACTTTACCACTGCCTGACGCCATAGGGTTAGCTGGTACTTGACCGGTTGCAGGATCAGCAACACCAGTCATATCAACTTCATATGTACCATCAAAAATCCATTGGTCTAAATCTTTCCAGAAGAAAGCTGTTGAGAAGTAACCTTCATCACTGAAATAGTTTTCATATGATAAATCAATACCTAACGCTTCTTTTGGCTCAAGTGAAGGATTACCACCGTTAACACTCCAGTTATTGCCATTATCATCTACTTGTTGATTATATGAAGCACTTACTGAAGCATTCATTTCATCAAGGCGTGCGCGAGAAATGGTTTTTGCAATACCAAAACGAAGTGTACTTTCGTCATTAAGTCGCATTGCCAAATTCAAACTAGGTAAAACGTTTGCGTAATCATGACTAATATCTGTTGGGCTAGTAACAACAGCGCCATCAATAGTTTGAATTGCTGAACCTTGAGAGTTTTGCTCTGTTTGCACATAGCGTAAGCCAATATTACCGGTGACCGGTAAGCCGCCAATTTCAGTATCAATATCTGCTTTTACAAATAATGCGGTAACTTCTTCATTAACTAACCAAGATTTAGTCGCATGACTTGAGTTTGTTAAACTTTCACGCGTTAGGTCATAATAACCATCTCTAATTAACCCTTGTGTATCATAAGCTATCATTTCACCCATACCGATGAAATCTAATGATGCAGTACCTTCACGGTAAAGTGCTGGAACTTTCAACATGCCTGGATTATCAGGGTAAGAAAATGATGAAAGCGTCATGAAGTAGCCTTCAGACTCTTTTACTTTTTCACGTTCACGATATGAAACACCGTAAGTAATACTTGAAATAACATCACTTTCAATTTGTTGAGTCGCGGCAAATTTAATTGCTTTTAATTCATCATCAATGCTTGGAGCATTAATGAAACCATCTTGTAATTGGTTTTCATATTCTGTACCAGTTACACCAAACTTATCATTTAATGCTTGGCTCCAGCCCCATGATAACGGACCACCTAATTGAATTAAGTCAAAGTTTCCGTAATCTAATCCGTGAGTAAAAGTAGCGCCAGTGTTGCCACCGTCAAAGGTATAACCTAAGTTATCTGCAGCACCGCGTGAATCACCACGACCTGTTCCAGAATAACTTTCAACACTCCAAATATCTCGTTCAACTTTTGAGTAACTTACATCAAAATCAAGCGCCCAAGCGTCATTTAAGTCGTACTTAGTATTAAAGCCAAATGATTTTAGTGTCGCTTCTTTCTCTGCGTAATCATTACGAACAACAACACGTTGTCCTTCAGTTACAGCACTTGTAACAAAACCAGACTCTGCATCGATTACTGCTGAATCTGATGAAATAGATCCTTGACCCCAAGCAAATGGCACTTCAATACCACGTAGAATTTGTTCATCTTGGTAGTCTACATAAAGCGCATCAAACGTCATTGATAACTTATCGCTTGGTGCAACTTCAATAACCAACATAGTTGAATCACGATCTAACGTCGATGAGCGAACAAATGGCTTTGCTCCGCCTAGAATAGAGCCCGTTGTACCATCGTCATTTGTAAAGTCTGGGTAGCCCCAAGAGTTCCATCGTTTTTCTTGATTTGGAGATTTCATTATTGAATGTGCAAAGGCAACACCAACAGTATCATCAGCAAACTTATCCATATAAGCAAAAGTGCCGCGGTAACCGTTATCATCACCATCTGGATTAAGCTTTTCAAAGCTAGTTTTTTCTAACTGGCCGTTAAATTGTAAAACACGTTCAGATTGAGATAAAGGCTTCGCTGTTTGCATATCAATTACACCAGCAATACCTTCACCTTCGATACTAGCGTCAGGAGTTTTATATACCGTAACACCACTCATTATTTCTGAAGGGTATAGATCAAACTCGACACCGCGGTTATCACCGATAGAAACTTGTTCTCTGCCATTAAAGGTAGTGGCACTTTCATTCTCGCCAAAACCACGAATACTAACTTTACTTGCGCGACCATCTAATCTTTGCGCAGCTAGGCCAGGCAAACGAGCTAATGATTCGGCAATAGATGAATCTGGCAGCTTACCAATATCTTCAGCTGAAATTGCTTCAACTACACTTGACGAAAAACGTTTCGTGTTAATTGACTCAATTAAGCTTCCTCGAAAACCTTTAATTTCAATTACTTCAATTTGTTTTTCATCTGCTTTAGCTTTCTTATCTGTCGCTTCTTCAGCAAGTGCAGGCATACTAAGTGCCATAAAACCGCTTGATAGCAAAGCCAAAGTTACTCGGCTTGGTTTAAAATTTAACATTGGTAAACTCCCCTAGACATCCATGCTTTAATTATTATTCAGCGTTTCTACGCTGATGTTTTTAATTTGTATTAACTTCTGCATATATATTTGCAGGCAAGCTTAATATAAAACGGCTTATAACTTATGAATACCATTTGCATACGTATTCATAAAGTTCCCTGATCAGTAGCTTTTAAGATAAAAAGTAACTTCATCCCACCTAAAAACTAATTGAAAAATACAAAACAAACATATAGTAATTATTTATCAATCACTTAGGACGTGACCAAGTTATACTTTTAATTTAATAATTCGTAAAAATGTTAAGAAAATTAAGTTAACAAAGAGTTAAAACTCTTTTGAATACGTATGTAATGGTTAGCATAGTTCAGAACCACAGGTCTGTATTCATAGATAAGGTCTTTGCATATTACTGAAAATTCGAATAAGCATATTTCAATTTAAATAATCTACGTTAAAAACCAGCCAATAAATTTACTTAATTCAATGCTAATTTACTGTAATTAATTGATTAAAAGTCAATAAACGCACCTATCAATATTCAATATTAGTGAATACGTATGCAAAACCTGTTCATTATTAAAGCTAAGTCTTAGCATTAAAATCCTAAAAATTAAAACAATAAAGGTCCGTCTATAATGCATAAATTAGCAATCAAAAGCTTGTTAATCACAACGTTATCCATAGCAATTTCTGCTTGTGGTGGTAGCGGTAGTGATTCGACTCCGGAAAAACCAAAACCGACACCAACTCCAAATAATACGCCGGTTATTAGCAGTTTTACTGCGCAGGCAAGCACCAGCAGCTCGTTAGAGTATACCTATTCTTGGTCGGTAAGCGACGCCGATAATGACACGTTAACCTGTACCTTGGTCAAAGGTGACGATTCAGCAGATATCACCATTAGTGATTGTGCTAATAATGTTAATACTGTTGCTAGTTATCAAGCAGCCGGTGAATTTAGTGCCAGTTTAACTGTTTCAGATGACAGTAATGCCAGCGCGACAAGTAGCATTTCATTAACGGTAACGGATGAAAGTAATACCCTACCTAGCCCTGTAGTAACCGCGGGTGATAATGAATTAGTTATATTTTATCAACGCCCTGATAACAATTATTCTGATTGGATAGTTCACCTTTGGAACAATGACAGCTGTGACGCATATGCCAACGGCGATACAGATTGGGCAACTGGCCAAGCACAGTCAGGTATAGACCCTAATTACGGTGCTTATTGGGTAATTGATCTAAAAACAGAGCGTGATGCCTGTGCTAATTTTATTGTCCACAAAGGCGATGATAAAGACCTTGGCGGCCTAGATCACCAAGCAGATTTAACTTCTGATCGTATGATCTGGACACTTTCCGGTATTTCAGAGCTTTATACTGAGCCCACCTTATTTCCAAGCGGCGTATCAATAAAAGACACCGCGGCGCATTGGGCTGATGAGAATACCGTATTTTGGAATGCTGCAGGAAGCGTTGCAAAAGTTAGAATCTACAGTAGCGACAGTAATGACTTAGCTTTTAATGGCGAAACCGGTATTGCAGGCGATAATTACTTAGAATATTTTGCTGATACAGGCGGCGAGCACCCTGCTGATACATTAGGGCATGCGCGTTATAAATCTCTTACCGCATTTACCAGTACAAATGCAGCAACAGAAAAAGCTAAAAGCATGTTAAAAGGCAAGTTATTAGCCATTGCTTATGATAGCGACAATACGGTTCTTGCAGCTACTTATGTGCAAACTCCGCTGATTCTTGATGCTATATATACCTCGGCAAATGATGATGCAAATGAACAAACACTTGGCGTTATTTATGATAGCAATGCTATTAGCGCTAAACTTTGGGCGCCAACAGCAAAACAAGTGAAGCTGAAAGTTTACAATAACGCAAAAGTTTTACAAAGCACAGAAGATATGAGCTTTAATGCAGATACCGGCATTTGGAGTTTTACCGGCGATAATACCCTTGATAGAGCATTTTATCGTTACGCATTAACCGTTTATCATCCAGTAACTCAAGAGTTTGAAAGCATTGAAGCGACTGACCCCTACTCCGTTTCTTTAGCAACTGACGGTGAATACTCGCAGTTCGTTAATTTATCTGATGCAGATTTAAAGCCAACGGGATGGGGTGACCATACTATTCCTACGGTTACTAACCCAGAAGATGCGATAATTTATGAAGGACATATTCGCGATTTTAGTGTTTCTGACAGCAGCACTACAGCCGCTAATCGTGGTAAATATTTAGCCTTTACAGAAGAAACTTCAGCACCGGTTATGCACCTTAAATCATTGGTAGAAGCTGGCTTAACCCATTTTCAGTTTTTGCCAGCTAATGACATTGCCAGTATTGGCGAAGATTTATCGACTCGGGTGAATTTAGACAACACAGTAGCAGAGCTTTGCGCTAAAAATAGTGCAGCCCCGGTATGTGGTGTTGAAGATAATTCAGCGCTGTTGTCTGATGTATTAGCGAGCTACGCTCCTACGTCAACTGAAGCTCAAGCATTGGTTGAATCTATGCGTGGCTTAGACAGTTTTAACTGGGGTTACGATCCTGAACATTTCACCACGCCAGATGGCAGCTATGCTTCAAATCCTGATGGTGCAGTGCGCATTAAAGAAATGCGCGCGATGAACCAAGCACTTCATGAAATGGGTCTTAGAGTCGTGTTAGATGTCGTTTATAACCACACCAACTCGTCTGGACTTTGGGAAAACTCAGTACTCGATAAAGTCGTACCGGGTTATTATCACCGTCGTAACTTAACTAGTGGTGATGTAGAAACCTCAACTTGTTGTCAAGACACCGCGCCTGAACATGAGATGATGCATAAATTAATGCAAGACTCTCTATTGACCTGGACACAAGCCTATAAATTTGATGGTTTCCGCTTTGACATCATGAGTAATAACTCAGTTTCGTCAATCTTAACAGCGCGTGAAGCCGTTCAAGCTATCGATACAGACAATTACTTTTATGGTGAAGGTTGGACACGTGACGATAAAGGTTATGTGCAAGCGAACCAAAGCAATATGGCGGGCACAGAGCTTGGTACTTTTAATGACCGTCCTCGTGATGTAATTCGCAGCGCTTCATTATTTAAATCAGACGGTAGCCTGAGTGATCAAGACATTATCCGCCTAGGATTAATGGGTACCATCGCTGATTATCAACTTAAAGATAAAAATAACATCGTTAAACTTGCTAGCACATTCTCAAAACCTTCTTATGCGCAAGACCCTGCAGATATCATTAACTATGTTTCAAAGCATGATAACGAAACCTTATGGGATCAACTGCAATATGGCATTGATGCCAGCATCAGTGTTGCCGATAGAGTACGTATGCAAAACATTGCTGGCACCCTGCCGTTAATGAGCCAAGGTATTACCTTTTTACAATTAGGTGGTGATTTAATTCGTTCAAAGTCAATGGATAGAAATACCTATGACGCAGGTGATTGGTTTAATAAAGTTGATTTTACTAAAACCACTAACAACTGGAATGTCGGTTTACCATTAGCTCAAGATAACGAAGGTAAATGGAGTGCAATCAGCAACTTAATTAATAACAGTGAAACATCAGTAAGCTCGGCAGATATTGCATTTTCAAGTGATATTTTCAAAGAGTTTATCAGTATACGCAGCACTAGCCCTTTATTTAGGTTAACCAGCAAAACAGATATTATTGAACGCATTGGTTTTCACAATACGGGTTCAAGCCAAACTCAAGGCGTTATTGTCATGAGTATCGACGATGGTACAGGATTAGCTGATTTAGATGCTAATAATGACGCCATTGTTGTGGTTATTAATGGCAGCTCAACTGAGCAAGCATTAACCGTTAATACCGCCAGTGGTTTTGAATTACATAGCGTGCAACAAAGCTCTAGTGACCCAGTGGTTCAAACGGCTAGCTTTAGTGCAAATACAGACAATGGCACCTTTACGGTACCAGCATTAACGACGGCTGTTTTTGTTAAACCGCAAGGAGCTAGTCAAGGTGCAGGCCTAGCAGCAGACGCTACTGCCAATGCCCCTGATGCCGCACCATTTGGTGATATTGCCGTTTATCTTCGTGGCAGTATGAATAATTGGGGAAATGATGGTTTAACAAGCACCGACCAGTTTATCTATGATACCAACGGCATTTACGAGCTTAACTTCACTTTAGCTGCTGGCACTTATCAATTTAAAATTGCTGATAATGCTTGGGATGTAGTAAATTTTGGCTATAGCGACTTAACGTTCGATAATAGCGCGATAAGTGTTAGTGAAAATAGCGGTAATATCGAAGTTGTTATCGCAACGGCTGGCAATTACAGTTTTAATCTTGATGCTTCTACCGCAACACCTTCCTTAAGCATTGCCAGTAAAAATGAAACGGTTGATTGTAGCGCACTTGCTGACTCAAGCGACCCTATTCCATTTAACATTACTGGTGGTGGCCAACTTTATGTTCGTGGCGATCATTCAGGTTGGAATGCAGAAGAAGCATATCGTTTGCACTATAAAGGTAATAATCAATACCAAGCAGTTGCTGAATTTGATGGTGCTATGCAATTTAAACTCGCTTCTGACGATGGTAGCTGGACCACACAATTGTGGGCGCAAGCTAACGGTAGCAATAGCATTTTAGAAACCCCTATGGAAGTTGGTATCAACTACTCAGTGGCTTATAACGATGCTGGTGAAAGTAATAACAACACAACCTTAGCGGCAGGGTCATATAGCGTATTATTAACTCTAGACAGCGCAAATCCAGATAAAGGCTATAACGTTGGTAATGTATTGATACAGCAATGTCAGTAAAGCGATAAAATTGCCTCACAAAAACTAAAAAAGCTTATTGTTCGCAATAAGCTTTTTTTATGTCCAATTGGTATGCTCTAAATAAATAGCGCTCTTTTAATTATGGCGTCAAAGACATTTAATACTTCAAATTCTTTTATTCTTTTATTCTTTAAATAAATTAAAAACCTCAATTTACCGTGAAATTTATACTGTCGGTCTGGCATTGATCAATCGTCAGCGGAATGCCATTTTCGATAATTTGCAAAGTGGGCTTTTTCAATTCTAATTTATAACGTCCTGGGTTTAGATTATAAGCCGAGCTTAAATCTAACATTGTCGCAATATTCCCCTTCGCTCTAATTAATTGATAGTCAGACGACTCTGGCTTAGCACGCTTAACCATTGGACCTTGATAAGGTAAGGGTTGGCCAAATTGATCGGTTATATTAAAAATCTTGGAATAGAAGCCTTCTAAGGGGGTATACCACTGTAAAACATACAAATCGCTTTCACTCTGATTTAATATAATAAAGTCAACAAAAACCCCGTCGGTAATACGCTGTGCTTTGGCTATATTAAGTTTACAACTTAACAAAGGTTGCTCTACTTCGACTACTTCATTGTTAGATTCCGTTAGCATCAATTCCTCCTTCATATCATGCTCAAATTGACAACTCATTAGCAACGTTGTCAAAACAACCATTAAAAATTTTGTCTGTTTACAATTTTTAAACTTTTTCATTGATGACAAAACCAAGCATTGGTCCCTCTTTAGTTTAAGTAAAGCAGCAATTATAAAAACAACACGGTATTTTATTAAAAATTTCGCTTTAGTGATCAAAGTAGATATTTACTTTGCTATCGAAAAGACAGTTTATACGCAACGGAAAATTGCTAAGAAAAACAAAAAAATCAAACCTATACTAGGTTTGATTTTAATTTGAGTTACCAGTGAAAAACGAGACAACTAGTTTTGGTTAGGTGTGTTTTCCGCAAAGTATTCGTGGCTATCAGCATTGTTTAATGCTTGATCAGGGTCAGAAATAGCAAGACTTTGAGCACCTGATTGACCATAAACAACGTCATCAGTACCTGCAACCGCATTAAAGTGACTTAGCTCGTGCACGATAGTACCAGCGCGTGAGTCAGTGCCAAATTCATTCGCACTCCAAAAAGCATTACATAAGTAAACTTTATATGGTTGGTTAGGATAAACATAAGCGAAATATGATTTTTTACAGCTACAATCAAACTCTAAAGGCTTATTATCAATTGCATCGTCAATAGCATTGAAGTTTGCAACAGCTGTGTTGTAACGAGAAGATGTCGCTGCACCAAACCAAGTATTGTAACGTGCTGAAGTGTTATTAGCTGAGTGCGAGTTTAAATAAGCAACTGAGTTGTTAGTAATTTGATCAGCAGCATCTAATGCACTGATGATTTCAGTTTTTTCACTATTACTGCAACGGCCTGTAAAACAAGTGCCACCAATACAATCAGTTGATCCGCCACTACCAGGTTTACCTTTATTGGCTCCGCCTTTAGAGGCAATACCATCAATCCATAGGTTAACTGGCGCTGAAGCTAATCGAGCAACTTTCTTCTGTTGGCCTTTATTAGCGAATAAGTGCAGAGACTTAACGTCATAACTAATTTCATAGCTACCCGTTACTGACATGTCGTATAAACCACTTAATTCAAAAGTTTTAGTTAAAGACTCACCTGATTTTAACTTGATAAAGTCTTTTTCAACTGGTGCTTGTCTTTTGTAATGAGGACCATAAAAGTCAACTTCTACACCGTCACGTTTAACACTAAAAATATGCTCTTCATCGAGGTCTGTGTACCAACCTAGAAGCTTTTGCTGACCGTTACCATTGTTTGTGATGGTTAATGTTGCATTTACATCACCATTGCTTGCATTACTGACAGATACGTCAACGTCAAGTTGTGGTTTTGCAGCTTGAACTTGCAACGATATAATCGTGGCAGTTGTGATTATTGCTTTTAACAAAAATTTCATTAATTTTACCCTCTGTGACTATGTTAAGACGTGGTTAGGACGTTTATTATTTATGTTATTATTTTAAAGTTATTTTTATTAAGCTTGTTCAGCACTTATTGGAAGGTGCTGGTCATTCAATAATGATATTTCCAGTAATATTTACTAGCAAATTTACGTCATAATTTAATAAATTAACGACAAAATTCATGAACCTAGCTATTCCCTGAGTGTAAAGCCTCCCTTAGTTATAACTTCCAACTTTTATTCAGCCCAACAGTATTAACCCAGTGGTTAACCAGAGTATAAAATTAGACTCGCGTATATAATCACGCGGAAAAACGCTTTAATCTGGAGAGTATTTAGCGTAACTTTATGTTTAAAATAAAAACATAAAGCCAAAAGGATTTTCTTGTGAGAACAACAGTAAAGTATCGACTGCTATTTTTATTGATCGCCATTAGTTGCTACTACTTAGGTTTTACTTTTATACCTGAAACAACAGATACAACCTTAGGCCTTTATCCGGTTATTTTCGCCAGCATTATCTACTTTGCTTTATTGCCCGTGCTGTATTGGTTTATGATCATAAAAGCAGGTAAACAAAAAGCTTGGAAGCTGATACTTATATTTAGCCTCTCCAGTGCCATCGCTCGATACAGTTACCCAGCAGACGTTGCGCAATATTTTGACTTTATTATTTGGCTTCGCTACCCCATCATTGCAATATTACTGATATTAGAATTGTTTTTGATCAGTGTTGTGGTCAAAGGTCTTTGGCAAGCACGTACCCTTTCTGGCGATCCACGAATAGGTGTATTTGAAAAATATGACGATGAAAAAAAGCAAGGTTTGGCTTTAACTTTAGCCACTGAGCCTGCCAGCTGGTATTACGCAATCCCACGCTTATCTCGCCGTCATATAAAAGCATTAGATACCATTACATTGTTATCGGGTAAGGCCTGGCATATCACTCTAGTTATTTTTTCTCTGCTATGCATTGCGACAATTAGCTATCAACTGCTAGTGCAATGGAGCGAAATGGTGGCGCTTATCGTGGCATCTTTCATCATGTATGGTCTGATTATCTTCATCGCTAATTACCGATTATCACGGCATTATTCGCTTTATATTCAGGATGAAAAACTGATCATTAACAACTCCATTTTTAATTTTATGGTAATACCACTAAAAGACATAGCAACGATTACCGCAACGGCTGAAGATTTACATCCTGAAAATGCTATTGAGCAAACTCTGCAAAAAGTTACAAAGGGCAAAAGCGAAGCAAGTAATGTGGATGAAATTAAAACTGATGAAGCCCAAAGTGGGAAAATTCAAGACGAAAAAAGCGCAGAGGTTGTGAGCAAAGAGCTGTTAAAAATAGGTCGTAGTAAACAGCACAATATCAAAATCACTTTTAAGCAACCTATAAAGTATTGGGGCATGATGGGCTCGTTTGTTGAATCTTTCGAACAAGTTTTAATCAACGTTGAGCACCCAACCCAAGTCATTTCGACATTAAACGCAATTAATTCACCAAAGCAACAATGAGCTTGCTAGAATATCACAAATATAGCCGTGGTTTACAGTAGACCACGCTAACAATACATTAAAAACCAGTCATATTAAGGGTTAAGCTTTGCAACATTTAGTTTGGGATCTCAATCCCGTTTTCTTCTCTATCGGACCACTGACCATTCATTGGTATGGATTATTATTTGCCATTGCTATTTTATCTGGTTTACAAGTGATGAAGTGGATTTTTACAACTGAAAAAGAAAATTTAGCGGTTTTAGATAACTTGCTTGTTTACATTGTTGTCGGCGTTATTGTTGGTGCTCGCCTTGGTCATTGTTTCTTTTATGAGCCCGGTTATTACTTTGCCAACCCGTTGAAGATCCTCGCCATTTGGGAAGGTGGATTAGCCAGTCACGGTGGTGGTTTAGGCGCAATAATTGCTGCGGGTATTTATAGTAAGCAACATCAAATGAACTTTTTATGGCTCCTCGACAGGCTTGCAATTTGTACGGCCCTATTTGGCTTTTTCGTCCGCAGTGCAAA
Source organism: Cognaticolwellia sediminilitoris (assembly GCA_002104535.1). GTDB lineage: Bacteria > Pseudomonadota > Gammaproteobacteria > Enterobacterales > Alteromonadaceae > Cognaticolwellia > Cognaticolwellia sediminilitoris. Next base: position 39,623 of record NBOG01000014.1, on the reverse strand, counting down.
TTTTGTTAACTCTGAAATTCTAGGTACGCCAAGCAATGTGCCATGGGCGGTAATATTTGCCCGTATTGATAACGTTGCTCGTCATCCCTCACAGCTTTATGAAGCCTTTGCTTATTTAGCAATATTTTTTGTTTTAATAATTTTTTATAACCGCAAAAAAGCTCAAACTCCACAAGGTTCTATATTAGGTATTTTCCTTATTTTAATTTTCACCGCGCGTTTTCTAATTGAAATGTTAAAAGAAAAACAAGCCGCCTATACCGCTGACATCGCATTAACCGCGGGACAAATGCTGAGTATTCCGTTTTTTATCGCCGGCGTCGTGTTAGTGATCTGGTCGTATAAAAACAGTAATAAAATAAATAATGCGAATTAATAGCGTGCAAACAACTTTGATGGTTACAGTTTATGAGTAAGAAATATTACGTGGTATGGAAAGGTGCTAAAACCGGTGTTTTTGAACAATGGAATGACGTGAAAAATTATACCCAAGGCAGACCTGACGCACAATATATGGGTTTTCCTTCAAAAGCTGAAGCCGAAGCGGCCTTTGCATCAACTTATACTAAAGCATTAACAAAACGCTCGATGAGTAAAAGCAGTAGCACGAAACCAGCCGCTTCTGCTGCTTATGTTAAAACTGACAGCGTAAATAGTGCTAGCGCCGCAAAACAGAGTGCTGATATCAATATTTACTGTGATGGTGCTTGTTCGCCAAACCCCGGTAAATCAGGCACAGGTATGGCCGTTTACAAGCAGCAGCAGTTAGTGGAACTATGGTACGGATTATATGAGCCAATGGGCACCAACAACACGGCTGAGCTTAATGGTATGTTGGCAGCGTTTAAATACGCACAAGCGCATATACAGCAAGGTAAAACAGTTCAAGTTTTGTCTGATTCAAAATACTCAATTGACTGTATTACCAAATGGGCTAAAGGCTGGCAAGCGAAAGGTTGGACACGCGGTAAAGGCGAAGAAATTAAAAACCTTGAGGTTATCAAGCAATGTTTCTCACTTTATCAAGCGCTTAAAAGTCATTTAATTATTAGCCATGTCAAAGGTCATTCGAACAATGAAGGTAATGAACTTTCTGACAGAATGGCGGTATTAGCTCGAATGAAATCAACAAAAGGTTTTGTACAATATACTGACACCTTAGATATTAAAGCCATATTGGCCATGCCGTCGGGTTAGCTTCTTAATGAAACGTAATAGTTAACTGGGTTTATTTATAAGGTAAATATGAAAAGGCAGCTAATCGCTGCCTTTTCTATTTTGCGTCAAAACCCTGTTGCTTAATGACTACTCGGTTGCTTAAAGCTTCTGTAGTGCTGCAATAATAGCTTCAGGTGACATCCGCGTTTTGTAATCAACTTCAGCTTGCATGGTACGAATAATACCTGCTTTATCGATAATAAAAGCACCCGGCGTTGGTAAACCATTGCCACCTATACCGTTAAATTCTTCAATGTCTAAGCCATGCTCTTTATAAACACGCATTAAGTCACTTGGTAGCTCAAAATATAATTTATAAGCTTTCATAACACTGGTGGTGCTGTCAGAGAGTACTTGAAATGGGAAACCATCTTTTTTCACTTGCTCAGCTGATTTATCCGGCGATTGTGGGGTTATAGCGATAACTTGCGCGCCGTATTTTTCAAATTCTGGTAAGTTTTTCTTCAGCGCGTGTAAATGCAAATTACAATATGGACACCAAGCACCACGGTAAAATATAAGTACCACAGGCCCCTTGGCCAGCTCTTTACTTAATTCTATGGTTTCACCAAAAGCATTTTTTAGGGCAAAGTTAGGCGCTTTACTGCCCTCTTTAAGTCCTGGGTTAGGTAATTCGATAGCTAATTGATCACTGGCCGCCTGCATAATAGCTTTGTCTTCGTCTGTCCAAGTCGTTCTTTTTTCTTGCATCTTAGCCATGCTTTTTTTAGTTTTATCAGCGTAGCTTTTTATCGTATCTGCTGCGTATGAATTGATACTGCCTAACGTTAAAAACACCATTATTGGTAGTGATAGCATTAAAGCTGGCTTTTTTGTATAAACTCGCATTATGTTTCCTTTATAATTTTTTAAGTATGAAAATTGTTATCGAAAACTTAAAGCCCTTGCCTCAAGCTTAATATCTCAGTATTCTACGCGGCCATTTGTCATTGGACCTTAACATGATTGGATTTGATTACGGTACTTCAAACTGCGCAGTTGGCGTGATGGAAGACAATAAACCCAAGCTTTTATCTCTAGGCGATCATGGCCGCTTTATCCCCTCAACTTTATATGCGCCAAGCCGAGACGTGATCGTTAATTGGTTACACAAACACTTGACCTTGTCAGAGCAAAAAAACTTTCAACAGCAACGCCAATGGCAAATTCAAAAAGGCAAAAACACCTTAAGAGAGTTAACTCTGGATGGTTATCCTACTGAGCTGACTTTTGGCAAACAAGCGTTAAATAATTACCTTCAAGAGCCTGATGAAGGTTACTACATTAAGTCACCAAAATCGTTTTTAGGAGCAAGTGGTTTATTGCCTCAACAAATGGACTTGTTTGAAGATATAGTCGCCGCGATGATGAGTAACGTTAAAAGGCTCACCGAGGAATCTCTTGGCAGAAGCATAGATCAAACGGTTATTGGCCGCCCAATTAACTTTCAGGGTTTACGCGGCGAACAAAGCAATCAACAAGCGTTGAAAATCTTAACTAACGCAGCAAAACGAGTCGGCTTTAAAAATGTAGAATTTCAATTTGAACCGGTTGCTGCTGGCTTTGAATATGAAGCAAGCCTCAGTCAAGAAACTAAAGTATTAGTGGTTGATATCGGTGGAGGTACAACCGATTGTTCAATGTTACTAATGGGACCAAAACAAGCGCCTTTAACGGATAGAAGTGCTGATTTATTAAGCCACAGTGGTGAACGTGTTGGTGGCAATGATTTCGACATCGCATTAGCGCTAAAAGGTGTTATGCCAAGCTTTGGTATTAATAGTGAATTAAAAACTGGCAAACCAATGCCCAACAATAGTTATTGGCAAGCAATGGCGATCAATAATATTAATGATCAAACAGAGTTTTACAGCGACACTAATGCACGATTTTTAGAACAACTGATACGGGATGCAAAACAGCCGGAGCTGGTAAAACGTTTATTAACAGTTCAACAGAATAAGCTCAGCTACCGCGTAGTTAATGCCGCAGAGCAAAGTAAAATTGCCTTAACTGAACAAACTAAATTACAAATTGATTTATCAGATATTGATGACGGACTAACCGTCGAACTTGATAGAGAATGCTTTGCTAGCGCCTGTAAACGTGAATTAAGTTCGATTGCAGTACTAATGAAGGATGCAATAACAGAGGCTAACTGCCAACCCGATGTGGTATTTGTCACCGGTGGCACAGCTAAATCCCCAATCCTGCAACAGTTTTTACAGCAACAATTACCGAACACAGAAATTGTTATTGGTGACCATTTTGGTAGTGTTACCGCTGGATTAACCCGCTGGGCAAAAACCATATACTCATAAAAATTAAATGGGGTTAATTAAATTAACCCCATAATTTAAACCTTTGTACCTCATTAATACTCTTTTTTATTCATTAATATTTTACATACAATGCTAAATTGTCTTTAGTATTTCAATGTTTTAATCAGCCGACCTACCTTTCCTTTTGCCACAAACCTATTTAAGCAAATTCATCCTGTAATTAGCGTTAAAATTCATATCAGTTTTGCCCCGTTAAATAGGCATATTAAAAATCAGCAATTTTTAAACAATAAATTAGTTCAATTAGCTCTATACTAATGTTTTGTTATTTAACGATTATCTGATAAGTTAGAGTTTGTTGATATATAAGGGTTAAACATATTCAATTGAAGCGACTTTAATCGCGCTGCCAGTTTTTTTTCTAGTAATGATTACAATCCAAGCGATGATGTAATTCAGCTACTAATATTATTGGTAATGCTACAGAATAAAATTTATAAAAGGTGTTGCCATAATGCTATTAAGAAAACGACATTCAATTCAAAAAAAGGTCACCGTTTTATTTATTAGTATTGTTTTACTCTGTGCTATTGGTTTTGGGGTTTTAACCTCTAACACTTTATCATCTTTATCCTCTGAGCAAATTTCGTCTACTCAAACGCTGTTACAAAACTCTGTCTTGAACTCAATGAATGACGCAGGCAAACTGTCGAGTGAGCGGATCAGTAACCTACTTAAACAAAGTTTTTCACCGGCACTAATTTTAGCTGAAACGTTATCAAAAACAGCCTATCCAAACACCGCTTTTACACGAGATGTTGTTAACGATTTAAGCCATTATGCTTTGAATGCCACACCGACAATTAGCTCACTTTACAGCCAATTTGAACCTAATGGTTATGACAACCTTGATAGTAAGTTTCAGGGTTTTGGTAGTCACTCAACACCTACCGGTACCCTAGAAGTATATTGGATAAAAGAGAATGGCCAATCGGTTTATTATCCAACTGATGATGCTGCAGATAAATATATAACCGATAAAGACGAAAATGGCATTCGTACTTCAGAGTTCTATTTATGCAGTAAAGATTCACTCAAACCATGTGCTCTTGACCCTTACTTATATGAAATAGAACCCGGACGTCATGAGTTAATGACGACCTTATCAGCGCCAATTATTGTCGCTAATAAATTTAGAGGTATCGTTGGTGTTGATATTAATTTACCTATTCTCCAACAATGGGTAACTGAACAGTCTAAATCATTGTTTGATGGCAACGCGTCTATAAGTTTATTTAGCCAAAGAAACCTCTTGATCGCTTCAAGCCTTTATCCTGATAATTTATCTCAAAAGGCTAGTAAAGTTAATGCCGAGCTTGCAACAATTTTAACTGACCCAAAAAACTCAATAGTTGCTGGAGACAATTGGCACGTTAAAGTTCCTGTGATGATTAACGAAGCAAATGTTACTTGGACGCTACTTGTTTCTGTACCTGAAAAAGTAGCTTTAGCGTCAGTTATCAACATGACTGAAAAAGCAAAAGGTCATTACAACAAAGCTTTAACAGACTTGTTACTTTTTTCTATGGTGTTTTTAGTGGCGGCTTTATTTTTTGCTATTTGGCTTGCCAGATCGATAACAACACCTATCAAACTCCTTTCTACATCGATTCAAGAATTGTCTGAACATGAAGGTGACTTAACACAAAAAGTGCATGTAAACCGCCACGAAGAGTTAATTTTGTTAGCAAGTGGCTTTAATAAATTTATTAATAAGTTAGCAGAAATGATTGGGGCATCTAAAAATCATTCCAAAGCACTGTATGGTAAGTTCAGCGAAATGGAGCATATCGCGCAAGATGTAGAAACGGGTACGCAAGCTCAACAAGTTAATTTAGATAGTATCGCCTCGGCCATGACTGAAATGGCAGCAGCATCTGGTGAAGTAGCCCTTCTAGCGATAGAAACAGTTAATGGTGGCAAGCATGCCAATGAATTGCTGCAAGAGACCCAAGATATATTAGAAAGTAGCGTACAAAATGTGCAGCAACTTGAAAAAAACATGTCATTAACCAGCAAGCAAATATCACAAGTCGCCGAGCGTAGCGCGGATATAACCAGCATTGTTGAAACTATTCGCTCTATTGCCGACCAAACTAACCTGCTAGCGTTAAATGCAGCCATAGAAGCAGCGAGAGCAGGAGAACAAGGCAGAGGCTTTGCCGTTGTTGCCGATGAAGTAAGAAACTTAGCAGCACGCACACAAACATCTACGCAAGATATCAGTAATTTAATTAGTAACTTACAAATTGATGTTGATAAAGCCGTTGAAACACTTGATGAAAATAAAAACTCAATTATAAGCACCGTTGATAAAACTTCTATCAGCTTCGAGCGACTTTCAGAAACCAAAGCTAGTATTAAAATAATGAGTGAAAGTATTGATAAAGTAGCAACTGCCGCTGATGAACAAAACCATGTTGCAGAAGATATTAATATTCGAATTGTATCTGTGTCTGATAGTAGTAGAGATTTAGCTGAATTAGGTCATAAACTGCAAGAAAATAGCATTCAATCGAAAGCACTTGCCGAGGCAATTAAAGCGGAATTAAGTCGACTTAAATGTTAACTAACACGTTTGTGGTTTGGGGGTTTTCGACACCCGATAAAGTATCGACTGCATAATCATTAGCTATTTTTTAACTGCCGGTACCCAATGATTTTTTTGCCATATATTGAACTAAACTTTGCGCAGCTAAGTCGTCTGAGTTTTTAAGCGCATTGTAAACACCAACTTGATCATCCGTTTTTCTTTGCTGTCCCAACTTTAACTTACCTTCAACATTTGATAACTCAACTTTAAAGCCAACAATACCCGAAAGTAATTTATCCCTAAATTCATCGGTTATAACATCACGTTTAACCAGAAGTTCAGGTTCGTATTTATCTACGACCTCCTCAACCACGTCGAGTGTTTGCTGACCATTTAAAAGTGAAACTTTTCCATACGCATGTACCGCTGCATAATTCCATGTAGGTACCGCAGGAGATTGAGCGTACCAACTTGGTGATATGTAACTATGAGGACCTGTAAATATAATTAAAGCCTCTGTGCCCTCAAGCTCTTTCCAATGCGGGTTAACTTTAGCGCAGTGACTATAAAGCACGCCATTTTCACCTTCAGTACGATGTAAAACAAATGGAATATGGGTGCCGTTAAGCGAACTAGAAACAATAACACCAAAGCCAAGCTCATCAATAAAATCATGCGCTTCTGATAATTCTTTCATTTTGAGATTATGCGGAATATACATAATGTTCCTTTGGTATAGGGGGATTAATGCGAAGTGTGTCGAGTAAGTTCATGTGCTGTATTTTCTAACTATGCCACCCGTGATAATTCTACACAATAATAAAACACTTAAAGTTAAGTTATCTCGATGTTAAAAGTTTACATTTTCAAATGATAATTGAGTTTGCTAATCAAATATCTTTAATTTTAATTAAATCATTAAACCTCAGGCAGGCTCTTACTGGTATCCAAAGATAACCGTCTTTTTTTATTGGTCTGTGTTAAATTGCTAAGCGCTATTCAAACAGGCTTGAGCATTGGCAATACCATGAGCCCTTTTTAAACCCACGTGTTCAGCGAATTCACACAAATGCTCTGCAGTGCCTACCGCGCCAGTGAATATACCTTCGAAGTTAGTGGTGAGTTTTAGCCAACTTTCATCGCTAATGTGCAACCTTGACAATATTTTAGCCGTTTTAGCGTTTATTGCACCGCGTTTGTCTTCTCTAATCACTCGTCCTGTTTCATCAATCAGTGTTAAGTAATCTTCTAGGCTGAATGAAATGCCCTTAGTTTCTTCTTGTTGCTCATTGCCAGTAAAAGGTAACAAGACTTGGGGTTGCTCCCCCTTGATGGCGGCTTTGATACGCAATTGTATACTGGTAAAACTTGACTGCTCGGGTGTTGTAGCAATACCAGCACGGACAGGGTTTAAATCGACATAAGCCATACAGGCTAGTAATGCGCCTTCATCGAGTAAGGCTTGAGATTTAAACCGCCCTTCCCAGAAATGCCCGGTACACTTATCTTCTTTGTTTGCTTGCCTTGCAATCGGCTCGTTTAAGGCGCGCATAAACCAGCTGATATCTATTAAACGTTGTTTATAAACCTGCGCGGATTCTTCAACTATTTCCGACTCGAATTGTGTTAACGGTTGTTCTCGCTGATATTTACTGGTCAATATGGTGCCTTTAAACAACTTATGCCAGCGGGTAAGTATTTCTAAGGTAGTCCATTTTTTCACTTGCTCAATATCAACATGAAGCACTAGGTGTAAATGATTATTCATCACAGCGTGAGCACAAATATCAATAGCAAATACCTGAGATAATTGAAAAATACGTTTTTCAATCCAACTACGCCTATGCTCAAAACTCACACCTGTTTCTTTATCGACACCGCATAAAAAAGCTTTGCGGACAGTTTGACTACAAATATGATAATACGACGTATCAGATAAACTGATTTGTTGTGAACGAGGCTTAGGCATAACAATCACTACACTTAAAAAGGATAAATCAAGTGTAGTTTGCTATTCAAAAAATGAACAATTTATTATGGGTGTCTTAATATTTTTCTATTTTTCTATTTTTCTAAAAATAATAATTTTCTACATCAAACGGCATAATAGAGTCATTTTTAAGTCGTTAAAAAATAGATTAGAGTAGAGTAAACAAGAGTTTAATTAAACTTGTGAGCACTATTTTTGTTCAATTAAACCTATCAACTGACTTTTTGTTAATGAACCACTTTTTCTCATGACCTCATTGCCATTTTGAAATACTATGACTGTGGGCAAGCCTCTTACTGCGTATAATTTACTGAGTGTTGAGTTTAATGAAACATCGACTTTAACAACAGCTGCCTTCCCTGCATACTCATGTGCCACATTTTTGATTGTATTATCCATAAGCATACAAGGTCCGCACCACTGAGCCCAAAAATCGACTAAAACCGTTTCATGTTCATAAATTATTTTTTTAAGTTCATCTTCAGAAGATATACTTATGGTATCTCCTAATGACAATTCCTTTTTATTAAGTCTTTCGAATATTGCAGATATTGGCCACTTACCTATCGCTATAAAATTACTAATAATCAAAGCTAAAAACAGTACTATCCAACCTAATACCTTCGCCGGCAATAAATAGATTGAAGAGCTTTCAATGAAATTTTCTAAGTTGTTTAATTTACCTGTTATTTTATTGCCGAGACTCAACTGATTTTCCTTGTAGTGCTAACAATTAATACAACGGTATTAGTGCAATTTTCTGCAAAAACACCTCGCTTTTAGATGCTTAAACTATTAATAACAAACTTAATAAATCTTTGCTACTTAAACAACTTACATAAGCTTGATGTCTGAGTGACCATTTTGGCGCTTAACTTAAATCTTCTGAGTTTAAACCTACCCTAATGATCTCATGCTGACGCAATTAGCCTTTGTAAAAAGACACCTCAAATCAGTGGTTTTATTCCACTTTAGCTTGTTAAAAAATTATAGATATTTCACCATCTATGCCTCCACGATCCAGATGAAAAAACATCTCAAATTAATTTTTTAACTATGATAATGTTTAGTTATTCGAATTACCTTGTCACTTCATTCTTGATCTTTATGACAGTTAATATATTTCAACATTCCATTTAAAAGTGAAAATTCTTTATATAAATTATAAGCTAACCTCACATGACAGCAAACCTGTCATATGCCAAAATGCTTACTGGCATACTGCTGACGGCGTAAAAGATAAAATTAAAAAGTAAATTAGCATCATCAACTACACAAGGAAAACGATGATGAAACAAGATATTTTAAATACTAAAAAGTTAGGCTACAAATTTTACTTTCAAGATGGTGACAATCAAATCGCCTGTTTTGGAAGTTTCTTTACAGGTAAAGAAGAGGTCTATATCAATGATGATTTAGTCAGCAGTAAGCGAAGTGTGGGAGTAAGAAGTGAACATCAATTTGAATTCGCTGGTAATAGCTATCAAATAGCGTATGAGATGAAGAATATTATATCTGGCAGACTTGAATGTACTTTTTATAAGAATAAAAAACTGATTAAACAGCAGGAACAAACATCGATAGCTCTGATTAAAGAGCCTAAAAAAGCGGTATTGTTTATAGGTGGATGTTTTTTAGTTGGATTATTGAGCGGGTATCTCGGATTTATTTTCTTATCTGTAATGTTGGGGGCATAAAGGAATGCAGTTAAATCCCAAAACAATAAAAACACTTAGGCAAAAACATAACTGGACTCAACAACTTTTAGCCGACGCATGTGATGTTAGTCTACGTACAATTCAACGAGTTGAAAAAGAAGGGGCAGCATCAAAAGAAACAACCATGAGTTTATGCGCGGTGTTTGAGGTTCGCCAAGGTGAATTAATCAAACTTGAAGATGCGCAACAAATGGAACTTAACGAGGTAGCAAAAGTACAAAAAACATACCTGATCATAGCCTTAAGCTCAATAATTAGCTTCGGATTAGGTGTTAGTAGCGTGTTGCTGTTTATAAAATAAGGAGGTAGATAATGCCAAATTATTCATCGATTCAAGCCTATAATTAAATTTGAAAAATGCAGGAGCAGATCAAATGAAATATCTACTTTGTACAGAGTTCAATCCATACAGAGTAATTTAAATCACTTTCTGCTTCTATTTTATCAAAAAGATAATTCTTAATAATTGAAAGTCGTACTAGCAAGACATGATGTTTTTCATGCAGTTATGTCACAAGAGCGCGGCTTGAAGTTATCCCAATTACTTACCTCAACCATCTTATTGATGTTAAATTTATTAGGCTTGCGGCAGTAACGAGCTATTACTGCCGGTCTATTTATTTAAGTTCTGATCTTTATAGCAGTGACTCAAGTTTTATCTGCTAAAATTCAAGAGGTTAAAGTTCAGCGGCAAAATCACTAAGCGTTTTACCTGTCATTCTATAACTGACCCACTCTTCTTGTGCTGCTGCCCCTAGCGAGTCATAAAACTCTCTTGACGGTGTGTTCCAATCTAAACAGCTCCACTCAAAACGCGCACAGTCTTTTTCAACAGCAATTTTGGCCATTGCTTTTAAAAGCTTTACGCCTGCACCTTTACCACGATACTCAGGCATTACGTATAAGTCTTCTAGATAAAGTCCTGATTTTGCTAACCAGGTTGAATAATTGAAAAAGTAAATGGCTGAGCTAATTGCGACACCATCAAGCTCACAAATTAACGCGAAAACATGGCTGTTATCAGCAAATATCGTTTCTTTAATGGTTTTTTCTGTTGCGAGTACTTCATCTTCTGCTTTTTCATAAATAGCGAGGTCTTTAATAAATTTAAATAATATTCCTGCATCATCCGCCGTTGCGGATCTGACGATAAGATTGCTCAAGTTATACTCCTATTTTACTGATTTTATTGCTTGAAATACCTTTGGGGTATTCAAACCATTTATTGATTTTTTAGTGCGTATTGCGCGCGTTGGATTATTGCCATTGAAAGCTGCTTAAATACGCCTTTTAATAATACCCAATGATGCCAGTATAATGTTCTTACAATGGTATTTTGGGGCATTAAGTCAATTAGTTTTCCTGAAGACAATTCTGCCTGAATTTGCAGTTTCGGGATCAAACAATACGCTAAACCTTGTTTTGCAAAGCCGACAAATGCTTCCGATGAGCGTACAGTATGACAGGGATATGTTCCCGCCGCTAAACCAAAAGTATTTTTGACGTATTGCGTGTGCATATCATCTTTTTGATCGTAAGCAACAGCTGGGGCGCGAGTTAAGGATTGTTTATTAATACCTTTCGGAAAATATTGAGCAACAAAGCTTGGTGAAGCCACAAGTAAATAATGCATATCTCCTAATTTATCTAATGTACAACCCGGTAAAGCGTGCTCTGAAGTACTAATGGCGCCAAACACTTCACCATCTTTTAAATAATTTATAGTTCTATTTTCATCAGCAAGCCTGAAGTTTACTGCAACATTATATTGATGACTAACGTCGCCAATAGCCGCTATCAACCACGTTGCTAAACTATCAGCATTAGTAGCGATACTGGCGGTAATGGTTTCACGTTGATTATCTGCGGAAATATCGGGCATGATATCTTGCTCAAGTAATTTTACCTGTTGATAATGTGCCAATAATTTTTTACCAATAACGGTGGCCACTAATGGATGCGCCCTGATCAAAACAGGTTGTCCAATAGCTTGCTCTAAGCTTTTAATGCGTTGGGATACAGCTGATTGCGTAATGGCTAATACCGAAGCGGCTTTATCAAAGTTTTGCTCATCTACCACGACACTCAGTGCGTGTAATAATTTATAATCTAGCAAACTCGATACTCCGACAATTAAGGATGAATGAACCACCCTAAGTACATTAGCAAAACTTATCAATGATGAAAAACATTAATTATATTTATATCTCACTATACATTACATTAGCTAAATCAAAACGCTTACACACAAATTAAAGGTCAGATAAGTATGATATTTCCGCTATTACAAGGCTTATTTATCGGCGCAAGCATGATAATCCCCCTTGGCGCACAAAACTCTCATGTGCTAAATCATGGTATTAAACGCAATCATCATTTTTTAGCCGCTACGGTTTGTATGTTATGTGATGTTATATTGATTGCATTAGGAGTATTTGGAGGCGCTAAACTTATTGCTTCTTCACCTTCTCTGCTTACTGTAATTTCATGGGGAGGAATTTGTTTTTTATGTGGCTACGCCAGCTTATCTTTTCGCCAAGCTTGGCTGAATAATTATCAGGAAGAGCAAAGCTTAAGCACAATTAAGAAAAAGCCTTGGCTTGTTATTGCAACAACGTTAGCTATTACCCTCTTAAACCCTCACGTTTATCTCGATACTGTTGTGATATTAGGCAGTGTTGGCGGGCAGTTTGATGGTGACGATAAAGTCGCTTTTGCCATTGGCACTATGTTAGCTTCAATTATTTGGTTTTATAGTTTAGCCGCTGCAGCAGCGAAAATGTCGCCCTGGTTGGCTCAACCTAAGGTAAAAAGAATAATTGATATAGTGGTTGGCATTATTATGTGCGCGATAGCTTTGTCACTATTTAACAGCTTATAAATTTCCTGATGTGGTTGTTAACTCGATTAAGACAACCTTTGACGCCAATTTCCTGCATGTTGTAAGGTACAGTTTTCTTCGCTGTCTAATATGATCTGTTTATTGGCGTTTTTAATTTTTATACCAATTTCTTGCAAGCTATCTTCTATCACCTTTTTTAAATCTATACTGTTAGTTGAATTTAAGTAACAAGCTAAATCCTTATTATTATTGAAAATACAGGTGATTTTTAAACTATCAGGAAATTGCTCAAAATTGACGGTATGTGTTAACCATTCAAACCCCGCAATGTCTTCAAGTGCTGATTCGCACACTTGTGTTAGAGTTTTTATAATTTGATTTTCTATTTTTTTATCTGATTTACGCATTTATTTTCAATATTCTTCTTTTTGGTTTTAAAGTGACTAATAAATCTTTATATCCGTGTGAAGTTTTATTCGCACAAGGATACGTTTTCATCATATGATATTAACTGCCAATTTATCATCACTTTACTAAAACTAGCAGGGATTAAAATTAAATTTTATTGCCCAAATAACGTATAATAACGTTCTTTAAAGCACTTTCTGCTGATAATGATCTCATACATAAGGCTAACTTACCCTAAATAGGCTTGATAATAACACTGACAAGGAGCAGAAGATTTAGTGAATAATGCAAAACTAACCCAAGACGAAAATCTTTCTTTGAAAGTGAGTTATCGGCTGCTGCCTTCTGACTTTCAAAGACTCGACTTATATTTCTCCTTACCTATCGAAATGGGTATCAGCCCTAAAACGTTATCTGAAGAGCAATATTTTCACAGCAGTATTGAATGTGAGAGTGCATATTTATCACCTCAACTACACTTACCCTTGGTTCGAAGTCGCTTTATCAGTCAAAAAAAAGGTGAACAAAGTGATTATAGGCTCAATCTAAATTTATTTTCTTATCAAATTCTAATCGCACTTGATACCGATACAAAACAGACCATAAAACTTAAAGACAGCGAAGAGTTTTACCCTCAGGCTATTGTTTTAGCGGAACAAATCTCTGGACTATTAAAAAAGCTTAGAAGATATACACCGTCAGATCATAAACTAAAACCTTTTTTTGAAAATGCTGATAACTACTTAAGCTGGCAAGTAGAGCAGTCTTTTTTAAAGCTATTGTCCCGAGGACCTAAAAGTAGTGACTTTAGTACTGAAAGAAACTTTTTGTTTGCCTTATGCCGTAGTGAAAGCGAATACCGAGAAAACAACAATTATAACTCACAAATTACCCTTGATGACCCTAACCGCATAACTAACAAAATGCGTTTACTGCAACGTTTAATTGAATATGGCGTGGTATTGCAAAAAGAAGTAAAAAGTCTCAACCGTAATTTAAAACGCGTTGTTAGTGGCACAGTGACTACCTTTATCATGGCATTAGTTATGGGGTTTGTTTTAAATGCACGTGATAATTTTACTGAAGTTACCATTGCCTTAGTGGCTATGCTTGGCGTTATTTATGGCTTAAGAGAAGTATTTAAAGACGATATTACTCGAGTTATTTGGCGCAGTATTCAACGTGGTTTACCAAAGTGGAAAAATATTTACTCCAATAGCTTTAATAAAACCATCATTGCTACTCAAACACTTTGGCTTGAATACATACGTGATAAAGACTTACCCAAACAAGTCGATAAACTGTTTCAAACTCGCCGACATCAGAATAAACAAGCCGCTAGGTTACTGCATTTTCGAAGTGATACTAAAGTAAACGCTAAGAGCTTTATGCCCGGCTATGATGAAATCCAACAAGTAGTTTATTTCAATTTGACGCCATTTAACCGTTTCTTAAAAAAAGGTGAGGGACGGTTATACTCACTTGACGGCACTAAAGTTACTAAACAAGCTGTTGAACGACGTTATCAAATCAATGTTGTGTTAATGCAAACAGATAAAAAGCTCCATCAAAAAATACAACGTTTTAAGATCACAATTAACCGTTCAACCATTATTAATATTGAAGCAATGGAAACTAATGAGGAAGATCAGTAAGTGGTATTTAATCAAGTCAATATTGAAGCAAGCTGTTAACCAACAGGCTCAACACCAGGTGGGTAATAAGTAACCTCAAAACGAATACCATCAGGGTCTTTCATAAATAAGGCCCTAACACCACCAAAGCTTTGAATTTCAGCTACATCAAAGCCAGCAGTTCGCATTTTTGTTTGTACATTTTCAACAAACTCAACCGAAGGTGCAGCAAAGCCGACATGATTCATACCAGCACCAAAACGTTGGTAATCATTTGTGCCCTCTTTTGCTTCATTAAACTGCAGATAAAAACCCTCATTATCGGTCCAGATATGATCTTTCACTTTGGTAAAACCAATAATTGTTAATAAGCTATTGTAATAGGCCATGCTTGTTGCCATCGACTTAACTAAAATAGTTAAGTGATCAATTTTAAGTGCCAAGTGTTCTCCAAAATATTTATAATCTGTCTGAATAGTAACGTTATGTTTTCATAGACCGGCGATACCAATACCGTCAAAAATGGAACTAACTGAGGCAAGTATACTTATAATTCAAGGTTTTAATATCTTAATTTATATTAAGAATCGTAAGCGAAAATCAACTATTTCCTTTCAACCAAATCGCTAACTGTGGGAAATGATCTATTACCGCTTTAGGGTGAGTTAAGATATTAATATGATCGTAGTCGACAAGATTTCCGGCTTTTTTTGATAAAACGGTGAGTTTAGCTTGGCTATTACCACATTCATCGATAAACAATTGCACATCACGAGGGTGCCCTAAGGCGTGATCTTTAATACCGGTAAAGTGCCAAGTTGGTGGCCATGTTACCTTTTGAGCTGCACTGTAGTAATCAAAACCGTCAATGTGATCGTGCCACTTACCCGGTCTAACCCAAGCCAAGCTTTCAGTTAACGATTGCTTTGTTTCACTATCAGAGCCAAAACGTAAGTTTTTTGCATCTAAATAGCCCTGCTTTTTAGCTATAATTGGCGCAACGTGTCGCCATACCAAACCTAATTTAAACATAGCTTCAAAAGTTTTCACTTTAACCACACGTTTAGTACCAAAACATGTTTTGCTGTGTATTTTATCAAGCCATTGTGGGTAACGCGCGATAAAGCTAGTTAACAGAACACCTCCCCACGAATGGGCAATCAGGTGAATATTCTGTGAATTTAACGATTGAATTTTTTCTAAGAATAAGGGGATATCACGAGTGATCGCGTCAAATTGCCCATGTGTTGAAGTGTTATCAATAGCAGGTTTACTCTTACCTCGCCCACGTAAATCTCCGACATATACATCAAAACCATGCTCTGCAAGGAAACAAGCTAAACCTTTGCCTTTTTCAGTGTAAAAAATAAGTCCGTTTTCAATCGAGCCATGTAACATAAAAATAGGTACACCACCGTCTTGTTTCCAAATGTGACGCAGGTGTAATTGATGCTCACCATCATCAATATAAATTGACCTTTGCTGCATATTTACTTATTCCCAAACGGTGATATATGTTTCGTTCAACTAAGCGTTCAGCAAAGTAGAATCATGGTCAGACCAGAAAGGTTACTTAGTATTATTTAAAAGTGCAAGTAGCAAAGTTTTATTGTGCTTTTATTGCGCTTTTATTGCCTAAAACTATGTTGGGCAATATTTTCAGTAAACGCATTAATGTCAAATAACTGAGTGTTTTGCTGATCCTATCAACACATTTTGTTGCTTAATTCATCAACGCAGATATTCTCTGTAAAATTACGCTTTATCGCTTGCGTTAGACTATTTTCCACGTATTATGCCGCCCTATTTTTATATTTTTACCGTCGGAAATTCCTGTTTCATGAGAAAATTACTTACTTCACCCAATGCCATGTCACTTAGCTCAATCGAACAAACTATTTACCAAAATGCCTTAACGTTTGTTGCAGATATAAGCCTTAATTTAATGGCGGTAAAAGTAGATAATCACCCTGAGAATTTTCTAGATTGGTGCAAAGAGTTATATCGTATTTGTTTGCACGAAGTGAATCGTGACTTATTAGAGCCCTCACAAGAAAAGCCGTTAAAAAAGCTACAAGAGGCGTTATCTAATGGTGTTAGCGCCTGCCAATTAAAACTAGCCCGTGTTGTTCCTTTGCCAATATTTAGCAGCTTTATGCAAGAAAACGCAAGCTTACAGGCCCTACCAGAAAGATTAAGACTATTAGATTATATCGCTAACATACGCAACACTAAACTAGCGGAAATGATTGAAGAAGATCGACTTGCTTATGCAGGTAAACATACTGCTCAACATGATATTAGCGTTTATGATTTTGATGTTGAATGGTTTGCTGGAACGCGTGGCGCCAAAACCTTTCATCAATTAGTAAAGTCTCATCCACAAGCTTTTGATAACGCCCTTGATAATATTCCCTTTACTGGTGAAGTAAGCTTTGCGCAGTATCAACGCTTTGTTGAAGCTTACAAAGCCATATTCGCGTTACATACGAGTAACGAAAAAGCGCCATTGTATGCCGCAACTCGCTTACTTGCGATGCGCAGACCTGATCAGTTTATCGCCCTTACCAGCTCAAAAGTAGATAGCCTTTCGTTAGGTTTAGGCTTGATAAAGCTTAACAATCAGAGTTTTGATGATTACTGGCATGAAATGATTGCCGGGATCAGAAGTACGCCATGGTGGCGCAGTGAAATGCCAAGTGATGAAACTGAGCTTGTGGTATGGCGAAACCGAGCAATATTAATTGATTTGTTTCTATTTGCTGATAACTCTTTAGCTGAAAGCTCTAATTATATTCGCATGCGCGACAAACCTAAAAAAGTTAAGATTGGTGTTGCAAAGGCAGTAAAACGTAGTAAAGAGTCAGCCGAAGCAATTGTTGATAAAGCATTTGAAGCTGATGATATTCCTGACTTTATCCTTAACATGCGCAGCACTATTGTCAACAGCGTTAAAGACGGAAAAACAGTTGATCAAGCAATTACATTAATGCGTAATATTTTTGGCTAATTTCGCGATTATCACACTACAGTTTAGGTGTTAGTCGTTACAAATTAATCATGATTGTGCTGTGGCTAGTAAAGTTATTTGTACTAGCCGCAATATTCCCAAATATAGCGCTATAAAGATAAACGAGAGTAAAGGCGTTATTGAAGGTTAATAGTAAGGTGGAAAGTTAAAGGTTAAAACTTGCTAAAGGGCTTAGCTAAATAAACATCAATCGGTACAAATACTTGCTGAGTCAGCAATAATTTCCTCCGATTGATCTTCTAAATAAAACGACAGTTGACTATCGGCTAAAGGTTATTTTTCTTCGAAGGTACGCACAGCGGGTTTAACTAAAACTTCTAAGTAAAAAGACGTTACATCTTCAGCAACAAGTGTATCAATTTGCTGATTGATTGCCGCGACATGAATAACGTCAGCCGTTTGCTCTGTTTTACCAATTTTACAATCGAAATCCCAGTAATCAGCATCTTCAGGTAAGGTTTTGTTGCGCTCACGTTTTAAATATTTTTTAACTTCGTGTTTGACTGACTCAACCATTCTAGCGACTTTAATTTTAGGGTGAGTTAACTCGAATGTTTTTTTCATGTGTTTCCTTGGGAATATCAATGTACGCTTTATGGCTGTAATGCTTCATATAAAGCTAATTTCGCTATTTTACGTAAACATTACGCTAATAGCCATAAATTGATCTAATTTACGATGAAATAGATACCGCCTAAAGACAAAGCTTAATTATGACATTTATGAGCTGGCATGTAGTTGAAAGTGAGTTCATTGCCAAAAAAGTGACTTGTATAATAGCTATAAAAAAAGGTCGCTAGTGGCGACCTTGATAGAATACATTAACGATTAGTGCTAGGGGTTAGCCACTAGCGAAGGCATCTGACTGTGGTACTTCAAACTTCTTTTTCTGTTTAGCAGATAAAACACCTTTTCGATGCTTAAGTGCGGCTTCGAGCTTACTCGCGGCACTCGCGATAGCAGCATATAACTCTTTTTCGGCTGCGTGGACTGAAACAGTGGCTCCTTCATATATGGTCGAAACTTCGAGTTTCTGTTCGCTGGGTTCTACGGTGATGATAACATCGAGTGTCATCAGGCTTGGAAAATGTTTAGCAACTTTGGCAAATTTATTTTCAATGGCTAAATTTATGCCTTCAGTGATTTCAACGTGGTGTCCGGAAATGATTATTTTCATATTGCTACCTTTTTTGTTGTCTTCAATTATATACTCTGGGCAATGACATCAAAATACAATAGCTAAGTTGAAATATTTTATTGTTTTTACATTATACTACTGATAACTATATAAAAAATAAAATAACAACAAGTTCTAGCTACTGGTTATTTACTTGCTTTTAATCCGAGATATTACACTTACAATAGCCAATACTAGACCACCTGCAATAATACCGGTAATGCCATCGAGCAATATTGATAAAATACTTTCAGAAAAAGTACCTAGGTGTTGTCCAACCCACGACTCAATATGATGATATTGTTGGTTAAGCCAGTTAAAACTATGAACAATAATACCGCCACCTACGAGAAACATAGCGATAGTGCCAACAATGGTTAATAATTTCATTAAAAATGGCGCGAATATTAATAAGCCACATCCAACTGCTCTTTGTAAGCTGTTGAAACGGCCAGACACAGATTTTCGCAGTAGATAAAGCCCAAGGTCATCTAACTTAACAATCCCCGCAACTAGCCCATAGACGCCTACGGTAATCGCAATAGCCAATGTTGAAATAACCATGACTTGAGTTTGAAAATCGGCTTCTTGTACAGAGCCCAGTGCTATAACAACAATTTCAGCAGATAGTATAAAGTCAGTTCGGATAGCGCCTTTGATTTTTTTCTTTTCTAGCGAGACAATATCTACATTACCCTTTTGGGCTTTATCGATTAATGCTTGAGTTCTATCAACTGAGTTGTCCTCGTTATGAAAATATTTATGGTAAACCTTTTCAAAACCTTCGAAGCAGAGAAACAAACCACCAATAACTAATAAAATGATGATGAGTGGTGGCAAGAAAGCACTAATTAACAAAGCAGATGGCACTAAAATTAACTTGTTAAGAAACGAACCTTTAGCAACAGCCCAAACCACAGGTAACTCTCTGTCAGCTTTTACTCCTGAGACTTGTTCGGCGTTAAGTGCTAAATCATCTCCTAGTACACCTGCCGTTTTTTTTGCGGCAACTTTTGTCAAAATGGCGACGTCATCTAATACGGTCGCGATATCATCAAGTAAGGTTAGTAAACTTGCACCTGCCACTGTTAATTCCTTAATTTAATGCCATAAATATCAGTTAATGGCTTATTTTTTCAACATTGATTTTAAATCGGCAAACGGATTATAAGTGGCTGTGTCTTGATTGGTATCACCCGCTTTAACTTCAGTTTGATAATTAGCATGATCAGTATATTTTGCGTGCTCATTGTCGTGACAATAAATACATAACAATTCCCAGTTACTGCCGTCATTAGGGTTGTTGGTATGATCATGATCGATATGATGGACTGTTAACTCTCTGATATTAGAATATTCAAATGCTCGAGCACAGCGGCCACAAACCCATGGATATAATTTCAAAGCACGGTCACGATAGCCTTGCTCTTGACGTTTATAATTAAGGCTAGAGCCTAATCTATCTGAAGACATAATATTAACTTATTCAGTAACTAATACCGCTATTGTATGAGTAACACACGGCAACTGCAAGACAGCTGATAGATTAATAAACCATTAAAATTGCACTAAAACTTTTGCTGAACAAACGTAAATTTGAAAGCTGAAAAAAGCGTTCTGACTTGAATGCAACTGGTCTGCTCACTTTACTTTAAACAGATAACTTGCCATGATGGTTAAAAAATAATAGCGATTTTTCATAAAGGATATGCCATGCGAACAGTTGAAGAACAGTTATCAAATTACAAAAGTGTCCACTTCAACAAACGTAATATTGTTACCCATTTTGTTGGTATACCGCTTATTATTTGGGCTGTTACGGTTTTATTAAGTTTAAATACTTTTACGATTGAGCTAACAAATACCCACATAAGCTTCACTCCTGCTATAATTTTTTTCACAATAACACTGCTTTACTACTTTAAATTACACCTAAAACTGGCCTTAGGCATGTTATTTTATATCGCTATCAATCTGTATCTTGCTAGCTTAGTTTCAGTGATGGAAAACGCAATAACGATTGCAATTGTGGTGTTTGTTGTCGGATGGGTGCTGCAATTTATTGGTCATATTTTTGAAAAGGCAAAACCAGCATTTGTAGACGATTTGATGGGGTTAGTTATCGGGCCACTATTTTTAATGGCTGAAGTGTATTTTTCTTTAGGCTTAGAAAAAACGCTGCACGATAATATTACTAGTTCTGCCATTGATAAACGCAGAAAAATAGAAGCTGAAAGCTAACAAATGTAGGTTAATACAACGATACTTTTATTAAACTAGCGATAACTTTACCGCTAGTTTATTCAGCTTATTGCTAAGGCTTTTTATGCCAAATTCCTGCTGCTAACTTACCTTGAAATTCAATATCTTCTGCATTGAATTCCATATCTTTATTGGTAACGTTTTCAACTTTTCGTTTAGCGTTATAATCTTTTGTTAAAGCAACAATGGTTGGCGTTAACTGTACAATCGCAATAACGTTTACTAAAGTCATTAACCCTAACGCTACATCTGCCATACTCCATACTTGTTTTAAACTCGCACTAGAGCCCCACAGCACCATAGCTAAATACATTACAGTATATAAAGTTCGGCCGATTTTATTGTCGAGTTTGAAAAAGTGTAAGTTGCTTTCAGCATAAGCGTAATTTGCTACAACTGATGTAAATGCAAACAAACTAATGGCCGCTGAAACGAAATATACCCCGTTTTCACCTAAATGATGGGTAATTGCACTTTGTGTTACTCGAATGCCTTCCATTTCGCCAGTGAAATTAATATCTGCTAATAAGATAATAAACGCCGTACAGGTACATAACACCATGGTATCCAAAAACACCCCAAGCATTTGTACATAGCCTTGAGTGACTGGATGATTTGGAACGGGTCTGGCACTAGCTGCTGCATGAGGAACACTACCCGCGCCGGCCTCATTAGAATACAAACCGCGTTGGATACCGTTTTTAATTGCAGCACCTAACATACCCGCACCAGCTTCTTGCAGACCGAAAGCCGAGGTAATAATATCGTATAACATCGCAGGCACGGCGCTAATATTAATAACAGTGATGGTTATCGCAACTAAAATAAAGGCAATTCCCATAAAAGGTACTATCAGCTCTGCAAATCGAGCTATTCGCTTTAACCCGCCCAAAACAATAGCGCCTGCGAGTATTGTGATCACTATGCCTGAATACATACTTGGAATATTAAACGCGTGATTTAAAGAGTCAGCAATAGTATTGGCTTGCATAGCACTAAAACTAAAGCCATAACCTAAGAATAAACACAGTGAAAACAATATCGCCAACCAGCGTTGGTTAAGGCCTTTTTGGATATAATATGCGGGCCCACCACGATACTCTTTTTGATCGTCACTAACTTTATAGAGCTGGCCTAAAACACTTTCAGCGAAACCTGTTGCCATACCAAGCAGCGCAATAGTCCACATCCAAAATATAGCTCCACTGCCACCAAGTGATATAGCAACGGCTACGCCGGCTAAATTACCCGTACCAACCCTTGCTGATAAGCCGATAAATAATGCTTGTAATGAACT
This sequence comes from Cognaticolwellia sediminilitoris, assembly GCA_002104535.1. Classification (GTDB taxonomy): domain Bacteria; phylum Pseudomonadota; class Gammaproteobacteria; order Enterobacterales; family Alteromonadaceae; genus Cognaticolwellia; species Cognaticolwellia sediminilitoris. Next base: position 17,171 of record NBOG01000014.1, on the reverse strand, counting down.
GATGCCTGAGTTTGCATCAGTATTATCATCAGACTTACCGCTATTTTTCATCACCGAAAACATATGACGAAAGTTTAATATTTGGACAAATTTCAGCTTGTATGAAAACCAAAAACCGGCAAACAACAAAACATAGATGAGGACTTGTCCATCACCCCACAGAATATTATTTAGGCTAGAAATGATCGCTTCGAAAGTCATTGCTGCAGATCCTTTTTAATCATCAATACGATTATAATTTGACTCACAATAACATGTATTTGAATAAAAATAATTGCAAAGTAGCCGCAGCACCTCAATTTATTTAAGCACTATTTTTACTGCGTTACTCCATGGCATATTAATTTTCAATTGCTTGTTTTTTTTGTCATACCACGCAGATAACTTGGTCGAATTAAACTCAGCTAAATTTTCAACTATATTGATATTCTCAGTGTTTACGCTTATTGATTTAGCAATATTTTTGTAATTATGTATCACTAACGTTAACTGGCGCGCTTTCACTTTCCCTGGGAAATCCCCATTTTGTTCGAAATCAAAAGCCAATAATTTATCTGTGTGTTTAGCTGTGAAACTTAAGCTTTCATAGGCACCATTACTAATCGAGTTAGGGTCTTTTCCATCATCGTTATACATAACTGATGAAGATGACGATACTGAAGTGTCAGCATAATAATGTAAGGTTAAGTTTTTCGTGTTGTAATCTTTGGTTGATTGCATCGAATCAACCATAGGAATAAAAGCACCAGCGCGTACTAATACTGGAGTTTGATCTAATGGCGCGGCTAACTTGATTTTTTGATTACCTTGGTAAGATTGTTCTGTCCAAAAGTTAAACCAAACACCTGCGGGTAAATCTATCTCAACTTCCCGTGCGCCTTGCTCAGTTACAGGAGTAACTAAAAGTGAATCGCCATAAAAGTAACTGTCCTTTTCATCGATAAGACTCAACTTAGTCTCATCTTCAAAAAACATTGGCCGCATGATAGGCATACCTGTCAAACTGTTCTCAATACTTAATGAATAAATATAAGGCATTAAGCGGTAACGTAATTTGACATATTCTCGTAAAATATCTTTAGTTTCTTTATCGTGAAAAATAGGCTCAGGCTTAGCATTTTCTTGGGCATGAGGACGGTATACCGGCTGAAAAACACCGTACTGTAACCAGCGAATATAAAGCTCAGAATCAATTGGTGCATCACCGGCAAAACCGCCTAAATCTGAGTGAATATAACTTAACCCTAACAAGCTCATTTGTAAGGCTAATTCAACCTGCGGTTTAAATCCGCCCCAACTGCGACTAACATCACCTGTCCACGGCACCATACCGTATCGCTGTGAACCAATAAAGCCGGAGCGCATTAATACAAATGGCCGTGTTTCAGGTTGGAACTTTCGCAGTCTCTCATAAACCATTTTGGCCCATTGATGGCCATAGACATTATGGACTGCATCTGCTTTTACTTTTTCACCGTTTAGGTTATGCAAAGCATCTCCTGGGTGAACTTCAGGCTCACCTAAATCGCCCCACCAACCTGTCACTCCTTGCTCAGCAAGCTTTTGATAATATAGCCAAAACCAGTCTTGTGCCTGCTTATCAAAGACATCGACTAAGCCGGTATTTCCAAAATAAAAATCAAATTTTTCAGCTTGCTCGTTTTCATTTTTCATTAATGCGTTATTTTCAACCGCGCTTTGCCACTGGCTTGATGACGTTAAAATAAACGGCTCAGTGATCATGATGGTATTGACCCCTTGTGCTTTAAAATCTTTGATCATTTCAACAGGGGTTGGAAAAGCCTTTTTGTCCCAATTTAAATTACCCATATGACCTTTAATATCAGGCCCAAACCAATACAGATCGAATACTATTGCATCAAGCGGAAAGTCTTCATTATGGTATTTTTGCACTACATCACGCGCTTCTTGTTCACTATGATAGCCAAATCGACTTGCAATGTTCCCTAAAGCCCATCTTGGTGGTAGTGGCTGTTTTCCTGTGACATTAACTAAGTTTTCAATAAGTTTAGGATATGTATCACCGGTTAGGATCAGGTAAGATGTTCGCCCTGCAACGGCACTAAATTGTAGAATATCAGATTCTTCGTGAGCTATATCAAGCTCACCTTTAGCGGAATTGTCAAAAACGATAATATATTTATTACTCGACATGATAGCCGGCAGTCCATAATACATCTGATTTGACTCAGTTTCATAACCGTAATGGGCGCGATTATATAATGGCATTTTATGCCCACGGCGATCCATTCCTAAGACACGCTGACCACCACCAAGTATTTTTTCTTGTGGTTGTAATTTAAAACGAAAACCTAAGCTGAATTCATTCTTATTTTCTTCTTTAGTACTTACGTCTTTGGCATGAAAAGTTTTGCTAACATTATCAACTTTACTTGATGCGGTAAAAAAACCACGTTCTTCGCTGGCAATAAGGTCGCCGTTTACTTTAGTGTAACGAATACTAAAAGGTGACTTGTTGATAATAGCCACGAGCGCTGAACTGCTCAATGTCAGTTGTTTCTCAGACTCCGACACCGATAATGTATCAGACTTGCCATTCCCCTTAATTATGCCCGGAGTTAACGCAAAAGAAGGTAATTGCTTGAGGCCTTGTGGTTGATAGTGAACTTCAAATGCAGACGAATTAAGGGCATTAATAGCAACCATGCCATCAGTCGTTGTTACGGTTAATGAGTTACCCGTTAATTGGTGAGCAATGTAATCACGCGAAAATGCTTTTCCGCTAACGACTGTTAATATGCTTGCAGCAACAAGAACAACTAGTGAGTAAATAACGGTTCTAGAATGAAAATATGTTTTTATCATGATTATTTACTCAGCTTTAATTTAAAAACATAGGAAGCAAGTGGCTCGATATTAATTGCAATACTGGCAGTGCTATCACGGTTAACAATAAGCGTATTTTTTGTATTGTCGTTAGTGTTGAGCAAATCAGATAACAAATACTGCCCTGCAGGCAAATGCCATTCTTTTACTAATTCTGTAGGCAACTTCAAGTCATATTGATAACTATTTTCACTATCAAAATTGCTAACAACAATTAACTTTTCATTGTCTAACCAACGAGAAAATGCAAATTGTTGATGATTATATGGCGTTAATGCCTTACGGTTTTCTTCATGTAAACTACGGTAAAGCCCTGTCATAGCAATGTTATTAGCAGATATTGTTAATATTCGCTGATAAAAAGCTCTTAAGTCTTTTTCTTTTTCAGAGAGTTGACCACCATCAAATTTACCATCATTCATCCAACGTTGGTGTGCAGGTACGCCAGCATAATCAAAAATAGTGGTACGACTTGGGTCGCCAAAACCAGTTTCTTCACTACCATCTTCGCCGACTTCTTGACCGAAATAAAGCATGGTAGGCGAACGGCTAATTAAGGCTGAAACAACCATGGCTGGTTTGGCTTTTTCTGCACTACCGGCAAATCCAGGACTGGCTATGCGCTGTTCATCATGGTTTTCTAAAAAGTGTAATAAGTGTTGTTCAATGTCCGCGTAACGCTGTTGAATATTAGCTAAGTCATCGGTATTACCATGACCTTGCATAATGTCTTTTAAGCGATCGTAAAAGTCGACTTTGTCGTACAAATAGCCCATTTTTCCTAACTGAATATAATTGCGATACTCATTAGGGTTGTATACTTCAGCCAAAATAAACGCGTCTTTATTGGTCATTTTAATCGCGGAATTTAAATAACTCCAAAACTCAACTGGCACCATTTCTGCCATATCATAACGAAAGCCATCGACCCCCTTTGCTAACCAAAACTGCGTTATTTCTTTAAACTTTACCCAAGAATTTGGTATTTTTTTATTTTGCCAGAATTGAAAGTGTTCTTGATAACTTTTATAACGATAAGACTCAGGTAAACGCGCAAAGGTATAACTACCATCGGGTTTAACGCCATAATTAACTTTAACGGTTTCATACCAATCATTAATGTTCGGCTGTGCTGCACGAGAGCCATTACCGGTCCACTTTGCTGGTGACTCGGCAAATAAACCGTCAGCTAAAGGGTGCTGCTCACCGCCTAATGGCGAATATCCGTCTAGCGATTGGGGAACTTTAAAGTCTTTCCCAACAACATAGTAGAAGTCGTTATTACTAGAAAATTCAACTGTTTTATCATCATCTTCGCCAAAATCGCGAACACCATCTGGTTTACCTAGAGAGCGGTAATCACGTGCGATATGATTGGGGACAATATCAATAATCACTTTCATACCTTGTTGATGAGTTCTTGCAATTAACGCTTCAAACTCTTCAACACGCTTAGCTGGGTTATCAGCTAAATCAGGATTAACACTGTAGTAATCTTTGACTGAATAAGGCGATCCTGCTCTACCCTTCACTACATCAGGGTCATCATTTGAAATACCGAATTCAGTATAATCACCAATCAAGGCATGATGCGGTACACCGGTATACCAGATATGACTGACACCTAACTCTTTAATAGCGTTTAGTGCCGTATCATTAAAATCGCTGAATTTACCCACACCATTTTCAGCTATGGTTCCCCAAGGTTTATTGTTAGCATTTTTATTACCAAATAAACGAGTGAACACTTGATATACAACAGGTTTTCCACCTTTGTTCATTTCATTAGAGATATGCTGCTCAGCACTCGGGTGTTCTGATGTTGAAACACTATTAATTTCTGGCTTATTATTGTCACCGGAACAGGACGCTAAACTGCTAACGAGTAATATACTACTGACGACATTTTTCAAATTCGAATGGTCGATAAATTTGGATAAACAACGATACATTTAATAACCTTAACCGTAAAAGCAGGTCTGATTGAACTCTAAATATCAGACCAAGCAACAACAAAGACAATATTTCGAGAGTACACATTAAATTGCTGTCATGCCAATTGCATACGAATTCATAAACAATTTAATTTTTGTTTATGTCATTTATACTCTTTGTTAACTTATTAAATTAACGTGCTTTGTTTAAAATTTGAGAGTTAAGTCAAATTTCCCCTGCCGAATTTTCCACCAGTAAAATAAGAAAATTTTTTTCTTAATGACATTGTTCAACTTAGTATTTAATTCAGCTAAAAACTCTAATCACATTGGCTGAATTAACAACATACAATTATATTAATCAGTTAAAAATACCGAACCATGGATTATTGATAAGAAAAGGGGGTATAAGCGGGAACGCTAATTCTAGCTATTTGAAAGTAATAAAAAAGGCCAATAGAATTAATTCATATTAGCCTTTTTTAAAAAGATGGTTTGGTTATTCGTAAGAGCGCTCTAGCCAAGCAATTTGCAGTTTCAAATCTTCAATTTCATCATTGGCATCACTTAATTGCTGCTCAATAGTTTTTGATACTTCAAAAGCCTTGTTGCGGGGCTCTAATACTTGCACTGTTTCTTCATGAGCCATAATGCTCTCCTATTTCGTTACTACCTTGGTATTATTACACAACAAGTTTCATTTTACTTGTTAAAATATAAAATTTCTTTCAGTTCAAAAGAAACCTTTTAATTTCGAAAGAAAAACAAAAAGAAACGAAAGCTAATTGATAGGTTTTGTATTGAATATTGGAAATTTGGAGAGCCCAATAAGTCACAATAATTAAATTGATACAAAATGGTAACAAAACTTGTTGATAACCACATTCACATCCGACCAGTAAGTTGGTATGTTATCAACTCTGAAAATCAAAAATTAAATCGATGCCTGAATCAAGCCACACAAACATAATGCCAAATGACTCGTCATTAGTGCTTAAAAACACTCAACAATGGCAACAAAAATCGGCCAGTGACTTAACCGTTAATGGTTATTGTAGAATCGGCGTTCAAGGTACTAAGCGTATTCATTTATTGCATGGTACAGGCTTCTCTGCGATGACCTTAGCAGCGATGGCATCACAATTACCTCATGACTGGTCAATTTGGTTAACCGATGCTCCTGGTCATGGCGGTTCAACACAACCATCAATCAAGATGCCTGATTGGCAAAAAATGGCAAACACAATTGCAGACGCTATTTATCTACAAGCAAATGTTAAAGTAGACGGGCCCTTAATCGGAATTGGACATTCGATGGGCGGCGTTTTAACTTTAATGGCGGCACATAAATATCCGGACTTATTTAGTGAAATAATTTTGCTAGACCCCGTTTTGTTTCAAAACGAGATGATAATTGCCCAGCAGTTGATGCGTTTGACAGGTACGTGGCGACATAGAGCAATGGTAAAGTCAGTTGCAAACCGAACTTCTGTTTGGCCTAACCTTGAGGCGATGAAAAAAAATATTTCAAGTAAGTCTTTTTATAAGGCATGGCAACCACAAGTTATCAGTGATTATTGCCAATATTCTTCAATAAAGTGTAATGAAAGTGATGAGGCAGTTAAACTTAGTTGTGCGCCAAGTTGGGAAGCTTCTATTTTTGGCTCTTATCCGACAGGATTATGGCGAGCCGTTCGAAATACCAGCTTACCGGTAACTATTTTGGTGGCAAAAAACAGCTACTTCTTTATCCCAAGGGCAGTTAAAAGAGCGGCAAAAATGAATAAAAACATTCAATGGCAAACTTTTGGTGAAAAACATTGTTTTCCTATGGAGCAACCCAGAGAAACAGCTAAAACTATCGAGAGCTTAATTATTAAAAGTTAATTAATAGCGCTTCATTGCTCCAAATCAAAAATCTAAACCTATTTAAACCTTCTATTTTATCCGCTCTTGAGCTAATCCAACTAACGTTGGTGATAATGGAGTTAAATTAGCTATTTCAGCTTCTACAACAGATTTTGGTAATTTTTTAATCAATAAATCACCAATTTCTAGGGCATTTTTTTTAGCGGCAAAAATCAAAAGATTATCACCGTTACAGCTGATATCTTTAAACACTTTACGCAATTTTAGACGGTTGGCCTTTAGAACTTTTCGTAGCCGACTCTTTTCATCTACAGCCACGTATTCACAAATATTTTGAGCGATGTCAGCACTATGACTAACAGGCACGTAAACTAACCAACTCACTGTAGCCATAATGGCAAACATAAATAGCTTCATATACCCCTCATTTTTATAGATAAAAACATTCTAGTTATAATCTTAGCCTGAATTGAAATAAAAACATGAGAAAATAATGATATCGATAAACAATATCTAACACTCTCTTCAGATGTTTCAATTAACTTCGGCTCATTTCAAGTTAAAATAACAAATTTATTCTGACAAACACTCTTAAGTTACTTTTATTAACTCACTAGTTAAAACTGAGCAACTACTTGTTCAACAACCATCATAATAGCTTTTGTTGGGTTATCTCGCTCTAATGATTTAATGTGTTTTACTGCCCAACCATGCCAAACTGGTTGATGACTTTTGACATCGTATACATCAATGGCTAGTTTTCCTTCAGTATAGTTACGAACATGAGTGTCACTGCTCACTCCTATACCTCCATAGTACCGATGCCCCCATAGAAAGCTAGTACGGTACATTACGGGTAAAGTATCAACTTTAACTTTCTCTCGACTGCCCATGGTATATGAAATAGTAAAGTCAGCTTGTTCAGCATCACTGACAAGTTGATAGCCCTTAGCGATAAATGCTTGCTCAATTGCGTTGTCAATTCTAACTTTCATCACAGGGTTAACGTCAATAGGCTCAGCTAAAACTTTAGCTTCGTTAAGCCAAGCAAAGGTTTTATAATGAGAAGTAGATATTTCACTATTGCGATCAAAATCTACTCTAGCTTTTTGTGTAGTAACACAACCAGTCAACACTGCAATTAGTGTTAACACCATGAATAATTTATTTTTTAACATAAGACCTTCCGAATAACTTTAACGTTTTTAACGTTGGTAATAACAGCGTAACATAAATAAGGTTAGAAACAGTTGAAAAATGTTACATGGTTTTAATAATAAACAGTACTAAGCAATAATAAAAACTAGTAAGTAAAATCAATAAATTAAAATTTTCACCTAAAATCATTACTTACCTCAGTAAATGTTAATAAATAATGAAGAAATAGATTAATTTAGACAAAAAGTTATAAAAACTAGGTTATTTATAAACTTTCCATTGACACAACTGTATAAACACCTTATTAATATAGCCAATACTTACTTTACAACTATTATTTTATACATGAACTTAGTTAACACCCTTTTCTCGCTCCTCTTTGTCGTATTGGTCATGAAACCAAGGCGTGGGCGATTTTGTGTGTAAATAATAAAGTAAAACATAATACCAAACCCTCGCTCTGAAAAGAACGGGGGTTTTTTTTGTACTTAATTCATCAAAAAATTTTCAAATATTAAGGGAACAGACATGACAAAAGAGATATTTTCCGGTGCTGAGTTGGTGGTAAAAACACTGTCAGCGCTGAAGGTAAAGTATTTATTCGGCTACCCCGGCGGCACCGTATTAGATATTTATGATGCGCTATTTCGACAATCTGAAGTAGAGCATATTCTGGTGCGTCATGAACAAGCCGCAACTCATATGGCTGATGGTTTTGCACGTGCTACAGGAGAAGTTGGTGTAGTGTTAGCGACCTCTGGTCCTGGTGCAACAAACTGCATTACAGGCATTGCCACAGCATATATGGATTCAATCCCGATGGTGGTACTTTCAGGTCAAGTTCCCACTGGATTAATTGGTGATGATGCTTTCCAAGAAACTGATATCGTTGGTTGCTCGCGTCCTATTGTTAAACATAGCTTCAATTGTCGTAGTGTTGTCGATATTCCAAATACCATTGCAAAAGCGTTTTATATTGCGAGCACGGGGCGACCTGGGCCGGTTGTTATTGAGTTGCCTAAAGATATTTTGATGCCCCAATATACTGCTGAGTTTAAATTTAATCCTGACGTTAATTTAAGATCTTACAACCCTACGGTTAAAGGTCATCATCGCCAAATAAAGAAAGCAGTACAGACCATTACTCAAGCTAAGCGATTAGTTATCTATTCTGGCGGCGGTATAATTATCGCCAACGCCGCAAAATTATTAACCAAACTTGTCGAGAAACTGAATGCTCCAATTACCAACACTCTAATGGGTTTAGGTGGAATATCAGGCTTACACGATAACTTTATTGGCATGTTAGGTATGCATGGCAGCTTAGAGGCTAACAAAGCAATGGCACATGCGGATGTGATCCTTGCTTTAGGTGCAAGGTTTGATGACCGCGTAACAAATAATGTTAAAAAATTCTGTCCTGATGCAACGATTGTACATGTTGATATTGACCCCACATCTATCTCAAAAACTATTAATGCTCATGTGCCTGTAGTCGGGTTGCTAGATATTGTGATTAAACAGCTACTGACTGAGCTTGAAGAAAAACAGTTTTGTATTAATAAAACAGAAAACCAGACTTGGTGGCAACAAATTGAACAATGGCGTGCCGTTAATAGTATTAGCTATGAGCAAGCTGATGGTAAAATTAAACCTCAACGTGTAATTGAGGCTATGTATCAAGCGACGAATGGTGCAGCATATGTTTGTTCTGATGTTGGCCAACATCAAATGTTTGCAGCACAATATTACCCGTTTGCGAAGCCTAGACAATGGATAAATTCAGGTGGTTTAGGCACCATGGGCTTTGGTTTACCTGCTGCTATGGGCGTTAAACTAGCCTTCCCAGAAAGCCACGTAATATGTATCACTGGTGACGGTTCAATTCAGATGAACATCCAAGAGCTTTCCACTTGTCTGCAATACAACCTACCTGTTGTTATTATTTCATTAAACAACCGCTCTTTAGGTATGGTTAGGCAATGGCAAGATATGGTTTATGGTGGTCGTCATTCCTCTTCTTATATGGAATCTTTACCTGACTTTGTAAAATTAGCTGAGGCTTATGGCCATGTTGGCATTCAAATAGACAACCTTGACGAATTAGACAGTAAAATTGAGCAAGCATTTTCTATCAAAAATAGACTCGTTTTTGTTGATGTACTTGTTGATGAAAACGAACATGTTTACCCAATGCAAATACGCACGGGTGCAATCGATGAAATGTGGATCAAAAAAGGAGTTAAAGCCTAATGCGTAGAATTTTAGCCATTTTATTAGAGAACGAAGCGGGTTCACTTTCACGCATTGTCGGTTTATTTTCTCAACGAGCATTTAATATTGAAAGTTTAACCGTAGCTCCTACTGAAGATGATAGTTTATCGCGTATCACTATCGTTACTAAAGGTAACGACAAAATACTAGAGCAAATTGTTAAGCAGGTTAATAAGCTCATCGATGTCATAAAAATTACTGATTTAACAGAAAGAAGCCATGTAGAGCGTGAGTTACTACTGATAAAAGTATTAGCAATGAGTGATAAATCACGTACGGAAGTTATGCGAATTACCGATATATTTAGAGGCGCGATCATCGATATTGGTAAGCAAGTTTATACCATTCAATTAACCGGAAATGCTGATAAGCTTAATGCTTTTATAGCAACTCTTTCCAATGAAACTGAGATTATCGAATCAGTAAGGTCTGGCTGTGTTGGCATTGCTCGAGGTGAAAAAGCCTTAAGCGTAAAAATAATAATTTAAACTGTGGATACAATAAAGCCAGCTACTTAGCTGGCTTTATAAAATTCAAACTTAGTAATTACTAAAGTTAAGTTATAATATTCATCCGATAAAACGACGACGTAATCCAACTAACATTAATAACATAAGGCTACTTAAACCTAAGCCTGCACCTTTTCTTTCAATTTTCTTATCAACAGCGCTACAGTCTTCAATTTCGCCTGCAGTGGGTTTTAAAGTTACCGCTCGAACCACATCTTCAAATAATTGTTCACCTTGATCATTCAGCATAAGGGCACCTTTTGAATCACGGCGCGGGACTTTAACTAACGCTGTGGCTGAAATTTCATTTTCATCATTAATTGCTCGAGCTTCGATAATGGTATAATCACTATCACAGGCTAAAAAGTCGTTAAGGTCTGTGAAAGTATCACTGGTAATGTCATATAAAAATCCATGGGTCCGTCTTGGGTTAGGACTTCTTGCTGTATCATTATGAGTTTCAACTTCACCTTCCCCAACTATTTTACCGTTTTCATTTATAGCATGTGCGGTACTAGCACTACCATTAAAAAAATCTGTTGGTAAAACCATTTCCATTGATTCAGCATTAGTATCAACATAGTAAAATTTAGTTCGTGTATTACCATTTATACTAGTAGATACATGCCCAACAGCAATCCCATTGTCGTTGATATCATAAGCACGCGAGTCATAATATTTACTATGATCATCAGTAAAGTCAGTTACATTACCGTCTTTAAAGACAACGGCGTACAAACTACGCCTTTCATTTATACTCGGTTCAGTCACACTTTCATCTACCCAACCTGTAGCATAACCAACCGCAACACCCTGATTATTAATAGCTTGTGCTAAACTAACATTTTCTTGTGTATCATCGGCGTGAAATGTTACTAGCTGCCCTAATGTTTCTGATGTGACAATTCCTTGTTCATCTATGGTCCACTTTATCGCTTCTGTGTTATAAATTTCATTAACAATTTCCTGTACACAAACTTCAAAAGGCTTATCATCAAGCACGTCTGGATCAGCACATCCTCCGGTATCATCATTGATATAATCGAGCGCATCTTGATCAATACTTGTACTTGCATAACCAACGGCAAAGTGAGACTCACTTATGTCTAAAATTGCAGACTCTCCACCAAACCTTTGGTCTTCTGGCAATTCTGTTTCACTAGGTGGAATTATTTCTATAATACTTGCACCACCATCCGATGAGAAAAACCCCCTCGTGGTAAATTTTCTTACCCAATGTGTAACGTCTTCATCATTACTATTAATGAAACTTTGCGGCAAATATGGTGCAGATGCAGTGCCATAAATCCAGCCTTCATTAGTAATGCCGCTAATGTAGTCTTTGGTAGAACGTGTATAGCTATCAGTCCCTTCAAATGGAACATCAAAGACATTTAATAGTTCTGTTTGACCATTAAAGTTTGTCATGGCAAAAGTATCACCTACTTTTTGATACAAACTATTTTCATCTCGAGCCTTCAAAAATCTAATCAGCCAAGATAAATCATTAGCAGTAGGTGTACCTGCACGTAAGGCTGCTTCATCTTCAATATTTGATAAACTAAGAACATTTTCATGTGTACTGTCCGCTAAACTCACAATAGCGTTGTAGTCATCTTCATCAAGGTATTGAAATTGTACTGGAAAATTATAAATGTCAGTGCCAGATATTGCAGCTTCGCCATTATTATTTTCTTGTTGTGAGTAAGTGTATTTTAATGAAGTAACATCACCCTTATCGATAACTTGGTATGTTGCGGCATTAACAGCGGATATTCCTAATGCACTAGTAACACCTAATGCTAAAATTGATTTTACAAATATGTTCATGTAACTACTAAACTCACTTTCGTTATTATTCATCTAATTCTTGCCATCTAGCGTAGGCAACCTCGAGTTCTGACTCTCTTTGAGCTAACTGGTTCAATATTTTATTACTTTGTTCTTGGCTTTGACTAAAAAAGTCAGACTGATTCACTTGTTGTTGCAATACTTCGATTGCGTTTTCAAGTTCATCAATTAGCCCTGGTAAACTTTCTAATTCTCTTTTATCTTTAAAAGAGAGTTTCTTTTTTTCTGAAGCAATAACTTTTTCCGCAGGCTTTTCTGCTTTTTCAGTAACGGTTTTTTTAACAATATCTTTAGTAACAGCTTGACGTTGTTTATCTTTATATTCGAGATAACTGTCAACATCATCATAGCCACCCACGATTTGAGTAATATGCCCCGAGCCATCAAAATATAAGCAGCTACTCACACAATTGTTAACAAAGTCACGATCATGGCTGACTAAAATAACGGTTCCTGCGTAATTTGCAACGACTTCTTCTAATAACTCTAAAGTTTCGATGTCCAAATCGTTGGTTGGTTCATCAAGAATTAGTAAGTTACTAGGACGTAAAAACAACCTAGCGAGCAACAAGCGATTTTTCTCACCACCTGATAATGCCCTTACCGGTGTACGTGCTCGTTTGGGGCTAAAAAGAAAGTCTTGTAGGTAACCTAAAACGTGTCTTGGTTTACCATTGACTTCAACTTCTTGCTTACCTTCACCGACTATTTCTTGTACGGTTTTATTGAGATCAAGCGCATCACGGTGCTGATCAAAATAAGCAATTTCTAAATTCACACCTGAGCGCATTTTGCCGCTGGTTGCGGCAAGCTTGCCCATGATCATTTTAATCAATGTTGACTTACCAGTACCGTTAGCACCAATTAGCGCTAAGCGGTCATTTCTAGTGATCAACAAGTTTAAGTTCTTAATCACTGGCTTGTCATCAAAAGCAATAGTGATATCTTCAGCTTCAAAAACTAGCTTGCCTGAGCGATCACCCTGTGTAATATTCATGGTACTTTGATTACGCACTTCACGACGAGCTTGGCGTTCATTTCTTAATTTTTCTAACGCTCTTACTCTGCCTTCATTACGAGTACGACGTGCTTTAACGCCTTGGCGTATCCAGACTTCTTCTTCGGCTAAGCGTTTATCAAATAAGGCATTTTGCTGTGACTCTACTTGCAAGTCATGAGCTTTTTGCTCGATATAAAGGTCATAGTTTCCAGGGTAACTTTTCAAAATACCTCGGTCCAGATCAATGATACGTGTCGAAACACCACGAATAAACGCCCTGTCATGACTAATAAAAAGAATAGTACCGGCAAAGTCTTTTAAAAATGACTCTAACCATAAAACACTTTTTATATCTAAATGGTTGGTTGGCTCATCAAGTAATAAAATATCAGGTGCGGTAACTAAGGCTTTGGCTAACGCTAGCTTACGTAACCAACCACCAGAAAGGTCACAAATTTTATCATCTGGGTTTAACGCCAGTGTTGTCATCACTTGTTCTATAAGCTGTTCATCTTGCCAAGCATTAGCAAGTTCAAGTTGTTCTTGAACATTGGCCATTTTGTTGAGGTTTTTCTCCGAAGGGTCTTCGGTAACGTCATGAATAATGGCATGGTAACGCTTAATTAAGTCAGCATTTTCTTTCACGCCTTGGGCGATAAAATCAAAAACACTGATGTCTGATGATTTTGGTGGATCTTGCTCCAGCATAGCCACTTGCATTGTACTAGATTTCAATACTTGGCCGTCGTCTAAGGTTTGTAAGCCCATTAATACTTTCATTAATGTTGACTTGCCCGCGCCATTTCTGCCGACTAAACAAATACGTTCGCCTGTTTGTACACTCAGATCTGCTTTATCTAAGACCTTGTCTTCACCAAAGGCTAATTCACCTTGTGAAATACGAATTAATTCCATAAATTACAACAACTCCAAAACTTGTGCTTGATCAAACGGCCAATATAGCTTCTGCTGATCTGATAAACGCTCTAATACGGGAATGCTAATACGATAAAGTTCGAGCAACTTCTCATCATCAATGATATCGACTATGTCAATATTTTCAGCTGGCATAACCGCCGAACATAATGCCAATGCGTCTTCACATAAATGGCAACCTTCTGTGCCATATAAGTTAAATTCTATCGTCATGCTAATCTACCTTGCGGGTGATCAACCAACTGTTATGAATATGTTTATTACGTAGAAAATCTTTATCGCGGGTTTTATCACTCATTTCTTGCACGATAAGGCCAAGCGCGGCAACGGCATCAAAGTCCATCTTGAAATTCCGTTTATTATTGGTAAAAATTAGCTCACCGTTTTCTGCAACCGAATTCATACCATCAGTTATTAAGCTAACGTGATCTCGCTGCACATCAAAACTTTCTCCCATACGTTTCGAGTTAGAGAAAGTTGGCGGGTCAATAAATACCACATCAAACTTTTCTTCATTTTTCTTCAGCCACTGTAAGCAGTCTGCTTGAATGAAGTCATATTTATGGCCACTTAAATTGTTTAAAACAAAGTTATCTTGAGCCCAACTTAAGTAAGTATTAGACATATCGACCGTGGTTACTTTAACCGCACCATGGAGTGCAGCTTGCAAAGAAACTGAACCTGTATAAGCAAATAAATTCAGTAATGATTTACCTTGAGATTTGTTCGCGACAATTTGGCGAGTCTTTCTATGATCTAAAAATAAACCGGTATCTAAATAATCCCATAGGTTAACTTTCAGCTTCGCGCCGTACTCATGCACAACCATTGATTTTTTGGTTTGCTCAACACGTTGGTATTGTTCTTTACCTTTTTGTTTCGCTCGCGTTTTAATAATTACTTTGTCTGTTGGTACACCTAGTACTTTCGGGGCAAAATAAACCACTTCTTGTAATCTTTTCGCCACTTTTTCTGGCTCAATGTTACTTGGCGCCGAGTATTCATGGATGACAAGGTGGTCTCCATAAACATCAACTGCAACATTATACTCTGGAATATCAGCATCATATAAGCGATAACATTCAATTTGCTCTTGTTTCAACCAGCCTTTTAAGTTCTTTTTATTCTTTAATAAGCGGTTAGCGAATGCAGAGTCTTTATGCTCAAATTCAGCATTAACATTACTACTTGAAACTTGTTTATCATCTAAATTATAAAGCGCGAATTGACAGTCTAATGGGCCATTTTTAAACTTATAACGCTTAAAACTGACCATCTTCATCAAGCTGAGTAATTCAACGTTGGCGGTTAAAATAGCGATACGCCAATTAATAAACTGGCTTTTAAAAATCTGCCCTAATTTAGCAAACCCTTCAACAAGCTCAGGTAATTCACCAATTCGCTCACCGTAAGGCGGATTGAATAAAATGGTACCTTGGCTACCGAAAGCATTTTTTAAATGGGTAGCATCTTTACAAGAGAATTCGATAAACCTTTGCACACCAGCATTTTTGGCATTTTGTTGTGCCGTTTTTAAAACCCGGCTGTCCAAGTCAACACCAAAAACTTTAGCCTTGAGTTGTGTCAAACCAACATGCGATTGTTCAATAGCAGCAGACTTAGCGGTTTTCCATGCATCAGGTTGATGCCCTAACCAATATTCAAAGCCCCAGGTTGCTCGATCAATCCCTGGCGCATAACCAGCAGCCATTAACACAGCTTCGATAACAATGGTGCCAGAGCCACACATAGGATCAACTAATGGTTTAGAGGTATCTTCTAACCAACCTGAACGGGTGATCATAGCGGCAGCTAAATGCTCTTTTAATGGCGCAGCACCAGTATTTTCTCGATAACCCCTTTTAAATAAGCTTCGACCTGAGAAATCTAGATAAATGACAACTTTTTGCCTTAATAAACGTGCCTGAAAACTAACTTGAGGAGTCGAC
This sequence comes from Cognaticolwellia sediminilitoris, assembly GCA_002104535.1. Taxonomy (GTDB): domain Bacteria; phylum Pseudomonadota; class Gammaproteobacteria; order Enterobacterales; family Alteromonadaceae; genus Cognaticolwellia; species Cognaticolwellia sediminilitoris. The sequence goes on along the minus strand of NBOG01000014.1, from coordinate 823 downwards.
TTATCAACGGAAGGACGTTCTTGGTTTAGATCACGAAAATGGTCAACTACAGCATCTTTAATCGTTAACGCCCCGAACTGACTATTTCGGATTTCGTCACTGGTACCGACAAAATCAATCGCAAAGGTATTATCAGCAGAAAACAATTCTGACCATTTTATAGACTGAGCGGTAGCGAAAAGCTCATCTTTATTTGCTGCGTCACCTTCGCCTAATTTCAGCAATATACGAGTAGACAAACGCGAGCGTAAGCAAATGTGATAAGCATGCTCAATGGTGGAGTTAAAATAAACACCTTCAGGCTTTTGAACGACTTGTTCAGCTTTCAAATCTTTAAGTTCTTGCGCCAGTAATATCTCTATACCTGGAGAGGTTAATGCTAAAAATTGCTGCATATAGGTTTTCCAATCTAATTTATGCCCGCGATTATAAACAAAGACACGCCCTACTTATAGGCATTTTATGAATTAGCGTAAACTATCTAGTCTCTGCGCGTTAATATTTAATAAATATTTAGTTTACGCTGCACTAATTGCTTGAAATGCGACTTGTTCGAGTACAAAAAATCAACAAGCAAAAATTAGATTGCTAAAATGCGAAAATTAATCAGAAAACAGGTTGCAAATTAGCTGATGTATCCTTATTATACGCCTCGCTTGAAGGGAAGCAGTTAAACGCTCTTTTAAAGCATTCTTAAACTAGAATTAAAACAGTTTGGCTTGTCTATTAATTTAGACCATTCGGACGCGGGATGGAGCAGCCTGGTAGCTCGTCGGGCTCATAACCCGAAGGTCGTAGGTTCAAATCCTGCTCCCGCAACCAA
>NBOG01000013.1 GCA_002104535.1 Cognaticolwellia sediminilitoris | reverse complement strand
ATAAGAGAAGTGAATACAAAGGATTCTTAAATTAATGAATAAGGATCAGTGTATTTAACTTGACGTGGGGAGTCATACCAACGCCCCAATAAGGGGAAATTTGTAGTTGGCTAAAATTATTGAGCGGAGCGAAATTAGCCAACTGTAAATTTTCCCGCTTTATTGGCTTGTTATGTACCTTTGCCACCTAATTTTGATTTTAGATATTGGTACATTACAACAGCACTCAATACACACATTGAAAGCTTCATGATACACAGCAACGTAAACCAAATAGGGCTTTTTGCGAATGACACTATATTGGTAACTCGTATGTTTACTATTTCTAAAGTTAGTATTGCGCCAAATAATTGTTCACCTAACCAGAAAAACATAAAAGTAAATATTAAAAAAGACAATAAATTATTTGAAACACCTAACTCTTTAAATTGCACAAAACCTCTTGAGGTACATAACAGCTTATTAGACGAGCAAAAACCCTTTTTTCTACAAGAGATTTGTCGACTAATATAAATTTATTTAGGATTGAATTTATATTGAAACTCACCATATTTCAACTACTTATTTATCACGTTTGATATTACACGACAGTTTAAGAGAAAATAATTAAAAATTTTTGGTGAAATGAGGCAACTATAATTTGGTATATTTAATGGTTATCTTAACGAAAAAATTTATAAAAAAAGATCTGTTATAAAACAGATCCTTTTTTATAAATCGTGACCTACATCTGGAATCAAGAACTACTCAATACCTATGTATTTATGTACTTGCACCGATAAACGCCAGTTATTTTCAATACAGGTGGCAATAGCAAGCTCTGTTGCACGTTGTTTTTGACTGATCGGCTGTAAGTAAATCTGTTTATCTTCTACATTATGCTGAGCTAACAAGGCTTTTAAGTCGTCTATATGTTGCTCAGTGGCCACTGGGTGTTTGATTTCGTTAGCACGTTGCATAGCACTGGCTAAAATTTCATAACCCCCGCGCATATTTACTTTTGGAGAGACAGTAACCCAACATTGTTCAGATACTCTAATCTCAAAGGTACCTGATGTTTCTACTTGGCAGCTGAACCCTTGGGCTTCAAAGTATAGACATAACTCTGTTAAATCAACCATACACGGCTCTCCACCCGTGATGACAATATGTTTTGCTTTAAAGCCCTGCTGGTTGAATACCGCGGCAATATCGTCAATCGATAAGTTTGACCATTGCTCGGTTTCTTCAGGTTTACTCAGTAATTGTTTACTGTTTATCTCTAATTCAGGGTGAATTTCCCATGTGTGTTTTGTGTCACACCAAGAGCAACCAACTGGACAACCTTGTAGACGAAGGAAAATTGAAGGTTGGCCGGTAAAAGAGCCCTCACCTTGAAGAGTTTCAAACAATTCATTTATTTTATAACGTGTGGTCATTGCTTTAATGCTTAGTAAATTTCGAGTAGAATGCGCTTGTTTTTATTATACCCCAAGAGACATCAAATATGAGTAATAAAGTCGTAGTAATTTTTTCCGGTGGCATGGATTCATTCACCGTACTTAACCGTGCTTTAAAAGACGGTAAGGAAGTTTATGCCCTCACCTTCGACTATGGCCAAAAACATGTAAAAGAAATTGCTTGCGCAAGTAAAGTTTGCGAACAACTTGGTGTTTCACACAAGGTTATTGATATTTCAGCCATTAACCAATTATTAGCAGGCTCTTCGTTAACTGACGATATTGAAATTCCTGAAGGTCATTATGAAGCTGATAATATGAAGTCTACCGTTGTGCCTAACCGCAATATGATTTTATTATCTTTAGCAGTAGGTTACGCGGTATCGGTTAAAGCATCACAAGTATATTACGGCGCGCACTCTGGTGACCATGCTATTTACCCCGACTGTCGCCCTGAGTTTGTTATGAAAATGAATGATGTATGCCAAATTGCCAACTATGAAGCTGTGGAGATCTTTAGTCCTTATTTAAATGACACTAAATCAGATATTTTGACTGATGGTTTGAAAATGGGCCTGAGTTACCAAAATACATGGACTTGTTACAATGGCCGTGAAAAAGCCTGCGGAAAATGTGGTGCTTGCCAAGAGCGTTTAGAAGCTTTCGCTGATAATAATACAACTGATCCACTCCCTTACGAGTAAGGCCTTAGCAACTAAATTAGCACTCACGCCAGACACTAAAAAGGGACATTAATATGTCCCTTTTTGCTGATGAAATTTCGATGAATTAATGTAATTATTCGGTAAATAACGTCGCGTGTAAACGCTCAACAACTTGGTTCGCATCAGCTTCTGGCACTAGAAAACATAAGTTATGCTCGCTTGCTCCATGACATATCATACGAATATTAAAATCGTTTACCTTATCGAAAATACTACTGCCAACACCTTTAGTGCCATGAATTTTATTCCCGATCACCGCAATTAAACTCAAGCCATGTTCAACACTCACTTCACAAAGTTGCTCTAACTCTTCGACAACTGCTTTTGTTAATAATGCTTGCGTTGAACCTTGCGGATTATCAAAGGTTAATGCAACACTGATTTCACTAGTAGTGATCAAATCAACACTGAGCTGATGTTTTGCTAGCACTGTAAACACTTTTGCTAAAAAGCCACTGGCATGAAGCATTTCAGGGCTTTTGACCGTTACCAACGTTTGTTCACGGCGCAGAGCAATTGAACGATAAGTTGGGTTGGAATTAACTTGTCGTTGAATGAGTGTGCCACCGGCTTCAGGCTCTTTACTAGATCCGACAAAAACCGGAATATCTTGTCGCATTGCTGGTATGAGTGTCGCTGGATGTAAAATTTTAGCGCCAAACGTTGCCATTTCAGCCGCTTCACCAAAACTTATTTCATTAATAGAACGCGCTTGATCGGTAATACGTGGGTCGGTGGTAAATATACCGACAACATCAGTCCAGATACTTAAATGACTAGCCTGAATCGCTTCAGCTAACAATGCTGCGCTGTAATCTGAGCCACCACGGCCAAGCGTAGTAGTATTACCTTGCTCATCGCTACCAATAAAACCTTGTGTAACAATAACTTTGTCAGCTAGTTTTGGTAACAGTAATGTTTTAGCCTTACTTGAAATTTCCGCTACATTAACTTGTGCTTTACCATGCAAGCTATCTGTTTTCATAACCGGTCGAATATCGAAGTAATGACCATTCACATCAATACTTTGTAATACTTGAGCAAAAATACGAGAGCTTAATTGCTCGCCAAAGCTTAAAATTTCATCACTATTTTTTAAGCTATATTGTTCAGCTTGTTTTTTTGCACAATCACTTAAAGTAGTTAAAATTTCTTTAATTTCAGCATCTAAAATTAATTGACAAGCTAAGTGTTTAGTAATGTTAAATTGAATATTGGCGATTTCTGTAATAATGCTTTCGCGCTCTTGAGCAGCAATGTTTGCTTGGCTAAGGCGCACAAGGTTATTTGTAACCCCAGCACTAGCAGATACAACCACAACTCGATTGCTGTTATCATTTTTAATAATATGCGCACATCGAAGCATAGCTTGATAGTCAGCAACACTGGTGCCACCAAATTTTGCAACAGTAATGTTATTGCTATTAGCTTTATTAACACTTACTGACATGCTTGCACTCCAAAACATTTACAACTAACGGTTAAGCATTCAAGCCTAGAAAAGCAAGAACATTGAGATAAAACGGTGAACACAATTTGATCACTACAATTTTTAAGATGAGATATTAACATAAAAATTCTCCCTAATAACTAACAGGAAGAGCATGACTGAGCGTAGAGCGAATGAGGGTTAAACAACCGATAATTCAGGCGATACTTTTCAGCCAGAAGCTCTCCACCCAAATCTAGAATAATAACTGTTTTCTAGCGGTGACAGCCCTAAGGATTCAGCCTTAGTGACCGAATGTGATATGCCCCAATATCAACATCCTCGGCAATTGTCCCCCTCAGTAACGCTCAAAGGATGGGTTCCTCACGTTAGCTACCTGGCAATTGCGCCTCTTCTGGTGTAAAAAATAAAATATTCCGGTAAAACTTCTAAGTATTTGAGTAAGAAATTTTATGGAGTAATAATTCTAAAATTTACAACGCCATTAAACCTTATCTTTCCACAAATATCAACAGACTTTTAGACGTCTAAAGTGATTTATTTAAAATATTTAACTACTGTTTCAAAAGCTGATAATTGTTATGCTAAATAATAATTAAAATTACATTCAACGCAATTGCTGTGGAAGCCCTACTGTGGATTTATTTTTACTGAAAAAAATTGTTAGTTTAATGCTAATGCCGTTAAGTATTATTATTTTACTGTTAATTATCGCGATTGTTTTTTATCGCTTAAAACCCAAGCTTAGCTTTTCTGCTTTAATCAGTGCAACTGTGCTCTTGATACTATGTACATTACCGCCAGTATCAGACGGCTTAATGGCACCATTAGAGGATAACTACCCTGCCTTTAGTCAAAGTTCTCAACCGCTTGATTATATAATTATTTTAGGTGGCGTTCACACCACAGTGCAAAGTTTACCAGCGACGAGTCAATTAAAATCAAGCTCGTTGGAAAGATTAGTTGAAGCCATCCGTATTTACCGCCTGCACCCTGAGGCACAAATTATAACCTCCGGTTTTGCTGCCGGAGATGAGAGTTCAAACGCGGAAAAAGTTAAGCAAGCCGCTATTTTATTAGGCATACCAGCGCACAAAATATTAACTGAAAATTTTCCACAAGATACTGAAGAAGAAGCCCAACTGATTGCGCCTAGAGTGATCAACAAAAATGTTGCTTTAGTGACAAGTGCCAACCATATGCCTCGAGCAATGAACTATTTTAAAAAGTATGGTGTTAATGCTATTGCAGCCCCAGCGAGTCCTTGGGTTAAACATAATGACAATATCCCTTGGTCGTATTATTTTCCAAACGCTAAAAAACTACAGCAAACCACAACAGTTTGGTATGAAACGTTAGGGCGAATCGTCCAATGGATAAAAAGTTAATGGTTTAAAAATTAATGGATTAAAGGTTAGTAGTTTAAAAGTTAAAAACTTGAAACTTATCTTGACTGCTTTGAACGATGATTAAAAAAATAACCTGACCTAACGGCATAGTAAACTATGCCGTGAAAAGCTAATTTTATGCTGGGTTATCAATATCTATAAACTTAGCATCAACAGGTAAGTGTTGATTAAAATGTGCCGCTAATGCTTTTGCGCCATAACGTTCTGTAGCGTGATGGCCAGCACAATAAAAATGAATATCCATTTCTCGTGCAACGTGGGTTGTTTGCTCTGAAACTTCGCCGCTGATAAAAGCATCGATTCCCAGCTCTGCGGCTAATTCGATATAACTTTGACCGCCACCGCTGCACCACGCCACTGTCTTTATCTTTTTATTTGACGGTGCTGCAATATGCATACAGCTTCTATCTAGTTGCTTACTAATTCGCTGTTCAAGCTCAAGTGCCGTTAAAGCGCTGTTAAAGTCTCCACGAACGGCAACACTTAAAGCATTACCCGTTTCTAATGGCGCAACATTATTAATCGAAAAAAGCTCAGCGAGTTGTGCGTTGTTTCCTAGCGTTGGATGTATATCCAAAGGTAAGTGATAAGCAAACAAGTTAATGTCATTTTCAAGCAATGCTTTAATACGCTTATGTTTCATGCCGCGGATAACATAACTTTCATTTTTCCAGAAAAAACCATGATGAACGACCAGTGCATCAGCTTTCTCGGCAATAGCTAAGTCAATAAGGTCTTGTGTAGCTGTAACACCCGTAATAACTTTATTTATGTTGTTTGTGCCTTGTATTTGTAAACCATTAGGGCAAAAGTCTTTAATTTGCTCTGGCTTTAATAGTGTATTTAAATATTGTTCAAATTCATTTAGTTGCATGAGATATTGTTAACCTTAATAACTAGTGTTTTTTATCAATGACTTTCTGAGTGTTTGTTGAGGCTTGACTTGCTTTTTCTTGAAGAATTCATCGTCGGCACTTTTATTGGTTCAAACCCAGGTCTAAGTTGCCACTTTGCTTTAATAGGCGTTAATGGTAATACCCGTTTTTTTGCCACAATAACGTAAATAGAACCTACACTTGGCAACATCGCAGTTGCTATTTTTTCCCAATATTTATTGATAACCCCTTGGCTTGCTTGTCCGGCTAATGAAGAATGTAAAAGGCGGTGATCTAACTGTATTTCAAAACCCATTAAATTAAGCCAGTCTTTTACTCGCATGGGTGAGAACATTCTTTCGTTCCATGGTGTTTGTTTACGTCGGTATGGAATAAACTTATTACACCCCGCTAAACTAAATGGGTTAAAGCCAGTAATAACTAAGTAACCATTTGGTATTAACACTCGGTTTGCTTCACGCACCACGTGATGTGGGTCTAACGAGAATTCTAATGCATGAGATAAAACACAAACGTCGACACTATGCTCGAGTAAAGGTAAGTCATCAATCTCGGCAATAATATCAGCTTTATCTGGCTGATTAGTTAAGGTGAGTTGATGCCTGATTGGACTGTCTTTTGTTACAACTTCGCCACTGAGCGCACCAATTTTTAATAAGTGATAACCAAAAAACTTAGCGCACCATGGTTTTAATATTTGGTTAATATTATCAACAATGAGTTCGCCATTTGGCAGATGTCGCCAAGACTTTGGATAATTGGGGTGTCGAAACGCAAGTGCTGGCTTCATTATATTAAACGTAAGTAAAAGTGAGTATAATCATGCCTTCAGTATACTCAGGAGCTGCACATGCTGCAAAGTCAAAGCACTAATAATATGAAAGTTTCCTTAATAAAAGCCTTCTCTGATAATTATATCTGGGCTATTTCATCTGATTTAGGCAATAAAATGGCCCTGGTTGATCCAGGTGATGCGAAGGTGTGCATCGAATTTATTGAACAGCAGCAATTACAATTATCTACCATATTGATCACCCATCATCACCCAGATCATATTGGCGGTATCAAACAACTCTTAAGTTACTGTCAAGATAGACAATGGCCGGTAACCGTTTATGGCCCTGAAAATGAAAATATTCCGCATTGTGATGTCGCTTTAAACGAAAGTCACCGTGTTAATTTACCTGATTTAGGTCTGGAATTTGAGGTTATCGATCTTCCTGGTCACACACTTGGACATATTGCATATTTATCAGAAGATAATTTATTTTGTGGCGATACTTTATTCTCAGGCGGCTGTGGTCGATTGTTTGAAGGCACGCCAGAACAAATGCTAAATTCGTTAGAAAAATTAAGTGCATTATCTGAGCGAACTCATGTTTATTGCGCGCATGAATATACCCAAGCAAATCTAAATTTTGCCTTAACAGTAGAGCCTTCTAATGCCGAATTAGTGCATTACTACAATCAAGTTTTACAAAAGCGCGAACAAAAGATTGCAACAATTCCAAGCTCTATTATGCTTGAAAAGAAAATCAATCCATTTTTACGCTGCGCTACCTCAAGCATTATGACAAGTGCGAGTGAGTTTAGTGGCGATAAAGTTACTGATAAGTTACAAGCGTTTACCATTATCAGGGGTTGGAAAGATAATTTCTAGGGCGCTTTTATTGGGCAAATCTTGAATAATAGCGCTAAATAAGTGACACTGGTGGCAAGTAAATTTACATAGACATTACATGAAGTACATAAAACTATCTGTTGCAACCGTCATTTTATTGTCCGGTTGCCAATCTATTTTAGATCAAACTCATTCAAATAATCATCAAACAAATACAGAAACTGAAGCATTTATCGACGTTGCGTCTGCGGTCGAAATTAATCAAGCATTGCTTAAAGATGAGGCTTTAGACGTTATACACCCCGTTGCCGATGGCAATATTGACCTCGGTAATGATGTAAAAGAAAGCTTCTTGTCTAACGATGTATGGCAACGCATTCGTAGTAAACTTGCATTTAGCATTCCAGAAAACCCTCGCATTACCAGTCAAAGGGATTGGTTTGTTAAGCACCCTACTTACTTGAAAAGAGTAGCTAAACGAGCCGAGCCATTTTTGTTTTACATTGTTGAAGCGCTTGAAGCTAACGATATTCCTTTAGAAATAGCGCTATTACCTATTGTCGAAAGTGCTTTCGACCCTTTCGCTTATTCACATGGTCGAGCTTCAGGGATGTGGCAATTTGTTCCTGCTACGGGTAAGCGCTTTGGTATGAAGCAAAATTGGTGGTATGACGGTCGACGTGATGTTGTTGCTTCAACAGAAGGTGCAATTAAATATTTAAAATATTTAAATAAATTTTTTGATGGCGATTGGATGCTTGCCCTTGCAGCCTATAATTCAGGTGAAGGACGAGTACGACGGGCCGTTAGAAAAAACAAAAGTAAAAACCTACCAACCGATTTTTGGTCATTAGATTTACCAAAAGAAACTCGCGCTTATGTCCCTAAGTTACTAGCGTTAGCAGACATTATTAAACGTAGTGAAGAGTTAAAGATCAAGCTGTATGAAATAGATAATAGTCCGGTGATCAGTAAGGTCGATATAGGTTCACAGCTTGATTTAGCTAAAGCAGCACAATTAGCAAAGTTAACATTAACTGAATTGCAACGACTTAACCCAGGCTTCAATCGTTGGGCTACAGATCCTGATGGACCACACTACTTGTTATTGCCTAATCATAAAATTGAAGAGTTTAAACAAGGTCTGCAAAAATTAAGTAAAAAAGATCGTTTAGCTTGGCAACGCTATAAAATTAAAAGTGGTGACAGTTTAGGTAAAATAGCCCAGAAATTTAATACTGAAATTGACTTAATTAGACAAGTTAACAATGTTAAAGACAATCACATTAGAGCGGGCAAGTTTTTACTTATCCCTGTGGCTACGGCTTCTTTAGATAGTTACTTATTGTCACAAAATCAACGTTTAGCTAAAACGCAAAATAAAGTACTTGCGGGTGAAAAGCGTGTTCATATTGTAAAACCTGGTGACACGTTATGGGACTTAAGCCGCACTTATAAAGTATCGACCAGAAGCATTGCTAAATGGAATGGCATGGCGCCAAGAGACACCATCAAGCCAGGTCAAAAATTAGTTATTTGGCAGAAAAATTCCAATAAAAACCTTTTGGCTGCTAACCGTTCGCCGAACGAGCAAGCTATAATGCGTAACATTACCTATCGTGTAAGAAAAGGTGATTCATTTGCCCGTATAGCAGATAAGTTTAATGTCTCTATTAGAGACATTGAGCGTTGGAATAGCTTAAGCCGTGACAAATACTTACAACCGGGACAAATGTTAAAGCTGTCAGTAGACGTTACTAATAATATTTAAATTAAATCACAACCGTTAGACATTAAAAAAGCGCTAATATTGGGGGTCACTTCATATTTATTAGCGCTTTTTGATTTTTACAATCCGTAAAAGAAAATTTATAACAACTACAAGCCTGCTACGCCTTGAGTGATGATGTTTTTAGTCTGATTTACAATATCCATTAATGCTTGTTGGTCAAAAGCTTGGATGCGTGGCGTATGTATATGACCTACGGGTAACATTAAATTAAACTTATCTCGTAACAATATACTGCGATAAGACACTTCATTAGATAGATAACTACCTCCTGAGCCGCTAACAGATGTTTGCTTGACAATATCAGCAAGTGATTTAGCATTAAATGTACCACCTGTTAAGGTTGATACCTCACGATTATCATTTATTGAATATTTGCCACCGCCCTTTTTCATCGCCAATATAGGTAAACTAAATTCTACAAACTCAGGGCCTGACAAAAATTTATCCTTTAATTTCGGAATGATTGGGTTTTGTTTGCTTGCACCGGTAAGAATATTTAAGTTATCTGGAGCTTCAGCACTACGACGTAATGCTGGGTATCTCTCTAAATCGAAATTTTCTCTTCCCATGCTGACGGTTAGGATCATATCAACCGATTTATTTTGCACATAAGGGGTTAAAAGCTCTTCAATCATACCTTGGTCAAAGTCAGCAAAACGCACGGGAATTATAAGTACTTCAATTTCCGCAGTTTGGCCGTTAATACTGACGACGACGTCATCTAAGGACAATGCGACTACGCCAGATGGGTTACTTTGATCGATATGGCGATCAAGAAAAAATGGGTCAAAGCCCGTTAATAATATTTTCTTATCGGTTTTTTTATCAAATTTAACATCCGCTTGGCCACGAGATAACAACTCTAAGTTCCATAGCAATTTTTGTTGTTGGTTAGGAAATAACTCACCAAAAGCCTTTGATGAGCGCAGTGCTTTACTCATTTGCAAACGTGCCCAATAAAGCGGTCGATCGTCATAATCATTGAGTTGATTAAATGACGCTTTAGCATCTTTAAATACCCCTGCACCATGTCGAATTATTAATTGTGTCAGTACAGTATAATTTGTCGCTTTGTTCACTAAACTAGTAAACTTCTCAACTCGATTAGAAAGGCGTTGAGCGACATCAGGGATAGTGGCTATCGCCTTATGAACACGTTTTTCTTCAACGGTTATTTCAGATTTATCGATTTCTTGACCATTAACAACCACACTTAAACTAAGAGTGATGGAGGCAATAAATAGCGGTATTTTTTTTATCTTTAAAGTTCTAAACATTAATCGCTCTTTGATAAATTAATTGACTATGATGAACATAAACTTTTGTTCAATCTAATTATTATAATGGCATATTAATGTATTGAGATTTTTAACACTAGCGATTATTTAATAAGGAAAGTCTGTCATACATGCTTTTTATCAAATTAGAGCAAAAATTCTATTGATTTTTTATCAAATGCTGTCAAAGTGTCCATGTAGCGTTTTATTCAACAGTAATTATGTCGATTTTTAATTAACTTTTCTGTTCTTTACAACCCTCACTTAACTTCAATAGTCTTATTGAAGTTGTTTCATCACACAATTTGTCATTAATAAATATAAAGGGGTAGCACTTCAATGTGTTCGATATTTTGTATATTAGATATTAAAACAGGTGCAGATGCACTTCGTCCAAAAGCTTTAGAGTATTCTCGGTTATTACGCCATCGCGGTCCAGACTGGTCTGGTATTTACAACAATGATCATGTAATTTTAGTCCATGAGCGTTTATCAATTGTAGATACTGAACATGGCGCTCAGCCATTATACAGCAGTGACAAATCAAAAGTTTTAGCGGTTAACGGTGAAATATACAACCATAAAACGTTAGCAAATCAGCATACACCTCAATATGATTTTCAAACCGCTTCAGACTGTGAAATCATCATCCCAATGTTTGAAAAATTTGGAAGCGATTTTGTTGATAAACTTCAAGGTATGTTTGCTTTTTGTTTATATAACGAAACTGACAACAGTTACCTAATTGCACGTGACCATATCGGTATAATCCCGTTATACACAGGTTATGACGAAGAAGGTAACTTCTACGTTGCCTCTGAAATGAAAGCGTTAATGCCTATCTGTAAAACGGTGGCTGAGTTTCCTCCAGGTCATATCCTTGACAGCAAAGTTGGCACTATTGAGAAATATTACCAACGTAACTGGCAAAAATATTCAGCAATTAAAGATAACAACACCAGTAAAGAAAAGCTACGCGAAGCGCTTGAAGACTCGGTAAAAAGCCACCTAATGACTGATGTGCCTTATGGTGTATTACTTTCTGGTGGTTTGGACTCTTCATTAATTTCAGCTATTACTCAAAAATTTGCTGCTAGGCGCATTGAAGAAAACGATTTATCAGAAGCTTGGTGGCCGAAAGTACATTCATTTGCATGTGGCTTGGAAGGCTCTCCTGATTTAATTGCTGCGCAAACTGTTGCTGATAGTATCGGTACTATTCATCATAGTGTGATATTTACCGAGCAAGAAGGTATAGATGCTCTAAAAGAAGTTATTTATCACCTTGAAACCTATGATGTAACGACTATACGTGCATCGACACCAATGTATTTGATGGCGAGAAAAATCAAAGCTATGGGTATCAAAATGGTGCTATCTGGTGAAGGTGCTGATGAAATATTTGGCGGCTATTTATATTTTCATAAAGCACCAAATGCTGAAGAATTTCATAACGAATTGTTACGCAAGCTAGATAAACTACACATGTTTGATTGCTTGCGCGCTAACAAGTCTATGTCAGCATGGGGAATAGAGGCACGTGTGCCCTTCTTAGATAAAAACTTCATGGACGTGGCAATGCGTATTAATCCAGAAGATAAAATGTGCGGTAACGGAAAAATGGAAAAAGCTATTTTGCGCTCTTCATTTGAAGGTTATTTACCACAAGAAATTTTATGGCGACAAAAAGAACAGTTTTCTGATGGTGTGGGTTACTCTTGGATAGATGGCTTAAAAGCTCATGTTGAATCCCAAGTTAGCGATCAACAATTGGCGAGTGCTGCATTTAAGTTTCCGTTAAATACACCTGATACTAAAGAAGCTTACTTTTACCGTTGTATTTTTGAACAACACTTTCCTCTCGATTCTGCTGCTGAATGCGTACCAGGTGGTAAATCGGTTGCCTGTAGTACCCCAGAAGCATTAGCTTGGGATGAAAGTTTTGCCAATATGGCCGATCCTTCAGGACGAGCAGTACAAAGTGTTCATAACGATAGTTACTAGTATCAAAAAGTGCTATTTTCACCACTGTAAATAAAACCGACGAATACGTCGGTTTTTTTTGTACAATTTATAGGAAATATTATAAAGTGAGCGCAAAGCAAACAACAATTAATTAATACCTTTAGTATTATAGCCATAGTTATTAGGATATCCCCTTGTCTAATCGTGTAGAGCCTGAAATTCCAACAATTAATATCGATAGTGACCAAGTAAAAACAGCGCGTGAAGTAACTTCAAAATCTGTGCAAAAAAATAAAACTGTCAATAATAGTGTAAAAAATCAACAAGGTAATTCGTCTGGGTTTGGCAAAACGCTTATCGCACTTATGCCTTACGTGGCGTTAGGTTTTTGTGGTTGGTACTTTTACCAGCAAGATATAGCGGTCAACGCTCAATTAGATAATAGCGTTGCAAGAATTCAACAACTAGAAAATCAACTCTCCGCTACCGGCGAAGAAATCGGTGAATCAACGATAGCCTTAAAAATTAAACTAGAATCTATTAGTGAAAAAACTGAGTTATTGCTAACGGAAATGGACAAATTATGGGCGTCTGCATGGCGCAGAAACCAAAACGAAATTAAAGAGTTAAACTCTAAAAGTATTAAGTTAGCGCAGAGTAATGAACAGCAAAACAACGCTATTGATCAACAAAATAGTACGTTGAATGATTTAAAAGACAAAATCACTGCTACTGAATTTTCAATCAGTGCCGTATCTGAACAATTGATTGCTGTAAGCAGTTTAAAAGACGATATTAAAAAGCTAACGGCGCAACTGAATAAACTCGATGCAAATGCACAAAGCCGTGATCAACAACAGATGTTTACTGCAACCACTGTCAATGAGTTTGATACCAGCTTGCAATTGTTATTAGAAAGAGTTGAAAGATTAGAGGCTAAGTTAGTAAATTAAATAACCTCAGTTAACTTTTCAAATACATAGAAAAAAGGTCATCTCGATTAGTTCGAAGATGACCTTTTTTTTTAAAACTGTTACTGAATGCCGATTAATTAATTGACTCGACAATGTCTTTAATTAATCGCGGACCTTGATAAATAAAGCCAGTATATACTTGCACTAGTTGCGCACCCGCTGAAAACTTCTCTTGAGCACCCTCGCCTGAAGCAATGCCGCCGACGCCAATAATCGGTAGCTTGTTATCAAGTGCTTTAGCTAACTGCGCAATAACTTTTGTACTTTGTTGCTTAACTGGCGCGCCACTTAAGCCACCTTGCTCATCACCAAAGGGTAAATGCGCAACTTTATCACGGGCTAATGTCGTATTAGTCGCGATGACACCATCGATATTATTATCGATTAAACATTGAGCAATAGAGTTTACTTCTTCTTCATTCAAATCAGGTGCTATTTTTACAGCAACAGGAACATATTTACCAAATTGCTCAGCAAGTGATGTTTGTTCGGCCTTTAAAGCAGAAAGTAATTCATTAAGTGCATCGCCGTATTGCAATGAACGTAAACCAGGGGTGTTCGGAGAAGATATGTTAACCGTTATGTAAGTAGCGTGATCATAAACCTTACGCATACAATGGATATAATCATCTTTGGCATTTTCATCTGGTGTATCTTTATTTTTACCGATATTTATGCCAAGAACACCTTTATATTTAGCTTTAATCACTTGGTCAACAAGGTAATCAACACCTTTATTGTTAAACCCCATGCGGTTAATAATCGCATTGGCTTCTGGTAGTCTAAATATCCGTGGTTTTTCATTACCTGGCTGAGGCCTAGGGGTAATGGTTCCTATTTCAATAAAACCAAAACCTAAGGCTTCAAATGCTTTAATACATTCGCCATTTTTATCTAATCCTGCTGCTAAACCGACCGGATTTGGGAATTTTATGCCCATAACTTCAACAGGTTTATTTGCTACACTTTGCTTATAAAGCATATTAAAAGGTGTTGCGCCAGTCGCTTTAAAACCTTTAATCGTTAACTCGTGAATTGCTTCTGCATCGAATTTAAAAAACACTTTACGAATAGCTGAGTAAAACATAATACCTCTTTAAATAACTTTTAAAATAATGTCAGAGACAACAATTTAGCCCATTTAGGTTGTAAATTATTTCGATGACAAAAAAATCCCCGCTCTTGGCGGGGATTTTAGCACTTATTTAACTGGGTCGCAGTGTAAACTTAATAACATTAGCTCTCTTAAAGCTACTGAGAATTTAGCAAACTCGTGAGTTTGCCCAATTCTAAAGTCTGCTAAGATATGCTCCCAGCGTGCAAGTGGCTGTGCACTATCGACGAGCCAATTTTCCAACATCTTATCAACATCTTTTTTATCTTTGCTACCTCGTAAGATAACTGATGTTAATGAACGTTGTTGCCAATCAAGCTCTTCTCTAAAAGAAGCTCTTGCTAGCGCTTGCCAATGATTAGACACAGGTTGCGAAGTAATTTGATCTAAGAACCAATGTAAGTCTAATCGAGCACCCAATTTGAAATAAAGATCAGTTGCTAATTCAATTGGAACAGCTTCGGCAGCAGATACTTCGGCAAGATCCATTACCGAGAACAATGTACTTAGTAATGAAATCCTTAATGCAACCGGCTCTGGAGCGCCCGCTTTAATTAAATCATTTTCTACACGTTTAAGTTGAGCTTCTTCACCGTCAACCATATATTTAGTAATATTGTTTGAAAGCGCTGCAAAAGTAGCGTGATAGAATTCAATTGATTGCGCAATATCTAACGACTTATTACGGTGACGCAAGAACCAACGTGTTGCTCTTCTAACTGTTCTACGTAGTTGGAATAACATTTCAGTTTGAATTGATGTAGAAATTTTATTATCTAAATCACTAATTTTCTTCCAAATATCGGACAATTCAAATACTGCGCTCGCCATAGCATAGCAATTTGCAATTTCTGACGTTGTTGCACCCGTTTCTACTTTCATTCGGTGAACAAAATTAAAGCCCATATCGTTTCCAATATTATTAGCTAACTTTGTCGCAATAATTTCTGCTTTTAGCGGATGCTCTTGCATTTGTGCAGCGTACTTAGTTTGTAACTGTTTTGGAAATGCTTCAATTAGCAAGCTTTGATGGTATTTGTTATCCGTTATTTCAGGACATACAAGTTCTTCTTTTAGTACCATTTTACTGTAAGCAAGTAACACAGATAGTTCAGGACGAGTTAAGCCTTTACCTAAGGCTAATCGCTCAGCAATCTCTTCATCACTTGGTATAAACTCTAACGCTCGATCTAATTTTCCAGAACGTTCTAATTCCGTAATAAATTGTGATTGCTCTTTTAACGAACTGCCACCACGTAATTCTGTAATCGACAATGAATGAGTTTGACGGTAACAATCATCAATAACGATATCACCAACTTCATCCGTCATTTCATAAAGGATCTTATTACGTTGTTTTACTGTTAATTCGCCATTTTGTACTAAGCCGTTAAGTAAGATTTTGATATTAACTTCGTTATCTGAACAATCTACACCACCAGCATTATCAACAAAGTCGGCATTGATACGGCCACCTTTGGCGGCAAACTCAATACGACCAAGATGTGTTAAACCTAAGTTACCACCTTCACCGACTACTTTAGCTTGTAGTTCAGCGCCATTTATACGTAATGAATCGTTTGCTCTGTCACCGACTTCAAGGTGTGATTCTTTCGATCCTTTGACATAAGTACCAATACCGCCATTCCAGAATAAATCCACCTTCATTTTCAACAAGGCTTGAATTAATTCGTTCGGCGCCATGATTTGCTTA
The DNA here is from genome assembly GCA_002104535.1 of Cognaticolwellia sediminilitoris. GTDB lineage: Bacteria > Pseudomonadota > Gammaproteobacteria > Enterobacterales > Alteromonadaceae > Cognaticolwellia > Cognaticolwellia sediminilitoris. Next base: position 86,578 of record NBOG01000013.1, on the reverse strand, counting down.
TTAGTACCAATCATTTTCTTAATTTGTGGGGTCAGTTTAATCGATTTGTCAGAACGATTAAATAAACCACCACCTTCTGATACTAACGACATATCAAAATCAGACCAAGAACAACCAGGAAGATTAAATAGACGTTCACGCTCTACATAGGTAGTTGCTGCATTAGGGTTAGGGTCAATAAATATATGCATATGGTTAAATGCTGCTTGTAAGCGAATATGCTTTGAAAGTAGCATGCCGTTACCAAAAACATCACCAGCCATATCACCAACACCGACTACAGTGAAGTCAGTGGTTTGACAATCAATATCCATTTCGCGGAAATGACGTTTTACAGATTCCCAAGCACCTTTTGCTGTGATACCCATACCTTTATGGTCATAGCCAACACTACCACCTGAGGCAAATGCATCACCTAACCAGAAGTTAAACTCGTCAGAAATACCATTCGCAATATCAGAGAAAGTTGCGGTACCTTTATCGGCAGCAACAACTAAATAAGGGTCATCTTCATCATGACGAACGACATTCAATGGTGGTACAACTTCACCCGCAACAATGTTATCGGTAATATCAAGTAAACCACGGATGAAAGTTCTGTAACACTCTTTACCTGCTTCAAAAATTTCGTTTCTATCACCGTCTGGAAGTTGTTTACAAACAAAACCACCTTTGGCTCCTACAGGAACAATTACGGTATTTTTAACTTGTTGTGCTTTTACTAAGCCCAACACTTCGGTACGGAAATCTTCACGACGGTCTGACCAACGTAAGCCACCACGTGCAACCTTACCACCACGTAAATGAACACCTTCAACTTGTGGTGAATAAACAAATATTTCATATTTAGGCAGTGGTAACGGCACATCAGTAATTTGTTCAGGTAAAATCTTAAATGAGATGTAAGATTTTTCGCCTGTTTCAGGATGTGGCTGGAAGTAGTTAGTACGAATAGTTGCGTTGATCATTTCAACGAAGCGACGAATAATACGGTCATCATCTAGGTTGGCTACACTATCAAGTGAAGACTCAAGACTCGCAAGTACTTTTTCTATAGATTTGTTATTCTGTTTTTTCAAAGGAGAAAAGCGCAAATTAAAAAGTTTAATTAATAATTTAGCTATTTCCGGATAACGAGCGAACGTGTCTTCAATATAGTTTTGACTAAAAGTACCACCTATTTGACGTTCATATTTTGCGTATGCACGTACGATTGAAACTTCACGTCCACCAAGCTCTGCACCTAAAATCAATCGGTTAAAGCCATCGTCTTCTAACTGACCAGACCAAACTTTAGCGAATGCGTCTTGAAATAAACTCTGAACAACTTCTAAGTTGAATTTTCCTTGGCCGGTCAACAACATTGAAAAGTCTAAGATCCAGAATACTTCACCACTTTCTGTTTTAACTGAATACGGGCTTTCACCGATAACGCGAAGACCGAAGTTTTCTAACATAGGTAAAACATCTGAAAGATGCAGAGGCTCACCAGAATGGAAAAGCTTCAATTTAACAAAACGGCTATTAGCATCTTCTTCTTGTGGCTGATAAAACAGCATTTCAAGTTCATTGTCTGGCGATAAGGCTTCAAACTTTTCAATATCGACGATTGCTGTACCGGGTAAAACTTCATCTTTATAAGCTTGTGGAAAACTAGTATATTTGCGACTTAACGCTTTACCAGCGGCTTCGCCTTTATGAGAATTTAGCGCATCGGCTAAATTATCATCCCAACTGCGAGCAGCATGGTTTAAATTCTTTTCAATTTCTTTCACATTAATATCTGCTTTTGTAGAATTAACTCTGACAATGTAATGGGTTCGTGCTTGTGCTGACTCTGAGAAGAACGTAGTGAAGGCAACATCTTCTTCACTGCCTAATGCTTCTTTTAAGAGTTTTTGAGTATTGATGCGCAATGCGGTGGTATAACGCTCACGAGGTACGTAAACCATACAAGAATAAAATCTATCGAAAGTATCTCGGCGCATAAATAAGCCTGAATAATCTCGTTCTTGCATTTGGAAAATACCCATGACATTTTTCAATAGTTCATCAGGTGAACTTTGTAAAATTTCATCTCTAGGATAAGTTTCAAGTATATTTATTAATGCTTTATAAGCATGAGTACCTTTAGCATAGCCTGAATCTTTACAAACTCCCGCAACTTTCGATTTGATTAACGGTAAATCTAAAGCACTGTTAGTGTAATAAGCTGAACCAAATAATCCGACAAAACGGTCTTCACCAATGACGTTACCTTTCGCATCGAATCGTTTAACACCAATATAATCGAGGTGTGCAGGACGATGAACTCGTGATTTGGCATTAGTTTTAGTAAGAACTAGTAAATTTTTACCTAGAGCAACTTCACGTGCAGCTTTACCTAAACTTGAAATAAGACGTGCTTTGGTGCCGTCATATTGATTCATTAACCCAAGACTGGTGTCTGGCTTAGCAGTCAAGGCGATATCGCCTTCTAAAGTTTTGATTTCATAAGAGCGATATCCAAGCAAAGTAAAGTTATTAGCAAGCATCCACTCTAAAAATTGTACACTTTCTTTTTGCTCTTCTTGCGAGCAAGGTAATTTCGCCTGCTTAACTTCATCAATAACGCTGCGTAAACGCGCTTGCATAGGCTTCCAATCATTGACAGTGACAGCAATGTCACTGAGAACAGAATGAAGCTCTTTGGTAATTTTTGTCAGTACCGCAGGATCATTTTGGCGATCAATTTCAATGAAAAAAACAGTTTCTAGCGATGTAGATTTGAATTTTTGATCAACAGCAGCTGAAAGCCCACTGATATTTTTATTTTCATTGCGGATAATTTTTATCGGCGAATTGAGCATTAAATGCGGTGTCAGGTGTAATCGACTCAATGCGATACGCACAGAGTCAACTAAAAATGGCATATCTCTAACAATTATCTCGATAATAGTATGGCTTGATGTCCAACCATTTTTTGATACCTGTGGATTAAAAACTTTAATTACAGGCTTATCGTCTTGATGATCATTTAATGTATTCCAAAGACTTAACGTAGCACCGTACATATCACTGTCATTACGATGATTTAAATCTAAGGTTGAAATATTGTTATAAAGTAACTCAGCAAACTGTTTAACAAGTGGAGCCGTTGCTGCTGGAACTTTTTTTTCTATTAACTGTGCTACGTTCGAAAGTATCACTGAGGGTAAACCGTCTACTAACGCCATGCCTTTTTCCTTTTGGGTAAAACGCTTGAAATAATTACTTTATTTTTAGTCATACTAACAGGATAGACTATAAAGTTGATTTTATTAATAAACTTGCGGGAAAGCGAGTAATATTTTAGATACATTACTTTAAATATCGCGGCTTTAGGTCACTGACAGGGCTAAATTTAAGTGTTTATTCATAAGTTATAAATAGAAAATGACCTTTCGGTCATTTTCTTGTTTAATTATGCATAAAAAATTTATTGTCTACATTAACTTTTATTTTCGTTGAGGCCATAAAAATGCTGCGATTGCTGGTAATACCAGCACAGCCGCAATCATATTAACTAAAAACATAAAGGTTAGTAATATGCCCATATCTACTTGGAATTTTAAATCTGAGAAAAACCAAGTTGAAACACCAATCGCCAATGTTACACCGGTAATTAATACCGCACTTCCACGCTCTTTAAGTGCATCAAAGTAAGCACTTTGTACCGAGGCACCATTTCGAAGTTTGACACTCATGGTGGAAAGTATGTAAATGCCATAATCAACCCCGATCCCGACCCCTAAAGCAATTACAGGTAATGTAGATACGGTTAAACCAATATCTAGTGCTGTCATTAACCACTGCGCTAAGGTTGAAACGACGTATAAAGGGACCACTACTGCGATAGTCGCTCTTAAACTTCTAAAGCTAAGCAAACAAAGTGCAATGACGGCTCCATAAACATAAAGCATCATAGGTATTTGTGCAGCCTCAACAGCCTCATTAGTCGCCGCCATTACACCGACAGGACCAGAAGCAAGTTTAAAGCTCAAGCTTTCATTATCCAATTCAGCAGCAACAAGTTTTGTCGCATCTACAACACGATTGATTGTTTCAGCTTTATGATCTTCTAAGAATAAAATCACCGGCATAGCACTACAATCACTATTGAGTAGGCCACTAGAAGAAGGAACCCGAGCTATCGATTGCACTAACGTTTGCTGATTACGAGATAATACTCGCCATTTTGGGTTGCCTTCGTTGTAGCCAGAATTAACAATTTTTGCAATTGACGCTAAACTAACTGCTGATTGAACACCTTCTACATTTTCCATACGCCACTGAAACCTATCGATAACATCCATATGTTCATAATAAGTACAGGCGTCAGGAGTAGTTTCAACAATAATCGACATATAATCGACACTGATTGCATACTTATCCGTAATTAGGAAGGTATCTTGATTATATCGTGACTCTTCATGCAGAGATGGCGCTCCTGCGTGTAATTCACCGATTTTCATGTCTTGTGCGTTGTAATAACCAACAACGTAAAGTATTGCCGTGAACGCTAGTATTACCATGGCTAATTTTCGCGTAGCAAAAGCTGACATTAGATGCCATAAACGGTCACTTTTCGATTGACCTTTTGGTAAATTATCACCATCGGTCTTAGGCACATGCATATAAGAAACTAGCAAAGGTAATAACACCAAGTTAGTCAATATAATCATCGCAACACCCAATGACGCTGTTATCGCTAACTCACGGATAATACCTATATCAATTGATAATAACGTCATGAAGCCTACGGTATCAGAAAGTAATGCTATACCTCCTGGCACCAACAGAACTCTAAAGCTACTTTGAGCGGCATCTAAACTTGTTTTACCATTATTGACCATCTTCGAAACGGAATTTATCATCTGAACGCCATGACTAACCCCAATTGCAAAAACTAAAAATGGTACTAGGATTGACATCGGATCTAAGCCGAAGCCTAAGGTGGAAAGCATACCTAATTGCCAAACAACAGCGATTAATGAGCATGAAATAGGTAATATAGTTAGCGCTATAGAGCGACAAAACCAAAAAACCATTAACGTTGTTATGGCTATGGCGATCGCGAAAAAGATAACGACCCCTTTTGCACCTTGCGCAACATCTCCAACCATTTTAGTAAAACCAATGATATGGACAGAAATATTTTCATTTTCAAACTCACCACGAATATCATTTTCAAGTTGTGCAGCAAGTACAATACTATCTAGCTTTTCCCCCGTATTGGGATCTATCTCCATCAGTGATGTTTTCACCATGGAACAACTATAATCATCAGCAACAATACTACCGACGATTCCAGCTTTTTCTATATTACCTTTAACTATCGCTAGACCTTCATCATCAGGCTGGAAATTAGCCGGTATAACTGGTCCTCCGGCAAAACCATCCTCAACAATTTCAACAAATCTTGTGTTAGGTGAAAACAAAGATTTAACTTGGATGCGATCAACACCCGGAATAAAGAATAATTTATCATGAACACCTTTTAATGCTGTAAAGAATTCAGGATTAAAAATATCACCACTGCTATCACAAACAGATATCAAAACATTATTTGCACCGCCAAAATTTTCGCGATGCTTCAGATAAGTTTTCATATAACTATGATTGAGTGGAATGTGTTTAGTAAAAGCAGCGTCAAGTTTGATCTGTGTCGCTTGAAATAATAAAAATATACTCGCTAAAACAAAACAAACAAGTACCGCTAAACGACGACGAAAAAGTGTTGCTTCAACAACATTGATTACAGAATTAATTTTCATGACAGTTACTTCGTTACGTTAATAGTTTTGATGCCAACATCGGAGACAGCAATTATTTTATTTTTATACCAAACACCTGCGATAAGTGCTTTTCCATCTTTTTGCAATAATTTGGTGAAACTAGCACCATCATCTCGACTTTCTAACAGTACGCCATTATTACCCAGTATAAATATTCTTTCGTCATCACTTAGCACAATAGCACTTAAAAGTGCTGTCACATGGCTATTAATTTCTTGCCATGGAGTGCCATTTCTTAGGCTTCTAAACACATGGCCACGTAATCCAACAACAAGTAAATTACCATCCTGAGTGCGATTAATATCATAAAAAGAGCCAGGATATATTGCGTCTAATTTTTCCCAACTAACGCCAAAATCATTGCTTTTCGCGATTAATCCAGTCTCACCTGCTAAGTATAACGTTCTACCGTCAGCAACGATGCGATTAAAATGCGGGAGTATACTGCTTTGTTCGTCTAAATAGGCTTCTTCATCTTGTAACTTTAAATCGGCTAAATAAGCTTGGTCTTCTGGGTAAAGAAATTCATTGTGATATTCAATACTCCAGCTTTCACCACCATCATTAGTACGATAAAACAATCCATAAGCACCAATGGCAATGCCATTATTTTTATCTGCAAATAAAATATCTAATAATGGTTTTTGTGTTTGAGGTAAATATTGTTGCAATTGCCACGTTTTGCCTCCGTCAATAGTGGCTAATATAGTGGCGGCATGGCCAACAGCCCAGCCGTTAAATTCATCAACAAAATATACCGCCGTCAAGGTTTCTTGAACTGGAACTTGTGCTTGCTGCCAATTTGTACCATCACTTGAAAGTAAAATATGACCGCGCTCACCTACAGCAACTAACTTAGCAGCATTTATACTGGTTATATCGAGTAAAAGAGATTTAGTCGCCAGAGTAGCTATTCTCGCGTCTTGTGCTTGTGCATTAATAAAAGGGATAGTTAGTAAACTGAGTAAAATTACGAGAAGACGCATAATCAACTATATTAGCTCCATAAATTTGAAACACCGAGGTTCACACCTCAAATTAGATAACAATGTTAATGATGAATTGAGCGAAAATAATGCCATCGTTACCATGAAATCCTCTCCCTATAGTCTAGCTAATAAATAGAGGAATGAAAATTTTTTTAATCGATTGAAGAGTTTAAAACAAAAACGGCTAGCATCTGCCAGCCGTTTCGATCAAGTTTTAGGTTATCTTCGACCTTCTCGACGTAACGCTGAAGATGTAAAGTCTACATCTTTCAACTCAGCAGAAAAGTTGTACATATTCGCTTCGTTATCTAATCCCATTGCGATATAACGACGAGATTGTAAATCATGGAATACTTCTAACGTAGACCACTGCGTTGGTACTTCGTAATAATTAATACCGTGTGCTACGCCAACGCGGTATAACTCATCTCGGTTATCATAAATATCAGTTATCGCTACTTGCCAGCTATCTTCATCTATATAAAACACACGTTTTTTATAGGTATGACGAGTATCAGATTTTAGGTTTGCTTCAACTACCCAAACACGATGTTTTTCATAGCGAACTAGATCTGGATTAATATGACCTGGTTGTAAAATCTGATCGTATTTTAAGTTATCACTATGTAAACGGTAATCATTATATGGGATCAAGAGTTCTTGTTTACCTTTTAATGTCCAATTATAGCGATTTGGCGCGCCATTAAACATATCAAAGTCATCAGTAGTTCTTAGTCCATCAGACGCTGTACCTGGTGCATCATAAGCAACGTTTGGTGCACGTCTAACTCGACGTTGACCGGTATTGTATGTCCATGCTTGACGCGGGGTTTTAATTTGGTCCATTGTTTCATGTACCAATAAAGCCGTACCTGCTAAACGTGCAGGTTCAGTCACTTTTTGCTTAAACTTAAACAAGATATTCGTTTGTTGTAAGTCTTCAGCTTTTACACCTTTAACACCGTAAGGGATAATCAACTGATCATCAAACCCCATGTAAGTATAATCACCTGATGCAGTTGGGGCAGCTTGTCCACCTTCACGCATAATTTGTTCACCACGATAACGTAAAATGTGATTCCAAATAGCTTCTAAGCCATCTTTAGGCATCGGAAATGGTACGCCAACTGCTGCTTGAACAATACCGTTACCACCTTCAACTAATTCCGCTTTTGTCGCGTTATCAATTGACGCTTGGTAAACGTGTTCTGGATATGATGCAGAACGACGTGATTGATAAACATTCATTTTGTAGGTGTCAGGGTAAGTTTCAAATAACTTAACCTGCCCAGGAGTTAACAAGCTTTTATATTGTTCAAGATTGCTTTTTGTAATGGTGTAAAGCGCTTTATCCTGAGCAAATGGATCAATATGGTGGTCACCAACAGTATAACCAGCAGGAGCACTTGTAATACCACCAGTCCACTCTGGGATAGAGCCATCTGAGTTTGCTGCGCGAACAGCACCAAATGGAGTTAGTTCTTTTGATAATTTAGCAGCGTCTTGTGCGCTAACTTTTGCATTGGCTGTCGTTGAAGCCAATGCAATCGTCACTGCTAGCGAAACTAGAGTTGACTTATTAAAAGTATTTTTAAAAATATTTTTCATTAAATAATCCTCATACTGCCTTAAATTGAATACTTGATGTTAAAAGACACGTAATCGCGATCTTCTATCTGGTTAGTTGTTCCTACACCACCAAAAAAGCTGTTATAGCTAAAGTCTGCAGACCAACGACTTTGATAATCAAAACCTAAGCCTAGTGCAACAGATTTTCTACCTTCAACAAACAAGAATAACGGGTCTGGTGTAATACCATCTACATCGTGTGAAAAGACAATTTTTGGCGATACGTTAATACCAGCAAAAACATTGTTATAATCTAATTTACCTACTAAACGGTAACCCCAAGCTGTTTCTGTTGGGAAAGGGTTAGTTTCAACGCCATCTTGTAGCGCCATTTGTAAGCCTTCTTTACCTGCTACTCCACCATTTCTTGCTGTACCTGGACCGTTTAAACGTAAAACTTCAGGATCTGGCATATCAAGAATATCAATACCGCCAACCTCAAGTAATGTCACAAACTGACTAGCACCAAACGATGGGCCCCAAAGATGTGTCAGTGTCATTTGCGCTTGAATGGTATCTGACAGAACATAACCGCTTGCACGTGTTCCACCTGAGAAAACAGGCATTTGAGAAATACCGTCTAGCTCATCACGACCTAAGTCGTTAGCTAATTGTTGCGGCATAGCTGCAAAAAGTAATTCAACATCATCTATTTGTAACGGCTCGTCTTGGCGGAAACTTACTTCACCAGCGACAGAAGTCGTTCCAATAGCGGTATTAAAGCTTAAAGCGTATAGTTTAATATCTTCAACATAATCAAGTTCTACTCTAGAAAATGCTTTTAGATCAGTGTAGTTATCATATGTAATCTCAGTAGTTGCCAACATGCCAACATCATGGGCCAAAGCAGCACCAGAGAAATCAGCAGTTATACCTGAAAATACCGGACGACGACTATGATAATTAACATGATACAAGCTAATTTCAGTATCGTTTAGTTCTGGTAAAAACCATGACAAACGTAAACCATATTGACCACCGTCTTCTGGTTCATTTTCAGCATCAGCTTGACGAAGTGTTAATTTAGTTGGAAAACCACCAACATAAGCACCACCTGCATCAGCCATTGCTACATTACCGTTCAATATTTGGCTTCTAAGGACATTTAAATTAGTAATCATCGAATCGAGATCCATATCGGGATTACTAGCAAAATTTAACTGAACATTATTAAAATGACCACCGTCACCAGCAAAGTCATTGGTAGAGAAGTAGCTACCCGGTGCTGGTAAAACTGTTTTTTCCCAATTATATTGATAGAACATTTCGACGTTGAAATTTTCTGAAACACCTAAAGATGCCCAAACGGCACCAAACGGTATAAAGGCTTCTTTTAGTTCAGCGCCGGGCGCTTTTAAACGTGCAATATCGACAGGGTTAAGTTCACTGATACCGTGTGAAATTAAAGTACTTTCACCCCAGCTAATGACCTGTTGGCCCACTCGTACAGAAAATGGCATTTCACCGATATCGAAATCACCGTAAACAAATGCATCTAAAAGCCTGATATCTCGACATACTTGATCTCGTGCTTCATCATCACGACAAGGATCATTAACTTTACCAGAGGTAGGATTGGTCCAAGCTCTGTCGCCGTCCATCATTTCAAAATCGTAAAAATACATACCACGAGCAAAAAAACCTAGGTTTTCGTAACGTACATCAAGCTCATGAGAGCCTTTAATAAGTTTAGAGAAACTTTCGCCAGCGTTATAATTTAAATTACCGTTATCACCATTGGTAGAGTATCCACCAGCGCCATCCCACACAGTAGCGCCAGTTGGATTGACATTTAAAATCGGATGATATTGGCTGAAATCGAAGCCATTATTAATGTTGTTAGACTTACCAACATTATCATTCCAATTACGATCTTCTACGCGCCAGCTTGTACCTGCTGAAAATGTAGAATCAAAGCTGATATCAAAGTTACCTAACTGAAAGTTTTTTGCCTGCACACTAGCACCAGCTAATGTCAACATTGCGGCGGCAATACTTATAGCCAGTGGTTTTTTATAAAAACCGTTACGAAGGTTTTGTTTCATTTCTTATCTCCCCAGATGTGATTCTGCATTTTTATTTTTATATTCTACGTATATGGTATGAAACAATAATTACATCATTTTGACTAAGTGGCAAGTGCTAAAACTAGAGTTAAAGCCCTTTATATTAAAGCCTTGGTCCAAGTCATCTGATGAGAACAAAAAGGTGTTTTAAACAAATGTTTTAAACACCTTTTACAATCAGTGTACAATACGCATATAGTGAATAGAAATAGCCTCCGTCATACAGATGACAATAAGGCCGAGTTTAGTTTTAATGGTCTGACCACTGTTTAAAGCAAAGGCTCTAATTATGATATTTTATCTAATGACATAAATTTATTGTTTTGAGTTTGCAAGCAAAATCGACCTTTTATGCCATCGGTCGATACGTAACTTCTTAAATGCATAGCTGGAAACTCAACCTTTAACCCTTGGTCTGTAAAAACAATAATTGAGTGAACACGACCTTGATAATAGGGCAAAAACTCATCCATTGTTATTTTCAAGTTAAAATAATACTTCATTTTACTACCCTAACTGCTTAATGCTGCATCCAGCTTTTCTTTTAAATCTCTACATAAGTCTACTTGGCTTGCCAATTGCTCCAGTTTGGATTTGATCATTATTTGTCTAGGTTTATCATAGGACTTAAATTGAATAAGCGGTGTAATTAATCGTGAAGCCACTTGTGGGTTGATATCATTAAGTAAAATTATTTGGTCAATTAAAAATTGATACCCTCGTCCTGTTAAACAATGAAAGTAACGTGGATTATTATTGCTAAATGCACCAATGACCGCGCGTGCCCTATTCGGATTCTTTAAACTGAATAAAGGATGTTCAATAAGTTTAGATAAATTTTGATAAATACTTTCATCATTAACACTGGCTTGTATCGCAAACCATTTATCCATTACCAACGGTGTTTCTGACCATTTTTTCTCAAATACATCCATCATATAATTGAATTTTTCATGATGATAGCTTGCCGCACAATTTAACGAGGCTAAGGTATCAGTCATATTATTTGCTTGTTCAAATTGAGTTAATAAATGTTGTTGATGTTGGCTTAACTGGCTTAAATAAGAAAGGCAGACATTTTTTAAAGCTCGTTTACCAATAGCATCACCGTCATTACTATAGTGTAGTTGAAAATTATCCTTATATAATTGTAAAAATAATGGCGCTAAATTTTCAGCTAAGTTTTCTTTAACGCAATCTATAGCGTCAAGTAACGCGATGGGATCAACTTCTTTTATATTGTCTGCTAACTCATTAAAACTCGGTAGAGTGAGCTGTTCAGCTTTAAAGGCGGGACTGATGTCTGCAGTTAATATTGAAGTAAAAGCTTGATAAAGATTATCTGGTAAACTTGAGTTAGGTTGCTCCATTACCTGTGTAATATAAGTTGTTAATAATTTCTGGCCAGCATCCCAACGACAAAACTCATCATTTGCATGAGTCATAATACATTGTAAGTCTTGATCAGATTGTAAAAAACTTGTTTTAACGGGGGCAGTAAAGCCTGTTAATAACGCTAATGTCGGCTTATCATTCAGTTTTTTAAATGTCCACGTTTGTTTCGACTGTTTCAATTCTAATAAATGAGCTTCGCTTTTACCTAACTTAGACGATATAAGTTCAATACCAACAGGAATGTGTAATGCTGGATTATCACCATTACTTTGCTCTATCGTTATTTGGTATTCGGATGTTGCTTCATCAAAAAATTCTCTCACGGCTAACTTAGGAGTACCCGCTTGTTGATACCAACGTTTAAATTGGCTTAAATCGACACCTGAAGCATCTGACATTGCGTTAATAAAATCATCACAGGTGACAGCCATACCGTCAAAACGGGAAAAATATAAATCCAATCCTTGCCTGAACTTATCAATACCTAGCAGAGTATGAATCATGCGGATCACTTCTGAACCTTTTTCATAAACCGTTAAGGTATAAAAGTTATTCATTTCAATTACTTTTTCAGGTCTTATAGGATGAGCCATTGGGCCAGCGTCTTCAGCAAATTGTAGTGAACGTAATACACGCACATTTTGAATTCGATTGACGGAGCCTGAATGCATATCAGCACTAAACTGCTGATCTCTAAATACTGTTAAACCTTCTTTTAAACTCAGTTGAAACCAGTCACGGCAGGTAACGCGATTACCCGTCCAATTATGAAAGTATTCATGCGCAATAACAGCTTCAACGTTAAAGTAATCAATATCAGTAGCACTGGTATCATCTGCTAAAACAAACTTACTATTAAAGACATTTAAACCTTTATTTTCCATGGCACCCATATTGAAAAAGTCGACTGCAACAATCATGTAAATATCAAGATCATATTCAAGCCCGAAGGTTTTTTCATCCCAAGCCATCGAATGTTTTAAAGACGCCATCGCGTGATGTGCTTTAGGTAAATTTCCTTTATCAACAAAAATTTCGAGGCTAACATCGCGGCCTGAAACCGTTTGGTAAACATCAGTAAGTACATCAAAATCACCAGCAACAACCGCAAATAAATAGCTCGGTTTTGGAAATGGGTCATGCCATTGTACAAAGTGCTGTCCGTTTTCTAATTCTCCGGCTGCTACCTTATTACCGTTTGATAATAAATAGGGGTATTTATTTTTATCCGCAATCACTTTAGTAGTGAAGGTCGCCATAACATCAGGACGGTCAAGGTAATAGCTTATACGTCTAAAACCTTCTGCTTCACATTGTGTGCAATAAGCATCTCCTGACTTAAACAAGCCTTCCAGTGAGGTATTTTCAACAGGGTTAATTTCCGTGATAATTTCTAAGGTAAAGTCATCTTCAGCAACTGGGATTGTTAGACTGTTATCATCAACTTGATAAGCATCTTCTGATAACGCAATACCATTAAGGGCTATCGAAATTAGCGTTAATTGTTCACCATCAAGCACGAGTGGTTTATCGTCTTCAATTGTTCTCGCTAATTGCAGACGACTAGTAACCCGAGTTCTCTTTTCATCGAGTTCAAATGTTAACTCGACATTTTTGATTGAAAAGTTAGCTTGGCTGTAATCAGCTAAATAACGTGGGGTAAAGTCACTCATGAAAATCCTTAATTTGATTGATCATACTTTTTTTGAGATTAAGCCATTAGGGCTAGTGTCTTCAATATAGATTAAAAAAGCCTGTATGAAACAGGCTTTATGAATATTTATGAAAATTTAAAATATATTTTGGCTATGTTACTAATTTCTTTATTTTAAAACCCATATAACCATATGTCACGGCTAAGATTGGATTTATTAAATTAAAGAAGCAATAAAAAATATAATCATATGATGTTAAAGCCATGGCTGCGAACATAAAAGCACCACAAGTATTCCATGGAATTAAAGGAGAAGTGATCGTACCTGAATCTTCAAGTGTTCGGCTCAATACCACAGGATCTAAGCCTCTTTTTTGATATTCCTCTTTATACATTCTACCTGGCATAACGATTGCCATATATTGGTCTGCTGTAATTAAGTTGGTACCAATACAGGTCGCCACGGTACTCGCAATTAAACTGCCCGTAGATTTTGCTTTAGCTAAAATTGATTCAACAAATTTTTTCAACATACCCAAGTGTTCTAGAATTGCACCAAAGCTTAATGCAGTAACGACTAACCAAATAGTATTTAGCATTCCAGACATACCGCCACGGCTTAACAACTGATCAATTTCTGCATTACCAGTGTCTACCACGACACCATCAAAGAAAGCGGTCCATACCACCATAATTGTCGCTTTTGTCGAGTCAACACCATCTTGAGCCATGCCGAGGATTAATTCCTGTTGAAATATAACCGCCCAAATTGCCCCTATAATTGCGCCGATAGCAACGGCAGGAAACGCTGGTACTTTTTTATAAGCTAAAGTTAATAAAATAAGTAAAGGAATTAAATTAAAAGCGGATATATTATAGGTATTTTCTAAAGTGCTAGTCAGTGAAACAATACTATCAGTGCTGCCCATATTGGCGTCTGCTGAATGGTTAAAGCCAATGATCAAGAATAAAATTAGCGCTATGGTAATCGATGGGATGGTTGTCCAAAGCATATAGCGAATATGAGCGAATAATTCACTACCGGCCACTGCAGGGGCTAAATTGGTTGTTTCTGAAAGTGGTGAGAGTTTGTCACCAAAGTATGCGCCAGAGATAACTGCACCAGCTGTAACTGAAGGTGATAATTCAAAACCACCGGCAATACCAATAAACGCGACACCTACGGTTGCTGCGGTCGTCCAAGAACTGCCTATGCTCATAGCAACGATGCCACAGACTAAACACGTAGCTGCATAAAACCAGCTTGGATCTATTATTTTCAAACCATAGTAAACCATGGTGGGCACTGTACCTGATAATAACCAAGTACCAATTAATGAGCCGACAGCTAATAATATTAATATCGCGCCTAAAGAAATGGAAATACCATGAATAATAGCTTTTTCCATCGCTGGCCATTTATGGCCATTTTTAAGGCCAATAAGTGCGGCAACACCGGTAGCTAACAATAAAGCTATTTGATTGGGTCCTGAAGATGAGCTATCGCCGAAAAGTGTTACACCGGCAATTAATAAACAAATAAGGACAAAAATTGGAATTAGCGAGTCCAACATCGATGGTTGTCGCAATGATTGAGGATCAGACATAGATAAATTTACACCTTATTATCTTAGTTATTTTTATGGTTAAATTATATGTGTAAGCTAAGATGCCGACTGTTAGCAAATAGTGCAAGTTATTTTTGCAATTAAAAGTTCAACTAGCCCTTTGTTTATAAGGTTTTGAAGAATAATTATGCAATTATAACTACTAAACATTTATTACCAGTGTTTTATATTAAAAAAGCCACCCTGAGGTGGCTTCTGTTGACTGATTACAAATCTTAGCTATTTTTTGGCAACTTTATCCAATGAAACTAAATCAAAAGTTATTTTAGCGGTTTCATCTAAAAACGGATCAAGAGTTTCTAAATCTTCTGGTAAATCATCTAAACTAGCCACTTTTTCTTTACCCAGTAAGGCGAGTCTTTCATTGGCTCTTATTAACTGTTTTGCTTTACGCTTTTCTCTTTTGTCTTTACGTTTAGCTAAATTCAGTGAGATAGATTTATCATCTTTTTCAGCTTTATATTCTGCAATGTCTGATAATAAGTAGTTAAACTCTTTATTTTCGGCAATCCGAGAGTTGTGTAAAGCACTTAAATAGGATACATCTTGGCTCAAATCTTTAAGCTTATTATATCTGGCTTTGGGTATTTGATCCCAAGGAAGTGCATTTTCTTCTTTGCTTTCGCCCCAGTCTGCTGGGTCAATGGCTGAAGGAAATTCGATATCAGGTAATACCCCACGATGCTGAGTACTGCCTCCGCTAATACGATAAAATTTAGCAATAGTAAATTGAATGCTACCAAATGGATTATCGTACAAGTCATACACTCGGCCTAAACCTCTGTGTTGTTGTACGGTACCTTTTCCGAAAGTATGCTCACCTACGATAACACCACGACCGTAATCTTGAATTGCTGCAGAAAAAATTTCTGAAGCTGAAGCACTATAACGGTCGACCATGACTGTTAATGGTCCGTCATAATAGCTTACGCCGTCTTTATCACTATTAACTTGTACACGATTTGCTCCATCTCGCACTTGTACTACAGGGCCTTTATCAATAAATAAGCCCGTAAGTAATGTTGCTTCCGTTAATGAACCACCACCATTACCGCGTAAATCAACTATAATACCGTCAACGTTTTCATCTTTAAGTTTTGCAATCTCAAGTTTTACATCACGAGAAAGATTGTTGTAGAAACTAGGAATAGTAATTACACCAAGCTTTTTAGTGTTCTTATCGCCCTCTTTCTCAAAATAAACTTCTGATTTAGCTGCGCGGTCTTCGAGCTTTATGGTATCTCTTACAATTGATACCACTTTAATACTACTGTCATCTTCAGACTCTTCGCCTAGTACTTGTAATCTAACTTTACTACCTTTGGGGCCTTTAATTAATTCAACAACATCATCTAAACGCCAGCCGATAACATCAACAAATTCTTCATCTGCTTGTGAAACACCAACAATTCTGTCTTTGGGTTTTAATTCTTTCGATTTATCAGCAGGTCCACCGACAACGACACTTTGAATAACTGTGTAATCTTCTTCAGCGCGCAAAACTGCTCCAATACCTTCTAAGGATAAGTTCATTTCCATTTGAAAGCGTTCTGCATTTCGCGGCGATAAATATGAAGTATGTGGTTCAACAACACGAGCAAAGCTGTTCATCACAACTTGGAAAACATCTTCACTTTCATTTTGCTTTAAACGTTTAATAGCATAACGATAGCGCTTACCAAGTACTTCTTGAATTTTTTCCCATTCTTTACCGGCTAAAGTTAAATTAAGTGCATCATATTTAACTTTTTTTCGCCACAATTCATTTAACTCATCAACTGATGCAGGCCAAGCTGCGTCTTCTCGATCAAAGTTATAATATTCATCAAGGTCGAAATTAAATGGCTTTTCACTCTCTAATAAACTCAACGCATATTGATAACGCTCAAGTCTGCGTTGTAAGTTAAGGTTATATATCTGATAAGCAATATCGAGTTTACCGCGGGCAATAACCGTATCAAATTCATCTCGGTGTTGTTCAAAGTTAGCAATATCAGCAGCAAGAAAAACATTTCTAGCATAATCTAATTGCTTAATGTAGCGATCAAAAATTTGTTCAGAAAGTAAGTCATCTATTTTAATTTGTTTGTAATGCGCGCGCGTAAATTGTGCCGTAATTCGCTTTGTTGATGTTGCATGTTGGCTTTCAGGCGCCAATACTGGTAACACTAGGTTATCAACTTTACTCTCTGAAAGTGCCGATATACTGGCAACTGACAAAGATATCGCGATAGCTATACGACAAAATTTATGCATTCACATACTCCAAATTTATTCAGTAAAAATATTTTTAACTTGTGTCTTAACAATCATACCTGAGTTCAACTGTACACTTACGTCTTTACCAGATACTTCAGTAATAACAGCGTCCATTGACGATTGGCCTAATTGTACTTTGATGTTTTTGCCAACAACTACATTACTGGTTTCAACAGGCTTAAGTTTTACCGCAGCTTTAGCAGGAGCTCGTTTACTTGACTTAACCGAATTGAATTTTTCTTTCCGGCTATTATCTGTAGAGTCTTTGCTTTCAGGTTTAGTTCCTTTAGCGTTATTGCCTTTATAAGGTTTTTTCGGCGCTTTGTCTTTTGGTTTTTTGTTACCAAATTTTTCTTGGCTTTCTTTTAACGTCTTGCTAGCAAAATCGGCTTGTTCTTGGTCGATTTCTGCAGAGTTATTGCCATCAATATCGACACGAAAAGCACCAAGTTTAATCGCTTTCAAGTAACGCCAGCTACTCGTGTAATGTCTAAGGGCTTGTCGTAAACGCGTTTTACTAACCGTTTCATCACCCGTTAACTTTTCAGCTAAGTCTTGAAAAATACCAATTTTTAATGGCTTTGCGTTGCCTTCAATAGAAAAACAAGCTGGAAATTTCTCTGCCAAATAGGCGATAATTTCTTTAGTACTAATACGCTTTACTTCAACGTCCGCACTTGCTGTTGTTTCAACTACTTCTTCTGCAACCACAATAACTTCACTTTCTTTTTTAGTTTCCATAAATACAACTTTTAAAAATTTTAATCCTGATCTGCGAGATATTGTTCACGATTTTCCAACAAATGTCGGCACCAATCATAAATATCTTCACTTTCGATTTCAGCTAAGGCTTCTTGCCCTATCCACGTATCCCACACCAAAGACAGCAAGTGCTCTAAAACCTCTGGTGCAATATCTTCTTCAGCCAAGTCATAAACGGTATGATAAATTTCGTTAATACGCTCAGCGACTATATCTTCTTGACCTTCCCAATCGCCAACAACGGCTTCGGAAACTAAATAGTCATGAATAACAATAAATTCTTTCATCAGTTTAACACGCCATGCTTGATCATGACATTTTCAAATAGACTAACGATTTTTTCTAACCCAGCTTGATCGTCGCTATCAAATCGATTAAACGCCACGCTATCAATATCAAGTACAGCGATAACTTTATCGTTTAAACTTAAAGGTAATACTATTTCAGCATTACTGCTAGCATCACATGCAATATGGCCATCGAAAGCATGAACATCGCCAATACGTTGAACGGTGTTTTCGGCCGCAGCAGTACCACATACACCACGCCCCATCGGAATACGAATACAGGCAACTTTACCTTGGAATGGACCAAGCACAAGTTCGTCACCTACAACACGATAAAAGCCTACCCAATTAACGCTTGATAGTTGCTCAAATAATAATGCACTAACATTAGCCATGTTGGCAATAACATCGGACTCATCACTGATCAAAGCTTCGACTTGATTATATAAGTCACGGTAAAAGGTATTTTTTGTCATTAATAATGATGCCTACAATAAAAACGCATAACATACCCTGATAACGCATGAAATTAAAGCGCTATCCACTGCAATTCGCAATTATCTGTTAAAATAATCTCGGTTTACCATCAAATTGTTACTTTTAGCTAAAATTCAATACTTTTAGTAATAAAATATTAACATGATTGACTAATAAGTTACTTCACTACTGCTGAACCTTTTTGAGCTTTCTTTTTATTTTATTAAGGAAGTATCTAGTAAAGCGATTAATGTTGATTAACCAAGGTTAACATTAACAACTGCTGCAAACTTTCAAAGTAGCGATTAATGTTGATTAACCAAGGTTAACATTAACAACTGCTGCAAACTTTCAAAGTAGCCATTAAATATCTACAAATGAGGTCGTCACTAGAAAATAGCACTATCATCATTACTTAATATTGTTAGTTAAGTAGTTATCAAGGCAGATATACGCAACTAATCGCTAGTTATCAATACAGAAACAACTCAGGTAGGTGCTAAAATACTTCCATGTCTAGCTTTACTTACCTGAACTTGCGCTGATTAGTTCAATGGTTTTTTATGAGATAAAAAAACGTTATTAGAATTATCTAACAACGTTTTATTATTTTTGAAGTAAACTAAATTAATTAATAGCCTTAGAATGAATCTTCAGGGATCCTGACCCAACCTTCCATTAACACTCGCGCACTTCGACTCATAATGGCTTTTTTGACCGTCCAATTACCATCAGTATTAACCGCTTGTGCGCCAACTTTTAATGTACCAGAAGGATGACCAAATACTACTGATTCACGTTCACCACCTCCCGCAGCTAAATTCACTAATGTCCCAGGGATCGCTGCAGCCGTGCCAATAGCAACGGCTGCTGTACCCATCATAGCGTGATGTAACTTACCCATTGATAATGCCCGAACGTGTAGATCAATATCTTTCGTTGACACTGATTTATTACTCGAGGTTGTATAGTCTTGGGCAGCACTTACAAATGCCACTTTAGGCGTATGTTGACGCGCTACAGCTTCTGAAACATCGTTGATTAAACCCATTTTAATTGCGCCAACAGCTCTGATAGTTTCAAAACGAGCTAAAGCTGCTTCATCACCATTTATCGCTTCTTGTAACTCCGTACCGGTATAACCAAGTTCTTCAGCATTTAAAAATATTGTTGGGATGCCTGCACTGATCATAGTTGCATTCAATGTCATTGCTTTGAATTGACCAACAGCGGGAACCTGTAATTTATCGACAAGGTTACCTGTGGGAAACATTGCTTCGCTAGGGTCAACGGGTTCGATAAATTCAACCGGTACTTCAGCAGCAGGAAAAGTCACACCATCGAGTTCAAAGTCACCCGTTTCTTGCACTTGACCATTGGTAATAGGTACTTGGGCTATAATTGTTTTAGCGATATTCTTTTGCCAAATACGGACGGTACAAACCCCGTTTTCAGGAATACGGCTTTGTGGGACTATGCCTGACATTATTGCAAAAGAACCAACTGCCGCAGTTAAATTACCGCAATTACCGCTCCAATCAACGAAAGCTTTATCGATGGCAACTTGGCCAAATAAATAATCGACATCGTGCTGGTCTTGAGTACTTTTGGACAAAATAACTGTTTTACTGGTACTTGAGGTAGCACCGCCCATACCATCGGTTTGTTTCCCATATGGATCAGGGCTGCCGATAACGCGAAGTAGCATATTGTCGCGAGCTTCACCAGGAACTTGGCATCGTTTAGGTAAATCTAACAGGTTAAAAAACACACCTTTAGAGGTACCACCACGTATATAAGTCGCGGGAATTTTTGTTTGAGGTACGAAAGCCATTGCTTTCTCCTTTTTAGTCTTTCTTAAACAAAATTTAAACCATCCATGGTAATTCTAAGTAGATTCATCCATGAATCGAAAAATGGCACATTAGTTTTAACAACAATGTGCCATTTTTAATTTGAATCAATTAAGTTTCATGTCTAGACGGATTATTTATATTGAGAGCAAGGCGACTGCACGGAGCTTGGTTTACCAAGTAAGTACAGCCAACGCAGCTATCATGAGAAATAAACGTTTAGGCATTAGACTTTAAGAAATCAGTGGCAAACTTTTGTAAAACCCCACCACCATCATAAACAGTCACTTCTTCTGCTGTATCAAGGCGACACTTCACTGGTATTTCAACAACCTCTCCATTCTTACGTGTCATGACAACAGTCATAGCTGCACCTGGCGATGTAGTACCAATCACATCATAAGTTTCACTACCGTCAATGTGATAAGTGTGACGCGTTTCACCGTTAGTAAATTCTAATGGTAATACACCCATTCCGACTAAATTAGTACGATGAATACGTTCAAAACCTTCAGTTACAATCACTTCTACACCGGCTAAACGCACACCTTTTGCCGCCCAATCACGCGAAGAACCCTGACCATAATCAGCGCCAGCGATAATAATTAATGGCTGTTTGCGATTCATGTAAGTTTCAATCGCTTCCCACATACGAGACTCAACACCTTCTGGCTCGATACGGGTTAGTGAACCTTGTTTTACTTCGCCTTTTTCGTCACGACACATTTCATTAAACAATTTCGGATTCGCGAATGTTGCTCGTTGTGTAGTTTCATGATCGCCACGGTGTGTTGCGTATGAGTTAAAGTCCTCTTCAGGTAACCCCATCTTCTTGAGGTAGGCACCTGAAGCACTGTTCAATTGAATAGCATTAGATGGCGATAAATGGTCAGTCGTAATGTTATCACCCAATACGGCTAATGGACGCATACCTTTCATAGTACGTTTACCCGCTAAGGCCCCTTCCCAATATGGCGGACGACGGATATAAGTACTTTTAGGATCCCAGTCGTATAATGGACTTTCGGCAGGTTCAAATGCGCCTAAATCGAACATTGGCGTGTAAATCTTTTTGAATTGCTCAGGCTTGACGCATGAAGCTACAATAGCATCAATTTCTTCGTCACTTGGCCAAATATCTTTTAAGGTAATATCGTTACCATTTTGATCTTGTCCTAGAACATCTTTTTCAATATCAAAACGGATGGTACCGGCAATAGCATAAGCAACCACTAATGGCGGTGAAGCCAAAAACGCTTGTTTAGCAAATGGATGAATACGACCATCAAAGTTACGGTTACCTGATAAAACGGCTGTAGCGTATAAATCTCGATCGATAATTTCTTGTTGAATTTTAGGATCTAAGGCGCCAGACATACCATTACACGTGGTACACGCATAGCCGACAATACCAAAGCCTAGTTTTTCCATTTCAGATAACAGGCCTGCTTCCTCTAAATAAAGTTTCGCAACTTTTGAACCTGGGGCAAAAGACGATTTAACCCAAGGTTTACGTACTAAGCCTAGCTCATTAGCGCGTTTTGCAATAAGACCTGCAGCAACGACATTACGAGGATTAGAAGTATTGGTACATGAAGTAATAGCGGCAATAATTACTGCACCATCAGGCATTTCACCCTTCGCTTCTTGTGCTTTGCATTCGTCTAAGTTTTTGGCAATATTTTTTGCTGCCAAGTCAGCTGTCGCTAAACGGCGATGCGGATTAGATGGGCCTGCTAAGTTACGCTCAACCGTTGACAAGTCAAATTCAAGCACACGTTTATATTCTGCACTCACTAAATCATCAGCCCATAAACCGGTATGCTTAGCATAAGTTTCTACTAATTTAACTTGCTCTGGTTCACGACCGGTAATTTTCAAATAATCAATGGTTTGTTCATCAATGTAGAACATGGCAGCAGATGCACCGTATTCTGGTGTCATATTTGAAATAGTTGCTCTGTCGCCAATAGTAAGATTTTTCGTGCCTTCACCAAAAAACTCTAAGTAACTAGAGACTACTTTTTCATTACGTAAGAATTCAGTAATAGCCAATACAATGTCAGTAGCGGTAATACCCGGTTTACGTTGACCGGTTAATTTAACGCCAATAATGTCTGGCAAGCGCATCATAGATGGGCGACCTAGCATTACCGTTTCCGCTTCTAAGCCACCAACACCAATGGCAATAACACCTAGTGCATCGATATGAGGGGTATGACTATCAGTACCGACACAAGTATCAGGAAAGGCAACACCGTCACGTGCTTGAATAACTGGTGACATTTTCTCTAAATTGATTTGGTGCATAATGCCGTTACCGGCAGGAATAACATCAACATTTTTAAAGGCAGTTTTAGTCCACTCAATAAAGTGAAAACGATGAGCATTACGACGGTCTTCAATGGCACGGTTTTTTTCAAACGCTTGTGAATCAAAACCCGGAGCTTCAACAGCAAGTGAATGATCAACAATCAATTGGGTTGGTACTACAGGGTTAACCTTTGCAGGATCGCCACCTTGTGCAGCAATGGCATCACGAAGGCCCGCTAAATCGACTAAGGCTGTTTGGCCTAATATATCGTGAGTTACAACACGCGCGGGATACCAAGGAAAGTCTAAGTCTTGCTTACCTTCAATGATTTGCTTTAATGAATCGGTTAAGGTTTTAGGATCACAACGGCGAACAAGTTGTTCAGCTAAAACACGTGATGTATAAGGTAATTTTGCATAAGCACCAGGGCTTATGTCTTCAACTGCAGATCGGGTATCGAAATAGTCAATATTGGCATTCGGCAGTGGCTTGCGATAATCATAGTTCATAACTTAATCCACAATATTTTGTTAAAAATAAAGGCATTTTTAAAAAACACCTTCTTAAATAGACAATAGCAGCTAACTTAACTTTAAATGGATAATACGCGCCTTATTCTGAAGACGCGGGTATTTACCGATGAAGTTAGCGATACTGAACAGCCTTATGCTCTTTCAGCAATAGGTTGAACTTTACGTGGTTCAGGTCCTGTGTAGTCTGCAGAAGGACGAATAATGCGGTTATTTTGACGCTGTTCCATCACGTGTGCTGCCCAACCAGTTAAGCGTGAACAAACGAAAATAGGCGTAAATAATTTCGTTGGAATGCCCATATAGTTGTACGTTGACGCATGGAAGAAATCAGCATTACAAAATAATTTTTTCGTGTCCCACATAAATTCTTCACAAGCGACTGAAATATCATACAGCGAGGTATCGCCGTTTTCTGCTGCTAGCTTTTCAGACCAAGCTTTTATAATGACATTACGAGGATCTGAAGTGCTATAAACCGCATGACCAAAACCCATTATTTTTTCTTTACGTGCTAACATGCCAGCCATTTTTTCTTTAGCATCTGCAGGAGACTCAAACTGTTCAATCATGTCCATCGCCGCTTCGTTAGCACCGCCATGAAGTGGTCCACGTAATGTGCCAATGGCACCCGTGACACATGAGAACATGTCAGATAATGTTGATGCACAAACACGCGCAGTAAATGTAGAGGCATTAAATTCGTGCTCTGCATACAAAATTAATGACACATCCATGACTTTTTGGTGTTGTGCTGACGGACTTTTACCATTTAATAATTTTAAGAAGTGCCCACCTAATGACGATTCATCAGAAGTACAATCAATCTCAACACCTTCGTGAGAGAATTTATACCAATAACACATAATGGCTGGAAACGCCGATAATAAACGATTAGCAGCTTGTTGTTGCTCAGAGAAGTCATTCTCTGGCTCTAAGTTACCTAAAAATGAACACCCCGTACGCATGACATCCATCGGATGAGTTTCTTTAGGAATTAATTTAAGTACTGCTTTTAATGCCTCTGGTAAATCACGCATGGCAAATAATTCAGCTTTATAAGTTGCTAACTCTTTTTCATTTGGCAATTCGCCATTGAAAAGAAGGTATGCTACTTCTTCAAAAGTAGCGTTATCTGCTAAATCAGCGACATCATAACCGCGATAAGTTAAACCTGAGCCTGATTTTCCTACCGTACACAAAGCTGTTTCACCTGCGCTTTGACCACGTAAACCTGCACCTGATAATTTTTTATCTGTCATTATTCTTTCCTTTTTCCTTCAACAACAAAGTCAGTTGTTATTAATGGGTAAATTGATTTTTATGTAAGCTGTTTTATATAACTATTTGTTTTTGCCTTCAGAAAACAACACATCAAGTTTTTGCTCGTAGTCGTGGTAACCAAGGTAATCGTACAAATCCATTCTGGTTTGCATATTATCGATTTCTGCTTTTTGATCGCCATCTGCAAGTAAAGTTTTATAAACAGATTCAGCCGCTTTATTCATCGCACGAAATGCTGATAATGGGTAAAGTACCATCGCACATCCCCACTCACCTAATTGTGCTTTATTCCATAATTCAGTTTGGCCAAATTCGGTAATATTAGCTAACACAGGAACATCAAGCGCTTCAGTAAATGCACGGTAGTGCTCTTCTGTTTTAACCGCTTCAGCAAAAATACCATCAGCACCAGCGGCAACATAAGCTTTAGCACGTTCTAATGCGGCTTCTAAACCTTCTTGAGCAAATGAATCGGTACGGGCCATGATAAAAAAATCTTTATCAACACGCGCGTCTACAGCTGCTTTAATACGATCAACCATCTCTTCAGTTGTAACAATTTCTTTATTTGGGCGATGACCGCAACGCTTTTGCGCTACTTGATCTTCAATGTGTACCGCTGCAGCTCCAGCTTTTTCCATATCACGGATAGTTTTAGCAATATTAAATGCCCCCCCCCAGCCGGTATCAATATCAACAAGCAAAGGTAAACTAGATGCACTAGTGATGCGTTGAACATCGGCGATGACATCATTTAATGACGTCATACCTAAATCAGGTAAGCCATATGATGCATTAGCCACACCGCCACCAGATAGATAAATAGCTTGATGACCTAGTTGTTCCGCCATCATCGCGCAATAAGCGTTGATAGTGCCGACAACTTGAAGTGGTTTATTATTCTCTATGGCTTGGCGAAATTTTGCGCCAGGTGATAATAATGTAGACATTACTTAGTCCTTTTCCGTGATTTATAGTGAATTTATTAAGCGTAATGCTTATTGTTGCTGAGCAATTTTCTTTTCAATGTTTTTTCGTGATGCCGCAATATGACGTCTCATCAGCATTTCAGCTAATTCTCCGTCACGATCGGCTATCGCTTCGATTATTCTAGAATGTTCATCAAATGCTTTAGTCGCTCGAGGGCTATTCATACCAAATTGGCAGCGATACATCCGCACAAGGTGATAGAGTTGACCACATAAGATATTGATCAGTTGTTGATTATGACTACCGAGAATAACTTTATAATGAAAATCTAAATCACCTTCTTCTTGATAATATGAAACGCCATCTTGTAGTGCTTTTGCACTTGCATGTTGTGCAAGCATAGCCTTCATTTCATTAATTTCTTCATCGGTCATATTGTTGGCCGCTTCTCGACAAGCCATACCTTCAAGCGCTTCACGAACAACGTAAATTTCTAAAAGGCCGGCAATAGAGCATTCAACAACGCGAGAACCAACATTGGCTTTACGTTCAATAAGGTGACATTTTTCTAGACGGTTTAAAGCTTCGCGCAGAGTTGAGCGGCTAATTTGATAGTTTTTGGCAAGTTCTGGCTCACTTATTTTGCTGCCAGACTTGATTGTGCCATCAACAATGGCATGTAACATTTGTTCAAATACTTTATCTGCTGTTGTTACAGCTGCTTGTGTAGTTGGGTTATTTAAAGCCATTATTGTCGACACATTCAAAAACAATGGCGTAATGATAGCGACATATTAAGATTAGTCAATGCCGAAAAACAACTATTGTCGACAATAGGAGGTATTCATTACTCGTGAAAATAATTAAAACTCACTACTTAAAGCCTAACCTTAAAAACAACAAGATTGCTAATTAGCTGTTATTGTAGACTTTTAATTAAAATCATCAACAGTTAAATAGTTAAAGTTCCAAACCTAGTCTTATTTTAATGTTTAAGAAAAAATGTCGACAATATTAGGTGGTCTTGATTGTTAGCCGAAAAACCAATAACAAACTGCAATCGCTGCAGTAATGCCAGCTAAATCAGCAACAAGTCCACAGGTAAGCGCATGACGGCTATACCGAATTCCAACAGAGCCAAAATAGACCGCTAGTACATAAAAAGTAGTTTCAGTAGAACCTTGAACGATAGAAGCTAAGCGGCCGGCAAAAGAGTCCGCACCATGAGTATTCATAGTTTCAATCATCATAGCTCGCGCACCAGAACCACTTAACGGTTTCATAAATGCTGTCGGTAAAGCATCAACAAACCTAGCATCACCATTGAAAATCAAGACCAATTGACGGATACCATCAACTAAAATATCTAATGCTCCACTGGCTCTAAATACACCAATGGCGCATAACATAGCCAACAAATAGGGAATGATTTTAATGCTGGTATCAAAACCCTGTTTAGCCCCTTCAATAAAGCTGTCGTAAACATTAACTTGTCGTTTTAAGGCGAAAAATATAAAACAGATCAAAGTACTAAATATTAATAAATTACCTAACAATGATGACTGTTGGGCTAATAGTTCAGCACTCAGCGTTGAAAAATATGCCGCAACACTACCGACTAGTGCAATACCCGCAGCTAAATAGAGGAGAACAACTTGTTGGTAAAGTTTTATTTTTTGGACAAAAGCGACAACAAGTAAACCGGCCAGGCTTGATGCAAAGGTGGCAAGTAATATGGGGACAAAAACATCCGTAGGATTGATGGCGCCTTGTTGGGCACGATAAACAAAAACAGTCACCGGAAATAATGTCACCGACGAGGTATTTAAAACTAAAAATAAAATTTGCGCATTAGTCGCCGTTGTTTTATTTGGGTTAAGCGACTGTAAATCTTGCATTGCCTTTAACCCCAAAGGCGTAGCTGCATTATCTAACCCTAGAAAATTTGCCGATAAGTTCATGGTCATCGAACTTATCGCAGGATGACCTTTAGGAACTTCTGGCATAATCCGAACAAAGAGTGGCGATATAAAATCAGCTAACTTATCAATAATGCCAGCATGCTCTGCAATTTTCATCATACCGAGCCAAAAACTTAGAATACCAATTAAACCTATCGCAATTTCTACGGTTACCTTTGACATAGAAAAAATGGCGTTAACAATATCTTCAAAAATCAATATTTGATCAAAGACTAACCATTGCACCATTGCCGAAATAAAGGCGATAAAGAAAAATCCACTCCAAATACGGTTTAACAAAGTTCAGCTCTTTAATAGTTGTAATAAATAGGATTTATCATGACATAGAAACAGTCTAATACCTAGTATCGAAATACATAACAACCTGTGGACAAGCAGTGAGCAGCCAGTTAATAAAACTAAAAAAGCTTCAAATAAATCATAAAATTATCTATAAAAAACAACACACTGAAAGTTACATGATAATTTTTTGCATTTATCAAAGCTTACACTACACTTAACGCTATAGGTAAGTTATCTGCCTAGTGCTCGCAAGCAAATTAATAAACAGAAAGCATGTTTATACACTTAATTTATAAGTTTGATAAATTTGACAGTTTATTAGCGCAGGTTCTTTCACAGAGCCACCCCTGAGCCCGATACTGGCAGCAGTATCGGGCCTTTTTTTGTGAATAATTGGAATATGCGTTAAGTGATTTATGCTTTAGTTTGTGGGAACAAACGATGAAAGTTCTCACTTGATTGCCTTGCAATTTCAGCTACGGATGTACCACGAATGCTAGCAAGATGTTTTGCTACTTCTACCACATAGGCTGGCTGATTTTGCTTACCTCTGTGCGGTACAGGTGCTAGATATGGCGAGTCTGTTTCAATTAAAAAACGATCTGCTGGCACTTTTTTCGCTACTTCTCTTAACGCACTGGCATTTTTAAACGTGACAATGCCAGAAAAAGATATATAAAACCCCATCGCAATGGCTTGCTCTGCCATTTCCCATGTTTCAGTAAAACAATGCAAAATACCGCCAACATTTTCAGCTTGCTCTTCTCTTAAAATAGCTAAAGTATCTGCTTGGGCATCTCGAGTATGAATTATTAAAGGTTTTTTTAATTGATTTGCGACACGGACATGCTTACGAAAAGAATCTAATTGAACTGGTTTTGTTTCTGGTGCATAAAAATAATCTAGACCTGTTTCACCAATCGCTATTACTCTTGAATTATTTGCTAAAAGGGCTAATTGCTCAGCATCTATTTCATCACCCTGGTTCAAAGGATGAGCGCCACAAGTTAGCCAAACATTTTCATAATGAGCTGTTTGCTCAGCCATGGCAGGAAAATCTTCTAATGTAACGCTAACACAAAGCAAGGTATTCACTTGTTCAGCCAGTGCTGCATTGACCACGTTATCTAAATTATTGTCAAATTCTTCAAGCTTTAAACGGTCTAAATGACAATGAGAGTCTATAAACACAAGGTTACTCCGCACGATGGTGCACAAAATTATTAAAGGAAAGTTGTTTAAACGCGCTAATCCAATAGCATAAAATCAATCGGTTACATGGATAGTGTTGGCTCAGAAGAGTTAAGTAACCGGCCTATCGATTTATCAATTTGGTTACGAATATTATCGGGATCTTCAGTGAAACTGACTCCTATACCCGCTGGAGTGCCATTTTGAGCGCCAATGGGTGTTATCCAAGACACTACACCCTTTATCTCAGACGGCTCTAATGAATCTGGTAATGTCACTGTTAAATTAACATCAGTACCCAGTTCAAGGTTCTCTGTTGTACGGATGAATAAACCACCGTTTTTCATAAATGGCATATATGACTGATATAAATCGCGATCTGAAATATATTCAAGTGTTATGTTTTCCAAAATCATCCCTCTATTTTTTAGTCGTTTTTTGTACAACTAGACTAATCTCGGCGAGTAATTTTTCAGTAATAAACTGCCGGTTCACTTGTACTAATGTCTTTAGTTTAATGTTAGTAGCTTGTACTAAATTGTATACTTGCCAAATCTGCTGCCTATTAATGCTAATATTATATTGATTTCGGTTCTTTGATATTTGCCATCCCCAATGATCTCGCATTAAATCTACGAGAATTTTCTCTAACCAGCGAAATCCATCATCATTGTTAACTAAGGTCGCTAATACTTCATTACGATGTCGGTTTTCACATAGGTAATATTGCACCATATCACGAAATTCAGCAAATGCAATCTCTGCCGCACTGTCAGTTAACTCATTTAAATGACTAAGATTAATAAATGCATCATCTCCTTGATGATTAAATTCAGCGAGTAATTTATCTCCTACTGGCGGCCTAATTTCAATTTTTTGACAACGACTGATAATAGTTGGAAGCAACATGTCACTACGATCAGTTGTTAAAATAATAAAACTGTCGGTTGTTGGCTCTTCTAATGTTTTCAATAATGCATTGGCCGCTGATACCGTCATCGTATCTGCGTTATTAACTAATGCTGTCTTTGCATGACCTATATGAGCAGTTCTTTGGAAAAATTGGCTAAGATGACGAATTAAGTCGACACCAATGGTATTTTTTTCATTAACAATAGTTAAATGATCTGGGTAGCTATTACTGGCAAATAGTTTACAAGTTTTACAATCAGTACAAGGTTGAAGGCTAAGTAACGCCTCATTGCTATTCTCATGAATAGGTTGTTGACACAATAATACTTTGATCAGCCACTGGGCGATCTCTTCGTGTCCCGCTCCTTGTACTCCCGAAAACAACATTGCATGGGGCAACTTATTGTTAATAATTTGCTGTGATAATTGCTGTTTAACTGCTAGTAACCAATTTTTCATTATTAGCCTTGCATGCCTGAAACAAATGCTTCAACGGCAGCAGTAACATCATTATGTACTGCTTGCATCGATTGGCTTGCATCAATAACATTAGTGGTTTCAGATGCTTGAGCCAAAGAAAGGTACTTATCCCTCACCCGCTGAAAAAATTCTATTTTTTCTAGTTCTATTCTATCTAGTTCACCGCGAGCTTGTGCCCTGGCTAAACCTAGCTCTGGTGCTATATCTAAATAAACTGTTAAGTCTGGAGTAAAGCCTTTTAAGGTGACATTTGCGATAGCATCCATTATGCCATCATCAAATTGACGACCGCCGCCCTGATAAGCTCTAGATGAAAGGTCGTGACGATCACCAATGACCCAAGTGCCACTTTCTAATGCGGGTAAAATTCTATTTGCAAGTAACTGGCTTCTACTGGCATACATTAATAACAGTTCGGTTTCTTGAGTTAATTTTTCTTCATGACTGGCTGATTTAACAATTTCACGTAAAGCTTCAGCTAAAGGTGTTCCACCCGGTTCACGGGTTTTTATAAACGGAATATTATGCCTATTCAATACGGCTTCTATGACGCTAATAGCTGAAGATTTACCAGCACCTTCAATACCCTCTACAACAATAAATTTACCTTTCTTCATACTGTGTTATCCAAATATTTATTATTATTTTAATTTAATATTACTTACGCTGATACTTGTTAACAGCACGATTATGATCCGCTAAATTAGTCGAAAAAATATGCTCACCGGCACCATTACTAACAAAATATAAATACTCGCTTAATTCAGGGTTTAACGCAGCGCGTAAGGCCTGCGCGCCTGGTAAAGCGATTGGTGTTGGTGGTAACCCTTTGATTTTATAGGTATTGTAAACCGTTTTTTCACGTAAGTGCGCATACGTTATATCACCTTGATAGCGGTCACCTAAGCCATAAATTACAGTAGGGTCTGTTTGTAAACGCATTTTTTTATTGAGTCTGTTGACAAAAACTGAAGCGATACGTGGGTGCTCAGCATGTCTGCCACTTTCTTTTTCAATTATAGATGCCATGATCAGCGCCTGATACGGTGAATCATAAGGTAAATTGTCAGCTCTGTTTTGCCATTGCGTGTTTAATGCTTCACGCATTTTATCATACGCTCGTTTAAGGATAGCAATATCATCAGTATTTTTGGTGAATGCATAGGTATCAGGAAACAACCAACCTTCAGGGTTACTTTGCTTTATATTAAGTTTTTCAGCAATTATTGCCGGTGATAACTCAACTATTGTTTGGTTGATGTATTGATGTTGCGCTAACTGGGCTAAAACCTGATTAAAGGTGCTGCCTTCAATAAAGGTAATCGAAAATTGATGTTCTTTACCTGATATCACTAAATCAAGTAAATCGATGATACGCAAATTTGACTGTATTTGGTAAGTGCCTGATTTAATCTTACTATGTTGGGGGTTTAATTTAATATAAACACGCAGCCAAAAAAGGTTTTCTATCCAACCTTTGGCCACCAATTGCTTTGAAAATGCATTAAATGATGTACCGGGATTCACGGTTATGAATTCAGTTTCGTGCACCACTAAAGGCTGTTGCACTTTCATTTTTGCAGTCATCATGACCGTAAAACCGGCAACAGCACTGACAATTAATACAATCATCAAGGTAATAATTATTTTTTTAACCAACAGGGGTAAATTGAGAAATTTAGTTATCATTTTATATTTTATTTGCCATGTTTAAGCATTGATTTTGGATGCTTACCACGTGGGAGGTATCTAATTGCTGGTTATTGAATATTTTAATCGGCACTATACCTAAAATAGCATTACTAATAAACATAGCATCGATATTATCTAAGTCTGCAAGTAAATATTGACCTTGTTGTATATTTTTTATTGTTGATAAGATGTTATCCCGCATTAAACCGGCAACGCCAGCAGTATTTAATATCGGGGTATGCCATTGCCCTGCATGTAACCAAAACACATTTGCGCTACAACACTCAATGACACAACCATTGATATCTGTGACGAGTAAATCATCTTCAGTGCGTTTATCTAGTTCAGCTCTTAGCAACACCTGCTCAAGTCGATTAAGATGCTTTAAACCGGCAAGCATAGGATTAATACCTAACTGTTGCTTGCTAATACCAACACTGATCCCTTGCTTTTGCCATTGCTGATAGAAATTCGGGTAGTCATGTAATGAAACAATAAACCGAGCATGCACAACACCGATGCGAGAATAGCCTCTACCACCGCTGCCACAAGTGATTATAACTTTCACGATAGCTTTGACTACACCTGCGCTTATCTTCGCTATAGTTTCACGTAAAGCTACCTCATCAAATGGAGGTAAACCCAAGCGCTGCGTTTGATTTACCAAGCGACTAATATGCTGTTCAAGCATTTGCACTTTACCATCAATAACTAAAGCGGTAGTAAAACAGCCATCACCATAAGCTAAACCGCGATCATCTAGTGCCAGTGAATTTGCTATCTGACCATCTACAAAACTTAACACCATAATTGCCATAAAAAAGCCTGAATACTTAACTTAAGTATTCAGGCTTAAGGGCTTTAGTTCAAGCGCTTTTAGCATTAAAAATCAATTAAATGCTACTTTGTTAGTGATATTGACTTACTGATTAAACTTTCTTAAATATCAATGACCCGTTTGTGCCACCAAAACCAAAAGAATTACATAAAACGTAGTCTAAGTTAACATCACGTGCAGTATGAGCAATATAGTCGAGATCACAGCCATCGTCAGGATTATCTAAATTAATAGTCGGCGGTACTGCGCTATTAACTAACGCTTGGATACTAAAGATAGCTTCAATTGCACCAGCTGCGCCAAGTAAATGCCCTGTCATTGATTTAGTTGAACCAACCATAACTTGATGAGCTGATTCACCAAATACTGACTTAACTGCATTAGTTTCAGCAATATCACCTGCAGGCGTTGAAGTGCCATGAGCATTTATATAACCAATTTCGGTTTTGTTTACCTTAGCGTCATTAATCGCATTACTCATTGCGAGTGCAGCACCTGCGCCATCAGCAGGAGGTGATGTCATATGATATGCATCGCCACTCATACCAAAACCAGCTAATTCCGCGTAGATTTTAGCGCCACGAGCTTTTGCATGTTCATACTCTTCTAACACAAGAACACCTGCGCCATCACCAAGAACAAAACCATCACGGTCTTTATCCCACGGGCGTGAAGCCTGTTGTGGTGCGTCGTTTCTAGTAGACATAGCTCGTGCTGCGCCAAAGCCACCCATACCAAGTGTAGTCGATGCTTTCTCGGCACCACCAGCAACCATAGCATCTGCATCACCATAGGCGATCATACGTGCTGCATGGCCAATGTTATGCACACCACTAGTACAAGCGGTAACAATTGAGATGTTAGGGCCTTTCATGCCAAATTTAATCGATAAGTGGCCTGAAATCATATTAATAATGGTAGACGGTACGAAAAATGGTGAAAGCTTACGAGGTCCACTCTTTAAGAGTTTCGCATGATTCTCTTCGATAAGTCCTAAACCACCAATCCCAGATCCTACTGCAACACCTATGCGTTGAGCATTTTCTTCGTTGATTTCTAAGCCAGAATCATTAATAGCTTGCACACCAGCGGCAACACCATATTGAATAAATAAATCCATTTTTTTGGCATCTTTACGAGCCATATAGTCTTCTGCATCAAAATCTTTGACCAGGCCAGCAAACCGCGTTGGATACTCTGTAGTATCGAAGTGGGTAATGTCAGAAATACCACTTTTACCAAGTAGTAGATTTTGCCAAGTTGATTCAGGGCTATTGCCTAATGGACTAAGCATGCCAAGACCGGTAACTACAACGCGTCTCATGAGATGTGCTGCCTCCGATAGAGTTGAATTTTTGTAGGGATATTAAGCTTACGGGTTAAACAGTAGCTTAAGTAATAAAAACAATATTGAATTGTTCAGACGATAAAAACAAATCAGGCGGTAATTAAACCGCCTGAAATCAATTACATTCGTTTAATATTACTGGTTTGCAGTAACGTAATCGATTGCTGCTTGAACTGTTGTGATTTTCTCAGCTTCTTCATCTGGAATTTCAGTATCAAATTCTTCTTCTAACGCCATTACTAATTCAACAGTGTCCAAAGAGTCAGCACCTAAGTCATCAACAAATGAAGCTTCAACTTTAACTTCATCTTCGCTTACACCAAGTTGCTCAATAGTAATTTTTTTAACGCGTTCTTCAATAGTACTCATTTTTTTTCCTTTACTAGAAAATACAATTTTTCAAAATTGTGTGTAGTTTATTCGCCAAAAGCCAACCATGCAAGCTTCTAATTTTACTTTTTTGCTGGTCTAACCTGTTGACAGTTCAAAATTTCTTCGAATTTAACCTTAAATCACGCAATGGTGACCTTAAGTTAAACCATGTACATACCGCCATTTACATGCAATGTTTCGCCTGTAATATATGCTGCTGAATCAGATGCTAAGAAAGCAACAGCACTAGCAATTTCTTCTGGTTTACCTAAACGATTTGCAGGAACTTGTGCAAAAATGCCTTCTTTTTGCTCATCCGTCAATGTTTGAGTCATATCAGTATCAATAAAACCTGGTGAAACCGTGTTCACTGTAATGCCACGAGAAGCCACTTCACGCGCTAATGATTTTGTAAAACCAATTAACCCTGCCTTGGCAGTTGCGTAGTTAACTTGACCTGCATTACCCATTGTACCAACAACAGAACCAATATTAATAATACGGCCGTTACGTTTTTTCATCATTGCACGTAAAACGGCTTTACTGATTTTAAAAACAGATGTCAGATTTGTATCAATAATATCATTCCATTCGTCATCTTTCATGCGCATCATCAAATTATCACGGGTTATCCCAGCATTATTAATTAATATATCAATTCCTCCATGTTTTGCTTTAATAACTTCAAACATGGCAGCAATAGAAGCATCGTCAGTTACGTTTAATACTAAACCCTGCCCTTCACCTAGATATTCACTAATATTTTTGGCACCGTTTTCTGATGTTGCTGTTCCAAGCACAATACCACCTAACGATTGTAGTTGTGTTGCAATTGCTTTACCTATACCACGGCTTGCACCAGTGACTAAGATAACTTTACCTTCTAATGAAAACATATAATTTTTTATCCTACTGATTCAATTGCTTTTTCAAGTGAGGCGCTGTCATTTACTGAATGGCAACTCACATTTTTATCTATACGTTTGAGCAAGCCTTGTAATACTTTACCTGGGCCAGCTTCAATGACGGTTTCAATACCTTGACTCGCTAAGTACTGAATGGTTTCAGTCCAGCGTACAGGGCTATACAATTGCTTTATTAGCGCTATTTTAATCGCTTCAACTGTTTGCTCTGCTTTTACGTCGACATTATTTACAACCGGAATATTCGGTTCATTAAATGTAACATTATTGAACTCTTCAGCCAGTTGCTCAGCAGCTTCTTTCATTAATGCACAATGCGAAGGAACACTCACAGGTAAAGGTAAAACACGCTTTGCTCCAGCGTCTTTACACAAAACACCTGCCCGCTCGACTGCCGCTTTATGACCAGCAATAACCACTTGACCAGGAGAGTTAAAGTTTACTGCTGAAACGACTTCATCTCCTGCTGCATTTGCACAGGCTTCAATAATAATCTTATCATCTAAACCAATGACTGCAGCCATAGCACCAACGCCTGC
Source organism: Cognaticolwellia sediminilitoris (assembly GCA_002104535.1). GTDB lineage: Bacteria > Pseudomonadota > Gammaproteobacteria > Enterobacterales > Alteromonadaceae > Cognaticolwellia > Cognaticolwellia sediminilitoris. The sequence continues at coordinate 50,146 of NBOG01000013.1, read as the reverse complement.
TGGTACCGAAGATTGCATGAATTCACCGCGTTTTTCAACTAACTTCACGGCGTCGGCTAACGACAAAACACCGGCACAAACTAAAGCAGAATACTCACCTAAGCTATGTCCTGCTAATAATGCAGGAGTTGCAGCTGAGCTTGCGTGCCATAAACGCCAAAGTGCAACACTTGCGGTTAATAGTGCAGGCTGGGTAATATTTGTTTGGTTTAATGTTTCAACAGGGCCTGTTTGAATCAATTGCCATAAATCATATCCGAGGGCTTCAGATGCCTCAGTAAAGGTATCCTGTACGACTGAATTTTCAGCAAAGTCAGCCAACATAGCTAAAGATTGAGAACCTTGACCGGGAAAAACAAACGCTAAATTATTTTGCATTATTAGACCTAATTATATTTAATTTTAACTGTAACAATGTAAAGCGGTAATTGCCTACATCGTATTAATTTAATAGCTTATTATAAAACAATGTGACACCAAGAAAACGTAATTATTTATGGCACAAACTATGCTCAAGCTTATCTTTAATTTTTGCTGGTACTTGGCGCTCAACTTCTGTAACCGCTTCCATAATAGCCGTATAAAATGCCATTATATTCGCGTTACCATGACTTTTCACGACAATACCGCGCAATCCTATCAAACTTGCGCCGTTATACTGGTCGGGGTTCATGGGTTTAAAGAGTTTTTTTAATGGCCGAGACAACAATTTGCCCATAATTTGAGCTAAAAAGTGTTTTTTAATGATTTCTTGCAGTTGGGTATAGACCATTCTAGCCACACCTTCGCAAGTTTTTAACGCGACATTACCAACAAAACCATCGCAAACTATTACATCGGCTTTATTAGTAAAAATATCATTACCTTCTATAAAGCCAATATAATTAATATCTTCATTGGCAAGTAAATAACTCGCCGTTTGTTTTATATGGTCACTGCCCTTATTATCTTCTTCCCCCATATTCAACAAAGCAACTTTAGGGTTTTCAATGCCATCAACTTCTTTTGCCATGACTGAGCCCATTATGGCGAATTGATACAGGACACTTGAATCGCAAAATACATTAGCGCCTAAATCCAACATAAAAACATGTTGATCAGGAGTATTACTTGGTAATGCTGATATCAGTGCTGGACGTTCTACACCCGGTAAGGTTTTTAAGACAAAGTGGGCCATTGAAAAAAGTGCACCGGTATTACCAGCACTAACACAAGCTTGTGCTTGACCATCATGAACTAAATCTAAAATTTTACGCATTGAGGACTGCTTTTTATTGCGCAATGCAAAAATAGGCTTGTCATCCATTTCAACAACTTGAGTCGTTGGAACTATGGTTAATCGAGGGTGTGGATAAATTTGGTTTTTTGTCAGTGCTTCAACTATGACAGTTTCGTCACCGCACAATAATAAGTGAAGATTGGGCAGTTTTTCTACAGCAAGTATAGCTGCAGGAAGTGTTACGTGGGGGCCTTGATCGCCCCCCATAACATCTAACGCTATGGTTAGATTAATCAAGGTAATCGTTACAGATTACTTATTGATTACTTTTACACCTTTGTAAAAGCCATCAGCTGTTACATGGTGACGACGGTGAGTTTCACCAGATACTGGATCTGTTGATAAATGCGTTGCCGTTACTGCGTCATGTGAACGGCGCATGCCACGTCTTGAACGAGACTTTTTGCTCTTTTGAACTGCCATTGCCTACTCCTAAAATCGGTTATTAGCTAAAATTAACTACTTAAGTTGTTTCAATACATCAAATGGATTCGGTTTTTCTAGCTCTTCAGGCAGTTCCCCCCAAACACTATCAGATGGCGCTTGACAGTCTTTGATTGGATGCCTTGGAATTAACGGAATATCGAGTAAAAACTCATCTTCCACTAACTCTCGCAAGTTAACTTCACCATTTTCATCTAATTCAATTGCGTCATAATATGACGGCAACTCAGCTGCAGCTTCAGCGTTTTTCACCGGACTAAAAGTAAACTCTACTTCTAATGCCAATTCGAACTCTTCAGTACATCGCTGACAAGTTAGCGCAACTGTTGCCGATGAGCTGCCTGATAATACTACCAAACCGACTTCATCCACACTAAAATTTGCTTTAACTTGTACTTGCTCACTCTGTGGGTTACACAAAGCAAGCAATCTATTCATCCCAGATACTTCATAGTATCCTTCACACACTAACTTTCGTTGTGCGCTTCTAGATGGGTCAATCGTTATCGGGAGTTTAAGATTCTGCATAAGGCGCGCATAATAAAGTGACAATCGGCTAGTGTCAAAGAAAAATAGCTAAAATTGTTTAAAAACTCAAGTTAGTCCATATATTAACAGCTATCTGTTTATATTTTGAGTGATATTAATGAAAAAACTTGTTTTAGGCTCCACTTCCCCATTCCGTAAAGAAATTTTAGCTAAGCTAAATATTGCCTTCGTTTGCGCAAAACCAAATATAGACGAAAGTCCTTTTGAAAATGAATCACCTGTTGCACTGGTTGAACGATTAGCCATTGAAAAAGCAAAAGCGGTTAAAGGCGAATATCCCGACGCGCTGATTATCGGCTCAGATCAAGTGGCAATGTGTGACGGTGAAATATTAGGCAAACCGCATAATTTCGAAAATGCTGTTAAACAGCTAGAAAAATTCAGCAATAAAACAGTCGTCTTTTATACCGGTCTATGTGTTTATGACAGTGGTTTAGATTACACCACTTCATTAATAGAACCTTTCTTAGTCCATTTCAATGAACTTTCGCGCAGCGACATCGAAAACTACTTACATGCTGAACAACCTTATAATTGTGCTGGTAGTTTTAAAAGCGAAGGCTTGGGCATTTGTTTATTCAAAAAGCTTGAAGGTGATGATCCTAATACTTTAATCGGTTTACCGCTGATTAAACTTGTTGAGTTATTAAAGCAGCACGGTGTTGATGTACTAGCAGAGCAATAAGCTATGAACATTTTTACAGGAGATTAAATTCGGCCCTACGGTAGCAGAACGTAGTTTTAAGTTCGAAGCTATCAGCTATCTGTTAAAACAATTGCCACACTCATGGCTGGTGGCTTTACTGAAAGCTTCAAACTGACAGCTTAAAGCTAAGTTAAATTTTTAATTGCCTTTTGTAGGGGCGACTTCAGTCGCCAAGTAATCGTTACCAACGTTAATACTTATTCTGCATTGCAGCTCGATATTGAAATAGGCGAGTAAATTAAACCTATGGGAGCAGAACTCAGCTTTAAGTTCGAAGCTATCAGTCATCAGTTAAAACAATTGCCACAATCATGGCTGGTGGCTTTACTGATAGCTTCATACTGACAGCTTAAAGCTAAGTTAAATTTTTAATTGCCTTTTGTAGGGGCGACTTCAGTCGCCAAGTAATCGTTACCAACGTTAATACTTATTCTGTAATCCATCTCGGTGATAGGTTAGACGATTAAATTCGCCCAATCAGGCTGAAACAAAAAAGCTCATCACTTTAGCTTGGTGATGTGCTTTTAAATCATTTTGAATTAACGTTAATCTAGACTAATGAACATCTGCTTTAGTTAGCTTCTTCAACAGCTTTTCTAGAGAAGGCTCTAATGGGGCTTCTATCTTAATTCTTTGATCTGTTAACGGATGGGTAAACTCAATACTTGCTGCATGTAAAAATAAACGTTTTAACCCAAGCGTTTTCATTTCATGATCAAAGTCTTCATGACCATATTTAGCATCACAGGCAATTGAATGGCCCTTGGTTTGACAATGAACACGAATTTGATGAGTACGTCCGGTCACTGGGAAAGCGCGGACAAGTGTGGCATTTTTATAATGCTGAATCACTTTAAAGCGCGTTTCTGATTCTTTACCGTTAATATTATCTACAACGACGACACGCTCGCCAGACTTCAAATCATTTTTCTTTAAGCCTTCAGTAACTCGAGTTAATTTTGTCGACCAGCGGCCTTTGACTAAAGCGTGATAGAATTTTTGTACGGTTTTATTGCGCAGTTGTTCGTGTAAGTGACGTAACGCAGAGCGTTTCTTAGCTACGACTAAACATCCTGAGGTATCTCGATCAAGACGATGCACTAACTCTAACATCCGTGCATCTGGTCTAAGAGCTCGTAACGCTTCTATCAATCCAAAACTTAAACCACTACCACCGTGTACTGCCATACCAGAAGGTTTATTGATAACGATTAAACGCTCGTCTTCAAATAATATTTGTTTCTCTAAATTAGCAACTACGTTTAATTGAGTTGATACGGTATTCGTGTTTTCAGAAACGCGAATTGGCGCGACACGAATTATATCTTCATCCACTAATTTGTATTCTGGCTTAGTTCGCTTCTTATTGACGCGAATCTCACCTTTTCGTAACAATCGATACAGCATACTTTTCGGCACACCTTTTAGTGTTTTCACTAAAAAATTATCGATGCGTTGACCTGCGTCTTCGCTGTCTACCGTGATAAATCTAACTTGTGGTTTTGGGCTATCAGTCATAAGAGTTTTACTAGGAACCATGATTGCCCGCAGTTTAACATATTTTTTTCTAATTACAGGTAATTAAAACGAGGATTTTGTTGGCTAATCTATAAATAAAGTGTGATAATAAAGTGGTTACCGCTACAATTTAGCCGTAACGAGTAAAAAGGATGCTTTAAGCGAGACGTAAGAGGCGAAATGCGGCCACATTAATATTAAACAATTTTACCCAATATTATTGTTGAGATATTAAAAGTAAGGCCAATTGCGAATTTGACGCGTGTAACTTGTCAAAAGAAACGCATAAACATTTCGTCCGGCGCAATAAAGCGATTATGTAATTAAACAGAAAAAATAAGTCACATTTTCAATCGTTATGTCATTAGAAAACACGATAAAATATCGAACTAAAACTAACGATGCACTTAGTTTTCTGTTGCGCACAGCACACAAGCTGAGCACATAAAGAATCAATTTTACTGAGGTGATTAACACCTTGGTTATATTATACAATCAGAATTTTTAACAGCTTGCTGCGTAATATGGCGTAGTAAGATTGACACCCGAGAGGCTGACAAGTTGCTGTTACCATAGCGATAGATTGCTTTGTGTTCTAAGCAATGGTGTGTTGTGACTATTAAAATGAGTCACACAAACTATGAAACGTATGTTAATTAATGCTACCCAATCAGAAGAATTGCGCGTAGCACTTGTCGATGGTCAACAACTTTATGATTTAGATATCGAAAGCCCTGGTCACGAACAAAAAAAATCAAACATCTATAAAGCAAAAATCACCCGTATTGAACCGTCTTTAGAAGCGGCTTTCGTAGATTACGGTGCTGATCGTCACGGTTTCTTACCAATGAAAGAAATCGCCCGAGAATATTTCCCTAAAGGTTACAGCTTTCAAGGCCGCCCTAATATCAAAGAAGTTTTGCACGAAGGCCAAGAGGTTATCGTACAAATTGATAAAGAAGAACGTGGTCAAAAGGGTGCCGCATTAACGACTTTTATCAGCCTTGCTGGTAGCTACTTAGTGCTTATGCCTAACAACCCTCGTGCTGGTGGTATTTCTCGCCGCATAGAAGGTGATGAGCGTACTGATTTAAAAACATCGTTAAGTAAACTTACCTTACCAAAAGGCATGGGCTTAATTGTTCGTACCGCTGGTGTTGGTAAAGAATACGAAGAACTTGATTGGGATTTAAACGTCCTACTACATCATTGGAATGCTATTTCAGAAGCTGCTGCGAGCCGCCCTGCACCATTCTTAATCCATCAAGAAACCAATGTAATTTTACGTGCTATACGTGATTATTTACGTCGTGATATTGGTGAAGTTCTGATTGATCGCCCGAAAATTTTCGAAAGCGTGAAAAAGCACATTGAAATTGTTCGTCCTGATTTTTTAAGTAAAGTTAAGCTTTACACCAACGACGTACCATTATTTACTCATTATCAAATTGAATCACAAATTGAAACGGCATTCCAACGTGAAGTCCGTTTACCATCTGGCGGCTCAATCGTTATTGACCCTACAGAAGCAATGACTTCTATCGATATCAACTCTGCCCGCGCAACTAAAGGTAGTGATATCGAAGAAACAGCATTCAACACCAACCTAGAAGCAGCTGAAGAGATTGCTCGCCAGTTACGTTTACGTGATTTAGGTGGTTTAGTTGTTATCGATTTTATCGATATGACACCTGTTCGCCATCAACGTGAAGTTGAAAACAGAATGCGCGACGCAGTTAAACAAGACAGAGCTCGTATCCAATTAGGTCGAATTTCTCGTTTTGGTTTACTTGAAATGTCGCGTCAGCGTTTACGCCCGTCTATTGGTGAAACAAGCCAAGGCGTTTGTCCTCGTTGTAATGGCACAGGCCATGTTCGTGGCGTTGAGTCATTAGCATTATCAGTATTACGTTTAATGGAAGAAGAAGCCATTAAAGACAATACTCAACAAGTTCAAGCTCAAGTGCCTGTTCCTGTTGCTACATACTTATTAAACGAAAAGCGTCGTTCAGTTTTTCATGTTGAAAAGCATCACAACGTTAATATTTTGATTATCCCTAATCCGAATATGGTAACTCCACAGTATGAAGTAGTACGCATTAAGAAAGACGAAAGCATTGAAGAAGCAAGTTATGATGTCGAGTTTAAACTAAATGCACCTGAAGAAGCGGTTATGCCGAAGTTCGATAAAGAAGCTAATAAGCGTGTTGAACCTTTATTACAAGGCATGTCTTCACCAAAACAAGCACCTAAGCAACCTGTTGAAGCAGTAGTTAAAACCGAGAAGGCAGCAACGACTTCAGACTCTAAAAGCTTACTTTCTGGTGTGATGTCATGGGTTAAATCACTTTTTGCTGCAGAGGAAGAAGTAAAACCTGCACCGGCTAAGCCAAGAACTAATGACACTAGAAATAGTGAACGTCGCCCGCAACGTGGTCGTCAAGGTCAGCGTCGTAACAATCGTAATGATTCGCGCAATGAAGGTCGTAACGACACACGCAATGATTCTCGAAATGACAAGCGTAAGCCACAAGAAGTTAACGATAAAGCGACAAAATCAGCCAAACCAGCAGCACCTGCTAAGCCTCAAAAAGAGCGCGTGCATAAACCTAAAGAAGAAAAGGTAGCTGAACGTCGTCAACGTCGTAATAATCGTAAAAAAGTGCGCGTTAATACCGCTGATAAAAACTCAACTAGTGTTGAAAATAATGCAGTAGAAAATAAAGCGCCTAAAAATGCAGTTGCACAAGCTCCTGTAGTAGAAAACAATATTGTTGAAACGAGTACATTGGCAACATCAGTTGATAACAACAATGTTGTTGAAAATGCAGCTGTAGAGCCAACAGACAATAAAGCAAAAGATGAGCAACGTCCAAGAAGTCGTCGTTCTCCTCGTCACATGCGTGCTCATGGTCAACGTCGTAGACAAAACGCGGAAGCAGCTGAAAACAACAGTAATGAAATCACTGAAGATCCTGTAACAGCTCGTTACCCTGAACAAACTACTGATGCGTCAGAGAATGTAAACAAAGAAGTTACTACCTCTCCTGAAGTAACAGAGTCAGCGCCTACCGTTGCTGAAGTTCAAAAAGTACAAGCTGATGCGTTAACTGAAGTTGTTAACAACCCTGCGAATGAAATTCAACAAGACTTACCTTTTGATGAACCTCAAGCATCAGAAGTAAAGGTTGAAGAACAAGCCGTTGCAACAGAAACAGTCGAAACAGAAGTAAAAGCAGAAACAGTTGAAGCTGTTGAAGCTGTTGAAGCTGAAGCAACAGCAGAGACTGTTACAGCAGTAGAAGCAAAGCCAGCTGATGAAGACGTGATGGTTCCGGCGGTTAAGTTAGAAGAAGTTGAAGTCAAAGTAGGCGAAACTGAGGCAGTTGTCGTGGTTGAAACTGAAGTTGAAGCTTCTATTGAGCAACCAGCAACCGTTGATGAAAAACCTGCTGATGCTGAAGAAAAACCGAAGAAAGTGCGTGCTAAAGCTAAAAACATACAGCGTAAAGTTAAAGCTGCAGCAAGCAAACCAGCGGGTAAAGCTTCAGCTCCTATGACTAAGCCAGAAACCATTGTAAGTAATGGTGTGATCCCTCGTGAATTTGTTGCAAGTGAGCAAAGAGCTGCACATACAACTTCAGGTAAATCAGCTTCATCAAGTCATGCTACAAGCCGACATTCAGCTGCTGCAACTAATCCTACTCTAGGTTAAGCTGCTCTGATATCGTTCAATATGATGTATTAATATTGAACGACTGAAAATACATAAGCCAATTGCAAACGCAATTGGCTTTTTTAGTTATAACGCTCATTTGAACATTCGCTTCGACTTTAATGGCACTGACTTAATGTTAATTACGTTCCGTTAAGCTCAATGATTGGGAATCACTATTAAGGCTGCTGGCAACTGAGCTGTTACAACGTGGCTTTTAAGCTATAAAACTGGAGTTATTAATAAGTAAAAGCCCAAGCCATATCACTCACGATTGAGAGTTCGTGTTTATCAAAGTGACTCTTTATATCCAATAGCAGCCAATAAATAGCGAAGCGATTCAGTTAGGGTGAAAACACTTTATTAAGGAGCTTTGTTTATTCAGAGCTAGGTTTACTCTGTACTGGGGTTAGTGATTTTTATTATGATAGTAGCTAGCTACCGCTTTTGCCACGGCAGCAACGGTAAAATCTTTTGGTATTATGTTCACTGCTAGCTCGAACTCTATACACGCCCGTTTAGTGGTAGTGCCTATAGCGCATATTAGCGTTTGTTTTAAAGTCGACATTTGCTTGTTAGCTTTTAATATCGCCATCATTGCCTGCACGGAAGACGGTGAAGTAAAAACCAAACAGTCGACACGGTTTGCATCAAATATCGCTTGTGCTGGTTCATCTAGTAAAGAACGTAATTCCGTATTATAAATAATAGGAGAAACGATCGAATAGCCTTTTTCAGTTAGCGCTACAGATAACTTTTTCGCTGCGAGATTACCTCTTGGAAAAAATACCTTTGCGGAATTTTTAGCGACGGGTTCAAACAACTTAGCTACCCCTTCTGCTGAATATGATTCAGGCATCATATTAACGTTAACGTCATACTCAGCGAGTTGCTGGGCAACCATTGGTCCAACAGCACAGGTTTTTATTTGCTTAAGCTCTGCGAAACTAGTGTCATTTTCCCTGAGATATTTCATAGTTTCTATAACAGCATGCTTCGATGTAAAAACGAGGTAATCTGCGGTAAGTATTTCGCTAAATTCCTGGTCAAATTTTTGAGTTTTTTCAATAGGGAAAATATCTATTGTCGGGCAAGCAACAACATTAAACAGTTCAGCAGGCAAAACGCTTATAGCACTATCAAGTTGGCATAATTCACGGGTAAATAAAATGTTTATCATTAAATTAGTCATACAATTTTTATTTTAATTCCATTAGCTTCTTATCATCTAATGCCGGCTATTCAAATATAATACCTCTGTGCTTAAAACACATACCAACCTATAAATAGCTAGCTATATAGTACGCAGATTTCGCAGCAGTAGTTAACGCTGCTTTTTGTTTTCTTTAGTCAGACTTATTGCAGAAACATTTCTTTGGGATCAATAAAACAGGCTTCAATAGGTGTAGGGCGATTATTTCGTTCAATCACCCAACACTCGTCATATATAGAACAGTAGCAAAGCTCTATACTTATAAAATCATCGGCCTTTACAAGCTCCTTGGCATCTTTTCCTTTGTATAAGACTGGGGTAATACTGTTTTGAGCAGATAAAGTACGATTGCCAATATGTGACTGCCTGATATTGTTAAAGGACTCTATTTCTTTCCACGCTTTTATATTTTTTGATTTGAATTGAATTTTTGCATATTTTATTAACGCAGGACCAGTTCCATTATTAGATACTTGGTAATTAAATAAATTAGTATTGAAACTTCTAGATATTTCCAGTCGAGGCCAAACAGATGCTCTCGCGTATTCACGGTCGACATACGCAGAATAAATGGAAGTGAAGGCGGTTACTAAACCAATAAACAAAGCAGATAAAGCAACTATCATCTCAGGATTTTTATACCACTTTATTCTTTTCATTAATTATTTTCCTTAACTAAAATAGAGACAAATGAACTTATGTCATGCCAGAGATAAAACTAACTTATGTTGGTTTAAATTGTTGAGTAAATATAAAAATATCAACGCAAAACGAAAAATTAAAACCAAATAAAGTTTTATTAGTTCAATGCACTAGTGGATATTCAAATTTACCAACTACAGTGTTACCAATATAACGAGTCGTTTTAGACATTTGAGTTGCTATAGGCTGAAATTCAATTTTCACAGTAAAGAGAGCAATCAAAACTTATAGCTTGCTAATTTCACTAACATTTAATTCCATGATTTTTATTTTTAAATCAATTAATACTTACTTTTACATACCATCACTATTAATAACAAATTTAATAAAGCTTTACTAGTTAAAGTACTTATAAATCAAATAAATAATAGATAACTAAATAGGGATTACAGTGTCTTTTACAATAAAATATAATCAGAGCTAAGCTTCATTCACAAGAACAATCAACGTGGAAATTAAATGACTAATCGCGGGCAATTTATCCAATTCTGGACTACAAATCTGCTAAACACGATAGTCTTAAAGTGCTTACTTTAGCTTAATTTAGTAAATATGAACCAAGATTAATTTAGCCTATAGAGATTTTTTTAGTACATAGTGTAATTAAAACCTTTTGTGCTAGAAACGGCCCTGATAGAATACGCGTCATATTTATTACTCGCTTACTAATGGAATTTTTTCTCAATGCGTACAAGCCAATATTTACTTTCAACCTTGAAAGAAACCCCTGCTAGCGCTGAAGTTATCAGCCATCAATTAATGTTACGTGCAGGTTTAGTTCGTAATGTTGCATCTGGCTTATATACTTGGTTACCGACAGGTTTAAAAGTTTTACGTAAAGTTGAAAACATTGTTCGTGAAGAAATGGAACGCGCTGGCGCTTTAGAAGTGTTGATGCCAATGGTACAACCGGCTGATTTATGGGAAGAGTCTGGTCGTTGGGAAGATTACGGACCTGAGCTTCTGCGTTTAAACGATCGCCATAATCGCTCTTTTGTTTTAGGCCCAACACACGAAGAAGTGATCACTAAACTTGTTAGTAATGAAATTAGTAGCTACAAACAATTACCTTTGAACTTGTTTCAAATTCAAACAAAATTTCGTGACGAAATACGCCCTCGCTTCGGTGTTATGCGTGGACGTGAATTTTTAATGAAAGATGCTTACTCTTTTCACTTAGGTGAAGAGTGTTTGAAGAAAACTTACCAAGTAATGTTTGATGCCTATTGTCGTATTTTCGATCGTTTAGGTTTAGATTATCGCCCTGTTATTGCTGATACGGGTTCAATTGGCGGTGAAGCATCGCATGAATTCCACGTTTTGGCCGATTCTGGCGAAGATGATATTGCCTTTAGTGATGTCAGTGACTTTGCAGCCAATGTTGAAAAAGCAGAAGCTTTAGCACCGACTGGCGAACGCCCAGCAGCGACACAAACATTAACAGAAGTATCAACGCCAAACGCTCGTACCATTGAAGACGTCGCGTCATTACTTAATGTTGAAGCATCCACCACTGTTAAAACTTTATTAGTATTAGGCACGGCTACAAAAGAAAATGAAGCTCCTATCGTAGCCCTCGTTTTACGTGGCGATCATCAGTTAAATGAAGTCAAAGCTGAAAATTTGGCTTCAGTTTCGGCTCCATTAACCTTTGCAACAGAAGAACAAATACTTGCAGCTGCAGGTTGTAACGCTGGTTCAATAGGCCCAGTTGGGTTAACTATCGAGGTTATTGTTGATCGCAGTGCCGCACACCTAGCTGATTTTGTTTGTGGCGCCAATAAAGATGATATGCATTTAACCGGTGTAAATTGGGATCGTGACGCTAAAGATTATAGCATTGCAGACATACGTAATGTAGTGGAAGGCGATCCTAGCCCATGTGGCCAAGGTAATATTGTGATTAAACGTGGTATTGAAGTAGGTCATATTTTTCAACTCGGTGAGAAATACGCACAAGCAATGAATTGTGGTGTTCTAACTGAAGCAGGTAAAAACCAAATATTGACCATGGGCTGTTATGGTATTGGGGTTTCACGTATTGTTGCTGCAGCCATTGAGCAAAACCATGATAAATACGGTATTAAATGGCCAGCGGCCATTGCACCATATCAAGCGGCTATCGTCCCGATGAATATGGCAAAATCTGCTCGAGTTAAAGAAATTGCTGAAAACTTATACCAACAGTTACAAGCAGCGGGTATTGAGGTTATTTTTGATGATCGCAAAGAACGTCCTGGCGTGATGTTTGCCGATCATGAACTAATTGGTACGCCAATATTATTAGTCATTGGTGAGCGTAATTTAGACAATCAAGAAATTGAAGTTAAAAATCGCATAACGGGTGAAAAATCAATGTTAGCGATTAAAGATGTTATGTCTTTGTTTTCTGAATAACCTGAAAAAAAATGCTTAGTTGAAGAGGCTTATCTTCACTAAACTGAATGTTTATAAACGGCTCTGCATAAACTGCAAAGCCGTTTTTTATGCTTTAGCAATCGCAAATATCCCAATAGACAACGCGGTCAAACTCTTTGGCAATATAATTTGATAACGCTTTAAAGGTTGTTATCGCCGGTGCATTAACGCATAAACACTGCAAAATGAATTGGTGGCAATTGTTTTCAACCATATGATAATCCCTTACCTGATAGATTTGTTCAATGGCAAGCTGCGCAGCAAGTTCACTTGCCAACGGTACTGCTAATGAATCACAGGCAATAAATATGCCTTTACCCGTTCGGTCATTGGTAAATCGCTCTGGTGATACAGGTTTTACTAAGCCGTTACCATCGACTTCGATAATAGTGTTATCGTCTACCCAAATTCCGGTATGATCTAAAACACCACCAATACCACAACAAACAATGGATCCCATTTTAGGGCTAACACGTTGTTCAGTTGAGAACATATCAGTTGGATAAGTAGCTACAGCAGACTCGTAGGGGTTAAGATCCGCTAAGCTTTTAGCCTGATAGCGACTAAAGCGTAATTTTTGCTGAGATTTTCTATCATCTGCAAGCCCTTTAACTGCAAAAGCAGAAGCGGTAGCCATTCCTAACCATAATAAAGGTAAAGGCATCGATATTTATCCCCGTTAAATCACTGGTAATAACAAGATGCGGTAAATATGAATATTTTGCTATAAAAAATTTGCAAGTAACTGTTTCAAAGTTAGCGATTATTCGCAACAATGGGAAGCATTAAAATGATTCCTCTAGTAGTTACTTAACTACTCTCATTAACCTTTATAAGACTGCCATTATGAAACCGATCAATAAATCTTCAAAATTAAAAAACGTTTGCTATGAAATACGCGGGCAAGTTGCCGCCGAAGCGAAACGTCTTGAAGATGAAGGCCATAAAATCCTAAAACTTAATATTGGCAATCCTGCTCCGTTTGGCTTTGAAGCGCCTGATGATATTTTAAAGGATGTCATTCATAACTTACCAACTTCTCAGGGTTATTGTGAATCAAAAGGTATTTACCCTGCACGAGTTGCTGTTATGCAATACTTTCAGCAACAAGGCATATTAGATGTCAGCGTCGACGACATTTATATCGGTAATGGCGTTAGTGAACTGATAGTTATGGCGATGCAAGGCTTGCTCGATAATGGTGATGAAGTGTTAATTCCAGCACCTGACTACCCTTTGTGGACAGCTGCTGTTGCCTTGTCGGGCGGTGAACCGGTGCATTATCATTGCGATGACGCAAACCACTGGTTTCCCGACTTAAAAGATATGGAAAGCAAAATTTCAGCAAAAACTAAAGCGATAGTTTTGATCAACCCAAACAACCCGACCGGTGCCGTTTATAGCGAAGAAGTCCTGCAAGGTATTATCGCTTTAGCGCGTCAACATAACTTGATCATATTTAGTGATGAAATATACGATAAGATTCTTTACGACCAAGCTAAACATATACCGACGGCTAAATTAGCTAATGATGTGCTTATTATTACTATGGGTGGGTTATCTAAAAATTATCGCATCGCAGGCTTTAGAGCTGGTTGGATGGTGGTTTCCGGCCCTAAAATTCACGCTGAAGACTATTTAGAAGGCTTAAACATTCTATCGTCAATGCGCTTGTGTGCTAATGTGCCCTGCCAGCATGCAATTCAAACCGCATTAGGTGGATATCAAAGCATAAATGAGTTAATTCAAGACGATGGTCGTTTACTCAAGCAAAGAAACCTTGCTCATGAAATGATCAATAATATTGATGGGCTATCATGTAACCCTGCGATGGGGGCTTTGTATTTATTTGTAAAAGTCGATCAGGAGAAGTTTAACATCAGTGATGATGAAAAAATGATTTTAGATTTACTCAAACAAGAAAAAATACTGCTAGTGCATGGCCGAGCTTTTAATATTCAGCAAAAAAACTACTTTCGCTTAGTATTCTTGCCCCATGTTGATGAATTAAAACCAGCGTTAGAAAAACTAGCAAATTTTTTCAGCACTTACCGTCAATAAAAGCTAAACAACTAAATAAGGTCAAATAATGCAAAGTACTTTTCTCGCATGGATGTTCAGAATGCCACTCATTAAACGTTGGGCGCTAATGTTTTGTGTTAAACCTGAGAATGTCGCAGAACACTCGCACCAAGTGGCTATTGTTGCGCACTTATTAGCAGTGATTAAAAATAAAAAGTTTGCTGGGAGCATCAATGCCGATAAAGTCGCTACTGTCGCGCTTTATCATGAAGCCAGTGAAACACGTTTTGGTGATATAGTAAGCCCAACTAAATATGCTAACCCCGAAATTGCGCGAGAATTTAAGAAAATTGAATACTTAGCTGAAAAACAATGCCTAGAATCGCTGCCAGAAGAGTTCCAAGAAATTTTTGCCGACATCATAGTGCAAGACAATGTCGATCAAGAATATAAAGACATTGTTAAAGCTGCCGACATTCTAGTAGCCTATATTAAAGCCCTAGATGAATTAAATCATCAGAACCATGAGTTTGATCATGTTAAAGAACGTTTAGAGTTAAAGTTAGCGACGCTGAAGAAGCAAATGCCTGAAGTAGAATATTTTCTGGGGATTTTCTTACAGTCTTGTTCTACCACCGTGGATAAACTCAGCGAAGTACATATTAAGAAATAGTATTCAACTCAAATAATAATCACTATTAAAAGCTAAATTACACTTTTTTAAGCAACAATCGCTCAAACATCTGCTTAACTTGCAGATCTCCAAAACTGTAAATTCTCTCTCGCGCTGTAAAGCATCTAAATACAGCGCCAAACTCTGTACTATCTAATTCCTTCATAATCGATAATAGCTGTCTTTCCGGGTACCCTAGGCCACTTTCATCTGGCTCTCTACGATGATGGGCTTGAATCGCTGGCATTAAAAATGGCAATTCTGAATTTAAATTTTTCGCAATAGATTTCATACCAATAACGTCATTTTCACAGTAATATGGCCACAATTTAGCTAGTGATTTTTTTTGATATGAAGTGAGTTGTTGTTTGTTTTTATAAACTTCAAAAATAGCCTGATCACTCATATTTGCAAAACTGTATTCATTACCTTTGTCGGGTCGCACAAGGAAAATTTGCCCTTGGTGGCGATTTTTTATTAGTAAATTTATAACAAACCAAAAGTTGGCCTGGCAAAACAGGTCATCTTCAAACCAGCAAACAACTTCATTATGAATTGAAATATTAGCGATTTTGTCAATTTCTTGAGCTGATTTTTCGTAATAACTTGCGGCAGTGAAACCATCATATTGAGCAATAAATTCAGCTCTATTAAGATAAAATTGTTTTAATGTTTTACCTTGGACATTTCCATCAATTAAACATTCTCTAAAAACTATTTGCTCATCCTTTATTATTTTCTTTAATTGATAAAGTAACGAATCGCCATTGAGAATATGAGTTGTTTTCATTTGTTTGCCCTTAAGTTCTATTCGATAAAAACCACTAAAAATTTAGTCAAGCAATGACATTAGCAATATTTATGTTTGTCATTAAAACTAAGCTTGGCTCTAAGCGAAAAATCGTTAACAATAGCGCTAATTGATTTTAACCTTACAAAAAATTTATGTTTAAAAAACACCTTGGTTTTCTAATTAACCTTATCGCGATCGCATTATTTATTCCCGGTATTATTTTACCGATGTTTTCACTCAACATGGCAATGACCGCTAATGTTAGTGGTGCTAAGCTCACCAATACATTAATTGATAAAAATCTGTCGCTATTACAAACAATACAAGAATTATTACAAGATGAACGCTTGTTAGTCGCAGCATTAATATTTGCTTTTTCAGTATGTATCCCGGTACTGAAGTTTATTCTATTATGTATTGCCTACGTCAAAAAACATTCGCGCTTAGAAATCATTATATACAGCTTTATAAGTAAAATAGGTAAATGGTCAATGGCGGATGTTTTTGTTGTTGCTATATTCTTAGCCGTACTTTCAACCAATCATGCTGAAACCGCAACACCGCAACAATTAGTGCTGTTCGGCTTTAAATTAGACTTAATCATAAGCAGTGAAACGTTATCGGCTTTAGGCCCAGGCTTTTATTATTTCACAGCATACTGTTTATTATCATTATTAGGCACGGCTATTAGCAGCAGTAGTATCAAGAGTATCTCTCAATACCAAGAAACCGAACTAAAGATTGATAGCGAAGATAACAGCAAATAACAAATAGAAATAACACCTGACTTTTCTATTTTAAATTTTTTTGAATTGTAGACACATCAATTATGCAAAAAGACGTTTTAGCATTAAAAGGCCTAAACGTCTTTTATCTCAGTAATGTTTTTAATGCTTATTTTCAGAGTCGCCCAACACAAAGCGTTTCTATAAGAAAAAGTCCAATATAGTCCATTGTTTTAAAAGTTCTAACCCGTTTAGCTGGAAGGTATTTTGAGAGCAGTTTATGACTTAACGATAACGTAGCCATCGCCACGTTTTTCGGTTAAATAGGCTTGGTTATACTCACTGTAAATACAGATTGGACGTCGATGCAGTGAACAATAGACATTACCATCGTCATTTAATTCGTCACGACTTATATCGGCTCCTTGGTGGGGGCATTGCGCAGAAACGGTGCGATATTCTATATCACCACTAGCCAAAGTTTGACCATAGATAACCACCGGCTTTTCTGTACTAGCAAAGGGTAATCTAGCCGTCCCTACGAGTACACCTTCGCGTAACGTCTTGACATTACTTATGAAAATTTCGTTATCGCTTCGCCCACCGGCAGGGTAATTAATATTGATTGCTGACAAGTTTTATCCTGATTATTTATTTGTTGCTAAGAGCAAATAATTTAAATATTTCCTCATCATTCTACACTTTACAAACTTGTTAGCTGACTTTTGAAATGGTTTAATGCAGTACAGAACAAATTGGCCAAGACGTGTTTAAGCCGCGTCTTTATGAAATAACTTATGTTCAGTGCGAACTTCTGCTTCATTGACATGAAAGCCTTCATCATCTAACCAAGTAATAGCACCGTCTAAGTTTTCAAATACACGACGTTCATAACCAGCTGTTGAACTAGGTATCATTTTTTCTAATTGCATACCTTTTGAAGCGCTTGAGGTATAAACATGGCAATCTTTTACGCAACCATTCAGCTTAAACCATTCACAAGCTTCACTGACATGCGATTCAATAGCTGGAACACCTAACTCCCAATGTTCAAAAACTGATATTATTGCCCACTTTTTACCTAACAGTGGCGCAGCTGCTCGTTTAAACTCTTTAACGTGTTTAATAATCGCCTCTTCGTTCCAAGAATCAGCAAACCATTGGATTAAAACATTATTAAAAACTTTAATTTTCCAACGACCATGAACGGCTAACATAAAAATACTTCCTTAATATAATTAGCTTAATAATAGCCATGACTTAACATCCAGGTCAACCAGTCCCTTATCATTTAAATCTATAAATATAATTACATGTGAATTTTTTGGTTAGGTAATCCTCTTTTAACAAACTAAATTAGAGGTTAAAACTTAATGGATACAAATAATATTAATCGTTGTTAAACAATATAAATGCGGGGGTATAGTGATTTAAAAGCGCTTTAGTTTCGAAATAAAAACACTAATAAGAAAAGATAGCTAACAGCCTAACAACCGTTAATTCAGCTGATAGTAACTTATAAAATTAATGCTCTAAGGATGCTTACATTCGTTAGTTTCTATTTGCAAAACACTGGTAGTAATCGAAAATTGTTCTTTTAAAACACGTTCAACTTGAAAACGACAAACTTCATCGTGTTTCTCCAGTGTACATTTATGTTTTAAAACAATATGAGCACCAACAATCACTTTACCGTTATCGCTCTTAACTATCAGGTTATGAACATTATCTATGTGTTCAACGCTTTGTAAAGCCTGCTCAATTTTTTTCAAAGCGGGTAAACGTACACCGTTAAAAAATAAGCCTTTGATACACTTATAAAGCAATTTCGAACCGGTAAAAAGCACAAAAACTGAAATTAAAATGCTTGATAAAGAATCTACAACAGTCCAACCGGTCGCATGAATAATAATACTAGTAGCGAAAGTGACAATAGTGGAGAGTAAATCAAAAAAGGTATGTAAGAAAACCGCATAAACATTAACACTGTCTTTACGGCCTTTATAAAGAACGTAAGCTGAAGCGCCATGAAAGAGAAAGCCTAATGAAGCAACTGCTGACATTACAAAGGTGTTAATTTCATGCTCATCATGGTGTTCATGACCCAACAATCTGTCAGCACCTTGCAGTAAAATCCAACTACTAATTAATAGGTATAAACAGCCATTAATTAAGCCCCCTGACAACTCCAGTCGTTGATAACCATCACTAAAAGTACGGCCAAATTTAATCGCTAAAGTTGATGCTATTAAAGCAATAAATAACGAACTATTATGAACGAATAAATGCCCTGCATCAGCATACACAGCTAAAGAGTTAGCGTAAAAGGCACCAATAACTTGCACCAACATAAAGATGCTGGTGATGGCAAGTGCGATTAATAACCGTCTTTGTGATGATTTATGCGTAGTTAAAGTTGTCATGCAAGCGTTAAATATTCCAATAATGGCGTGAACGGTATGATTTAAGTTGCTTTATTTAACTTTAAAGCGCGACCATTGTAGTCTTTAATTAAAAAATTAAATAGTTATAACAATGGTTAGCGCTATCAACGTAGTTTATAAAGCTATGCTAAAACAGCAGCTTATTGTGCCCAATAAGCTTGATCTAAACTATCTTCACGTTCAGGTAATCCGCGCGATAAACGAGGTGAATGCTGAACTAACACTTCATAACTCGCTCGGTTAGCATATTTGCTCATTTGAGATAGAGATGAATAGGTTAATGCTGGTTGCTGATGTTTGCTTGAATGTGAAACAGTATTTTTATGATAAACATTAGCGCTTAAATCGTGCAGTATTGCTGCAAGTGCTGCATCACCGGCACCGTTAGTATTCTTAATACTTTCAGGTCCGCCCATATAAGGAGCAGAGTGAGTATAAATTCGCATTGGTTTTTTGCAGCGAGTTAATAGCATCGGACGCGAATACTCATAGCGGTTAAAATCATCAATCGCACCAGACAATAAAGTATATTCACTTTCGCGTTTAAATTCTTCATCAACATAACCGGCCATATATAAACCTTCTTTTCCGGCTGTACATATTACCAAATCAACCCAATCAAGACATTTATCCGCAGCAAGCAATGGCTCATCGATACCTGTGATAGCTAGCGCTTCTTCTTCGTTCATACTCAAAATATTGACATGTTTTTGAACAAATTCTCGCCAAAAATCAGGTTCTTCTTCAATGAGAAACTTAGTCCCCAATGTTAATACCACCGGCACACCCGCAGCGTTTGCACACTCCACAGCCTTTATGGCAGCTTCAGTCATGGTGTCACCTTCTTGCGTTCGCATTAGGTATGAACTGATAACAAGCGCAGAGGCACCAGCAATAAGCGATTCGTCTATTGAGTCCGGATGTAAACGGTTGATTAAGCCTGCATTGATGCCAAAAGTACGTTCACCTGTATCATCAATCAGGGTAAAGCAACGCCCAATAGGTCCGTCAACTGGTTGTAAATAATTTAGATCAACACGTGAGGAAGTATTACTGATAAAACGGTAAGCATAATCGCCAACATGAATATTTTCTGACATAACCCCTAATAAAACAGATCGGTCATCTGCCAATACTGAGTAATTATGCATAGTATTGCCAATTGTGCCACCGGCAAATTCATAATTAACTAGCGACTCATCCTTCAAACGCTTATAAAGGCGTTGCGTAACATCATCAGAGATAACTTGTGACATACCACGGTGTAAATCAAATTCATCTAAAAACGCCTGATCAACTTTCGCTTCAATATCGACCAAAACCTGATCTATACCAACAATATAATTAGAGTCGGCTTGTGAGCTATGGTTTACTTGGTTAGTTAACGGGTTTTTATTATCTACAGGGAAATAATGTCTATGCTGACGGCGTCCGGGGAACTTCATGAAGTATTACACGGTTAATGACAAAAAACGGATTATAGCGCAATGCTATTTGGTTTGACCAGAAAACATCACTGTAATTTGACGATAAAATCAGTTGATATCCGTTCAGCACGCATTTATTTAATAAAATTAAATAAATAAGCAGGTACTATAAACTTTAAAAAATCAATTTTACGATTTATAAGCGGCGTTTTTATTGCTATCCTCTTAAAATATAAATTTTTTGAACTCATATGTGGTTTTTTTATGGCGATTAAAAATAAAATTAACTAGCCTTAATTAACCTGCTGTAAATATGCTTAAATAATGTAGTATTTAATATTAAGAATAAAATTCTATTCTACTGGAGAAGTTAAATGTTGGACGATAAACAATACCGTTTGGTTACACGAAGCGATTTCGATGGCTTAGTTTGTGCCATTTTACTCAAACATATTGATCTAGTTGATGACATTCTTTTTGTTCACCCTAAAGATATGCAAGATGGCATTATCGATGTTGGGCCAAATGATATATCTACCAACCTCCCTTATGTAGATGGCGTACACATTGCCTTTGACCATCATCATAGTGAAACGATACGTAATGAAAAACGCTATAATCATGTGATCGACCCAGATGCCCCCTCAGCGGCTCGTGTGGTATATGATTATTACGGTGGTGCTGAAACATTCCCTGCGAGTTGGGAAAGTATGATGGCTGCTGTTGATAAAGGTGATTCTGCACAATTTAACATGGAAGAAGTATTACATGCTAAACGCTGGGAATTACTAAATTTCATAATGGATTCACGTACTGGCTTAGGTCGTTTTAGAGATTTTCGTATCTCTAACTACGAACTCATGATGGCACTCATTGATTTTGGTAAAGACCATACTATTGATGAATTATTAGCGCTCCCTGATGTAAAAGAACGTACAGACCTATATTTTGAGCATGAAGAGAAATTTAAAGCGCAAATTTTACGTTGTTCAACCGTACACGGCAACTTAGTGGTACTTGATTTAAGAGATGAAGAAATCATTTATGCCGGCAACCGCTTTGTTATCTATGCCTTATTCCCACAATGTAATATTTCAATTCATGTAATGTGGGGACTGAAAAAACAAAACACAGTATTTGCAACTGGTAAGTCTATTTTTGACCGCAGTTCAAAAACAAATGTTGGCGAATTGATGTTGAAATATAATGGTGGTGGACATAACGCAGCAGGCACTTGTCAGGTTTCACATGAAGAAAACGAAGCATGCCTAGCTGAATTAATTGCAGCTATCAATGCCGATGGCTAGAATTTAGTTATTAGTGAAAGAGCATATTTTTAATAAGTCTTACAAAGTACTAACCAGGGTTTGTAAGGCTTATATAATAAAGACTTAAACTATTTCACTCGCTTTGCGACTTCAATACGAATGAATTCTGGTAGGTATGAAGGTGTGCAATTTTTAGCTACTGGTTCATTTTTATATAAACCTAAATTTTTACCGAGATTTATACATCGGCTTCTCAATTCAGGCTGATGTATACCGATTTGACCCGCACAGAAGTTCATTGCCCATTGCTCTTCAGGCTCAGCATTTCCCATGTCTAGTTCTAATGAATCTAATAACTCAGCGCTATTAGGTGGAGGGGTTTGTCCAGTCCAGCGCAATCTTGCTTGATGATACCAAAATAAACGACGAAGTAACGGTGAAGAGTGCTTTTGCCAAGTAGTTATTTGAGCTGTTAAGTTTTTGTCTTTCATCAGTTGATTAGCCAAAAGCCAGTCACATAGTTGATTACGCTCTTCTGTGTTATGGCTAGCAATATCACTGGCAAAACTTTCTATAACAACTTGATTTAGTAATTTTTTATCGAATATCAGAATAGCTAACAGTCGAGCATTGTAATTGCCTGATGACCACAATTCAGTCGCTAAATTATGAGCCTTTTTAATTGTTTTGCCATGTTTTTTAATATCACCTAGCTTTACAGTTTCGCTGGATAGCTCTGATATAAGTGATTGTACCTTTGCTGCCAATGCCATAACTTTGTCCCAACGTAATTAGTTTAACTACACTTCATTAGTTTGATATTTTAAAAAAACCTACAAATTATCAACTTAAAAGTACACCTTTTGGGTGATATACCATTAATTAATACCGCAACCTTTGAGAATTATTTGTGTGAGCGAAACAACTACCGCTTCATAGTCATCGTCGTTCATCGACTCTTTATCTAAACCTGCAACCACTTGTACATTAAAGTCAGCGTAATGCTGTGTTGAACTCCAAATTAAAAATAATAAATGATGAGGATTAACGTCATCAATCAAGCCCTGTCGGATCCAAGACTCAATGACTTCAACTTTATTATTTAACCAAACTTTAAAGTCACTATTTAAGTACTCGTTTAATACTGGCGCACCATGAATTAATTCACTGGCAAATATTCTTGAGGCATCAGGATCGTTCTTTGCGTGCATCACCTTCGCGCGAATATAGTCGCTAAGTACCTGTTTAGGTTCGTGTTCGTCGGTTAATGTATCGTAATCACTATTCCACACCGCAATAATATTACTGAGTAACTGCTGATATAAATCAGTTTTATCTTTAAAGTAATAATGGATATTAGCCCGCGGAATACTAGCGCGCTCGGCAATACGTTTAATCGACGCGCCATTAAAACCAAAAGTTACAAATTCTTTTTTCGCTGCTTCAAAAATAATGGCTTTGTTTTTTTGCCGAATACTACCTTCTAATACTTTGTCTTTACTCACAAAACTTCCTATTTAAAATAATATTCATCTATGTTAATGGTAAAACAACTGCCGCTATTCTCTTATAATTTATATGAATTCAACAGATTAATTTCTATTTTTATTCAACCAATTAGCCAGTTGATTACGCTCTGATTCTGTCATTGCCGTTTTATTCATAAATGGCATATCTTTAGCGTCAATTACTCGCGCTTTAATTCGTGGAGCCCATTGTTTTATTGTCTCGATATCAGAAAATATGATGCCTGCAGGTGCGATGGTAAAAACAGTATCACTAGGCTTGTCAGAATGACAAGTACCACAACGTTGCTCGATAATCGTCGATACTTGTGCATTCGTTACATTAAGGTTTTTCCCTGTACTCTCGATATTGTTTGAATCAGCAGTGCGAGGCGCAATAGCGTAAGCTAAGACAATAGTAGCTACAATTGACGCGACTAATATCAACGGTTTTTGTTTACCAAAATGGCGTAATACAAAGTATTGGCGCACAGCGGCTGTGATTAAAATTATCGCCATTAACACCAACCAATTGGCACTATGATTAAAGGTCATTGGGTAATGATTTGAAATCATAATGAACAGAATAGGCAAGGTTGTATAGGTGTTATGAGTTGAACGAACTTTAGCGTTTAAACCATAAGCTGGATCGGGCGCAGTGCCCTCTTCAACTGCTTTTACTAACGCACGTTGTGATGGCATGATACCGAAAAACACATTACCAGCCATAATAGTGCCGATAATAGCCCCCATGTGCATGTAAGCGCCACGAGCACTAAATATTTGCGTTAAGCCATAAGACAATGCGGTAGCAACAATAAGTAAAATTAGCCCAAGAATAATCCCGTGGTTTCTTAATTTCGTACGAACTAGCGCTTCATATATGCCAACACCAACCACTATAGAGCCTATGCCATACAAAATTGCTTGAAACTGTGTTAAATCAGCAACGCGCTTATCAATTAAATAGGTTTCAGCGCCAACATAAAACATTAAAGTTAATAATAAAAAACCCGTGATCCAGGTTGTGTAAGCTTCCCATTTAAACCAATGTAACGTGCTTGGCATTTTAGGGGGTGCAAGTTTATATTTAGCTACCTCATAAAAGCCGCCACCATGAATAGCCCACAAGTCACCGCCAATGCCTTTTTCTGCTTTTTCCGCAGGTGGGGTTTCTAAATGATTGTCTAACCAAACAAAGTAAAATGACGCGCCAATCCATGCAATACCGGTGATCAGATGCGCAAAGCGGATCACTAAATTTAGCCATTCATTAATATACGGATCCATAAGTTTCCTTAACCTTAAACACTATAGTTGTTATTATTTTTGTTAATGTTTTATTTAACTTTTTAGTTGATTAAATCACACTACGTTATGCGATTCGTTTACTCCAAGCCCTAACTCTGATTGATTATTTTTCAGTAACTTTCTCACCCATAATATGGGTTGCTTTTACATGACGTTCATCACCGAGCATACTTAAAATAAACAGCTTTTCTGATAAGGTTTTACAATGTTGCATGCGTCTAGCCATCAAAGGTGTAGCGTGATAATCAAGTAATACAAAGTCGGCTTCAGCGCCTTTTACAAAGTTACCAATAGTGCCTTCAAGATCTAACGCTACTGCACCGCCTAGTGTCGCTAAATATAACGACTGAAATGGACTAAGCTTCTCTTGGCGAAGTTGCTGTGTTTTATAGCCTTCATTGATGGTACTTAACATCGAAAAGGTTGTTCCAGCGCCAATATCACTGCCTAAGCCGACATTTACATCAAATTTTTGTGCTTGTTGTAAGTTGAATAAACCACTACCTAAAAACAAGTTTGAGCTTGGGCAAAAAGCAATGGCAGAGTTTGTTTCACCTAAACGCTGACATTCGTGATCATGTAAATGCACGCCATGCGCGAATACACTTCTACGACCAAGTAACTTACTTTTATCATACACATCTAAATAACCATCGCTATCTGGAAATAGTTCCTTAACCCAAGCAATTTCTGCTTTGTTTTCACTTAAATGCGTGTGCAAATATACACTTGGATTTTCAGCCAATAATTGCCCTGCTTTGTTTAGTTGCTCGGTTGAACAAGTTGGCGCGAACCTTGGCGTAATAGCGTATTGTAAACGGTCAGTGTTGTGCCATCTTTCGATTAATGCTTTGCTGTCGTCATAGCCACTTTGTGCGGTGTCGGTTAAATAATCAGGACAGTTTTGGTCCATTAATACTTTGCCACAAATCATCCGTAATTTTTTCTGTTGCGCGACGGTAAAAAATGCATCTACTGATTCTTTATGTACGGTGCCAAAGACTAAAGCTGTGGTTGTTCCTGCCTCTAGTAACTGGCTTAAAAAGAATTCAGCGACGTTTTTACCGTGCTCAAAATCAGAAAACTGACGTTCAAATGGGAAAGTATAATTTTCTAACCATTCAAGTAACTGCTCGCCATAAGAGGCTATCATCTCGGTTTGCGGATAATGCACGTGAGTATCAATAAACCCAGGCATCATTAACCCACTTTGGTAATGGGTTACTTCAATGCTCTTATCAAGAGTAGGTAACAGTTCGTTGGCTTCACCTATTTGTTCGATACAGCCATCTTTGATGATCATTAAACCATCTTCGAAATACTGATAGCTGTCTTGTAGCGCCACCTTAGCTGGATCGGCTAAAAAGTGCATTAGTTCGCCACGATATACTTTTAACATTAACTTGTACCTTATTCTTAACTTATTAAATTTATTAACTTAGCTTTGCGCAATAATCAACGAACCGTCTAATTCAACCACATCACAGTTGTCACCGCTACCGCCTCTATCCACCACTAAAAAGTCACTTTCTTCATATAAGGCTAAACAGAAATGATGCCATGTGCCTTTGTGATAGTTAACGCCTTGGTTTGAGTTAGCGATAAATACTGCCAACTTACTGATATCAAAATCGCCTTTGGGCGCTACCACCACTAAATACGGATTTGGCCCTAGCGGAATAAAAGCCTGGCTACCTTTTGGATGCCGTTCCATCATCCTAATCGCGATGGGCTGTGCTAAAGGCGTTGAACGAAAGATATTAATCAACGGATGTCCGTCATTATCATTAACATCAACAAGTGCTAAATCATGATAGCGCTGAGTATAACCATTGTTTATCTCGAGTTTTTTTGCTTGCTCATTCGCCTCAATCACGTCACCAAAGGCGCTAAAGGCTTCAGCGGTTAAAGCTTGTGGCTTTAAAATTTGCACGTTGCTAATGGTCTCTGTCATCGTTTACGCCTTTGAAAATGAATTAACTACCACGGTATGTTGAATAACCAAATGCCGTTAATAACAAAGGAATATGGTAATGACTGGCACTACCGTCTAATTCAAAGACGATATCAACATAAGGGTAAAAACCTTGCTCATTATTTGCTTCAAAATAAGCTTTAGTAGCAAAGTGCATCCGGTAAACACCTGCAGGCAGTACCACATTGTCAGCCAATAATCCTGCAATTCTGCCATCAGTATTAGTAACACCAGAGGCTAACTCATCCCAGCCTTGTGGTGTTTGAACAAACAATGAAATGGGTAAGTTTTGCGCTGGTAAGCCGCGAGTTGTGTCTAATACGTGAGTGGTTATTTGGCTCATAATAGTTTCTCTAATCGTAAATGAAATATTTTGCGCTGCTCTTCTGCTGCATTTACTAATTCAGTCGTATTATCATTAGGTAATCTCGCTTCTAGCAAATTCAACATTTGCTCGGCACTTTTGCCGGTTGCGCAAACGATAAATATAAAGCCAAATTTCTCTAGATAATCAGCATTACCTTTTGCTAATGCGGCAATAACTTGCTCTGATGCTTCGCTTACTGAACTTTGCTCGCCACTGGCAAGTGCTTTGGTGTTGGCATATTTTGCGCGTAGCGTATCAACATTACCAATTTGTGGGTGACCGTCAAACGCTTCTAAATAGTCTGTTTCAGCAAGGTTTTCCCATGCTAAATTAGCTTTTGCTGTTAAATCATTTTTATCAACAAATGGACGATATTGAACCATAGCACTGACCCAAGCTGAAGATGTACAACATTGCATGAAGCACTGCGTGGCTTGTTCAACGGTTAAACTGTTTAATTGTGCTAAATTCATTTGTTCTCCACTTAGTCGGTTTTAATTAATTGTTTGATATCGCGCCAATGCACGCCCTGCTGCGAAACCGGTCGTGTTTTATTGATAGCGGTAACTGCAGTGTTTTGCTCTCTCGCCTGTCTGTCTTGTTCGGTTTGATAAACATGGATAATTTCTGCTGAAACCGACACTGCAACTTCTATCGGTAACTTGCCACCAACTTGGCTTAAGCCAATTGGGCAATTCATGCGTGCTACTTGCGTTGGATCAATATCGCGATGTTTATAACGCTGCTGAAAACGTCGCCATTTAGTTTCTGATGCTATTAGGCCAAGGTAATGGAAATCAGCACGTTTTAAAATCGCCTGTGAAATATCAAAGTCCATTTGATGGTTATGAGTCATCACGATAAAGTAGCTATTTTCAGGCATGCTAGCGGCTTCTATTTCTGGTGCATCACTGACTACCATTTCAACATTAACATAATCGCTAACAGTATTGGGGAACTGCTCTGCGCGGCTGTCCACCCAAGTTATTTGACAAGGTAATTGCGCTAATATCGGTATTAAAGCTTTGCCAACATGACCTGCGCCAAACAGCATAATATTAACGCCGGTCGCGGCAAAGCATTCGAATAAAACACTGGCATTGCCACCACAGCATTGACCTAGCTGACTACCTAATTGGAAGTGCTCAAGGTGTTGAGCATTATCACCTTTACTCAGCATACTATTAGCATGCTTAACGGCTTTATGCTCTAAATGACCGCCACCGATAGTATCAAAAATACCGTCTTTACTGACGACCATTTTTGTACCACTATTTCTTGGCGTTGAGCCAGAAACGCCAATCAAAGTCACTAAAACATAAGCTTGACCTTGTTTGCCTAATTTGTAGCTCGCACTGCTCCAATTACTGATCATAATAGTCGCCTAAGCTTACGCTTTATCATTGGTTGATAAATCTTGCTTTGTTTTGTTAGCCCGCGCTTTTTCTTGCATCTCTTCAACTGCCCAAAGCACTCGCTCTGGCGTAGCTGGTGTATCAAGCGCAGGACTGAATTTATGTTCTGCAACGCTAGAAATAGCATCTTTAAGTGCTGACCATACCGAAATGCCGAGCATAAATGGCGGCTCACCAACAGCTTTTGAGTTATAAATAGTTTGCTCACGATTTGGATCATCAGGCACTAAATCAACTCTAAAGTCACTTGGCGTATCACTAATGGCCGGTATTTTATAAGTCGCCGGATTATTTGATAATAAGCGCCCTTGCTCATTCCAAACCAATTCTTCGGTCGTTAACCAACCCATACCTTGAATAAATGCCCCTTCAATTTGGCCAATATCAATCGCTGGATTTAACGAATGGCCAACATCATGCAAAATATCCGCGCGCAGTAATTTATATTCACCGGTTAAAGTATCAATCAACACTTCTGATACCGCTGCCCCTGTTGAATAATAGAAAAACGGTCGGCCTTTACCAGTTGCTCGGTCAAAATGAATTTTTGGCGTTTTATAAAACCCTGTTGAGGATAAAGACACACGTCCCATATAGGCTTGTTGAACAAATTCAGCAAAAGAGAATGTTTCTGCGCCAACCATAACTTGGTTATTACTAAAACTAACCTCATCATCGGTCACGTTATATTTTTCACAAGCAAAAGCAATGAGCCTCGCCTTAATGGTTTGTGCCGCTGCTTGCGCTGCCTTGCCGTTTAAATCGGTGCCTGAAGACGCCGCCGTAGGTGAGGTATTTGGCACTTTATCTGTGCGTGTTGCTGAAACACCAACGGTATCAACATCGACTTGAAATTCTTCGGCAACAATTTGCGCTACTTTGGTATATAAACCTTGGCCCATTTCAGTGCCGCCGTGGTTTAAATGGATAGTGCCATCGGTATACACATGCACTAAGGCGCCAGCCTGATTCAGATGCTGCACAGTAAACGAAATACCAAATTTAACCGGCGTTAAAGCAATGCCTTTTTTCAGGATGGTGTTTTCATTGTTAAAGGCACTAATACTGGCTCGTCGAGCTTGATAGTCAGAATTTGCCTCTAATGAGGAAATTAATTCCGCCATTTTATTATGCTCAACCGTTTGATGGTAATGAGTAACGTTACGTTCATCTTTACCGTATAAGTTGATTTTCCTGATCTCTAACGGGTCTTTACCTAAATGGCGAGCAATATCGTCCATTACCATTTCAATGGTCATCATGCCTTGAGGGCCACCAAAACCGCGATAAGCGGTATGCGATACGGTATTAAGTTTGCAGCGATTACCCGTCACCGTTGCTTGGTCTAGGAAGTAAGCGTTGTCAGAGTGAAACATCGCACGGTCAACAATCGCGTCTGATAAATCTGGTGAATAACCACAGTTACCATTAACTTCGATATTAATGCCTTTAATTTGGCCGTTACTATCAAAACCAACCTGATAATTATTTTCAAATGGATGACGTTTGCCGGTCATAGACATATCATCTGTACGACTAAGCTTGAACTTTACCGGTTGCTTGGTTTCATTTGATAATAAAGCCGCGATACAGGCCCAAGGTGCTGCTTGCGTTTCTTTACCGCCAAAGCCGCCGCCCATTCTGCGGGTATCAACAATGACTTTATTCAGTGGAATATTGAGTACTTCAGCAACAAGCTTTTGCACTTCACTCGGATGTTGCGATGAAGAAAATACCGTCAAACCGCCATCTTCAGTCGGCTCTGCCGTGGAAATTTGCCCTTCAAGATAAAAATGCTCTTGACCGCCAACGGTGATTTCACCAGATAATTGATGCTCGGCTTTTGCAATAGCGGCTGCAGAATCGCCACGTTGCATAGTAAATGGTGGACGGACAAAGTTTTGTTTTGCTAAGGCATCTTTAACCGTCAAAACTGCTTCTAGTTCTTCATATTCTATTTTAGCGAGCTTTACTGCGCGTCTAGCTAAGTCATAACTGGTTGCAGCAACAGCAAATATTGGTTGCCCAACGTACTCAACTTTACCTATGGCTAATACTGGGTCACCTGGAAATACCGGACCAATATCAGTATGACCTGGGACATCATCAACTGTGATCACCGCCACCACACCTTCTGCGGCTTTTACTGCGGTTAAATCTAAGCTTTTAATCATGCCATGAGCGATAGTGCTTTGGCCAACAGCCGCATGCAGTTGGCCTCTTAGGCTAGGTCTGTCGTCAATATAAAGAGCTTCACCACTAACATGCTTATCTGCGCTTTCATGTTTTTTCGAGCGCCCAACGCCACCTAAACCTACTGTAGCAGCTTCATGATTAATGTCTTTGTTATTAAGGTTTTCGTTTGAGTGTTTACTATCTATAAGACTACGCATAATTAACTACTCGCGTTTCAATGGTTTTGTTTTGCAGTTCTAAGTAACATTTTTGCAGTAAGTTCTGCGCCACTTTCATGCGGTATTTATCACTTGCGCGTACATCTGACATCGGTTGAAAATCTAGCGTTAACGCTTGCTGCGCTGCGCTAATATTTTCACGATTAAAGGCTTTATTTAACAACGCTGCTTCACACTGCTTAGCCCGCATCGGTATGGCCGCCATGCCGCCAAAAGCAATACGAACATTGGTGACTAGGTTATCGTTAATTTCAAGGAAAAATGCCGCAAGCACAGCAGAAATATCATCGTCAATACGCTTAGATATTTTATAAAGCTTGAGAATTTGGCCTGTTTTTGCTTTAGGAATGTAAATGTTTTTTATAAATTCAGCATCTTTTAATACGGTTTGCTTATAACCGACAAAGTAGTCTTCAAGGGCAATTTTTCGCTCAACATCGCCTCTTTGCAAAGTAATGTCAGCACCCAAAGCGATCAGTGCTGGTGGCATATCACCAATCGGTGAAGCATTACCAATATTGCCGCCTAAGGTACCGTTATTGCGAATTTGTCTTGAGCCGATACGCTCGATCATTTCACCTAACTCATGATACTCATCATGTAACATAGGTGTAAACGTTGTGTATGGCACAGCTGAGCCGATAATAAACTCGTCGGCGTTATTTTCTAAAGTATGTAATTCAGCTACATCACCTAAGTAAACAAGATCTGCAATAGTGCCTAAGTTTTGTGTCACCATTAAAGCTAAATCAGTACCGCCAGCCACTAACGTAGCTTGCGGGCTATTGAGTAATTTTTCTGCTAATTCTGCGGTATTTTTTGGCGCATAATACTGATGCTTAGCATTACAAAGCTGGGCTGCAGGCAGATTTTTAAAGTCTTGTAAGTGTTTTACGCTTTGCTGGTAGTGCTGGGCGAATGAGTCATCCTCAGCATCTTCACTCGAAACCATAGCAGCATCAATTATTGAGCGGTAACCCGTACATCGACATAAGTTCCCCGCTAGCGCTTCTAATACTTCGGCTCGGTTTGGCGAGCTATTTTGCTTATGCAAAGCAAATGAAGACATTACAAAGCCCGGCGTACAAAAGCCACATTGTGAGCCATGATTATCAACCATAGCCTGTTGAACATGGTGCAATTTCGCACCCTGCTTTAGGTGCTCGACCGTGATAAGTTGTTTACCATGTAAGCTGCCAACAAAACTTATACAAGCGTTTATCGATTTATAATTAAGCGTTTCATTATCATTGTTAAGCTCTGCAAGCACGACAGTACAAGCGCCACAGTCACCTGAAGCGCAGCCTTCTTTCGTGCCATTTTTAAAACGCTCGTCACGTAAATACTGTAAAACAGTTAAGTTGGGGTCTATGTTTTCTATTGTTACAACATCGTTGTTTAATAAAAAACGAACAGCATCTGAGTTCATAAGAGTTTCCGCTTTTGGTTTTATTCGTTTGTGCAGCTTAATAATTAAGTAAACAAATATATCAGATTAAAAACCTGACACAAGTGTCAAATAATAAATTTACCTGTAAATCACTACAAATTTGGAACATAGAGCGAGAAAGATCCACTTTTAGCAATCAAACTAATTATATTTGGCTATGTCTGTAGTCATTCGAATTAATGCCAGCAAGCGCAGAAGTTGATACTTGAACGTTGATAATGCTTCAATATTTATTCTTTTTATCAGAGCTTTAGTAGCAAAAATTTATAAAATTTGATATTAATTGTTAGATAATCATCTGCGCAAAATCGCACACTATAAACCGTTTTACTACTAAGGATTACATCATGCTTCAGCAGAAGTTAATTAGTTTGATTAGAAGCGAAATGCTGGATGGGCTGGTAAATGAATACTGTGACAGTTTTTCTAATGCCGATATAACAAACACAAAAGATAATAGTTACCTAGAAATAATCAATTTTTGGCGTAGCTGTAATGATAAACAACAAAATACTATTCGTTCTTTAATGCGTTTTACTTCTCAAAATTCTTTAGGAAGCCTATTGGCGCTAATTGATAATTCATCTTTTTGCTATGAAGCCAATGAAGAACTTGGGATCCAAGAGTTTAAATTGAAGGCTGAAACTAACCAAGGTGAAATACCAATTGAGCAAGATCTATCAGACACCTTCTGGGAGCAAGAGTTGGAAGATGGTTACATCAAATAGTCGATTATCAATTTAGAAGTAATATCAAACGATATAAAGACGCTCCCTAACGGCCAAGACAGTAAGCTCATCTGATATATATCGTAATTTGTGTTTACTAAATAAAGTAATAAACATTTCTAAGAAATTCAAAGGAAATATATATTTCGCATGTATAAATCAGATCAAACTCACCTAGTGGAAAAATCAGTAACTAATTTATTCCAAGTTTTATAGTCTTCTAAAGAATAGCCAGCGTTCAAAAAAATATCACTTGTTTCTTGGCTATTTCTATTCTCAATAATTTCCATATTAATGATATTAAATATATTAGTAACTCGTTCATTTTTTTTATTATAAATTATATACAAAGGCTTTTGATTTATCGGGGTTCCCTCTTTTGAAAGACAATTACTTTCCAAAGTGTCACTAATACTTGTACAAAAGTAATCGATAAGTGACTCATTTTCCAAAATATAATCTATTCGTTTTGCCTTAAGCATTCTATGTAACTCAGTTCTTGTATCAGTTTCATATATATCTTTAAAGCCCATATCTTTAACTAAGTTGGCATGAATAGAGCCCTTGTGCACACCAATGGAAGCTTGTTCAAAATTTATTTTTTTTGTATTTGCATCCCTATAAATAGAAAGCTGGTCCAGTGATACTGGAACGCTGTAGCCTAATTTCTCTGCTCTTTTATCTGTATAAAAGGCTAATAAAGTACTATCAATTTTATTTTCATTTAAAAGTTTTAGAGATTTAAACCATGAGGAATAAGTAATAGTCAATTTGATATTATTTTTAATGGCTGCTCGTTCAAATAAGGTCCAAGCAACCTTATAAGTGCGGCTAGATTCTTTAAAATCGTCATGTTTAAGTAGAGCATATACCTCTAAATCTTGGGTAGAAGCACTAGTGCAATGTGAGGTTAAGGTGAAAATTACTAACAAAACTAATTTAAGCATATACCATGACCATAAGATTCATTATTAATAATATTGTTAGTGAGTGTATACCTTACGATACTACTTTAAAGGCTATAGATTAACAGTCTTATTTTTAAACTTAATGACTTCCCTGATTTAGATCAAGAAACACAAATGTAAGATTTGTATGTTAAATTTAAAACGCGGCAATTAATGATTCAAGCTTAAAGCGATAAAATAAAAAAAACCGTAGAGAAGCCTTAACACTTTATCTACGGTTTAATTTACTGTTCCACGACTAATGCTGCGTTAAGTCGTAACTATAATACTTAGCTAGATCAGTTCTTTGGACGGATAAACGGCATATGGCGGTTAACGTCTTTATAGAGTAAATACCTAAACGGGCCTGGACCACCGGCATAGCATGACTGAGGACAAAAGGCTCTTAACCACATAAAATCACCCGCTTCTACTTCAACCCATTCGCCATTTAAGTGATAAACCGCTTTGCCTTCTAAAACATATAAGCCATGTTCCATTACATGAGTTTCATCAAAGGGAATAACACCACCGGGCTCAAAAGTGACAATGTTTACATGCATATCGTGACGCATATCTGATTGTTCAGTAAAGCGAGTAGTTTTCCAAACACCGTCAGTATTTGGCATCGCAATCGCTTCAACGTCGTTATCACTAGTAACAAATGGCTCTGGGGCATCAATACCTTCAACGTATTGATAAGCTTTACGGATCCAATGAAATTTTACCTTGCTGTTACTATTATTTTTTAACGTCCATTGGCATTTAGGCGGTAAATACGCATAACCGCCAGCTTCCAATGTATGTTTTGTGCCTTCAATGGTGACTTCCATCTCGCCTTCTACAACAAAAAGCACCGCCTCTGCACTTTCGTCGAGCTCTGGCTTTTCTGAGCCGCCACCTGCGCCAACTTCAACAATATATTGAGAAAACGTTTCCGAAAAACCACTGAGCGGACGTGCAATAACCCACATCCGCATGTTGTTCCAAAATGGTAAATAACTAATAACAATATCAGTTAACACTCGTTTAGGAATAATGGCATAAGACTCAGTAAATATTGCTCGGTCTGATATTAATTGTGTTTGCGGCGGTAAGCCGCCTGTTGGGGCATAGTAGGTATGCTTTTTTGTCATGATAATTCTTTCCTTGCTGTTTAGGCGATGATGACTTTATTTATAAAGTTTTTAAAGCGTCATCATTGCCATATGATTTTTATTGCTAGGCAAATTTATACTGTACGGTTTATCGAAAGGTTTATTGCAACTTTAAACGCCGTGATGTTTTAGCCAATGTTCAGCAATATCTTGTCTTCGACACAGCCATACATCATCAAACTGCTCAACATAATTGAGGAATTTAACTAAACTAGCAAAACGTCCTGGGCGGCCAATAATACGGCAATGCAGCCCTATCGACATCATTTTCGGGCTGTCATCACCTTCGGCGTACAAGGTGTCAAAGCTGTCTTTTAAATAAGTAAAAAATTGCTCACCAGAATTAAAGCCTTGCGGGCTTGCAAAGCGCATATCATTAGCGTCTAGCGTATACGGTACAATTAAATGCGGCTTATTAATCCCGTCAACAAAGTAAGGTAAGTCATCAGCATAACTGTCAGCGTCATATAAGAATGAGCCTTCTTCCATCACTAGTTGTCGGGTATTAGGGCTCATACGGCCTAAATACCAACCTTTTGGCTTTTCACCCGTCATAGCTTGATGAATTTCGATAGCTTTTTTTAAGTGTTCACGCTCTATTTCAATCGGCACTTTTTGATAATCTATCCAGCGATAACCGTGGCTGGCAATTTCCCAATCCGCTTTTAACATCGCTTCAACAGCTTCAGGATTTCGCTGCATCGCCATTGCA
This sequence comes from Cognaticolwellia sediminilitoris, assembly GCA_002104535.1. GTDB lineage: Bacteria > Pseudomonadota > Gammaproteobacteria > Enterobacterales > Alteromonadaceae > Cognaticolwellia > Cognaticolwellia sediminilitoris. Next base: position 14,269 of record NBOG01000013.1, on the reverse strand, counting down.
ACGCCGAAAACAGTGACAGGGACTTTTCGCTCAGTAAATAATTTATGCAAACGCCAAAATCCGGCTCTACTGCCATATTCATAAAACGATTCCATATTCATATGGCGCTCATTTTCAAAAGGTAGCGCGCCGATGATTTCAGATAAAAACGTTTCAGAAGCTTTATCACCATGCAAGATGCAGTTTTCCGCACCTTCTTCGTAATTAATAACAAATTGCACGGCAATTTTAGCCTTGTTCGGCCAGTTTGCCTTTGGCGAATTTTGCCCGTAGCCCTTCATATCACGAGGGTAATTATTTTTATTTTCAGGGGTCATTTCAATAGTAACTCTATAGTAAATCGATTATTCAATGCTGAAGATTTTGTTGCTTAGCCTTGCGCTATGCTGAACATAAATACGCGCTTTTTTCGATAATATCAACTTTGCCGATAGTTTTTATCATCTTTATTTACTGAAAAACACCGGTAAAAGTACAAAATCACTTGGGATTATATTTATTAACGAAACTTTATCTAAGATAAAAGTCTTAAATTTATTTGATAAATTTCTTATTTAAAAATAAAAATAGCCATCGACATCAAACCAATGCGTTGTTATAAATTAACCACTCGATAAGGTTATTATAAAATATTATGCTAACTTAAAGATTAGCTTTAGTTACGGAGAAAACATATGGCTTACGTAGACGGGTTTGTTATCGCTGTACCAACAGCAAATAAAAGCAGTTATCTTAAAATCGCAGAAGAAATGGCGGTTATCTTTAAAGATCACGGTGCTTTGTCTGTGGTCGAAAACTGGGGCGATGATGTTCCTGACGGAGAAACCACCTCATTTCCTATGGCAGTTAAATGCCAAGCTGATGAAACTGTTGTTTTCTCATGGATCACGTGGCCCAACCGCGCAGCAAGAGATTCAGGTATGGAAAATGTCATGACAGACCCTCGCATTGACTGGGACACACTTACCATGCCATTTGATGGTAAGCGCATGATACTCGGCGGTTTTGAAACAATACTCTCAAAATAACAACTTTAACTTGCTAATCAACAGCAGGCAAGTGCTCAAACTGTAATAACACTGAAACCTTCTAGCCTCTATCTAAAGATAAAAAAATAGCCCATCTACATACATAGTGGGCTATTTTATTCCTTTTAGTTAATTCCTTTTAACCTAAATTCCTTTATTTAATTCCCTTTAACTGAGTTCCTTTGCTCAATCCGTATAGCAAATTCCCTATAGTTTTGTGATAGTGCCCGTTACTGGGTTAACTACAAATTCAACAAGTTCTAAAGCATTATCTTCTGAAGTGCTTTCTTCACTGCTGTTATTACTTGCATCAGCAGCGTCAGTTACCATTTGATCAAGTACTACAGTAAACTGCGTTGGACCATTTGCATAACCTTTAACACGTAATGTGTAAGTCTCGCCGGCTACCACTGTGCTACCTACTTGCTCTGAAGCGCCTAAGTTACCAGAAGTTGCTAACACATTGCCTTCACTATCAAGCATAGAGAAATCAAGATCTGGGTATGCACCACCTACTTCAGTATCAGCAGTTAACGTCGCTACTGCACTTGTTGCACTATTTAAAGCGGTGAAGTTAACATCAACATAATCAACGCTTTCAACAACTTCAATATCAGTAGTACCAACAGCAACTAAACCTTTGTGCTCAGAAATGGCATGGTAAACCACTGCGCGTTCTGCTGCTTCAGAAGTATCTGTAGGTGCTTGGCTGCCAGTTGCGGCACGTGCTTGGCCTTCAATTTTAGCGAACACTTTTGCTTTAAAGCTGAACATTTCAGCTAATGGATTATCAAAGCGTAAATTACGTGCGCTTGAATCCATACCTGATGCTATTGCTTCATTGTAGACAAAGCGAGCTTTATCGCCACGTTGACCTGTTCCACCATTATCAGCGTTATTAACTGTAACATTCGGGCTGCTGATAGAAACGATATCAAAGTTAATTGGACCAAATAGCACATCTGAGCTGTTATTGGTTAAGGTATTATCAAAAGCAAATTCGCTAAGAGAGAAAGTAACATTACTGATTGTAGCTTGTACTTGATCCGTAACATTCTTGTTTCTCAATTTAGTTTTAGCTGTTCCAGATAAGTCAGAAAAACCAACTTGTCCTGTAGCATTCGCTTTTATCGCACGAACAACATATTGATAATCAAATGCATCAATACCTTGACCTGCACCGCGACCAAAACCTTGGCCTTTATCTAAATAATTAGTACCCGTGACAAATTCAACATGAGTATAACCGTTAGAAGTTAAATCACCGTCTACATATTCACGACCCGGTACTCCAGCGAATAAACGTGCTGGGCTGCCACCTTTACGTTTAAGTACTTGGTAACCAATAACACCATCAACACTGTCCCAAGACACATTAATACTGTCATCGCCAACGATATCAGCAATAATGTTTTGTGGTGTTGCAGGCGCTTCTTGACCAGCAGTAAAGTCACTTACTGCAGTAGAGATCATTTGTACGCCACCTAATGGTGCTTGAGCATTAACGCCTAACTCACGGGCTGCAAATACACGTTCAATTAACGCGTGATGCTTACCTAAAGAAGTCGCATTCACGGAATTCGCAGGGTATAACATTGCATCAGCAATCAAAGCTGCATCGCGAGCTTTCACGAAAGTATCTGGTGCACTAACACCTAATACATACATAGAGCCTAAGAAAATACGCTCCCATGTTTCTTTACCTAAGCTAGTAACCTGTGTCGCTTCACCCGTTTTTGGATCTGGACGTTTAAATGAATTTTCAGGGTACATTTCTAACATCAATTCACGGAAATCCCACATTGCACCAGCATAAATCTCGCCATCTCTATGCTCTTCAAATGTGTTATCACGTGTACCTAATTGCGAGTAGCGTAATTGACTTTGACCACTTCGAATATATTCAAATGAATCAGGATCAACATTTGCATCGCGTAACACTTGTCTTAAATCACAAGAGTTAACTGGATATGTACCTAAGTCAGGCGTTTCACCAATGGTGTAAGCCCATAAATCCGCTTGACCTTCGTTAAGAGCACTACCTTCTGGGTTACCTTCAAAACCAGCGATTGGCGTGATGGTCGCATGCGTACCTTCATGCATTGGCACACTAAAATCTATAGCTAAGTTATTGAAAATATTACCATGACCATAAAATGTTGGGTTAACTACTACTTCTTGCCCATTAACATCTTGTGAAAGTGGAATAGCAAAGGCGTTATCTAAATTTAATAAGTCATTCATAAATTCAGGATCAGTTGGGTCTTGTGGTGCATCTAATACATTAGGAATATGAACAACACCTACTAACGGAGTTGACTCGTTAGGGTATTGATCTGGAAAGCTGCCACTACCAAAACCACGTGCATGTACTGCATCGCCATCTTTGTGTAAATAATCAAGGTATTCCATTAAGTTAGTGATATAAATAAACTGGCTAACTCCATCAAAATGGTTGGCCGGATCAGCTGTGTGGTCTTTCTCATCTACGCGACCATATAATGGCATTTCATCACGGTCAAAATAGTAAGTACCTAATGCTGCTTGAGCAAATGGGGCTTTTGTTACTAACGCACTTTCGATATGAGCATGTTTACCCGTTAAAGCACCTTCAAGGCCAGTTACACGGTTAGAATCATCAAATTTACGTAATTTAACGCGTACCATACCTTCAGGGCGACCTGTTAAACCGCCGTCTTCATCTACGATTTCACAGTCGTTTTGTAACTCAGGAGTGATTGGTGGGAAAGTTGGAAAGTGATCAGCGAACTGGTCAGTCGGTTGAGATTCTTCAGCAGTACGTACTTGGTCTTCACGGAATAAAATTTCACCAGACTGCGCATCAACCATATATTTGAACATGCCAAATGGGTTAGTTGAGTAAAAATAAAACTGCCAAACTAAACTCTGACCTTCGCCAGTTTGTACGTAGCGTAACTCAGGCATAGGCGTTTTAAATACACCTAATTGTGACGCTATAGTTTCAAATGCTGGTGCTAATACGTTCATTGCAGCATCTGGAATGTCTTTTTGAAATTGTACTAAGTTTTGGCTTGCCGCTAAAACTGCATCATCAGCAGATAGCTCTGGTTGGCTAGCTACGTTAAAGGCTTTTTGGTAAGGACCCATTACACCACGAACGTTATTGTTAGCGTCGATAACTACACCTAAACCGTTACCATCAACTTTAATGCCGTTGATCACTTGGTCAAAACGAACAACTTGACCACCTAAAGCTGCTTTTGAGCGATTTGGGTTATATTGTAATTGGTCATTTGTTAAGCCTTCGAAAATACCTTGATTATCGGCGATAAAGTTACGCGCCATATTTTCAACTGAATTTCCTGAAGTTTGAATTGCCATACCTAACATTGCATCGATAGTGCCAGTTGATTCGTTAACCGTAACCTGTGCATTTGGGTTTGATGCTTTAAATTGGCTAATCGCTTGAGCTTGTGTTGCGCTCAATGACATTAGGTTACCAATAGCAGTATCTTGTAGTTGGTTAACGTTCGGTACTGTTGATACATCAAAATTTAACATTTTATTAGCTTGAACGCTGTCAGTAACTGAAGCAGCATAAGCATCGGTAGGTAGTGCAGCAAATGGAGCTGCAAGCGCAAACGCTATGGCACTAGAGAGTAATGTAGTTTTCATCTTTATAACCTTTATGTTTGTTGCAACCATCAACGAAAAGTATTCAGACGTTAATGGACGCTTTATGGGTAAGAAAGTAATTCACTCATCCACAGTGCCGCTTTTTTCAACAAAGGTTAATCAGGTGATCCCCCCAGATCAACTAGGTATAAACCCCTAGTAGAATTTTAATGATTATTACTGGTAGGTAGACCAAAGAGAGTTTCTGTAAAGGTTTAAAAATTTTCATCGCCGGCAATGAAAATTAACATGCTAGGTACAATCAGCGATGTGAGTATAGTCAAAGCGCTTATTAGTCGACATAACCTTAATTATTGTTGGGGCTTTAGATTTTTCATCGCTTGCTCCCCCCAATAAAAAAATTAAAGAATAATTGAAGAAAATTGAAATAAAAATTGCCACTAAATTACTTTGTGGCAATTTCCACTAAAACAGCAACTACTTAGCTAAATGCTGAGCATGAAAACTTATATGTTGTTCGATAAATGACGAAATAAAGTAATAGCTATGATCATAACCTTCATGAATCGCTAACTCTAACGGATAGTCATTAACTTTTGCTGCCGCGCCTAATGTCTCAGGTTTTAACTGTTCAACAAGAAAATCATCAGCACCACCTTGGTCTACTTTTGCCGGCACAAACGTTTTTGCTCTTTTCATGAGTTCACTAGCATCGTAATTTTGCCAAGCCGCTTGATCTTTTCCTAAGTAAGCGGTGAAGGCTTTTTTACCCCAAGGTGCTTGTATCGGATTACAAATAGGGCTAAAAGCCGACACCGAGCTATAACGTTTAGGGTTTTGCAAAGCTATACTTAATGCACCATGACCGCCCATTGAATGGCCGCTGATCGCACGTTTTAGGGATACTGGAAATGACGCTTCGATAATCTCAGGTAATTCATTAACCACGTAGTCGTACATCTGAAAATGTCGGTTCCAAGGTGCTTGTGTGGCATTAACATAAAAGCCAGCACCTTGGCCTAAGTCATAACCTTCATCATCTGCAACCCCTTCACCACGTGGGCTAGTATCAGGAGCGACAATAGCCATACCTAGTTCTGCAGCCATACGAAACGCACCCGCTTTCTGCATAAAGTTTTCATCACTGCAAGTAAGTCCTGATAGCCAGTACAATACCGGTACTTTTTCACCACTAGAAACTTGTGGTGGCAAATAAATAGCAAAGCGCATTTTGCAATTTAACGTTTTTGATTGATGACTATACTGCTTGTGCCAGCCACCAAAACTTTTATTTACACTTACGTTTTCAATTAAATGGTCAATGGTCATGTTAAAACCTCAAAATATTACCGCTTAATTACTGACGAATTAAGCAGTGATAAAATCTTGTTCAGAAAGCGGAACTCGTCGATAAAATTAGCGTTTATTTATCAAAATGAATAACTGTGCGAATACTTTCGCCTTTATGCATTAAGTCAAATGACTCATTAATATTTTCAAGTGCCATGGTATGAGTAATAAAATCACTTAATTTGAATTCACCGGCTAAGTAACGCTCGACATAATCAGGCAACTCAGTACGACCTTTAACACCACCAAAGGCGGAGCCACGCCATACACGACCAGTAACTAATTGAAACGGACGTGTTGAAATTTCTTGTCCAGCACCGGCAACACCAATCACCACTGACTCGCCCCAACCTTTATGGCAACACTCCAATGCTGAGCGCATCAAGTTAACGTTACCGACACATTCAAATGAGTAATCAACACCACCATCAGTTAATTCAACAATGACGTCTTGAATTGGCTTGTCGTAGTCTTTCGGATTAATACAATCCGTAGCGCCTAACTTTCTCGCTAACTCAAATTTACTTTCGTTAATATCAATGGCAATAATACGGCCTGCTTTTGCCATCGTTGCGCCAATAACAGCTGATAAACCAATGCCGCCTAAACCAAAAATAGCTACCGTAGCGCCCTCTTCAACTTTAGCGGTATTCATTACTGCGCCCATACCTGTGGTGACACCACAACCGAGCAAACACACTTCTTCTAATGGTGCATCTTTGTTTACTTTCGCTAACGATATTTCCGGTAATACGGTGTACTCTGAGAATGTTGAACAGCCCATGTAATGAAAAATTGGCTGACCGTCTTTATAAAATCGTGTGGTACCGTCAGGCATCAAACCTTTGCCTTGAGTTTCGCGTATTTTTTGACACAGGTTAGTTTTACCCGATAAACAGAATTTACACTCTCGACATTCTGGTGTGTAAAGTGGGATAACGTGATCGCCAACTTGAACACTAGTAACCCCTTCACCAATTTGCTCAACAATACCGCCACCTTCATGACCTAAAATGACCGGGAAAATCCCTTCAGGATCTTCGCCTGATAAAGTGAATGCATCGGTATGACATACGCCTGAAGCTATAACTTTGACTAACACTTCACCTTTACGCGGTAACATCACATCAACTTCTTCAATTGACAAAGGTTGCTTAGGACCCCACGCAATAGCGGCTTTTGATTTAATAAATTTATCTGTCATCTTACTCTCACTTATATAGGTTCATTACCGCTGCAATGCTGCGATAACGGAAATTAATTGCGTCCAGTATAGTGTATTACCTTAATCATGATAATACTGTTGACTTGCAATTCACCTTTACTGAGGTGTAACAATATTAGGTTTAATTGTATTTAATTTACCCTTATTAATTCTACCGAGTTAATTAAATACCCTAACATGCACTGATATTATTAGCCCATACGGTAACAATGTGATAATTTTTAAAGTACTTGTACAAATAGGTAACAATCATGCAATGGGAAGGGATTAGCGAATTTGTTTATGTCGCTGAAAATGAGAGCTTTACGTTAGCGTCGAAAAAAATGGCTATTTCGACAGCACAAGTAAGCCGCCAAATAAGCGCTTTAGAAAAGCGTTTGAATATAAAATTATTTTATCGCACCACTCGTAAAGTCACGTTGACTGAAGAGGGGCGAATTTTTTATCAGCATTGTCGAAGTGTGCTTGATGGCTTAGAAGCCGCAGAGCGTGCTATCACAAATTTGCAATCAAAACCCCAAGGTAAAATTAAGTTAACCGCGCCGGTAACCTATGGCGAGCAACAAATTTTACCGCTAGTAAACAACTTTGTTAAGCAATATAGCGATGTTGAAGTGTCTGCTTATTTAAGCAACCGACAAATAGATTTAACCGAAGATGGTTATGATTTAGCGATTCGTCTCGGCAAATTAAGTGACTCTTCAATGATGGCAAAAAAATTAGGTACACGAACCAATTACCTTTGTGCATCACCAGATTATTTGGATAAACACGGTATACCACATTCGATATCAGAGCTTAACAAACACAGTTGTTTATTAGGCACGCTCGATTATTGGCATTTTAGTGAATTTAAAAAAGAAAAAAGTATCCGAATTAATGGACGATTGCGCTATAACAGCGGCCTTAGTTTGACCGATGCAGCCCTAAAAGGCTTAGGGATTGTACAATTACCTGATTATTATGTGCAAAGCTATCTAGAAAGTGGCGAATTGATTAGTTTGTTAGATAATTTTCGTGCTGCTGATGACGGCATTTGGGCTATTTACCCACAAAACCGCCATTTATCGCCAAGAATCAGGTTACTGGTTGATTATTTGGCTGAGCAATTACTTTGATCGGCCTTTAGCAAATTTTGTTACAGCCAAGACAACCCTTAATGATAATAATTGTGCAATATTAGCAGAGCGATTACTTCCATAACCTGACAATAAACCTGCTTGTTACGCTTAACTATTTTTATGATCGAACATCAACGCATCACCTTCTTCGAGCAATTTATCAATGCTAGTATGCTTTTCAGCGTCAAATAAGACAATACCATGTGAAAAGGTAATATCGTAATCGTAATCGCTGGCACGATTTATTTTACCTAAAGATTTTTTAAACCGAGTGATAAAACCTTTGGCATAGGATATGGTGGTATTTGACAGTAGAACGACAAATTCATCGCCACCTAAACGTGCAAAAGCATCGGACTCTCGACAAGCACTTTTCATCAGGCGAGCAAAGGTTTTTAAGGCGTTATCTCCTTCTGCGTGACCAAAACGATCATTAATTTGTTTAAACTTATCTAGATCTAAAAATATTAATGTTATTGGCAGTTCATGTCGAGTAGCAACCTTAATACTTCTCTCGGCTAACATTCTAAATCCACGGCGATTACTGATGTTTGTTAATTCATCCATGGTTGCCATTTGTAAGGTCGACAGCTCTTTTTCTACCATGGCAGCAATATCAGCTAAAGCCAATATATCATCGTCATCGAACCGTCTAGGTTTGGTATCAATAATACATAAGGTGCCTAATTTACTGCCATTGGGCGCTTCTAAAGGGCAACCAGCATAAAAGCGAATTTTAGGATCATCGGTAACTAAAGGGTTATCTACAAAACGTTGATCTTCCAATGTATCTGAAATGACAAAAACCTTACTTTCCAAAATAGCATGACCACAAAAAGAAATATCTCGCGGAGTTTCTCTTACAGGCAAGCCGATACACGACTTAAACCATTGACGATTCTCATCAACTAAACTAACCAACGCAATAGGGACATCAAACATTCTTTTTGCGACTCGAGTCAGTCGGTCAAAACGTTCTTCAGACTCAGTGTCTAAGATATTAAGCAACTGCAACGTTTCAAGCCTTGCATGCTCATTTTCTGGTAACTTAGGTTTTTTCATTAAACTCTCAATAGAATCATTAAAAATCGAATAATTAATTGCATCTGTAAAGCTTAGCACGCTTTATAGCTCCATGTTAAAGCTAAGAAGGCATAAAAATTGTCTATGGTTATCAATTTACCCCTGAATTTTCATGTTTTTCTGCTTACACATGCTTTCGAGCTTTCCATTATGGCTAAAGCGAATAATACTTTTAATTAAAATTTAGGAACACGACATTCCCTATATCAGCGACATTCAAAAATATTATCAGCCATATTTAAACTATTAAATACGGGAATAAAGCCAATGCTTGCTTGATCATTTCCGTTTTTTGGCTTTTAGCTAAATAAACGGCAAATATTTCACGCTGATAAACTGGCGCGCTTTCAACAACATATAACTTATGTGCTTCAACATGCTCAAAAGTCATCTGCCTCGGTAAATGTGCACAACCGCCCGCCTGTAAAAGGTAATTAAGTGCAATGCGCGGCTGAGTCATAAAGTGCTTGGCTGGTGGCGCGTCTTGAAATTCACGCATATGCATAGTATTCACTGACTCGCCATAATCCACCATAATGTAATTGTCTAAGCTCAAATCTTTAATTTGATTGCGCTCAGTGGTGACTAAGTGCAATGGTACAGTCGAAACCTTTTCAGTGACTAAATCTTCAACAAATGGCGGTTCAAACAAAAAGGCGATGTCAATTGTACGGTTTACAACATTTTTTCTTAATTCCATCGGCGAATAGGTACTGGTAAACAAACTGACACTGTCTAAATTACGATGAATTTTCTGCAGCCAACCTTGTAAAACAATATCCCAAATAGAGTTCATTGAACCGATAGAGAGTTGCTGCGCGTCGTGCTCGGCGATACCAACATCATGTTTAGTTTTTTGCCACATAAACAATAGTTCGTTGGCATGTTTGATTAAGCGATGCCCTTCCCTCGTTAACTTTAAGTGTTTATGTGTTCGATCAAACAATAAAACGCCAAGATCATCTTCGAGTAATTTTATGCGAGCACTTACCGCTGATTGGGTAATAAATAAATTCTCAGAAGCGATCCTAAAATGCAGTGTTCGGCTTACTTCTAAAAATGTCGTCAATAGTTCAAATTTCATAAATCCAGCCTCTAATCAAAATTTTTGATTAAACCAGTCAAAATATTGCGTTTTGCAATTCTTAAACTTGACTATACACTCTAGTTACACATTTACATCACTTTATTTATAAAAGTGAAAATATTCAGGTTAACATTATGAAAGTTGCAATTTTATCAAGAAACAAAAATCTATATTCAACCAAACGTCTAAAAGAAGCAGGCGAAGCAATGGGCCATGAAGTAGATGTTATCGACACATTACATTGCTACATGGATATCACGAGTAGTCGCTCAACTGTCCGTTACCATGGTAAAGAATTACCTATGTATGATGCTATTATTCCGCGTATTGGTGCTTCTGTTACCTTTTACGGTACCGCGGTAGCAAGACAATTTGAAATGATGGGCACATTTAATATTAATGAATCTGTTGCTATCAGCCGTTCACGCGACAAATTACGTTCATTACAATTATTATCTCGCAAAGGTATTGGCTTGCCACGTACAGGTTTTGCTAACAAACCCGATAACGCTAAAGATTTAATTAAAAACGTGGGCGGCGCGCCAGTGGTAATTAAATTATTAGAAGGTACACAAGGTATTGGCGTGGTACTAGCTGATACGGCAAAAGCCGCAGAAGCTATTATTGAAGCATTCATGGGCTTAAAAGCTAACATACTTGTACAAGAGTTTGTTAAAGAAGCTGGCGGTGCTGATATTCGTTGTTTAGTGATTGGCGGCAAAGTGGTAGCTGCGATGAAACGTCAAGGCGCTGAAGGCGAGTTCCGTTCTAATTTACATCGCGGCGGCTCTGCTGAAGTGGTTAAATTGTCAAAAGAAGAACGTGATACCGCAGTAAAAGCAGCTAAAGCAATGGGCTTAAACATGTGTGGTGTAGATTTGCTTCGCTCACAAAATGGTCCTATGGTAATGGAAGTTAACTCTTCACCAGGCTTAGAAGGCATTGAAAAAGCTACCGGTAAAAACGTTGCCGGTATGATTTTTGAATTTTTAGAAAAAAATGCTAAACCTCATAACACTAAAACACGCGGTATAGGTTAATAAAGGCTAAACATTATGAATGTATTACGTATAGGCGAATTTGATATCTTGCCTGGTGAACAACGCAAGATAGAATTACCGGTAGCGAAACTTTATACCGATGCCGATGTTTCACTACCCGTGCATATCATTAGAGCCAAAAAACCAGGTCCGACAATATTTATCAGTGCGGCTGTTCATGGTGACGAGCTTAATGGTATCGAAATTATCCGTCGTCTGATCAGCCAAAAGAATTTTAAGCTGATCAGAGGGACGTTAATTGCTGTACCTATGGTTAATGTTTACGGTGTAGTGAACCAAAGCCGCTATATGCCAGATAGACGCGATCTTAATCGCTGTTTTCCTGGCTCGTCTAAGGGCTCGCTCGCTGGCCGCGTGGCGCACATTTTTCTTAATGAAATTGTTAAGCATTGTGATTACGGCATTGATCTTCATACTGGTGCGATTCATCGTTCGAATTTCCCACAAATCCGGGCTGATTTATCCGAAGAAGAGACCAAGGAATTGGCCTTAGTATTTGGGGTGCCTGTAGTACTTAACTCAAATATTATTGACGGCTCATTAAGAGAAGCGGCAGTTAAACATAAAACTAAAGTCTTACTTTATGAAGCCGGTGAAGCTTTACGTTTTGATGACTTTTCAATTCTTGCCGGTATGCGCGGTATTACCAATGTGTTAAAACATTTAGGTATGGTACGTAAATCGTCAACCCGTAAGAAAGTGGTTCCGCCGTTTGTTGCCAATAGTAGCCAATGGTTGCGAGCAAATGCGAGTGGTATTGTTAATCATCTTGTTAAGCTAGGCGACAGAGTCAAAAAAGGCGATATATTAGCTGAAATTGGCAGTCCGTATGGAGATGTAATTGATAAAGTTACCGCCATTAGATCGGGTATATTAATCGGTCAGCAAAACATTCCATTAGTGCAAGAAGGTGAAGCTATGTTCCATATCGCCTACTTCGAAGAAGATGATGGCCATATTGTAATGCAAATTGAAACTGCACAAGATAACTTGATGCCGGATAATAACGTTTAAGAAGAGGTAACGTAATATGACAACAAAAGAGAAAGCAATTATTGGTCGTTTGGAATCTATTGCGCTACCTGAGTTAGCGATAGCCGATTTACAAGTACGGGTAGATACCGGTGCCAAAACATCATCACTTCATGTTGATAACATCACTAAAGTTACCAAAAAAGGTAAGGTAATGGTGAAGTTTGATTTACACCCTGAAGTGCATAATGTTGACCACATGATCAGCTGCGAAGCGCCATTGCATGACATTAGAAGAGTCAAGTCGTCTAACGGTACATCAGAGCAGCGCTATGTTATTTCAACGCCAGTTCAACTTGGTAACGAGCACTGGAACATTGAAATAACCTTAACAGATCGCTCAGATATGAGTTATCTGATGTTATTTGGCCGTGAAGCTATTGGTGATAGGTTTCTTGTAGACCCATCAAAAGTGTTTATGAACTCATAAAATCCAAAATTTTAAGGACTGAATATGACAATAAAACAGACTATTGCACAGATTCAAGAAATACTCGCTTATAAGTTAGTCACGGTTTCCGAACAGCCGATAACCTTAGGTGATGTACTCTTTATACCTGTGCTTATTTTTATCGGTTTATTGTTAACTAAATGGCTAACATCATTTGTCCATAAGCGTTTATCAGCTAAGAAAACTGACCCTAATGTTATTCATTTAGTACAACGTATTTTGTATGTGCTATCGATAACCATGATTATCATTAGCATATTAGACTTTATGAATGTGCCGATAGCTGCCTTTGCTTTCTTATCCGGTGCGATTGCCATTGGGTTTGGTTTTGGTTTTGGTGCACAGAATATCATTAACAACTTTATTAGTGGTTGGATATTAATGTGGGAGCGCCCTATTCGTATTGGTGACTTTTTAGAAGTTGAAGACACCAAAGGTATGGTGGAAGAAATAAACACTCGTTCTACTCGTATTAAGCGCATAGATGGTGTTCATTTATTAATTCCTAACAGTAAGCTACTAGAAAATACCGTGGTGAACTGGACATTAGTCGACCAGTTTGTTCGATGTTCAGTTACCGTTGGTGTCGCTTATGGCTCGCCTGCCAGGAAAGTCGCTGACCTTATTATGCAGGCCACTACTGACCAAGAAGAAGCCTTAGAGCACCCTAAGCCTGTCGTTACATTTGATGATTTTGGTGATAACGCTCTGATGTTTCAGGTCACTTTTTGGATCAGCTCACAAGCTGAAAGTGGATTAAGGGTTGCAAAAAGCAATGTCAGATTTCGTTTAGAAGAGTTATTTGAGGAAAATGATATTGTGGTTGCTTACCCGCAACGCGATATTCACCTTGACGGCTCATTAACCCTTACTCGAAGCAAAAGCGAAAGTGACAGTAATAATTAAACCTGCATTAACCATTAATTAAACCATCAAATAAGGGCGAATTTATTCGCCTTTACTTTTATTTAGCAGAACGTAATCTAGCACTGTTAAAACATCTTTGGCGACTGAAGTCGCTAAGAAAGTCATAAGCTCGAAGCTGTCAGCTTTCAGTTAAAACTAACACCATACAGACGTTTTTTGGGTTTACTGAAAGCTCAAAACTGACAGCTTACAGCTAACTTTCCCGTAGGGGCGAATTTATTCTGAAGTATCCCCACAAATATAGAAGATAAGTGCTTGTTTATTATTTAAAATACTTTCACCAAAA
>NBOG01000012.1:105213-106149 GCA_002104535.1 Cognaticolwellia sediminilitoris | reverse complement strand
TAACTACCATCAGCGTTCAAGGTGATCGTACCAACACCTGGAATGTCTGCGGTATCACCAGCATTGAAACTTGTTTGCGTTCCGTCTCCGGTATCCACCGTAAAGGTCGCGACCGTTAAATCGTTATCAATATCTGTATCATTCGATAAAACACCATCAGCTGCACTGACGTTCAGCGTGGTATCTTCGTCGGTTTCACCGGTATCTGCTGTCGTTGCGGTGGCATCATCAACGGCATTAATACTCAAACTTAAGGTATCGCTGCTGCCAGTATCGGTGGTATAGGTCACCACTGGCACATCGCCATCGTAGTTTGCTGCAGGTACAAAGGTATAACTACCATCAGCGTTCAAGGTGATCGTACCAACGCCATCAATAGTGGCCGTATCACCGGCATTAAAGCTTGTTTGCGTACCGTCACCGGTATCCACCGTAAAGGTAACTACCGTTAAATCGCTATCAATATCAGAATCGTTCGATAAAACACCATCAGCGGCTGACACATTCAAGGTTGTATCTTCGTCTGTTTCACCGGTATCGGCGGTGGTAGCTGTTGCATCATCAACGCCATTAATACTCAAACTTAAGGTATCGCTGCTGCCGGTATTGGTGGTGTACGTAACAACTGGCACATCGCCGTCATAGTTTGCTGCCGGCACAAAGGTATAACTACCATCAGCGTTGAGCGTGATAGTACCAACGCCAACAATAGTGGCTGTATCACCGGCATTAAAGCTTGTTTGCGTACCGTCACCGATATCCACCGTGAAGGTAACTACCGTTAAATCGTTATCAATATCAGAATCGTTAGAAAGCACACCATCAGCTGCACTGACGTTCAGCGTGGTATCTTCGTCGGTTTCACCGGTATCTGCTGTCGTTGCGGTGGCATCATCAACGGCATTAATACTCAAACTTAAGGTATCGCTGCTGCCA
>NBOG01000012.1:102599-105203 GCA_002104535.1 Cognaticolwellia sediminilitoris | reverse complement strand
ACATCGCCATTGTAGTTTGCTGCTGGCACAAAGGTATAACTACCATCAGCGTTGAGCGTGATGGTACCAACACCATCAATAGTGGCCGTATCACCGGCATTGAAACTTGTTTGCGTTCCATCACCAGTATCAACCGTAAAGGTAGCTACGGTTAAATCGTTATCAATATCAGAATCGTTCGATAAGACACCATCAGCTGCACTGACGTTAAGCGTGGTATCTTCGTCGGTTTCACCCGTATCGGCTGTCGTTGCCGTTGCATCATCTACAGCTGTGATCGTGATCGATAAGGTATCGCTGCTACCAGTATTGGTGGTGTAGGTCACCACTGGCACATCACCATCGTAGTTCGCTACCGGTACAAAGGTATAGCTACCATCAGCGTTCAAGGTGATCGTACCCACGCCATCAAAAGTGGCGGTATCACCGGCATTAAAGCTTGTTTGTGTACCGTCACCGGTATCCACCGTAAAGGTAGCTACCGTTAAGTCGTTATCAATATCGCTGTCATTTGACAGGACACCATCAGCAGCACTGACGTTCAGCGTCGTATCTTCGTCGGTTTCACCCGTATCGGCTAATGTTGCGGTGGCATCATCTACAGCATTAATACTCAAACTTAAGGTATCGCTGCTGCCAGTATTGGTGGTGTACGTCACCACTGGCACATCGCCGTCGTAGTTTGCTGCAGGTACAAAGGTATAGCTACCATCAGCGTTGAGCGTGATAGTACCAACGCCAACAATAGTGGCGGTATCACCGGCATTGAATGAAGTTTGCGTTCCGTCACCGGTATCCACCGTAAAGGTCGCGACCGTTAAATCGCTATCGATATCACTATCATTCGATAAAACACCGTCTGCTGCACTGACGTTAAGCGTGGTATCTTCGTCAGTTTCACCCGTATCGGCTGTCGTTGCGGTGGCATCATCAACGGTATTAATACTCAAACTTAAGGTATCGCTGCTGCCAGTATTGGTGGTGTACGTCACCACTGGCACATCGCCATCGTAGTTTGCTGCAGGTACAAAGGTATAGCTACCATCAGCGTTCAAGGTGATCGTACCCACGCCAACAATAGTGGCGGTATCACCAGCATTGAATGAAGTTTGCGTTCCGTCACCGGTATCCACAGTAAAGGTGACTACGGTTAAATCGCTATCAATATCTGTATCATTCGATAATACGCCATCAGCGGCTGATACATTGAGCGTGGTATCTTCTTCAGTTACACCGTTATCGGCTAATGTTGCGGTTGCATCATCTAAAGGTGTGATCGTGATCGATAACGTATCGCTGCTACCAGTATTAGTAGTGTAGGTCACCACTGGCACATCACCATCGTAGTTCGCTACCGGCACAAAGGTATAACTGCCATCGGCGTTCAAGGTGATCGTACCAACGCCTGGAATGTCTGCGGTATCACCGGCATTGAAACTTGTTTGGGTTCCGTCACCGGTATCAACTGTAAAGGTCGCGACCGTTAAGTCGTTATCAATATCACTGTCATTCGATAATACGCCATCATCTGCTGATACATTGAGCGTCGTATCTTCTTCAGTTACACCGTTATCGGCTAATGTTGCGGTTGCATCATCTACAGCTGTAATATCAATAGTTAAAGTCGATACAACCGTATCGCCAGCACCGTCAAGCACGGTATAAGTGACAACAGGTACATCACCATTGTAGTTTTCTACAGGAATAAAAGTATAGCTACCATCAGCATTTAAGGTGAATTCACCTGACGCTAACGAAGCGGTTTCACCAATAGTGTAAGTCACACCAGCAATAGTAAAACTGGTCACCGATAACGGACCATCTGGGCTAGAAGCATTGTCTAAAACATTGCCCGTTGCTGTGCTATCTTCATCAATCGTGATCGACTCATTACCATCAACAATGTCTGAAACAGGCGTAATATCAATGGCTAAAGTCGATACAACCGTATCGCCGGCACCGTCAAGGACGGTATACGTTACAACAGGTACATCGCCATTGTAGTTTTGTGCAGGAATAAAGGTATAGCTACCATCAGCATTTAAGGTGAATTCACCTGACGCTAACGAAGCGGTTTCACCAATAGTGTAAGTCACACCAGCAATAGTAAAACTGGTCACCGATAACGGACCATCTGGGCTTGAAGCGTTATCTAAAACGTTGCCTGTTGCAGTCGTATCTTCGTCAATCGTGATCGACTCATTACCGTCAGCAATATCTGAAATAGCATTGATAGCAATGGTTAATGTTGACGTGTCGGTATCACCGGCTCCATCAAGGACGGTATATTCCACTACCGGTACATCGCCATTGTAATTTTCTGCAGGAATAAAGGTATAGCTACCATCAGCATTTAAGGTGAATTCACCTGAGGCTAACGAGGCCGTTTCACCAATAGTGTAAGTCACACCAGCTATGGTAAAACTGGTAACCGATAATGGACCATCTGGGCTTGACGCATTGTCCAACACGTTGCCTGTGGCTGTACTATCTTCGTCAATCGTGATCGACTCATTACCGTCAGCAATGTCTGAAATAGCATTGATAGCAATGGTTAATGTCGATACAACCGTATCACCGGCACCATCAAGCACGGTATAAGTA
>NBOG01000012.1:0-102589 GCA_002104535.1 Cognaticolwellia sediminilitoris | reverse complement strand
GTAGTTTTGTGCAGGAATAAAGGTATAGCTACCATCAGCATTTAAGGTGAATTCACCTGACGCTAACGAAGCGGTTTCACCAATAGCGTAAGTCACACCAGCAATGGTAAAGCTGGTAACCGATAACGGACCATCCGGGCTTGAAGCATTGTCTAAAACGTTGCCCGTTGCTGTACTATCTTCGTCAATCGTGATCGACTCATTACCGTCAGCAATGTCTGAAATAGCATTTATAGCAATGGTTAATGTTGACACAACCTTATCACCGGCACCATCAAGCACGGTATAAGTAACAACAGGTACATCGCCATTGTAGTTTTCTGCAGGAATAAAGGTATAGCTACCATCAGCATTTAAAGTAAATTCACCTGACGCTAACGAAGCGGTTTCACCGATAGCATAAGTCACACCATCAATAGTAAAGCTGGTAACCGATAACGGACCATCCGGGCTTGAAGCATTGTCTAAAACGTTACCTGTTGCAGTCGTATCTTCATCAATCGTGATCGACTCATTACCGTCAGCAATGTCTGAAATAGCATTGATAGCAATGGTTAATGTTGACGTGTCGGTATCACCGGCTCCATCAAGGACGGTATATTCCACTACCGGTACATCACCGGTATAGTTTGCTGCCGGAATAAAGGTATAGCTACCGTCAGCATTTAAGGTGAATTCACCTGACGCTAACGAGGCCGTTTCACCAATAGCATAAGTCACGCCATCAATGGTAAAACTGGTAACCGATAACGGGCCATCCGGGCTTGAAGCATTGTCTAAAACATTGCCCGTTGCTGTGCTATCTTCATCAATCGTGATCGATTCATTACTATCGACAATATCTGAAATAGCATTGATAGCAATGGTTAATGTTGACGTGTCGGTATCACCGGCTCCATCAAGGACGGTATATTCCACTACCGGTACATCACCGGTATAGTTTGCTGCCGGAATAAAGGTATAGCTACCATCAGCATTTAAGGTAAATTCACCTGACGCTAACGAAGCGGTTTCCCCAATAGTGTAAGTCACACCAGCTATGGTAAAACTGGTCACCGATAACGGACCATCTGGGCTTGACGCATTGTCCAACACGTTGCCTGTGGCTGTACTATCTTCGTCAATGGTGATCGACTCATTACCGTCAGCAATGTCTGAAACAGGCGTAATATCAATAGTTAAAGTCGATACAACCGTATCGCCGGCACCATCAAGCACGGTATAAGTGACAACAGGAACATCGCCATTGTAGTTTTCTGCAGGAATAAAGGTATAGCTACCATCAGCATTTAAAGTGAATTCACCTGACGCTAACGAGGCTGTTTCACCGATAGCATATGTAACACCATCAATAGTAAAACTGGTAACCGATAACGGACCATCCGGGCTTGACGCATTGTCTAAAACGTTGCCCGTTGCAGTCGTATCTTCGTCAATCGTGATCGATTCATTACCGTCAGCAATGTCTGAAACAGGCGTAATATCAATAGTTAAAGTCGATACAACCGTATCGCCAGCACCATCAAGCACGGTATAAGTGACAACAGGAACATCGCCATTGTAGTTTTCTGCAGGAATAAAAGTATAACTACCATCAGCATTTAAGGTGAATTCACCTGACGTTAAAGAAGCTGTTTCACCGATAGCATATGTAACACCAGCAATAGTAAAGCTGGTCACCGATAACGGACCATCCGGGCTTGACGCATTGTCTAAAACATTGCCTGTTGCTGTGGTATCTTCGTCAATGGTGATAGTTTCAGCTGCATCAGTTAAAACGGGTCGAAAGGTTGTATTATCAAGGCTTTCACGATCATTATTGTTGATAAATAAACCATCTTGTTCACTGGTGTCATACCCTGCTTGAGCTAAAGTTTCATCGCCAACTCTGTTTAAAGTTACAAAGCTAGTACCTTCATTAGCAACTTGGCCAGCAGCTGTTTCAGGGCCTTCAATATCTTCACCAGAATCAATAAGCTCTTGAATGGCAGATATTTCATTTTGAACATCATTTTCGACGTTATTATCATTATTGTTATCAACAAAACGATCACTTGAGGGGATTATTTCAACACTTACGTCACTGTTTTGATCGTTAATGGTGCTGAATACACGCTGCTGACTACCATCATCGAAAGATAAAACAATTTCACTGCCTTCTGCAAAATAAAGCATTGCACCAGCTTCAATCATATCCCCAACTTGTAAATGTTTACTATTAGTTACATCAGTGCTGACGGAACCTTGAACCATAGTAACTTGAGCATCTTTTGAATTGATATAATTTTGCATGTACAACATCCTTAATTAACGACGTATTACTTTTTAATTATGTAAAATTCTGGAGTCAAGTAATAGTCTATAAATCTTGATAATATGAGTTAGATGGAAGCTCGTTGAAGTAATCATACTTTATGAACTCATAAATAGTAAAGTTGCTAATTGTTTGCAACTTTTTATCAGTAGCAATGGCATTAAAGTCATACTTAAAACTACTAACAGCTGAAATGGAAAGCCAAATGGCGATATTAGGCAATATCGCCGATATGATTGGAATTACCAAGGAGTTTACTTGTTTCTGTTGCGACGCAATGAAAGACCAACTAATGCAATTGAGAAAATAGCTAATGTTGATGGTTCTGGGACATTTACAGAAACAGACTTGAAGACGTAATTGAGATTACGACCTGACTTTGTAACTCTATCTTTGATAAAAGCGGAAACATCACCATTAAAGTCATATTTGGTAGCATCGCCACCGACATTAGCTTCGAGATCCTGAGACAACTCTTTAAGGCCAACTGAGTCAAATGAATCATACCAAGCTAATTTATTCACTGTATACCCCTGTGTCAGCAAGAAAAAATCTGAATCAGAAACATCAGGAACATTATAAGCACTATAAGCACTCAAAGCTATAGTATCATTTACTGAAAAAGAACCGCCATAGAATAAATTTTGAGAATAAGCAAAGTGGGCAGCGTCTATTCCGTTATAAAGTGATATTGAGCCATCATATTCTCCATCCGGACCATCTGTATAATTATCAATTAACTTGGGACCATCATACAAATCAAAATAACCAACATATTCCCACTGAACACCATCTGCATCAGAATATAATTGGCCTTCAATTAAACCAGCATTTGCTGTGCTGATCAGACTTAAAGAAAAAATCGCAACTAACAAACTTTTTAAGATTTTAGAATTCATACTACTACCTCGCACCTTCAATCAGCGCATTATAACTACTACAGAATGAAACACATTCACTAATCTTTTAATCTACATGACATACAAAGCAATGTTTATGCCAACAAATAAAGCCATTAATTTACAACAAGTTAAATAAAAACAATTATGAATAATTATTTAACTGTAAAAATATCCGACAGACTAGTTACATATAATAACATCCGTTTATAAGGCTTTTTAACATATTTCATCACTAAAAGCGATAAATTCATTGTTCAAATAAAGTTCAATATGCGGGCAAACCAAACTGTGAATGGAATTTATTTGAATAGCGACACTACTTTTAAAGCCTTAATTTGTGTAATTAATCTCTAGCAATAGATTTATGTTTTTCAGTGATTAAACACATTAGAACTTTCTTTATTTTCTAAAATTTTTCTCAACTTTAAATGTAAATTTATTAATATAAATCAAAAATCGAATCTTAAGATAATGTAATATAACTAATGATTTTAAAAAAAACGTAGAACTAATAATTAAGAGATATTTTAATGAGCGAAAATTTTACCCACATCAATGCTAGTGGTGATGCACATATGGTTGATGTTACCGAAAAAAACGTCACTGAACGCACAGCAATTGCCCAAGCTTATATTGAAATGTCAGCCCAAACATTAGCGATGATCATGGAAGGTAAACACCACAAAGGTGATGTTTTTGCTACCGCAAGAATTGCCGGTATCATGGCTGCTAAAAAAACCAGTGAACTTATACCGCTTTGCCATCCGTTAATGTTAACTAAAATTGAAGTCGATATAATCGCGCAGCCAGAAAGTAATCGTGTAAAAATAACCGCACTTTGTAAGCTTTCAGGTAAAACAGGTGTGGAGATGGAAGCTTTAACCGCAGCATCGACAGCAGCACTAACCATTTACGATATGTGCAAAGCTGTTCAAAAAGATATGATCATTAGCAATATTCACTTGTGTGAGAAACATGGCGGAAAATCTGGTAGCTACCATCACGAACCAGTAACTGATTAACAAAAAAATTCAAAAGGCGACAAAATGATCAAGGTATTATTTTTTGCAAGGTTGCGTGAACAATTATCTACAGACAGTTTGCAATTAACTGCAACTGAAAACATGACGACAGCAATTATCCTTCAACAGTTAGCTAAAACTGATGACCTATGGGCTAAAGTATTATCTGCTGATAATCTATTGGTTGCTGTTAATCAAGAGATTACCGACTGGGATCACATCGTTAAAACGGGTGATGAAGTCGCTTTTTTTCCACCAGTTACCGGAGGTTAAATGATCCGCGTACAACAGAATGACTTTAACGTTGCCGATGAGTATGAAAAACTTGCTAATGACAATCAAGATGGTGCTGTCGTTACATTTGTTGGCAAAGTAAGAGACTTCAATGAAGGCTTAGGTGTTCAAGGTTTATCATTAGAACATTATCCTGGCATGACAGAAAGTGTTTTAAATGATATTGAAAAACAAGCTCGTGAGCATTGGCCCCTTAATCATGTGACAATAATTCATCGTGTCGGTGACTTAACCCTGGGCGAACAAATTGTCTTTATTGGCGTTACAAGCCCACATCGTAAAGCAGCTTTTGCCGCCTGTGAGTTTCTTATCGACTTTTTAAAAACCAAAGCTCCTTTCTGGAAACAAGAACTAACCACTGAAGGTAGTAAATGGTTAAATGCTAAAGCATGTGATGATCAAACCTCTCAGCAGTGGTCGAATAAATTAAACATTAAAAATTAAACATCGAGAGCAATTATGTTAAAAATTGGACGCTATCAACACTTTAAAGGTAACTTTTATCAAGTGCTGCACATTGCAACACACAGTGAAACCGAAGAAGCCATGGTGGTTTATCAGCCAGAATATGGTGACAGAGCTATCTGGGTTAGGTCTTTATCAATGTTTGATGAAACCATTGAACGAGATGGTAAGCAATTTAAACGCTTTCAGTATATCAGTAGTGAAGTGTAACTCTTTTGACTTTAGCAAACATGATAACAAAGCCATTAATAACTGTTTTCCTTGTGATTACCCTATTTCAGAGCACTGGCGTTCAAGCGACTGAATGCCATTCATTGACTGCTTTAAATTGGCTTATGGGTGAGTGGCAAACTCAACAACAAAAAAACCATACTATCGAGCGTTGGATAAAATCGAGTGATAAAACATTTGAAGGAGAAGGCAAAACAGCAAATAGCATGGAGTATTTAAGGTTACTAGAAATGTCTGGTGAAATATTCTACATAGCTAAAGTTGCACACAACCCCCTTCCTGTTGCCTTTAAACTTACTCACTGCGCTAAAAGTGGCAAAGAGCGTCACTTTATTTTTGAAAATAAGCAACATGACTTTCCAAATATAATCGAATACCTAAAGGTAAACGAAAATAGCATGACCATCAAAATAAGTGGTAAATCTGAAAATTCATTTACAATTCAATTATATCGTGTGAAAAATAAAACTGCTTCATTAAAAAAATAACTTTTGAAAGGTGGTATGTTCAAAATCAGGATTTATTAAGCACATTCAAATTAAAGGATTTAACATGGTCAAGGATACTGTCAATTTACAAAACAATGAATCTAACATAGCCACTATTTTTTCCTCAGTTCGCCGGTTGATGTTTTCAAAAAAACTATTGTTAATTCCACTGCTTTTTGCAATCGCATATTTCAGTTATTACGGTGTTTATCAAAAACACATTGAAAAACAACAAACCCTTGCCATAGTTTCAGCGCCAAAAATAAATGATATTTACTTCTTTGATTTTCGTCTCCTGCGTGACAACCTCAGACCAACTGAAAAATATCGTCTTGCCAAAGTAGTTGATATCACCGGTGACATTGTCACCTTAAGTTATGGTAGTTTTTATTACCAACACCAACATGCTGCAATCAATAGTATTTACTATGGTCAGTTGAGCTACAAAAACTCTTTCGAGCCTAAACGTCATGATTACCAGTTAAAAGAAATTCGACAAAAATTCAATTCTGGCGCGCTTTATTTAGCCATGCGTCCCGTTCGTGACAAATTATTCGGACAACGAGTAAGCCCTGAAAAAAGAAACATTCGCTTAAATGCTTTTATACAGGGACGTAAAGAAAACATACGCGGCGAAGCTTTTTTAAATGAACTTCACAGTGAAACTAACTTAGCAGAAGCATTTGAATTATTTACGAAATCGGCAAGTTATAACTACCCCCAAGGGCAACTAAACCTTGCTGAAATGTATATTAATGGTCAGCATGTAGAAAAAGATTTGCATAAAGCCCTTTACTGGTTAAATCAGGCTTCATTACAACGTAATAAATCAGCCATTTTAAAATATGAAATAATTTGTCAGCAAGTGGCCGAATGTGAGCTTTATGACTTTTTCAAAAATTTAAAAGCCAATGGTGTGGATGTGAAAGTCCGAAAACTAAAATCTAAAGCTACTATTCTTTAAAATCATCTGTGTGATTTCACAAAATTTACAGAAAAAAAATGGCACTTATAAAAGCGCCATTTATATCTGAAAATTTTTACTTTATAGAGTAATTACTACTTCCCCCAGTCATCAAGCACTTGTTTAGCTTGCTTTTTGTCAGCAAAGTCCACGTTACTGTTTACCACTTCACGTAACAAATTAAACGCTTCTCTTTCTTGTCCTAACGCTTTAAGGGTCATTGCCATGTGATATTTAATCTCTACATTTGAATAATCTATAGCTAAAGCTTTACGCAGTAGTGGTAACGCTTGCTCATAATCCCCAGTTAAATAATATATCCAACCTAAGGTATCGAGTGAATCGGGTGCCGAGTCAACTAACTCCACAGACCTAACAGCATAAGCTTTCGCTTGTTCAAACTTTGATTGAGTCATTGCTATGAAGGCTGCATTGTTTAGCCACATAGGTTGATCTTTAGCTAAGCTAAGAATGGTGGTATAAATTTCTTCTGCTTTAAGCCATTGTTTATCTTTGATATAAATTTCAGCTAATGTACTGAGTAACAATAGGTTATTCGCGTTTGTTGTTAACGACTTTTCAATTAATGCAATGGCTTTTTTCTGCTGATTAATAGCTTGATAAACCAAGGCTAAACCAGAAACGGTACTTACGCTTTCTGACTGTTTAATTTTTAAATAAGTTTCTTCGGCTTTATCATAGTTTTTGTTCAGTAAATAAGTATGTGCGAGTACGCTATAAAATCGATCTGAGGTCTTCGCCCCACCATCAAATGCTGAAAGTAATGCAATTGTTTCGTTATAGCGCATTTTTTGGTTTAAATAATTTGCTAATGCTAACGTAGGCCCTAATGAAGTTGGCGCCCATGCTATAGACTTCTGATATGCCGCAACAGCTTCGGTAAACTTTCGATCGCCTTGGTAAGCTTTCGCGATATAAAAATAAACTTGTGATTTATTAGCGTCGTATTTAAGTGCATCACGATAACTTTCTATGGCTAATTGCACTTGTTTAGTATTGATATATAAGTGCCCTAACAAAATATATATTTTGTCAGTTTTTTTCTGTGTCAGTACAAATGCCTTTATTGCTTCAATTGCATCCTCATATGCACCTTGTTTAGCTAAGCTTGAAGCAAAGTTAATCATTAGGGCTTCGCTATGAGGTTCCTGTTTCAAAGCCTTTTGATAAATTAGTGTCGCATCACTATCTCGTCCCATGCGCTCTAAATGATCGGCAACTGCTTTCAATAATTCAATATCGTTTGGTAAAATCGCTAACGCGTTTTGTAATTGCTCTAGTCCTTTATCGGGTTGTCCCATGGTACTCGTAACCTGAGCTAAGCTAATAATTGACTTTACATGTAACTTATTTAACTCAAGCGCTTTATTATATTGTAATTTGGCTTTCTCATAATCACCCACAGACTGATAAACAAAGCCCAAGTGATGCTGAAATTCTGGGTTTTCAGGCGCTAATAAACTGAGTTTAATTGCAATTTTAATTGCTAAATCTTGCTTACCGGCTTGTAAATAAGCCTTAGTCAGTAACAAGCCAGCAAGTACTTGATGCTCACCAGTAAAGTCGCCTTCAGTTAATAACTGTATAGCCGTGTCAGTTTGCTTAAGTGATAAATAAGTTTTCGCTAGTTGCAGATCAACACGCGCTGAAGGTTGAAGGCTTTTAACTTGTTGAAAGTATATTAACGCTGACTCAAATTGCTGAAGTTCCAAATAGTTAACACCCAACAAGGTCATTATTTGACTATTATTACCGTGTTGAATATTCGCTTTAACTAATTGGCTTTTAGCCGTTTCAAAATCCCCTTGCCTCATTAATATTTGAGCTAATATTATTTTGGCACTGACATTAAAATTATCTATCTCTAGGTATTGACTAAAATACTCGGTCGCAAGAGCATATTGGTTTTGTTGATAAAAAATAACCCCTGCCAAATATAAATATGAAGGGCTTGAACGTAAATCTTCTTTAGATATTTTTGATAACGTTTGCGCAATTTCTTCAATTAGTTTTTTACTACTGACCTCATCATTATCTTTTACGGCAATTGCTGCTTGAATAAACTTTGCCCGCGGTTCATTTGGAACTTTTTTCAAAATTAATAAAGCATCATCTTGTGCGGCGTTATAATTTTGCAATTCAAATAATAGTGTTGCCCTTAAAATCAATGCATTGACCTTCTCAGGATTTTCTAACAATACCTTGTTTATACTGACCAAAGCTTTTTCATAGTAACCAAGGTTTTGATCGATAGCAGCTTTTAAAAGCCACGCTTTTTCTGGTGGGAATGGAGTAAGTAATACCTGATCAACTAACTTGTTAGCTGCATCATATTGAAACCTGTTTACTTTAAGCTGAGCTAAGCCCAGCATAGCGTCTAAATTACTAGGGTTTAATCTTAAAGCTTGATCAAAAGCTTCTTCTGACAACAGTAATTGTCTTAAGCCCAAATGAGCCAAACCTTTTAAAACATACATTTTTGCAGCATAAATTTGATCAATGTAATTATCGTCAAATATACTTAAAATTTCATTGTATTTATTTTGCATCAACAATGCTTTACTGCGTAACAAGGTAATTTGTTTGTAATCCCCCCCTAGCTTTTCGATAATATTTAATTCCGTTTGTGCTAAAGATGATTGCTCTTGTGCTAAAAATAATTCCACCATAAGAAAACGCCCAGGAATATTACTAGGATCTTCTTTAAGGAGATTTTTCAGGTGAATTTTAGCTTCATTGTATTGATGCTGATTAAACTTTCTATCAGCTAATTCAAAGAGCTCGGAAGCACTACCAACTATCGAGGTTAAAGCAAGAATTGAAAAAGTTACAAATAAAATAAAGCGTTTAGCTAGTATTGTCATATTACTTCTAATTTAACGAATATATAACTACATTATCCTCATTTATATTGATATAATGCAATATAAAATCAGATTAATTAATTAGTATTTAAAAAAGTGTCAGGTTATTTTACAATAACATAATTAGTAAGACACAGACAAACCGCAAGTGCATGACTTAATTGCAAAAGAATAAATCGGCACACTTTTTGCTTAGTATTAATATGTTTGAATATTTTCATAAAAGGACATCAAGTGAACATTAATAAAAAAATAGCCGCTTATACCTACACTTTAATTGCTAGTATTGGCTTATTAGTAACACTACCAAGCTATGCAACCCTTACAGAAATGAGTTTTATAGTTGAAAAGGACACTGACTGTGGTGCTAATGGTTACTTCCATAATGAAGACAGCACTGATACTGGCTTTACCGCTTGTGAAATCTTTTATGAAACTACCAATGAGGTCCAGTATTTAAATGTTGGAGCTAATGTAATTGATAAATATAATCCTGAGAACGGTACTTGGGAAAATAATAATGATTCCGGTTTTAAATTAAACTTTGATGCTAAGCCAGATAAAAGAGGCACTTGGAGCAAAGCTGCGGGCGCTACTAACTTCCCGGAAGTACGCTTTTGGATTGCAAAAGCAGGCAATGCCTTCCAGCTTTTCTGGATGGTAGAAGATAACGCGGCATCAACGGCAGCATGTAATCCAAGCTCTTATACTCTAGATTGCCTTAATTTAGCCCAAGTAGTAGACCAAGGTCGTTGGTCTGTCCCATCTAAGAATGGCTTATCACACTTAACCTTTTTTGGCGGCCCTAGCACGCCATGTACCACAAACTGTGGGCCAGCTGTCGTACCAGAGCCACAAACTCTCATGCTACTTGCTTTAGGTATGTTAGGGCTAGTTGCTCGTCAAAAGCGTACATCAGTCAAAAACTCGTAATATAATTTCTGAAAAATAAAAGCCCAAGATGTGTATAACATCTTGGGCTTTTTCTTTATAAACAACCTTAGTTATCAATTCAGAGTTACCCGCTAAGAGTTACCAACTAAGAATATTAACTCTTAAACCCCTCAGCTCTCAGCTCTAAATTATTTTCATCGTTGAAACTTTCAAGAGTAAACCTCTTCTTTAATCTTTAATCTTTAATCAACACTAAGAATCAACTTACCCATATTCTCATTATTAACCATCACTTGGTGAGCTTTTTCAACCTCATGCCATGAGAACTGTTGATGTATAACCGGCTTTATTGTTGCTTGCTCTATGCAAGGGTAAAAATCATTCATAAAGTCGTTAATTAATGCGGTTTTGTAATCATCGCTGCGACTTCGTAATGTTGTCGCATGAATATTAACTCGTTTTGCGAGCATTTTAGCTACGTCAATATTTTCAGCAAACCTGCCACCCAACATTGATAACATAACGATATGGCCATCTAAGCCACAAACACTAATATTTTTATTAACATACTCACCAGCAACTACATCTAAAACCACATCAAATTGCTGTTTATTTTCTTTTGCCCATGCAACAAAATCAGTTTCTCGATAATTTATCGCCTCATCAGCACCTAAAGCTTTACAGGTATTGGCTTTGTTCTCACTACCAACCGTCACCGTAACATGCCAGTTAATCTGTTTTGCCAATTGAATAGCCGCGGTTCCAACACCACTGGCACCAGCATGAATAAGCACCTTAGCATTTGGTTTTAACCCCGCAATTTGAAATAAGCATTGATAGGCAGTCAAAAACACTTCGGCAATAGCTGCGCCTTCTTCATAACTTAGATTTGATGGGAGTTTTATTAAGTGTGCGGTTTTAACTTTCACAAACTCGGCATAAGCGCCGCCGGGAACAATAGCGAAAACTTTATCACCAACCTTAACATCCGGTTTAACATGATTATTTTTTAAATCTGATGTGCTACCTAAAGCGACAATGTCGCCACAAGCTTCAATACCCAAAATAGTCGATTCACCAGGCGGTGGTGGATACATACCTAGTTTTTGTAATATGTCAGCGCGATTAATACCAATCGCCCTGACCTTAATTAAACATTCGTCTTCAGCAACATTAGGTTTTTCTGTTTCATCAAAAAACAGTTTTTGCTGATCATCTATCGCTATATAGCGCAAATTACTTCCTTTTTTAACTATTGGTGAACAATCACGATATTTTGCCTAAGTTAACCTAAACTACCAAAGCAAAAATTACTCACACAGGAAATTTCTCATACCCACATTTCTCGGACATAAATTAGCTTATGGCAAAAAAGTGATGTTCTTGTAAAGGCACCTGCTTAGCATCTACTTGTTCAACTTCTGAATCTGGCGACCCTATCTCAAGCCACTTGATCATTTTCTCAACATTGCGCAGCTCTCCACACATCAGTACTTCAACTCCACCATCAGTTAAATTACGCGCGTAACCACTCAAACCATGTTCAATCGCTACTTGCTGGCTCGAAGCCCGAAAATATACGCCCTGCACCTTACCACTTACATGCGCTAAATAACTTACATTCATTATCATCCACCTTTAAATAAGCTTATTGCTTTTATTATTTTCATATTTATTCTCATTCAACTACTAAATTAAAAATAGTTAAAATTGAACATTGCGCCAGCGTCATGCATTGACTAAACTCGCGCAATTATTATTGTTATTTACAAGTATAGGCATATGTCAGCAAGAATTTATTTAAAAGTTGCTCGTGAAAAATCATTACGCCGAAAACATCCATGGATTTTTTCTCAAGCTATCAACAAAATTAAAGGTAACCCATTACTTGGTGATACTGTCGATGTCTTTGATAACAAGGGCAACTGGCTAGCTAAAGGCGCATATTCGCCAGAATCACAGATCAGAATTCGAGTCTGGAGCTATGATATTAACGAAGAAATAAATAGTGATTTTTTTCGTAATAAATTGTTAAGCGCCCAAAAAAGACGAGATTGGTTTATAGAAAAAGGTGGTTTAACGGGTTATCGACTAATTGCCGGTGAATCAGATGGCTTGCCCGGAATTACCATCGATAAGTATGACAACTTTATTGTTTGCCAATTACTTAGTGCCGGTGCAGACTTTCATCGCTACACCTTAGTTGAGTGCCTTAAAACACTCTATCCGGGCTGTCATATCTATGAACGCTCTGATGTAGATGTTCGTAAGAAAGAAGGTTTAGAACCGGTTACAGGCTGGTTAACAGAGCCTCAAGACTCAACTGAGTGCATCATTGAAGAGCACGGCATCAAAATTCATGTCGATATCGCTAAAGGCCATAAAACAGGTTTTTATCTAGATCAACGTGACTCTCGCCTAGCCGCTGGAAAATACGCTAAAGATAAAAGCGTTTTAAATTGTTTTTCTTACACCGGTACCTTTGCTCTGCATTGTGCGGCAGGTGGCGCAAAAGAAGTGATCAATGTTGATGTTTCAGACACAGCACTAGAGCTAGCCAAACATAATGTTGAGTTAAATCAGTTAACGGACAAAAACATCTCATTTGTAAAAGCCGATGTATTTAAGTTATTACGTCAATACCGTGAGGAAAAGCGCACATTTGATATGATCATACTCGACCCACCTAAGTTTGTAGAATCAAAAGCTCAACTTACCGGTGCTTGTCGCGGCTATAAAGATATCAATATGCTAGCGATGCAATTACTTAAACCCAATGGCACATTATTAACATTTTCATGCTCAGGGTTAATGGAATCAAACTTATTTCAAAAAGTGGTTGCTGATGCGGCATTAGATGCTAATAGAAATGTTTATTTTGTTGACCGATTACACCAAGCAGGTGATCATCCAGTGTCATCAAATTATCCCGAGGGATATTACCTTAAAGGTTTAGTTTGCCAGGTAGAATAACCTCAGCAGATAATCAAAAGTAGCTAATTAATTTAGCTACTTTTGTTTCATTGATTTAATCATTCAATTAATCAATTTCAGTAATATTTACGCCGATTAAATAACAGTTTGCGCTTTCTTCAGTCACTCTCACCACTTTGCCTTTTGCATCAAGCGGTTGAACTGCGCTATTAGCTGACTGAACACTAATGCGAACCGCAGTATTCATTTCTAAGGGATGTTCCATTTCAAATGCTATACCGGTAGCACTTAAATCACGACAGGTTGCTAAAATTCTGCTATTTGCTTCATCATCAATAATGGTCACGGTCACTTCACTGTTTACCATCATGCGATAAAAATTGCGTTTATCATCGTAATTAACCATTACTACTCCAGAGTGTTTTTATAATTATCTATTATTTATACTCACCGCAACCATAACTGTCAAATCATTGTACTTAAATTAAGCATTTTCTTTGATGTAGTTCAATATCCGTTTGGCTGAAATAGGAAACGGTGTTTTTAAGTTTTGCGCAAAAAGTGATACTCGCAACTCTTCTATCATCCAATAGCCCTGCACTAATTCTTTACTTAGAGGTTGTCCTTTAGGTTGTTGCGCAACTACACGATTTAAGGCTTTTTGTACTTTTTCAACTTCTAACATTTTCAGTCGGTCTTGATTCGGATCAATTTGAAGTTTCTCTAACCGTCGCTGCATCGCCGTTAAATATCGAGCAATATCATCTAAGCGATGATAGCCCGCTTGGGTAACAAAACCTTTAAAAACTATAGTCTCTAATTGGCTTTTAATATCGCCATGCGACTGCACAACATTCAACGACATTTTACCTTTCATCTTTTTGCGTACGTCATGCGCTAAGCTTAATACTCGCTCAACTTTAATCGCGGCATTTAACACACAATCAGCAATTTCAGCGCGTACATGTTCTTTACATCTTTCAAACTCAGTTTGAGAACGTGGTAATTCACCAGACTCATTCACTAAAAACTGACAACCCGCAACAATACAATCATCTAATAAGTCATTAATCGAGCCAAATGGATTAAAATACAGACCTAACTTTGCTTTGTTAGGTAACTTTTCTTGTAAATATTTTATCGGCGAAGGTATGTTCAATAATATCAATCGACTAACACCATCAAGCATCGCCTGCTCAGCTAAGCTTTCATGCTCAAATAATTCAATGGCAACAGACTTATTTTTATCAACCAAAGCAGGGAATGCTTTTATAGTAATATTCGCGACTTTCTTTTCATAACTTTTTGGTAAGTTATTAAAGTCCCATTGAGCAATATCACTGCGCTCAATACCTTTATCTGCGACCTTTTTAATCGACGCTTGTACTTTACCCTGTAAACTCTCTTTTAACTTATCAAGATCACGACCTTGTTTGAGTAACTTACCGTGTTCGTTTACTATTTTAAAATTCATCAATAAGTGCGGCACAAGCTCTACGCCTTGCCAAGCGTCTTCGGGTAAACGCACACCCGTCATTCTCAACAACTGCTTCTCTAATGCCGCAGTTAATGACGTGCCGGTATTGGTTATTGCTGCTAAACAGGCCTCAGCATAGTTTGGTGCTGGCACAAAGTTACGGCGTAATGACTTAGGTAAACCTCTAATTAACGCGGTAATAAGCTCAAGTCTAAGCGCCGGAATTAACCAGTCAAAACCATCATTTTCAATTTGATTTAAAATACCTACAGGTATTAAAACACTAATGCCGTCATCATCGTCACCAGGGCTAAAATGATAACTCAATGGCAAGGTTAAACTGCCCTGCTGCCAAGTTTCTGGATATTCGTTAGCAGAAAGCTTAACCGCAGTTTCTTTTAGTAAAAAAGCTTTAGTGAAATTTAGCAGCTTGGCATCATTTTGTTTCTGCTTTTTCCACCACGCTAAAAAGCTGCGCTGACAAATAACACTTTCAGGTAACTTCTCAGTATAAAAGTCGACCAATTGCTGCTCTTCTATCAGAAAGTCTTTCCGTCGAGCTTTTTGTTCTAATGCCTCTACTTCATCAACAAGCTTACGATTCTCTTTTAAAAACGCTTCTTTAATCGTGCTATCGCCATTGACCAGAGCTTCACGAATAAAAATTTCTCGGCAGGTATCAGGTTCAATTGTATTAAAATTGATTTTCCGCTTACCAACAACAATCAAGCCATAAAGTGAGACTTGCTCAAAGGCCATTACCGAGCCCTGCTTTTTCTCCCAATGTGGTTCACTGTAATTTCGTTTAACAAGATGCTGTGCTAGCGGCTCTATCCAGAGTGGATCAATTTTCGCCGCCATCCGAGCAAATAAACGACTGGTTTCAACAAGCTCTGCCGCCATTAACCATTTGGGTGACTTTTTCGCTAACGCAGAACCCGGGAAAATAAAGAACTTGCTGCCTCTAGCACCCTTATACTCTCGGTTCTCATCTTGTTGACCTAAGTGACTTAACAAGCCTGACAAAATCGCTTGATGCACCGTATCTAAACTTGAGTTAGTGGCATTTTTCTCAGCTTCTTCAGATAAATCTACCGTTATACGGCTCATCGGAATTTTTAATTCACGCAACGAATGAGATAACTGGCTGAAGATATCTTGCCACTCACGAATACGCACATAAGACAAAAACTCTTTTTGGCATAAACGTCGAAATTGATTATTGGTTAACAGTTTTTGCTGCTCTTCAACATAGGCCCACAATTTTAATAAGCTGACAAAATCTGATTGCTTGTTTTTAAATCGACCATGTTTTTCATCCGCCGCTTGTTGCTTTTCATGCGGTCGTTCACGTGGGTCTTGAATACTTAAAGCACTAACAATAATAAAAATTTGCTCAATACAGCCCAAATCAACCGCAGTCAGGATCATTTTTGCTAAACGTGGATCAATCGGAAATTTAGCTAATGAGCGCCCGGTTTGAGTTAAGGTTACTCGGTTTGCATTAGCATCTATCGCCGCTAATTCTTCGAGCAAACGCACACCATCATTAATATTGCGGTTATCTGGCGGCTGTACAAAGGGAAAATCAGCAATTTCGCCTAAATCCAACGACAGCATTTGTAATATAACGGTCGCAAGATTGGTGCGTAGAATTTCAGGGTCAGTAAACTCAGGACGGTTTAAAAAGTCTTCTTCTGAATACAAACGAATACAAACACCTGATGAAACACGTCCACAACGTCCAGCACGCTGGTTAGCACTGGCTTGAGAAATAGGTTCAATCGGTAAACGCTGAACTTTAGTGCGATAGCTATAGCGTGAAATTCTTGCCGTTCCGGGATCAATAACATACTTAATGCCCGGTACAGTCAAACTGGTTTCAGCAACGTTGGTCGCTAAAACAATATTTCGGCCACTGTGAGGCTTAAAAATTAAGTTTTGCTCGGCAACGGTTAAACGCGAATACAAAGGTAAAACATTAGTATGCTTTAAGTTAGCTTTCTCAAGGGCTCTTGCGGTGTCTCTAATTTCTCGCTCGCCGTTAAGAAACACCAAAATATCGCCGCCACTATCGACACCGCGACTTTCAGCGCCTAATTCATCAACCGCATTTAAAATGCCTGAGATAATATCAGCATCGCCTTCACTACCTTCATTTTGCTCGTTAAGTGGACGATAACGCATTTCTACCGGGTAAGTTCGCCCCGACACTTCAATGATCGGCGCAGGTTTTCCGTCAGCACTGGCAAAGTGTTTAGCAAATTTTTCGGGGTCTATGGTCGCTGAGGTAATAATGACTTTTAAATCAGGACGTTTTGGTAGAATTTGGCGCAAATAGCCAAGGATAAAATCGATATTTAAACTACGCTCATGCGCTTCATCAATGATTAACGTATCGTATTGGCGTAACAAGCGATCTTTTTGCATTTCAGCCAACAAAATACCATCAGTCATTAGTTTAATATAACTGTGCTCGCTTACTTGATCATTAAAACGCACTTTATAACCAACAGCGTCGCCTAATTTAGTTTCAAGTTCATCGGCAATTCGATTTGCAACCGTTCTAGCAGCAATACGGCGCGGTTGAGTATGGCCGATTATACCTTCAATACCACGGCCGAGTTGTAAACAAATTTTGGGAATTTGTGTAGTTTTACCTGAGCCTGTTTCACCAGCAATAATCACCACTTGGTTTTCATCGATAGCTTTAGCAATGACATCAACATTTTCTGAAACCGGTAAACCGTCTGGATAGCTTATTTT
This sequence comes from Cognaticolwellia sediminilitoris, assembly GCA_002104535.1. GTDB lineage: Bacteria > Pseudomonadota > Gammaproteobacteria > Enterobacterales > Alteromonadaceae > Cognaticolwellia > Cognaticolwellia sediminilitoris. The sequence goes on along the minus strand of NBOG01000012.1, from coordinate 84,953 downwards.
AGGAAGATTTGCTAAACGCTGCTGTTTATTAACAATAGATTGTTCAATAGAATTTGAAATTTGCTGTAGGGCTTTTTCTTGCTTACTGGCATTAGTAATTTTTTTAATGCCTAACAAACGCTTTCTTATCCGCGCTTTGTCCGATAATTTAACACGTTCTAACAGAGCAAAAAGTGACTTTAGCGTCACTTTCTCATGTGAAGGTTGATTATTTTTTTCAGGAGTAGAAGAATTTTCGGGAATAACAGTGGACAAAACAGACTCAAAACGGATAGTAAAAAAGCCAGTTTAACAGGTAAATAATGGCAATTGAATATTTATAGCCGATAAAGCACTAACAAAGTAAGGCGTTAACTATTGCTAACGCATTAACTTATTACTAATGACTATTTTTTGCCTTTGAAACCCGAGCGTAAATGAAAATCTACCGCACGCAGGACATCATTTCGCGAGATAGTACCAACTAGGTTTAAGTCATCATCAACAACCGGATAAACCTTAGGTTTATTTGTCAGCATTTGTTGGCCGAGTTCAATAACGCTGTCGTAAGGTTTTACCGTTAAAACGTCTTTGCGCATGAGATCATTCACATCGGCAAAATGTTCATTGTAATAAATGGTTTCTATCATTTTAGCCAATACGTCACTTTCTGATAAAAAGCCAATTAAACGATTACTTTTATCGATAACTGGACCACCAATTTGCTTGGTTTTCAAAAACCGTAGCGCGGCTTCTTCAACCACCATTTCTGGTGTGAAAGTTACTGGATAATGGTTCATATATTCTTTGACTTGTAATGATTCCATATTGGATCCCTAAAATTATACTGATAGCCTAACGTTGTACACAAATGACATTATATCTTTCTTATATATCATTAACTGTAGACGCATTTGCAAATAAATCATCCATTTACCAAAAAATTTATCAACTTTTTTTAAATTAATTTTCCTTAACCTGTAAAAGCTAATAATGCCGGTTGAGTTGTCGTCACAAGCGATTGCTCAATACTTTTATAAGCACTAACAAAATCTTTTTTCAAATGCGCTTTTAAATGCCCCTTAACCACTTTTACAGGTTCTTTTTTCAAAACACAAAAAAGTGCTAATGCATACAATGTTTCCGGCTCGGTCAACGTCGCTTGACGATTTAAACTGGCATTATTGCACGAGCCACAACCACCTCTAAATTGGTAAGCCGTATTAGCAAAAATAACCCCAAAGCCCATAAAACAAGCGACCAAATCAATTGCTTGAGGTAAATACTCTTTTCCCCCTGGCGGTAATACCTTATTTGACGTCACTAAAATGCTGGCAAGAGTTTGGCCAATTCCTGCGATTAAATCTTGAGGTTGATTCACTTGGTTGGCGTTATAGCCCAACAATAAAGGCTCACTCACTAGGTTTAACCCAACATCAGCCTGCTCACCACGTAAAACAGTCCCTAATCGTAAGTCCTCAATTGAAGTCGCTATAGCCGGTGCCGATGTCGTGATCTGTATCGGCCAATTTTGCATACCCGCATACTTTTTGGTATTGATGAACATCGCTTGCGCCATTTCTTCGATACTACTGACTTTTCCCGGATAAAACTCATTGGTAGGTAAAATTAAACGGGTTTCATTTTTTAAAACATTAATATCAAAGTTTTCGATTGCCCAGGCAAAAGTATCAAATATCCAACTTTGCGTGTTTTGATCGATAATTTCTTTCGGGCTAAATAGTTTTGCCAACATAATTCTTCTACTTCTTATCTTCATCGCTTTGGCTTTATATCAGTGTTATTTTCTTAAATAAACCTTGATCCAAGCGCAGCTATTTATTAGTTAATTTTTATTATTTTGCGCTAAAGCCCATTGCCAAGCTTGAGTTTTATATAAAGGCACCGTTGATAGCGAGTGGTGATGACTACCCGATGATTCTTTAGTTGAATAAGACAAATAAATCAGGGTTTTATTTTCTGCATCATAAATACGTCTGACTTTTAAGTTTTTCAATAAAATGCTTTTAGATTCTTTAAAAATTACTTCACCATTTTTAGAACGATCAATTTTAGCTAACGCCTCTACGGTTATTTCACCCGTCTGCCTGCAGGCAATACTCATATCAGAAGGATCCGAAAAATCTAAATCCGCTTCAATATGACTAATATGACACGTTACGCCACTAATAATAGGGTCTTGTTTAGCTTTTATCACCACATCTTTAGTGGTAAAAAGCCCTAAACTGACCTTACCAACATCGTCTGAACAAGCGCCAAGCGTTAATAACAATGCTAGCCCTGCGCCTGTCATCAAAAAACGAGACTTTATTAAACGGAATAGTTTATTGCCTTTATTAACTGATTTAATCATCTTTAAATATTCCTACAAACTCGTCACCGTTTGACGATTTACTCGCACGATACATACCTGTGCTATTAAATGGCATAGTAATATTGCCTGCGGTATCAATCGCGATAATGCCGCCCGAACCGCCCGCTTTAACCAGAACATCATTAATCACCACATCCGCAGCTTTTTCAAGACTTATACCTTGATACTGCATACGAGCACAGATATCAGCGGCGACATGATAGCGAATAAAGTACTCGCCATGTCCAGTTGCGGACACGGCGCAACTGTCATTATTAGCATAAGTACCCGCACCAATTATTGGCGCATCACCAATGCGACCAAAGCGTTTAGCGGTCATGCCGCCCGTACTTGTACCTGCCGTTATCGTGCCTGACTTATCAAGCGCTACTGCGCCAACCGTACCATATTTATATTCATTATTTAGGGTTTTATGGGCAGCTTGAAAATCTTTTAGCTCTTTTTCTTTTTCAGCTAACTTCTTTTTTGCTTTTAATAAGGACTGATATCTCGCATCCGTATCGAAATAACTATTTTCAACACTTGCTAAGCCCTGCTGCCGAGCAAAGTCTTCAGCACCTTCACCACTGAGCATGACATGAACTGATTTTTCCATCACGCTTTCAGCCAATGCGATTGGACTTTTTACCGTTTTAACGCCCGACACGGCTCCTGCATTTAAGGTTTTGCCATTCATGATTGAGGCATCAAGCTCATGCTCGCCATCAAAGGTATAAACCGCGCCCTTGCCGGCATTAAATAACGGCGAGTTTTCTAATATTTGAATCGCTGCAATCACTGCAGCTTGGCTAGACTTACCCTGCGCTAAAATGGCATATCCGCTATCGCGCGCTTGTTTAAGCGCTGACTCATAAGCGAGTCGCTTTTCAGCTGTCATCTTACTTCTGTCAATCGTGCCAGCACCGCCGTGAATTGCGATGGCAAAAATAGCTTCGTCGCTCGCTTGCGCTTGTTCAGCAAATAATAATTGTGAGCTTGCAATAGTTAAAAAAGTAGAGAGAAGTAAAGTGCTTTTCATGAAATTTCGCCATGGTTGCTAGAATATAAATTTGTCTAGCCACAATGTGCGATAAATTCACTGCATTTACAAGTATTCAACTCAGACAATACCGCCTAAATGTAGACATCAATTCACGCTTTCGCTAAGGTACTGGTCATACCATCAAATCAATACATTATTTTATTGCCAGCAAATTGCTAATGTAGCCAGGAAACTTCATGACTGAGCCAAGAGTAACGATAGAAATCAGCAACAACATTGCCCACGTTAAACTAAACCGTGCAGATAAATTGAATGCTTTAGATATGGCGATGTTTATCGCTATCCGCAATACCATTAAAAGCTTGAAAAAAAATCGAGATATTCGGGCGGTTATCGTCTCTGGTAGTGGTGATGACTTTTGCTCAGGCTTAGATGTTAAATCCATCATGAAATCGCCCATGAGTATGATAAAACTGTTGTTTAAAGCCCTACCTTGGCGCGCAAATTTAGCGCAAGTGGTATCAACGGGTTGGCAAGAGATACCGGTACCCGTTATTTGTGCAATCCACGGACGTTGTTGGGGGGGCGGGCTACAAATTGCCCTAGGTGCCGACTTCAGATTCGCGACTGCCGATAGTTCTTTATCAATTATGGAAGGTAAATGGGGCTTAATTCCAGATATGGGCGGTACTGTTGCACTGCGTGATTTGATTGCCATTGATCAAGCCAAAAAACTCGCTATGACGGCAGAAACATTTACCGGCGAGCAAGCCTTAGCGTTAAACTTAGTAACAACAGTTACAGCAACACCTTTAGCTGATGCACAAGCCTTCGCACAATCGTTAATCAAGAAATCACCGGATGCACTCGCCGCAAATAAAAAGCTCTATAACAATAGCTGGAATGACAGCAAAGGCTGGGCCTTGTTCCGCGAGTCGTATTATCAAATAAGAATTTTAATGGGCAAAAATGTCCACCGTAAAATTTATAACCAAACCCACGACACCGAGCAACACAAAGTATTTAAACCACGTAAAAAGTGGTAGGTTTTATATTCGTTTTGGGGCTGTCGTTTGCAGTAATTTGATTATTTCACAGGGAGAAATGAAGGAGAAGAGAATGAGGTTTTAAAGTAAGTTGTTACGATTTTTCTCATTTAGTCCTCATTGTTTCCTCCCTGTGAATAAATTTCTTAGCTTCACATTGTTGTCCTGGGTGGTTAAACGATGGCTAAAGATCAAACACAAAAAGGCGACTGAAGTCGCCCCTACGATTGGTCAAGATTTCAGGTTATGTAGGTTGGTCTTTAGGCCAACACACTCGTCTGTTTTGATTTTGTCGGGCTAAAGCCCGACCTACAAGTGCTCAAGATAAAACATTTCTCACCACTGAGAAGTGATTCAAACCTGTAGGGGCGAATTTATTCGCCTGTTTGATGGTATTGCGTGGATGTTAGAGTGGGATTCACCCCGTCTGGTTGGATACATTGCAGAATATGAAGTTAATCCAGATATCTGTGGTCTGGCGACTAAAGTCGCCCCTACGAAGGAATAAAGCACAAGCCATATCAATTGGGATAATATTATTCGTCTGGTTGGATACATTGCAGAATATGAATTTAACCCAGATACCGGTGGTCTGGCGACTGAAGTCGCCCCTACGAATCTACTGCTTATATTTCAGTGGTATTTTCTGAAGAGCCACCTTCAACTGCCGCTTCAGCTTCTTTCTCGGCAATCGCAGCACGTTCAGCCTTAGAGATATATTTAGGCTTATTAGATTTTTGCTGCTTGGCATTCATTTTCTTAACCTTGGCTTTCAAGGTTTGATTGATTTTCTTTTTACGATTCATAGTGCTGACTTATTTCTCTGTTTGCGAAATCTATTTACGAGTTCAGTTTCATCAATATAACTTACTAACAATATTCGACAGTATTAATACTAAAAGAGCAATTAAACCGGCTAACGTAGCCAATCTGATTGCTGCAATATTCTAGATTTTTAATGACTTAAAAAACTAAATTACTTTAATAAAGGGTGGTCTTCCGGTAACTGCTTTGCGATCCACAAGGCTAGTTTATGCTTCATACTCGCTAAGTCTTCACCGTCTTTTGGTAACGGCTGTATCAGTTTATCATTGACCAATAAACGATATAAGCTTTCAATTTTTTCCTTCGCGGCATTAGTCGATGAAAAGCCTTTGTAACCTCTATTTTTTGCGTAACCTTCACCAATGATGATGGCTTTTTTCAATAATTCAGCTTCATTTTTTAACTTCTTCATGTGCAGTGTTTTATCCTTTTCTTATTTAATAACTCGCTTTATTGATGCAAAAAAATTATCCTGCAGGTGTCATATTGACATAAAAAGCATTCAGTTTATTGCCGTCTAAATCTCTAAAGTAACCAGCATAAAAGCCTTCCATCTCGCCTCTATAACCCGTTGGACCTTCACAAGTTGCGCCTAATTCAAGGGCTTTTTTATAGAAAGCATCAACCTGATCGGTCGAGTCCATTTGAATCGCCACCATCACTCCATTGCCGACTGTCGCTGGTTTACCATCAAACGGTTTGGTAATAGCCATACCTGGCTGGTCTGGTGATTTAGCCCAAGCAACAAATTGCTCAGTTTCTAGGAAGCGCCCTGCGCCTATAGAGCCAAACAATTCATCGTAAAATGCCACTGCTCGTTCTAAATTATTGGTACCTAACGTCACGTAACCTAACATGCTAACTTCCTCATATTTATTTTAGTAATTAGCCAACATAGCCTTATCAAACTGATCGGCTGTTATGGCTAAATTTTTATTTTCTATGCGTGTATTCAATTCACTAATATCTTTATTGAGTTTAGACATTGTTAAGGTATTGTCATCTAATAAATAAACTTGTTTTAAGCTAGCATAATAAAAACTCAAAATAACCAAGGCATTAACATCATCATTTTCTGCTGCCGCCTTAATCTTTTTCAACTTACGATAGATTAAATTTTGCAGCTGCTTAACTTGCCACACATAATAAACTTCCCTAAAAAACGCACTAGCACGCAGTTTATGTAAGGCAAAAACACAGGTTAATAACGCGAGTAATACACCGAAAAAATTAAATTTGAAATTATTCGGCGCCGTTTCTTCACTGGCTAGCGCTTCACTTGTCTTTTCATTAGCGAGTCCTTCAGCGCCACTTCCAGTGCTTATTGTAGTTTCGGTAATGATATTGTTATCTGCAAATACCATGATCAAACCTTGACCATATGCCAGAGCTAGAACCAGTAAACTAGCAATAAAGCTAACGATAATAATATTTAGGTGTTTACGATACGTGGCTTTTTCAATTTCTATTAACTTCATTTCTCAACTTACTTGTTTAATTTTTATCAATATCAGCCGCAGTCTGAAGAATTTAATCGACTGCCAAACCAGAATGGCGTTTAACTTGCTGACTTACACCACTTTGCCAAACATGTTGGCTACTGGCGATGCTTAACTGCAGCTTAGCGCGAGTAATGCCAGTATATAATAATTCACGTGACAATAATCTATTGTCTTTCTGCTCAGGCAATACCATAGCGACATGTTGAAACTCACTACCTTGGGTTTTATGAATAGTCATAGCGTAAACAGTGTCAAACTTCGGCAAACGTGAAGGTAAAATCCAATTAAAACCACCTTTGCCATTTTCAAACACCGCCATTAAATGGCCTTGAGCATTTTTCCATAACAAGCCGATATCACCGTTATATACGCCTAAGCGATAATCATTTTCAGTGATCATGATCGGCTGGCTCGGATACAAAGCATTGGTATTATCGTTTTTATTGGAGCTGTCGAAACGATTAAAAGCAATCGCGCCCTTATCTCGCAATATCTCTATCACCATAGCGTTAAGGCTTTCAACACCTTGCGGGCCTTTTCGGGTTGAAGATAAAATTCTAAACTTGGCCAGTAAAGCAAAGGCCTCTTCAACATTGTCACATTGACTCAAGCCAAGATAATATTGCTCAACCAGCGGTGTTAACCAACTTTCAATACTGCCCGACAATAACGTCAGCTGCGACTGTTCATCAAGCTCGCTATTTTGCGCTAATAATTGCCAACTTTCACGGTATTGGCCGTTAATAACATTATTGGCGATTTTCCCTATGCCGCCTTCACCATCAAAACGTCGACTTTTCATCAAAAAGGTCACGCAATCACTGGCACTATATTGCTCATTGCTACTAAGACTCTGATCTAATGTCAGTGTTTTATAGCCAGTAACTTGTTCTAGGTAACTATGATTTAAAGCGCTGTAGCCAACATGTGGACGCGGTGCAAAATCAGCTAATACACTACCAACCGCAACGGAAGGCAATTGATCGGCATCGCCAAGTAAAATCACTTTGGTGCTAGCCGGTAACGCCCGAAAAATTCGCGTCATCATCGGCAAGTCAACCATCGATACTTCATCAATCAATAATATATCTATCGCGAGTAAGTTTTCTTGATGATGGCGAAAGTTAACCTGCTCTGGGATCACGCCCAATAAGCGATGAATAGTTTGCGCTTGCTCAGGAATTAAATCTAAAACCTTATCATCAATACTGCCGCGAAAACCTTGTACGGCGTTTGAGATAGATTCAGATAAGCGTTGAGCGGCTTTACCCGTTGGTGCCACTAAGGCAATGCGAGGCGCTGTTTTCGGCGCTGCATTACCAACATCATCATCTCTACTTTTACTGCTATTTTTAGCACCGTTGAGCATAACCAGTGCAGCCAATAATTTAGTTACTGTGTAAGTTTTACCTGTACCTGGACCGCCAGCAATAATGGCAAAATCTTTGTTAATAGCATTAGCAACCGCGACTGCTTGCCAATCAATTTCTGCTTCTGCTGAAACACTTCCATCAGCTAATGTTGGAAACAATGTCGCGATAATGTGCTTAATGGTATCGAAATCAGCTGAACTTTCGGCTAATTGTGCATCATTTGTATTTACTTCAGTCTCTGCTGTAATAGTCCTTCTTGCTTGTACTACCTGTTTTAGCTCTTGCTCGAATTGATAATAACGACGCAAATATAACCGACCATGACGTAAAACAATCGGTTGATGCTCATCTTCAGCTAACGGTAAAGCTGCTAATAAAGCATTTAAGATCTTTACATCAGCAAATTCAAAACCCTGTTGAGCCAAGTCATTATCAGCTTCACTCGCGTTAGTTAGGCCATCAGTAAAGTAACGTTTTCCGGCAACTTCAGATATCGGTAAACAACTGTGACCATCACGTAAACTAGCGCTTAAAGCGATTAATAAATGAAACCACTGCTTGTTGCTGCTGTCATGTTCAATTGCAACTGATTCAAAAAAACTCACACATTGGCTAATTTCTTTAGCAAAAAAGTAATCGACAGCCACCAAGCCCGCTAAGCGCTGAGCCGCATGATTAAATGAGCGATAAATCTCAGCGCCTTGCTGATCATCAGTGCTATTTAAAACTTGGTTATTGAGCGCAGATTCAGACATTGGCTGTTTCTCCTGCAAAAATAGCATCGAGTTGCTCTAACTCTGCCAAGGTTATTTCACGAGAGTAAACGCCGCAGCCAAGGTGTTGTTGTTGGTTACTCATACCACGTAAATATAAATAATAAATGCCGCCAAAATGCTCTGCAGGATCATAATCAGCTAGGGCATACTTTAAGTGACGATGCAGCGCCAAGGCATAAATAAGATACTGTAAATCGTAGTGATTTTTCTCGATATTTTCACGCATAGCAACATCGTTATAGTCACTATAATCATCGCCCAAATGACTAGACTTATAATCACAAACATAATATTTACCATCGGCTTTAAAGATCAAATCGATAAAACCATGCATCATGCCTTTAAGCTGTTGATATGAAGGTAAATGCACCCGATGAGTATGGCTAGCATTTGATTTTCCTAAGGCATTTTTATCACTATTGCGATGCGCTGTTAGTAATTGTGTTAGTCGACTGCTACTGGCTGAATTCATTGGGTAATAAAACTCAGTTTCACGCAAGGTGTCGGTTAACTCAAGGGTTGCTAATGAAAAGTTGCTACTACTGTCGGCAACTTCAAGCGGTGTATGAAGAATTTCTTCTAACCATTCGATTAAAAGTTCTGGACCATTTTCCTGCTCGGAGAGATTCGCTAAACCATACTTTACCAATGGCCAATGACAGCTTTTTTGCCAATCTGGCGCTGAAAAGTCCGTTTGCTCTAAAATATCATGCAATAAATTACCTGTTTGCGCACCTTTAGTTAAGCTAAAACGTAAAGCAGTAGGCTTGGCCACTATCAAGTTAGCGCTATGGTCTAATTCGTTATTTATCACAAGCTCTTGATTGTCACGATCAGGCGCTGACACCCCATTATGACGTAAGTTTTTACTCAAAGCTGAGAACGAGCTTAACCACCAATCACGTTCAATTTTGCCATTAAAACGCGCGACTTCGGCTTGTGCCCCTAATGTTGCTGTTTGCTCATTAGCTAACATCTGCTGAGCTAATGGCTCTGGTGAAGCATAATCCTCTAACACTTCCAACGCTATTTCATTCGGATGATCTAAGGCTAATTGTCCTAAGCTAGTAGCGATATCGGTTTCTGCTGTCCATTTTAAGGTTTTGCCCAGTGGCGATTTATCAAAGTGATCAAATGCAGTACTGAGAATATAACAACGTTTTTCAGCGCGAGTTACCGCGACATAAAGTAAACGAATCGCTTCAGCATAAGCTTCTGCCGCCATACTAGCTTTTGCAGCGTCACTACCATCAAGGCTATGTTGCACAGCCCCCTGCTGATCATGGTATTCAATAAAACTGATCTTGCGAGTACCAAAAGTCAGCGGGTCTTTATGGCGCGTGGCATATGGCACAAATACCACTGGATATTCCATGCCTTTCGAGCCATGTTGAGTGATGATACGAATTAAGTTTTCGTCACTTTCCAAACGCAGCTCTGCTTCAACTTCTGGGTTGTCTATTTGGCTTTGTTGCTCAAACCAAAACAGTAATTCTTGCGGTTGGCGATGGCGTTGACTCGCCCCTTGTAACAACTCAAATAAATGCAGTAAGTTGGTCAATATGCGATCGGCACTACCGCCTTGGTCATCAATGTCACTTACATCAATATGAAAATGTTGATGCATTAACTGCAGCGCCATACTGATGAAACCTTTGAACTGCCATTCATTGCGCAGTTTTTCAAAGCTAATTTTTAACTGCTGCCATTGCTGCTCATCATGTTGTAATTGCAGTAATTTTTCACGATTAAAGCCCATTAGAGGACTGGCTAGTGCCGCGGTATATAAGCGGTCATTCTCAAGAAATAAAATCCCTTGCAGCACTTGCAATAAATGTTTGGTTTCACTGCTTTGCAGCAAATTAGCGCGATTACTCATAAATACGCTAGCTAAACCGCATTGATTTAACGCCTGCTTTATATCTGCCGCTTCTGTGCCATCACGCACTAACAAGGCAATATCACCACTGGCAATGTTAAGCTCAGGGTTTGCTAATAAGCGTACTATTTCATTGGCGCACCAACTGGCCATGGTGCTGCGATAACTTTGCTTAACCGCTTTACCGTCTTCTTCACCATTAAAATGCACAAACTGTAGAGCATTAAATTGATTATCTAGAAATACTTTTTCCTGTGCTTTTGGAGACGCCTTAACCGGCAAATAAGGAATTTGGTAACCAAAAACATCAACCGGATCATCGCTTAATTTATTACCGTAAAACAAACGATTATAGCCGTTGATCATTTCCGCACTTGAGCGCCAGTTCGTATCCATTAACCACTGATAATCGCAGTCATTTCGCGCCGACAAGTAAGCAAAAATATCGCCACCACGAAAACCGTAAATCGCCTGTTTCGGGTCGCCAATCATATAAAGTGCGGCATTTTCCTGATGATAATAAATCGCTTTTAATATTGAGAATTGCTGCGGATCGGTATCTTGAAATTCATCAATCAACGCCACCGGAAACTGTGAAAATATGCTATTAGCTAACACCTGAGCAGGCTCATGGCTTAAGCAATGGTGCAATGTCGAGATCAAATCATCAAAACCCATCACGTTCGCTTGCAGCTTTTTACGAGTGATTTCTGCGCGAATATGATAAACGCCCGCTCGAACCACCAACAATGCTTTGGCGCGATTAAGATGCTTACCTAAATCTGGATACTGTTTTTTAACACTATTAACCGCGGAAAATATCTCCACTAATTCTGCTTTTACTTTCGAGCGGCCATAACGCCTGCCATCAATAAAGGCATCGGGCATTTTACCGTGTTGGCCTTCAACATCAGCAGAAAGCGCCGTTAACCAATGTATAAGTTGTGCTAACTCTTGTTGACGCAATTCACGATCAGCGCCCTTTTTAACGTCAATTAACGCTGTGGTTAACATCGCCTGATTATCATTTAGGCTGGCAATTGCTTGCTCAACAAGGCCTTTAAATTCAATAGTAATATTTTCAGGGTTTTCTACATGCAATTGATTTTGCGTCGTTAACGCTTTAGAGAATTGATTGATAAAACTCGCCGGCTCTGGCCAAAACTCAGTCACTAATTTAAAGGCTTGGTTATTATTCTCGCTATCAAGTGCCAACACCCGATACCAGTCTTGGCACGCTTCAAGGGTAATATCTTGGGTATCCGTTTCCATTAAAGCATTAAAGCTGATACCACTAGCAAAAGCATATTGATTCAACACCCGTTTACAAAAACCATGAATGGTAAAAATAGCGGCTTCGTCAATATAAAGCAGTGCTTGGCTTAATCGCGCTTTAACTTCTCGCGCGCCAATGCCTTTATCAGCTAGGTTAGCGCTTAAGGTTTGAAAATAGTTATCGCTGACAATTAACTCATCCCAACTGTGCAAACTTTCTCGAATAAAATCGTCAATACGGCCGCGAATTTCTTCAGTGGCATCTTTGGTAAATGTCATCACCAAAATTTGCTCTATCGGTAATTCTCGCTCTAACAATAAGCGTAAAAATATTCGGGTAATATTATGGGTTTTACCAGTGCCAGCGCTGGCTTCTATTAAGTGTTTGCCTTGCAGCGCTATAGTATTAGCATTTAAATTTTTCATGCTTTAGCTCCTGGCTTGGCTTTCGCCTTAGATGCGGCTTTCACTGTCTGCAATGCGTCAAACATTGGCTGATATACGGTCAAAAGTTTTGGCGCTATATCATTATAATCAGGGCACTGCGGCCAAAAATAATTGATATAAGCTTCTTCGCCAAAGGTTTGAAAACTATTAGTATCAGTCCAAAATTGCTGGAATTGGTCGTGCTCGAACACTTTACTCCTACGCACTTTTTCAGCTAGCTCACCATTGAGTAATAATGGTTGATGCTGACCAAGATAAAACGTTGCTAGTAAACGCAGTAATTGCCCTTTCGCGTCAACAATGTCAGCAAAATAAAATTCGCTAGGTTTTTGATTTTTAGTATCAAAATAGTAACCATGGCTAGAGCTGACATTGGAAAATAAATCTGCTGTTTCAGCCTGCGTTTGCGCCACTTGAACAATCAACTGATGCAAATATAAGGTGAATAAGTCTTTCGCTTTTGCACTACTGCTGCGAAAAAATACCGATTTGTTCGCAACTATGGTCAACTTAGTGCTTAACGTGAGCTGTTTAGGTAAAGCCGCTTTTAACAATGTAAGTTCGTCAGCTGAGAATAATGCCGCTTCATCTGTCGATGGCGCTCGGCTATTTGATACAAAGTCCGCTACGTTAAGCGAAATGCTGCAATCAATCGGCTCAAGTACGAGGGTTTCTTCTTGCGCCAATTCGTTAATAATAAACTGACTGAAATTTTCGCTGTCTTCTTGCCAGCCTTTGATCAATTCATCAGTACTTGGCAAGTCAGGTAACGTGCCGGAGAGCCTGGCGCTTAGCAGTATGTCTTCACAACTTTGCTTGCTCTGGGCTGGTGCTAGGTAATAATTGAGTAAGTCTTCTCTGAGCAAATAGCTATCAAGGCGATTAGGCACAAAAGGCTCAACATCATTAATCAGCGTATCGCTGCTATCTAAATATAAATACAGCGCCCGTTGGCCATAATAGCGACTAGGATGTTGGTAAAAACGAATGACCTCGCTGGCCAAAACAGTCTCTTCTTCGCCTACTAAACCGAGTTCGTCACTTACCAAACCAAGCTCATCGCTGTCAGCAATAGTTTTCTCAGCTAATTCATCGGCTAGCACAGGAGTATTTTCGCGCCCTAAACTCAACCAATTAGCATCAAAACTAGCAAACTCGCCAAGATAGTTTTTCTCGCTAAATGCCTGCATCGGTAATTGTCGTACTTGGCTTTGTTTATTAGCTTGAAGTTCATTGTTTAAGCCGAGTAATTGCCAGCCATAACCGCGCGCTAAATATTCCATCAATTCTTTTAATACTAGTGATGGCTGACGGTCTTTGTTGTTCTTAATGTTTTTACCCTGATAACTTAAATACAAGGCTTGGCGAGCAGAAATAATCGCTTCTAAAAATAAGTACCTGTCATCGCCTCGGCGCGATCTATCACCAAGTTGCGCTGGTGTGGTAGACATTAAATCGAAACTTAACGGTTGGCGTTGACGTGGAAATTCGCCATCGTTTAGCCCTAACACCGCAATAATTTTAAAAGGAATACTGCGCATTGGCAGCATCGAGCAAAAAGTGACTTGCCCAATCATAAACTGACGGCCAGGATCTGGCTGGCTAAAATGACTGTTTAAAAAGTCTCGGATCACAGCCAAACTTATCTCGCTGTTATAAGCTGCGTGTTGGCAATACTCCACTAACGACTCAATAGCCGTGCGGATAACACTCAAGCCATTATCGTTTTCATCATCAAAAAGTTGTTGCAACAAATCAAACAAAAACAGTTGCCATTGTTCAGCACTGCGCGCTTTTGACATGCTAACGGCGGTCAATTGTAACTGCTCGATAATTAACATTAACTTGCCAAGTAACTCGCTATCGCCGCCTTCAATAGTTGGCAGTAACATCTGGTTTTGGTAAATAACACGATGGTCAGCAAAAGCAAATCCACGCATCAAACGTGACAAACCTTGCTGCCAAGTAAAGCTATCACTGGCATTGTTTAAATCTGCTTTTGCTTGTTCGCTGTTTTCAGCTGCACTGCCTTGGCTTTGCGCTAATACTTGCTGTTTATGCGCTTTATCTAAGCCCCAGTGCACCGCTGATATTTCCAGCCAATGAGTGATTTTTTCAATATCATCAAGGTTAAGGCCAAAGCGCGCTTGCATGGCTGGTAAGCGCAATAAAGCGATTAAACTGGAAACTTGAAAACGACTATCAGGCAAGGTTAATAATTGTGCGAATGCCGCCACTAAAGGCTCAGCGTCTTTACTGATGCGATCGGCAATCGAACAAGGCAATGGCGGTACTTCATCAGCAATATCTTGCCAACCGCGGGTAAATACCGCATTAACATAAGGGGCATATTGCTCAACCTGCGGACACATAACCAATACGTCTTTCGGCGTTAAACTTTTGTCTTGATTAAATTGATGTAATAACCAGTCGTGTAAACCTTGAACTTCTCGCAAAGCACTATGAGCACTGGTAATTAAAATTGAACCGTCAACTTTAGCCTGTGCTTGCTTATCCTCTGAGTGACGGGCATCTGACAGCGATAAAATATCTTCTTGAACACACGCTAAAACACTGGCTTGGCTGCTATGGTAATTGCTCGCAATTTCAAGTTCCCTGCTTTCGCCCTGTGCACTTGCTAAGTCGGCAACCGCTGACTCAAACACCTCAATATTAATGGTACTGTATTGATAAAGCAGCGCCATAAACTCTCGGCCTTGCTGGCCTAAGTTAGCTAATAATGGATTACCGACTTGCAGATTAATATCGGCTAAGTCTGTATTACTCGTCTCTTCAGCATTATTACTATCATTTGAAAAATCTGTACCTTTAAGCCACGCTTCAATGGCATTTTTTTCCGTTACCACATCGCCCCAATAGGCATAACAAGGGTTTAAATGGAAAAAATGCACGTCTATTTGCTGACTTAGCGCGTTAATAAACTCAAGCCATAATGGCGCCATAGCGTTAATACCAAAAAATGATATCCGCATCGGTAATGCTTGGGCTTTTAATTTATCGCTGTTTGCTAAATTTTTGATCGCCAGCGCGACCAATTCACGCGGATCATAAGGCTGCTCTCGCACCAATAAATGCCAGAGTTTACCCTGCCATATGGCATTACTTTCACTTTCTATTTCACTTTCTATTTCACTTGAATCAGCGTTTTGATCATAAGCGGGGAATTCACCTTGATGCCAGGCGTGTATCCACTCAGGGCGGAAGATCAAATATTGCTCATACAAATCAGCTAACTGACACGCTAACTGATAACGCTTTAACTGCTCTGCATCGCTATAATTTTCTGAAACATCGGCAAGACTTTCTACTTGCTCATTTTCTTGATTTTTTACATTATTGTTTTCTTGATTAAAGCTTGCCCGCCAATAGTCACTAGCGACATCAAAAGCGTTATCATTAAGTACTTCATTAGATGCTAACAATGTATCGATTCGCCACGCTAACACTTCACGCGAGTATGGTGATTGCTCTGGTACGTCTTCATCACTGGCTAAACTTCGAATTAAATTCCACAAAAATTGCGACGGTAAGGCATAGCGCATATTCATGCTAATACCACGTTGCTCGGCTAGCGACATGTTCAACCAATGTTGCATGCCAGCATTTTGCACGATAACGGTATCTTGAGCGAAAACAGGAAGTGGGGAAAGCTGCTGAATTTTATCAAGCAGAACTAATAAATTTTCCATTTTATTAGCAGGATAAAGATAGAACAAAAGCGCGCCTTTTTAGCCATTTTTCTTATAGTTAAATTTAACCACATCAAGCAGCATAACACTAGCGCTTGATACTTAGAGTAGTGGATTTTCGATGGAAAAATCTGAAATAGAGCCAACATAAAAATTAAGTCTGGAGCTAATTATAAAATGTAAAGCCAAAGCCTTTGTATTCACTAAGAATGTTCATGCTAATAACACTGTTAGTCTTGGTTTTTACGTATCACCGCAACTTTGCCACTTTCTATTTATAACACTGCCATCTTTGTTCATTAAACTAACTTACGAAGTATACGTATTGGCTAAAATAATAATTGCGAAAGCTGTCGTCTTTCGACACTTATAGCACCTTGTACTCGACGCACCTGTCGAGTTCAGCTCAATGTATTACTAAATAACAATGTAGGAAGGATTATAACCAAAAAAATGGCGCTGTTTTCGCAAACAGCGCCATTTTGATTGTTTCTACTCTGGCCTTGACTTATTACCCTGCCAAGACCCGTTACTTCTTCTGTAATTAGTGTTGAGTAACTTGCTCTACCCAATTTTTCATCACACCAACACTACAGCCATGTTTAAGGTGTCCTTTACCTAAACCTTGCTCTGCAACGATTTGCTCACATGAACAACCCGCAGTGTCTACCAAACTAAAGCTACTTTTGCTTTTCTTAGTATCAAACCAAATATCACCATCTAATAAAGCAAAGTGGTTAGGGTTCAGACCTTTACTAGGCGCTGTTTCAGGAATATTGGTATTAGCACACATATCAACACCATCAAGAATACTGTCGTTATCAGAGTCTTTGTTAATAAATAACACTATACCGTCATGATCCGATGCTCTATGTGCCGTTGTATCATCATTAACCAAATAAGCTGGCGAATCAGAATTACCACGAGCAAATACAAAATCAGTCACCAAGTCACTTAAATTAGATGTAGTCAAAGCATGATCTAATACTTGTGCACTGCCATTGAATACAAAAGAGTATTGCTCAGTTGCAGGAATAGTATTTACTTGGTTAGTCAAGGCAGGGAATACTGGGCTAGGCTCCCAAAGCATGTTGTCTTGCTCAACCGATGTACCAGTAATTTGACCAACTGCGTCAACATAACCATCAGTAAATTGATAAGCATTAAAGTCACCCGTTACGACTAAATTAGCTGCAGGGTTAGCTGATTGAATTTCCTGAACTATACCAGCCACAAATTGTGCTTGAGCCAATCGCTTATGACGCACTCGGTCACTGCTATCAATGCTGCTAAGTGAACGGTTATGTACTACCAGAACTTGGATAGGAAAGTTACTACCATTAGAAATCACACGACCACTAAACAATAGTGGTGGGCGATCATTGAGTAATCTATTATCGTAATCAAAGATAGTATCTTTACCATATTGCGTGACTGAGTCCATTTCAACAGATTGACGAACTAAGAAACCTACATCTATACCACCTACATCATTACCTTCAATTAGGTATGGCGTGTAGTTAACTGATGAATCATCGTTATTGATTTGATCGGCTATGGTTTGCAACACTTCAAGGTTTTCAACTTCGCTCACAGCTAAAATATCAGGTGAGTCCATTACTGTGCGTACAAATTGAGATATTTTGCTCAAACGCTCATCATAATATTTAGCAATTTGTGATGGACGGTACATATTTAATGAACCCACTGTCATTTCATTAGCCGTTCTAGCACGAACCTTGGCTAACAAGTCAGGCTTAGGACCTTTATTTAAACTAGTTGGCCATACTTGATAATCACCAAATGAGTATCCTAAAGGCCCGGTTGCACTAACACTTTGTCCAGCATAGAATTCTTGGTTATCAAGCGTCAAACCATCAGGATTAAGTTCAAAAATTTCTGGATTACCATCCCAAACAGGCAGGCCTGGTTTGCCAGGGTAGGCAATTCCAGGCTCACGATAAACACGTTGATTTCCAACCACTACCGCTGCGTCACCAAATTTATCCGTTGCGGCAGTAACCACACCTTCAAAGCTTACAATCATGCTTTCAAAGCGCTCAAGTTCGTTTGCTGCTTGTGGTTGATGAGGTGAAGGAGTGTTTTCGTCAAACATCACCATTTCTGGTAAAGGGTTACCTGAACTTAGTAAAGTCACTTGCGTGCCATTTTCAAACTCAGTAAAACCATAGAACTCAATGACTTTACCAGTTACTGTGACAGCATCACCTACTTGTACAGTTGGAGCACTACCGGTGAACACAAAAATCCCATCTGAGGTTTCAATATCATTGTCACTTCGAGACATTGGTGTTTGCATAAAGAAACCGTTGGTATCTAAAGCCGTTACCACATTATTAGCGGATTTAACGTACTTATCTTCAAAAGGAGAAGTTAAGCCACTTCCTTGGATAGCAAAAATTTCAGCCATCGCAACATTGCTTTTTCCTGGAGTAGGAGCTTGTTGCAGATAGTTTGAGGTATTAGCTGCAACACCACCATCTGGCACGCGCGCGTTTGAATGATTATCTTTATCACCTGCGCCATTTTCATTTTGCTGAGCCTGTCCTGGAGTTAACAAAGATATTAAATCTAAATCATCACCATCATTAGTGTCATACACTAATGCATCCACTAATGAAAAGCCGCTGACAGGTGTATTCTTAGGATAATCGACTGCGTTTCCTAAATGTAAAGCAACGGCATCTGCACCATTTTGTAAACTACCATTTGCAAAAACAATTGAGGCTGCTGGTGATACTGCGGCATTACCTAACACAAAGAATCCTTCTTCGTTGGTACTAAAACCATCTAAATCGAAAGCGTTGTATGATTTGTCACCATTACCGTTATAAAGAACAACAACCAAGCCATCAAGCGAAGTATTACCCACACCACCATCGTATAACTCAATAAATTCGAGAGAATCCGTAGTGCTGGTTGGAGTACCAACAGTATCTGCATCAACTTCGTTGATCACAATCGTCGAATTAACAGCAGTGCCAAACATGAATGAATAATCCGCTTCCATAAAGTCTGGACCATCATTAACATCAACATCATTTACACCCGTAGCCTTAACTACCACTGTACAGACTTCATTCTCAACAAAGTCTGCATCTGGATTTAAAGTGAAATGTTGAGGGCCTTCACTCACGCTAGCGCTATGAGTACCACTGACTGAACAATCAATTGTAAACCAATCGCCAACTGCGTTAACTGATTCGCTAAAGCTAATTTCGATATTGGCATCAAATGCCACCACACCTGTTTTATTGCCAGGATTTGTTGCAATAACAACAGGCGCTTTATCAACGGCAGGGCCACCGCCACCAAATGTTTGGCCAGCATTTACATCACCAAATGAACTCACACTAGGTGCTTGCCAAGTAAAGTCGTCAGAATTGCTACCATTACCTACTAATTGCAACGACTCGCCTATTTGCGTACTGCCGCCTTCTTCTACACCGATATCGGTGCTAGTCATGCCTGCCGCTGGACCATCGCCTGCAGTAAATGAACCTTCATAACTAATAAATTGAATAACATTGCCATTAGAATCGACTAAAGCAAAACCATCAGGAGCGCCATTTTGAATACCAGAAATAACAAAGGATAAAGTCCCATAGCCATCTTGCTGGTTAGGAATACTGCCAGTTAAATCTTCGCTACCGTAAGGCTTTAATTGAGAAGAAGAACCATTGTACAAAACAAGGCTCATACCTGTAAGGTCAGTGCCTGCAGGGCCAGCAATTTCAACCCCTTCATTAACATCACCGCCGGCATTGTCATAGTGAATTTCATTGATGAATACATCAGCGGCAAAAACTGCTGGTGCACATAATGCCGCCAGTAGCGCTGGATATTTTAATTTCATGTTTTCTCCTGATAACTTGTAAGTGTCGGTAAACCGACTTTTTTATTAATTATAAACTTGTGGAGCTATGCCCTTTAACTTCTGTGACATTCATGTGACAGGGAGCGCATTAGATATTTTTTCAATAGAAATCTTGACCTAATGGTCAGGCAATATGCAAAAATCGCACCTTAAATTTTTATCATTAAAATACAATAAATTACAAACACCTCTAAAAATCATTCACTCAAAGTGATAAAAAAACTGACACTTTTATTGCAAATTCAACAGGTAATTGACTCATTCGGTGAGCGAATTTTTAAAATGCAGTGTTTCAACGCAAGAATTCATTAACACAGATTTAATTGCCTTCTGACAAAAAATAACCTCAATAGATAGCGAAAGTCATTCACTAGCAACATTTGCATGATAACGGTAACCAGAACAAAAATATCGGTTGTTGTGCTTTAAGCGTCGAATTATTATTTTAGAAAAAGCTTAAGGTTGGTTTAAATATCGTAAGAAAATATAAAGTAAAATCAATGCATTAAAAGTTTATTAAAAGTACATTAATTTTACTTCATCGGAATAATTATGAATGGTCAATTGATATGTCGTCTGGAAATGGTCGACCTTTATTGGTTTCTAAAGCATCTTTTAAACTCAGTAAAAATACTGCCCATTTAGTGCTGCAATGTGCCATAAAATCTGAAGACTCTTGCCAGTTAGCATGAGTGAATCTTACGAAGGTTTGCTCGCCATCAAAATTGAGTTGAAAACTAATTTCAGTACCCACCCACGGCTCCGGCATATTGCCTGAATGTTGCCAGCGCACCGTTTTATTTGGTACAAGCTCTAAAACAGAGAAGTCAGGGCCGCCACCATTAAAGCGAAACTTGATAATCGAACCAACATCTCCAGCGCCTGTAATATCGTTGGTCCACCATTGCATCAACCCTTCATTAGTGGTTAACGCGGCATAAACTTTTTCCGTCGGTGCTTTAATACCCACGCGATGATTTATTTCATACATAATTATTTCCTTTGATTAAAAATTTAGTTATGTGCTTGTTTTGACATCATCCGAAGATACAAAGTACCAGCAACAGCGGCAATTACACTGGCAATTAAAATAGCGGTTTTAGCATATTGTAATTGTTCAGGTTGGCCAGCAAAGCCTAATGTGGCAATAAAAGTCGACATTGTAAAGCCAATGCCTGTAATTAACGATGCGCCGATAACGTGTTGAAAGTTAACGTTTTCAGGAAGCTTGCCTAAATTAAACTTAAGTGCCAACCAACAAGCGCCGGTAATACCAATAAATTTACCTAACACTAAACCTGAAATAACACCTAAACCGACAGGTTGAGTCAGACTGTCAACAAATGAAGTTAAATTAACTACCACACCAGCGTTAATCAAGGCAAACAACGGTAATATAAATAATGATACTGGCAGCTCTAAAGCATCTTCCCAACGGCGCAGTGGTGTACTCGCTTCTTCTGCTACATCTCTCACTTCTAATACTTTTTCGTGATCAGTTTTACTCGCTAGAACGTCAACGTCCTTATCATTTTTTTGCAGTGAACTGATTTTTGATTTCGCTTTATCAAGTAACTTATCCGCAGATAATTTGGGCCTTGCTGGTACGGTTAATGCGATAGCAACACCTGCCACCGTGGCATGCACACCAGAATTTAGCATCAACACCCAAGTAGCCAAACTAACGATAATATAAAAAGCGGGTTGTCTTACACCGGCGTAATTGGCTATCGCTAAAAAGGCAACTAAAGCAAATGCGCTAGACAAGTACAAAGCAGAAATTTGCTCAGTATAAAAAATTGCAATCACCAGTATTGCGCCAATATCATCAACAATCGCCAAACCAACAATAAAAGCTAATAAACTTGCAGGAATATGTTTTCTGACAATAGTTAATACCCCGAGCGCGAAAGCAGTATCGGTGGCCATCGGAATGCCCCAACCAATTTGCGAATCAAGCGAGAAGTTAAATAACGAGTAAATCAGCGCGGGGAATATCATGCCGCCTAACGCGCAAAAAATCAGCATACGGCGGTTTTCAGGTTGGGCAAGGTCGCCTACTAACACTTCACGCTTAATCTCAAGGCCAAGTAAAAAGAAAAATATCACCATCAAGCCATCGTTAATCACGTGTTTCAGTGAGGCTTTAAATTCAAAATCACCGAAAAATAAGCCAATTGGTGTATGTACTAAGTTTACATAAGTCGCCGCATAGTTGGAGTTTGCCCACCATAAAGCGATGATAGTAGACAATAAGAGAATTAGGCTTGAGGTTGTTTGCGCGCCAATAAAGCTAGAGAATGGTGAGTGAATATTTTCCAAGCCACGTTGTAATAAATTTTTAGAGTCTTTAGTCATTAATTCCTCTTAATTATTTGTTCTATCTTTTAATACCTGATGGCATTTAATCTAAAATTCAAGTGGTTAACTTATAAATTGACCGACCGAATAGCAAGTGAGCCTTTATGCCCTCAGGTTAAGCATAACGTAAAATGTGAAATTATTTTGACTAATACAGTTCTTTGGTAGGAAGTTTTAAAGCGGTTAGTCGAATGACACACCGGCAGTTTGTAATCTTGCTTTGACCTTGTCTAGACAAAAGCTATAACGCTGCCAATTACCAACAGACTGGTTGTTAATTGGACTCCTAACTTGAACAGCACTAGCAGTAGCTACAGGAGAACTGTTATTTTCAATATCCACTAAACTGTCTTGCCAAGATAATTGGCAAAAGTTAACTAATTTTTTAGCTTCTTCAACGGGTGAATTTACTAAGCTTTGATAATTAACTACATAAAAATTTTCTGGAAATTTTTCACACCAAAAAGCGATAAGATCTTTAAAAAGTAAATAATACTCTGCCGTAGTCTCAAGATCATAGGCATAGTTATAATATGAAAAATTAACTGAAAACAACTGCCTAAAATTACTGACAATTGAGTCTAGAGGGCTACGGTCTAAACAAACAATTTTCGCATTAGGAAAAGCGGAAACAATAAAACCAACATAGAGAAAATTAAGCGGCATTTTGTCAACAAACCTAGCAGTTTCGCCGGTAATAACACGAGTGCTGGCAAGATAACGTTGGGCAAGCGCTTTAAAATCAATTTTACTCGCAGTTTCAATGGTTTCTGGGTCAATGACAAAAGGCGACGACGTGGCCGACAACTCTTTCACTAAAAGACCGAAGTTTTGCAATTCTCCAGCGCTGGTAACATCGGCATGATTCGATAATATACGCTCAACCAAGGTGGTACCAGAACGAGGCATACCAACAACAAATATCGGCTCGTCAGCTTTCTCAGTAGTTTTACCTGTTTGCGGTTCACTAAACACCGATTTTAAACTTGAAAATATCTTTTGGTCATCGGCGATACGGTAATTTAGATGTGCAAGCTTGGCGATTTTAGCTTGGTTTAATGCTTGAAACGCTTGCTGGTAGTTCTTTTGCTTTTCATAAATCCGCGCTTGGGCATGACCAATATACAAAGCATCATCAGGTTGTAGTTTATCGGTATTCAAAGCGAGAATTTTATCTTGGTATTTACTATTAACCTCACCAAGGCTAGCAAGCGATGAGTAGGCTTTGTAATAATTTGGGGCTAAATCTATGGTTTTTTCAAATGCGTTTTTCGCTGATTCAAAATCACCGGTAAACTTTAACGATACCGCTAAGTTAAAGTGAAAACTGGCATTGTTAGGCGCTAAAACTACAGCCTTTTTGAAGTTGTTAATCGCACAATGATGCAAGCCCATCTTACTGTAAACTACACCAATAGTGTCTAGCTCAAGCGAGTTTAGCTTGTCGAAAGATTCTGCTTTTTCACACAATTGTTTCGCTTTAACATAATCATTGATGAAGACGTAGTGTTTCGCTAAATGAGCTATATATTCAGCCCGCTCAGGTGCTAACACAATTGCTTGTTCAATCAGTACAATCGCTTTTTTGAAATTGTTGTGTTCACTGGCAATAATCGCTAATAAAAAGTATCCATCCGCGTGAAATTTATCAAATTGCAATAGCTCAATAATACATTGGTGCGCCAATTTATATTGCTTGGTGGTAATGAATTTTTGCGCAGTGCTAATTTGATTTGAAATATTCATACTTACGACACGTTAAATTTAAAAAAGGCATTATCCACTCCATTGAAATAATACCTGAAGGAAAGTGTTTAATACCAAACTGTAAAAGAAATGCCCGCTAAGCGAGCACTTCTATACACACAATGGTATATCTTTATAAGTCAAACATATACTCAAAACGAACACCAGCGGTACGTGGTGTTATTAAGTAATGACCATAGTTACGTTGCAAGCTAGCATCGTTAGAGTTCATTGTCGGAAACTGAGCTAAGCCAATATCGCCCTTGTCTCTTCGCACCGAACTAACTGCATATTTATCAAACATATTATCGACGTATAACGTTACCGACCACTCGTCTTTAGAGAATCTCGCCGAGATATTGCTTAAAGCATAACCTGGTAAGGCTTCACCATCAGCGCGTAGGCCAACTTTAGAATACACGTCACTTTGATAAGTTAAGCCATAGTTAATGTCTAACGCGGTATCGTCAAATACTTCAGTTGAATATGTCGCGCCTAATGAAAACTGATGCTCTGGTGAACCCGGTAAACGGTCGCCATCTTTACCATCATAATAATCTTGCGATACACCTGCATCGAGCTGGTCCTGACTTAGTACTTGAAATAAATATGGTGCGTCTTTGGTTAACTCAGCATTGGTATAAGCATAAGTTGCATATGCAATTAAGCTATCAGAAAGCATAGCTCGAGATGAAATTTCAAGCCCTTTTGCCTCAGCTGTTGCGGCATTACTTATGATAGGTTGTTGGCCATAGAAAGTAGCACCTGACACTTGAGCATTGTCCCACTCAACCATAAACACGGCAGCATTAAAGTGAAATTTATTACTTAACCACGTACTTTTGAAACCTAACTCATAGTTAGTGGTGGTATCCGCTTCATAAAGCGATTCATCAGGCAAGGCACAAACATTTTGAATATCAGAATCTGCTACATCTTCAGGACAAGCAGCTACACCATTTGAGCCACCGACTCTGAAACCTTCACTGATCGTAGCGTACGCCATCACGTCATCACTAAATTGATAGCTAGCATTTAACTTAAATAAGCTACCGTCATCAGCTGCTGTTGGTGTGCTTTGATAGTCTAAATTTACTTCATCAGCAGCATAGTCACCAAATAAAGTGTAATACAAAGGTAAATCAATGGCAGATGAAGAATTAACTTCATAGTCATAAAAACGCGCACCCGCCATCACGGTCAGTTTATCGGTAACACTATAAGTAATTTCACCAAAAAGTGCAGATTCAGTAACTTCTTCATTTACGATTGATAAATACTCTAAAGAGTCTGGGCGGAGTTGATTTGCGCCCCAGTTATCAACGGCATATTGATCAAAGCCAGGGGTAAATTCACGGCTATCTTCCGTTTTTTCAAACTTATTATAATAACCACCAACAATCCACGTTAATGGCGAGTCTGCCGTTGACACTAAACGAATTTCTTGAGTGAAGTTTGTCGCGTCATCTAATTCACGGGTAAATGCTGAAAAACCAGGAAACTCTTCATAGCTGTAATCTAAACGGATCAATAAATCAGTTTGGTCGCGTTGACCATCGGCTTCAAATTCTGAATAACCTGTTGCAGAGGTTAATTCAGCAAAACCTAAATCTACTGTCATTTCCAAACTAAGTAAGGTGTCTTCTTTTTCTCTAGGCTCTTCATAACGATAGGTTGATTCATAATCACCTACTACCATCGACAAAGGGTTTGTCGCACTTAAGCTATTTGCATGCACAATTGAGCGGCCGCCGATATCTTGTTTTTGATAGAAGTAAGATAACGTGGCATCAAAAGTATCATTTGGCTGCCAGCGGATCATCGCTTTCGCCGTTGTTGTTTGTTCATCATTAGCATCTTTAACTTGCTTTAAATTAGAGCTAACTGCTTCAGCGTTTGACCAATCAGGGTCGGGTAATGAAACACCACCTTCACGCACCACATAGTTATAATCAACATAACCAGGCTCATTTAAATAATTAAAAGCAAAACGTACCGCTAATTCATCGTCAACTATTGGCGTGTTGAAAACAAAACCCGCTTCGGCGCCTTTGTCATCGCTTTCAGATAAAGTGAAAAAATCGCCGTAAAGTGAACCTGAAGTTTCATCTAAAATCGGTTTATTCGGTAAATAACGAATAGCACCACCGAGGGTACCTGCGCCATATAATGTACCTTGTGGACCGATAAGTACTTCTACTCGCTCAACATCAATCAGTTTCATGTCAACAACCAGTGGAATTTCACCAATGTAGGTTGCAACGGTGCCACCATCAGAGGCAGGACCTGCTGAGTTAGTATTTAAACCACGAACAATAATAGGTGAGCCTTCACGACCACCTTGGTCAGCAACACTCAACCCCGGCACCCAACGTGCGACATCAGATAACTGTGTAATATTTTGATCTTTCATCACATCAGCATCAAGTGCAGTGATATTTAACGGTGCTTCTTGCACCGTTGATGCTCGACGAGATGCCGTAACTTGAATACGCTCAATACCTTCTACAGCTGACTTTTTTGTTGTTTCTGCTGCGTAACTATAACTTGGTATAGCCAGTGCAGAACTCAAAGCCAAGCATAGGGCAGACTTTTTAAAAACCTGCTTATTATTTACATTCATTTTGGGTCTCTCCTCTGTGTTTTTTTTATCTGGCTATTTGCCAATATTTTAGTGTTATACATTTTTTTTCGTTAACGTGTTGTTAAATCTACATGTTCAATTACAAAAAATAACAACTTAACAATTAAGGACATTATTCTTGTTATAGTTTTGTACTCTTTTTAACCAACTAGCTTAAAATTACGCCAACACTTAACAGCGCCATAACCAACAAAACGATCATTGCCAACAGCGGTAAAATAAACTTCAACCAAGTGCTATATGAAACACGGCCGATTGCTAATCCCCCCATAACAATGGCAGAAGTCGGTGTGACTAAATTGGGTAAACCTGACGCGGCTTGATAAGCAGTAACAACCAACTCTCGTGGTACATTTGAAAAGTCTGCTAATGGTGCTAAAACCGGCATTGATAGTACGGCTAGCCCTGAAGATGATGGGATCAATAAAGATAAAAATGATTCAACCCAATAAATGGTATTAATAAACAGAATTGGCGAAAGGTCACTTAATAAACTTTCAGCATAAAATAAAAATGTGTGAGTTATATTACCTTCGTCCATCACCACCACTAAGCCACGGGCAAGCGTAATAATGAAGGCAACACCTAAAAGCTCTCTAGCCCCAGCAATAAAACTCGTAGTCAACACTTGCTCTTTCATTCTTGCAACGACACCAACAAGTAATGTTGCAGCAATAAAAAGCGCTGAAATTTCAGCCATCCACCAATCATAATGAGAAACCCCAACCACCATCGCCACAAAGGTTAACAATAAAATGCTTAATACTCGCTTTTGTTGACTAGATAACGACTTGTCTTGATCTGCGCTTGAGTGATGTAAAAAGTGCTTCTCGTCAGCCACTTTTTGATCAGCGACTAATGAAAGCTCAGGATTACTTTTAACTTTTTTTGCGTACTTCATCACATAAACAACACAAAGCAGCCAAGCAAGGATCAGAATCACAATCCTCAGCGCTAAACCATCTGTAAAGCTAACTTCTGCAGCGTTTGAAGCGATAATAGTGGCAAAAGGGTTTATCGTAGAACCTAAAGCGCCAATGCCGGCGCCAATCATCACCACAGCTACACCCGTTATACTGTCATAACCCGCGGCGATCATTACCGGGATAACTAAGGTATAAAACGGTAAAGTTTCTTCTGCCATACCTATAAGCGTACCCCCTAGTGCAAACAAGCCCATTAAGGTCGGTATAAGCCAAATCTCTCGGCCTTGAAGTTTTACGGTAATTTGTCCAATAGCACTGTCGATACTTTTAGTTTTATTTACGACACCAAAAAAGCCACCGATAATTAGCACAAACAACGCGACATCAATCGCTCTCGCCTGATTTGTAACGGGGTCGTAAAAGCCTTTTATTGGTGCTAACAATATAGCTTTTAGCCCTTGTGGATTACTTTCTATCTGCTGATACGTGCCAGATACAGGTACTAATTTACCTAACAATTCATTGTTAGCCATTTCGTATTGGCCTGCGGGCACTACCCAAGTTAGCGCTGCAATTAAAATTGTTAATAAAAACAATATTGAATATACAGAAGGTAGTTTAAAGTTCAGCTTCATAGTTAAAACCTAGTTACGTTTAATTAAGAGTGTTTAGCTTATGTGTGCGATGATTTCAGCGCTTGATAAATTGCTCAAACCCATTTTTTCAAGCGTTCTGCCGTTGGTAAAGTAATCAACCTCATTAAATGCACTGGTTAAATGCAGCACCGAATTAACAATAGGTACTTCCACATTTAACAATTTAGCCAGCTCGGCACAAGGTACTAATAAATAAGGTGCGTCTTCTGTGATATAGCGATTGGTTGATGAGTCTGGTGCACTATTAACACTGCCATGTGTTTCAGAGGTTTTATTTAATTCATATACACTTTTAGCCGACATATTATACAACTCATTCATCGCATCGAGTTCAGACTTAAGGTTCAAACCTAACGCTTTGCCAACCGCTAAACGCTCTTGATCTAATTTATTACTCGCTTTTGCAGTCGCAGGAGAACAACAATCAGTATAGTAATTAAATTTACCGGGAAAGTTTTCCAATAAACCAATATTTAACGTGGTCATTAACGGATGCCCACCAAAATTAATATTTTCTAAGCCGGCAGCAATAACATTATCTAACGCGGTTAATTTTAGCGGAAAAATTGCCTGCAGTTTTTTGATACACTCGGCGGTGCGTGAAGCTGGTAAAGCTGCTATCGGTAAACATGTTTTCATACCAAAAATGGCTATTTCAGCATTACCGGTAATACGGGTTGCCCACGGGATTGAAATGGCTTCAACAAAAGTAATATCTAATGAGGTATAGCCTTCGCTGTTTTTAATTTTTGTTAACTCTAAAGAGCCATAATTTCCTGGCATTAACACCACGGTTTGCCCTGATGACAAAAACGGTAAAAGCTCTCTAAATAAAGGAGCTTGTGCAAACGATGGCACAGGTAACACCAATACATCTGAATATTCGACAGCTTCCTTCACATCAGTAGTCAATACATCAATATGTTCAAAACCGCTAAAATCTAGTTTCGCGCTGCCATATTCACTCAAAGATTTAATGCCACCTTCAACGGAAATAGCGTGAATCTGCTCATCGAAACCTTTAGAGCCGTAAAGTGCGACTTGAGCGCCATGACGGGTAAAATGATAAGCTGCTGTTAATCCAGCATTACCGGCACCAAACACTGATACTTTAACTTTTCTGTCATTATTATTACTCTGATTTGCAATCACTTTTAAAGCCTATTTATGTTAAATCAATCTAGAAACTTGATTTAGACTTTATGGAGCGAGCAACAAATTGTCTAATGCCATTGTACGGCACTACTATGTCCAAATGTTATAGGCCACCATACAGTAAAACATCAATAACATAAAAAACAACAACTTAATTCATAGTGGATATATAGCTAAAGTTAAATAAATGTTTACTTGTTATATTTTTGAGTGAGTAAGTGAGATGCCAGAGCGTTCGGCTTGGCTGAAAAATAGCTCAATAAAATTATCTATAACTTCAGATCGGGTGCGTAATGAGGGCAGTAAAATAAAAAACCGAAAAGGAACGTTTGGTTCAAAAGGTTTAATTGCAACGCCTGGATGAGCTTGTGAAGCATATAGCGCTGAGAAAGGATCAACAATAGCAGCCCCAATTCCTTCAGCTACAAGGGTTGCAATCGCACTGGCTAAAGAGACTTCAATAACTTGATTTTGTTTAATTTTTTTCTTTCTAAAAGCCAAATCCACTAATTGCTGCGTATCATCTTTCTCGCAACTAATTAATGCTTGCTCGGCTAAATGCTCAGGAGTAATGGTCGCGAGCTCAGCTAAGGCACTATTGGGTGGCAGAATACAGACACAATTACACTCTACAGAAATACTAGTAACGCCTTCAGTAACTTCTGGTAATAATGCAAAACCAATATCACAAGACTGTAAGGCAGTACGCCTTTGAACTTCCTCTGAACGATAGGTTTTAAGCGAGGTAGAAATATTAAGGTGTTCTTTGAGGAGTTTACCTAAAATTTTAGGTAAAAAGTTCGCTGAAAGCATGGGAAAGGCAGCGATATGTAAACTGCCGTGATGGCTATTTTTGATATCTTTAGCGCAATCTTCTAATGACTCCATGGCGGAGTAGGCTTTAGACACTTCGATATAAAATGCCTGACCTTTATCTGTTGGCAGTAGTCGCCCTTTTACGCGTTGAAACAGCGCAAAGCCAACGTTTCTTTCTAAACTTACAATTAACCGACTTACCGCTGGTTGAGTTATATGAATAAAATCAGCTGCAGCAGTCACAGTCCCTAATTCATATACCGCTTTAAAAGCGTTTAGTTGTTGAAATTGCATTAGGCCTCACTTGAAATTAATACGATGACATACATTGAGCACTGGTCTTATATCAATTTAAAATAGTATTAACAACAAGTTCATTAACTTCATTCCTGAATAATGAATGCTTAGAAGCCAAAACATAGCATTTAATCAAATGACAACAACATTATTTATTTCAGTTTCTTAGGCTCGTTTTCTATCAGGCCAAATTCTCCGAGTATTTGATTTACTCGGCCGCTATCTATGAGCATTTTTAAACCGCTATTAAAGTCTGTTATTTTTTGCTCTGCATTCGGGGCTTTTTTACAAATCACTAGATGCTGCGGGCTTACTTCAACCATAGATTCAATCAGTGAAATTTGAGCCCGTTCGTGTTCCTCTAACTGAGTCTTAATCAAATATTCAGCCCTCACTTTATCTATAATGATAAGGTCAATGCGTTGACGGGCAAGTTTCCTTAAATTATTCAGATCAGATTGCACTTCGTACAGTTTCATTCCTGAATTTAAAAAGGCATCAGAGTAGACATAGCCATTGACGATACCAACGGTAATATTACTTTTATTAGATTTTAAATCAGACAGAACTTGGGTATTGCTTTTGTGACGGTAATAAACCAATTCATTGGCCGGAGGAATAGCATCAGAAAACAGCCCCCAAACTCTTCGCTTAGGTTTATCCCAAGGCGGAAACATTCCATCAACTTTACATTCTGACGCTAAAGTTTCTGCACGCTCCCAGGGATAAAAATTAATGTTCACCTCATGGCCAACAGCCGCAAACGCTTCAGTTACTATTTTTGTTACCGGCCCTTGTTCAATAAGATTTTCACCATAAAAGGGTAAATAATCTGCCGATGATAAATTTATGGTATCGGCAAAACTGGCAGTTGAAATTAACAAGAGAGCAGAAAATAAAAACTTCAAAAGTAATTCCCTTTAAAAACAGCTAAAAGCTATTAATGTCGAAATATAAAATATGATTCACTAAAATCAACTTAACAACTTCACGAATTTTCCTGAAAAATCACAAAGAATTATATTAAGTTAAATTAACTATAGCTGATTTGAACAATGTTGATATTTAAGTAGTTAACTTTTATTAAAAACAATAAAAGACTTAAAAAACAAACTAGAAACTTTAATGAATACCAAGCTTAGCAAGCCATAATTGCCAACGTAAACGGCGGTAATGCAGCTTAAGTGTTGTTAAATACTCAGCAAGTTGTTGTTCATTAATTTGTGCTGCAGCTTGATAAGAGAACTGCTCGAAACAAGCCGTTATTGCGCTAAATGATGCAGATAGCTCAGGGCGATTTTTTTCAATATATTTTGCAAACTGCTGCGCGGTCATCGACTTTTCTTTCACTACATTATGCTGCGCCAGTAATGTCAGGGTATTTAAATAACCTTGGGTGATTTTATGCTGACTACTGCCTTTAACCTTTCTTTGCTTAAACCAGCCAACAAATAATGCTAAAACAACCAACGACATTAACCAGTAAAATGCCTGTTTACCTGATTTTAAACTCGCCAATATCTGCGCCATAATCCGGTGTTGTTTTTGTCCGGTATAACCAATAACCCAGCGTGTCCATTGATAATCAAGAGCCTCAATTTGCATTTTAAATTGCTTATACCACTGCATTGCGCGCAGTGCTTGCATGGAAAATAAACCTGAAGATAAATTTGAATGTTCTTGCATCAAGTTACTTGAAAAACCGCGTTCAACACGTTCAGGATCAACCGCTGCGGTCGGGTCAACACGTTGCCATCCTCTATCAGGCAGCCATATTTCTGACCATGCATGCGCATTACGTTGATAAACACTTAAATAGTTTCCGCTAGAATTAAATTCACCGCCTAAGTAACCCACTACCATTCGGGCAGGAATACCGGCAGCCCGCATTAAATAGGTAAATGAACTAGCATAATGCTCACAAAACCCTGCTCGAGTATCAAAATAAAACTGATCTAAACTATTATTATTCAAGCCCGGCGGCTGCAGCGTGTAAAAGTAATTGTTTTGATTAAACTCAGCTAAAACATGGTTTACTATCGCGCTATCATCTTGATAACGCTGACGTAATTGTTGCGCTTTAGCAAGTAGTCTCGGATTGTTTTGCGTGCTTAAGGTTAAATTCAATTGACGACTTGCACGGCTTAATCGAGGCGCAAGAACAGCCTCAGGATAACTGGTGACTTGATAACTCATGGTTTGGCTAATAATGCCGCGATAAAATAAAGCAAAATCACTACGTCGACCGACATCGCTTTGTTCACTGGTGGCAAAATCAAGCGCGAACAACCATGATTGAAAGCTCGGCTCAGCGATCACTTGATAACTAACGCCAGCACCTCGAACATCAACATAAGCAGAGTTAATTGAATTTTCTAACCTAGCTGAGCCATAAGTATTTTGGCTACGCTGATTACTTTGACCACGCTGCCCTTGTTGCGCCCCATGACCTGAGCCACGTTGGTCTTGTCGCCAAGTAATACCGTCAAAATCATCAAGTACCATTGCTCGCCAATAAAGCTGTGAATGTTTAGGGCTGTTTTCTTCAAAACTTACCCGAAACGCCAACTCATTCGACAATGCTAAGTTGGCTATGTCACCAATTTTCACACTGTCTGACAGCCCTACTGTCGCTGATTTAACACTAGGCACCTCCCAAAATGGGCTGAGCTTTGGAAAGCCAACAAATAACACCACCGCAAAAGGTATCGAATATAAGCCAAGTTTACCTAATAGCTTAGCTTGCGCCGACACAGCACTTTTAGGGGCAAATAAATTCAATAACACGTAAAAGTTAGCAAAAACCAGCAAGATAACCGCTAAAGAAAAGTAAATTGATTGAATAAAAATTAACGACGAGGTTGCAACAAAAATCCCCAGCACCACTAATTGATAAACATCTTTTCGCTTGGGTATTTCAAACATTTTCAAACTGTAAGCAAAGCACAGCAAATGCACCATGCTCAGTAACAGCCCTAACTCTTTGCCGCCAATGGCAATACCAACACTGCCGGTTATCGCTAATATTAAAATCAGCCACGATGGCAGTATTTTAGGCGCGCTATATTGGTTATCAGCAATTGAGGTGGACGACGTTTTGAGGTGTTTACGCGCTAACTTAACATGAAGTGCAAACTGCAGTGTAATAACGAAAAAGGCAAACAATAAATACAGCCAATGAAACTGCAACACTAAGGTTAATAAGTTAAGTAGCTGCAGCGCCAACAAGCCAAAGTACATTTTACTGTTCAGCATCAGCGCTTTAATATCGCTATTGTTTTTTGATTGTCGCTTTTTAATATTGGCCATTATCATGCTCTCAATATCGCGCTAATGCCGCTAAGCATTTCAAGGTGTGTTGAGGGCTATTATCATAAGCAATGGTTTGATTAGGTAGCTTCAAAGAAAAGGCAATTTGTTGCTCGCTACAATCTTTAATCGCGTAACTTAACCAACTTAAACGCTGCTCAAGTGTGCCGCTAGGTAAATGGTCAAAGTCTAACTGTAACTTGCCTGATAATACTTTTTGATATTGTTTGGTTAGCCAGCCCTGACCACGAGCCACTTGTTTCCAAGCTACTCGGCTGTACGGCTCGCCAAGTTGATAATGCTGCAATTGATGAAACTCGTCTTGCCCTGCTTGAAAACTGTCTTGATGGCTTTCCACCTTGTTTTCAATTTTCTCAGCGTCGCCATCTTGCTGAGTTTCAGCCCACGCATAAGCAATGGGTTTTGGGTAAGCGGTTACTTGTTGCGCAAAGTCTAAACGGGTCCACGCTTTAAATAAACCAAAGCCAAATTCACTGCGAATAAGCACTCTACTCAAAGCATAATGGCCGCGTTTACCAATCAAGTAAGGCACTTTTATATGACTTTCGCCCACCGCTAATTGCTCAATGGTGGTTTGTGTAGGTTTTGTTTGCTGCGCTGTTAATTTTGTTAATTCAGCGCCTTGGTCAAATGAAAAACTAACATTAAAACGCGTTTTACTATTACTAACCACAATCGGAAAATACACTTGTGAGTCAACAAAGCCTTGAATTGAATTGCTCGCTTGAAAGCGTAACCCCGACAAGTTAAAAAAACTGTGGTTCAACACAACAATATAAAAACTGCCGAGTAAATAGCTGATCAAAATAATGACATTGTTTTGATAATTAGTGCCAAGCAGAAATAACAACAAAATAAAAAATACAAAACTGATACCAAAACGGGTCGGTACAATAAAAATATTTCGGTGATTAATTCGTTGCTCGCTACCTTGAGGAATTCTTCGCGTTAACCAAACATTAAAGCGCCTTTGCATAAACGCTTTTATTGGCGAAACAAGCGCCGAAAACACGCTATTTTTTTGTCTGTTTAACAAATAACGCCCCTTGTGAGTTTTTTCACTGCAACACCATCATTAACAATGTATTTAAGGTAATGGGTTAGTTGGGTCAACCAGCGATAAAATATGTTGAGAAAGCTCGTCTGCTTCATCAAAAATATGATGTTGTTGTGGCGCTAATCTATGCTCACAAACCGGAGAGAAAACCGCTTGAATATCTTCAGGAATAACATAATCACGGTTTTCCATAAACGCCCACGACTTGGCAGCCGCTAATAATGACTTACCCGCTCGTGGTGATAAAGCTTTTGCTTTCGAGTCGGTTTGTCGGCTCATTCTACAAAGCGCAATAACATAATCGACAATGGCCGGCGCAACACTTATCGCGGCAATGTGTTGTTGTATTTCACGTAACTGCTCTACCTGTAAAAAAGGCTCAATATTGTCAGCATCACGATGTGAGGTGGTTGATTGTAAAATTTTTCGCTCAGCGTCAATGCTCGGAAAACCTAATGATAGTCGCATCATAAAACGATCAAGTTGCGATTCAGGTAACGGATAAGTACCGGCATGCGACATCGGGTTTTGCGTCGCGATAACAAAAAATGGCTCAGGTAACTGATGAGTTACGCCATCAACACTCACGCGGCCTTCTTCCATGGCCTCTAACAAAGCACTTTGGGTTTTAGGACTTGCGCGGTTAACTTCATCGGCCAACACTACTTGGTTAAATATCGCCCCAGGATGTAATTGAAATGACTTTTTAACTTCATCAAAAATGGCAATACCAATAACATCGGCAGGCATCAAGTCAGAGGTAAATTGAATGC
This sequence comes from Cognaticolwellia sediminilitoris, assembly GCA_002104535.1. Taxonomy (GTDB): domain Bacteria; phylum Pseudomonadota; class Gammaproteobacteria; order Enterobacterales; family Alteromonadaceae; genus Cognaticolwellia; species Cognaticolwellia sediminilitoris. Next base: position 49,105 of record NBOG01000012.1, on the reverse strand, counting down.
GTTGATACGACAAGCCCAAGGTCATCGCTAACGTATTGGCTAAAGTGGTTTTGCCCATGCCTGGCAAGTCTTCAATTAATATATGACCTTTCGCCAACAAACAAGCCAAAGCTAGCTTGACCTGATGAGGCTTACCTATCAATACAGATTCAATTTGAGCCAAAATATTAGCAACCACAGTTTGCATACGTTTATCTCTCCATTAATGAAACTTCAGCATAATTAAATATTTAGCGAATACCAAGTGAAATAATCAATTGCCGCAATTGTTATTCGCCCGATGCGCTGCACAAATACGCAGCAAAAATACGTAATAGGCTCGAAACATTGCAAACGCTGACAGAATAAACTCACCAATTAACTTAAAAACGCGGTTTTATTTGACCTTGGTCAACAACCCACCCTACAGCTTTATGGCATGCTACTACCTAGCTTGGCAGAGGCACTGCTTTATTACCATAACATTTACGCCAGCTAACTCAATAAATGTGCGCCAGCATATATCGCAATTTAGGATAAGTAATGAATATTGATTTTAGCGAAATAAACTATTTAGTCGCTCCAGACAGCCGAACATTACAAGCAGACTATCAGCAGTTTTTGTTATCACTTACCGGCCTCACAGTGATAGACATTAAAGCTAAAAACTCTAATGAATGGCGAGTAATTTCAACGTTATTACATGGAGATGAACCCTCAGGGCTGATTGCTATTCATCGCTGGCTTAGCGTAGAAAACACCTTACCTGAGCCTAAAACCAATATTCGTATTATTATTTCATCAGTTGAAGCTGCCACTTTCCAACACTTATTTCATCATCGTTACCTACCCGATGGCGTTGACTTAAATCGTTGTTTTAATGAACAAAGCATTAAAAATAGTGTGGATATTCATAATAAAGATATCGACGGTTACATTCACCGAGCAAAGTTAATTACTCGGGCAATTAAAGCCGTTAAACCCAAAGCAATTATTGATTTACACAACACCACTGGCAATGGCCCAGCCTTTGCGGTCAGTACTATTATCAACCCCAATGTGTTGTCGATAACCTCGTATTTTTGTGACACCTTAATTTTATCTGACATACAGGTTGGCGGCTTAATGGAAGTTGACTTTCCTTGCCCAGTAGTCACCATTGAATGCGGTGGCCGTATGGACGAGCAATCGCATGACGTAGCTTATAACGGCATCAAGAAATTTGCCCAATGTGATAGCAAGTGTGCTTTACCGCAAGATAAAAGCGTAAAAATACTTTATAAACCATTACAATTATCGCTAAAGCCTGGGTGTAAACTTTCGTTTAGCAAACGCGATGAAGGTTTTAATGGTGTAACACTAAGAGATAATATTGAACAGTTTAACTACGGCGGTTGTTGCGAAGGATTGTTATTAGGTTGGTTAGACGACAAAGGCTTAGACAATCTTGAAATGCTTAATGACCAAGGCGTAAACGTAATTGAGAACTACTTTAAGACCGATGAAAACAAATTGCTTTGCGCAACCAGTATAAAAATATTTATGGCGTCGAGCCAAAGTAACCTTGTTAGTACCGGTTCCCTATTTTATGTTGTTAACAACGTAAATAACTATTAACTTACTCTTTAACTAAACTAGAGAATTAGCCAGAGAGTTAGCCAAGTAAGTTAACCATAACTAACGCAGCAAGCTAAATGGCGCGTCAGTAATTGCTTGCTCAAGCAGTATACTGTCAAAGCCTAAATCGCGCAGCGCATGAATAAACTTCAAGGTTTTAAAGCTGTCAAACCACACAGTTAATTGCTTATCAAACTGGGCTTGTTTAGCCGACTGTTGCTTAGTAACAAAACTTAACAAGCCAATACTCACTAACGCTTGTTGGGTCGGCTCAGATAACATTTCCAGCCAAAGCTGTGGTTGCAAGCAGTGTTGCCATAAGCTTTCAAATGCCGAAATACACTGCTTTAATTCAACGAAAATACCGGGATTATAATAAAGGTAGTCTTGTTGTTGCTCAGCAAGGTTCATAATGTTTTGCACTGCAGGGCCAGTACCAAAAGGCACACGTTGTGACGGCCTAGCATCAAGCTTAATTATTACATCAGACAAATAAGCCACATCACCTAATTTAGCCAACTTATTTAACAGATAAAAGTCTTCACCTGCGCTGCGTTTTGGAAAGCCGCGCGCTTGGCAATACGCCAACATATCAAACGATAAAATACTGCCGATGGTAAAATAAGCATAAGGCGATTTTGCATAGGCCAAACCTGCCACGTAATAACGCAAAGCATTTTCATAACGTAAATTCGCTTGATGAATATCTTGCTGCTCGGCGTGATGATAAAAATTACAACACGTTGCTACTGCAGAATTTAATGAACGGTTTAGCGAAGTGCTTTGATCAGCATGGGCAGTAAAGTAATTATTCGGCAAATAAGCGTCAGCGTCTGATGAGTGGATCCAGCGGGAACTTATATTACCGGTAATAAATAAATTAACGGCTAAATCAGCGCCAATTTTTCTAGCAAGCCCTACCCCTTGGTCTGCGGGAATAGGTTTGGTGAAACGATCAACCAATAAAATGGCAGAATTGCTATCACTTACAGCGCCTGAATCGATTGCAGTTTTATTATCGCCACCATCACTTGAGAGCGCTAAATCGATTAAACGTAGGTTTTCATCTTGCCAAAGTAGCTGACCTTGCCCGCTAATATAATCTGCTAAATCGCTTTGTGCTTGCTGGTGTTCACGGCCAAAGTCGCTGTCAGGCTGATTAACTACCACAATGAGTAAACATTGTTGCTTAGCTAACACCGAATTGGCAAAGCGCTGAATAAACGCTGCAGTTTCCTGAAAAGCGGGAATAACCAGTACATGCTGATAGTTATATTGGGCAGGAAACGACGCCAAAAATTGCGCTTCTGGCTCAGCATAATGGGCTAAGTATTTAACACAGGTTTTATCGCGCGCAGCGTTATCATTAGCCATGTAGCTTCCTGTTAATTAGCCCAAATATAAGTAGGTTTAGATTAGCTCTGATTAATGCTCTGATTAATGTAATGCCGCTCTAAACGGTAAAGCCGCACAAATATCAGCTTCAATGTCTAATACTTCATCAAGGCGTTGATCAACTTCATCTTTAGGGAAGTATTCATAGGCTAATTCAATAAACAAGTTTTTATGTTTCTCTTCTGATTTAGCAATGCTTTGGTAGAAGTCTTTGTCTTTACCTGGTGGCAACGCTTCTGCGATTAATGAAAAACGCTCGTGGCCGCGTGCTTCAATAACACCAGCAACAATCAAACGGTCCATAAAAAACACGTCACTGCCATTTCTAAAAACCTTTCTCACTTGGTTAATGTAAGGGTCTTTTTCATCAGCGCCTAATTGGCCGCCTCGGGCATAAATTAACTTTAATACCTGTTTAAAATGAATCAGTTCTTCAATGGCTAAATCGGCCATGGCTTTAACCACAGATTTACGATCAGGATAATGAGAGATCATCGACATCGCCATACCAGAGGCTTTTTTCTCTGCCGCAGCGTGATCAGTTAAAAAGGTGTCAAAGTCGTTTAATACGACATCAGCCCAAGCTTTAGGTGTTTGATATTTTAATTCGAACATAAATAGAGTGTATAAATAAAAGCAGAAAAAATAATGTCGGTATTTTACACGTCTAAAACCTAGCTACAACCAAAAGCGACACAAAATAGCCGATAACGTCAGTAATAATCACGCTAACAACACAGGGGTTTTAAAACAAAAAAGTGGCGCTATAAAAGCACCACCTTTGATTTACTTAACCGCTGCTTTGATAATATTTAGTTTTTCTTATTCAAACACCAACCTAGCCTGTACTAGATAGTTAAAATAAAAAGTAAATATTAAGAGTAGAAGCGAACCACCGATGTTTTTGCTTTGGTTGGCAAAGTGATTAGTAATGCCAGATTAACGTTGTTTTAAGTCCTCCCTCAACTTAACAAACATTAACAACAAAATACTTAACGTTATAATAGTGTTAGGTTAATATCTTACTTATAGTCTTAATTGGATATGGAAGATCAATAGTATGATTCTAAAGGACAAAGAAATTATAAATGCGGTATCCCCAACCGCTAAAGCGGGTCAAAAACAAGAACAAGATGTTGCCTTTTTCTTAAGACGTGCTTTTAAAGATCATAAAAAAGTATTTGTCATTAACGACTTTAAATTTTCCCATAACGATGAAACCGCTCAAATAGATCACCTGATTATTTATCCTTATGGCTTTGTATTAGTTGAATCTAAAAGTATCAAAGGTAATGTAAAGGTTAATGATTTTGAAGAATGGACTCGCAGCTTAGGTAGCCAATGGTCAGGAATGCCTTCACCTATTAAGCAAGTTGAACTACAGCAAAAATTACTAAGAGAATTACTATACGAAAATAGAGGAATCATCCTCAATAAGTTACTCGGTATTAAACAGCAAACATTTGGCATGCGTTGTTGGGATAATGTCTGTGCAATATCAAGCCATGCGATCATTGACCGTGAAACCATGCCAAAAAATGTTTCAAAATATCCAGTTAAAACAGAGTTTTTAGTAGATAAGCTCAAAGATATTATGAAATTAAAAGACTCTGTTGCGAAAAAGTTAAACCCCTTCGAAACTAGACCAGACTTTAGTGATGACGAACTGTTATCAATTACTTCATTTTTAATGTCTCAGGTAAAACAAACAGCCCCAAGCCCTGAAAATATTACAGAGCCTTTAAAGCCATATGTAAATGCTAGTAACTCAGTACCAGTCTCAATAGCGTGTAAAAACTGTCATGAAAAATCAGATTACTTAGTGAAAAGTGGACGCTATGGCTATTTTATTAAATGCAACAAATGCGACACTAATACGCCATTAAAAACACCATGTATGACCTGTACAAGTAAGAACACTAAGGTTTCGAAAAAACAAACAACTTACACGCTACAATGCTGTGACTGCGAAAGTTCAGCAGTATTAATCCAATAAAGATTTACGTTATGATGATTAGCTAAATAGTTATATGAATCGTTATATCAGGTGCTTAACACAATAAGGAATGTTGATGTCTCAAACAGGTATTTACGAACAGTTAATAACACAGTTGGTTGAGCAAAATTTAGATCGCGACGCCTTCTATGTTGGCGAACGGTCATTGGAAGCTGGCGAGGCTGCAACCTTATTATCACGATTCTTAACGCGAATTATTGAAATTGCCATGGACGCTGTACCCAACGGTGACAGTAGAATCCATGAGCAAATAAAACTCGCCAATACAATCGTGCAATGGCTTAGCCAGCATATTCGCGATGAAGAACTGATCAGTGAAAACCTGTTAGACAGCCAAGGTAAAATTCTTACCGCTCTTTTTGATAAATCCAACCCTATTGCAGCAGACCTACCCAAGTACGTTGAATCAATAATGCCTATTACTGGGCTAAGTCAAAGTGAGTTATTTTGTGGCAGTAATGTTGGTATATCACTAGAGACTGAGATCAAAAGAGAAATCCAATCATCTGATAAAATTTATTGGTTAGTGTCATTTATCAAGTGGGCTGGCATTCGAATATTTAAAAACGAGTTAGAAGCATTTACCCGAAGTGGCAAGCAGTTAAAAATAATCACCACGTCTTACATGGGCGCGACCGATGCCAAGGCCGTTGAGTTCTTAGCCTCATTACCTAACACCGAAGTAAAGCTCAGTTACAATACTAACCGTGAAAGGTTGCACGCTAAGTCTTATTTATTTATGAGAAATACAGGCTTCCATACTGGCTATATTGGCTCTTCTAATTTATCGCATTCAGCATTAACCAGTGGTTTAGAGTGGAATTTAAAAATCACCTCACAAGAAATTCCACACATTATTGAAAAGTCGCTCAGTACCTTTGAAACCTATTGGGAGTCACCTGATTTTGAACACTTTGATGGCAAAGCAGAGAGTAAAGAAAAGCTGCATAACGCCCTGCAAGAAGCAAAAGGCAGTTTTAACAATACAGCGCCGAGCTTTTATTTCGATATAAAACCGCATTCTCATCAGCAAACTATACTAGAAAAACTTCAAGTAGAGCGTGATTTACATAATCGTTATCGCAACTTAGTCGTAGCTGCCACAGGCACGGGTAAAACCATTATTTCAGCTTTCGACTTTGCCCGTTTTTACGATAAAAATCCTGAAGCAAAATTCTTATTTATTGCCCATAGAGAAGAAATTTTAAAGCAGGCACAAGGCGCATATCGTGGCGTATTAAAAAACAGTAATTTTGGCGAATTATGGGTCGGCAATAACAAACCAAGCAAATATCACCACCTTTTTGCTTCTATTCAAAGCTTAAACTCACAAATGAGCAACCCAATTGACACTTTAGTGTTAAGTGAAGATTACTTTGATTATATTGTTATTGACGAAGTTCATCATATTGCAGCTAAAAGCTACCGCGAAGTATTAAAACACTTTAGCCCGAAAATACTATTAGGATTAACCGCGACACCAGAGCGTCACGATGGCACTGATATTCTTAGCGACTTTTGCCATGTTATTGCCGCTGAAATACGCTTACCTGAAGCGATAAACCAACGTCATCTTTCTCCCTTTCAATACTTTGCCATAGATGACGATACTGATCTGACCAAAGTAAAATGGTCTAAAGGCCGTTATGATATTGCTGAATTAACCAACCTTTATACTTATAATGACCAACGTGTTTTGCGAATACTACAAAGCTTAGATGAAATTGTTACTGATATTTCTGAAATGCGCGCATTGGCATTTTGTGTCAGTAAAGAACACGCAAAATTTATGGCAGCAAAGTTCACTCTGAAAAATATAGCCTGTGGCGTGCTAACTAGCGATAACAGTAAAGATCGTGAAGTCATGCAGCAACGACTTAAATCAAAACAAATAAACGTGCTGTTTGTGGTCGATATTTTTAATGAAGGTGTCGATATTCCAGAGCTAGATACTTTACTGTTTTTACGCCCAACAGAAAGCTTGACGATATTCTTACAACAACTAGGTCGCGGACTGCGTTTAACCGATAACAAAGAATGCTGCACAATATTAGATTTTGTCGGTAATTCGCGACCGGAATACGACTTTTCACATAAGTTTAGAGCATTAGTCGGTAAAACCAACCAAGCAATAGCAAAAGAAGTTAAACAAGGCTTTCCTCATTTGCCTTTGGGTTGTCGTATTGAGTTACAAGAAAAAACTCAAACCATGATCTTAAAAAACATCAGCCAAGCAACACTTAATAAAACCCGATTAATTAACTTAATTATCAATTTCCCACATGTTACTCATTTACCTTTAACATTAAAAAACTTCTTACATATCAACCCTAATATTACCCTAGAAGATATCTACAAAGTTAAAGTTGGTAAATTTGGCGGTTGGCAAGCCCTACTGGCGATAAGTAAAAATAAAGCCATAGCTGAAAGTAAGCAGGCGCTTTATGCGGCTTACTATCGGGCAATCAACAACCGATTAATGATCTGCACTTCAATATCTTATTTACGCTTTATTAAAGCCCTTTGTGATAATAACTTTGAGCTGCCATTAACTAACTTTACAGGCGATACAGCAAACTCTGTGCAATTGTTTACCCTAATGTGTCATTACGACTTTTGGGACAAAGCCGGCAAACAAGCAGGCTTTAATAGCCTTGAAGAAAGTATTGCTGCGCTTAAAGATAAAAACCTTCAACATGAACTCAGCGAAGTAATCAAAATACTGATTGAACAACTAGAAGTAAATGAGTTTGCTATGCCAAAAGTTGGCAATGAAAAAGTCGATTTAGCGCCTCTAAAAATGCATGTTCGTTATCCCAAAGAACATATTCTTGTCGCTTTTGGTGATAGTGTTTTTTCAAGGAAGTCATCAAGCCGCGAAGGTGTTTTAAACATAGCTGACGCTAATACAGAATTATTGTTTGTTACTTTGAATAAGAACGAAAAACAGTTTTCAGCGACCACCATGTACCATGACTATGCCATGAGCCCAACGTTATTCCATTGGCAAACACAAAATAGTGCTAAACCAGAATCAGGTCGAGGTTTAGGCTATATCAAGCAAAAAGAAAACAACAAAACTTTCATTTTATTTGTTCGTGAACAAGCCAAAGACGAAAACGGTAAAACCATGGGTTTTGTCAATTTTGGCCCGGTTGATTTTGTCAAATATGAAGGCAGTCAACCAATGAATATTACATGGAAGTTAAAGCACCCCATGCCAGCGTATTTGTGGCATGAGACGGCTAAGTTGGCTGTTGGTTAAATTAAACTAGTGGGAAACACTCCCCGCTCCACCACATTATGTCAGACCTTAACCATCTGATAACATTGATAATAAAAAAGACGCTTTTTAGCGTCTTTTTTATTTTGTACCACTTAGTTGCATCACGTCAACACTAATATAGTTGTCTATGCGACAGCATTAAGGATGATACCTTCCAACTCATCATTCTTAACTAGCTTCCCTATCAATTGAAGTAGCAGTGTATTTTTACTGTTAATGGTTGAATAAGCTCCTGCTCGCTGGGCATTACAATATTCCCTCAAGTAACGATGAAGTGATTCCAATAGTATTTTACCGGGGAATGCGACTGACGGACACACTCCGTCACAGAATGTCCCTGCATACGCTTCTTCGCATTGTTCTTGAGTTATTGTCATCTCTTCAAGTATTTCCAACCTAATCCTTTCAAGTTGCTCTGTGCACAACCTCCAATCCGAGCCACCTCGATTAATGAATGCGTTACTCCATTTTGACTTTTCACCCGCAAAAATCTTTTGGTAGTAATAAACAACAGGGATTGTAGTAGATAAAGAATCAAACCAATGCTGACGCAACTCATCTAGATTAAAGACACCTCTTACATCATCGGGGTTAACTCTCAACAAATGTGAAATCAAATTAACAAGCACCAACTCATCGAAGGCATAATTTTCAATCGAATACTTTCTTAGTGAATAGATGTTATCAAAGCCGAAATTATCATCAGGGTTATCAAAATCCATATCCAAAATAACTTTCGCATTATCCACATCTTCTTCCTGAAGGAATTTTATAATTTTCTCCTTCCCTCCACCAAACACAACCAACGGTGGTTCTTGAATGTTATGTATATCTTTCAATAACTCAATTAGTTCGGAATAAATGGGTAAGTCCATCGGTCCTTCAACAATTAAATGCTTAGCATTTTCATCCATCAGAACTCTGTTTAAATTTTCAGTGGCTGTAAAGCTTGGTATGTTATCCATCCTTGTAACATTTCCTCAAATTTATCTTAAGAGCATCATCTGAAATAATCGCAGGTGCATGTGTCGCAACAATCACTTGAGTCTTTGGAGATAGACGTCTTATAGAAGGCAGTATCTGCCTTTGCCATTCTAGGTGCAATGATAACTCAGGTTCATCAGCTATAAAGACAGAGCTACCAGAAAAAGATGATAAACACACCCTACCCAATATTGCCAATATATGTTTCTCACCTGAAGAGAGGTCAATTAAATCAAGTTTATTACCATTATTTTTAAGAATAAATTGACCCGACCCACTGAACTCAAACGACTTAGATTTTGGAAGAAAATAATTCACTTCTCTTTTGAAGTTATTGAAGTTTGATAACCACTCCCCCTTCCTTGATTGAACGTCATCTATCAGACCAATAACATCATCGAATGTCTTAAATTGACGAACGGATGCAATCAAGTTGTAGTATGCCCGAGAGTATTTTTTAAACTTCTCTTCAGAAAACTCACCTGTTTCTTTATCTTTCCGATTGTAGTCATCAAGCGTTAATAATACCAACTCCTTCATTCCATCCCAAATCTCGAAGTGTTTCGTGACTTTCCATTCAGGAATTCCCAAATTCAAATCATTAATCTGGGAAATGACTTCTTTTGCGCTCTTAGTGTCGTTCAAGTCTCTAGTGGCTATGAGTCTAGATGCGTATTTTTCAGCACTCTCACTCATCCCAGCATCTTCAAACAGCAACTTCTCAAAAATCGTGGTCTTCAGTGACTCTAGCGCTGTAGCAATTCTGGACTGAGCCATACTGTACCGACCAGAAAACTCTTCCTGAAGCTTCTTTAAAACCCTCATATTCGGGTCTAAAACATCAGAAATTTCTCTATCTGACAAGTGCTGCCTACGCATCTCATACTGAAGAAGCTCATCAGAACGCCCAACACCATCATGCATTCGAAGTAGCGGAATGTATGTGAACGGAATCAATCGACCGATAAGCCTTTTAAGCATTAGTCTACGCTTAGAGTTCTCTTCTGAGCGTGCTTGTCGGTTGTAGATTTTATAACTTTTATCTTTATCAACAGTTAGTGTTAATGGAAGCCCCTTTCCAAAACGCCCCTTATTATCAATCTCTATATTTTCATGAAAGTTAAATACAGCACCGTAAGATGTTTTCTCAACAGTAAAGAAGTTTGATTCTTTCTTACCACCTACTGGAGCAGTTACAATTCTAATGGACTTAAACGGCAATTTGGATAACATCTCAATATCGCACTGAATCGAGGCTACGATAAGATTTATTAAAACCGTTTTTCCTGAACCATTTATACCGAAGATACAATTATCTGCTGGAGAAAAGTCCACGACCATTTCCAACTCTGAATCAAACATCCCTTCGACCCTAACCCTTCTTATGTACCTTTCCATACTTTATACACCCTTAAGTCGCTCCAAAACCCTAGAAACTTGAACTGGAGTCCAGTCACAGTTTCGCCGTGTTTTGATTCCTTTTTCATTAAGAGAACGTGCAATTCCACGATACGTGGTTACACCCTCTTCATAAATTTCTTTTATTATTTCAGCTACATCCATACTAAATGATTCAGCATTACTCCGTCTAGCCTTATTAGCTTGATTAGTATCAATATTCCTAACTAAGTCCAAGTTTGGGTTACCCAGCTTAACCCCCCGCAACTTAGCGGCAGCGAGAGCATCCTTGGTTCTTATGCTAATATTTTTAACTTCACTCTCTGCCAATACAGCCATCAATTGAATTGTCATAGTGTTAGCGTCGGGCATATCACAACAAATAAAATCGACACCTGATTTTTGTAAGCCCGTCAAGAAGTGAACATCGCGAGTCAACCTACTAATTGTCGAAATCACTAATCGTGATTTTGTTAACTTGCAGTACCTAATCGCCTTAGCCAACTCAACCCTTCCAGCCAATTTACCACTCTCAATCTCAGTGAACTCAGCCTTTACGGTTCCATCATGCTTAGCAATGTAGTTTAGAACACACTCTTTCTGCGCCTCCAACCCTAAACCAGACTTACCCTGTGATGAAGTACTCACCCTGTAATAACAAACACAATCCATAACATTTCGCCAAACGACCGTTTAGCGATTTGTTATAATCATGAGTCCACTAACTTTATAATTAAAGAAACATCACCACTCTCTCAACTGCTGCATTTCTTTCAATCTTCCACGCTGCATAACAAGCGCCTCAAACAAATCATCAATTGAGGTGTTATCTGAATTTAATCCCGGTAAGGCGATATTTGCTTCAGCAAAAAAACGCTTACTTTGTGCTGTCGCTGTTTGCTCTAGCTTTGTCGATGTTTTAAATGTCTGAGCGTTTATTTGATAGCCTGCGGGAATTTCATTAACTTCAACTCTTTCAGCCAAGCTGTTGTTATCATTGAGCCAAGCCATTTGCCACCAATGCTGAATTCTTTCTTTTGAGACTTTTAATTTATGCTCTGTTGGCAAACGATCACTTTTTTGATTGTTAATGTTGCAATCTGTCGGCAGTAAATTCCAAAGATCGTTATTTGGCCAACGGGAAAAAGGCATGCTGTGATCAATATCGTATTTTTGTTTTAATGATTTTGCTGACCACACACACTGAATTTGCTCACTTTTAGGTAACTGCTGCTTAAGCTGTTCAAAGCGACTTCGTACTTCGGTTGTTGTTCGTTTAGGCTCTAACCAATTCAGTGCTTGGTATAGATGAAACTGCTTTTCAGGCGATGAATATTGGCTGTTGCCCGAATAACTCGCCATGGTTTTAACCCACTCACTTACCAGCACCGGCTCTATCCAACAGGCGTAACGATTAAACGCTAGCCAAGTTGATTCAGGTAATGAGAACTCGCCCCACTGCTCAAGCGTCTGTAAATCCAGAAATATACTATCTTTTGCTTTAACGGATTGACTGGCAACTTCAAATACCATTGCACGGCTATTAGCCTCTTGATTAGGTAAAGTGATATACCGACAAGGCATGGTTTTAATATTACTAACCGCCGCCGAAATAGTTTTATGCAGTGCTATGGCATCTTCACCCGTGAATAAGTTACCGATGCGATAATCAGAGGCGCTACGATGCGTTAATTTGTGCCAACCATTAGGCTTCATAAAGCCCATGTTTGGGCTTTTATTAGGTGATTGAAATAACTGATGCGTATCGATTAAATCTTTGTATTGATGACACCAATAAAGCGCGACTAAACCTGCAGGTAAAATAACGCGATCGCCATAGGGTGATGATTCTCGTCTTATAACCGCACCGGGATGTCCATCGGCAATTCTTAGTAAAACTCTTAATAAAGCAAGTTTATGAGTCGCTGATTTGCCATCATTAATCGCAACATGGCGAATGAACGGGAATGCGCCTGTGCCATCGTCTGGCATTTGCAGCACAACGGTTTGCCAAGAGACGTGCTTTCTGCCGAGTTTGTCTGCTTCTTTTTGTGTTTCTAACTTGGTAAATAGGCCAACATCAGTCGCTAAACGTTTTAACTCATCAGCACAGACGACATGCATTTTACGCTGCTTAAAATCGTCTTCGGTTTGGCCGTGGCGAAGTGATATGACTAATTTACCGCCGGGTTTTAATAGATTGGCAAGTTTACGAATTGAACGAGCGCGAGCACTTTGGGGAATATGCATCCAAACCGCACTTAACAAGATTAAGTCAAAGCTAACTTCTTGTTTAGTGATAACGCTTAATGAAGGTAAGGCATCGTTGAGCCATTTTACTTTTAAGCCTTTGGTGACTTTAGCGCCTAAATCGGCAAGTTCTGTTGCGGGCTCAACAGCATAAACTTGAATATTGTTTTCGATTTTATGCTTTATTTTGGCTAGTTCGGCGATATGCTTGGCATCGCGACCAGCGCCTGCGCCTAAGTCAAGAATACGGGCATTGGGGTTTTCAATAATGGCTGGTAAAAATTGCGCCCAGCTTTGATGTACCTCTTCAAATGTCTTTGAAAGGTATTGTTTGGCCAGCTCTGTGGCATTTTTATTATAAAACTGAGCTGTCACTGCATCATCCTAATTGCACATCGTCCGTAAACTCAAAATAATAATTTATAGCTATTAAAATCGAGTAATATACTTAAAGCTAAAATACATTATGTAACATAAAGATTGATTTACATGTAATAAATTGTCAATCAGTCTTTTGTTAAGTAACTAACTTGCTTAACATTAATCAATTTTTCATTAGTTGTATGTAACAAATTGTACAGACTTACTAATTAAGTTAACCGCACCAAATAAGATGGATCTACACAATGAATAAACAAGCGTATTTACAAAGTTGCTATCAGCAATTAGTGCAGGTTTTTGAGCTTGCTACCCAACATAAAAAAGATGATAAGCAAAAATTTAGAACTGAGGGCTTTATGCATGCAGGTAAAGCGCTTGGTGTAATAAGCCATGACGACGCTGTTGCTGTGATGGAACAAGCGCATTTTGATGTTTTTGGCGAAACTATTGGTGATCGCCGCAGTAGAAAAGCGAGTTTAAAAGAAGCGATTGCGCGTGGTGATAACGACTTTATTAATATTCCGGCTTATGAGCGCAGTAAGGGGTAGTTGGTTTCTTTACAGTATATGTTTAATATTTGGATTACTAGGGAATAGACCTTGATATAACTTTTTGCCAAAGTGATCTATTGAATTGGATACCACATACCCTGCAAGTTACTTCAGCATAATCTAGGTGACGATGTTTAGTGAAAATAAAATTATTACGATCACTTACAACTTTACTTGAATGAAAAACTATATCTATTACTACAATTAATAATTGGCTGGTATGAAAGTGGATACTGGAAGTCAGCGCAACCTTTTCTTTACTTTGGATTTTATCCCCCCCCATAAACCACTTTTCTATTTGGGCGTTTCTTTTTGTTTGCTTAGCGACTAAACTTTTAGTGACATGATTTAGGTTAATAATCATTTGCCTAAGCTCTTTATTTGGTATTTCTTTAGATGCAGCTAGTTCCAAAAGTAAACTATTAATCAATGACATATCTAGAACAGGCAGTCTAGTGTAATCATCTTTTAATGCCATTTCAAAGTCATCTAACAACCCTTTAACACTTCGCGATAATGTATCTTGGATTAGCTCAAATTCACCATAGAATGCATTAAGCTGTGCATTTACACGCTCATTGAATAGCCTTATGGTAAACCAGTGCCCCATATAGCCCCCGACTAAAGCACACAAAAGTCCAGTCAACATATTTTCCAACTTAGTATCCTCCTTAATTATAAAAAAGTACTTTAATTTTTAATTATTAGTACCTTTGACTATAAAACTTAAAATTAAGCATTGTCTATCTTTTGAATGCAAAGGCAGACTTTTATCTTCGTGATTAAAGCATTAATAATGCTTTAGATGTATAGCTAATTTAAAAGTATGAAACAACTGATTATAGCCACAAAGTAAAACCATTAAAAATGATAAATGAGTAAGTAGTGCCGAAGATGTTATAATTTAATGTTTTTAATTAGTGACTCTGAAAATTGAATATTTTCGGATTAGATTTTAGAGGTTTGACTTTTAGGGTTACTTAAGTGAAAAAAGTTAAGGCTTTAACAACTCCGTGTAAGAAAAAGCCTTAAAAATATGCTTAATTGGTGAAACTATTTTTCGAGTTTACGAAAGTAGTCAAATATTTCTGGTACGTTACCGTTACCCATGCCCGCGTCGAATGCGGCTTGTAGGTTGGCGGATGAGCCTTCTGCAATTTTAGATTCTGTGCCGAGTTCTTCCAACATTTTTACAAAATAGCCAAGGTCTTTATTCGCATTAGCGATTGAAAAGCCAAGGTCGCTGACACCGTCAACGGCATAGTTTTTACAAAATTGCATAAACGGTGAGTTCGACGGCCCTGTCGACATAATGTCGAACAGTTGTTGGCGGTCAACACCGGCAAGATCAGCCACTGCAAACGCTTGTGACATAGCACAAACAGTGGTCATGCCCATAAAGTTGTTGATAAGCTTTGTGGTGTGGCCTGCACCAAGTGCGCCCAAATAGAATACGTTTTCGCCTTGGTCTTGTAATACCGGTTTTACTTTTTCAAAGGTGGCTTGGTCACCGGCAGCCATAATGTTTAATAAACCGTCTTTAGCATGCGCTGGTGTACGGCCAAGTGGTGCGTCGATCATGCCTGCGCCTTTGGCTGCTAAGTCAGCACCAATTTTTTTAGTTGATGCCGGTATTGAAGTACCAAAGTCGACTAATACTGAACCGGCTTTAATGCCCGCTAAAATCCCGTCATCGGCATACACTAAGCTTTCAACCACGTTTGAAGTGGTTAAACAAAGCATAATAATGTCACTTGTTGCTGCTAGCTCTTTTGCTGAAGAAGCTACTTTGGCGCCTCGGTCAACACACGCAGCTACTGCTGCTTTGTTAAGGTCGAGCACGGTTAATTGGTAGCCGCGTTTTTGCAGGTTTTCTACCATGTTGCCGCCCATAAGGCCTAGCCCGATAAAACCAATTGTTGGCTTTGTCATAAATATCTCCTAAAAATAATGTCTTATGTTTAACTGTTAACGCATAACGGTGAGCTTGAATTATCTGCTCAGCTATTGTCGCCATTAAACTGGTGAAACTTTTATATGTTGATGAATAAAAATTTCAGTGTTTTTAATTGTGAGCAGCAAAAGCTGCTCACGTAAGTTGATAAAATATTGCTGTTAGAATTTAGCTTTGACACCAAACTCCCATTTTGATCCTGAGCGAGAGTAATCAGCGATTGTTGTGTCGTTTCCTCGGGTCATTAATTGTGGCTCGTTGGTTAAATTAAGCCCTTTGATGAAAACGCTAACATTTGAGTTAATTTTATATTTCGCCGACATGTCCAAGTATGTTGCGTCTTGCACATAACGGTGTGAACGGTCTGGAAACGGTAAGCTGTTTGGTTGTAAGTACTTAGAGCGATACTTCCACATTAAGCGAACCGTGGTGTCGTCGCCTTCCCAGTAAATTGACGCTGATGCGACATCTTTTGAAAAGCCGAATAAGTTAGCGTCTGGAACAATACCTGGGCTTGCTGGCTCTTCGGTAACAAAGTCAGAGCTGGCACGGTTCCAAGCAAACTTGGCTCCTAAACCATTAAACGGCTCAGGTAAGTCGACAAAATGCATTTGGCCTGTTAGTTCAAAACCTTTGATAACTGATTCTTTGTCTGAGGTTTGCTTCACTAAATGGCTAACACCGGTGTACGTAGTGTCAACACCGTCTAAATTGACGATAATGTCGCGTTGCTCGGTTGTTGTTTCGTAACCGCCAGTGAACGATTTATGGTAAAACGCTAACGTTAAGGCTGCGTCTTCTGATGGATAATACTCTAAAGACAAATCTAAGTTATTGGCTGTATATGGCGCAAGATGGTTACCATTAGCTTCACCGCCACGAATTACTGCAGAGTAATCTGTGTTAGTTGTAGGGTCACATACGGTGTCGTCTTCATTTTCACAGGTTTCGTAACTTACCCCTGCCGACATCGCGTTAAGTTGAAAACGCGACATTGAGCGATAGGCTGCTGTTCGAACATAAAATTCGTCAGTAACATGAAAAGTTAAGTTTAAGCTTGGTAAAACTTCAGTGTAGTCTGACTCTAAATTAACCCGCTCGATATCGCCGGTAGCGTTAATTTCAGCGCTGTAGGTGCCAGTGTCTTCATCGGTTGTGATGTAAACTTTGTCGCCCCAGCCTTGTGATTCGGTTTCTGTTTTAACTACTCGAACACCTACGTTACCGTATACAGGCATGCCGCCAATTTCTGCGTCAAAGTTACCCATGGCATATACCGCGGTGATGGTTTCAGTTACGTCACGGTCAGCGCCGTCACGACCGTCTTCACGCTCGCCAATGTCATAAAAGTCGGTGCCAGTAGCGCCCGGTAGTTGACCTAAAATTTGTCCGATAAAACATTGATGATCATAAGTAGCATAACGCGTTGCGTCACCACCACTGCCCGGCTCTTCAGTAAATTGAATGTTGTTTGAGTGGCCATTTTGACAGTTATCAATAATGCCATTAATTAATGCTGAGTTAGCTTCTGGGTTTAATTCATCCCAGTTGTTGTCTTCGTTGTCACTAGCGCCATTTCTTTGCGAACCATCGGCAATAACTAATGATACGTCGTTGGTTACATAATCTAGCAAGTGTTCTTTTGAATAACGCATACCCACTTTAACAGTGGAGAAATATTCGTTGTCTAATCGATATTCGCCGTCAAGGTTGATGGCGAATATGTCATCGTTACGCTCTTCATGTGCACGACGGTATTCAATGTATGCATGGTCGTCATTAACAAAGTTGTTCATGTCGCTAGCGTCAAATGCTTCCCACGGAGCAAAACCTGCATCGTTAGGACCTAAACGGCTGTCGTCTAACCATGTTAACGTAGGTACGTTGCGGCCGCGAAAGTCGAGCGCGTAATTGTAGCGTTCAGTTGAGCGAAACTTTGTACGTTGGCGTAAACGGTAGCGATATGATTCAGAGTAAGAAACGTCAACGGCAAGGGTTAAGTCTTCAGTAGCTGCGTATTCTATTTCGATGCCGCCACCACGATATTCGTCAACTTGGTTACGGTTTTCACCTTGTAAAGTTGGACGAGCTTCGCCGGTTGCATAAAGTAAGGTGTGATCGTCTGCAATAATGTGATCAGCTAAGTCGTCTCTACGTGTGTCTAAGCCTAATTCCATACGCTTTTCGGTATATTCTAAATCAGAATATTCGTAATCAAAATTAACTTCTAAGTCGTCGCGAGGGATCCATTGAAAGGTAAATACTGCGCCGGTACGAACATCTTCATCTTCGCCGGTACGCCAATAAGCGTCATTAGGTACATAAAAAATACTGCTTTGGTCAAAGTCAGCAAGATCGGTATCGATACCAATTTCAGGTTCGCGACCAACGCGCCCTGCACTAACCCCTTGTTGACCTGTGGCACAATTACTACCACCAATTAGGTTTGAACCGTCAGCCGCGCGCAGTGCACAAACCGCCATTTGAGAGCTGCCGCCGTAGTTTTCTTCAGGGTTGGCAGAGTCAGAATGATTAAGCCCGAGCGTAAAACCCATAGCGCCAAAATCATCTGTTTCCCATTGTTGTACGGTTGAGATAACAAACTTTTTACCCCACGGTGACGTGTCACCTTCTACATCATCGTAATAAGTATTATAAACACCGGTTGCCTGCACAGTGGTTTGTGCTTGGCCATAATCAACAGCTCGTAAAGAGTTAACGTCGATAGTACCTGAAGTACCACCTTCCACTAAGTCAGCTTGTTGCGATTTGTAGATAACCACTTTGTCGACAAGTTCTGATGGGAATTTTTTAAAGTTAACAGCGCGACCGGGGCCGGCGTTAGTAATGGTACGGCCATTAAATGTTGAATAGCCCCAATATGAGCCTAAACCACGAATAGAGATTTCGTTTTGGCTACCTTTTAGGCGATGGCCAGACGCGCCTGAAATATTTTCAATAACATCGGATAGCGATAAACCAGGCAAGTCGCCAAAGTCTGCCGCGGCTACTGCATCAACAATGGCAGTGTTGTTTTTCTTCTCGTTCAATGAACGAGTCATGGTGCGTCGTAAACCACCACTAACTTCAATTACTTCAATGTCAGCATCGGCTTTCTGCTTTTCAGCTTCTTCTTCAGCCGAAACCGCAGGGAAAGCCAGTAATGTAAGTAGCGTTGATGCACACAAGAATTGTTTAGGGTAGCTAGCTTGCTTGCGCACAACGCAGCTAATTTTATTTAACTTATTGATAGTAGCCATTGATATTTCCGATTCATTATAGTTTTTATGCTCGTTGTACTTTATTCAAACAATATAAAACGCAATTGTCAACCAATTTGGTAAGTTAAATTATTGTTATTGCACACCACCCACATTACCAATAAGATGAAAACGAATAACCAATGCGATTTGAATTTTTACGATTATGATTGACTTGTTGGTTATATATTAGTTAGATTTTTAAAATATGCTTAATAAAAGTACATTAAATTAAGCTTGCACACGCAATAATATTTTGACCAATTTGACATACACGATTGTATATATGCAATTTGCTACAGGTGTATTAAATAGCGCTATTTACGGCTATTAAAAGCGGCAATGCTTGAACAACAAACGACTAAGGTTAGTAGGATAACGAATGCAAATAATGCACTTTACAAAGAGTTTATTAATAACGGCTACTATAATTGGCTTGTCGGGTTGTGGCGGCACGTCAACAGCAACGGCTCCAGAGCAACAGATCCCAGCACCACAAGTACCAGCACCTGATCCCGCGCCCGTGGTTATTGACGATATTGCTTGCAGCGTAAGTTACCCATTGGCTATTTCATCAATTTATACTGAGGCTGAATCGAGCGTTATTCCGACACTTTTTGATGGTCAAAAAACTAATAACTCTAGTTGGCAGCCTGCTAGTACTAGCAGCAATATTTTAATTGAGCTTGCCGAGCCCGCGCTTTTAAAACAGTTCATTATTACTTGGCAAGATTTAGATTATGTTCATCTTTTTAATGTTTATGCCTCTAAAGATAAAGCAAGCTGGCAGCTGCTCAATGTTGAAGACCAAAGTGAAAAAAACACCCTGTTTCCAGACGTGATCAGTTTAGATGAAACCAGCGCAGAAACTGCATTATATTTAAAGCTAGAGCTAGCCGGCACTGACGTTTCAGAGCCAAGTAGCGTACTAGAAATTGAAGCCTTTGGTTGCCAAGAAGACGTAAGCCATAACATTGAATTAGTTGATTGGTATTTAAGTGTGCCACTTGATGAAGATAACAATGGTAAGTCTGACAGCATTAAAGAAAATGACCTGGCTGATGGCTTTTTTGACCCGCGTTTTTTCAATTTATCAGCAGATGGCGGCTTGATCTTTAGCACGTCCGTTTCCGGCTATAAAACCTCAACTAATACTAACTATGTTCGCGCTGAGCTAAGAGAAATGCTACGCCGAGGCAACACCAGTTATAGCACCCAAGGGGTGAATAAAAACAACTGGGTATTTTCAACTGCGCCAGAGTCAAACCTAGACAACGCTGGCGGCGTAGACGGTGAGCTAAATGCAGAGCTCGCGGTTAATAGCGTTACAACTACCGGCGAAGACTATCAAATTGGTCGGGTTATTATCGGCCAAATACATGCTAATGATGATGAACCCGTTCGGCTTTATTATCGAAAATTACCCGGTAATAACCTCGGCGCTATTTACATTGCCCATGAAACTTTAGGCGGTGATGATGCTTATTTTGAGATCATCGGTAGCCGTTCCAATAGTGCTAGCAACCCTGCTGAAGGCATCGCTTTAAACGAGAAGTTTAGCTACAGCATTAACGTTACAGGCCATACCCTTACTGTGAAAATTATCAAAGCCAATGGCAGCGAGTTTGTTCAAACGGTTGATATGACACAAAGCGGCTATGATGCGGCCAATCAATATATGTACTTTAAAGCTGGAGTTTATAACCAAAATAATTCCGGTGATGCGCATGATTATGTGCAGGCAACTTTTTACCGAATCGATAATAGCCATGACGGTTATTGATACTGAAATTAATACCAAAGAGATTAACTATGAAGAAATTATCAGTTTTAATTTTATTACTTTGTTTACAAAGTTTTCTATCTAGCTTTGTTGTTCAGGCGACAGAGCCAGACAGCCAACATTTTTTTGATGACCAATTAGTTATCGAGCTTTCAACTGACTTTAAAGCCTTGTCTAGCGCAGCATTGAATAAGCGTTATGGCCAACAAAGTACGCCGCCAGCCTATGCGTTTAGTAATAAAGATCAGAGTGTCAGCTTTACTTTTACGCAATACCCAACACCGGCAAACAAGAAAAGCATGAATAAAATTCATAAGTCATTATCGACCATGTTACGTAAGGCGAATGACAACGCGCAGTGGAAAAAAGACAAAGTGTATAGCCGACTGGGCACTAAAATTGCGGTTTTTGAATATGAAGTTAAAGCTGTTGGTAAGTACCAATTCAACCTGACTTATGCCTTACCCGTAGGCGGAAAGTTAACCTTGATTTCGTTTACCGCGACCAATAAAAAGTACAAAAACAAATGGCTTGCACTAGCTAGAGAGAGCTTAGAGTCAATGCAGCTAACTAACCTTTAGGGTAATTTTATCGGCCAATAAGCAGCAAAACACCGTGTTATTGCTGTTCGTTTTTTGAATTAAAGTTGATTAAATTAAATTCAATTCGATTTATTGGTTGACAAACTGGCTATACAAATTAGTATTAATAACAAACCAACTAGCAGCGTAAATGCCTTACCAAAAAATAGTAGGATTATAATAATGAAAAAGTTAATGAATAAAACGATTGCTATATCAACGATTGCTTTAGCAATGGTTGGTTGTAATACCGACACATTACCAGACAAAGAAGGTAATTCTTTTGGCCAGCTTTCACTTACCGGTGAAGCAAGAGTCGGCGAAACACTCACCTCTTCTGTAACAGATGCTAACGGCCTAGACGCTTCAGCTATCTCTTACACTTGGATGGCCGATGGCGCTGCAATTACAAGTGCTACATCAAGCGATTTAATGCTGACCGAGGCACAAGCAGGCACTAACATTACCGTTACCGTTTCATATACTGATAACGATGGCCACAGCGAGCGGATCATGTCTAATCCTACTGCTGATGTTATTACTAACTTTGCCGGCACATTAGAAATTTCAGGCACGTTAGAGTCTGGTAAGTTACTCACGGCAACGTTGTTAGATGACAATGAATTTACCCCTGAAAGCGTAGTATATGCCTGGCTAGCAAATGATGTTGCTATTGATGGCGCAATCGAATCTACTTATGCACTAACTGATAACGAAGTGGGTAAAACCATGGTCGTTACAGCCTCTTATACCGATTTTGACGGTTACAATGAAGTACTTACTTCTGCAACTACCGCTGTTATCGAGCCAAGCTCAGCAAATACTCCTGCAACATTTTCTGGCGATTTAAGCGCTACCGTAACTAAAAACGCAACCGATGATGTGATGGGTAGTGTTGTGGTTACTGATGATGACGCTAATGAGAACATGGCTGAAGTTCAAACCGATTTAGGCACAACATTTGGTACTTTTTCTATCGCAGCAACAGGCGACTGGACTTATACGCTAGATACCACGAATTCAACTGTAGCGTCGTTAACAGATGAAAACGATACGGTTACTGACACTATTGCTATTAGCTCTACAGATGGCACGGCAGCTGAAATTGTTATCACTATTACCGGTACAACGAATTTAGCGCCAACAAAAGCGGCTAGAATTACCGATAATATGACCGACGATGCTGGCGAACTTCGCTATAAACTGTCTTCAAGCGATATTATCGCTGCAGGTAAATTAACCGTTAAGTTTTTAAAAGAAGCGGCGATTGAAAAAGATGCTTACATTGGTTTATATGGCGCTTCAACCAGTACTAATAACGCCCTTATCGATTTACGTATTCAAAACAGTGGCTATGTTATTCGTAACAACGACGATGTTCTTGTCACCATTCCGTTTACGGCTGATAAGTGGACAACGGTTGAAATGACTTGGGATGCTACCAGTGCCTCAGATACCGTTGCACCATTATTAACATTAACCATTGATGGTACGAGTGTTACAACTGAACCATTTGCGTCAGTATCGCAATCATTAAGCGATGTGGTAGCGGGCGTGCAAACCGTTATATTTAAGCTGGGAGATAATAGCTCAGTATCAGGTGATGCAGCATACTATATTGATGACTTTAAGCTTTATGCCGATATTGATAGCACGGTTGTTCAATTTGAAGATGACTTTGAAAGCTACGCTGATGGCGCGTCGTTAGATACCGACAATCCAGACTCGCCTTATAATTCAGCTACTGCTGAAGCATTTGTCGAGTTGATCAATAACTCTGGCGGTGGCAGCACTAACCCTGATAATCTTTCGGCAAAAATTACCGATAACATGACGGACGATGCCGGTGAATTACGCTATAAACTGTCGTCAAGTGATGTTATTGCTGCCGGTAAATTAAGCGTTACCTTCTTAAAAGAAGATGGCATTGCAAAAGATGCTTACATCGGTTTATATGGCGCATCGACTAGTACTAATAATGCGCTTATCGACTTACGCATTCAAAGTGGCGGCTATGTTATTCGTAACAATGAAGATGTAGATGTCACTATTCCGTTTACGGCTGATAAGTGGACAACAGTTGAAATGACTTGGGATGCTACTGGCGCCTCTGATACCGTTGCACCATTATTAACCCTGACCATTGATGGTACGAGTGTAACTACTGAACCGTTTGCTTCGGTATCGCAATCATTAAGTGATGTGGTAGCTGGTGTACAAACCGTTATATTTAAGCTGGGTGATAATGGCTCAGAAACAGGTGTACCTGCTTACTATGTTGATGACTTTACATTGTTTTCGGATGTTGCTGGTACCACCGTTCAATTTGAAGATGACTTTGAAGGCTATGCTGAAGGTGACTCGTTAGATGATGATAATACTTCATCACCTTATAATTCTGCCACGGCTGAAGCGGTTGTTGCTAAAAAAGCAAAATAGCACTTAATTAAGGTCTGTTTATAAAAATAGCGCTAATAAGCGCTATTTTTTATCAAGCCATTTATTAATACAAATTACTAATAGCTTGCCGGTTGGCAGCTAACATTTTATATACCGGAGTGCTTTTATGTTTAAAGCTGTATCTACTATTTCTGTTGCGTTATTGATAACAGGTTGTGCGAGTACAACTGATACTCCTTCAGGAAAGTTTGATCTTTCTCATTGGAAAATAACCATACCGTTAGATCAAGACGGTAATGGTAAAGCCGACGATATTGACACCAGGGCGTTACAAAACTTTCAACACCCTGATTTTTTCTACCTAGATGCAAATGGCGATATGGTATTTACTGCGCCAAATAAAGCGGTAACAACCCAGTCATCATCGAATACCCGTAGTGAATTAAGACAAATGATCCGTGGCTCAGACACGTCAGTTGGTACTAAGTCGTACAGTAATAATTTCGCTATTGCGGCCCATCCTGATGCGGCTTACTTTAACCAAATCGGCGGTAAGTTAGACGCAACACTAAAAGTAAATCATGTTGCTAAAAGTGCTAAACATCCGAAAAAACCCGCATATTCTGTAGTAGTTGGTCAAATACATGCAGGAAAAGATAAAGATGTTATTGCCGAAGGCAAAGGCTTTGGTTGGGGTAATGAACCGATTAAAATTTATTACAAAAAATGGCCTGAGCACAATACTGGTTCAGTTTTTTGGACTTATGAGCGTAACCTAGAAAAAGATAATCCTGATAGAACCGATATTGCTTATCCAATTTGGGGCAACACTTGGGAGAACCCTGATGATCCTAAAAGCGCAGGTATCGCATTAGGTGAAGAGTTTAGTTATACGATAAATGTTATTGGTAGTGTTATGCACTTAACCTTTAGCCACAAAGATAAAGCAACCGTTAGTTATGAAATTGACCTTTCTAACAATATCGATGCTTACGGTAACGTTGACGCAAAAGACAACCCTTCTGGTTACAGCGGTGATTGGCTTTATTTTAAAGCCGGCGCATATAACCAATGCTCGACCAAAGACGCTGATGGTGTTTGGTACGCAGGTTGTGCTGGCACAGGTAACTGGCCAACGGATAAAGCAAATGGAGATTACACCCAAGTAACCTTCACAAAGCTTAACTTGAGCAAAGCAAACGGACAAAAATAGTTCTATCGATTTAAATCGGTAAAGGCATTATCTGCTATAGATAATGCCTTTTTTATTTGTGTTTTTTGTTTTCTGCCTTTTGTGTTGCCCTATTAAGCTACAGCGGTTAAAAATAGTGAGTTTAAACTTATTTCTGTCTTGTATTAAATAGGCTAATAATGAATAATACGCCGCAAATTATTAATGCCTAAGCTACTGTAATTTAATGTAACTGTTTAGGTTGAAACAATTACATAATGACATCGACAATGGAGCTGTGATGCACAAGGGTAAATTAAAAAGTTGGTTTGGTGATAAAGGTTTTGGTTTTATTGAATCGCCAAAGTTAAAAGATGATACTTTTATTCATATTTCAACCTTGAATGATATGAGTAGAAAACCAAGGATTGGTGACATCATTTATTTTGACATAGAACAGCAAACCAATGGCAAAGCTAGAGCTATTAACTGCCGTATTGATGGTGTATCTACTAAAGCATTAAAACGTAAAAAACACCATGGTTACAAACAAATACCTGAACCCGGAAACCGAGCCGTTTTGTTCTTAACCATCCTCGGTATCTGCGTTTTTGCATATTACCGCCTAGGTCTTAATACTCCAAATATACCTACACAACAATACAAATCGCCGATAAACGAAACTGTGCCCGCGCGTTCAGTACCTAAGACTAAACCTAAAACTGAACTTAAGCCTAGTTTTAAATGTGATGGACGACAGCACTGTAGCCAAATGTCTTCGTATGACGAAGCCAAATTCTTTATTAAAAATTGCCCCAACACTAAAATGGATGGCGATAAAGACGGTGTCCCTTGTGAAAAGCAATTTGGCAAATATTTTTAATATTACCCTTACTGTAATGGTAATAATTAAAAGTAATTATTGATGATTAAGTCAAATTTAGCTGCCACTAAAAGCTGTAGGTATCATTGCTATTAGTGGCATTACTTTTAGTAGTGTTAAATAGCGATTAACTTAAGTAAACCCTATTCAGTTTTTTTACAAAGCGCTAGCCAAGCATCGTTATGTTGATTGCGCTTAGTGGAGATAACCTCTTTTTGATAATCATACAAATCCGACCCTACTTGCTGTAATGCTAGTGCTAAGTCTTTAGGCTCAGCTATGGGGCGGTTAATTGTTTCTAAATCGGGAAAGGCGAATACTTGGTAGTCATTTGTTTGCCCAAGGTCTATCGTTCCCCACTGAGTTATAGGTACGGTTTGCATAGGAAATTCCTTATTATAAAAAGCTAGTCATGTAAGCTGCTGCCATATCGATAACCTGATGGCTACCAATCAACTGAGCATAATTTTGTTTTTCTTCTTTCAGCCGTGTTAACTCTACTTGGAACAAAGCTAAGTCGTTTGCTGTAATATCAGCTGCGGTGGCACCAGCACTGGCTTTATATTTAACTGTTCTATCAGTTTGCATCTTTTCAAGGGTCACGATAGAGCCAGTGACAAGTACTTGCTCATAGTTAAGTACTTCTAAAAATGCTTGTGGCTTAGGGGTATAATTTGCTGGCTGTCTTTTTTCTAAAACATTGCCATTTAAAATGTAATAAGTGTTGTTAACGTAATTTTTAGGTAACAGTGTCAGCAACTGATCCATTTGTGCTAGGTATTTTTTCGCGTCATCATCTTGGCTTTTATTCTGCTCTAAAAATCGATAGATATTAGCCATAACTGTACGCTTAAAAATTGCAGAATCTGCAACACCATCAATGCCTAAGCCGCTTAAGGCTTTTGCTGCACTTGGTGGGGCTTTTTTCGCTGCTTCTCCGGTAATAAATGCACTTTGTATAACGGTGGTGCCAAAACCAAAGAAATCCTCGCTTTCTTCACGCTTTAATTTAAAGTCGCTGATCACGCTAGCAGACTCACCATTGTTTTTTGGATCGATTGGGTCCTTTATCCTAGGCGCAACAACTATGGTGCGATTTTTAATGCCTATAATGCCTTGTACTGGCTGTTGAGGGTCTGTCGGCCTAACTTCTAAAGCGATACTGTTACGCTCTGTATGGTGGTAACTAACCGCATTACTACAACCCGTTAGCCACAAAATCAGTAAAATTATAATACTTTGTTTTATTAACATGAGTTATCCCTCGGTTATTTCCCATACACTTTATTGCGAATTTTACTGACGGCATCTTTGTCGCTTGCTAGTTTTATTGCTGGCTCACCCGTGGCAACAAATTCTGAAACTTCCATGTTATCTAAACCGCTAATATCCACTTTATTAACTGAAAACAGCGCCATTGCATCAGAATCATCACTTTTTTTAGGAATTACCGCATGGATATCACGATCATACCCCAGTGACATTTTTTGCATGCCGTCAGCACTTAACGCTACATTTAACCCCATTGAGGTTTCCTGCACATAAATAAGGTGAGTTGAACTGCATCCTCCAATGGCTAGCACTAGGGCTAAACTCATTAATATTTTAATCATGGTGTTCTCCTTGGTTTTTCGGTTCGATGACAGCACATACTTGTAAAACTTGATGGTCGTCAGTGTTATAAAACATAGAAAAAGAGCTTTCTGCCTCAACGCCCAGTACTTTACGGTTTAAATAACCAATACTTAAACCTAAATGTTGTGGAGATAAACTCAGTCTTGCGCCCCTAGATTGAACGCTAACTTTAATTGGGGTTTCTGAATATTTTAAGGTTGTTTCTGACTCCTTAGCATGCTCGTTATCAATAAATTTACGGCTGCAAAATAAAGTTTCATTGCTCTCTATTGGATAAACCATTTCTCGCTCCATATCACCAAAATAAAACTCAATAGCGGTGCGCGTATTCAAATGAACACCGGTTGCTTTGGTATGAATAATATGTGAAAAGTCGGTATAGGTGTGTTGCTCAACAACACTACCCGGTAGACCATAACCATTAATTGAACAGCCGGAATTAAGGCAGATAAATCCAATAATGATTATGTAGGTATGCATGCGACTTTCCATTTCCATATCACTCAGTTGCATAGGTTTAATGCGACTAATTTCGATGAAGATAATTACACCAATCCCCATTTATAAATTGAATTGGTATTAGTCGTGTTGAGTCTATTAAATTGAATTTTGTTCGGAGATAAAACTAGAAGGTAAACGGATTTAGATTCCATTCTCTAAACCAAGCGTAGTACATTTAAACGTAATCAGGTCTATAAATGACTAAAACTTCCTACTCTGGCAGTAAAACAACGATTGATTCGCCATTAAATTAAGGTATTCTCCTTGGTTAACGACTTATTCATTTGGAAACATCACTTTGAAAAAAATTGCACAAGCTTTTTTGTTGGTATACGTAATACTTAGTTTATCGGGCTGTGTTGCGGCTACTATTGTGTCTACCGCGGTAGACGTTACTACAACAGTTGTTGGTGGTGCAATTGACGTGGTCGACGCAGTTACTCCAGATATTATGGATGACGACGATGATGAACAATTAGAAGAAGATGTTAAAAACGACGAAGAAAACTAAAAGGATTGAAAAGCTTACATGAGCTTATAGGGCCGTACTTGTCTTGGATTATTAATACTTTATCTGCTAAAGTCCGCGATTAGAATAGAACTATTCCATGGATGTTAATCAATAAAATCATGAATAATAAACCACCTGTAAACACTAGCGAACAGCCCACCATTCTTTGGCACGATTATGAAACCTCCCTTAGTATAAAGGGAAAAGACAGTAAGACCATATAAAAGGTACACATCAGGGTACATAAAGATTTTATTTATAATAATATATTTCAACAGAGCTGAATCAGGTTAACTAAAGCCTTAATAATAATGAATAGATAAGCGTTAGAGCGCATTAGAATTATCAAGTGACTTAACGTGTACAGTTTTCGTTCAAATTACTTAGATGGTGTTTCAGTTTAAACTAGATTAACTCTTTACTAAGCCTTTCTTTATTAGAAATTTTTGAGGTTTAGACAGAACTTTATTTTTAGAAACGAGATTAAAGTTTTCTTGATAAAAGTGGGTAGTTAACTCAGAAATCGTAGTCTTAATAACGCTTAAACGGGAAAATGATGAACTTACTATATGTTCACCATTAAAATAAGCACAAAAATATCTATTATCTCTAATACCATTACTTAACAATAGATCGAAAGCAATTTGCCCTTTATAATTCAATTTTTGTAAATCCCTTTCAAGCTTCTCCATATAATCATCAGGGCGAGCAAAATCGGTAGATACACTAACATATCTATACTCACTATCATTTGATTTTAAAAGTTGATAAAGGTTATTCATAATTAATTAGGTATTACTGTATATGTATTTTCTATTAAGTTAAGGGTCTCTTCAATAATATTGTGAGCTTCATTTTGATTTAAAACTCTAGTTGTTTCCACATTTGCATCAACATGAAATAATCCATGTCTCTGCTGTTTCCAATAAGTGTAGCACTTTTCTATTGCATTAACTGTTTTATCACAATTTATGCTTGCTTTTACAGTTTGTTTAACACGAGGAGTGTCATTACTCCCATCAATTACAGAACCAAAAGTTTTATCAATAGAGAAACCGTTCGTAGAAAAAATTCTCTTTAAGTAACCCTCAAGCCCTCTAAGTACAGGCATAGCTATAGATGTATAATCATCTAACTCAATACCTAATTTATTTAAAGCTAATGATGGGCTAATAATCGCCTGAACTTTCTCACCAAGGAAGTTATATGACATAGGTAACCTACTTTCTAACTCGCCTTTTACAACTGATGGCGCAAGATTTACATCTATTTGTTTAAGTTGAGAACTAACAAATTTTTCATATGGCAGTAATTCACATAATATATCAATAAGATCTTCATATAATGAAAGCGGTTTACCTTGAACTTGTAAGTTAGCTTTTCTTGTAAAATACTTTAAAACCAACTGATTACCACATGAACCTGATAGTTTTTTCTGTACCCCACCAGGTATATTCTTAGTTTCAATTATTTGCGCATTACAATCCGACTGAAGGTATTCGAGAATTGTATCAAAATCATCTTTTTCCAGCGGAATAAAAAGGGATATATTTTTTTTATCACTATAAACACAGTTTTGCGCAATAACGTTTGCTAGGTCTTTCCCTCTTTCTAAATTAGGATTTCGTGGAGAAATAGAGGTAGTTCCATCAGAATTAAAAAAGAAAATTAAAAAAACCTTATCGCCGTTAGGCATTTCACCTCTAAAGTGAAGCTCATTAATTCCTTTTTCTTCTAAAACTTCCAAAATAGATACATTTTCAGATAAAATATTAGGAATCAAATTCCTATTTATATTCAGTCTTTTTAGCGACATAACCTACATCCTATTAAATTAAGCGACACATCTTACGCTAATTATAAAATAGTAACCAGAAAATTATACACTCCTGTAAGTCACTACTATATTTAGGTTTTAACATAATAATATGTTGATTATTATGAGGTATTAGATAAAAGTAATTTAATTTGGATATGCTCATTGTAAATTAGCGAAACTATCAATTTTAGTTTTTGCAGGCACCACAATTTTTTCTAGTCCTTTGAACCACAGAGCTATTAAAGTATTTTCGATAGTATTAGTCCAT
Organism: Cognaticolwellia sediminilitoris; assembly: GCA_002104535.1. Lineage (GTDB taxonomy): Bacteria > Pseudomonadota > Gammaproteobacteria > Enterobacterales > Alteromonadaceae > Cognaticolwellia > Cognaticolwellia sediminilitoris. The sequence goes on along the minus strand of NBOG01000012.1, from coordinate 18,481 downwards.
TCCTCTTCTGTGATACCTTTATAAATTGATTCGTGCTTAATTATTTCATATGGAATTCGATTATACTCAACCGCCATAGCAAGCATTGTGTATGAATCATAATTTTCAAATAAGTGACAAGAGTACTTATTGTTTTGAATTTCCGTTAAAAATTGCCCTCTCTTATCTATTATTTCATTTAAGGTTAACCCTTTTACTAGGTGCTTAAACTTCCCTTTAAGAAGTCGTTCTCTCACAAGATATTCAACTTCAATTGTGTTTACTGCTCGTTCAATTTTTTCCTCAAAAGAAAAATCTTTTACGAAATAATCCCAATCTTTTTCATCTGAGTATACTAAACCTGAAGCGAAAGAATCGATGTTTCCTTTGGAAAAAAAACCTTCACTAATACTTTGATTGAATGTGGTGTTACTCTTTATATTGAAAGCTTTATTATGTGCATTTTCACTAGAACTATTAAAGTAGGTAAATCGAATACCAGTGTCTTCACCATTTTTAAAGATGGCATAATAGCTTTGGTTAACATAGCATAATATATGTTGATATAACCAATGCTGCTCTTCACTCAGTTTTTGACTCCAGCTTTCGATGTTTTCGATTCTTTCAGCTTGATTATAATCAATCGCGACATAATGATACCCTTCTTTTTTAAACTTGTTCTTCCCAAAAATATTCACTAATTGATTACTCCTTGTTAAATCAAAATTAAAACTAATATCTCCTACTTTAAAGTACAAAACAATTGTGTTTCACAAAACAATCGTTAGAACGGCTTTATTCTTAGGCTTTTAAAGACTTAAACACCTCTTTCTAATAGAAAATAACGCCACCAAAGAGGTCGAAATATTTTATGCTTCACTTAATTGTTTGTGTATTATAAATTCGGCAAAAGTAGGTACAAGCTTGTTCATAATCAAAAAACTCAACAAAGCTTTTAAAGCAACCTATTGTCTGCTGGGTTAGTTTAATCATTGCAGCTCTCACAATCTGGATCCCAACATTCGGTACATAAAAACTCCTGCTTCATTTCCTCAAAATCGCTAGTTTCTGCTTTGAAAACTTCAATATTATTCTCTTTAATAGTTACATTCGGCATCTTTTTTTACTCCTAAGTTATTTTGCTTAAAAGCTTAACTGGTAAAAACAAAGAATTCAAATGAAAAATGAAACGACACAACACTCAACTTTCATTTGACTTTTTATTAAAGCAAGAATAAGCTTGATTTCTAGCTTAATAGTTAATTTTTTTAGGAAGCAAACATGTCATTTAATTTTAAAGAAAAGGTATCAGCCTTACATAAGGTACCTAAAGTAAAGCATGCATTTGACGTAGTTGAAGAAGGTGAAAGCGTTGCAAAAGAAGTCGCAAAAAGCGCTGGTTTAGGTTATCAAACCACTAGAAAGATGTTGAAAGAGTTAGAGCGACTGGGTTTTGGTAAATATATTAAAGGGTCAAAAGGCCGATTAACCCGAATTAAATGGAGACTAAGCCCAGAAGAACTCGAGCAATGTTCTAGTATGTTGAGCGATATTTCAGTCTTATCAAGTTCGATAGAAACATTAGATAAAGCTCGTGAGATTTTGTCAATTTTATCTAACTCTGAAATAGAAGAGTTGTTGTGTGAACGCTTTAATGCCACCCACGTTCAACTTTTAATGTCATTTAAATAAGGATTAATAATGGATTTTACTACCACCCAAACATTTCAAAAAGCAGATCATATTTATCAGCGAGAACTTGCATCAGGAGCATGGGCTTACGCTAAAAAGGCTAACTTTGAGCAACATATTGTGCAGCAATATAAAAACGAGCTAATGCTCACAGATGAACTGGCTTATCAAACTTATAAGCGGGTAAAGCATATTGTTATTTTGGACAAAGTGCCTCGGTAATTTGAACGATACTATTTTTGGGTAATTAACTATAAAGGTCAGAACAAGATTAAACTGAAATTATTTTTGATATATATCTGAGTTGCTACAATCTATAAGACTTTCCATAAATAAATTGTTTTTGATATCTAGCTCCTTTTCCCTTTTTTAATAATCCTAAGGCAACTAAATGCTCTAAATACTCTCTTAACAATGCATAGGGAGCGGTGAAGGGAAATTTAACATTGTTCACTTTCATTAACTTTGAATTGAACAGCAGTTGTTTATACGGTTCGACTATCACCACTCCAAAAAAAGAAAGCCGTTTTGAAAGAAACTCTACATCAATAGTATCATTATCAACCCAATGTAAATCTCTAAAAACAATCAACTGCCAATACTTAGGTTCGCAACCAAAAATTTGTTGATAATCTATATAACCCTCAACTACCGACTTTAATCTTTCGACTGAATAACCTTTTTGGCTAAGTTCTTTATAGAAACAATTAGCTTGTTTTTTTATTTGCAATATATTCGGAGATATAGGCATTATCTCTGACTCTAAAATTTGTTCGACCTGATCCAAGTATTTATGAATTTTTTCCAGCTTTTTAGCTTTAATTTTCTTCAACTCTGATTTAACTATCGAGTTGTATTTTTTTTGATAATTCAAAGCGACTTCATTTTGTCCCCACTCAAACACAATATTATTGTTAGAAGAATTTAAAAAATTTTCATTGAAAATAAGGTAACTAGGTGCTGAGTTCTTATACCTCTTGGACGTGGGTAATTCACTAATATCAGCTAAAACCACTAACTCTTTACTTTTGTTCCCTAATGAACATAACATTTCAAATCGATTATAATGGACATGCTTAAACTCAATCACTTGAACCTTTTTTTCTATTTTCGGTGCTACGCCCAACTTACTATCAATTACTTTCTGAATTTCATCACTTGCGAAGTATTCAAGAGAAAATAAATATGCTGGAAGTGTCACACCATTAGAAGTTAATTTTTCTTCAGTTTCTTTAATCCACCTAGTTATTTGGTTATTTTTAGCTTGTACTTTTTTATCTAGTTTTTCTTTTAATTCAGTTCGGAATGGTTCTGTTATATCATTAGCTAAAAATATAATACGCTGATTAATTGCCTTCTGTACTTCTGCTTTCACAATATCAAAATCTACTTGGTTCTCATTTAATAAATGAGCTAAATCTATTTCAACTGTAGATATATTTAACTTCCTTATCTTTTCTAACTTATCTTCATCAACTTTATGCCAAACATTAATTTCAAAGTTTATAAAAAAGTTATTATCGATATATTGGACTTTAGAAAAAACATCTCCCCTAATATCCCCTAATGTTTTTTCCTGTTCAGATGATATTATTATTAAACTTTCCTCATCAAAAATTGAAACATCATCCATAACATAAGAACGATTCAAAATATCTTTTTGATTTTTACAGCCAATTGTATACGGCGGTAATTTAATTGAGTCTAATTTAGATAGTACATATTTACCGAGTAAATGAAGTGCTGTTTCTTGACAGTTTCTACTCTCAGTTCCTTTATAGTGAGCAAAATGCCAAATAGTTTTATCTCCCATTTTAGCGACTAAATCAGATTTACATTCAGGGCAAATGCAGTTGCTCTTTAAGCCCCTTTGCTCTTCTGTCAAATCATTAATTAGTACTATTTTAGAAGTTGTTTTATCAACACCTAAAGGTATTTTCATTAACGAACATCCTTGTTAATTATTTATTAAATTAAAGCATTGCCTGATTCATACCAACTTGCCCTTACGTAACGTTTATAATGATATTCCTTAAGATCTAAATTGTCCGCATGGTCTAAAATGATGACTTGTGAATATTTACCGCTTTCTTTTCTACCTTCTTTTAAGCTTTTTACGATTTGAATGTAGATATTTTCAACTTTTTTAATATCATTATCATGACTATCAACGTCTCTTGGAAAGTAAACTTGGCTAGGTTGGTCAATGAATAAAAAATTAGGTACAGGAGATTTTTTTTTATACGAAAAAAGCTTAAGGAAACCAAGCGATGCAGATAAATGAAAGGCTAACCAGTTTGCACCACTACCTAAATCTGACAAACGAATTCGCCCATATTTTTTATCATTGTGTATAATTGATAAGGTATTTAAGTCAAGCTCTAATTTAGCGGGTAGAAACTGTTCTTCAAAATCCAGGTTGTTAGCTATTTTATTCATCCATCCATTTAGCTTTGTCTGGCAATCAGCAAGATCTTTTTTAAAGTCAAATTTGGCAAGAGACTCCCTTAATAACCGAAGTTCACTAATAATCCCCTGTTCACCAAAATCTGTAATTTGAATTTTATTACTAATTTGTTCAACAATAATTTCAATTTTTGCTCGTAAATAACCTAAAGAATCTCTTTTATCTTTATATTCCTTTATTTTATTGTTAAAACTTTCGAACTCATTAATTTGAATATTAATTTCACTTATTTCTTTTTGAAGATTTCTTTTCTCATGCTTAAGTGTTTCCATTTGTTCTACATCAAATCTAGAGAAACCAACCATAGATCCCACTTCTAAATTTAATGAGGCAAGTGCTGAGTTGATAGAATTAGCTTCCTCTGATAATGCATCAACATCATTACCACAAACAGGACATAAGCAATCAATTACCTCTTCTTTTTCACTACGCTTTTTTATATGAGAAAGGTTTGAAATTGACTTTTTAGCATTTATAGCAATATTTTCAATTTTTACTAACTCAGTATTTATCGTATTTAATCTTATGGTTTTAGTTGAAAGCTTCACTCTTAATTTACTATATAACCTTATAGAGTCCGATTTGAATGGCTCTGATCGGTCAAATTCAGGTAATTCTTTTGTTATAGTTATTAATTCAATTAAACTATTAAAAGGAGGTAATTCTTTGCCTATATTTGCAAAATAAGTTCTACAAAGCCCTTCTAATCTTTTTTCATATTGAGAGTTAAACAATGTTTCTTTATTTTTTTCTCGTTCAATACCCTTCAATTTTTTATCTAACTCATCAATTTGACGTTTAATTGAATAATATTCAGCATCTACAATACCTAGAAATATAGGGATCTGCTCTAATATTCGTGCTTTTCGATTATAATCATCCATCTTGGAAAATAAAGCGTGTTTACTCGCAATCAAGTTTTGATATTGATATAAAAAAGGTGTCATATTCCTTAAAGAAGCTTTACCTTTTTTAACATCAGATTCTACGATATTAGAATCCGTAATATTTAACCCTAAGAATTTTTCAATATTGTCTTGTCCAGCACCTTTAATTTTCAATAAAGGTAGGTTATTAAAATATGAAATATTAAAATCTTTTAAGAAATTTACACTTGTTTCCAGTGCTACGTAAATCTTGCTTTGGGTGGCACTATCATTAGGTCTAGCTATCACTAAAAAGTTATTGTCGACTTTAAGTACAATACAAAATAATTCGGCAAAATCAGAAATAACCCCTTTAGGAATTGAAGGAATTGTTGCACATAAACAGTAATCCACAATTTCAATTAACGCACTTTTTCCTTTTTTTGAATGACCAGAAATAATGTTAAGGCCGTTTGTTAAGCTAAGTTCTCTTTTTTGGTTATTTCTTCCAAAGATAATAATTTTTTTGATATAACTGTTCATAACTTGAACACTCCAAGCTTAAAGAAGCAATCTTGCGTTTTTTCTTTTGAAAAAACATTCCCTAAATTATGTGCTGCTTTTAAATAATTTCTGGTTGTTTTATCTCGTTCTTTTTTGTAATCATAAATATTTTTATTAGTCAGTTTAATGCCAAAATCATTTCCTTTATTTGCATAAACAATAAAGGCAGGGTTAACAAATTCTTTATATACTTCAACATAATATTGTAATGCTGTTATTCGTTTTCTTTTATCTTTATCATCTAAAAATGCTGAATAAATAGTACTTGTTGTATTTAACTTACATAGTCCGTTACGAGGTTCACCTCTTAAAATTAATGGGATAGCTAAGTAAACCAACTCAAATGGAGCCTTATTACCGTAACCTTCAATAAAATGGCAAATAATATTTGACAACCAATATGGGTTTAAAGAAAGTTTTTCAATTTCACTAATTTTCAATGTCATCTTCCTTAATTTTCCACTCAAAGCTAGATTCATCTAGATGGGTGTGAATAATACCGCTTTGAATATTTGGAGGGACTTTACCTGTTCGGATTTCTGTGCCAGCTTTGTTATAAAGAATTTTAGATTTTTTGACTAATTTACTTGAACTGCTTGTTTCAACTTCTAAGCAAATTATTTCTTTCATGCTATTCAATAATCGACCTGCTTCTATAACCTGTTTACCGAACTCTTTAAGTGCATGGGGGTTTTGATCAGCCATATTAACTAGTACATTTTGTGTTTGAGTATAGTTAATTGCCGCCTCATTTATTTTCTCTGGATATGGGATGTCAGCAATCTTCTTTATAAAGTTTTTTTCAAGCGTTGCTTCATCAATATCAGTAGTTAATTCAACATCAGGAAAATCTAAAACTTCATTATTAAGAGTTTTTCTAGCTTGTTCTTGAAGAAAAAGCCTGAATTCATTTATCTCAATATCCCATTCCTGAGGTGAGAGAATTCCTTTTTCAACAATAAAACCTATTAAGGATCGAACCAGTGAAGGTCTTTGCTTCTTTTTTGAAAATAGAAAAGCCGTATGATCTAATAAATTTTCATAAAGCGCAAAAGCATTTTCAAAAGAATGTTTAATTGTGATTTTATTTAAAACATCTAATAAGTCTTTTTCTAAATAATCATTATTAAAAGTAAAAATATTTTTTAGATATGGTTGAATAGTTTTATATTCATATTTTGATTTTTTGATACCTGAATGAATATCTAGGATTTTCTGATGCTTTATATTTGAGTTAGAGCTATTCCAATCTTTAAAAGTACTATCTTCTTTGACTATAGCGCTGGTCAGTAAGATAAATTTTGAGTGAGATTTAAGTGTATTTCTATTATCAACCCAATTTGATAATGATTTCCAAAAATCAATATGAGTATCAATTAATGCGTAATCAGGATCATTATGGTGTTTAATTTCATAATTATAATCAGCAGTGGTTAAATCACCATACTGTTCAATATTAACTAATTCACCATCATCAGACTCTAAACAAATTTTTAATGCAATTAGGTATTGATACAAATTACCTAACTGACTAAGAGCAGCAGTATTTTTAGGGGCAGTCACTGTTTTGATAAATTCCATTTAAACTAAACTCTTAATAAGAAAGATTATATTATTGATTATTCAGTTATTAATCAAATTTAAAGCCCGTAATTATTAATTTTATGGTGTAAAATCATCTTCCTATAACTTTATTTAATATAGGAATAATTAATTACTGCCATTCAAAGCTCGATAAATAGTCGTCCTCGAACACTTCAGTGTTTTAGATATTAAATTTTTATTCATACCTTTTTTATAATAGCTTTTAATATCAGCATGAAGCTTTTCATTTTTGAATCGACCTAGATGCTTCCCTTTAGCTTTTGCTAATGATCGCCCTTCATTGCAACGTTGTAGAATCCGTTTTCTCTCCATTTCGGCAAATGCGGATATAGTTGTATAAATGACACGCCCAATATCTGAATTTATATCAACATCTCCTAGATCATGAAAGACCATGCCAACACCTTTCTCATTTAATTGGTCTGCAATTTGTAACGCATCAATTGTTGAGCGTGCAATACGATCAGTTTTGGTGACATGAATAACATCACTTTCACGTGCAAAACCAATCATTGATATTAGTTCAGGTCTGTTGGATAATTTACCACTAATAGTTTCTTTAAATATTTTTTCACAACCTAATGCTTTAAGTTGTTTTATTTGTACTTCTAAATTTTGTTCTGTTGAACTTACTCTTGCATATCCTATTCTCATTTGTGTTCCTAATGTTGTCTTAATATCAATGTTACATATAACTTTTTTAATACAAGACTTTTGGAACACTATTTTTTATGAAAAATAAATGTACATGAACTTAGAACTTATTGGACACTTAAAGTAAAAACATCTTCTCTTGGTAGTATTAAGAATAACTCCCCCCTTTATAAATAAAGGCATTCAAACAATTTAAAATATTTTATCTACAAATTATTGCTTTAATTATTTTTTTCTATAATTTGATAACAAGGAATTGATATATGTCAGCAATATTAAATAAAAAAATAATAAAAAATTACAATTCAAATTTACCTTATAATGAAATATTGAAGCTATCACCAATATCTTTAGTGCATTTTAATGAGCTAAAACCAATAGCACATACCATTATTGAGTATTTCGGGTGTAACATTAGTAAATCATCAGATGATAAACTTTTCTTGCAAACAACTTCAGGTAAGAACCAAAAGATATCACTCAACTTACAAATAGCCTTTGGTTTTAAACTTTCAAAAATGTCTGGTAATCGAATTACAGATAAATTAAAAAAATTACTAGATATAAATTATTTAGTGAAAAAGCTAATTGAATTGCAAATGATTTATAAAGAAGTTTATTTTTTATCCAAGTCTAATTATTCATATGTCACTGATGTAGCATTAACTAATTACCAAAAAAAAATTAATTTTTATAACCAAAGTATCAATTCAGCCTTATTACTTTCTAGCTCTGGCACTTTGACTGTTTTTAAAAAACATTATTTTTCAAAACAATCGCAAAATAGTGAACATTGTCATACTACTAAAGAAGTTAAACAGTTAGCAGCAAAAACAAATAAAAGTTGGTTATCTGCTACGATTACTTGTCCTTCAAATTTTCACATAACCCCCCAAAGCAACTCTAAGTCTTGGGACGGTAAATCAACACCATTAGACGCTAACGAATTTCAAAATATAATTTGGGAAAATACATTAAGAAAACTTGCGAAAATAAATATAAATCCATTTGGTCATTGGACTAAAGAGGCTAATAAAAGCGGAGCTTTGCACAGACATGTATTGATTTATGCCAGCGTAGAAGAACTTAATATCACAAAGAAATGGTTGACTCACTATACAAAGATGGCATACAAAAAATTAAATCATAAATTTACTAAAAGAGCTATTCACTTTGATGATGACTCTTGTGATAACCACGTAAAATTAAATAAGGTCGTTAATTATTTGAATAAAACATTAAGAAATAAGAATAAAACACTTTTGAAAAGTTCTGAAAAAGTAGAGGCTCATGCTCACTTATATAAATATCGTAGATTTGGTTTTTTCGGTTTACAGAAAAGCCTAAGTAACTGGCGTTTATTAAAGCAATTTGTACGTACAGACATTAAAACTAAAATGCCAACATCGCTGAAGAAACTATTAATATTTGCTAAGAATAATGAATTTCATAAGTTTCTATTAAGTCCATTGAAAAACTTGATTACTAAAGTTGTACACGAATGTAATTTTGCCAAAAATAAAGTAGTTGGTTTTGGGTTTCATGGTCAGGAGTTTATATTCAAACAGCGATATTTCGATTTTTACGAACAATTACTTAATAATTTATCATTAAGAGTGTTTTTTGATATTAAGAATATTAATTTTTCATCTTTATCGACTAGTTATTAATATTTTTAATCTAGTTTCTTTTTATCTCTAAATGTTAATGAACCAGAGTCTTTTTTGAAGTCAGGAAAGTTATTAATATAAATATCCAGAAAAGGGTCATTGATAACTACTTTTTCACTTTTTATTTTAATATATTCAGCCATTGGCATATTTTTATAAACTCCTTCCTTAGTTTTTCTTGAACCATATTTTTCTAATTTTTCATCTTGTAGAAAATAAATAAAATGAAAAATAGAATAAATAGAGGTATTAAAATAATAAGCTTTTTTTTCTAAATCATTAATAATTTTTGAGTTGCTAATAAAGTCATCAAAATAGATTGCATCACGATAACTAAGGCTATCTATATATTCATGAGAAGCTTTTACTTTAAATAATGAGATACCAGCTAAAACACAAAGTAAAAATATTAATATAAAAGTTGTACGATTAAAAAAAGTCTCTTCGACTACCGCTTCAACAAAGAGAACATCATATTGTTCATTATATACCGCAGAAGCCCCCCCACATAAATTTTCAATAGCAGAATATAACTCTGGCAAAGTTAAACGATATAAATCTAATTTTTGAAGCTCTGGATAGCCATTAATTAATGTTTCAATCTGATCTATTAACCATTTATTCGAAGTTGATAATAAGACACCATGTCTGTCTGATAATATTTCTCTTAGCCGATCTTCTAATAATTGTGCATAACTAACATTACTCATTTTATAGTTCCTTAGTACATAATATTTTTAATAAGTTATGTATTAAGTGATACCACGAATAAACTTTTAATCAACTTACCGATTGAATTACTTAGGTTTATTTGATTTTTTATCGTTCTCTGTGATTTTAAATTTTTCAGCATAAAAGTTAGCTGCTTTATTCATCACCACAGCAGTGCTTTTATCTATTTTAGACGTTTTATTAACTACTCTATGAAGCTCATCTATATTTTTATCAATTGCTTCTAAATCTAGCTTTAAAAGGCTTTTAGCATACTTGCTAATTTTCAATTTAAATAAATAAAACAACTTTTTAATATTCTTTTTTAAAGTTTTAATTAAAATAAGTTGCTTATCAATTTCATTATTTAAATCACATAATTGCGTTTTCTTTTGAGTTAGATGAATATCTAATTCAGATAGCTCTTGTACTTTTTCTGAGATCTTATTTTTTACAAAATCTATTTTTTCAACATGAGACTTTTTAGTTAGCTCTTTCGATACTCCGCGAACATAACCACTTTTTCTGAAGGAATGGGCTGCGATGTCTTGAAAGCTAGAGAATGTCATTTTAGTCATTTTTCTTAGTGGTGCTTTTTTTTCTTTAAAATCAAAATTATAAAAAATAACATGAGCATGAATGTTTCGAGTTAATTCACCTACATCAATTAAAACCTCATGAGGCTTTAATAAACCTTTCTTTAATCTGTCTTGCTGATTTTTATAAGCTTCGTATTGCTTATGAAACCCTTCATCTAAATGAAATTTAAATCCGACAGGCTCTAATCCATAAACACTTTTCATTTCAATCATGAAATTATTCATCATTTTTTTCATTGTAAACTGAAGCTTTATAAAACCATGCTTCTTTTCTAATGCTTCCCATCGCTCCAGAGAAAATGAAACAACGCAATCTAAGAAAGTATTAGCATCTTTGCGGATATTTTTATTTAACGCTTTAGCATGCTTTATATTAATTTCTTTATATTTGTCGAAAAGATCAAATTCTGAACCAAAGTTATATTTAGTATATTCAGGAAAAGAATTTACATTTTCATGAAATAATCGATTTACGTGACTTAATTCACCGCAAGCATTACTATTTTTATAATATTTTGCATTTACTGAAACAAAACTCTTCATATAAATTTACGTAGTTATATTTTAATAACTTGCCATAAATTTTGGTTAATTCAACTTTTCAAAAGTATTTTGTAACGCTTTAGCCCACTAAAGCTTTTTCGTTGTACTCAAAAGCGTGGGTTTTCATGAGAATGAAAATAGAATGAGAAACACCGAAAGTAAGATTAGCCATCATTACACCCCATCTTTTGAATATTTACAGGTTGATAAAAAGTAACATAAGCTTAAATTTTACAATTTATTTTAATTCGATATTATCGACTCCCTTCCCTGAAATATATAAATAAAACAACATAATACTTTATCAAAATTACCATAAAAATACAAAAATGTCAACGTAACCCACTGGTATAAAAGGATTTTTTATTTATTTCACTTGACTAACCTTTAAGTGCTGTGTAAAATACGCTCATTCGCTGGCAGTAATGCTTGAATATTCTCCCTATTTTTAGGGCAAAAATTAGGTGTAAAAAAACGTGATGTTTTTCACAAAATTAAAACAACTTAGGAGACCAAATTAAATTTTATATTTGGTATGGACTCCTGCAAAATTTTTATTTATATACAGGAAAATACCAAAATGAAATTAATAGAAGAAACAATTAATCAAATCATAACTCTTGGGTACTCTTCATCGGGATGTATCTTAGCTAAAGCTCTCGCATCTTCATGCAACGATTCTCATAAAATATGTATTTCAGATATTGCTTATTATCTAGATAATAACTACATAGTACAGGAGGTATAATATGAAGACCGTTATTACTATCCCTGAAGTATTAGAGAGATACCAGATTGGTCGACAATCATTATGGCGATGGAGAAAAACTAAACAATTCCCTAACCCTATAAGCCCAATTAATGCCAGACCCTTTTGGCGATTGTCTGATATCGAAAATTGGGAAGCAATTAATTACAAGATAGGGGGCTATGAAAGTGGTAATTACAGTTGAAGAAATAAAAAATAATTTATTAAACCTAGGTATTATTAATTTCACTGATGATGATTTAAAAAATATCTTGTCATTACTTAATGATTATAACGGCTGTATTGATAAATTAAAAAGTAGGTGTCCTGATAACGGTAAAAATATAACTGTCAAAAAATTAATCAAGTGCCTAAAAAAACTTTGCGAAGAAATGAATCAAGACCTAGATGCTTCTATTAAGATAGGTTTAGATGATTGGTTAACTGACAATGATGCGCCAACACCTCCAACAACAGTTCCTACACAAAAAAATAAATAAAGTAGCCTATACAGGCTACTTTTTATCCAACATCTCTTCCCAAGTTTTATATGCATCCAATTGCTCATCAATATAAGTACTTTTATTATAAATTTTTAATATTCCACCTAAAGAATGGCCGAGCATTTTTTCTGTTACATAAATAGGAACTTTTTTATCTGTAAGTAATGTTGACAATGAACGTCTAAAGTCGTGAATTGACCAAGGTTCCATTTGATTTTTTCGTTTAATAATTTGTCGACAAAATTTATTTACTGTTTGAGGTGAAATAGGATTCTTATAGGATCCGCTTGGAAAAACATAATCAGTAATTCCATCAAATGTTTCGAACTGTTGCTTTAGAATTTTTAAAGCTATTGGTGCCAATGGCCTAATAATTTTAGATTTGGTTTTACTTTTTTCTTTTGGAACAATCCACTGACCTTTTTTAAAATTAATATCTTTTCGCTCCATATTTCTTACTTCACCAAGTCTAGCTGCTGTCAGCATACACATCTTGATTGTATTCCCAGTTGTCAGATAACACTTTGATCTATCTATCTCTTTCCATATTACTTTTAATTCATCAATATCAACAACTCGTTCACCATCCTCACTCCCTTTGCCTACATCTTTAGGAGGTATTTCTAAAACTTTAACGCCTGAAATAAGACCTCTTCTAATACAAAATCTAAAACAAGTTTTTAATCGAACTAAAATATCTCGTGCTGTTATGGGCGTAAAATGATCTTCTATATAATCAAAGTAAGTAAACCATTCTTGTATTCCTATTTCTTCAATAGGTTTTTTAAACAACTTTTTGGAATGGTTAGCATTCACCACATGCTTGTTTAAAGAATATTCATACAATTTCTGAGTACTTGGGCGTAATTTAGGAACTCTACGCTCCAAGAAAAGTGCTACACAATCAAAAATATCAGGCTTCTTTACTATGGTAGTATCAAATAAAAAAATTGCTGGATCTTTATTTTCTTTTATCAATTGTCTAATTTTGGGAACATAATCCCTAGCCTCAGATAAAGAGAGGTCAGGATATTTCCCCAACGTTAATCTTTTAGCTTTTTTATCAAAACGATATCGATAATGGAATGACACTTGACCAGATTCAAAAACTCTCACGCCTAACCCTGAATGATCACTAACATCAAACCGCTTTTTATACTTTTTATTTTTATATGCGTCTAAAGTTTTAGTATGTAGAATACTAGGCTTATCGCTTGGTGGGTCGAGGTATATTTCTTTTTTCATCCTTAATCCTAAATCAGGGGTACACACTTATTCAATTAACATAAATTAACAAATAATAAGGGTACACACAAGGTGACACAAAACATTCGATAAAGAATGATAATTTATAAAATCGAATGTTACATTACAGAACGAAAAACACCTTATACTATTGTATATTATGAAAATTATAGAAAGCAACGATACTCAGAGTTACAACAAAAACCAGCCCACGATCCTCTGGCACGATTATGAGACTTGGGGAGTTAACCCTAAATTTGATAAGCCTTCGCAGTTTGCAGGCATTCGTACTGATTTGGATTTAAATATAATCGGTGAGCCGGAGATGTTTTATTGTCAGCCGCCACAAGATTATTTACCGCAGCCTGAAGCGTGTTTAGTAACCGGTATTACGCCGCAAAAAGCATTGCGTGAAGGGTTAAGTGAAGCGGAATTTGCTGATCGTATTCATGGCTTGTTTTCGCAGCCTGATACCTGTGTTGCTGGTTATAACAGTATTCGTTTTGATGATGAAGTTACTCGTTATTTACTCTATCGCAATTTTTACGACCCGTATGCCCGTGAGTGGCAAAACGGTAATAGCCGCTGGGATATTATCGATTTAGTACGTGCTTGTTATGCCTTGCGACCTGAAGGTATTGAATGGCCAACAGTTGAGCGTGATGGCGAGCAAGTGGTGAGTTTTCGTTTAGAGTTACTGACTAAAGCCAATGGTATTAACCATGAGGCGGCCCATGATGCGATGAGTGATGTATATGCCACTATTGCCATGGCAAAATTGATTAAAGAGAAGCAGCCTAAGTTATACGAGTTTATTTTTAACTTGAAGAATAAAAAGCAAGTGGCTGAGTTGATTGATGTTTACAACATGACGCCAATTGTTCATACCTCGAGTAAAGTTTCTTCTGCGCATGGTTGTACAAGTTGGTTTGCACCGGTTTGTTATCACCCGATTAATAAAAATGCCGTGATCACGGTTGATTTAGCGCGCGATCCTTCGCCTTTATTTGAACTTTCAAGTGATGAGATTAAGGCGCGATTGTATACGCGTTATGATGAATTAGACGAAGGTGAATTGCCTATCCCGGTTAAGTTAATTCATTTAAATAAATGCCCTGTCGTTGCACCAGCAAAAACATTATTACCTGAAAACGCCGAGCGTTTAGCTATTCCTCGTGAGCTTTGTTTAGAAAACCTTAAACGCTTGAAACAATATACTGAGCTGAGAGATAAACTCACCGATGTGTTTGCAACCAACGACTTTGATGATGCGCCAGTTGAAGCTGAATTTGCGCTTTACGGCGGTAAGTTTTTCTCGCATAGCGACAAAGCTCAAATGGATATTTTACATCAGTTGCCGCCTGAGCAATTAGGTACGCACCCTTTTCAGTTTCAAGACGATAGATTAAGCACGTTATTATTTAGTTACCGCGCGCGAAACTTCCCTTTAACCTTAAATGATAGTGAACAGCAAAAATGGGCTGCTCATTGTCAAAATCGCATTCAGCATGGCGGTAAAGGTTTATTAAGCGCTGATGAATTTATGATGAAATTAGAGAATTTAGCGTTTGAGCATGAGAACAACACTGAAAAGATGAAAATATTAAAAGCATTGTTTGAGTATATGAATTAGCTTTTTTGTTTTCCTTTTTTTGGCTTATTGCAATTGAAAGTACGATTAAAAATTCACTGTAATGAACTTGTTCATAACGATTACAGTGAATTAGTTAGGTGGATAACTTTTCTGTCATTAAGGTTCAAGTCTTTTAAAGCACTGCCAAAATGTTGTTCGAACAATGCTTGATAACTACCATCAGCTAATATCAATTCAAATCCTTTTTTAATAGTCTTTGCTAACTCAGGCTTGCTATTAGCAACAAAAAAATAACACCAAGATGGGTATTTTAATAACAAGGTTTTTTCTATTGTTAGCTTCTTCGATCCATACGATTCAAGTTCACGAGTTGCTTCCATAACCGAGCGCGGAAAATAGTCTGCCATGCCGCCTTCTACCGCTTTAAACATTTGTGAAAACGGCATATTGCCATGAACAGGAAGCTTGTTTTCAATAAAAATTTGATAATCTGGCCAATCAAAACGCTGTACCGCTAGCTTCTCTCTTAATTGACTTATATTGCTGATGTCGTTGTATATTTTTTGATTATCTTTATTGATAATAAATACCCGCCAGCCAATATAACCTTGATAAATAGGAATGCGAATAGGTTGCAACTCACGCTCTCTTTCTGTGGTCGAAACACTCCAAGTTAAATCAAGGATATCGTTATTGTGAAGAACTTTTAATGCTCTGCCTTGGGTTATTTTTTCTGACGCGTAGACCAAATCAAGCGGCAAATTTTGTTTTGAAAATATCAGCTTGGTTAAGTCTTCAACAAAAGGGTTTCTAACGGTAAATGGAGGTGTGGGACCTGGAATAACAACTCGAAGCGCACTTTGTGAGCTAGCAGCAGGAAAAGATAGCAAAACGATGAATATTAAAACCGAAAACTGATGTTTCATTAGTACACTCTGTTGTGGTTCATCCTTGCTGATTTTTATTAAGTATATGCTAAAACTGCCATTACATGAAATTAACCTTCATGCCAGAGTTATGCATTTATTAATCATTAATAAAACTGATTAAAATACTTGCTAATACTACTTTCAACATTACCTTTATAGTTTTAAAAACAGTACAATAACCTTACTAATATATGCTAAATACAATAGCAATTTCAATGGCAATAGGTTGAACAATATGAATAAAGTTTCCTTTATCGGCTTAGGTGTTATGGGTTTTCCTATGGCGGGTCATCTACAAAATTCGGGGTATCAGGTCACGGTTTACAATCGAACGGCTAAAAAAGCACAAGACTGGCTTGAACAATTTGGTGGCGCGATGGCCGCTACACCAGCCGAAGCCGCGAAAGACAGTGACATTGTTTTTATTTGTGTTGGTAATGATGATGACTTACGTCAAGTCACTTTAGGCCCAGACGGCGTTTTTTCAGGTGTAAAAGCTAACGCCATTGTTGTTGATCATACAACAGCGTCTGCGACCGTTGCGCGCGAATTAGCGCAAAAAGCTAATGAAATGGGAATTGGCTTTCTGGATGCGCCGGTTTCGGGTGGCGAAGCGGGTGCGGTTAATGGCCAATTAACCGTTATGGTGGGCGGCGAGCAAAACCACTATGCAATAGTTGAAAGTACCATGCAGGCATACGCTAAATTTAGCAAATTGCTTGGCCCTGTAGGAAGTGGGCAACTGGCAAAAATGATGAACCAAATTTGTATTGCCGGTGTAGTTCAAGGCTTAGCGGAAGCGTTACATTTTGGCCAAAACGCAGGCTTAGATTGCATGCAAGTGGTTGAAGTGATCAGCCAAGGTGCTGCTGGCTCATGGCAAATGGATAATCGTCATAAAACCATGCTCAATAATGAATATGATTTTGGTTTTGCCGTTGATTGGATGCGAAAAGACCTAGATATTGCGCTAACTGAAGCGAAAAACAACGGTTCAACCTTGCCCTTAACCGCGTTAGTCGACCAATTTTATGCTGATGTTCAAAAAAATGGTGGTAACCGTTGGGATACTTCAAGCTTACTTACCCGTTTATAAAAGCAAGCCTTGGTAAAATACGACCTTACTGGTGGTGAATCGCCAGTTTAAGGTAAAAAGCATATAATAAGGCCAGTGCCTGAATGTTGTTAACTTCGAGCATTTACCTTATGCTATTTTTAAATTTTTGGACTTATTTGAACTTATGACAAAACCTATTTACGACTTCAGCGCCGCGAATTATAAAAACGAAGCGGTTGATTTTTCTGTATATCAAGACAAAACCTTATTGATTGTTAACACGGCAAGTGCCTGTGGATTTACACCACAATACGCTGGACTTGAAGCGCTATATCAGCAATATAAAGATAAGAACTTTGAAGTATTGGCTTTTCCTTGTAACCAGTTTGGTAAGCAAGAGAAAGGTGATAATAGCGAGATAAAGAACTTCTGCGATCTTAACTTTAAGATTTCGTTTGAGCTTTTTAGCAAAGTAGAAGTAAATGGCGACAATGCACACCCGCTTTATAAACATTTAAAGAATGAAGCGCCCGGCATTTTAGGCAGTAAACGCATTAAGTGGAATTTCACAAAATTTTTGGTGAATAACCAAGGAAAGGTGATAAAACGTTATAGCCCGACGACAAAACCTGCTGATATTGCCAGTGATATTGAAGCGATTCTTTAACGATTGTTGAATTGAATAATATAAGCCATGTAGGGGCGAATTTATTCGCCGTGGCACTAACTTACATGTTTTCAAATGCGGCTAAACACGCTGTTCACCTGCTTTTGTAGGTCGGGCTTTAGCCCGACAATCGCTAAACACGTTAAAAACCTTTTGGACTAAAGTCCAACCTACAAAAATGCGGCCAAAACCACACCTACAAAAAGGCGACTGAAGTCGCCCCTACAGAGGACTCAAATAGAAGTCCAACATGCATGTAACGATTACGGTTATTCAATAATATAAAATGTGATTCCATGTAGGGGGCGAATTTATTCTGAAGTATCCCCACAAATATAGAAGATAAGTGCTTGTTTATTATTTAAAATACTTTCACCAAAAAAACAAA
>NBOG01000011.1:33903-145918 GCA_002104535.1 Cognaticolwellia sediminilitoris | reverse complement strand
GATATAGATATTGCCATTGAGGAATTATCCAATGAAACTAATTAAAAGTTGTGGGGATCCTTCAGAATTTATTCGCCGTGGTACAAACTTAAATTGATATCTTTACAGAAAGACTGAGCTGGTTAAATGACGGGGATTGGCGACTGAAGTCGCCCCTACGAAAAACAATTAAAAACAAGTTTCACAACAATCATTTCACAAGAAGAACACAATGAGGAAGACAAGAGAGAACCTAAATAGGTTATTTTGTAAAATCTCCTTATTTTCTCCTTCTCTCCTCCCTGTGAATTTGGTTTATTGCTAACCAATCATTAACAGAGATTTCGCCTGCATTTTTTGTTGAAATAATTGAATTTTGGGATAGATGTGGGTTGGTTAATTGACTGGGATTGGCGACTGAAGTCGCCCCTACGAAAGACAATTAAAAACTTAATATAGCTTCGAACTTAAAGCTACGTTCTGCTCAGGTAGGGAAAGATATTTCTAAATAACGTCAAATTAATCCGTCAATTTGCTTTTATGTTTATTTTCAAACCACAAGTTCATAAAATCAGCGGTAAGTTTCTGCTCAATCCCGAGTGCTTTATCTGTTGGACAGAAAACCGAAAACGCAACTTGTGTATCGCCTAGCTCAGAAGTAGATATCTGAATATGAGGCTCAGGGCCTGCAATGGTGATATCTAAACGGTTTTCGATCAATTGATTATAACGAACTGCCACTTCTTTAAATTCTTCACAATAAAGGTTGGCCTTTTCATGCAAAGTTTCAATAAACACAAAGGGATTTACACTGTCGTCTCTGACAATGGTAAAATGATGCATTGCATAGCGTTTTAAAAAATTTAAATTCTTTATAACTGAGGTAATTAGCTGACTATTCGGTACATACAGGGTTTTACCTGTGTATTGATAATCGTATTTATTCACTTCCAATAGGGTCAGTTTCGCCCAATCACTTGAATGTACTTCGCCATAGTGTTGACCGACTTGTATCCAATCACCAATACGAAAAGGTCTACTTGTTAGAATATAAATAAAACCGATGAAACATTGAATAAACTCTCGAGTTGCTAAAACAATAGCGACAATGAACGCCGCAATTGAAAAAGCAAACCGTTGTATTTCATCCGACCAAATATTAACAATAAAAACAATAATTAACATGGTGAAGATATTATTAACCATGTTAATTTTTAATTTTTTACTTTTTTTAGATTTTCGTTTAATTAATTTTATCGTTACCGCTTTAGTAGCATAAAAAGCAACGATAAAAGTAGTCGTTAGAATAAATTTATGTTGTAGAAAGAATTCTACAATGGCGTCGATGTATAAAATAACAATTACCTTTATTGCGATGAACTAAAAATAAACGACCATTTATCCTTCATTCGCTTTTTGATTGATTTTCTGTAAATGTAGCAAAGTTCCTTCAACACCAAGCCTATTAAAACTGGCATTAATTTCATTCTGCTTAGTTTGTAATAAACTTATACCTTCAACTTCAATATCAAAAAACAGCCACTCTTGTTCATTGTTTTGTAATAATTTAACCACGGCACTATTGGTCTTAGATTTACTCACAATCGCAATATCTACCATTGCCATCTTGCCACTTTTGGATAAAGTACTTTGCCCAACATTAATCACTTCATTAGTATATTTATTTAATAAATTACTGTAGGTATTAATGAGTTGCATTGATAACTCATGAACAAACCGTTCTTTAAGTTCATCTGGAACTTTCGCCAAATTTTTATTCAGCACTTTATAAGTAAAATACTTTGTTTCAACTTCAGGCAACAAATGTTTAGTTAACACATCAGTGATATTCACTTTTGTTAAGGTATTAGTCTGTTTTAATTTAATTAATGATGACTCAACCTGACTAAATACTGTTTTTACTTTAGTTTTTGCATCATCAGCTGAGGCAAATACTGAAGTAGAAATAAATAGTATTAAAGTGATCAAAACAACAATGGTTAAATTTGCTGTATTGTTGGTGCGTTCGGTTTTCATTTTATTGCTCAAAAAGTAAAGTATGACGACAATTATATAGCTTCACAGCTCACTAGCAAACGTATTAATTTAGTTAATCTAATCAAAATAATTGATTAAACTAAGCAAAACAAAAAAATTATCACTTAGATCTAATATGATTCAGGTAGTTAACACGATTAAGCACAAATAAAGCAGTCATTCAAAAATAATATTCACCGTATTAAATGCCGCAATAAACTGCCGCAATAAACTGCCATATAGCACTTAATTTTTTACTTAGGGTAAATATGAGTAACAATTTTAAAAATCAATAACCTAGCAATATCTGATTTTTTATATTATCTTGATGATGTGGTTAGTTTTTTTTATAATTTTTTGTCAATATTGTATTTTTGATAGAAGTGATTATTTAATGCGATTTTCCCATTTTAATCATTCCTTTATAAAGCACGAGTATATGACCTAATCTATTTATAATGATGATTTTGACAACTAACCTTCCGTAATTATTTTTAATATTAGAGATTTTATTAATGAAAGACATTCCTACTGAATCGATAAATACCGAAAGCGAACGTCAAAAGCTGATTGATTCGAGTCAGTTTCAAGGTATTCATTGGTTTATATTAATGCTTTCTTGCATTTTGACATTTGCGGCTTGGTACATAGCAACAGAACAACACAATAAATCTGTAGCTGAACGTTTTGAACGAGAATCTTTACAATCAATTGAACTTGTAAAAGAGCGCATGCAGCTATATGAACATGCTTTATGGGGAGCTGTAGCCCATATTGATGCTTCTGATAAAGAAGTCGATTATTTACAATGGAAAAATTATAGCGATAGTTTACAAATTCACCAAACTTATCCAGGTATCAACGGTTTAGGTATTATTCTTAATGTTAAACTTGAGCAAAAAAATAGCTTTATCAACCAACAACAAAAGCAGAGAGCTAATTTCACTATTCATCCAAGCCACAAAGAACCAGAGCTTTGGCCAATTACTTACATTGAACCTTATTTAACAAATAAACAAGCAGTTGGCTTAGATGTAGCGTTTGAAAAAAACAGATACTCCGGTATTAAAAATGCCCGAGATACTGGATTAGCACAATTAACTGGACCAATCACCTTAGTACAAGACGCTAAACAGACTCCTGGCTTCTTATTTTATGCACCTTTTTATAAAAAAGGTGCATTACGTGACTCAGTTAGTGCCCGTCGAGAGGCCATTATAGGTGTTACTTATGCACCTTTTATCATGTCGAAGCTCATTTCAGGCACTTTAGCCGTTGATAAACGTCATGTTACTCTTAAAATTAGCGACAATGGTGAATCACTTTACAATGATGCCGACAATGATGATGCCAGCAAAATTGATCCCAATCCGCTATTTATTAAACACATTGATGTAGATTTATACGGGCGAAAGTGGCAATTCCAAATCAGTTCAAATTTAGACTTTCGTGAAAACTCAAAATCTAATCAACCCCATTTAATACTGCTTGGCGGCGTTATTATTAACCTGTTGTTATTAGCATTATTTATTTTTCTATCACGAGCAAATAAACAAGCGCTGGCATATGCTGACGTTATCACTCGTGAATTAAAAATTAAAACCCAGCGACTAGTTAAATCAAATCAAGACCTTGAGCAGTTTGCTTACGTTGCTTCTCATGATTTAAAATCGCCATTGAATGCCATCAGAAAGTTAGTCAGTTGGATTAGTGAAGATTGTGAAAATCTTTTACCTGCCAGCTCTAAAGAGCACTTAACCTTACTTAATAACCGTAGTGAAAGGATGAATAAGTTACTAGATGACTTACTTGACTACGCACGTATTGGCCGTCATGAATATAAATCTCAACCGGTAGATTTAGCTGCAACGGCAAGAGAAATATTTAGCCTGTTGGATCACCCGAAAACTTTTACACTATCAGTTGAGAGTCAAAGCCTTAATGTAGCAAAAATCCCTCTAGAAATAGTGCTCAGAAATTTAATATCTAATGCGATAAAACACCATGATAAATCTTCAGGTCATATCGAAATAACCTACGAGAAAGATGATGATTCTCATGCTATTTATGTAAAAGATGACGGTCCAGGTATTCCTAAAGACTTAGTTGATAAAGCGTTAGAAATGTTCCAAACCTTACGCCCGAGGGACAAAGTAGAAGGCAGTGGCATGGGGTTGTCTCTATCGAAAAAAACAGTTGAACATTATGGTGGTAGCTTAACTATTGAGTCTGATGGAAAAAGCGGTACAACTATCATTGTTAGGTGGCCTGCCAAAAACACGAAGTAATTTAAAATATCTGAAGCTTTTAACAAAATTCACGATGTAAACGGATAAGTAAGATGACAGTTGAAAAAAAAGAAGTAACATTATTACTGATAGAAGATGATGAAGTTGATGCTATGTCTATCACACGAGCATTTAGAAAAATGTCACTTGGTAACCCTATTATCAGAGCTTGTGATGGTCTTGAAGGATTGGAGCTTTTGAGAAGTGGCAAGGTTCAATCACCCTACGTTATTTTACTTGATTTACAAATGCCACGATTAAATGGTTTAGAATTTCTAGATGAAATACGACAAGATCCAAAATTAGTCAACAGTATCGTTTTTGTATTAACCACGTCGAAGTCTGATGAAGATATTACTGCGAGTTACCGTAAGCACATTGCTGGTTACTTTGTTAAAGATCAAGTTGGTGAAGGATTTTTAGATATTGTGAAAGTGCTAAATGGATACTGGAAAATTGTCATCTTTCCAGGTGAATAACAAGATTTTACATGTTAATAAATTTATAGTCTGGGAGAATTCCACTGAATATATTAATTGTCGATGACGATGTTGTTGACCGAGAGCATATTAAAAGAACATTAAATAAGTCGATCGGACATTGTAACTTTGTTGAAACAGAGTCTGTTGATGAGGGGTTAATCGCTTTTTCAGCACAGAAATTTGATGTTGTTTTATTAGATTACCGTATGCCACAACGTGATGGTATAGAATTATTACTTGAAATTCGCAGAGCGCCGTTAGATAACAGTGTAGCAATTATTATGCTCAGTAACTCTGAAGAGCCTGCGCTTGCTTTAGAATGTGTGAGAGCGGGCGCCCAAGATTTTTTACTTAAATCTGAAGTCACGGGTCCTAGATTAGAGCGGGCAATATTGCACTCTCGGGCACGTTTTGTACTTGAACAAAAGCTTCATAACAGTTTTCAAAAAGCTAAGGTGCTCGCAGAGCAAGACTCATTAACAGGTTTAGCAAATCGCTATTCATTTGAAGAAGCATTAAGTGCATCAATTACCCAAAAGCCACGAGATAATGCCAAGCTCGCTCTTACCCTTTTAGACTTAGATAATTTTAAATTTATTAATGATACTCATGGTCACGATGTAGGCGATGAGCTTTTAAAGCAGGTGGCGAAGCGAGTTAGCAATTGTTTACGTGGAAATGAAGTGTTTGCTCGCTTAGGCGGCGATGAATTTGCAATCATTTTAAGCAATTTACACACTATTGATAATGCAACTAGGGTGACTAAGCGCATATTAAGCAGTCTAGAAGTCCCTTTTATTATTTCTGGCATTGACATAAAAATGTCAGCAAGTATTGGGATTGCTATATACCCGGACAATAGTGTCGAAGCGATTGAATTGCTTAAATTTGCTGATATCGCTATGTATCGGGCAAAAAAATTGGGCAGAAACCAAATTTGCTATTTTGAAGAAGAAATGCAAGCACAATTTTTACAACGTTATCAAACAGAAGCTTATTTAATTGGCGCATTGACCCGTAATGAGTTTGTACTTCATTACCAACCCATTTATCAATTATCAACTAATAAGCTTACTGGCTTCGAAGCGCTAATTCGTTGGGATTATAAAAACACGTTGCAATATCCACTAAGCTTCCTTGAAATTGCAGAGTGCTCAGGAATAATCAATGATATTGGCCGTTGGGTTATACAACAATCACTTTATCAAATTTCAGCATGGAATTTAGAAAACAGTGAGCAGTTATCGATTGCAATCAACTTATCGCCGATACAAATAAAAGATAAATCTTTACTCGCGTTCATTAAAAGCATGTTGACCCAATATAACGTTGCTCCTCATCTAGTTGAGTTTGAATTAACTGAAACTACATTACTGGAAAGCAATAACGAAACTATCGAGTTTTTTACGTCACTGAAACAACTGGGTTGTATGATATCTTTAGATGATTTTGGTATTGGTTTTTCTTCCCTGTCACATTTACATAATTTCCCTATTGATACCGTCAAAATAGACACCGCATTAATACTTAAAAGCCATGAAGCCAACACTAAAAGATTAATTACAGGCATCTGTCGTATGTTGCAATCAATAGATATAGCGATTGTTGCCGAAGGCATAGAAAATGAAAGTAGCTTGAGTTTATGCCAACAGCTCGATATTGACCGAGGCCAAGGCTATTTTTATACCAAACCAGTTGATGCTTTAACCATTAAAAGTAATTTTATCTAGCTTTAAATATATTAATAAATATTTACTTTCACTAGAATATTTAGAATAGATAAAATCAGCTCAGATACTGCTATGATAGATTACGACGCGTTGCAGGGAGCAAAATATCGCGTAAATATTATATATTTTAAGGGCTCAGGCTTACATGAACGAACAAAACACTTTATTCCATGATTTCGCTTATGAATGGATCACTCGCGAGCATGGTCTACCTTCTCATCAAATTCATCAAATGCTGTTTCTTGAACGTATGCTGTGGCTGGCGACTCCGAACGGCCTTGCGGTATTTGACGGTGAACAAGTTCGAGTACTTGACCAAAAGAATGGCCTACTAACACACGGTATTCGAGGGCTTGCGCGTGATGGGGATTATATTTTAGTCTGTTCAGATATCGGCGTTGATATTCTTGATGCTAAGTCAATGAACTTAGTAACCAATATTTCAACTGTTGATTTAGGCCTAGGGTGCTGCGAAGGCGCCATGAAGGTTTCAAGTAATAATTACATTCTTGCTTGTGCAAATGGACTGCGTATTTGGGATACGCAATCTCAACAGTTAAAGTTACTTAATTCACCAGTAGATGATGATTTTATCGTTAATATGGTTTGTTTTGATCAAAACACCATTTTAATTCAGAGTAAAAATAGCGGCTTATGGTTATACCAAGAAGACAAATTCCAACCCTTTGTTCGTAAAGCATTAGCGAAATACGGCACACCAAAGAAAATTTTTCAGCAACAGGGCTTTATATGGCTAATTACAGATAGCTTTGTCATTCAACTTGATACTGACTTTCATATAATTGAAAGCATTGCGCTCCCAAAAGATTTCGAAGATACTCGTGCGGTTTATTACACTGATATTGGTGAGCTTTACTTAGCCAATAGTCGCAGTTTAATTGTCATGACTAGCCAACAAGGGCAATGGCAAATCAATAGATTAATTAATGACGATGTTTTAGTTAATACCATGAGCCAAGACACATATGGCAATTTATGGATAGCCACTGACTTTAGCGGCTTAATGAAGGTATCGGCTTTAACGCGCTGGATAACCTGTTATCGAAGTGAACGCAAAAACTCAATATTATCAATACAATCTTTTTCCCCATTACTGTTACCTATTGACGACATAAATCACCTAGAAGATGCAGAGGTCGAAAATCATTTACTGGTTGGTGGTACTGGATACAGTTTTTTTGTACCTAAGCAATTACCCGAGTTGAGCCAGGAAATTATTTCTCTACGAGGCTTATCCTGTTGGGATTTGAATTATTTTTCAGATCTAGGCTTTTGGGCCGCAACTGACAAAGGACTGATACAATTCGATAGCATTGATCAAGTCTACGTTAAACGCCTAGTCGATGAAAACTTAGGGGCTGGACGCTGTTTAGCGCGCTTTCAAAACAATATAATCTACGGTAATGTTTCAGGACTTTACCTCTATCAAGTAAAAGAAAAAGTAGTATCGCCACTACATGGTACTAATCAGCACTCGATAGGGTACGTTTACGCGATAAAAGCTATCAACCCTAGCTCATTTTATATCGCAACACTCGGTAACGGCGTATGGCTCTATAATTGTATATCCCAAAAACTACAAAAAGCCTTTTCAAGTGTTGATCTTTTTAATGTATACGCGATTGATATCGATAGTCATAATCGAACCATTATTGCCGCTGATAATAAAGTATGGCTAATAGATAATGAAAGTATGGAACAGTTATTACAAGTCGATGAATCTGTTGCGGCTTGGTGTGCACATTGGCATTCACCGACTGAGATTGTGCTTGGTACTTCACAAGGCTTAAAACTATTCAATTTAGTCGGTAAGAAATGCAGCTTTATTATTGAAAATTATCCCAAGCAAAAGTTCTGGGAATTTACTACAACACGCAGCTTACTCAAGCAAAATAATGCTCAATACTGGTGTGGACTAAATGAAGGTTTACAGTCTGTTAATATTATGGAATTAGCTGAAAAAATTAAACCTCCAGTACCGGAAATAAAAAATATCGAATGTGATGATGTTTTAAATAGCCGACCTGGCTTTATTGAACTCAGAGAAGGCAGTTGGTGTTTAAAAATTCGCCTTGGTAGTTTTTGGTTATGGCAAGAGCACGCCCTTCACTATCAATATCGAGTAGTCGGCTTACATTCATCTTGGCATAAGCTTGATGGCTCGCTAATTGAGTTAACTACTCTACCTGCTGGTGAATATATTCTCGAAGTTACGGTTACAAGTAGCCTAGCTCAAGCAAGTCAAAGCCATCAATTGTTAAAAATCACCGTTAAAAATGCCCATTTTTGGGGTAAATTCTCAGCTAAAGCTTCAAGTGGATTCAATGCAGCTATTGATAAATATAGAACGCTTCGACAGTTAAGTAGCATGCGACATGAATATGAAAAAATGGAGCACCATATTCAACAACGAACTCTAGAATTGTCGGATGCTAATAATGCGTTATCAAAGCTAAATACTAAGTTAGAAAACTTATCTAACCGTGATCAATTAACCGGGCTTTATAATCGTCGATATTTTTTCGAGCAATTAGATAGTGAAATAAAACGTGCTATGCGTGATGAGAAAAAACTCACAGTAATGATGATCGATATTGACTTTTTTAAACCCTATAATGATAACTATGGCCACCTCGAAGGTGATATTTGCCTAACAACAGTAGCACAAGCATTGCAAAGTAATTTTGTTAGGAGTGGTGAGTTAATTGCCCGCTTTGGTGGTGAAGAATTCATTGTTTTGATCCACAACACCGATGAAATTAACGCTTTAGCATTAGCAAATAAATGCGTCCAGTCAGTTTTAAACTTACAGTTACCGCATGAGCATTCTGACTGTGAAAAATATGTCACGATTAGTATCGGGCTCGCGACACAAGTACCGTCTTATCAACAAGGTACTGATAGCTGGTCAGTTTATCGTCAGCAGTTAATCAATCAAGCGGATCAGGCACTTTATTTAGCTAAGTCTAACGGTCGTAACAGGGCTCAATATCAAGACCTCCCAGAGATTCAGGAGAACATAGACAACAAGCCCCTGATTTAGCGATGTTTTAATGACATTCAAAAAAAGCCACTTAAAGATTAATTTAAGTGGCCCTTTTTAGTGTTGTTAATATCAAAGCGCAACGTGAGTCTAATATAAATCTCTGATACAAAGCTTAATTAACGTCAGGTTATGCTGAGTTATTTACTTTCGGGCGGCAAACTTTCGTTTGCCCCCACTTTAGTTGACATCGGAAACGGTGTAGTAGCTGAACCAGCATATAAACTAACGTGTGGAAACGGTATTTCGATACCCTGCTGATCAAATGCGTTTTTGATCTCGATATACATGCTATTTTTCAATTTAAGAAAGTTCTCACGCCTCGCCCATACTGAAAACTGAATATCAATTGACGAGCTACCAAAGCCCGTCAAAATAAATACAGGTGCGGGCTCTTCTAAACATATTAAATTTTTTGAGGCAATATCTAACAATATTTCACGTACTTTTTCTATATCCTCTTTATAAGCGATACCAATAATTAAATCAGCACGTCGAATAGGATATTTTGTCAACGTAGTGACTGCGCTTTTTATCATGCTTTCATTAGGTATGCGAACGAATAAATTATCAAAAGTGCGTAATTTAACTGACAATAAATCAATTGAGATCACTTCACCAGTAACATCGTTCACACGAATAACGTCTGTGATAGAAAAAGGCCGCTCTATCATCAAAAACAAGCCACTGATCAAGTTCGATGCTGATGTTTGTGAAGCAAAACCTAAAGCAACGGTGAAGATACCTGCTGCGCCCAATAAGATGCTTAAATCAAGTCCAATATTGTCTAATGCTGAAACCGTAACTAAGGCTAAAATGCCATAAAAAACTGAACGTTTTAAGAATAACTTCCCATGCGCTGTCATTTTATTTTCAGCGATTTTAAGCACAGCTTTACTTGCAAGTCGAGCAACAATAAAACCGATAATAAATATTAAAACAGCCTTGCTCAGTGCAAATAAGGGCGAGGCTTTGAGTAGGTCAATAAACGCGATAATTTCTTGCACAATATATTCTCTTTTTAAGCAAATAAACTACTAATACTTCGTATTAATATACTTTGTTCAGTTTCAATTCGAGGGCCATTAATTAAAGTCGCTTGCTCTGCTTCTATAGGCGCATCTTTATCGAGATGTAACTCAACGTTATCACTATGCCTATCTCGATGCACAGAGATTGAAGTCGTCCAAAGTTGATTTTCTTCATCTGCATATAAATTCAATAAAGTTACCGGCACGTTAATACGTTCAATGGTTAACGGTTTGTCATGGTTATTTATCACGGAAATCGGTGTAATAGCGCGATGAGGACGTTTCTCAATATTATCTAACTGAATACGTGCAGCAGTATATTTTGCATAACATATCTGCCCTTCGCGTGTTGAAGGTCCAAACCACGAATCTGAAGGTCGCCAAAAGGGTAAGTCGAGTAAGCGTTCACCTTTAGGTAAAAGCGCAGCAGAAAACCACACAGGTGTACTAACATAAAGTCGCGATTTTTCACCGGCAAGTAAAGTTAACGGTGTATCAGGTCGAGCGACAACAGAAAGGTCAGCTAATAACGGTAGAACGAGTAAAGTATCAGATGTTCCTTGCTGCAAATAGCGGCCAAGTTTTGCTTCATCTAATGCAGAGCACTCATCAAAGTCGCCAATTTCAATAGCTTGATCATTTTCCGTTAAAGTTTCTAGGTTCCAACTATTCCATTCATTCTCTAGTCGCTTTAAAATAATTGACCGCTCACCCAGTCGCCAGCAACGTTGCTGTTGCAAACTAAAGTTAAACTCACCCCACCAAGCTTTATCCGCCATATTCAATGTCTCTATAATTTGTCTATTTACTTGCGTATTAATTGACGCAGCAATACGAATTTAGTTTATTTTCAAGTAACTATCGCTTTTTATATGAGTAGATTATGCTATCTTAATAACCCTGTGTATAGCTAAACAACACCAAGGTTTTACACGAAACTTAATTTAACTTTTATACCACTAATTATTCATGATTCAAGGAGTTGTTTAATGACAACATTGCACGTTGTTTTGTCAGAACTAGACATTTCTCATGCTGTATTTTCTAAAGTAAAGTTACTACAAAATAAACTTTCCGCAACCGTTGTTTGGTATATCCATCACCATCAAGGTTTTTTTCAACGTAGTTATTTTTCTGAAGAATTAGCCAATATTTCCGGTAATTTACAATCAACTGAAGAAACTAGAGTTAGCCAGCTTGAAGCCAAAATTAAAAAGTCGTTTCCAAAAAATGACATACACGTTTGTAATGACAAGTACTGGTCAGAATGCGTTAATAGTCATGCTGAACCACTTGACCCAAGAGTTATCATCAGAACAAAGTCTGGCCTAACATCCGCAGATAATCAGTATATAAATAACAATAAGAATACCGTTTTTATTTTAGGACACGAAAAATGGCTTGCTGATGGCAAAGCTATTGGCGCAATTGATCCTTTCCATGAGGATGACCGAGATAATAAATCTGATCGTATAGTGGTTAATTTTATGCATCAATGGGCATCTGTTGAGGAAAAGAAATCGCCATATTTATTACATGTTATCCACATACCACCATTAGCGATAGAATATGAAAAACAAATTGAAGCGCTTCATAAAGAGCAGATTTTCCGTTTTGCTAAAACCGTAAAGTGTCCTAAAGAGCTTGTTGTTTTCACTCGAGGAACACCAGAGCAAGCTTTACTAGCTTATATTGATAATAACAAAGTTGATTTAATCGCCTTGGGTTGTAGAGAGCACAGTTTATTTGATAAATGGCTCAATGGCTCAACAATTTCGGCGCTAATTGATCATCAAAGTGCTGATATGGTATTAATCAACCATCCATAAACTAACGAGTTACTTAACCCAATTTAACGGTGAATCTGCAATGGTTTATCGTTAAAAATTAAGCTTAAAAAACAAATCACCAAAGCCCCAGAGTATGGTTCCTGTTATTAATAACGAGACTTCTAAAATGCCGAGTTGTAACCTAACTGCTTGTAATACTGATTGAGTTTTTATAGCAAATTCGTCTTCAATCTTTTTAATTTCATCTTCGAAATGTTCTTCAGAGACTTTCAATTTACGTAGTTTACGTTTAGCTCGTGCCAGGGTAATTCTATGATAAAAATTCAACCGTCCAATTAATAGCCGTTCTTGTATGATCCCCCCTAATCCTGACCAAACACCGAGCACTACGATTAAACAACCACTACGTGAAAGCCACTCTAATCCGGCAAACTTTATCACAGACAAATAAACACCTAACGAAGCGATTAATATCGCTAGCAACCAGTTTATGAGCGGGGATCGTTTAGAAATACTCGAGACTAATTCGTCTTCTTTCTCTGTACTATCGGTTATTGCTGGTGATGACATAATGGCCCTAATATTATTTTTATTTATTTACTTGCTAATTTAGTACTTAAAATAAAGCTAAGTTAACATTTACTTTTTATCTTTATCTTTATCTTTATCTTTATCTTTAGTAGATGAAAATTGTTTTTTGTAATTAATGTTAGCACTAATTTCATCACCACTGGTGGCCTCAAAGGAAATACTGGGTGATAACTTATATTCAATGATCCAACCCGCCTGAATGCTGTTATCAGAATCAATGTTGGTACCATAACCTACATTTAAGCGGTCATTAATTTTAGCTGCAATATCGACGCGAGTACTGTTCCCATTTGTGCCGCTTTTACTGGTAAAAGCAACATCTTTAAGGCCCAATTGGTCACCTATTTTTTGCACCAACTTGTTAGCACTTTCTACCCCTAAACTAATAGCGGCATTAGTTAAGGCATTACCTTCTTGTTGAGATAATGACGCCAAACTCCGCCCGGTAATGAGTAAGGATAGAACATTTTCATCAGCCATCGCAGGTTCAGAAAATAAAGTTAAACGTGGAGCGTGTATCGTACCGTCAGCAATAATGCCGACTTTAATATCGTCTACTTGACGAACTGCACGAAATTGAATGCTAGGGTTTTCTGCAGAGCCTAGGAATATTAACTGCCCTTGTTCAATGATCAATATTTGTTTATAGGCTTCAAATTTACCATCGTTTAAATCTAAACGTCCATTAAGTACCAAAGGCTGACCAGAAATAAGTAATGAGGATAAGTTACCTTCAATATGACTTGATAAGCCAAAACCACTTATTTTTACATTATTACCGGTAGCAATGGTTAACGCTATATTATGGCTAAATGGCGAATCCTTGAGTGTAATATCTTTTTCATCAACAATGACTTG
Organism: Cognaticolwellia sediminilitoris; assembly: GCA_002104535.1. Taxonomy (GTDB): domain Bacteria; phylum Pseudomonadota; class Gammaproteobacteria; order Enterobacterales; family Alteromonadaceae; genus Cognaticolwellia; species Cognaticolwellia sediminilitoris. The sequence continues at coordinate 132,068 of NBOG01000011.1, read as the reverse complement.
GTCGCTTGACACCGTAATCGCAGGTTTAGGCAAAGAGGTAATTTTGATATCTGCTTGATCAACAACAATATGCCCATCAACTGTTAGGTGTTGCTCTTGATAATGAGCCTTTAACTTTGGCGAAACAATTAATTTATTATCATTGTTATTGACCAGTGTAACTTGTTGTCCTTCAATATTTAAACTTGCAGTCAATGGTTGAGAAAGCTTTGCTTTGCCTGAGATAGTTAGCGCACCTTGCGGATTTTGTAGTTCACCGGTAAGAACGATACTATCTTGCTGACTGCTAACTTTTACGTTGCTGTCACTAATGTCTAAACCATATTCATCAATAACTAAATGCTTAATGGCTAAACCACCCTCACCTTGAAATAAAGGTTGTTGCCATGAACCCGAAATAGCAAATTTTTGCACTAAATTAAGATCAATTTTATCAATACGTTTTTGCCATTTCTTCAACCAATCAAATTGTTGTAGGTTGAGCGCTAAAGCGCCTGAAATTTTGGCCGAGTCAATAATCGGCCATTCACTGGTTAACTCCGCCGTTATGTTATCTTCTGCAGGTAAATCTATTGCTAGGCGTGCCGTTAGATTATTTGGTTGCCAGCTACCGTCGAGCTTTATTTGTTCAATTGTTAATAACGTTTTATATACTTCACTTTCTTTTTGCTTGTTTATTTCAGGAATACTGACGGTAATATCGGCTTGTGTAAGGTCATAATCTACTTGTAAATCAGGCGATACTGATAGCTTAAAGGCACCTGTTGGCAGGGATATTTCAGATTGCCATTGCGGGCTATTTAACCGTGTGTTTATGCTTTGCCACTGGGTTGTTATGGTCGTAAAACTTTCGAGTTGCTTACTCTTAATGGCAAGCCCTTCACCCTTTACATCAATATCTGCAGCTAACCAGGTAAAACTAGGCACAAAGATATCAGCGTTTAATTTTTCAAGTTGATTATTCTTACCCAACAAGGTTAGTTCACCAGTTACAATCCCATTAACTTGTTGTGGGTAGTATGCAGGAATTTCAGGCAGCCAAGACCTGATTTTATCAACCATCGGCGCTAATAACCATTGCTCAAATACTAAGTTTGTCTGCCATTGTCCCTGTTGATTATTGGCATTAATACACATTGCACCACTGCCTTTTAAGCATAGATTTTGTATGGTTTGCTTATCCTTACTGATCTGTATTTGCTTAGCGTTGACAATAAAGGCTTGTTGTTGGTTTTGTACTTCAGCTGATAACTTATTAATTTGCCAAATAGCTTGTGAGAAATCACTTTCGAAGTTAATTGGATTATTATCTTTGTTAAGGACATTACCATTTAAGCTTAACTTTACTGGTCTATTTTCAGCAATATTGGCATTAAACTTTACTTGATGATTTTCAGCTACACCAGAAACAGTTAATAGCGGTACAGCGATATCAATATCATTTACTTTTACGTAATCGGCCTTAACATTTGCTTGCCATTGGCGGTTAAAATCAAAGGCCCAATCAAGGTTTTTCGCATTAAACTCATCAATGGCAATGTTCGCGACTTTACCTTTACTGGAGATATGCCAAATAGATTGCTGGTTTTCTATCTGCAAATTCGCATTAATCCCAGCAAAGGCCAACTTTTTGTGCAAGTTTAACTTAGGGGCATCTAGTTGAGCTTTAACTGTGAAACCGTCAGCTATAGGATCGTCTACGTTAAAGCCCCCTTGCAATGCTGCCGTCAGCTCGCCAAATTTGATTTCGTTACTATTGAGTGATAAAGCGCCGTTGTTTAATTTGAACTCGATGTTAGCTAATAATGGCCAAGTTACTTGAGTACTCGGAATGTTATTATCAGGTTCGGAAGCTGAGGGTTGTTGAAAAAAAGCCTGCAACTCTCTTTCATTAACTTCACTGCTCAATTGTACAAAAGCAAGCGTATTCGTTTGCCAGTCAAGTAGGTTTGGCAGTTCGCCCTTAATGTTAAGTTTTAGTTTTTCAAGTGCTTGCCATGAAGTTTCAACCTGCATTGAGGAGGTCAGTTTAGGCCAATCAAGCTCAAATATTGCTTTGGTTTGCTCAATAAAAATATTTTGCTGCGCTAATGCTATGTACTGTTTATTGGCTAGTAAACTACCACGCTTTAAAAATAGTCCTTGCTGATAATACCAGTCAGAACTCAGTTGCACTTGATTCGGCAATTGCAAATTAAGTTGCAACTGAGCCAATTCAGCCATTTTGCCTTTTGATGATAAGTTCAGTGACAATTCTGGCCCAACAACTGAGGTTGTTAATTGATGAGGCCATTTTTTTCTCATATCAACATGACCTGCAATGGTAATGTCATGCTCAGCGTAACTTAACTTTAAAGTACTAAAACTTACTTTACTGTTCTCAAGTGCTAACTTTTTCAAATTAAATTCAGCGACTTGATGTTTGGTAATATCACTTCCCGCTATTTGTTGGTAAATGATTTCACCAATAGTGATTGTCTTTGTTTTGACTGCAATGGGTAACTTTATTGTTGGTAATTCTGGCAAATTATCATTGTTATTTGAGCTTTGTTTTACACTAGCATCTGAAACGTTTATTGAAGTAACTTTGATGACATCACAAGCGGCTAATCCGTCAATAAGATGTAACCATTGACAGTCAACCTCAATGTTTTTTAATCTTACTTTTAAAGCCTCTTGTTGCCATTCAAGCTCGGTCAATTTAACTTGAGAATGTAATGTTCCGCTAACTTGGCCAATCTTTAATGCTTGCGGTTGATACTGAGCGCTTCGCTCAACAAGCCATTTTAATCCCGCCTCAGTGGTATATATCCAAGACAGTACCAGCAAGACTAAAACCAGTAAGGCACTGGTAACGACACTGCTCCATTTGAACACGGCCGTTTTTTTGTTTAGGCTCATAAGTCTGGCCCTATCGTGACATGAAAGCGCCATGATTTATCACCGTCTAGTGCTTTAGCGATATCCAGTCGAATTGCACCGATAGGTGTTACCCAACGTAAACCTGTTCCAACAGACTTATACAGTTTCCAATCACGCCAATCATTAAATGCATTACCTTGATCAGCAAATACCGCCCAACGAAAGTTGTCTTTAAATAAATAATCGATTTCCAACCCTGAGGTAAATAAGTGTTTACCTCCGAGCAAAACAGTGTCCTCTTCAGGGGATAAACTTTGATGTTTATAACCTCTTACAGATACGTCACCGCCGGCAAAAAAACGATAATTAGATGGCATAGAGTGATTAAACTCTTTCGTATCCATCCAAGTTGCAGCAACCCGTGCACGCATTAATACACGCCAATCTTCATTAATTGACCAAATTCGTTTCAAGCGCTGATCGGTTTGTACGAAGGTAATATTAGGATCGCTGAGTTGCTCAGTACTAAAACGTATTGTGCTCTGCCAACGCCAGCCTTCAACAGCCGTAAAGGGATCAGTTACACTGTAATAGTTTACTTGCCATGAAGGGACAATATATTCAAGACTTCGGTTAATGTCGGCAGCTGACTCTAATTGCTCTTGCGCCATCACAATTGACCATTGGCTTGACCAATGAGGGGTGAATTTATTGGCAATGACTGACTCAAGGGTGAAAATTTTACTGCGGCCAATTTCTTCATTTTTAATTTGAAAACTAACTAAATTGATCCAGTGACTATTCGCTTTGGCTAACGGGATTTGATATTGAAACGTCGCATGAATATCAGCAATATCAAGTTTTACTTTATTAAAATCTATAGAGGCAACATATTGATGCGCAAGACTATTGACCCTACGATTTCGCCAACTGACACCTAGCTTTCCGCCGCTATCCGTGCCATATCCCAATAGTGTTTTCAGTTCATATTTATCAGTATCTATAATTGAAAGGCTGATATCAACCGTTTGGCTAACATGGTCGACAAACTGTTCAACGACTACAGATTTAAAAAAGCCCGAACGATTAAGTGCTTGCTGACTAGTGACAATTTCTGACTGGTTATAAGGTTGACCGCTACGAATGGTAGAGTAGCCGTTAATTAAATCATGAGATAAGACAGTACCTTCAATAGTAACTTTATTAATACTATAGCGTGCTCCACATTCGAAAACCCAATCAATATTGGCCTGGAATTTAACCGTATCTATATTGAGCGTACTTGTAGTGAATTTCGCGTTTAAAAAGCCTAATTCTTGTGCTTGCCTTTGCAATGAGACTTTATATTCACTGTACTCTCCGTGGTTAATAACTTTACCTTTTACAAAAGGATGAAGCGCTGTAAATTTAACGTTACTTTCATCGGTGTTTTCACAATGTAGAGTAATATTGGTGTCATTCCAGCGCACAGGAGATTGTAGGTCTATGGTTAATTGTTTCGCGTGGTTTTCATCTTTAATTGTTAGTACGGGTTGGTAATAACCCAACGCCTGTAATGCACTGCGGGCTTTACTTAAAATATAGTTGTCTGACTGCGGGAACCCTAAAATAGAAAGTGGGATTATGTTATCACTAGTGTTTAAACTGCGCAGAATATTGGTTTTTAATCCGTTATCAACGCCAATAATGTTGATAACAGTACCGAGTTTATCCTCGGCTTGCGCTGAATTTGCCGTCAACGAAGTCACTAATATCAAAACAGTGATTAATCTTGAAAATAGTCGAATGAAGTAATTAAGATGCAGCGATTTCAATATTTTTCCATGGTTACTAGTTTGATAAATTTACAATAAACGAGTTAAATCAATTATGACGACTATCGCGCTGTAGAGCATTATTAAATCACATAAAGTATTAAGAAAACATCTTTCATAGTGATTTAATCATCACCTTGATAACAAAAAAGGAAACTATACAAATTCAATCTGCATAGTTTCCTTTAACTTATTAAAATAGCTAAGTTTTACTATTTTTTTAGCTTTTATAAATCAACTGAAAAGTTGTTACAACCAACGCTTTTTCTTAAATATTGTCAGCAAGACTACCGAAACCACGGTCATTACGCCTAATAATATAAAGTAGCCATTTTCAACTTTCAGCTCAGGAATATACTCAAAGTTCATACCATAGATACCGGCGAGGAAAGTCAAAGGTACAAATAATGCGGTGATAACCGTTAACACACGCATGGTGGCATTTAGTTGATGTGATGTTACTGACATATAACCATTAATTAAGTCACCACAAATATCGTAATACATTTGCGAGAGGCTTAACAGGCGATCTAATCGTTCACGTAGATCATTAACCGTATGCGTTTCTTTATCCGTTATCAAGTCTGTATCTTCATCATCAACAAATGCTTTTAAGGTATCGCCCATACTGACATGGTAACTAAAAGTACGTCTTATTTTTACTAGCTGGGAGCGATAAGCCGTAATTTGCTTCATCATCTGATCATTTCCACTTAACTGAAAATCATCTTCAATTTTTTCTAACTCCGCTTCAAAGGTAAAAAGTTCTTTAAGGTAATAACCACAGCTACAATGGAAAAGCCTAAGCGCCATATGTATCGGGCTGCGCTTTAAATACTTTTCACTGCTGACATTAAACAGTTCGTTTATACCTAATGAACTTTGGGCATGGCGGGTGATTAATATTCTTTTACCGATAAACATGCTGATTGGTAAGTTACCGAAGCTTAAACCTTCATCTTTTGCGACAATACCGCGGTAAAGCATGAAGATATAATCTTTAAACAATTCGATTTTAGGTGGGTGTCTATCCCGTTGAGCATCACTGATAGCAAGTGGGTGACAATTAAACTCAAGCAATAATTTTTTTTCTGCCTCTAGGTCAACATTATCAAGATCGAGCCAAAGCGTCGTATTATCGTTTGCTCGCCATTGTTCAATTAATTCACTACTTCCAATGACGGTTTTTTCCGTAGGTGAAATCAACATACATTTTATCATTTGACACTCTCTTCAAACCCGAATTTAACGGGATAATAATTATTGCTAACCTTTTGACTTTACATTTTTAATGTCAAATAGGCGGTCACCAACCAACGCTTAAAAAATAGTTAGCTAGAATTGATATTAAAGCTAACTATTTTTCACTCGATTGTAATACAATTCATTGGTAATACAATGCATTTGTAATGCCAATTTAGAGATTCAGTTTATACTTGTAAAAGTTTAGTTGAATAAATCATTTACTGTTACCTAAAACAAGGTAATAGTCCGTTATCTCAATGTTTTAAGGATAAATGAATGTTAGAAAATGCCATAGAAAATTTATCCTTAGTTATTGACGATATTCTTATCGCCGAGCATAAGCAAGAAATTGCAGAAATAATGCTCGCGGCTAATGAAACATTAGCTGAAGAGCAATTTTCACTGTTAATTGAAGCGCTGCCACAAGATAAGCGCTTAACCGTATGGTCTACTTATCCAGAAGCGATGCAAAGAGCCGCTTTTGTTGATATGGGACAAGCAACCAGAGCCAGCTTAATTGAAGCGTTAAGTGATGATGAATGCTTCGAGTTGCTCGCTCAATTAGATGTTGATGAAGTTCTTGAAATTGCGGAAGAAATACCAAGTAGATTATTAAAGTTTGCCATCAAGAATTTAGACGACTCTCAGCGTAAACTCTATCAACAAGCTCAGCAGTTTAGTGTTGACGAAGTCGGTCACTGGCTCGACTATAATTATGTCCGCATTTCTGAAAAATTAAAAATAACCAGTGCGCAGTTATTGTTGCATAAAGGTCTTGCGCCCTATACCGAAGATTTCTATGCGGTCAATAAAGAAGGCGTGCTTACAGGGATTGTTGCTGTTAACACCCTAATTCAAGACGACGCAGAGAGCACATTAAAAACGCTATTCTCTGATGATATGCCACGCCTTAATGCTAATGAAGAATTAACCGTAGCAGCTGAAGCGGTGATATTGTCCGGAAAAATGTCACTACCTGTTGTCGACGAAAACGAACACTTTTTAGGTCGTTTCACTATCGCAACAGCTTACGAAGTTAAACAAGAGTCACAAGCAGAGCAAATAACCACTGCCGCGGGTTTAAGCTCCGAGGAAGATTTATTTTCCAGTGTTCGCACCAGTGCGAAAAACCGTGGAATTTGGCTAGGTATTAATTTATTAACCGCATTTTTGGCCTCTTGGTTCATCGGTTTTTTTGAAGTCACCCTTCAACAAGTCGTTGCTTTAGCAGTTTTAATGCCAGTGGTTGCATCGATGGGAGGGGTTTCAGGTAGTCAAACCTTAACCGTTATTGTCAGAGGTATGGCATTAGGTCAAATAACCGATCAAAACAGGAAAGTTCTACTGCAAAAAGAATTAAAAGTTGGTGCGCTGAACGGCATAATATGGTCATTGGTAATCGGCGCAATAACCTTCCTTTGGTTTGATAGCTTAGTGCTAAGTTTTGTAATTGCTCTGGCGATATTGCTGAATTTACTAACTGCTGCAGCTTCTGGCGTTATGATCCCCGCTTTATTAAACAAATTAAATATCGACCCTGCTTTATCTGGCGCGGTTATTTTAACCACAGTGACCGACATTGTTGGCTTCGTTGTGTTTTTAGGTTTAGGCAGCATGTTGCTACTTTAAGAAGAGAATAGAGGAATTAAGTAATGCCCGTAGAAACTATCACCTGGATTGCTATTGTATTTTGTATTTCACAATCGGCAATTTTTTCAGGTTTAAATTTAGCTTTTTTTTCACCCAGTAGACTGCAATTAGAAGTTGAAGCAAATAAAGGTAATAAAGCCGCAATAACCGTACTTAAACTGAGAAATGACTCTAATTTTTTATTAGCGACTATTTTATGGGGTAATGTCGGTATCAATGTTTTATTGACCATGCTCTCTGATTCAGTACTTGCAGGTGTTGGCGCATTTTTGTTTTCAACCATTGTTATTACTGTAGTTGGTGAAATTACACCGCAAGCTTACTTTTCTCGTAATGCCTTAAAAATGGGCAGTATGCTTGCACCGGTTATTCGCTTCTATCAATTTATTCTTTATCCTGTTACGCGACCAAGCGCTATCATCCTCGACGCCTGGTTAGGTAAAGAAGGTATTACCTACTTAGCTGAAAGTGAATTAGGTAACATTATTAAAGAACACATTAGCGCAGAAGAAGCTGATTTAAACCATGTTGAAGGAATTGGTGCTCTTAACTTTTTCGCATTAGATGAAATAAAAGTTACCGAAGAAGGTGAAGTCATTGACCCTAAATCAATTATTGCCTTACCTACGAAACTCGATTTACCGATTCTGCCTGATAGCTATTCAGGGCCGAACGATCCATTTCTAACCATGCTAAATCATTCAGGTTATAGTTGGGTAGTGTTAACAAATTTAGAAGGTAAACCATTATTGGTGATAGATGCGGATGGCTTTTTACGTAGCGCATTATTTCAAACTGAAGAATTTGACCCGTACAATTTTTGCCATCGCCCTGTTGTTATCTCCGATGAAACAACGTCGTTGAACGAAGCGATTTTAAAAATGAAAGTTAATACTTCTATCGATAAGAACTTTGACGGCGTCATTGAACATGATGTATTGCTAATATGGGGAGAGACAAAGCGGATTATCACAGGAGCTGATATTTTTGGTCGCTTACTTAAAGGTATGCTACCTCCGATGGTTGATACCAGTAAGACCTCTGAATAATAGTTTAGCTTTATATTGTGAGTTAATTCGACTATTAAAAACTAGCCGAATTAACTTGCAGCATTTCACTTTATTTTACCCTTCACCCTTTTTCAATCTTTAAGTGTTTTTGTTATTTAATCCCCCTACCGGCTTGATAAGTACTATTGATAAAACAACCGGGATCAGCGATAACAAAGCAAAGACAAAAGCCCCACTGATAAAAATTAATACACTTGAAACTAAGAAACAAAGTGCAACAGCAGATGCACCAAATGGCCTTGCGCCTCTAATACTAAAAACCGCGCCAACAGCGAGTATTAATGCTGACAAAATTTGTAATATGCCATAAAGTGAAATCGCTAGATTATTAAATCCGAAGCTTTGCAGAAACTCTACTTCCTGAGCACTGTGACTGACTTTAGCGAAACCTGCAGCAAAACTGAGTAAGACAATTATAAGCATCAGAACGTTAAGCATTATTTTCATTTTTATTCCTGTATTTATTTAAAGTATTAACTCAAGATAGCTTTATATAATTATCAGCATCAATAAATAGTAGGCTATATTTCCGTATCATCATAAAGTAATTTAGCTGCCACATCAGACATTGCTTTTGCTTCATGACCAATATCTTTTGCAATGTTAACTTGCCAATTAAATTTCACATTTAATAGCTGAGCCTCTTTTTTTGCCACAGAAAAGAAGGTTTTTGCTCGCGATAAGCGCCCTAATCCCTGTTTATCTAGTTGTGGCGTGTGCAGTAACGTACCTTTAGTTTCTTGGTCATTATCTAATTCGCCAACCAGTATAGTTAACTTAGTTGAATACACTTGCTTGAAAGCGTTTTCTGAAAACTCTGTATTTTTCAAACCCAGAGGGAAATTTACATCTGTAATAGGTAAAGTGTAGGAGCCTGCGTTTGCCGCTATCATTCTATGAGCTTTAGAAGCCGGTTTAAATATTGCCATTCTAGAGATTATTTGCCCCCCTGCTGAATGCCCAAATAAGTCATACGTTTTCATATTTGAGTGGGTTGCTTTGACGGCAAGATCAAAAATACGATCAAAATCATTAAACAGCCACCCAGCGGCTTTAACTGCTTCGCCTTTAAGCAAGTCATCATCGTCTATAAAATATTTATTCACCCGACCTTGATGTGTTTTGGTGGTAAAATTGGTAAATGTTAAGCCACTTAATATGCCACCTAAATGATAAGCCGCGTAGTCATAATCTTTTTCACTATAAGAGGGAGATAAAATCAGCACATTGTATTTCTCTGCGTTTTCTCGCCAATAATCTCGATACTCCCAAGCTCCTCTTCCAGCTCCTGGAATAACGAGTAAAATTTTTGAACCCGGTCCAAATGCTTTGGGCTTATAATAAAAAATGGCAATGTTAATGCCTTTAGTGGTTATAAAGTTAAAATTGCCCGAGCCTACATGAAGGTTTATAGCAGCTAGGCTAATATCTTCACCTTTAGCGTTACTCACCATACTTTGATCGTTTAATTCAATAAGGTTCATGCCACAGACTAAACACTGACCATCATGCTCATACCTCTTAGTCGTTAGAATGTCGCTCACATGAGGACAAGGTGGGCAAACATATTGAATTTTATTTAGATTAAAATTGTTACTTTCAACAGCGTAACTAACTAAGCAGAAACTGAAAGTAATCGTTAATATATACTTTAAAAAATCCATTAATTTTATCCATTGATATTAATATAAGTATTCTATTTATGAGCTAGATAATAATGCCCTATCAACATTGAAATAAATACTAAAAATGAATTAGTCGAACATGATAACTCTTGCTAATGACGATATATTCACTTTAATTTACAGACTGATACTCCCGATTTTCATTGTGAAGTTTTAATTTTATTAAAACAGTAGCTACTAAGCGCTAAAGATATTTTTGCTTAGTCCAAAACATCTATTTAAGGTAATTTAAATCAATACTTCGCCAATATAATTGTATAAAATATACATGAATCATTACGTATTTAAAGTTTTATAAGGAACAAGCATGACTATAGGTGTTGGCGGCTCTACCGCCGAAATAGAATTAGAAAAACTAGCCAATATGACCAAAAACGTGCAAGCAATATCGGAAGCTGAATTGCAGCAACGTATCGCAAAAGCTCAGGCTATAATGACTGAAGAAAATATTGCAGCGACCTATATTAATGCAGGTACGAATCTATATTATTTTACCGGCACTCGCTGGTATGCCAGTGAACGTATGGTTGGCGCTATTATTCCTCAACAAGGTGATATTAAATATATAACTCCGCACTTTGAAGTGAGTACCTTAAAACAATTTATGACAATTAAGGGCGAGATTAAAGGCTGGCAAGAACATGAAAGCCCTTATCAACTAGTTAAACAAACATTGGCAGAACTCAATATACACTCGGGCCAACTAGCCATTGATGAATCAACAGATTTTTTTATTGCTGATGGCATCAAAAAAGCCGCACCAGCGTTCGAACTAATCGACGCAAAGCCAGTTACTGCGGGTTGTCGTATGCAAAAATCAGCCACTGAAATTGCACTATTGCAACAGGCTAAAGATATGACTATCGAGGTGCACAAAGCAGCGGCACGGATTCTTAAAGTGGGTATTTCAACACAAGAAGTAACACATTTTATAGATCAAGCTCATCGTAAAGTTGGTGCTCCAGCAGGCTCGTATTTTTGTATAGTGCTTTTTGGTGAAGATACCTCCTATCCACATGGTGTTAAATCTCCTAAAACGCTAGAAAAAAATGACATGGTGTTAATTGACACTGGCTGTCAAGTTGAGGGGTATAACTCTGACATTACTCGTACTTACGTTTTTGGTAAGGCTAATCAACGTCAAAGTGAAATGTGGCTAGTAGAAAAAATGGCACAAAAAGCAGCCTTCGATGCAGCTAAAATTGGCGTACCTTGCGGTGAAGTTGATGTGGCCGCTAGAAGCTACATTGCTAGCCAAAATATGGGGCCAGATTATGAAACACCTGGCTGCCCTCACAGAACAGGTCATGGTATTGGTTTAGATATCCATGAATGGCCATATTTACAACGCGGTGACCAAACACCTTTAGCGGTAGGTATGTGTTTCTCCAATGAACCTATGTTGGTCTTACCTAATGAATTTGGTGTTCGCTTAGAAGATCACTTTTACATGACTGAGTTTGGCCCTAAGTGGTTTACACAACCGTCATTTTCCATTGACGATCCTTTCGGTTATCAACAGATGAGTAGCTAATAAATATTAATTAAGCTTTAAGACTAGTATAAACCGAAGTTACAGCGCTTATCTAACTTCGGTTTATATAATCAATTACACTTTACTTGGTTAAATAGTTTGGCGTATGGCTTAGCTTTGGATAGAATCAACTTATAATAAATTTAGATACCGAGTTTATGCACGCTTTTTTAGAATATATACCGTTAGTTATTTTCTTTGTTTTTTATAAATTTGCTGATATTTACTGGGCTACTGGTTCTCTCATCGTTGCCTCTGCCATTCAAATTGCCTATTTTTTAATAAAAAAACAACCTGTTCCTAAACGAAATCTGATTTTTTTCGGTTTAATAGCCGTTTTTGGTGGTCTTACAATCTACATGCATGACGATACTTTTTTGAAGTGGAAAGTGACAATTATTCAAGGAATTTTCGCCATTGCTTTAATTGTTAGTCAGAAAATATTTAACAAAAACATAATGAAAGAATTTTTGGGTGAAGCACTCACCTTGCCAGAAAATATTTGGAATAATTTGAACCTTGCTTGGGCAGCATTTTTCGCGCTATGTGGCTTCCTTAATTGGTACATTGCGTTTAATTATAGTCTTGAGGCATGGGTAAACTTCAAAGTATTTGGTTTAACCGCTATGACCTTCATATTTGCCATTGGCTCGGTAATGTCTTTGTACAAATATATGCCTGAAGATGAAAAAGAACATGAGAAGTAGCATGAAAACATGTTCTTCCTCTATTAACTAAATTTTAAATTTGGATGCAAAATGTTTTATCTTATCTATAGTGAAGATATTGAAAATAGTTTAGCGCTGCGCATGAGTGTTCGTGAAAATCACCTTGCTAGATTGCGTGAATTACAAGCTCAAGGGAAGTTGCTGGTTGCAGGTCCCTGTCCTGCCATTGATAGTGAAAATCCAGGTGATGCAGGCTTTACTGGCTCACTAATAGTTGCAGAATTTAATAGCCTAACAGACGCACAACAATGGGCTGATGAAGACCCATACATCGCAGCAGGTGTTTATAAAAAAGTTACCGTTAAACCCTATAAAAAAGTACTGCCCGCATAAGGATAAGTTTTAATCTACGTTATGATAACAAAGACATTGAGCACGTTAATATTAGCAAGCACTTTATTAGTTTCTAATGCCGTAATGGCAAAAGAATCGATTAAAACTTGCCAAGAAAAAATGAAAACAATTGTTGATGTATCACGATGTCTAGACGGGGTTAAAGCGCACAAAGAAAAAGAATTGCAAACTTGGGTCAATAATCAAACGTTTATATTAGACAATTTAGCGGCGAATACTGGTCGGAGAACGGCGCTAGATTTATTTAAACGCTCGCAAAAGAATTTCACTAATTATCGTGAAAACTCTTGTCGTTGGCAGTATATAGTTGTTGTTCCTGACCCTAGCGCGGCTACCGTATTCAAAAAGTGCTTTATTATCTTAACTCAATACAGAATTGATGAGTTAGCCAACCTCAATAAGTAAGCCATCCTCAATACATTTATGTGTTTTTGCTATAAATAACTTAATAGTATTCGATGTTTTTGAACGATTCGCCCATACAATAAATCAATAGGTATCCTATTCCTATTGATCACTGCGCCATTGCCGGTAAAATATAGCGTTTTAAAATTAAGATTACAGAAAAAATAAACTGTGTATAATAGTTCTACACATAACTCTATACTATTGCGCTTATGGAAGTACTTTCTAATCTTTCTGTTTATTTAAGTAACCCTCGGACTTCTTTACAAAATAAGTTACTAAAGATCTGCTCGGCGGTTAAATCAGCTGTCCCTGACTGTGACCGTGTTGGTATTTGGCTATTTTGCAGTGACTACTCTGAAATGGTCTCATTGATGTGTGTCGATGAAACGGGTAAACAATCAATAGGTGAGCTTTTAAGCGAGAAAAATCATAAAGCATACTTTGCTCATGTACTAGATAATGAGTTTTTAGTCGCTTCTGATGCTAGAGATTATGAAACGACTAAGTCTTTTAATAAAGGCTACTTCGATATTCACAATATTCACTCCTTGTTAGATGTAACGTTCAAGAAAGATTTTAATCCATTAGGTATCATCTGTTGTGAACGAACAGCTGATAAAACTGAGTGGCAGCCACAAGATATAAAAACCCTGAAAAGTATAGCAGTCAAAGCCTCATTATTTATAAGTGATAATGTCTCAGACACTTACGCGAGTAAATCAAGAGAAAATATCATTAAGCTATTAAACGATTAAATGCTTATCTGAAAACATCTTTAATCCGATAAATGTTTAGTCGTTCGATTCCCAATTCTCGTAAAGCTTTTATCGAGCATTAGACTTAGCCTTTCGATTCCTTGATTGAAAATGTTGAACCCCTCTATCAATTATCAGACAAAGAAATAAAGCCAAAAATAAAAGCTGACCTGCAATGGCAGCAAATATATCAGGGGCTTTCATAATTGTTGACATTAATGACTCTTGATAATAAAAAAACCATTGGTGATCACTTGGAAAGATCACCGTATGTAAATAATAAAAAATTGCGGTAAATCCCCATGCCGCTAAAATCAATATCGTTATTACAATTACTGTGGCTATACTGATCAGCTTTTGTTTAGTAGACGGCATGGTATTCATGGGTAAAAGCGTATTGGCTTGTTTATGCGAAATTTCTTTTTTGACTGATGTTGGCTTTCGGCAATAAAACAGGATAAATGCTAGGAAAATAAAACTATTTACTTGCCAAATACTCATTACACCATCAAGTAAGTTAGCGACATCTTCCAGGTGTTGTATTTCATTTTTAGTTAAAAAACCTTTAACAATCCCTCGAGAATTTTCATAGCTTATTTCGGCTAACCCATTACCCTTTTGATGGATAGCGTCAACAATATCTGAAAACATTTTTTTATGTAAATCGGCATCCTCGACTGGAAAGTCTTGCTTTCCTTGATTATTCTTCGGCACATTTATAGCTATAACTCGATTAATCTCAAGTGTTTGATACCAAATTCCATAAGTGAAGTTAAAAGCTTTATTTACTTGCCAACTAAGCCCTAATGAAAAAATCAAAAGCACAACAGCAAAGCAGCACCAAAGTAACTGATTTAATATGTTTGATATATTCATAGTATTTTAAAATTCAAACTTAATGACCAACCTGAAAATATGATCTTTGTACTCTGCGTACAAACTCGTGATATTCAACTTTATAGGATGACTTACCAAGGTAATTTACACCAAGAAAGTCACTTACAGTTTGTCGAATTATTATAGGTTTATCGTAACAAGCTTTATAAGTCCAAGCTACCTAACAATACGAACTTAACCCTAGACTTTAACAATAAAACACAGGCTAACGTCAATTGTATAAACTCTGTTCAGGTCAATCATACAGGTATTGTTTTTATTAAGACTGTCTTGCTATTTTCATAAAATACCTTGCTAATAATTTATTTAATTTTGAAGTAACAAACTTTATGAAAAAAAACACTTGAAATAACAACAAAACCGATATACTGTATATCCATACAGTATATCGAGATTAGCACTATGATTAATATCAACAAAGTAAATTTAAACAATATTAACAATAACTTAAACATAAAAAATACGATTAATATTGCTAATAGCACAAGCTTAACTAGCACTTGGTGCAATATCGTCAATGTAAATAGCGCTTATGACTTATCTAAAAAATACCATGATATTTGCCAACATCACCATGATGAAAACAAATGGATATTGATGATTAATCCTGAAAATGATTCATTAGAGCAACTATCCAATATGGGTAAAATTAACCCCGCAAAAATATTGAAAGTGAATGCAAATAAAGTCAATGTAAGTATTGAACATATTAAAAAGACTTTATTAAAAGGTAATTGTTCTGCGATGATTTTAGCTAATGCAAATTATAATCAAGCACAATTAAATGAAATTTCTCGATGTGCGGCTATCGGTAAAACCCACTGCATTTTTTTACAGAAAACTAATGCCCCGCAGGCGAACAAATTACATTAGAAAGTTATTGAAATAGTAAACGTAGCGACAACAACATTGAGTGCCACGAGTTTAAGTTTTAGACTTGATATAAGCTCAGTTCAAGGATTTGGAGTTTGGAGTTTAGGGATTGGATCTTGGTGTTAACAGTAGATCGTCGAAATTTAACAAAAACCGTAGAACAATATAATAAACTTTAAAATCAAATCAGGCATGAAGATAAATGCTGTAGTGCAAACTTTTACCATGATAAACTTTGATAATAATACCCGATTTAAAGACTATTCTATGTTATGTCCCTGTGGCACTGGTCTCACGTATAAACTTTGTTGCCGACCTTTTATTCTGGCAGAAAATCAAGCTACCTCACCTGAACAATTAATGCGTTCACGCTACTCTGCTTATGCTGTAAATGAGCCTGAATACATCTATCAAACTTATTCACTTGTGAGTCAAGCCGAGCAATCAATTGAAGATATAAAACAATGGGCATCTGAGACTAAATGGCTCAAGCTTATAATTCATCATACCAGTGACTATAAGGCTGATGTAGCCAACAAAGATTATGCACAAGTTGAGTTTTCAGCCTTTTATCAGCATTTAGGTCGATTTTGGCAAATGCGAGAAAAATCTAATTTTATACTAGAGAATAATTTATGGCGTTATCACGATGGTGATGTTTCAAAAAGTGTTGAAATTAATAAGCCTAAGCGCAATGAAGTATGCATATGTGATAGTAATAAAAAATTTAAACATTGCTGCATGAAAACATTAAGCTAAAGTATTGATTAACGTTATTACAAACGCTTAAGCAATAGTATCCATTAGGGGAGATTTTTCGATAGTAGACTGTACTGTTGATAACCAGGCGTTAACGTTAAAATTAGCTCTGGCAGCGCTTTGGTTAACCGACTTTTGCTGATGTTTTTGTTGACAGTAAAGACTAGTATTTGTCATTACTTGCTGATTAATAAAACTGACATCATCGCGAAAAGCTATTGGTTTAGGCTTAAGTGCATTCACTAATCGCAGTTGCTCAAACTGCTGCTGCTCAATCAGTGTTACTTGGTTAAATTCAACTATATCGGCTAGATTTTTTAATGCAATTGGCGCTTCATTAGGTAATTGAAAGTATTTGCGTAACTGCTCATTTGATGTGGTTGTTTCTGGCGTTTCGGTTCGGGGTAACTTAAATTGACTATGTGCCCGAACATCATCAGTCAACATGGCAAGCATTAAAGAAAAATCAGAACGACGGTCATGATGAACACTCTCATTAAGCTGTTCGCCTAATTGGAGTTCATGGACAAGAATGTCGTTGGATAATGCTTTTGCTGTCAAAGTAATCTACTGAGTTACCACCGATAATATTTATATCGGCAGCGGTATAAATTACTTTAATGGTATAAAGTTTTTTTTGTGATTTTTATCAATAAATACAGCGCATTACTTTCAATCGAATATTGAGCAATATTCAAACGATTCGCAATTAAGAGATTTGCTTTATTGGCCAATTTAAAATAAAACTAGCACCACCATGCTTAGCATTTTCAACGCAAGCATTACCCCCATGCCATTCCATAATGCGGCACACTATAGCTAAGCCTAAGCCTAAGCCTCCTGTTTCACGATTACGAGACGTATCACCTCTTGAAAATGCATCAAAGATAGTACATTTGAAGTCATCTTTAATACCATCACCATTGTCAGTGACTTGTATCTGACAGTTTTGATCTTTTTGTGAGATCGTGATCTCAATTTCGCCTTTACCATATTTAATAGCGTTGGAAATATAATTGTTCAATGCGCGACTTATAAAATGTCGATCAACTTCAACTTTCATGTCGCCGATTAGATTATTAACGGTAAAATTTTGCTGGCATTGTTGGAAGGATTTCACTTGTCCGTTAACGATATCAAGTAGCGACTGTTCAGTAAAATTGAGTGTTGGCTTTTCATTATCAAAATTTGCATAAATTAACATCTCACTGATCAATTGCTCTAATTCACAAATATCATTACTAATTGCCTGTCGATACTTTTCCTGTTTAATTTTATCATCAGTATTAGCTAACATTTGTAAGGCAAACTTAGTTCTTGCTAAAGGTGTGCGTAATTCATGTGCAACGGCTGTTGATAGCTCTTTATGTGCATCAATGAGACGCTTAATACGACTAGCCATGCTGTTGAATGCAGTTACCATAGGTTCTGTCATCGTAGAACGTGCTTTTGGAGCAACAACATCAAAACTTTCTCGGCCAAATTCAATAGCTGTTTTACGCAATTGGTCTAAATCTCGAGATAATGGCCGCAACCATAAAAAAAGCAGACAAGCTAAACTTGCCAGTAGAATAACGCGAATAAGCGCTTCTACCCTAGGTCTAGTCGGCATTTTAGCAGGTCCTAAAACAATAACTGTGCCGGAGGTATTAATGCGGTGATGAATTTCGACAGCGTCTTTATCATAAAAAATATGCGTGTTATCTGCGCTGAGCACATCATGACTAGGTTGACTACTTTCAGCTAATTGTTGCTTAGACATCAAGCGAAGAGGTAATTGCCATTGTTCGGATGCGCGAGTAACGATAGCTTGCCACTCGTCTTCTGGATGCTTTTCTACATAATTCGACAGCGCCAGTAACATACTTTTATAGCCCGTATACGACTCTATATCTTGTTCAAGATATGAACGCCATACTTCATCAAGCATCCATGAAAAAATGATAAAAATGGATATAATGAGAAAATATAAGCTAAAAAATGAACGGCCAAGTTTCATTAAAGTGCCTACTTAACGTGCATTAAGTATAAAGAATGGCCATGATGGCTCATCATAATAGAAGACAGAATAATGATTAACTCCAAGCATCAGGAACAAATAAGTAACCTTGTCCCCAAATAGTTTTAATGCGAAACGGGGTTTCATTACTGTCATGCAGCTTTTTACGTAAACGTGAAATTCTCACATCAACACTTCTATCCATACCATCGTACTCACGACCTACGACCGCTTTATAAATGTAATCACGATTTTGTACTTCACCAGCACGACTCGCTAATAACCAGAGTAAATCAAACTCTTGACTGGTTAACTCTACATTCTTACCGTGAAGCGTTACTTGCCTAGAACCACGATTAATAAATAACTCACCGCAAGTAATTTCAGCACTTTCTTTCTGGGCTGAAGCTAATTGACCACGTCTTAATAAAGCATTAACGCGTGCAAGTAATACTCTCGGCTCAACCGGTTTTATTACATAGTCGTCTGCGCCAATTTCCAAACCTAACACTTGATCGAAGTCGGTACCTTTCGCCGTTAGCATTAAAATTGGACCGCTGTATTTTGGTCTTAAGTCTTTACATACTGCAAAGCCATCCTTACCAGGTAACATAATGTCTAGAATAATTAAGTCAGGAACAAATTTTTCTACGCGTTTCTCAACTGTGTCCCCTCTTAATTCTTGCTTAACGTGATAGCCTTCGCCTTCTAAAAATTCAGCAACCAGATCAGACAACTGACGATCGTCTTCAACGAGTAATATTTTTTTTACGGGTAAGTTATTATCTGACATTTAATAATTTCCTATGTTGCTAGATTCACTAGCAGCAATTTAATGGATTCTCTTAAAGTGTTTCGATCAAGAGAAAACAAATAAGATGAACAATCCTAATTCGCTTAAGCTTAAAATGTTTATTATGAATTAACAACGCTATGTACAAGGTATTACCGCAATAGTACAAACTATAACCCACTGGTTACGTTTGATTACAATCTCAAAAGAGACATTGACACTCTGTATTTACCCAGCGAGGGCTTACAATAGTTAGATAACTTAAAGCATTGATATGGCTGCGTTCTCTCTTATTAAGATAAAAATGTTCTGAAATTTAGCCGCTATTGCTGGTCAATATCACTATTGCTAGCAATTAAGATCTGGTAGCATGTGCGCAAAAATAAATTCAGAGTTTACCCATGAAAATCATCTCTTTTAACATTAATGGCTTACGTGCTCGTTTACATCAATTGCAAGCAATTATCGATAAGCATCAACCTGATATTATTGGGCTGCAAGAAATAAAGGTTCATAATGACGCGTTCCCACTTGCTGATGTCGAAGCAATGGGTTATCACGTTTATTTTCATGGCCAAAAAGCTCATTATGGCGTGGCTATGCTTTGTAAAAAACCTGCAGATGTCGTCACTTACGGCTTTCCAACCGATGATGATGAAGCACAAAAACGTATGATCATGGTGCAAACTACCGACGAAAATGGTGAAAAGGTAACGGTATTAAATGGTTACTTTCCTCAAGGCGACAATATTGCTCATGAAACTAAATACCCTTATAAACGCCAATTTTATAAGGATTTGATGCAATATTTAAATGAACATCACACACCAGATGAAAATGTTGTGGTAATCGGTGATATCAATATTTCGCCGACAGATTTAGACATTGGTATTGGTGAGCCAAATCGTAAACGTTGGTTAAAAACAGGTAAGTGTAGTTTCCAACCTGAAGAGCGTGAATGGTTAGCAACATTGATGAACTGGGGCTTTACCGATACTTTCAGAGCCTTACACCCAAGCCGTGAAGAAAGGTATTCATGGTTTGATTATCGCTCTCGTGGTTTTGACGATAACCGTGGACTTCGTATTGACGTAATACTGGCAACGAACAAGTTTGCTAATCGTTGTATCGAATCGGATGTAGATTATGAGCTTAGAGGTATTGAAAAGCCTTCCGATCATGCACCTATTTGGTCTACTTTTAGTAAGTAGCTTTGACTTAATAGTACAGGCATAAACAAATAAAGGGCTTTTGCCCTTTTCGTTTTAACTACTTTATATGACTCATATATGACTGCTTTGCACTACACCTGCCCACTTTGTAATTTACCACTGGTAGGGCAAGAAAAACTTTATCGTTGTGAAAACAATCACAGCTTTGATCGCGCTAAAGAGAATTACTTAAATTTATTACCTGTACAATTTAAGCATTCAAAAAATCCCGGCGATAATAAAGCCATGGTAAATGCCAGACGAGCATTTTTAGAGCAAGGTTATTACCAACCATTGGTCGATAAATTAGTCGTTTTATATCATGAAAGAACAGTATTGAATGCAAGCAACACTAGTGTGATATTAGATGCTGGCTGTGGTGAAGGCTTTTATACCCACCAACATAAAAGTGATGTTAATACGGTTTACGGCGTCGACATTGCAAAAGAAGCTATCAAAAAAGCCGCTAAAAAGTACCAACAATGTCACTTTAGTGTAGCAACATTATCAAAGCTACCTTTTGCCGAGCAACAATTCTCGTGGATTGTTTCAGTTTATGCGCCTATTTTAGAACAGGAGTTTACACGGGTACTCTCAGCGGGTGGTTATTTATTAACAGTAACGCCTGCAAAACAGCATTTAATGGAATTAAAACAATATATCTATGATGATGCGCAAGAGCACGATGAAGAAAAATTGCCCATTGAACATTTAACCCTGGTACATCAAGAAAATATCTCCTATCAAATGGTGTTAAAAACAGGTCAAGACACTTTAAACTTGCTCGCCATGACTCCTTTTGCATTTAAAGCTAGCAATGAAGTAATCGAGAAATTAAAACTAATCAATAACTTTACCTGTCAGGCTGATTTTCTTATTCGGATTTATCAAAAAGAACAATAAAAAATGCGACACAGACAATCTGTATCGCATTTTTGGTTTTAAAAAGAAGAGAACAATTAAAGATTAAGTCGCGTTATACTGATTTTTATAAGTTAAATTAAGTAATTGAGCTAAATCTAAATATCGTGGGCGCTGGGTCGATAATTTTATATCACCACCACTTTGATTCACACGCGCAACACTTTCCTTGTACCAATTAGCAAGATCTGGTGGTAGAAACTTATCGGCTTTCACCCCCATAACAATTAGTGCTTGTAATGGAAAACTCAATATACAAATACTGTATAACAGTGCTTGAGGCAAAATAGCCATAGAGCCAAAATACAACTGCATAATTAAACAAAATAGTGCTAAGCCAGGCATTACTTTACACACCAAGCGGCTCACTCTAACAGCCTGGTACTCTGTAAAGTATTCTGCAAGTTCAGCACGCGTCGGCCATAAATTCATGTATTTTCGGCCGAGCGAAATAATTTCAAATACGGATAGCTTCATAATCGACACACTACAATAAGGTATATTTAAAAGATAGCATAAAATTGTAACGGTTAAAGTGGTGAATAGGCCAGTTTAACAATTTATACTTTTAAGACCTATATGTATTACTTCATTTGTTTAAATTTAACACATACTGCTAAGATTGCTCAGTTAATCTCCTGAGTAAACCTCCATCGTCTTTGTGATGCACTATTGTACTGAATGCAATTTCACCATAATGATAATTAACCTGCCAAAATTTACTTTAAAGTAAGGATCTGTTTTATAAATAAGTTGATCTTTAGCGAATTCAATCGTTAATGTAATATTTTAATCACTTATCTTAAATATATTAATAAAATTATTGGGTGCCACTTTTTAACCAACATTTTTTACCATTACAAAACAACAGGTTAAATAGTTAAACATTAGTTGCACACAATGATATCCACAGCTTATGTGGATATCATTGTACGTTCTATTTAATGTTGCTGCGTAACAAAGGCGATAAATAATCGCTAATTGACTTATATATACACTATCTTAGTACCGATAATTAACTTAGTAGCCTGATTACTTATATAAGCTGAGGTAAATTGAGGTAATTTTAAGATCTTTATTCGCAGACATGGCTTATTTAACCGCTAGAGATCATGGCTATTTAACGCTATAGTATCGTCATTACCCACGACACATAAAAAGTTGAATTATGAGTAATTTCACCCTACGGCGCTTATCTGAAACATTTGCTATACATAGCTTGAGACGAGATAGCTCAATTCCTGACGTGGTATTTAATGCCCCCATATTCTTTTTAGCAAAAACATACGATGAAATTTCAATTGTAATCCCTGAGCATATTGAAATTGATAGCGAAGAAGTTGAGCTGGGTTGGCAAGCGTTTGAGGTGGTTGGTCCGCTTTATTTTACGTTAACGGGGATAATGTCAAATATATCTACCGTTTTAGCCAATGAAAAAATTAGTATTTTTGCTATTTCAACATTTGATACTGATTACGTTTTAGTTAAATCCGACAAGTTTGAAGCGGCTAAAGCGGCACTAATTAAAAATAATTATGAAGTAATATAATTTAGGAGACCTAATGACAATACTGTATGGCATTAAAAACTGCGATAGCGTAAAGAAAGCCAAAAAATGGCTAGAACAAGAAAATATCAAC
The DNA here is from genome assembly GCA_002104535.1 of Cognaticolwellia sediminilitoris. GTDB lineage: Bacteria > Pseudomonadota > Gammaproteobacteria > Enterobacterales > Alteromonadaceae > Cognaticolwellia > Cognaticolwellia sediminilitoris. The sequence goes on along the minus strand of NBOG01000011.1, from coordinate 108,870 downwards.
TATCAATTTCATGACTTTCGAGAAGATGGTCTAAGTATCGAGTTACTGCAACAGTTCATCAATGATGCCGATTTAACCCAGTTGCTAAATAAACGAAGTACCAGCTTTCGTAATTTACCTGAAGACATTAAAAACAACTTAACGGATGAAACGGTTATTGAAGCAATATTATCTCAACCAACGTTAGTTAAACGACCATTGTTGAAGCATAACAACACTCTACTGATCGGTTTTAAAGATACCCAGTATCAACAAGCTTTAACTTAGGATGCGCAAATAAACATGAACAAACATGACAACGGCACTATCGCATTAGCACAATCACTGATTGAGCGTCCTTCGGTTACCCCAGAAGACTTTGGCTGTCAGCAGCTTATGTCTGAGCGCCTAGCTAAACTCGGTTTTACTAATGAAAGCATGGTTTTTGAAGATACTACCAATTTATGGTCTCGCCGAGGTAGTCGTGGACCCGTTTTTTGTTTTGCAGGCCATACAGATGTTGTGCCTGCAGGAAAGTTAGAGAGTTGGAACACTCCACCATTTGACCCAGTAATAGCCGACGGTATGCTTTATGGCCGTGGTGCAGCAGATATGAAAGGCAGTTTAGCGGCGATGATCGTTGCTACTGAGCGCTTTGTTGCTGATCATCCAAATCACCTAGGCTCCATTGCATTTTTAATCACCAGTGATGAGGAAGGTCCATTTATTAATGGCACTACCCGTGTCATTGATACGCTTGAAGCACGCAACGAAAAAATTGATTACTGTATTGTAGGAGAGCCTTCAAGCACTTCAACTTTAGGTGATGTAGTTAAAAACGGTCGCCGAGGTTCAATTTCAGGCGAATTAACTATTCATGGTAAGCAAGGTCATGTCGCCTACCCTGAACATGTTATTAACCCTATCCATAAAGCCATGTCGGCTCTTGCCGAGTTAAGCGAGATGCATTGGGATAATGGCAATGAATATTTTCCACCGACCAGTTTCCAATTATCTAATATTCAATCGGGTACTGGTGCTACTAATGTTGTACCAGGCCACTTAACCGCATTGTTTAATTTACGCTACAGCACCGAATTAACCGCAGAAATGATCGTACAGAAGGTTGAAGCGCTATTATCTCAACATCAACTCAATTACGACATTAAATGGGTGTTCAACGGCCAACCATTTATTACTGAGCCAAGTACATTGGTTGATAGTGTTGTAAGCGCCATAGAAACTTGTTGTAAAATCACACCAATACTGTCTACTAGTGGTGGTACTTCAGATGGCCGTTTTATAGCGCCTACCGGTGCTCAAGTTGTTGAGCTAGGTCCTTGCAACGCCACTATTCATCAAGTTAATGAGTGTGTTTCTGTCAACGATTTAATATTATTAACCGATGTTTATTATCAAACCTTGGTTAATGCCTTAGTAAAAAAATCATAAAATGAACGAATTAGACTTAATTCTTACAGGTAAAACTGAGCAGCATATTCATTGGTTTGATAGCAAAATAGGTGTGCATGTTGAAATGCTTACAGCATTTCAACAACTGCAAAATGCCGCAAAAATTGCTGGGCTCGACATTACTATCGCCAGTGGTTTTCGGTGTTTTGATCGCCAGTTAGCCATTTGGCTAAATAAATTTTCTGGGCTCACTTCAGTCAAAAACGCCGAAAATAAAATTATCGACTTATCACTGCTTGATGACGAAGAAAAAATACACGCTATTATGTTATTTTCAGCATTACCTGGCGCGAGTAGGCATCATTGGGGTTGTGAAATAGACGTTTATGCTGAAAATTTATTACCGGCAGGCACGTCTTTAGCGTTAGAGCCATGGGAATACCAATCGAGTGGACACTTCTACCCTTTAACGTGTTGGTTAGAACAACATGCTAAACAATTTGGTTTCTATTTACCTTATGACAAATTTCGTGGTGGAGTTGCGCAAGAACCCTGGCATTTATCTTACTTGCCATTATCAGAGCAATACCAACAAGCTTATAATCTCGAACTGTTAACAGCAACTTTAACCCACAGCGAGATAAAACCTAAAAAACAATTATTAGCAATATTACCTGAACTGTATCAGCGTTATATTATGAATGTTGCTAATATTTAAGCTATGTGTGTTTCCAGCATAATGCATTACATTAATTAATCAATTTCACAAAGCACATCGGAGTGAGAATTTATGACCAGCATATTAACTGAGAGCTGGGTTGCCCCCACTATAGTGATCATTGCTTTAGTTATTTTAATCGGTAATTTAAGCACTTTTCAAAAAAGCGCTAAAACACCTTTGCGTAAAAAAGGTTTAAATGATTTAAAAGAAACCTTACCGAGAACTCAAAAAACCTCGCATAAAATGGCAACGGTTTCGAAAAACGCTGACCATAGCCCAAAAACAAAAAACTCCGATTAACGGAGTTTTTTTACATTAAAAATGTCTAAAAGACTTAAAAGACATCTTTAAACGATAAACCAGGTTCCATGACATTAAATATTTTCTCTAACGTCGATTCAGATAAAGCATTACCTTGATCATCATAAATTGTAACCGCTGATTTTTCAGCTACTTTTTCAAGCTGAAATTGGTACTTACCATTAGGTAAATCAACAACTGGACGAGTATCACCCCAAAGACTAGCCCAAAAACCTGTCTCTGGCATTTTATAGTCAACATAATATATTTTTGTAGATTCATTCAAGTCGGTAATATTAAAACCGTGATCTTCAAAAAATAATGGTAAATTAGCCCATAATAAATCTACGTCAATTTCAACAATATATGCCGCTTCACCTGATACGTTTTCACCTAAACTAACAAAATTTTGGTTTGCTCTAAGTAAACGATTCTCTTGTTGTTTTAAGCGATATTGAAAGTCCACTTGCGCAATAATTTCATTGAGCATGTTCATTTCAGCACGTTGTTGATCGATAATATCAATGCGCTTAGTACCACCCGCTTGATCAGTTTTCATATAATCAAGCAACTTAACACTTAAACCGACACTTCTACCATGAGATTTACTTTCAAGAATAAAGCGATAGCTGATGCTTTCAGCAATAGCAACCGATTTAAAAGGCCATGTACCTGTCTCAACTTCTTTATGGTACCAGTCAGATTCATAAATTAAACCAGCATCATCAACTTGCTTAAGTTCAACATTATCAGCAGCTAATTGCCCTTTTAACGCTTTTAAAACAAACGTTTTTAAGTCTTCTTCTTCAATAACTTGATCGAACCAAACTTTTGACTCCGCAGAGGTATTTTCTGTTCGGGTAGATGCAGCAATAGGCAACACAAGTGACGGTGCACGCACATCAACACTCTCGCCTACGGGGCCTTTGTGGTTTATTTTGTCTGTAACAAAATAAGTGTCGTCCTGTTTAGGTTTAGCTAAACCTGCAGGTATCTTTAACGCCTGAGCTTCTTTTTGCTTCGCGTATTCGAAATCGCCTACTGCTCGTTTATTATTAATAGCACCGCAGCTAGTAACTGCGATACTCAATAATGAAAAATAAAATATCTTGCGATTCATTAACACTCCCGAGGATAAAAATCTGAATCTTTCTAAATTTAATTTTGCTTGTTTAATATTTATAGTTAACATTTTTAATCATTACGCCTTAAGATTTAAACGTAATAATAATATTCAAGCAATACTTCAACAACGCCGTTTTGATTAGTGAATCAGTGCTAAGTTCCCCTGAATCACCAGTTTTATTCAAAAGCGAGTAAATTAAAAGAAATAGCGCTAATTTCAGCAGCGCACCATGGTACTTGCCTGAAATTACAAACACAAGATATTGCCGTAGATTTCTCTTAAAAATAGCTAATAATTTTCAACGACTATTAACTTAAACTTTGAAAGCCTTCTTCAGCGAGCACCTTAATAATATCTCGCCAAGAAATGATCCCAACTACTTGGTTATCTATATTTAGAATAGGTATGCAAGTAATATTCGTTTCGTTAAACAGTTTAATTGCATCCCGCAAACTCGCAGTATCATCAAGACAAATAGGATCACGACTCATTATCTGATGTGCTTTTTTATTAAGCGTTGCTAAATCTTTGTTAGTGGCGGCAACAGAATCAACTTTAGGGCTGATCGCTTTAAGTAAATCTCTATCAGAAATAACACCAACAAGTTTACCTTCATCCATAACTAAAAGGTGATGAAAACCTAACTCTTCAAATGTATTTTTAACTATGCTGATTTTATCGTCCATATCAATACTAAAAACATTTTTACTCATGAATAATTTAATTTGCATAATGCCCCCATCTTAAACCTATGTTGCTTTTAAATATGATGCTTTTACTTGCTTAATGGTTTCATCGCCTTATTCAGTACCGGTACTTGCTCAGCACTTTTAAAATACTTTGGTTCAAGGCGACGTTTTGAATGTTGTTCAAAGGCATATGAATAAGCAAGAATATCCGCATCTGTATTTTTACCGCCGATAAATGATAATCCGATAGGAATAAATTTAACGCCGCCCATCGGCACTGTAGCATGCGGATACCCGGCAATTGCTGCTTGTGAACCAAAGCCTGGCCAATCGTTGGGCCAAACATCACCATTAATAGCATCAATTAACGGTACAATTGGACCAGAAGGCGCAATTAACACAGCTACATTATGTTTTATCAGTAATTTATCAATGCCATTTTTGCGTGTCGATTTTTGCACAAGTTGAACAGCTTCGAGGTACTCTTTACTCTCCAACGACTCGAGCTTATTAGAGGCTAATAAAATACTTTGATCAAATAACGCCAACTCAACTTCTGAATTTTCTATATTGAAATCAATCAACTCAGATAATGTACGGGTGTTAACTTGCTCAGGAGATGTTGAGGCAAGGTAATGATTCAACCCGTCTTTAAACTCATATTTTAATAAATCGTAACTACTTTTATTAAAATTTTCAGGAGACTGTGGCCGTTCATCGATATTAACCAAAATTGCGCCAGCAGCAACTAAACTTTCTAAAGCACTATCAAACTGCTTAAGAATAGCGGCGTTGCCACCTTTAGCAAAATTTAACACCCCAACCCGTATCCCTTGCAAAGCATGCTTATTTAACTTGGCTGTATAATCAATATTCGGTGTTTGAGTTGCCATTGCGTTCATCATCATCGCTGCCCCCCTCACCGTTTTAGTCATTGGCCCTGCAGTATCTTGTGAGGCTGAGATAGGAATAATATATTGTTGAGGTATAAGACCAACAGTTGGTTTAAAGCCAACAACGCCATTCGCATTTGACGGACAAATAACAGAACCATTAGTTTCTGTGCCGACGGTTCCTGCTGCTAATGAAGCCGCTGTAGCAGATCCTGAACCTGAGCTAGAACCACAGGGGTTTCTATCAAGCATGTGAGGGTTTCTTACTTGCCCCCCTAAAGCACTCCAGCCACTCATTGAGTTTTCTGATCTAAAGTTGGCCCATTGACTCAGGTTGGTTTTACCTAAAATAATTGCCCCTTGGTTACGTAAGCCTGATACAAGTGGACTATCCCGGCCAGTGATATTATTTTGTAAAGCAAGAGCTCCTGCGGTGGTTGCCATGTTATCTTTGCTTTCTATATTATCTTTTAATAATATTGGCACACCATGCAATGGCCCTTTTATGGTACCCGAAGCAAGTAATTCATCGAGTTCTTTTGCCTGCTTTAACGCATCTGGGTTAAGCGTTAAAATAGCTTGTAAAGTAGGTCCATTTTTATCGACAGCAGCTATGCGCGCTAGGTAAAGGTTAACCAAGGCTTCAGAAGTTATTTCTTGTTGTTTTATGGCAGTGGCTATCTCAGGTAAAGATTTAGCTAGAATACCTTGAGCGGCATAGTCAGTAACAACAAGTTTTTCATTCATCGATTCACTGTTATCTGACTTTGTAGAACAGCCTAAAAGAATTAAGCTCGGTATCAATAATATTGAATAGGCGAAGTTTATCGGTCGTATCTTCACAGGGTATCCTCATGAAATAGTGGCGTATTCATTACAGTGTTATGTAAGTTAACGCCTTAACGTTTATATGTCTAATCGTTATTTATACCAGTAAACTTTATTAATATATGGTAATTAATAAAGTTGAAAGCAAACATGTAACAATTTTAAGATAATTAAACATTTAAAAATGTCAGTTTTAGCACATTTATTCCGATAATAATAAACTTAACCTGATGGTTAGCTTTAATAGCCTTTGATGCGTTACAATGTTGCTTTTTAAAGCACAGCTAGGTTTTTTTGATGAGTGAGTATTTAGTATTAACAGCAATGGGACCCGATCGCACAGGCAGTGTTAGTGACTTAACCAAGCTAGCAAGCGAATGCGGTTGTAATATTATCGACAGTAGAATGGCGATATTTGGTTTAGAGTTCACGTTAATTATGTTGCTTACCGGCACCAACAAAGCTATTCATCAATTAGAAAGTAAATTGCCTAGTGTTGCTCATGAATTAGAATTGATCACCATGATGAAAAGAACCTCTGGTTATCGAGATCAAGACTTTGTTCACCATTATCAAGTTGATTATGCCGGTATCGATCAACCCGGTGTTCTAAAAGCTGTTACTGCATTTTTCGCCACTCGAAATATTGACATCTCGTCATTAAAGTCAGAAATCAACCAGAAAACCAATCACATGAGCGCTTCCGTACTAATAGCCTTAATGGAAGAAACTAGCATAGAACAACTTGAAAGTGACTTTTTAGAATTATGTGAACAATTTGATGTACAAGGGTGCATTAAAAAAACTCAATCAAACTTATTTTAGGGGATACCATGAACACTCTCGTTGTTGGTGATAACGCACCACTTTTCACATTAAAAGATGAAAATGAACAAACGGTCAATCTTGCAGATTACCTTGGCAAAAAACAAGTTTTAGTCTATTTCTATCCTAAAGCGATGACACCAGGATGTACTGTTCAAGCACAAGGTTTACGTGATCATAAAGCAGATTTAGATGCACTCAATACGCAAGTTTTTGGTATTAGTCCTGATGAGCCTAAAAAATTAGCAAAGTTTTGCCAACGTGATACGCTTAATTTTACTTTATTGTCAGACCCTGATCACAGTGTTGCTGATGCTTTTGGTGTTTGGGGCTTAAAGAAATTTATGGGCCGTGAATATGATGGTATACATCGTTTAAGCTTTTTAATTGGCCTTGATGGAAAAATAGCTCATGTCTTTAATAAGTTTAAAACTAAGGACCATCATCAAGTCGTTTTAGATGTGCTGAATAACCTTTAAAACATAAAAAAATGACGGTAGTAAGACTTGTTAACTCTGTCGCAGAATGACATAAAAAACAAAAGGCTTAACATTAAATGTTAAGCCTTTTTCATTATCAACAATCTATTTTCAAACATCACAACTTATTGCTGAGTGCTTATTTATCTGCGCTGGATATCAAGCCTTGATGTATCTTTGCATCTAAAAAACCGGGGCTTGTTAAGGGTAAATCTGTTAATTGATTAACGACATCGCCGATCACAATCAAGGTGGGTGGCGTTATATTATGCTTGGTTACTAAGCTCGCGAGTGAAGCTATATTGCCACGATAAATTTCTTGATCTGGCTGAGTGCCATTGCGAATAAGTGCTGCTGGAGTATTAGCGTCACGACCATGCTTAATTAACTGCTCAGTAATACGAGATAAGGTATTAATGCCCATATAAAACACCACAGTTTGTGAGCTAGAACTCAAACTTTGCCATGGCAAATTCAATTGACCATCATTTTGCAAATGTCCGGTAATAAATGTACAACCTTGGGCAACACCACGATGAGTTAATGGGATACCTGCGTAAGTTGTACAACCTGACGCTGCTGTAATTCCTGGGCATAAATGACAACTGATCCCATTTTGTAATAAAAATTCTACTTCTTCACCACCACGACCAAAGATAAACGGATCGCCACCTTTTAGCCTCAGTACTTTCTTACCTTGTTGAGCATAGTCAACTAACAACTGATTGATGTTACCCTGAGGCACACAGTGTTTAGCTTGCTCTTTACCCACATAAAAACGCTGACATTCGGCCGGTAAAAGCGCCATAATTTCAGCACTAACTAAGCGATCATATATAACAATTTCAGCTTGCTCGATAAAACGTAAGGCACGAATGGTTAGAAGCTCTGCATCGCCAGGACCTGAGCCGACAAGTGCTACTTCGCCAGGAAGAAAATTAGATTTTTTCTCTATATTGTTCAATACGCTCATGCTCAATGCTATTTGCTCTATATATGTTTGCGCTCGGGTTAAGAAATTATATTTTTCTTCAGACTCAGGCAATCTCTTTATATTATTATAGAATAAAAAACAGCAAGCTTATAAAATTAAATTAGATAACTTAGTCATAATTGGACTAAGTTATCTAGCGCTGAGCTTATTATCTTGGGTTTTTAAAGATGAATGATTTAAGTGTCGTTAAGTACTTCACTTTGAGTAGTGGTTGACCATGCGTTAAGCACCGCTTTTACCAGTGTCGCTAGTGGTATGGCAAAAAATACGCCCCAAAATCCCCACAAACCACCAAACAAGATGACCGCAATAATAATCGTTACTGGGTGTAAGTTAACCGCTTCTGAAAAAAGCAGTGGTACCAGTAAATTACCATCTAAGGCTTGAATAATACCGTACGCTATCATGACATAACCAAATTCAGCGCTAGTGCCAAATTGAAACAAGGCCACCAGTAATACCGGTAAAGTTACAATCGTGGCACCTACATAAGGTACTAATACTGATAAACCTACTAGCACCCCAAGTAATACTGGGTAATTAAGTCCTAAAGCGATAAAGGCAATTGTTGACGCTGCACCGATAATAATAATTTCAATTAATTTACCACGAATATAATTCATGATTTGTTGATTCATTTCAGTACCAACTTGCTTTGCCATACGGCGATCTTTCGGTAAAAATTTGCGTAAACTATCAAACAGCACACTTTTATCTTTCAAAAAGAAAAACACCATCAGCGGTACTAAAATCAAATAGATAAGCAATGCAACAACATTAGAAATAGAATTAAGCGACGCTTTCAATACCACTTGCCCCCATTCAATTAACTTGTCATTGACTAAGGTGATAACATTACCTATTTGTTCTGCACTAATTAATTCTGGATATTGTTCAGGTAAGGCAAGTAAATAGGTCTGTCCTTGGCCAACCATTTGCGGAACTTCTTGCAGTAAATTACTACTTTGTTGCCAAATTACCGGCATTAACCCTAGTATTCCTATCAAGGTTAAGCCAACAAACGCTGTGACTACCACCACCACAGCTAAGGTTCGAGATAGCCCCAACTGCGATATTTTATTGACCGGTAAGTCCAATAAAAAGGCAATGGCAACTGCAACAAATACAGGCATAAGTAAGTTACTGAAAAAATAAACAAACAAAAACGTACAAATTAAAATAACCAATAAGGTTACCGCACTCGGATCTGAAAAATTTCTTTTGTACCAATCGCTAAACAGTGAAACCATAATCTTTATCTTTCCATTTTTATCAATAATTCAACAATATATTCATCAATATTACGCTGCTCAAAATAAAACCCTTGTTTCGTTAACAATTTAGGAATATCTTTTTTAGAACCATTATCGCAAATACGTATCAAACAACTGTCATTAGGTGTTAACTTTCTTAGTAACAAGCGTAAGTTTACTAAAGGTAAGGGGCATTTTTCTTTTGTCGCATCGTATTCGTATATCATAAATAAAAATATGCACAGTGCTTTCGTTTGATTATCTAATTTGCGACAATTGATTACAATGACATTTGTAAATTCTTTTGCGGTATTTGTTATTATTATAAAGAGGTTAAATGAGCGAACTTTCTGAAAATCCTAGTCTCAAAGAAATCAACGCCTACAAAAAGAAGATAAATTGGGGCGATGTTCCGGCAATTTATCAATTAGCGTCGAGCTCAATTAGCGATGTAGATGGAATTTTAACTCATGGTTTCAGTAGTGCCTATAAACAACTGTTTGATAAAAAGAACTGGAATCAGCAGCTTTTAGAGCCCAGCATTACAATTACTGGTGAAGAAAACAAAACTATAAAGCCTAAAATATCACTTTTTCACCACATAAGTGACCGTCATTATGAATTACATTGTTATCCAATAATGTATAACGAGCGCGTATTACAATCACAAAATAATAATCCTCACTGTCCTTTTATCAGGTGGGTGCCCGGCACAATGCAAATACTTTTTAGATTGAACTCATTGGTGCCTTTTATTGTCTATACGTTCCAAAAGGGCGATAAGGCAGATTACGCGCTTATTCGTTATGCTAATCAACGTGTTGAAGAATTAATCGAATTGATCGACCAATCGTTTGATATTACTGACATCACAGGTTATTCAATCGCTGAGTTTTGTAAAGAAATTTATAGTAAGCATTCACAAGTTCAATCTTCTGATGGCGCAGATAAACCTGAAAATATGGAAAATTAAATTTGTTTAAATTAAAGCCACTTGTTATATCTTTGGCCATAGCAGCATCAATAACTACACATGCCTTTGCCGAAAATAAAGAGAGCAATAAAAACAAGCTCCCAGAGATAGGTTCTGCGGGCGTCAGTGTTTTATCGATAGAAAAAGAACGCCAAATTGGCGGCGAAATGATGCGTCAAATCCGGGCCTCTCAACCTATTTTAAATGACCCTGTGCTAACAGAGTACATTAATGATTTAGGCAACCGAATGGTTCGTAATGCTAAAGATGTAAACTATAGTTTTGAATTCTTTATTATTCGTAACCAAGAATTAAATGCATATGCTTTTTTTGGCGGTCATATTGCAATTCATAGCGGTCTGATAACCACTGCAAGTACTGAAAGCGAACTTGCTTCCGTAGTGGCTCATGAAATTTCGCATGTTACTCAACGTCACTTAGCAAGACGACTTGAGTCACAAAATAAATCACAACCGTTAACAATGGCTGCCATGGTTTCAAGTGTTTTACTGACCTTAATTAATCCTAGTGTAGGTATGGCCGCACTAAGTACTACGATGGCGGCTTCACAACAGGCGGGAATAAATTACACTCGAGGTAATGAGAAAGAAGCAGATAGAGTCGGCATAATGCTGCTCGCTGAAAGTGGGTTTAACCCACAAGGCGCACCAGACTTTTTCAGCACCTTGGCTGAAAAGTATCGCTATAAATCAAAACCTCCTGCAATGTTGTTAACGCATCCTTTACCTGAATCTCGTATTTCAGATGCTAGGATCAGAGCTCAAAACTTTTCGCCAAGACCATTAGCACCTAGTTTAGAATTTGAATTAGCCAAAGCGCGTATTATTGCTAGGTATGAAGGTAATGCTAAAGACAACATTATTAACTTTGAGCAAAGCTTAACTAAAAACACTTATGCGATTGAAGCTGCCGCAAAGTATGGCCTAGCACTTTCTCATTATGAAAATAAAAACTACTCTGTCGCCGTTCAACAACTTGAAGCGTTATTAAAAAACGACAATAAGAATTTATTTTATGTTGATGCGTTAACTGACGCATACATCGGAGTTAAGGATTTCGATAAAGCTATTAGTATGTTAGCTGAGCTAAACTTGCTGATGCCACATAATCAAGTAGTAACATTAAACTATGCCAATGTGCTTAATGAAGCAGGTCAATACAGCAAAGCTGAAACATTATTACAAAACTTTTTAGTGGTTAATCCGAAAAACTTTATTGCTAATGATTTATTGACTGAGGTCTATCGAAAACAAGATAAAAAAGCCTTAATGCATGCCACTAAAGCCGAAGTTTTTGCACTTTTAGGTGCTTATCCCAAAGCAGTCGACGAATTACAAACAGCTTATAACTTTGTTGAAGATAATCCACTGTTGAAAAAGCGTATGAAAGGACGCATATTGCAATTACAAGAACAACAAGAAAAACTTAAACGCCTTTAAAACCATTAAAATACTAATTTTAAAATTAAGAGACAAACATGTTAACGATTTATCACAACCCTCGTTGCTCAAAAAGCCGACAAACATTAGCCCTTATCGAAGAAAACAAACAGGATGTGACCATAGTGGAGTATTTAAAAACACCACTAAATGAAACACAAATATCACAATTGTTAACACAGTTAAAACTATCGCCACTCGAAATGATGCGAACAAAAGAAGCTGAGTTTAAAGAACAAAATTTAGCGAATGCTGATGACGCTACGCTGATTGCCGCGATTGTTGCTACACCAAAATTAATTGAGCGACCAATTGTTACAGACAATAGCCGCGCAATCATTGGTCGCCCACCAGAAAATGTGCTTTCGCTTATGCAAGGTAACGATTAAATACATATGAACAATAAACCTCGCTTTTCAACGACAACGCTAAAGAAAGTCACTTTATTTGGTTACTTTTCATTACTGATTTACATGCCACTCTGGTTAATTGTTATCAGTGGTGATTCTGCCCTTTCTGTACCTTTAACCTTAGTGATGTTTGTTTTGCCATTACTCTTTCCTTTAAAAGGTTTAGTACAAGGCAATCCATATACTTATGCATGGTCAAATTTTATAGTCATGATTTACTTTCTGCACAGCTTAACGACTTTATGGGTTTCAGCGGATGAGAAACTATGGGCATTAGGTGAATTAGTTTTCGCCAGCATCATGTTTATTGGCGGTAGTTATTATGCGAAATATCGCGGCCAGGAATTAGGGCTAAGTATTCGTAAAAAGAAAGAAGAATAGCTAACCTTTCAACCATATCTAGAGGGATAGCACTCAACCACAGTCAAAAAATTTTGAGTGCTAGTTCCTAATAATTAAATACCAACCTATGCACTCCCCCTTTACTCGCCGATAAAAACCGTTTATTAATAGTATTATTAATGATGGTATTACTTTAATTCAAATTTTAAGCTGAGGCGTCAATGAACAACATTCGAGCTAATCAAAGTAGGCTTTCAAGTGCAGCGATTATATTATCAATTTTGTTACAAGCTTGCGGAGGCAGTAGCTCGAAAAGTGCATTGCCCGAAAAAGATGATTACACGCCCATTATAGAAGAAACAGGCATAATCTCCTTAGAAGAAAACATCAAGACTGCACAACCACTTGAATTATTTCTTTATTATCCAGAAGATACTTTAACGCAGATAAACTGGCAGCAGACTGCAGGTGAAGAATTAGTGTTTCACGCCAACAACTCGAAAGCCATCGCTTTTACGCCAACCTCAAGTGGTGAATACAGTTTTCAAGTAGACTTTAGACGCAATGGTATCTCTGAAACGCTAACTCATACCATTACAGTCGGTGATGAAGTAAGTCAATTATCAGCGAGATTAGGCCATGCAGCACTGGAAGGAAGTAAAGTTTCATTACGGGTTTTCTTAGACAATAGTGATTTAACTAAAGCCAGTATTAAATGGCAACAAGTTTCAGGTCCAACTGTTTCATTTAGTGATACGACTTCAGGTACTGATGCAGTTTTTTTTAACGCTCCGGCGGTTAGCGCAGACAGTTTATTAACTTTTACTGTAAGTGCTTCAGATGGGGCAAATAGTGTACAAGACAGCGTAACAATTTTAGTCGAAAACGCGGCCACTATTAATGCACATGAAAACAACGCATACGATGAAAGGCTTGCCCGAGTATTTGCATATAATACTGATTCTCCTTATGCATACGTTTTAATTCCCTGTGTTTACAGTAACAGCATAGATTTTCGCACCAGTTGCCGCTTAAATGAATTACCACTGATCGCACAAGACACCACTTCACCTAATGTCGAAGACATTATGGATCGCGTTGTAGTATCTCATCATTGGATGGGACAGCGATTTAAAGAGTTTTTAGAAACCATGGATCCGAACAACGACTTTAAAAACTTGCTACGAGCAACCACTGCGATTGTAATTTCGTATGATGTACGCCCTTCATATTATTGGGTTGTTACTGGCGCTATACACCTAGATCCAGATAATTTGTGGTTAACACCCGACGAAAGAGACACAATTAATCAAGCTCCAGATTATCGTGCATCGTTCGGTGATAGTTTAAATTTTGTCATGCCATGGCGCTATGTCAAAGATAACAGCTACGCCAGTTATTACTACCCAGAAGATATGAGAGTAACCCGCCAACCTACTGATGGTTTATATCGCCTGGCTTCTTTGATGTATCATGAACTGGCGCATGCTAATGATTTTTTTGCTCAAAGTAACTGGTCAAACATAGACAGAAATGATCGAATATTAGATGCCGCTGATAAAATAATTCAAGCAACCGGCACTCAGTCAGATCAATTAAGCAGCACTTTACCGTTATATGGCGCTGAGATGTATCGTTTAGCAAAAGTTCGCTACCATGGTGAAACTGCGACAGCGACCGAAATAAGTTATAGCCCAAGTGACGTTACAGCATTTTTTAGTCCTGAACAGGCGCCACAATTTTATAATTACACCAGTAAGCGCGAAGACTATGCAATGTTGTTTGACGGTTTTATGATGAAAGCTCGCTACGACGTTGACCGTGATGTTGCCATTACGAATCAACCGCGAAGTGCCGGTGAAGAATATATTGTTACGTGGGGACAGCGAGGCCGTATTGGTGATACTGATATAAAGCAAAGAGTCGATTACGTTACCAGACGGATACTACCTGAATTTAGTCAAGCGTCGAGTGTTATCGAAAATTTAGCCGAGCCAATAGCAATGGAAGCAGGTAAAACTTGGACTGAAAACTTAGCTATTAGTCCTACTTCTAATGAGACTCCAAGTTTTACGACTGATGATAGCCTTTCATCTGCGTCTAAAGATCTCCGTATGAATGCTAATGGACCGATGTTTTATGAGAAACAAGTCCCCTTACTGAACCGATAATAACTTTAATCCTAATAAATACGTGTGACAGCTGCTTATTTTAGGGCTTTTAGAGTTAATGAAATGATAAAAGTCACTCTATTACGATATTAGTTTTAACTGTTAGATTTGATTACTAAAGGTTAATAAATGGGATAATGGCGATATTATAATCGTGTGGTTGAGATACCCTGCATATCCCGTTATTAGCTAAACTATTACTTTTCCGTATCAGCTTAACGTTTGTTTTATAATATTAACTTAGCTACCGTTTTGTATTATTAACTTAACCGCAATGATTAAGGTCATGATCACTATCATCGGCTTAATGAGGGCTGTGCCACGTTGAATAACTAAGTTTGAACCAAGTCGAGCACCGACCACCTGTGCGGCAGCCATCGCGATTGCCAAGCCCCAAATAACGTGTCCGCCCCAAATAAAAATCACCATAGACGTGCTATTAACGATTAAGACTAATGGTTTGGTATATGCCGTGGCTTTGCGCATATTAAAGCCCTGTAAAGACGCAAAGGCAATTGCAAAAAATGAGCCCATACCAGGGCCGAAAAATCCTCCATACAGACCTATTCCGCCACCAACGATCGGAGAAAATGTCTTCATTGACATTTTCGCTATAGAATCGTCATCTTTGATGGTCGGTGAAAACAACATATAAAGCGCTAATATAATTAACAAATATGGAATCACTATCGATAAGAAGTCACTTGATATTTGCTGGACGGCGAAAGTGCCAATGAGTGAACCAATAAAGGCATAACATAATGCCGGTTTTAAAACGTTTAAGTTTATATGGCCTTTACGAAAAAAATTAACTGTCGAAGACAAGGTTCCGAAAACACTTTGAAATTTATTAGTCGCTAAAGCATTGAGTGGTGGTAAGCCGACCCAAAGTAAAACTGGCAAGACAATAGCACCACCAGCCCCAGCAATTGAGCTAATAAAACCAGCCACAAAGGCAACTAATATCAAGCCAATTACAAGTGTTAAAGTTAAATCGATTTCTATTCCCCTTAGTTCGGTAAAGCCGCATTACGCCTAGCAAAAAAAACCACCATACGATTTAAATACACTGTATTTTAACGCATGATGGCTTTCAATGATGTAGTCATTCTTGTCAGGTAAATAACTTACCTAAAGTTTTCTTAGCTATTAATCGCTTTAATTTCTAGGAAGTCATCAAAGCCAAACTCGCCCCACTCACGACCATTGCCCGACTGTTTATAACCACCGAACGGAGATGAATAATAGTGCGACGCACCGTTAATGCTGATCATGCCAGCACGGATTTTTCGTGCAACACGTTTAGCCCTGTCAATATCTTCAGAATGCACATGTGCTGCTAAACCATATGGCGTATCGTTAGCAATTTCTATCGCTTGCTCATCACCTTCATAAGGGATCATCACTAAAACAGGGCCAAAGACCTCTTCTTGTGCGATCGTCATGTCATTACTAACATCGGTAAAAATAGTTGGTTTACAGAAGTAGCCAGTTTCGAAACCATCAGGTTTTCCAACACCGCCACCGAGTAAAGTCACGCCCTCATCAATACCCATTTGGATCATGCTTTGCACTTTATTAAAATGCATTTCACTGACCAATGGTCCGATATGGTTGCCACTTTTAGCAGGATCACCAACTTTAACACTGTCGAGAGTAGCTTTAGCAATCTCAATAGCTTTTTGGTACTGACTAGCAGGAACCAGCATGCGTGTTGGCGCATTACATGATTGTCCGGTATTACTCATACAACCTAGGACACCTCGTTTAACAACCTTTTCAATATTTGCATCATCTAAGATGATATTCGGTGATTTTCCACCAAGCTCTTGTGCCACCCTTTTAACGGTATCGGCCGCTGATTTTGCAATAGCGATACCAGCACGAGTTGAACCGGTGAATGACACCATATCAATATCTTTATGTGACGAAATAGCTGAACCAACGCCCATACCATCACCATTAACCATATTATAAACACCGGCAGGATAGCCCGCATCATGAATCATTTGCGTAAATAGCTGTGCCGATAACGGTGCAATTTCACTCGGCTTTAATACCATAGTACAACCGGTAGCAAGCGCTGGAGCTACTTTGCAGGCAATTTGGTTAATAGGCCAATTCCATGGCGTAATAAAGCCACAAACACCAATCGGCTCTTTGACGATGGTGGCATTACCAAGCTGACGTTCAAATTCAAATTCTTTCAAAGCCGCTAATGTGCTCTCAATATGGCCTTTACCACAATCGGCTTGTGCAGCAATGGCAAAGTCAATTGGCGAGCCCATTTCCAATGAAATAGCATGAGCCATGGCATCATAATTATCCATATACTGCTTTAGTAATGCTTCTAATAAAGCAATGCGTTGCTCAACACTGCTGAAACCATAAGTGCTAAATGCTTTACGAGCAGCAGAAACCGCCATATCAACATCAGTGCTATTACCTAATGAAATAATAGCGATTTCTTGCTCGGTTGCCGGGTTTATTACCGGGAAATCACGTGCAACAGTTGGATTAACCCAAGCGCCATTAATATAAAATTTTCGATAATCTTTCATTTTAATTCCTTACTTATGCTTTTGTTCGAAGCGTTGATGAACTTTTTCACCAAAGCTTTTAAATAGTGCCGTTGATAATTTGTCTTGCTTAAAATTCCACTCTGGATGCCATTGAACGCCAACAGCAAAAGTGTTTTCATCGATGCAACTAATCGCTTCAATTAATCCATCTGGCGCAAATGCTTCTACTGCTAAGCCCTGACCAAGTGTTTTTATACCCTGCCCATGTAATGAGTTCACTTGATGGCTATCTTGACCAAGAATAGTAGACAATAAACCATTCGGGGTAAGTGACACCTCATGAGCTAATTGATATTGGCCATTTCGATCAGCTTTTTTATTTTCACGATGTTCTATAAACTGCTCATGTTGATGTAAGCACTGATAAAGTTCACCACCCATTGCTACATTTAACTCTTGCATACCCCGACAAGCTGCTAATAAAGGAATGCCTTTTTCGATAGCCAACTTTATCAGAGGTAAACTAGAGCCATCTCGCTGAGGATCATGACTATCCGGTGTTGCTGATTGTTCTTCACTATAATGATGAGGTTCAACATTTGAAGGACTACCAGGGAAGAAAACACCGTCAAGCTGTTGAAAAAAATCAGCATCAAAAAAAGCGTCTAACGATTCAAGGTCCTCACCAGCAATTTGTGCAGGGATTAAAATAGGAATTGCATTCGCACCATGTGCAATCGCATTAATATATTTTTCACCTGCGCCATGAAAACCATTAGCACCATTTTTAATCACGTCACAGACTATACCAACAACAGGTTTTTTAAAGTTCACCTTAGCTTTTCTCCTCATGCAACTCTTTAGGGGTAATCCAATAGAGCAGTTTTTATGTGAAACTATTAGACATGAACAGAACAAATGCGGCTATAACCCTTTAGAGTAGTCGCGCTACCCTATAGTATACAAAGAGATGAGGTCAGAAATGAATTCAAACACTACAGCATTACAAAAATTAGATAAAGCACATTTTTTACATCCATTTACTGACTTTAAAGAATATAAAGCGACAAAGACTGCTATCTATACAAAAGCTGAACACATCTATATATACAACGAAGAAGGCAAACAGCTGCTAGATGGTATGTCTGGCCTTTGGTGTTGTAACTTAGGCTATAGCCAACCAAAGATTAATGAAGCAATTAATAAGCAATTAAATACACTGCCTTTTTATAATAGCTTTTTCCAATGTGCTACCGATGTTTCTGTACAAATGGCGCAAGCACTTGTCGATATTTCTCCCGCGCAATTTAATCATGTATTTTTTACAAATTCTGGTTCAGAAGCCAACGATACCAACATTCGTTTGGTTCACCGTTACTATGATTTACTCGGCAAACCGAACAAGAAAGTTTTCATCAGTCGTCATGGTGCATACCATGGTTCTACCGTTGCTGCTGGGTCGCTTGGTGGTTTTGACGGTATGCATAAGCAATACACCGGTCTTAGTTACGTAGAACACATTGGTCAGCCAAACTGGTTTACTGAAGGTGGCGACATGGATAAGGGCGAATTTGGCCTTAAAGTGGCGCAAGAGTTAGCGGCTAAGATTGATGAAATTGGCGAAGAAAATGTTGCCGCCTTTATCGCTGAACCTATTCAAGGTGCAGGTGGCGTTATTGTGCCACCAGAAACTTACTGGCCTGAAATTTCTCGCATTTGTAAAGAACGTGACATTCTATTGATCAGCGATGAAGTTATTTGTGGTTTTGGCCGCACCGGTGACTGGTTTGGTGCTCAAACGTTCGGTTACGAACCTGATCTAATGACCTTCGCAAAAGCAGTAACTAATGGTTACCAACCACTAGGCGGCGTTATGGTTAGCGATAAAATTGCTGATGTATTAGCGGCTAACGGCGGCGAATTTACCCACGGCTTTACCTACTCTGGTCACCCTGCTGCTTGTGCTGCAGGTATTGCAACTATTGATATTCTAAAGAATGACAAAGTTATAGAAAACGCAGCTGCAGATATTATGCCTTATTTTCAAGCACAGCTTCGCACCTTGGAAGATCACCCAATTGTTGGTGAAGTTCGTGGCATGGGCATGGTTGCAGCAATTGAAATTGCTAAAAACAAATCTGCTAAAGAGCGTTTAGCGCCTGATTGCGCTGGTGGTGCAATGGTTAAAACCCATGCTATTAATCACGGCTTGATGGTACGTTCGGTCGGTGATGCCATAGTCACTGCACCGCCTATGGTTTGTTCAAGGGAAGAAATTGACCTACTTATTACTCGTTTAACTATCGCTTTAGATTACACAGCTAAACATTACGGTATTAAAGTATAGAATTTACCAAAAAGGCCAAACTGAATTAAGTTTGGCCTTTTATATCCAACATAATAATCCGATTGGTATTACTGAGCTGAAAAACAATATAAACATAAATGAGAATAAATAATGAAAAAATGTGTGATCATTACAGGTGCAAGCTCTGGAATTGGTAAGGCTTTAGTCAATACTTATTCTGATAATAATTATAACGTTATTGCAGTTGGACGCGACGAAAAACGTACACAACTTGCCATTGAAAACAAACCCAATGCCAAAGCTTGGATTGGTGATATAACCAACTCAAAAAATTGTAATGATATTATTAAACTGGCGCTAAAAGAATTTGGCCGTATCGATACACTAATCAATAATGCTGGCATTATTTACCGATATAACGCTAATAACACCACTGATGAACAGTGGCATGACTCGATAGCGACCAATCTGTCAGCACCTTTTTACCTTAGCAGAGCCGCACTGCCTGCACTAATTAAAAGTAAAGGCTCAATCATTAATGTTGCATCTGACTGGGGGCTAATGGGCGGAAAAGATGCCTTAGCCTATTGTGCCAGTAAAGGTGGTTTAGTATTAATGACAAAAGCAATGGCACTTGATCATGCTGGACAAGGTGTGACTGTAAATGCTATTTGTCCGGGCGATGTTGATACTCCGATGTTGAAAACTGAAGCTGCTCAGCGACAAGTCGATTATGACCAAGCAATGATTAGCAATAATTCAGACAGTCCAACCGGTCGTATTACCCTGCCTTCAGAGGTTGCTGCACTGGCTTTTTATTTATCATCTGATATTGCTGCCCAAATTACCGGCACGACTATTTCTATAGATGGTGGCAATACGGCTTAGGCATCACACGCAAGTCCCTCAATAGTTAATTAAAAAAACAATAAGTTATATTTGATGATATTTATGTGTACGTTGTAAATAATTTATAAAATAATAGCCAAGCCTTTCCATTAGCGTTGACGACTAAGTTAACGCCTGCTAAAAACTAAAAAAATATACCTTAAATATTAGTGCTGCTCTTGTAATCACAACAATAGTATTTATAGTAAGGTATCGAATAAATGTGTTGAAAACAAATGTCTAATATTGCGCAAATAGCTGAAATTACAGCAAATTGGATTGATGATTTATCAGATTCAAGTTTACCCGAAAAACTCGCTTCAGGATTAAAACTACTCGTTGAAAGCAACGATGTTACGATCATACTTTTTCGTCATTCTGCTTTACCGAAACTAGAATATTTTGATGACCCAAAGAAAGGTGGTAGTAAAAATATCGACCTGTTCGTTAAGGGCGCCTTTTTAATCGACCCTTTTTACCTTGTGGCTACCCAAAAACAGCAACGAGGATTCGTTCATTTTAAGGCCATTACTCCCGCCGGCTTTAAACAAACTGAGTACTATCGAACGTGGTACTCTAACTCAGGCTTAAAAGATGAGTGTGGTTACCTTATTTCACTGCCAAATAATGACTTTCTTAACATATCGGTCGGCCGAACAGGTGAATTGAAAAACTTCTCTAAAAAAGAATTAACCCTGCTTAAAGATATAACTCCGCTAATTGAAAAAATATGTCAACAACACTGGAGCCAAGCGGCGACAGAAGATCAAAGTCCAAATATCAGAGCAAGAATGCAACATGCTTTAGATCATTTTGGCGCTTCTGTTTTAACTCAACGAGAAAAACAAGTAGTGCATTTGATCTTGCATGGCTACACCACAAAAACCGTTTCTGAAGAATTAAATATCGTTGTTGAAACCGTAAAACTTCACCGTAAACATGCTTATGCCAAGCTTGATATTAATTCACAGTCCGAATTGTTTTACTTATTTATTGATTCACTAATGAGTGTTGAAGAGTATATGGAGGGTGATCCGCTTTCTAATTATATGTAACGATAAAAATAGATAGCGGCTCGATTCTGCTATCAATATCTAAACTAACAATAAAATGTCGCTATAAAATATAGCGACATTTTTTATTTATAAATAAGTTTCATATTCAAGCGTAGTCATCTGCTTATTAAATACAGCTAATTCTTGCTCTTTTGTTGCGGTAAATACTCGTTGAAACTCTTCACCAAAATATTCAGCAATAAAGCTTGATTGCTTAAAGTGCTCAATCGATTTCAACCACGTATTTGGTAAACTAGCCGGCATTTGAGTATAAGCATTGCCTGTAATCGCTTCAGGTGCAGCAAGTTTATTTTCAATACCGTATAGCATGCCTGCGATAATGGCCGTAGACACTAAGTAAGGGTTAGCGTCCGCACCAGCAACTCTATGCTCGATACGCATCGCTTTATGGCTACCTGCAGGAACTCTTAAAGCTACAGTACGGTTTTCATAACCCCAAGTTGCCGTCATAGGTACGTGAGAACCTTCAGTAAATCGGCGATATGAATTTAAATGTGGCGCAAAAATTAACATACAATCGTTTAAGGTCGCTAAACAGCCTGCAATAGCATGACGAAGCAAGTCATTGCCTTCATCGGTATCGTTATTGAAAGCGTTATTTCCGTCTTTATCGAGTAAACTACAATGCATGTGCATACCGTTACCTGCGAGGTCTGCAAATGGTTTAGCCATAAACGAAGCACGTAAGTCTAATTGCTTAGCAACACCTTTAATGGTTCTTTGCAGCATCAGTGCTTGATCAGAGGCAACTAAGGCATCTGGTTGGTGATATAAATTAATTTCATATTGAGAAGGTGCAGCTTCGGTAATTAAAGTATCAATAGGTAATTTTTGCGCTTTAGATGCATCACGAACACCGTGCATAAACTCACTCATATCTTGCATACACTCTAAACCATAGGTTTGTCCTGCATCGATACCCGATGAACTTTTTTGACTATGAACTGGCTGACCTTTTTCGTCATTGTGCTGTTCAAATAGACTAAACTCCATTTCAAAAGCTGGCATTGCGGTTAAGCCAAGCTTATCAAAACGTGTCATGATTTTTTGCAGTATGTTTCGAACATCATATTGGCATGGAACGCCATCAAAATCATTTAGCGACATCATAATTTGTGCAGTAGGTCTTTTTAGCCAAGGCACTGTTGTTAACGTGCGTATATCAGCAATACAAACACCATCTTCGTCACCGCTTTGATATACCCAGCTGTCAGGGTCTCTTCCCCAAACATCAAAGGCAATGGCAGTTAACGGTAATTTGAGGCCACCTTCAAAAACTTTAGAAATATTATTTCTTTCAATCCATTTACCTCTAAGTTTACCGTTAATATCCGGTAACATAACTTCAAAAACTTCAATTTCAGGGTGGTCTTTTAGAAATTTATTTAAAATTTCAATATTGCTTAAAGACATAATTATCTCTGTAAAATAAGGGTTAAAGTAAATTTAACCTAGAAAATAGCCCCTAGGGCGAACCCTAGGGATAAAAAGGAGAAACTAAGGGGACTTAAAAACTCATATCGAAGCTAACACCAACCGTTCTTGGTTTAGCTGGCCATACTTTTGAATTAAGTAAACCAAAACCATAAGTGTTGTCT
Source organism: Cognaticolwellia sediminilitoris (assembly GCA_002104535.1). Classification (GTDB taxonomy): domain Bacteria; phylum Pseudomonadota; class Gammaproteobacteria; order Enterobacterales; family Alteromonadaceae; genus Cognaticolwellia; species Cognaticolwellia sediminilitoris. Next base: position 85,622 of record NBOG01000011.1, on the reverse strand, counting down.
GCATCTGCATTTTCCCAGCCACGTTCAAAGTATTCAGCATTGGTCACGTTGTCGATGTAAAGACTTACAGTCCATTCATCATTGCTTTCGTACATTGCACGTAAACCTAGTTCATTCCAGCTGTCTACTTTAGCTGTTTCATAATTACCCGGACCGCCGTAAATTTCACTTTGGTAAACCCATTTAGCAATTAAAGTTACAATACCTTCATCCATATAATGGAAGTACGTTGCAACCATTGAACCACTCAATTCAGGTGCCATAGGTAAGCTATTACCTAAAGTACCGTCACCTTCTTCAATTTCTTGAGTAATTTCACTGTCCATCCAGGCGCCAGCTAATCTTAAGTCCCAGTTGTCAGTAGGTGTCCAACGAACATCAGCTTCAATACCGTGGTTTTGAGCTTCACCAACATTTTTCACTAATTGTGAACCACCTTCAAATATGATCATTTGTAGGTCTTGGTAATCGTAAGTGAAGTAAGCAAGATTTAGTTGCATAGACTTTTCTAACAACATCATTTTCGCGCCAATTTCATAGCTTGTTGTTGTTTCAGGTTCAAAGGCAAGTGGCTTGCTGCCAGCCGCTAATGGGCCGCCATATTCTTGCGAATCGTCATGTTGAATACCGAAAGTAGAAAAACCACCTGATTTATAACCTTTGGCTGCATTCGCATAAATGTTAATTTCGTCATTTAGCTGGTATACACCCGCAATACGCGGAGTAAAATCGGTCCAAGTATCTTTTGCTTGTACAAAATCTTCAGTGTACCATTCGAATACAAAGGTATTGCCTAATGCGCCACCTGAATCTAGCACTTTAATGCTCATATCTTTGGTGTCACTGGTGTAACGGCCGCCAACAGTTAGATCAAGTTTTTCAGTCGCTTCCCAAGTAATGTCACCGTAAACAGACCAACCATTATTTTTTAAAATATCAATATTGGTTTCTGGTTTATTGGTTAATATATCTGCTGGGTCAATATCATCTTCCCAGTAAGTTTCCCAGTTCTCATCATCACAACCGGCTGCTGGGCCATCAAAATCATCAGCGTCTGTAATAGATACCGCACGACATAAATCATCTTCGCTATAAGAGTTAATGAAAGTAGCGTCGACATCCTCTTTATAGGCACTTATGCCAACAAACCAATTAACAGAACCATCACCTTGATAGTTTAATCGTAGCTCTTGGCTAGCATAATCAACGGTTTGGTCTTGACCATAGTTGTTAATCAAATCAGCTTGACCATCATAATCTTCTAAATAATCAAAATCGTAAGTTTTATAACCTGTAATAGAGGTTAACAAGTACTCATCAGATAAGGTGAATTCTACGTTTGCTTGTAGTGCAAGGATCTCACCACGGTCATGACCTTTGCCCTTACCCCAATCAATGTTAACTTTGTCTTCAGGTACTCCACTTCCTTCAGTCCAGTATATTGACGGGTCTTGATCTCTATCTTCGTATGTTGCGCGAAATACTGCATCAACATCATCACCTTCATAACGAAGTGATAAACGCGTAGAGCTAATTTCGCCGCCACCAAGATCACCACCACCGCCTTCATTTTCTAACCAAGCACCTTTAGTTGAAAAGTTACCCGCGGCGCGGAAATACCAGTTGTCAGTTAACGGAATGTTTACCATACCGGTAATTTCTTGGGTATCAAATTGGGCAATGGTTACGCCAACTTTTGCTTCAAAGTCCGAAATAGGTTTATTAGTAGTAATGTTAATACCGCCAGCGATAGCGTTACGGCCAAATAATGTCCCTTGTGGACCTTTTACAACTTCAGCACGTTCCATATCATAAAATGACATTTGTACGCCACCGTTACGACCAGCCCATAAGCCATCAGTAAAAATAGCAACCGAAGGATCACCACCAATACCAAAATCATTCGTGCCGATACCTCGAATAGAAAGCGCATCGATAAAGCTATCTTCAGTTTTACCACTGAAGCCTGGTGTTAAATCAACCAAGCCACGTACATCTTCAATACGTAACTGATCCATCATGTCGCCATTAAAGGCCGATACTGCTACAGGTACATCTTGAACGGACTGAGTACGTTTTTGAACTTTAACTTCGATAACTTCTATTTCGCCCGCTACCGCAGTATTAACGCTTAATGCGATAAACAATGGCGATAACTTAAATAACTTATTTGCTATGAGCTTAGAATTTTGATTCATAGTTAGACCTATTTGTATTTGAGTTTTAGTTAGTCACTGCAACAGCACATTACTACCGTGCGACACTGTGTTTTATATAGTTATAATTTTTGCTTTTATTATGTGTTCTTAGGTAGATTAAATAATTTACCTATTTCAGAACATACCCCTATAGGGGTTAGGTGGCATATAACGTTATAAACTAACGAAAGTGCTATACAGTAAAAATAAGATCTGCGATTAAGAATACTCCCCTTTAGGGGTAACTTAATCAGCATTATTTTATGCAACACTGAATGCCCAAAAAAATAAAACCATAAAAAGTTAATCGGCTATTAGTTTGTGGTGTGTACAATCAGTATAAGCAGCATTCTAAATAAACGCCTATTAAGCTATACAGGAAAGAGAATTATTCATGACAGAAAAAATATTAGGTAAAAAAGATCTGGTGCTTTTTACCGTTTCCGCCATTCTTTTATTAGACACGTTAGCGTCAGCTGCCTCTATAGGTGTTTCTAGCGTGTTCTGGTGGTTGTTTCTCGGTGTGGTCTTTTTTATCCCGTTTGCTTTGATCAGTGCAGAAATGTCATGTTCATACCCAGAGCAAGGTGGTATTTATGCTTGGGTAAAAACAGCCTTTGGTAATAGATGGGCAGCAAGAGCGTCATGGAGTTATTGGATAAACACCGCTGTTTGGATACCTGCTATTGGTATTTTATTTGCTGGTATATTCAAACAAATGTTTATTCCAGATTTAAGTCTCCTGGGGCAAATAGCCATAGGTTTAACGTTAACGTGGATAACTGTTGCAGTTAATATTGTCAGTTTAGATATCGGACGCTTTGTCCCTGATACTGGCGCTATTTTTAAAATATTAATTTTTATCGCCTTAATTATCGGCGCTTTTAATTATGTTGGAGAACATGGTATGGCGAATGAGTTTTCATTAGCCGCTTTAAAACCTGATTGGAGCGCAAGTTTTCAATATATTCCAGCCATTATTTACGGCATGTTAGGTTTCGAACTCGTTAGTGCAAGTAGTAAAGAAATGAAAGACCCTGCGCGTGATATGCCAAAAGCCGTACTTATTTCAGCGACTATTATTATCGTTTTATACATTTTAGGCACTATTGCTATGCTAGCGGCAATTCCAGCACAAGATATCAACTTAGTCGAAGGACTAATGGACACCTTATATCTTTTATTTGGTGAAAGTGTCGCCGGTCAAACCTTTGCGATGACCTTAGGTATTGCAGCATTATTTACCTTTTTCTCGAACGGGGTAACTTGGGCACTTGGTTGTAATCGTGCGGCAGCAGAAGCTGCTAAAATGGGTGAATTACCTGCCATATTTGGTAAAGAGAGTAAAACAACCGGCACTCCTGTAGGGGCAAGCATTATGATGGGTTTGGTCAGTACCTTAACCATTATACTTTACGGTTTTCTAGCCGGTAGCAATGAAGATCTATTCTGGGCGCTATTTGCCTTTAGTGCCGTAATTTTCATGTTACCTTATATTGGTATGCTGCTCGCGTTTATCAAAGCCCGTATCGAGCAACCAAATCATGTCCGCCCTTATAAAATTCCGGGTGGCATTTTAATCGCTCGTTTATTTGCTTACTCTTGTATTACGGTATTAACAATCGCTATTTTCTTATTTATCTACTCACCAGGAGAAGGTATGCAATGGACTGTATTAACGGGAGTTATCGTCACCTTAATTATTGGAGAGTTTGCGATTCGCATTGCTGAGAAAACAAAGTCTGACCAGCAAATTAACCTCTGAGATTACAAGAATAAATTTAAAAAAACAGCTTAAAAGTTGGCTGATATATAACACGGGACCTATAGGGTCCCTTTTTATTTTATAACTCTGGTGGTGAACAATAATGAGTGACTTTGCGCTCTCACAACTGCTTTTTTTGTTGGGTTTGATTCAGGGTCGTCTCAATTTAAACATAGATACCAAATGTTTTCTGCCATGGGTATTGGAGCATTATTTATTGCTGGCCATTTCTATATGCTAGAGCAATACACCGCAGCAGTTATGTTTGTAATAGCTGCTGCTAGACACTTTATAACGATACGGTTTCGCTCAAGCTATCTCTATGCAACGTTTGTAATGTGTGCCTTGGGCTTTGTGTTTTTAACTTATAGTGGTTACTTAAGCGAATTGAGTGGCCTGGCCAATATGCTCATGGTGTCAGGCTCATTCTCGAATTCGCAAAAGCATATGCGTTTGCTATTAATGGCGGGCGCTTTTATTTGGCTTATCAACAACGTGATTATCTTTAGTCCTGCAGCCATATTGTTAGAGGTGATGTTTTTAGTTAGTGGTTGTATTGGCTATTATCGATATATTTATAAGGCTTAAGTTACTTTTTACTAATATCTCGTTTATTTGTAAGTTGGTCACGTATAGAAATACAAATTATGAGCGTTGTTCACTGGCAGCTTTGAGCCTTGAGTTCAATACGACTTGCTTATCATGGTCGTTATATTCAACATTACAAACCATCAATAATTGAAACTTACATTTAATTATTGATGGTTTGTAATGTTATGATTAAGTCTCATTTAGAATTAGGTTAAAAAATGAAAACAATTGGCAAGTTAGCTAAAGCGCTCGATTTAAGTGTTGAAACCATTCGCTTTTATGAGAGAGAAAACCTCATAAAACAACCGCAAAAACCTCTGAGTGGTTATCGACTATATGATGATTCCATCGCTAATCAATTACAGTTTATTTGCAGAGCTAAAGCTCTTGGTTTTACCCTTAAAGAAATTGCTTCACTGATGTCGATGGATGGTAATTGCTCTAAAGTTGAGTCGCTAGGTTTGCAAAAGTTGAAGATCATTCAGAGCAAAATATCGGACCTGAAACGCCTAGAAAAAGTCATAAAGGAAATGACAAACTCATGTAAAACCAATGATGACCAATCACACTGCCCTATAATTGCTTCCCTAAAATAATAGTGTTTCCCTAAAATAATCGTGACTTCTTAAAACAGTATTGACCCCGTACCCATGTACGGAGTTTATACTTAACTCATATTTTCAATACTAGACGTTAAAATGATAAATAAAATTTTAGACAAAGTTGGTTCTGGCGGTGTTTGGATAGCCGCCCTTAGTTGCACTGCATGCTTTCCAGCGCTAGGTTCATTAGCATCGGCCTTAGGGCTTGGTTTTTTGTCACACTTTGAGGGTATCGCTGTAAATACTTTATTGCCGATATTTGCCACGTTAGCTTTGATAGTAAATGTTTACAACTGGTATAAAAATCAGAATCATCCCCGAGGGGCACTTAGTGTATTTGGCCCTATAGCTGTCTTATTAACTCTTTATCCTTTGTGGCAGTATAATTGGAGTACCTATTTATTTTACTTTGGTATCTGTTTAATGGTAGTGATGTCGGTATTAGATATAGTAAAACCTATTAAGGAACCAACATGCCAGATATAGAGCCAAATTCAATTATAACTTGCCCAGAGTGTGGTTATAGCAAAGTAGAAGTTATGCCAACGAATGCATGCCAGTGGTATTATGAATGTGAGTCTTGCAAAGTACTGCTCAAACCTCTGAAAGGTGATTGCTGTGTTTATTGCTCATTTGGGACAGTGAAGTGTCCACCGATCCAAGAGGGGCAAAATTGTTGCAATAAATAAACGACGACTGGCTCCGATTGGCACTAAATGGAAAGATATCAATTTTTCGCTAATGTCAGCTTTAGATCATTTGTGTTATTTACTCTGCCATCTTACTCCCAACAACTGTAGCCAATGGCACTGATGGTCGGTTGAGCGGCGTGTAAAGCAGTCCAACCAAGAGTTAATGGAGACAACTCATTAGGTGCATCCTCTCTATTTGTCAGCACAATCACTGAAAGCTCGTCATCAACCGCTCGAATATAACCAGTACCTGCGTAACCACCATGAGTGAGTATGCGTCGACCATCCACATTTTGTACTGTCCAACCACGCGCGTATCCCCAGCTATCACACGATTTTCCAGTGTCAAAAACACGTTGGATATCCCATGTAGCTTTTAAAGCTTCGCGATTGATGATTTTTGGATCAGAGAGTTCAGCTTCCCAACGAATCATGTCACGTAATGAGGACATTACGCCAAAATGCGAAGTTAGTGCAAACTGCCATACTCGCCTATTACGCTGAAGAATACCGTCCTTCCATGCATATCCCTGTGATAGGTGTGGCACTATCTGACTCTGATCCAATAGTCGTGTTTGTGTCATGCCTAATGGCCTAAAAAAAGTCGACTCCATATATTCTGCGTAAGATTGTTCAGTCACGGCCTCAATGATGATACCAAGCAAGAAATACCCTTGATCAGAGTAATTCCAATCAGAGCCAGGAGTGGCAATCATCGGTGTTTTTTTAGCTGAGGCCATCATAGCTTCGCGTGTGTAATCAAGTAGTAGTATGCCAGCAACAGTCTGCTCGAACCGATGCGCCAGTCCTGCTTTGTGAGATAGAAGCTCGTTAACAGTAATCTTTTCCCAAGCTTTAGGAGCATCTTCAATATAGTCGATTAAACGGGTATCAAGGCTCAACCGCCCTTCTTTGACAAGAGTCATAACCGCAAGCGCGGTCATCTGTTTAGTTAAAGAAGCGAGTTCGAAAACCGTTTGAGGGGTAATGGGAACACTGTGACTCATATCAGCCATTCCATAAGTACCGATATGCACGGGTTTACCCTTGCGAATAACTGCTAAGGCAATCCCTGGAAAATGTCCTTCTTCTTTTAATACTTCAATCCTCTTGTCGAGCCCATCGAGCCTTAAAGTAACCTGAACATCTTCAGCGAAGACTGTATCGCTAGACAGAGTAAATATCAAAATTAACAAGTGGGAAAAGTATTTGAGCTGCATGTACGTTCCTTTATCTAGTAAACAATACGCTTTGCCAAACGTTAACTATGCTGAAGTTAACTATGCCGAACAAGCTATTAAGACTGGATTAATCGGCAGGTACCGTCGCAATGGCTTTTAGTTGATAAACCCAACAATTCTACATTTACTTTAACTTTGGGATACCAATTAAGATCGCGATAACTCCGCCGGCCATTCCAAGCAATGCCTCAATAGGAGTATCACCACTTAACGCACGGCTAACTTGTGAACTAGCTGAGTCATAAATATTGTAGCCCCACATAGCTAAAGCAGCACCAGCAATGATCAGTACAATCCCAATAATTTTATTATTCATTTTAATTCCTAATATTTTTTATAAATTAACAGTAAAGCAAACGTAAACCTATTGAAATACATTATTTAATCCCACTCGAATTAAAACCTTTTTAAACAATCACTGCGCATGTCAATAACTTAACCATCAATGTAAATTATAATATGTCATTGCTAGCTGAGCATTTATATATAAACTCAAAAACAGTCATGTATTTATGCAAGCGGTAATGTGATCTGTAGTTGCACAGTTGCTCTAATTATTAAGTCCAATAAAGCTTAAAGCACACAGGCTAAGGGATGAAAGCTCTATGAATAGCAATTAAAAGCTACTACAGGGTGATATATGACTGACTTGATAATATTCTAGATAATAATGCTGGTTAATATCTTTTAAGAGCGACATCTTAATTCCACCACGTTTTCTTCCGGGTCTTGAATATAAATTGAATTCCCTTTTCCTTGTGCTCCATATCTACTCGTAAACTCACCAAACTCTACAGCAAATTTTTCAAGGTGATTTATAATTTCATGCTCTGGTACTGACTTGATTTGTAAGCAAAAATGGTCAACATTTCGTTCCGTTTTTGTTGGTGCACCGCCGCCAACTGCGCCAAGTTTGCTATCAACTACCACTAAATCGATAAGGGCACTGCCGGCTCTAAGTTGAGTTAAACCTGTTTCTTTCGAGGTCTCTCTTTCAATAGTACAATTTAATACTTTTGTATAAAACTCAAGCATTTCATCGAGCTTGGTAGTTCTCAATACAATGTGATCTATCGCTAGGACTTCTAACATTTATATCTCCTTCTAAAGACTTATTAATCAGTATCGTATTTATAAAGGGCGCGCGTTTTAACGTATCCAGCCCACAGTTTTATCGTGAGCGATTTTTGATAAACTTGTTACGTTTATCGATTGTTTTTAATTGCATATGAAACGGCCTTTTCATAGTCTTAATTGTTGTGGCCTGGGCAACGAGCTTGCAATTATTTTAATAAAACTAATTGAAGCCTGTCTTTATTTTCTCTTTGCTCTGGTTCTATTGGTTTTTTTAACTGGTTTCTTTTTCTTGTTTTGTAAAGGCGCTTTTGAAAACTCTTTATGAAAAGGCTGCTGCGTAACCACAGGAATTGTTTGCCCTATGCTTGTTTCAATATTCGCTAATTGCCTTAAATCATTTTCGACAGCAAACGAAATAGCCATGCCACTTTTCCCAGCCCGAGCAGTACGTCCTATTCGGTGTATGTAGTTTCTTGGGTCTTCAGGAAGGTTATAGTTAATGACTAAGGTAATATTATCAACATCAATTCCACGCGCAGCAACGTCTGTTGCAACTAACACTCTTAAAGTCGACTCTTTAAAGTTTTGTAAGGCTTCTTCTCTAATCGCTTGTGTTTTACCACTGTGAAGGCTCGCAGCAGTTATTGAGGCTTTTTCAAGTTCTTTAACAATGATGTCTGCGCCATATTTTGTTTTACAAAAGATAAGCACTTTTTCAAAGTCAGAATTTCCTAAAATATTAAAGAGTAATGGTACTTTATTTGATTTATCAAGGTGATATACGCTTTGATTGACCAAGTCGATAGTCACTGTTTCTGCTTCAATTTGAACTTTTGTTGGTTCGGTTAATATGGCTTGTGCAAGTAACTCTATTTCAGTTGGCATAGTGGCTGAAAATAACAATGTTTGTCGCTTCTTTGGCAATTTAGATATAATACTTTGAACATCGTTAAAGAACCCCATATCAAGCATTGTATCTGCTTCATCTAATACAAATACCTCTAACGCGTCAAAATTTATATCGCCCGTTTCAATTAAATCCAATAATCTACCAGGTGTAGCCACTAAAACATCAAGTCCAAGTGCGATAGCGTCAACTTGCGCTTGTCTTCCAACGCCACCATAAACAACCTTAGTTTTAAGCGCTAAACCCTCTGAGTAGTCATCAATGTTTTGCATTATTTGCGAGGCAAGTTCACGCGTGGGCGTTAATATAAGTGAACGCGTGCTTTTAGCTTTGATATCAATTTTATTTCTGCCAAAATTATTGATAATAGGTAATGAAAACGCCGCAGTTTTGCCGGTACCTGTTTGCGCAATACCAAGTAGGTCATTGCCTTTAATAAGCACAGGGATGCATTCTTTTTGGATTGGTGTAGGCTGTTCATAACCTTTCAGAGCAACGCGGTCAATAATTGACTCTAAAAGTGAAAATGCTTTAAATTCTGGCATACTGTCTCGGTATTCTTAATCAATAGGCTGTTATTCTAACAGACTGCTCTAACATATTTAAGGCGTATTACAGATGGTTGCTTCTGACGAACCTCCACAAACATCTATCAATGAGAAGAGTTCATAAATCAAGCTGGACAGCTATTCATCATTTATCTGGATTGGATAGCAAGAACCTGAGTCCGTTATACCAAGCCATTAACGCAACTGTACCGTGGTTTTCGTTTTCAAAGTATTGTTTTAGAAACTTTATCTCGTCATTGGTGTTTTCCGAAATATTCGATGCAAACTTACTCCCCCACTGATAATTGGTTATACCTATTTCCCCTATATTAGAATTGTTTGCAAATGCAAAATAAACATTGGCCTTAACTGTCTGTGTATTTTTTATAACGGAATATTCTTTATTTAGATAATCGTTATCCCATAGAGCAGTGGGATCAACGATAAGATAATCTGAAAAACTAGATTGTGAATGAATTAATACGAAGGCACTAAACAAGCCACCAAATGACTCGCCTACTAAAATTTTTTTCTCGGACACTCTGAACGACTTTTTTATCGTAGGAATTAACTCTTTTTCTAGAAAGGATAGAAACTTTTTTGCTTGTCCTGTTTCTTCGAACCTTTCAAGAACTACTCCATTAAACTTCCATTCAGGAAGTATCGAAGGAGTAAGATCTTTTGATCTTACGGTGTTCGGTATGGCTACAACAATGACTTCAGTAATTTGATTTGAAAGCGTTTCAGTGCTTAGTGCTTCAACTACACCTACAATCCCTTTAAATCGATGAATATCACCATCTAGAACATATAAAACGGGATAATGTCTATTTCCTTCATTGTAAGATGGAGGAAGATAAACTAAATAAGACCTTGCTTCATTGAGTACTTTCGAATTTAAAGAATAAGAAGTTCCAACATTTATAGAATCTGAAGCTGAAGCTGAAGCTGAAGCTGAAAACACGAAAAAGCAACAAACCAGAAAAGTACAGATTTTACTCATAAATCCATCCTTAAGTCATTTAGAATTTTACACCTACTGATACCGTGTAACTTTGCATATCATTAGCAACTGTATACTCAGTCTCTAAATTCAAATTAATTCCCCAAAGAGCAACATCACCAACATTTAATGTTGGCTCTGTTTTTATAACAGTATATTCAGCACTAAAAAATACACTTTCATTTAATCTGTATATTAAGCCCAAGCCATAGTATAGAGCTTAACTATGCCACCCACGATAATCTCAGAGCAATAACAAGAGCTTAACTATGCCGCCCATGATAACTCAGAGCAATAACAAAACATCAATAGTTAGATTTACTACTGCCACAAAAAACCTTTATTATTCCATGAACATGATATTTTCTATCGATTGTGATTAATTTTTCATAAATCTATGAATTTCAGGCGAGCCTTACTTATTACTCAAAGGTAGTCACATTAGTTTTCCTGAACAAAGTTTTTATTTAGTTGTTATGCACTATTTAAGCACGCTTGAGCATTCGCAATACCATGTGCTCTTTTTAAACCGACGTTTTCGGTAAACTCACATAAATGCTCTGCAGTGCCAACAGCGCCAGTGAATATTCCTTCAAAGTTAGTGGTGAGCTTTAGCCAACTTTCATCATTTATATGCAACCTTGACAGTATCTGGGCGGTTTTAGTATCAATTGCACCACGCTTGTCTTCTCGTATTACGCGACCTGTTTCATCTACTAGTGTGAGGTAATCTTTCAAGCTAAAACTAATGCCTGAGGTTTTTTCTTGATGTTCATTGTCGGTGAAAGGTAATAAATCTTTGGGTTGCTCACCTTTAATTGCTGCTTTGATACGCAGCTGGATACTGGTAAAACTCGACTGCTCTGGCGTAGGCGCAATGCCTGCTCGTACTGGATTTAAATCAACATAAGCCATGCAAGCCAGTAATGCGCCTTCATCTAATAAAGCTTGAGATTTGAAACGCCCTTCCCAAAAATGCCCGGTACACTTATCTTCTTTGTTGGCTTGCCTGGCAATAGGCTCGTTTAAAGCACGCATAAACCAGCTGATATCGATTAAACGCCGTTTATAAACCTGTGTGGTTTCTTCAACCATTTCCAATTCGAACGTTGTTAACGGCTGCTCTCGCTGAAATTTACAGGTCAAAATGGTGCCCTTAAACAACTTATGCCAGCGGGTAAGTATTTCTAAGGTAGTCCACTTTTTTACTCGTTCACTATCAACATGAAGTACTAGGTGTAAGTGGTTATTCATGACAGCATGGGCACAAATATCAATGGCAAATACCTGAGATAATTGAAAAATACGTTTTTCAATCCAGCTACGCCTGTGCTCATAACTCACACCGGTTACTTTATCTACACCACATAAAAAGGCTTTGCGGACAGTTTGACTGCAAATATGATAATACGGTGTATCGGATAAACTGATTTGTTGTGAACGAGGCTTAGGCATAACAATCACCACACTTAAAAAGAGTAAATTAAGTGTAGTTTATTGCTGAAAATATGAACAAATTAATATGGGTGGCTTAATAATGACCATGATTAAATATTATCTCCATATTTCATTGGCGTCTAACGAGACTGTTAATAGGTAAAATATTGTTGGCTAAAATTGCGAGGAACGAAGCTAGCCAAATGTTTAGCGTCCGTTTGAGTAACTTATAGTTGCTGTTTACTTGTTTATAAAAACAAACAATAAAATTATTGAAGCGATAGGTAAACACATTAAATTAAGAAAGCTCCAATATTTCCTTTTTGTTAGAGAGTACAAGCCGAGACAAAGATGAATAGCAGTAATAACACTGCATATTGTGCCACATACCAATAGCCTGAAGTTGTTCTCAGTATCAGAGAACAATAATGCCGCAACAATACATGCTGGCAGGATTATTATTAATTCAGTCCAAACAAAATGGGCATCATCTAAAAATTTAATATACCTCTGAGCTAGATTCATGTGATGGCAACTAACGCTTTAAACAACGGAAAACGCGAGCGTTGCGAGTGGTTTTCCGATGATTTAACTTGTTAAATTTTGTCAACTTCAATGTTAATAACGCCTTCGTAATTTGTTGGGATTCCATAATCATCAGAGGGAACTGAGACGAATGAACTACCAGCCATAACAGTAAGGTCACCAGGTGTTGCTGTGTTACTAGTACCAACTATTGAAGGATTAGTGTATATGACAAGATACTTAGCGCTTGATAACTCTCCGGTAATAGCTATATCTGTTTCCCAGCCAGCAGTAGACATCCATGTATGATAACGCATATTGGGTTGAGCAATTTTTTTGACAACATTGAAATCTCTATCCAAAAATATTATTGAAGGCTCAAAAATATGAACAGACATTAAACTGGATGAGAATCCTAAAGAATCGGTATTCCACGTTTCAATGTTAAGGGAATATTGATAATTCAAAGCTGGTAACTTAACAGCGCGGAAAAAACTTTTCCCTTCATCAAATATAAATGCCTGGTTTTCCCTTCCGACAACTAGCTTGTTTTCACCTTTTACTTTTAGTTCATCGAACTTCATTTCTGCGAATGAAGTGCAACATGGTTTTGCGGCTTCAAACGCACCTTTTGACTCAGCAAGATCTTTTGCTCTTGTTTCTAACCAAGTTGATGTACATCCTGTCGTCAGCATCAAAGTCCCTATCAATAATAAATTTCTCATTACTCTCCCTTAGATTCAACAATTTAATATCGCGCGATTTACGCATTTTCCTGCTCAAGTATCACGCATGTTCATAATTGAACTATTTATAACTAATTTAATAAACCTTTGCTAGCTAAAGCACTTATAAGCAATTTTATAGATAATAAACGACTGTTTAAGGCTCTAATTGGATTTTATCAATTTGGTCGTTTATTCCGACAAAGCGGTCGTTAGCTAATTGACATCGAGAAGTAGATTAAAGTGTGAATGAACGATTAGCTCCCTAACGGCAGCTACATAAAACCCTATTACTTATTGACTGGAATAAGGCTCATATGTGTTAGCCTATTAGAATTTGGCCTTAATTTTCATGATGCTTGCTTCAGCTGTATGCGGAAGTAGTAATAACCACTTGTCATTATGTAATTTAAACTTTTGAGTCACTTCATTACTTACTTTTTGCTCGTTCACAACCATAACTAGGGAGTAAACAACATAAGCCAAATCACCTTGAATTGATTCATTTACAACATCTACTTCTGCAGCTTTGACCATATCTATTAACTTAGGTTGGCTTTTTGCAACAAACGTATTCATCTTTGTGTATGTTTCCTCGTTCGATAAGTTTCTATATTCACTTAAAGTTTTAACAGAAAACAGTGGTAAAAGTGACTTAACTGCTAAGTTACTTTTTTCACCAGTTAACGCTTCATCAACCGCAGCTCGAAATTTAATTAAAGCATCTGGATGCATTAATTCTGTCATTTTTTCAGTATTGTATGTCTTTAATGCCTGTTTATACTCATTAAAAGTCAACTCAACTGTTTGGTGTTCTGTTGCAAAAATTGTTGTAGAGATAAATAAGAAAAATGTTAAATATATATAGCTTCATTGGTACCCTGATTCATTAGTCTAACGCTTAATAGTGTGCGATTCCTGCGCAATCATCGCGCAGGTTCATAATTAAACTATTAATAACAAATATAATAAACCTTTGCTAGTTAAAGCACTTATAAATAAATTTCACAGTTTTCAAAAGACAAAAATGCGCTATTTGCGCATTTTCCTGAATATAGGGCCGTTAACACCAAGCTGTATTTAAATATAGTTTAGTCAAATCACTTTGAGGTAATGTTTTTAGTCCGCTTTAGTGCTGCCGTATGCATCTTATAAAGGTGAATTAAAGCAAAAAAAAGGTCCGACATAGGCTCGAGGTAGACGTAGAGCTATGTTAAATAAAGAGAAAAATAAAATTTAAAACTTTCGTTTTGGTATGATATTTATTTAGTACAACCAATAAAATGGAACCTGAATAAAAAGATCCCAAACATCCTATTAGCCCAGCTTCAAAGCTAATTTTGGTTTTTAACATTAACCGTTCAATTATTCGGAAAATTTTCACTTATTTTATCAACAATATAATTACCAATTGGAATTGCAGAAGTGGCTGCAGGTGATGGCGCATTACAAACATTGATGGTGCGTTTACTGTTAGCAAACAAAAAATCATGTACTAAGCTGCCGTCTTTTCTAACCGCTTGTGCGCGAATGCCAGCAGGATAAGATTGTAAATCTGACAAGGTAATGTCAGGACAATACTTTTGAACTAACTTTAAATAGCCTCGTTTAAAAATTGAATTTTTAAACTCTACTAGCCCAGAGCCTAGGTTTTGTTTAAGTACTTTCCAGAAGCCAACAAACATAACCATGTCCAGAATATCCCGTAAACTGATATTGATTTTTCCATAGCCTTCACGCTTGAAACCTAATACGGCATTTGGCCCTACGGTGACACTGCCATCAATCATTCGAGTTAAATGCACGCCAAGAAACGGTAAGTCAGGATCAGGGATAGGGTAAATTAGATGATTCACAATGTTATTTTTATTGGCCGGTAACTGATAATACTCACCTCTAAAAGGTACTATTTGAAAATCTACCTCAATGCCCAACATTTTAACCACGCGATCTGCCATGAGCCCTGAGCAAGTAATTAAGTAGCGACTACAAAATTCGCCATTATGAGTATTTACAACAACTCGCTCTGCGCTTTCACGAAGCTTGGTAACTTTAGTATTAAGCTTACATTCACCACCCAAAGACTTAAATATTGCCGCCATTTCAATGGTAATACGTTGATAGTCAACTATACCGGTCGACTTGACTAATATAGCGCCGAGTCCTGTTATATTAGGCTCACGCGCTTTTAATTGCGCTTGGTCTAACAGCTCTACCGTGATGTTGTTTTCTTGGCAGCGTTTGTACAACGCCTGCATGCGCTGTACTTCAAGCTCATTGGTTGCCACTAATAATTTTCCGCACTGTTGATACGGAATATTATTTTGCTGACAAAAATCAATGGTGGCTTGCACTCCTTCATGACAAAACTTAGCTTTTAAACTACCAGGTTCATAATAAACGCCGGCGTGAATCACACCACTGTTATGGCCCGTTTGATGAGTCGCAAACTCACTCTCTTTTTCTAATAATAGAATTTTTTTGTCTGGATAACGTAGTTGTAACTGCCAAGCAGTTGATACACCAACAATGCCACCACCAATGATTATGTAGTCATAAATCATAAATTTACCTTTGGCTGTTTTGAATGACGTGTTGGCTATAATTTTGCGTTTTCATAATAAGCACCACGTTGACGTAGTAACTCACGATAAAGGCCTTTATCAGCGGTAAACTTATCACGGCCATGCAACCAAACATGATTATTCATCACTAACATGCTGCCAACAGGAACTCGAACATTGATGGTGTTTTCTTCAGCTTCTAAAGATGACCCCATTTCAAATAAATATTGCCCTTGGCGCATATTTAACGGCTCAGCAAATTGGTCGATAAACAGCATTTTAGGTCGACCGTTTTCGTCTTCTTCAAAAAATACTGGGTGTTGAATTTTATAACCGACATTTTTACTTGCCGGCGATGTCCATTGAATATCTTCTTTTGCTAACGGATGATTATAAAATTTCTCTAAGTCTTGCCACTCATCAACATGCAACATTAAAGAGTCGCCACCTTGCATGTTTTCTTCCGCTAATTTTTGCATAAGCACCCAATCAGTACGCTCTTTCACATAAGTACCATCATTATGTAATTCCATGCGACGATGAGCTTGGCGTAAATAACTGTCACTATTATCTTCATTTTTAACACTAAAACGTGCGTAGAATTTACCGTACATGGCATCTAAATTTGGCACACCAATTAAATGAGATACCGCAGTCGATAATAAAATATTAAATTCAAGTTGATCAAAATCTGCAACAACAGGCTCACATTGCAACATGAATCCTCCCGTTGCTCTGCTTTTAATAATCCCGAGCAAATTTGCCCCTAAGGTATCATCTGTAAGCTTATTGAGAATGTCAGCAGCATGAAAACGTAAAAAGGGTTTATATTCGATTGCTTGCACCCCTAAAGGCAGTACCTGCTCAATAAACGATTTTACTGTTTCAGACGACAACTTAATGACTTGCAAGCGAGGATTAGCCGCAAATGGTGTTATTGAAAAGCCAACGGGGCTAAAGTCGTTACTGATTTTTTTTACTGTTGAATTCATTTCTATCTCTCTATAATTTTAACGTTCAAATTTGTCTAAAAGCTTTTGGGCTAACTTACGGTGTCATTGCCAAATAATTCATTGATGCGCTCATCGCTGTAAGCGAGAATTTTGGCTAATACTTCTCGGCTATGCTGGCCTAAATTCGGCGATGCACTGCTGTATTTCAATGGTGTTGCTGACAAGTTAATTGGTGATGCCACGGTATCGATTAACTGCCCTGCTTGGTTTGGCACTTTCCTGACCATTTCACGATGCTTAACTTGTGGATGATTAAATACCTGCTCTAAGGTATTAACAGGACCACAAGGGACAGCAACACTTTCAAGTTGTTCGAGCCACCACTGACTGGTATAAGTAGCAAGTTTAGTGGCCAAAACCGGCAGTAGTTTGTCTCGATTAATCACCCGCTGTTCATTAGTTGCAAACTCAGGCGCTTTCGCTATTTCTTCGCATTGTGCAATTTGACAAAATTTAGCAAATTGACTGTCATTTCCCACCGCTAAAATAATACTGCCGTCTTGGGTAGCAAAGGTTTGATAAGGCACAATATTGGGGTGTCCGTTACCGAGCCTTTTGGGGTTTTCGCCCGTGGCTAAATAGTTCATGCCTTGATTAGCTAATGTAGCAACTTGTACATCCAGCAAAGCAATATCAATATGCTGGCCTTGTAGAGTATGATGTCGCGCCATTAACGCTGCTAATATCGCATTACAGCTATATAAACCGGTCATAACATCAACCAGTGCCACACCCACTTTCATCGGCAAACCATCTGGCTCTCCGGTAACACTCATTAAGCCGCCTTCGCCTTGGATCATAGCGTCGTAACCGGCTTTATGAGCACTGGGGCCACTTTGGCCGAATCCGGTGATAGAGCAATAAACTATGCGCGGATTAAGTTTTTTGACACTGTCATAATCGAGACCATATTTTGCCAGCCCGCCTACTCGGTAGTTTTCAATAACCACATCGGCTTGAGCGATCAAATCTTTGATCACTTGTTGACCTTCAGCTTGCGTGATATCAATGGCTATCGATTGCTTGTTACGGTTAACACAATGAAAGTACGCCGCTTGCGGTGGTTGCTCGTTGGTGGCTGGCTGAATAAAAGGAGGCCCCCAAAATCGCGTGTCGTCCCCCTTTTTAGGACGCTCAACCTTGATCACTTCAGCGCCCATATCGGCCAACATTTGCGACGCCCATGGCCCCGCGAGTATGCGACTTAAATCGACAACTTTGATGTTCTCTAATGCGCTAGTCATTAGCAGAACGCCTGAATACCGGTGATAGCTCGACCTAAAATCAAGGCATGGACATCATGTGTACCTTCATAGGTGTTAACTGCTTCTAAGTTCATTACATGGCGAATAACGCCAAATTCATCACTTATACCGTTACCGCCATGCATGTCACGAGAAACACGCGCGATATCGAGTGACTTACCACAGTTGTTACGTTTCATTAAGGAAATTAATTCAACCGGACATTGCTCAGCATCCATTAAACGGCCCATTTGCAAACAACCTTGCAAGCCTAAACTGATTTCAGTTTGCATATCGGCGAGTTTCTTCTGGATTAGCTGATTCGCCGCTAATGGTCGGCCAAATTGTTCACGGTCTAAGGTGTAGTTTCTTGCCGAATTAAAGCAAAACTCAGCCACCCCTAATGAGCCCCAAGCGATGCCATAACGGGCTTTATTTAAGCAGCCAAAAGGTCCGGCTAAGCCCTTTATCTCAGGAAACATATTGTTTTCAGGGACAAAGACATTATCCATGACAATTTCGCCAGTAACTGAGGCACGTAACGAGAACTTACCTTCAATTTTAGGCGCAGATAACCCTGCCATACCTTTTTCAAGCACAAAACCGCGGATAACCCCGTCAAGCTTTGCCCACACCACAAAGATATCGGCAACAGGTGAGTTTGTGATCCACATTTTATTACCTGTAATACGGTAACCACCATCAACTTTAGTGGCATGTGTGGATAACGAGGCAGGATCGCTACCTGAGTTAGGCTCGGTCAAACCAAAACAGCCAATCCATTCACCCGAAGCCAGTTTAGGTAAATACTTTACCCGTTGTTCTTCACTGCCATAGGCATATATTGGGTGCATAACCAACGACGATTGCACACTCATAGCGCTGCGATAACCGCTATCAACACGCTCTACTTCACGGGCAACTAAACCGTAACTCACATAGTTTACTTCACTGCCGCCATACTTTGCTGGTAACGTCGCACCTAGCAAACCTAGCTGGCCTAATTCCCGCATTATTTCAGGGTCAAAATGCTCGTTTCTATTAGCGTCAAGTACACGAGGTAACAGTTTCTCTTGGCAATAATCAAAAGCGGTATCACGGATCATGCGCTCTTCTTCTGTTAGTTGATTATCAAGAAACATCGAGTCTTGCCAATTAAAAGGGGTTAGTTGCTGCTTCATTTGTGTGCTCCGGTTAATACCATCAGACGCTGTTAGTGATCCGTATGATATGAATGCTGTGTTGTAATAATAATTATAATTTCTAAATACACTCTATCCTCAATGCAAAAATAAATATAATATATAGTTTTTATACTTTTAATATATTTTATATATAGTTAATAATATGAACCTAAAGCGTCTTGAATATTTTTGCCAATTAGCCGTTACCGGAAACTTTACCCGTGCAGCCAATACTATTGGTATCGCGCAACCTGCCCTGACTATTTCGATTCAAAAATTAGAGCAAGAAACTGGCTTAAAATTAATTAACCGCGCAGAGAAAAATGCCTTATTAACCGCTGAAGGTGAAGTACTCTATAAATTAGCAACGCAACTATTAAGCAAAGCTAAACAAGTTGAATTAGAGCTAGAAGAATTAAAAGAGCTTGAACGAGGCAGTATTCGATTTGGTGTCTCTGCCATGATGGGCTCTTATTATTTCCCGAAAGTATTAACAGCGTTCAAACAAAAATACCCGAAAATAAAACTGCATTTGGTCGATCAAGGTACAGCAGCTCTTGAGAAAATGTTAGTCAATGGTGAGCTTGATATTGCCTTAGTGCGCGGCGATTTAGAAAACCCGCAACTGCGTTATACTAAACTTATCAATGAGGAAGTAATCGCGGGGATGGCCAAAACCAATCCATTATCTAAGCAAAAAACGCTATCCTTAGCTGAGTTTTGTCAACAACCACTGGTGCTATTTCATGGAGGCTATTTTTTGCGAGAAGTGGTGAGTCAACACGCTAAAAAACATCACCTTGAGCTTGATATCTGCATGGAAACTAACCTGATTGAATTACAAAAATCTTTAGTGCGTAATGAGGTGGGCATTACCACCTGTTTATCACGAATTCTTCAAGATGAGCCGAAAATGGTTTCAGTGGCCTTTGAGCCTAAAATAGAATTTAAATTAAGCTTAGCGTGGAAAAAGAACCATTATCTTTCTAAAGCCAGTAAAGCCTTTATGGATTATTTAAGCACGACACTCGACCAAACAAACGAGTTAAAATAATCTTAATCAAGCTCATACTGAAAAGCCTGAGCGAAAGCATTTCTGATTAATTCAACTTTACTGACTTCCCTAGGGTATTTTTTATAAGCTAGCGACAAATTAAATTGATAAGTTAACGAACTGGGTTGTATCAGGCGTATTTGCCCGTCATTTAGCTCTTGTTGAATACAGCTTTGTGGCAAATATCCGATATAGCGTCCAGACAATATCATGGCTTTGCGGGTATCAAATTGATAAGCCTTGGCCGATAAACTCAACTTCTTTAATTGCTCTCTGCCAGAAGCGTCAATATCAATACCTGGGTGAATAGCCGGCACCGACGCTAACATTTCTTCGCTAATAAGCGAGTCAACTTTGTTAAAAAAAGCATGGTCTTGACTACAACATAAATAAATTGGCTCACTATAAATAGGTTCGTAGCAAAGCCCTTCCGTTTGTTGATAGCTTGGAAATAAAGCGATATGGGCCTTATCTTTTAATAAAAGCTTATCGATATTATGCACAGTATCGCCATCAAGAACTAAATGCAGATTAGGACAACTGTCATGGACAATTTGAATGACTTTTGCCAGTTTTTGTTGTTTAGCAATGTCGAGTTGATCAGCACATAAGATAACTAATTCGCCACTGAGTTCACTACCTAATGAGCTGACTAATAAGGAAAAATCATTGAGTGAGTCAAATAAATTTATTGCACCATAGTAAACCGCTTGACCATCTTCGGTCAGTGAAAAACCGCCACGACCACGTAAACAAAGTTTTAACTTCATTCTGCTTTCTAAGTTAGACATATGCACGCTAACCGTTGAGCGCGTAATGCCTAACTCATTTTCTGCAGCTGCGAAGCCACCATTTTCGACAACGGCTTTAAATATGCGCAGCAAACGCAAATCATATTCAGTAATAGGTTTAGGAATAATTGATTTATTCATTTGTTTGACTACCATAAAACATTAGTTTGAATGTTTTATATTTAACCTGAGATGGTTTTGTTATTCAATAGAGAAAATAATTTATTTGTGAAGATGATTATGCATAACCTTAAAGATAACCAATTAATTAAAAACTTTTCCTATATCAATGGTAGCTGGCATAGCAGCGAGTCTGAAATAGCAGTTAATAACCCTGCTACCGGCGAGCTAGTTGCAAACGTCAGTAATGCCGGTATCGCTGAAACTGAATTAGCGATAAAAGCCGCTAAAGGCGCATTGAAAATGTGGTCAGGAAAGTCAGCCAATGAACGCGCTACGTTAATGCGTAACTGGTTCAATTTAATGATGGAAAACCAAGACGACTTAGGCCGTATTCTTACGCTAGAGCAAGGTAAGCCGTTAGCTGAAGCAAAAGGTGAAGTTGCTTATGGTGCCGCTTTTATTGAATGGTTCGCTGAAGAAGGTAAACGCGTTTATGGCGATACTATTCCAGGTCCATCAAATGACAAGCGTATTGTTGTTATCAAGCAGCCAGTAGGCGTTGTGGCATCAATTACACCATGGAATTTTCCTAATGCGATGATCTCACGAAAAGCAGCTGCTGCGTTAGCCGCAGGTTGTACTTTTGTTGTTCGCCCAGCGACACAAACACCTTTATCTGCACTCGCTATGGCAGAGCTTGCAGAACGCGCAGGTATTCCTGCTGGCGTATTTAACGTTGTCGTCGGTGATGACGCACGTGGAATGGGTAAAGTGTTAACTGAACACCCCGATGTAGATAAGTTTACTTTCACAGGCTCAACGGCTGTTGGTAAAGCGTTGATCAGTCAATGTGCATCTACAGTGAAAAAAGTGTCGATGGAACTTGGCGGCAACGCGCCGTTTATTGTCTTTGCTGATGCTGACATCGATGCAGCTATTCAAGGTGCTCTAGCGTCTAAATACCGCAATGCAGGTCAAACTTGTGTTTGTACAAACCGCATTTTAGTGCATCAAGATGTTATGGCAGAGTTCAGCGAAAAATTTGTTGCCGCAGTACGTGATCTATCGATGGGTAATGGTATCGAAGATGGCGTTAATGTTGGCCCTATGATCAGCGAACAAGCAACTGTTGATGTCCAAAAATTAGTTGATGATTCAATTGCTATGGGCGCTAAACTTGCTTTAGGTGGTCAATTAGAACAAGCCGGCTCTTGCTTTTACCAACCCACTATTTTAACAAATGTTACCAATGATATGCCTGTTGCCGCTAATGAAATTTTTGGCCCAGTTTCACCGCTAATTTCTTTTGCTACTGAAGAAGAAGCATTAGAACTTGCTAACGATACTGAGTATGGCTTAGCTGCTTACTTTTATTCTCGCGACATTGGTGTTATTTGGCGCGTAGCCGAAGGCTTACAATTTGGCATGATCGGCATTAATGAAGGGATTATTTCCAATGCAGCAGCACCTTTTGGTGGTTTAAAGCAATCAGGTAATGGCCGTGAAGGCTCTAAGTACGGCTTAGATGACTACATGGAAATTAAATATTTATGCATGGGTGGTATTGATAAATAAGCCCGCGCTTATTGCATACCTCGTACAAACAAATTGAACAGGAATAGAAAATGACAAACGCAAAATTACAAGCGCGCAAAACAAAAGTTGTGGCTAGAGGTCAAGGTAACTTGTACCCGATATATGTAGACCATGCTAAAAATGCGGAAGTTTGGGATGTTGAAGGCAAACGCTTTATTGATTTTGGCGCCGGCATTGCCGTATGTAATACCGGCCACAGCCATCCAAAAGTTATTGAGGCAGCTAAAGCGCAACTCGATAAGTTTAGCCACACTTGCATTATGGTTAACCCGTATGAAGTCGGTGTTGAGCTTGCAGAAAAATTAACAGAGATCGCACCAGGCGATTCTGAGAAAAAAGCTATTTTTGTTTCAACCGGTGCTGAAGCGGTAGAAAACTGTGTCAAAATCGCTCGAGCACATACTGGGCGTCGTGGTGTTATCGCCTTCAATGGTGGTTTTCACGGTCGTACTAATTTAACCATGGCATTAACGGGTAAGATCACACCTTATAAAAACTTATTTGGTCCATTCCCTGGTGATATTTTCCATGCACCATTCCCGATTGATAACCACGATATTTCGGTTAAAGCATCACTTAAAGCAGTAGAGAACTTATTCAAAGTCGATATTGCTCCATCTGACGTTGCTGCAATTATTGTTGAGCCAGTACAAGGTGAAGGCGGTTTCTATGCGGCTCCTGCTGAGTTTTTACAAGCATTACGCGCATTATGTGATGAACATGGCATTGTTTTAATTGCTGATGAGATTCAAACTGGCTTTGGTCGTACGGGTAAAATGTTTAGTTGTGAACATGCCGGGATTGAGCCTGATTTAATCACTATGGCAAAAGGTATTGCGGGCGGCTTCCCTATTTCTGCCGTTGTCGGAAAAAGTGAAATCATGGACGCGCCACTCCCTGGAGGCTTAGGCGGAACTTATGCCGGTTCTCCCGTAGCTTGTGCTGCTGCACTTGCGGTATTAGAAGTTATCGAAGAAGAGAACTTAGTAAATCGCTCGGTTGAAATTGGTGATTTATTTAATGGCCGTTTATCGCAGCTACAAAGTCAATATCCAGCACTTATTGGTGATGTAAGAAACCAAGGCTCTATGATCGCAATCGAGCTATATAAAGATGGTGACAGCGAACAACCGAACACTGAATTAACTCAAGCGATTATCGCTAATGCAGCGAAATACGGTTTAATCCTTTTAGCGTGTGGCTTCTATGGCAATGTTATCCGATTTTTACCGGCATTAACCATCAGTGATGAAACACTTAATGAAGGTTTGGATCAATTTGACAAACTATTTGCTGAAGTAGCACAAAGCTAATAAAGCAATCATTTACAGGTGCAGCTTTTACTGCGCCTGTAATCAACTACACTTAACAGATGACAATGTTCATTAGCGCTACTGTAAAACTTATAGAAAGGTAGAATTATTATGCAAACAACCAAACAAAGCACACAAAACATGTGTCGCTCAACTGCAGATAGTAAAAGTAATAAAACAGCGTCGAATTACTCAGAGCAGAAGCTGAAAAATGCAAATAGCATTAAAGATAGCTTACAGTATTTAATTCCACCGCATGATAAAGACTCTAGTTGTTTTCTGAAATCTTCAAACTAAGCTTCGCTTTATTATTTAGCTCAATAATTCAACGTATAAAATAATTGGGTTAAAACAAACGGAAAACATATCGACATCGCATACAAGAGCTTTGTCATTGTTAACTATGTTCGTCCATTAATTCATCATCAGCTTTTTATAAACCATGATCTTCTTTAACAGTAGCGATTAAGATTTTTAAAAGCGTTTACTCCCTCCACCTCTGCTTTAAGATGCTTTATCCCAATTATCCAATAAGCATAAATATCAGGTGAATTTTACCTACAAATAAATATTCCTTATTTTTCACTTGGTGTAGCTACCCTCTTTGAAAACGCCAACAAGCCGTGTATAAATATCATGCTAAAACTTCAATTTATGCCCACTTATTAATCACTTGTCATATAAATAGAATATAATTCGTTAAAATTATTATTTATTTATGGTAGCCTGCAAAAAATAACTCAATAAAGAAAACCGCTATGAGAATCATAATAATACTTTTTTTAACTATGCTCTTCGCTGGTTGCTCATCAATGAATAAAGATGAATGTGAATTGGCAAATTGGCAGGCGATGGGATTTCAATATGGCGCACGTGGTGAGGATGCCCTAGCATTTTCAAAATACCAGAAGGAATGTGCAGCCCACAAAATAAAAGCCGATTATCAAGCTTTTAATAAAGGACACCAAGAAGGATTGAGCCAATATTGTAGTTTTGAAACAGGCAACGCATTAGGCACAAGTGGCTCAAAATATAATACCCAATGCCCTAAAAGTAAGTATCCAAAGTTTGCACAAGGATTTAACGACGGCATTAACCGCTTTTGCAGTTATGAACGCGGTGTAACAGATGGTGAAAAAGGTAGTAATTACAATGCAACCTGCCCGAGTCATCAATTCCCAAATTTTTCTCAAGGATATAGCGACGGTATCAATCGCTTTTGTAGTTATGAGCGCGGTTTAGAGACCGGTAATAATGGTTCAAATTACAACTCAACCTGTCCAAGTACAGAGTACCCTGAGTTTTCTAAAGGTTATAACAACGGACTCAAGCTTTTTTGTAGTTTCGACCGCGGATTTCAAATTGGTGTTGAAGGTAAACGCTCTGAACTTAATTGCGCGCCACATACTTTCAAAGACTATAAGCAAGGTTTTATTGCTGGTCAGTTAGAATTAGAAACGATCAACAAAATTAAGCAACTTAAAAGTCAATTAGTAAGCATTGATAAACAATTAAAAACGGAACTGGCAGCGATAAATCGCGCAGAAGCCATTATCATTAGCGAAACTAGCAGCCCTGTACAACGAAAAAAAGCTTTGGCAGAGATACAAACGCGTCAACTTAATATTAGCGAATTAGAGCATCAATATATTGACTTAGAAAATGAAGCTTTATATTTAGAAACTCAGCTGCAACAAAACAATGGCTAAGTAAATTCCAGTAGATAAACCTAGTTCTGAGTTGGTCATTCAATTGCCAACTTCAGAGCTAGTCCCTCATGCTACTTTCAGACTATTGTCACTAGCTAAGTCATATGAAGGCTTGTATAAATATGAGCTATTTAGAATAAAACGTCTTTAATAAACGGAATGGTAATACGGCGTTGTTCTCTGATAGAGGCTTGATCAAGCTGCTCTAAAGCGGCCAACAAACTGGCCATGTCACGTGACAATCGATTAATTAAAAAGCTCGCAACTTCATCACTCATAAATAAACCACGCTGCTGCGCACGGTATTGTAAAGCGAATGATTTCTCTTTATCTGATAACGGTTTTAACTGCTCGGTTAATCCCCAACTTAATCTAGAAACTAAGTCAGGTAAGCTAATATTTAACTGTCCAACACTTTGATCGCCAGTGATAATCAAACATTTGTTTTGTTCAACCATACGGTTATACAAATCAAACACACCTTGTTGCCACTGCTTATTCCCTGCAATCAGTTGAATGTCATCAAGACAGACTAAATCTATATTTTCCAATCCATCGAGTACATCGACCGAAAGTTGGGTAAGTTCCGAAAAGGATAAACATAATGATGTCATACCTAAATTATCAGTATAGGCGCAACTTGCGTGCAATAAATGACTTTTACCAACGCCAGTAAGACCAAATAGATACAAGCTATGAACGGCTTTATTCTCATCTGCAACATGGTCAAGGAAGTGTTTTAACTGCTGAACCACCATTTGATTACTTTCACTTTGAAAGCTCGCAAAGGTTTCATCGTCAGGTAACTGTACCGACAACGTTAGTTGAGATACCTTCTTCACTTTTTACCCCAGTAAAATACCGGTACTTGTTCTATACCTTCAGGTTCAGCTAAAGGGTCAACGTATCTATTTAACTGCTCACTTAATTTTAGTGAAGCAAAGAAAGCTTGTTGAGAGCCAATAAGGGATAATTTGAAGCGGCGATTTGTGCCTTGTGCGCTAACTAACTGCACAGTTTGAACCGCGGATAAATCTTTTAGGAAATCGCTCAAGGCCATTAATTCGCTTAAAGTAGAAATATTAGCGACATCAATTTGAAATTCATTACTATGACTTGTTGATAAAGCATATTGTTGATAAATAATATCAGTAATATCAGACAACGCCTGTGTTAATAGTTTATCTACGTTATCGCCCAAATAGCGCTCACTAAAAACTTGTGCATGCTCTTTTTGCACATCGGTCATCAAACTCCAGTCGACAACTAAACTATGATTTTGACATAGTGCGCAGTCAGCAACCTCTTCATTAACATTAACAAGACTTGAGTTAGACACGCGAATAACAACGACAGCCTCTGCCATATAACGCGCTGAAGCTTGCGCAACGGGCTGAGAAAAGCGCCCCCAAACATCCGTTATTGTTAGTGCACTTAAGTCGGTCAAGTCCATAATTGGCATAGCCAACGGTAAACCACGTATTTGAGAGAATTTATCGAGGGTATTAGGTAAAGGTGAGTCAGAGGTCGAAGATATAATTTTACGCTCAAAGCCATCTTCTTGTACCAGCCAAACTAGCACTTGTGGTCTTAATCTTCCCCAAATGGCTAAATCACTGTCTTTGAATAAACGATTAATTTTGCTTTCATCAAACGATACGTTCAACAAAATCTCATCATTTTTACGAATATATTGATATTTAGTAACGTATTTATTGTAGTTTTTAATTGCTTGATTGAGCAGTGGATGATCAATTTCCGTACCGCCAACCTTTATAAATATAGCCCGCAAAGCATCTTGCAACGCTTGATTGCGAGCACTTGTTGATTGTGAAGCCACAGCGACTTCTGCGCTATATAAGTTTTGCACCTCGATAGCGTTGATTTTTAGCGACAATACAAAAAATAAAAATATCAGACAATTTCTGAACATATAAAGCATTACCCTGTGTTTCATAATAAAGATCTTATCATAATGTTACTGATTTTTATCACTTATAAAAAATAATTTATTTTAAAGATTTTCAGCGCGCCCTTGCGCTGATAGAATATGCGCCTTTATCGTACAAGCAAACCAACAACATAATTGAGGTTCCCCGTGAGCGAAGAAAAACAGTCTTTAAGCTATAAAGATGCTGGCGTAGATATAGATGCAGGTAATGCCCTAGTTGAAAATATTAAAGGTGCGGTTAAACGTACTACTCGTCCAGAAGTTATGGGGGGGCTAGGTGGTTTTGGCTCTGTATGTCAACTTCCTACGGGCTATAAAGAACCTGTTCTTGTTGCCGGAACTGACGGCGTTGGTACTAAATTACGCTTAGCTATCGACCTTGAAAAGCATGACACTGTAGGTATCGATTTAGTTGCTATGTGTGTGAACGACTTAATCGTTCAAGGCGCTGAGCCATTATTCTTCCTAGATTATTATGCTACCGCAAAACTTGATGTTGACGTAGCTTCAGCTGTTGTTGAAGGTATTGCTGAAGGTTGTGTACAAGCGGGTTGTGCATTAGTTGGCGGTGAAACTGCTGAAATGCCGGGTATGTACCACAAAGGCGATTACGATATAGCAGGATTTTGTGTCGGTGTTGCGGAAAAATCACGTTTACTTGACGGAACTAAAGTTGGCGCAGGCGATCAGCTTATCGCTCTTGGTTCTTCAGGTGCACATTCAAATGGTTACTCTTTAGTTCGTAAAGTATTAGAAGTTAACAACACTGATACTAATGACCTACTTGATGGCAAACCTTTAGCTGAACACTTATTAGCGCCTACCAAAATTTATGTTAAATCTGTTTTAGAATTACTTAAACATGTTGATGTACATGCGTTATCACATATTACAGGTGGTGGTTTCTGGGAAAACATTCCACGTGTTTTACCTGAAAGTGCACAAGCAATTATTAACGGTAATAGCTGGCAATGGCCGTCAATTTTTAACTGGTTACAAGAGAATGGCAATATTAGCGAGCACGAAATGTATCGCACATTTAACTGTGGCGTAGGTATGATCATTGTAGTACCGGCAGAGCAATTAACTCAAAGCATCGATATTCTTAATGCTCAAGGTGAAAATGCTTGGCACATTGGTGAAATTGCAGATCTGCAAGCTGGCCAAGAGCAAGTTATTATCAACAAAGGTTAATCATTAATGCGAAGCCGAATTGTAGTACTTATTTCCGGCAGCGGCACAAACTTACAGGCTATTATCGATGCCAGTAAGCAAGATAACTACGGCGGCGAAATCGTTGCTGTAGTATCTAATAAAGCTGATGCCTACGGATTAACCCGAGCACAAGATGCGGGCATCGCCACGTCTGTGCTTTCACATAAAGACTTTGACAGCAGAGAAGATTACGATAGTGCGCTGATCGATCAAATTAGCCAGTTTAAACCGGACCTTATTGTTTTGGCTGGTTTTATGCGAATTTTAACCGCTAAATTTGTGCAAACCTTTCAGGGCCGTTTGATTAACATCCACCCTTCTCTACTGCCTAAATATCAAGGTTTACATACCCATCAACGCGCAATTGACGCTGGTGATACTGAACATGGTGTAAGTGTGCACTTTGTCACAGAAGAACTCGATGGTGGACCGGTAATACTACAAGCAAAGGTTCCTATTTTCCCAGAAGATAGTGCTGAAGACCTTGCTCAACGCGTACATCAACAAGAACACAGAATTTATCCTATGGTGGTAAATTGGTGTTGTACACAACGAGTTACAATGTTTAATGAATCTGCTTTATTTGATGGTGTAATCCTACCAATTTCAGGGTATGCTAGCGAAGAATAACTTATTTCCTAGAGAATTTACCATGTTGAAATCATTACCTTATATTGCTTTATTTTTGACTAATTTCACCTTTGTCGCCACGGCAGCAAATAATGAAAGTAACGTAATGATCCCCGCATTTACCGCGCAATATAGTATTTTACATAGCGGTAAAACTGTTGGGGAAGCAACTCGTCAATTAAGTTATTTAGATAATGGCTTAGCGCAATACAGTTACCACACTGATATTGAATGGTTAATTTTTTCTGACACGCGCGAAGAAACCTCGATAGTAAAACTTGAGGGTAATAAAGTTATCCCAACTCACTATGAATATACTCGCGAAGGTACTGGTTCAGATAAGCATTATAAATGGCGCTATGACATAGATAAAAATAGCGCTGTAAATGAATTAAAAGATCGTAAAAAAACCATTAAATTCCCAGATAACATTCAAGACTCGCTGAGTTACCATTTGCAGCACCGTCTGAATATGATGACTAGTCCAGCACAAGAACATTTTGTCTATCCAGTAATTAAAACATCAGGCTCGATTAAAAACTACGTTTATCAGTATGACGGAGAAGAAGATCTAATGTTACCTTATGGCTTAGTAAAAACCATAAGACTGAAGCGTGAAGTTATCGAGAAAAAACGTGTAACTTATGCTTGGTTTGCGCCTGAATTAAACTTTTTGCTTGTTAAGTTGCATCAAATTAAAGGTGATGTAGATCAATTTGAAGCACAGTTAAAGTCTGTTGCTAACGAATCGCCTGTAACACTTGAAGCTCAAGCTAATCCTTAGTAACTCAAATTAGACACGGTTTCAAAGAAAAATCTTAGTTTAAAATTAAAGTGGCTAAATAACCTTAGCCACTTTCTAATATGCCCTACTAGTCAGAATTACTTTGCAACAGCAACTGCCCTTTACAGAATAGCAAACCTTCACCTGCAGCCATTTTTTGCCACGTTTCATCGTCAGTTAATGGTTGCGTGGCAATAACGGTCACTATATCGTTCTCAGTAGTTTCTTGATCAAAGTTAACCACCATTTCTGCGTCAATTAAACTCGCTTTACCAAAAGGTGCACGTCGAGTTATCCAATGTAAGTTATTACTACAATAGACTAATAAAAAGTCGCCATCGGTTAACAGTAAGTTGAAGACACCCAACTGGTTAATTTCTTTACAAAGCGCCATTACAAAATGAAAAAATGTTTCAGTATCGGGCGCTTCGGCGTCAAACTTTTGTAATAACTGATCTAGTATCCAACAAAAAGCATGTTCACTATCAGTTTCGCCAATAGGCACATGGTATTTGGTCTTTAATTTAGTATGGCAGTCTGCTAGCTGGCCATTGTGAGCATATGTCCAGTTTTTCCCCCACATAGGGCGAATAAATGGATGCGTATTCTCTAAAGATACCTTACCCGAATTTGCTTGCCTGATATGACAGACAACCGTCTCACTTTTTATCGGGTAATCAGTGACAAGTTGTGCAATAGGTGAGTGAGCACTTGGTAATGGGTCTTTAAAGCTTCTACACCCCTTTCCTTCATAGAAGGTAATTCCCCAGCCATCTTTATGTGGGCCGGTATTGCCCCCTCGTTGCATCAAACCGCTAAAACTAAAACATATATCAGTTGGTACATTGGCACTCATTGCCAGTAATTCACACATAAAATAAACCAATAAAATTTAATTAAAAATAAGTACTTACAGTTTGGGGTGATTATAACGATAATACATCCGGCAACCTCTATCTGCCGCCATGTTATAGCGCGAATCAAGGTTACTTATCCATACTACTCTGATATGGTCGTTAATTAATACAACTTTATACCCAGTAGTAATAATCACAGTTATAATGTTAACCAAAGGTAATATATACAAAGGATAGCGGTAAATTAAGTACAAATAATTTGAAATTAATGACAAGACGAATTAAGCTTAAACAACTAATCTGGTCTGACCTCAATCAAGGTTGACCAAAATATCAATAAAAGGAACAGATGTGGACTATTTAACTTGGATACTCATCGCTATTGCATTATGTGGGTTTATGGCATATTCACGCGCCTCACTCTCAACATTTACCATTTCATTTACTATTCTGATGATATTGGGGACATATTTCGATGTTATCGGCTTTTTCAGCTGGCTAATTTTTGCCGTTTTAGCCATCCCATTAAATGTAGCTGATATTCGTAAGCAATATATTTCAAGCCCACTACTGGCAATGTTTCGCGGCATTATGCCTGAAATGTCAGATACCGAACAAGAAGCTATTGATGCCGGTACTACATGGTTTGAGGCCGAATTATTTCGCGGCAGTCCTGATTGGAAAAAACTTCATAATTACCCAAAACCTAGATTGAGTGCTGAAGAACAAGCCTTTTTAGATGGGCCTGTAGAAGAAGTCTGTCGAATGACTGACGATTGGCAAACAACGCATGAACTTGCGGATTTAACACCTGAAGTTTGGCAATACCTGAAAGATAATAAGTTTTTCGCCATGATCATTAAAAAGCAATATGGTGGACTTGAGTTTTGTGCTTATGCACAATCACGTGTTTTGCAAAAGCTTTCTAGTGTTAGCACAGTGTTATCTTCCACTGTAGGTGTGCCTAACTCACTCGGTCCTGGTGAGCTTTTACAACATTACGGTACTAAAGAACAACAAGATTATTACTTACCGCGCTTAGTTAAAGGTGACGAAATTCCATGCTTTGCTTTAACTAGCCCAGAAGCTGGTTCAGACGCTGGTGCTATTCCAGACTACGGTATTGTTTGCCAAGGTGAGTTTAACGGTGAAAAAGTACTAGGTATGCGTTTAACGTGGAATAAACGTTATATCACCCTAGCACCTGTTGCTACAGTTTTAGGCCTAGCATTTAAATTACAAGACCCTGACCATCTCTTGGGTGAAGAAGAAGATTTAGGTATTACCTGTGCATTAATACCAACCGATATTGAAGGTGTTATTACTGGCCGTCGCCATTTTCCATTAAATGTCCCATTTCAAAATGGCCCCACTCAAGGTGATGATGTTTTTGTACCTTTAAGCTTTATTATCGGTGGCCCTGAAATGGCTGGCCAAGGCTGGCGTATGTTAGTTGAATGTTTATCGGTAGGCCGAGCGATCACTCTACCTTCAAACAGTACCGGTGGTATTAAATCTTTAGCATTGGCAACAGGGGCTTATAGCCGTATTCGTCGTCAATTTAAAATTTCTATTGGTAAAATGGAAGGTGTAGAAGAAGCGCTTGCGCGTATTGGCGGTAATGCTTACTTGATGGACGCAGTAACGACTATGTCTACCGGCGCTATCGACATGGGTGAAAAGCCGAGCGTAATCTCTGCAATTGCCAAGTACCACTTAACTGAAAAAATGCGCTCATGTGTTGCCGACGCGATGGATATTCATGGCGGTAAAGGTATTTGTATGGGACCAGCCAACTACCTTGCTCGTGCCTACCAAGGTGCCCCTGTAGCCATTACCGTTGAAGGCGCAAATATATTAACGCGTAGTATGATTATTTATGGCCAAGGTGCAATCCGCTGTCATCCTTATGTATTAGCAGAGCTAGCTGCCGCTAATAATCAGGATCAAGGCCAAGCCGTTAATGATTTTGACCATGCCTTGTTTGGCCATATCGGTTTCGCTATTAGTAATATTTGCCGTAGTGTTTGGTTTTCATTCACTGGCAGTTACGCATTGAGTTCGCCATATAACGATGAAACTCGCCGTTATTACCAATTAATGACCCGCTTTAGCTCAAATTTAGCCATGCTTTCTGATATTGCTATGTTAACGTTAGGTGGAGACTTAAAACGTAAAGAACGTATTTCAGCGCGTCTAGGTGATATCTTAAGTTACCTTTATTTAGCCTCTGCTACATTAAAGCGTTATAACGATGACGGTCGTCAAAGTGCTGATTTACCCTTGGTACAATGGGCATTAGAAGATAGCCTTTATAATATTCAACAAGCGATCGACGAATTGATCAACAACTTCCCGAATAGAGTTGTAGCTAAAGTACTAAGAATGGTTATTTTACCGCTTGGCTCTTGGTTGAAAAAGCCCTCTGACGTTACTGATCATAAAGTTGCACACTTATTGCAGTATCATAATGAAACGCGATCACGCCTTGGTCATGGGCAATATTTAACTCGTGAACCTGGAAATGTTTTAGGCCAATTAGAACAAACGCTTGAAGATATTATTGCTTGTGAGCCTATTTTCGACAAAATCTGTCGAGAACTAGGCGAGCGATTACCATTTTATCATTTAGATCTTGTTGCTAAAAAAGGCCTAAAAGCCAATATTATTACTGAGGAAGAAGCGCAATTATTGATAGCAACGGAAGTTGCTCGTAAAGCCACTATTGATGTCGATGATTTCGATTCAGACTACTTAAAAGCAGGATAATATTCGCGTTATATAATTTATCCCTTAATTAAAGCCCGTTATTGTAATTAACAATAACGGGCTTTTTTGTGGTTACATCTGTTAAAATCTACTGAAGAAAGCATGAGTTAAAAATAGTTTTTAACCAAATGATTTCATTATTATTTTTATAACTATATTGTTACCACCAGAAAAACAAGTTAACATGCTGGCAACAAAATCTTAACAAGATAATGGCCGCGTCAGGCTGTCATCAACTAATTTACCCAGTGATTAAAGAGCTAGCTTGACCAATGTTGAACCTTATTGAAAATACCCCTGTTAGACGCAGTAAAGGTGAAAGAACAAAAAACTTAATATTAGCATCCACTATTGCCGTCCTCGCCGAGCGAGGTATTAAAGGGACAACTCATCGCGCCGTTGCTAAACATGCTGATATACAACTTTCATTAACCACTTACTATTTTAAAGATATCCACGCGTTAGTGCAGCAAGCATTTGCGCTTAATTCTGAAAATTTAATTTCAACATTAACAGATTTATTCGCCCCTATTTTGAAGCTGGTAAATCAATATTCAAAATTAGAGTTACGTAAAGTTAGCTTGCGGGTAGAACTACGCGAACAACTGACAGAATTATTCATGGCGTTAATAAAAACTGACGTTTCTAAAAACCGTAAACAACTGATAGTTGAGCAACAGTTTTTAAGTGAATTACAAGTGTCGCCAGCCCTACATTTTGCAGCTAAGCACTATCATGATGTTCAATTAGTGCCTTATCTAGAACTATGCCAACGGTTTAGTAAAGAAAAAGCTGAAATAAATGCTGAACAGTTATTGATGGTGATAAAACAAATTCAGTTTCGTCAATTGTTACCTGAAACATTATCATTCGATATTCATACTACGCGGAATTTAATTCAGCATATATTAGCTATTGTTGTGAATGTCAGAGCCGATTAGCTTTTCTACTAAAGCTTTGTACTACTAAATAAAATCAGTTAAATTAAGTCATCTGACCATATAATTTAAACAGGGCTACTAGTGAGTTTCAGTGATAGATTTGCACAACATCAAGAATTTTTTTCCTCTAATACAACACGAGACTTAACTTGGCGAAAGCAGCAACTTCAACAAATTAAGCGCTTAGCACTAGAAAACGAGCAACTTTTCTTAGATGCGCTGTATCAAGACTTAGGCAAACCAGCACAAGAAGCTTGGATTACAGAAGTTTCTTATGTCACCGGCGATGTTGATCATGTTTGCAAAAAATTAAATCGCTGGGCGAAAAAGCGATCTGTTGCCACCCCTATCGTCGCACAGCCGGGTCGATCATTTATCAAGCCTGAGCCACAAGGAACGGTGCTGATAATAGGTGCTTGGAATTATCCAATGCAACTGATTTTAGCCCCTTTAGTTGCAGTAATTGCCGCAGGAAACTGTGCAATAGTTAAACCCTCTGAACTTGCACCCGCGACCTCAAAACTTTTAGCACAATTAATTCCACAATATTTAGATAACAATGCCTTTACGGTGGTTGAAGGCGCAGTTGAAGAAACTACAGCACTGCTCGCTTTGCCTTTTGATCACATCATGTATACCGGTAATGGCCAAGTAGCTCGCATAGTCATGGCTGCTGCCGCTAAAAATTTAACGCCAGTAACACTAGAGCTTGGTGGTAAAAGTCCGGTTTATGTTGATGAAAGTGCAAATATCAACATCACAGCACAAAGAATAGCTTGGGGAAAATGGATGAATGCAGGTCAAACTTGTATTGCTCCTGATTATATTATTACCACTAAAAACATGATTGAACCACTCGTTGCTGCGCTTAAAGCACAAATAACACAAATGTTCGGTGCCGACCCGAAACAAAGTGAAAGCTACGGCCGTATTGTTAATCAGCGCCATGCAAAACGAGTCAGTGAATATTTAACCAATGTTGACGTTGAAACTGGCGGTGAATTTGACATTGAAAATCGCTATATTGCACCTACTATCGTCATTAACCCACCGCTTGATAGCCCTTTAATGGTGGATGAAATTTTTGGCCCTATCTTACCGATAATAACCATTGAAGATTTCGACAGCGCTAAAGCGTTTGTTAAAAACCGTGAAAAGCCACTTTCCGCTTATATATTTAGTAAAAACAAACAACAATGCCAAGCTTGGATTAATGAAATAAGTTCAGGAAACCAATGTGTTAACGACGTTATTATGTTTAATGCCGTACCCGAACTCCCGTTTGGAGGCATAGGTCCTAGCGGTATGGGGCAATATAGCGGCAAAGCTGGCTTTGATAATTTTAGCCATTTAAAATCGGTTCTTGTTCGACCCTTTTTAAAAGACTTACCAGTGCGATTTGCCCCATATAGTGAATTGAAATTTAAATTTCTCCGTTGGATCCGCTGATCAGTATTAGTTCAGTTACATTTCGTCGGTATGACTAAATTGCAGAGTTAGAGAGCAGTATGATGAAGTATGTAAAGTTAGGTTCAAGTCCATTAAAAGTATCCGAAGTATGTTTAGGTAGTATGACTTGGGGAGTGCAAAATAACCAGGTTGATGCGAATGCTCAGCTCAACTATGCGCTCTCTCAAGGAGTGA
This sequence comes from Cognaticolwellia sediminilitoris, assembly GCA_002104535.1. GTDB lineage: Bacteria > Pseudomonadota > Gammaproteobacteria > Enterobacterales > Alteromonadaceae > Cognaticolwellia > Cognaticolwellia sediminilitoris. Next base: position 48,929 of record NBOG01000011.1, on the reverse strand, counting down.
ACTTTGTTGACACCGCAGAGATGTATGCGATACCTCCAACAGCGCAAACTTATGGTCAAACTGAAACGATAATCGGTCATTGGCTAAATGCCCTACCTGCTCGTCGAAAAGATATAATCTTAGCCACGAAAATAGCAGGACCGGGCCTAAGCTATATACGCGATGGCAGTAAAATTACCGGCGCAAGTGTTATTGCTGCTGTAGAAGGCTCCCTTAAGCGTCTACAGACCGATTATATTGATTTGTATCAATTGCACTGGCCAAATAGGCAATCACCACATTTCGGCAACCATTGGCTCAACAGCATTAATTATGCTGAAGTTAATAAAGCTCAAGAAAATGAAGAAATGTTGGATATTTTACAAGGCTTAGCCGCCTGCGTTAAAGCCGGTAAAATTCGCTATTGTGGACTTTCAGACGATACACCTTGGGGCATAAACCAATATCTAAAGTTAAGTGCTGAGCATAATTTGCCAAGAATGGTGTCCATACAAAATGAATTTAGCCTTTTACATACCAAAGATTGGCCACATTTAATTGAAAACTGTGTACATGAAGAAATCGCCTATTTACCTTGGTCACCACTTGCAACAGGCTTACTGACTGGAAAATATTTAGCAGGTCAACGTCCCGAAGGAAGTCGTTGGACTTTAATGCAGCGCCACGGGCTTTTTCGTGATACCCCAAAAGCTGACTCTGCTGTAAAAACTTATGTTGAAATAGCTAAGAAGCATAACATTTCACCATCTCAATTAGCGCTAGCTTGGTGTCAGCAAGTTAATGGCGTGACTTCAACCATTATTGGCGCAACAAACATCCAGCAATTAACGGAAAACATAGCTGCTTTTAATCAACCATTAGCGGCAGACGTGCTTGAAGATATTAACCTTGCCTTAAGACAGCATCCATCACCTTTTTAGCTTCGACTAAAAAACTAAGTCTAATTTAAAGTCCCATATGAATGTAACTGCAATGAGTGTTCATTGCAGTTCTATTTTTTTATTAAGCTGCAAGTCCATTCAGTTAAGGTTGGCAGTGGTATTTACTTTGCATTTCTTTCACTGACAATTGTGCTATTTCTTTTAACACCGCTAAATCGATATCCGCCAGCTTATTAATATACAAACAAGACTTACCCAATTTATGCTTTCCAAGGCGGGCTAACAATTGTTGATTATTAGCAAAACCAGGCATGATATAAATAGCTATGTTATGTTTCCGTGGTGAAAAACCAATGACCGCGCAATCACCTTCCCGACCGCTGTCATATTTATAATGATAACGACCAAAGCCAATAATACTGCCTTGTAAACTAGGTAAATATCCTGAAGCATTCGCTAATAAACTGATTAATTCACGGCTATCGTTTTGCTTTGTTTTATTGTCGATAGCATCAATAAAAGTTGTTAATTCATCCATCCCGTCATCCTTCAACCCACAGTCATTGCTCATTTATACATTACAACTATTCATTATTTACCGCTAAATTGAAAAACCTGACAGCAACACCAAGGTGAATACCTAAAACCGAAAAAGGCCATATTTCAAATGAAACATGGCCTTTTTCGGTTTTGAACAGTAGCTAAAGCAACGTCAAAAGTATATTTTTCAGATAGTTACTGAGCTTTAATAGACATAAACCATACTAGCCGTTGGATAAGGCCCGCCAGCCATTGGCGGTGTACAAGCACCGTCTAACCAGAAGGCAATTTGTCTGTTATTGGCATGAGCTAACATCACCGATGCGTATAATTCTGCAAAATTATCTCGAACTGCAGAAATAGCAACTGCAGTAGACTCGGTTGTACCATTACAGTTAGCATTATCAATAAATTTAATGCCAGTTGGAGCTGAAATAACAATTCGCTGCGAATCAATTTTATAAAAATAAATGTTTTGTTTTCCTGAATTATTACCGGCATAACAAACGCCAATAACACTCAGACTAGCCAATAAAACCGTGCTTAATATTTTTGTTATTTTTATCATTTTAAGTATTCCAATTGTTGAAAGTAATTTTCAGTAAGGTGTTATAAAAAGTGTTTCTATTTCGGCGCGACATAATCAAAACCGGCTTCTTCAGGTCCAGCCCATAGACGTAATGGGCCGATATGCTTTGTCATATACCTATCTTTTTCTGCAACCGCATCACTTGCATACACTCTTTCATGGCGATAAACACCATGACGAATTTCAGGTGAAGGAATGTCTGGCAGAAAACTCGTTGGATAGCTATACATAGTCGGACCTTGGAAATCCCATTCAGGCGCATCAGTAATACTGTAGTTTACAACCTCTCCGGCATTATGTTCATAAATCCAAATACGGAAACGTCCGCTATTATCTTGGGCATATTTCATTTGCACAATGATGTCATACCATTGATTTTTTTCGACCGGAAAACTTGTTATATGGGTATGGTCAGCTGGCACAACCCAATTCATCGGAGTTCCCTCTCGAACACTGAATTGATAATGCAAAGCTTGGTTAATTGGTGTAGTAATGATACCTACTGCTGGGCCGCCTTTATTTACATCGGCGTTAACAAGTTCTTCGATTTCAGATTGAGTAAAACCCGCTTCAGCAAGTGTTTGTTCATTAGGCTGATTTCTAAATTGAAAAACAGTAGTGATTTTTTCCATATCTAAGTCACTATACAATTCAGACCAACCTAACCATAAGGTATCACCTTCTTTTACTTTCATATCTTGCAAGGTACTTCGAATATGTATTTCGGCACGAGTCATACCGGATGTAGAAGCGCCTGTTTGACCAAAATCTGTATATAACCTAACATTTTTACTGTCTGGCTGACGTGGTGCGATCAAAGCATCGGCAAATTCTATTTCAATACCATAATGCTCACCATTAGGGCCACTAAAGCCTGGGTCTGTCTCACTGTAAGGTTTAACTAATGGTATAGGCATACCTGGGGTGCCCGGATAACGATCACTTATTCCCCAGTTTTCTATAACCGGTCTATTCCAATTTTTATTTAAATTATCGACTTTATTACTGACAACACCGGTCCAAAGAAACTCTCGTTTATTACTCGTTTGTTTTTCATTGGCTTTAGCTAATAATAAATAACCTTCAATAGCTGTGATATTAAAAGCTAAGATAGGAAGACAGTGGAATGATAAAATTATAAGAACGGTATTTACTGATAAATATTTATATTTCATTACAACACCCATTGTTTGATAAATAACAACAGTTCAGTAAGAAATTGAAAGCTAAGATTTCTTCCTATAACTCAACAGTCCATTGTTATAATTTAAATTAAATATTTATAAGTACTATATTTTTCAAATATTTAAGCTTTGATAATGTTAAATCAAAATAAGGTAAAGTCAATAAGTGAGAAATTAAAAAGCCGTATTTCATCAGAAATACGGCTTTAACTTTAAAATGTCCCGTCCTAAATGTGGTTAACATTTAGGACTTTAAACCTAGCTTATAAGAATGATAATAACTCTTCATCCAATTGCATTAACGTTTTAGGATCAGCCATCATAGTAACAGCTAACGATTTCGTACGCGGTAATAAGCGTTCGAAATAAAACTCTGCAGTTTTTATTTTAGCGCGATAAAAATCTCTGTTTTCAACATCTGTAGCAAGCTTCTCATAAGCACTTTGAGCCATTTGCGCCCAAAAATATGCCATAACAACATAACCCGAGTACATTAGGAAGTCTACCGAAGCTGAACCAATAACATCACGATCTTTTCGTGCTTTAAGGCCTAAACGGATGGTGTATTGTTGCCACTTAGCTACCGTGGTACTCAGTGGCCAAATGAACTTATTCATTTGACGTTTGTGCGGGCTATTTGACAGCATGCTTTTGTCTTTACAGAAAATTAGCACTTCTTTAGCAAAAGCATTTAACGATTTACCGCGTGTCATCAGCACTTTACGTCCTAATAAATCAAGTGCTTGAATACCGGTTGTACCTTCATAAAGTGTTGAAATACGTGTATCGCGAACGATTTGCTCCATACCCCACTCTTTGATAAAACCGTGGCCACCAAATATTTGTAAGCCATGGTTTGCACTTTCTTGACCTAACTCAGTTAAAAACGCTTTCAAAATTGGAGTAATAAAACCTAAGCGATTGTCGGCTTTTTTACGTTCTTCTTCACTTTTAGCATTCTCAATTTCATCCACTAGTTTCGCCGTGTAATAAATCATGGCACGGCCGCCTTCACTAATGGCTTTCTGGGTCATCAGCATTTTACGAACATCAGGGTGACAAATAATCGGATCAGCGACTTTTTCAGGATGTTTGGTTCCTGATAATGAACGCATTGATAGGCGCTCTTTTGCATAGATTAAAGAGTTTTGATAAGCCAATTCAGCAGCACAAACACCTTGCAGCGCGGTACCAACACGAGCGGTATTCATAAAGGTGAACATACATTCTAAACCTTTATTTTCAGGACCAATCAAAACACCTTTAGCGTTATCGAAATTCAATACCGCTGTTACTGATGCCTTGATGCCCATTTTATGCTCAATAGAACCACATGAAACGTTATTGAATTCACCAATAGCGCCTTGTTCATCTGTTTGCATTTTAGGAACGATAAATAAAGAGATGCCTTTAGTACCTTCTGGAGCACCTGGTAACCTAGCTAATACAATATGGATAATATTTTCTGTTAAGTCATGTTCGCCAGCAGAGATGAAAATTTTAGTACCGGTAATGTTATAAGTACCGTCACCATTGGGCTCAGCTTTAGTTTTAACTTGACCTAAGTCTGTGCCACATTGTGGCTCAGTTAAACACATAGTACCGGTCCACGAACCTTCAATTAATCGTGTTAGGTATAAAGATTTTTGCTCGTCAGTACCGTGCGTATCAATAGTATTCATAGCGCCATGACTTAAGCCTGGGTACATAGCCCATGACCAGTTAGCGCTACCAATTAGCTCTGAAACAACCATACCTAGTGATGGAGGTAAACCTTGCCCACCATGGTCTACATGATGTGGCAAACTTGGCCAGCCACCTTCAACATACTTTTGATAAGCTTCTTTGAAACCTTTAGGCGTAGTAACTTTACCGTTATCGAATGTACAACCTTCTTCATCACCACTTTGATTAAGCGGAAGTAATTCATTTTCACTAAATTTCGCACACTCTTCTAAAATGGCGTCAACTAAGTCAGGTGTCGCTTCTTCAAATTCAGGATGCTTTTGGTAATGTTCATAATAATTAAATACATCTTCAAATAAAAATTTGATATCTGCTATCGGTGCTTTATAACTTAGCATGGGTAACTCCTAAGACTTTTAAAATAATTTTATTGCATTGCTGCATTAGTGCTATTGAGTATACACAGATACCCTTACTGGTCCAACCACTATTTTATATATACGAAAATATAATTAATACAATCACAATAAAACACTTAAATACAGCAAGTTAAACTCAAACCTCAGACTAAAAACTGCAAAAAACAATATAAATAAATGCAAAAAAATGCATAAAAAATTGTTCGTTGTGAGAGTTTTAAGATAAACAGTTAAAATAACGCGGCATAAATCAGGCTGACTTTTAAGGTATCAATACTGAATAAAGCGCGTTTAGTTATTAACTATAGTGATAAAGCTAAGAAATGCTAAAGAGAGGACCAAGTTTGTTTTAAGCCAATAATATGAAACAAAGCGATAACTAAACAGATGCTTGAGCTCCAAACCCAAAATTCTGTCGTTCGACCTAATGGATTATTAAGTAGAAAAAAACCGGCAATTCCACGTAGTAAGTAAATTGCAGAAATAATCAATAGCACACTTCGAGCATAAGGGAGTTGTCTTAATACGCCTGCTGCAGACAAAGCATAAAGTGACCACAGTGTTAACACTGCAATGATCGCTAAAGTGATTAACGTCGGTTGCAGACGTCCTTGTTCAGACATTGATGCCATAGATTCGCCTGCACCAAAAAATCGATACCAAGGTGCGCCAAAATAAATACAACCAATATGTATCAGTGCAGCAAGTGCACTAAAGCACCCTGCAATAACTAACATTATATTCAAATGATTAAACTTCCTTATCGTGCTGTTTCGTTATTTGTAAAAACAGTATGTTTAATTTCCTTTAATCTCATAAGTTTATAACACTTTATTCTTAGTAAAAATTTCTGGGCGCTTATGGATATAGCGAAAGTCAAACTTATCAAACTTGATAGGACGATCATAAACATTACCTTGAAAATAATCACAGCCCATACTTTTCAAACATTCACTTTGCTCTTTATTTTCAACACCAACTGCAACAACCTTAGCGCCACTTGCATGAGCTATTTGGCATATGGCATTTGCAATCGAGTAAGACAATTCATCGCTATCAATAGTTGCCACTACTGAACATGAAATTTTAATATATTCGAACTTCATTTTTGCAATTAAATGGCAAGGAATGTGCTTTTCGCCAACATCTTGTAAGCAAGTAGAAATCCCTTGATTCATCAAATAAATTAATGAATTAAAAAAATGAGAATCAGGAGTGAGGTGTGCCCAACCATCTATATCAATGACCATTTCAATATTACGAAGTTTCAGTAATTTATGAATATCTAATAATGTTTCAATATCTTCATGCCGTAACAAGTCTTGTAAATTTTTATTAACAAATATTAAATATTTTTCTCTATTGTTATCTTCTGCAATAGTCTCAATAGCGTATGTTAATTTTTCGCTCACGACACGTTCAAATATATCAACATGACCTGATTGTTTGAAATGGTTAATCGCTTCTCTGATATTATTGATGTCCTTAAGACCTTCAATAGTCGCTAATATTTCTCCCCCAACAACTTCATTAGTATTATTAAAAACGGCTTGGCAATTTAAATCTAGGTGTTTTGCTAATTCTTCTTCTTCAATATTATTGTTATCAACCAGTATGTTAATCACGCCCCGGCCTTTACTTTTAGCTTGATAAAGCGCTAAATCGGCAGCTTTTAATAATTCTAAATCAGTACTAGCATGTTGAGGAAAAAGTGCGATACCGATACTTAATTTTATCGGCAGATCTAAACCGTTATAGTTAACCGGTTTCTCACACGTTTTCATAATTTTCCGTGCAACAACTTCAGCCTCTTCAGCCATTGAAATATTGGTCAATAACACCATAAACTCATCACCGCCTAAGCGTGCGACAAGATCAGATTCCCGAACAAGATCATTTAATCGCTCAGCAAATGAGACTAAAACCGCATCGCCTGCATCATGGCCAAACTCATCATTAATACGTTTAAAGTCGTCTAAATCAAATGCGAGCAAGGCTAAAGGTGAATTACCGCCTTTTAATTGTGTTGTTGATTGGCGTTTCGCCCGTGAAAAGTTTTGTTTTAATTCATCATTAAAAGATAAACGATTTTTAATTTGAGTTAATGGATCTATCCGCGCTAACCACGCCAGTTCAAATTGCTGAGTAGTCAGCCGAATTAATACATTGAGCTTAGCGAGTAAAATTTCTTCTTTAACTGGCTTTTCGATAAAATCAATAGCACCACTTTGGTAGCAAAGTTTTTCAAGCCCTGGAACGTTATGACCATGGGCAGTTACAAATAAAATCGGTGGCGGCTCAGAGAATTGTAGACGGATCAATTCGGCCATTTCAGCACCGTTCATTTGTGGCATTGAATAATCTAAGATCAAAATATGTACTGGATTATTCAGCATATATTTCAGACCTTCCTCTGCAGATAAAGCAGTTTTGATTGTCGCATCAACGTTTAACAGCATCTGTTGCATAGCGTATAAATTTGCCTGCAAATCATCTACAACTAGAATGACTAAATCATCTTTGCTCATATCTTTGTCCATAATATCCTCTGTAACCATTTTCGTTCTTTACCGTGCGGAATTAATTCGTATTCATGACATTCGCGCATCGCAGCTCTTGGCATATCATCAAATTGACAATAGTCAGGATCAACAATTGCACACCTTGCGCCATGTAAACTTAATGCATGCATTCCCTCAGCGCCGTCATTGTTTGCGCCACTTGCTAATATCACCAGTGTTTTTTTTGCTTCGTGTCCACAGCAAGACATAAAAAATAGGTTAATTGACGGCTTCGATGACAAATAAGGCCCATCGTCATAATATCTAAACGTTGTGCCACTATCTTCTAACAATATATGGTATCCAGCAGGTGATAAGTACAAATGGTTATTAGCCATTTTTCCTCCTGGTTCTGCGATACTGACCTCAAGTGGTAATTTTTTATTAAGCAATTCACACAAGTGATTTACTCCTGTTTCTTTAGTTATATGACAGGCATAAACAATGGGTGGTAAATTTTCCCACTGACCACCAGCAAATAACTTATCCACTAAGTCAAGGCTACCACAGGAGCCACCTATTAAAATTCTGTCATATCTGTGCCTTAAGTTAATATTCATTTAAGTCACTACCGATATTATGATTATCATCAACACTGATTGTATCCATATTCATTCCATGACCTGATAAATATTAACGCCACTGGCTAATTTCTTAATATTAGGTAAATCTTGTTCTAATTGGATATTTTCAGCATTACCTAATAATAAAAACCCGCCAGGCTCAACACTTGGAATTAACAATTCTTTGATAATCCGAACCTGCTCTTCCCTGCTTAAGTAAATCAACAAATTTCGACAAGAGACTAAGTGCATTTTTCCGAGCGAGCCTCCTTTTACAACGTTATGCTTGGTAAACTGGCATCTTGAAATAATGTCATCAGAAAATGAAAAACTATCATCATGCACCGATATTGAATCAACTAAGGAAAAATAACTGTCAAAACCAATGGCCTTAAACTGTGACTCTAGCTCGCTCATACGTTCAATATCAAACACCCCACGTCGAGCCGCTGATAAAGCTTTTTCATTAATGTCTGAACCTAAGAAATGGCTTCTTTCTAGGATTTTACTTAACTTAAATAAACACGCTAAAGAATAAGTTTCTTCGCCGGTTGAGCAACCAACACTCCATACTTTAATTTTAGTGTGCATACTTAATTTTGGCAAAACACTATAGTACAAACGTTCAAAATATTCAGTGTCGCGAAAAAATACTGAATAGGTAATAGTGAGGGATTGGATCAGCTGTTGAGTTAGGTTTTCTTCACCAAGCAGAAGTCGATTAATTAGTTCGGGGTAACCATTAATTTCATTCAATTTCATAAATGATTCAACACGACGCTGTAAAACCGGTAATGAATAATGGGTAAAATCGTAATCAGTGACCCGTTTTATTAATAACAAGATCATCTCAGTCGAAATAAGTGGGTCAATCATTATCGTGCTCCAATACCTGATGCAGCACCGCTAATAATTTAGGTACGTTTCCAGGTTTATCAAAATAATAATTAGCACCGGCTTCAACACACTTTTGTTTTTCTTCTTTTAAGTTTTTTGCCGATAAAACAATAATAGGAGTTTCATTAAAACGAGGCTTTTCACGAATAAACTTAATAAATGACAGGCCATCACCATCAGGTAGCACTAGGTCGGTAATGACTGCGTCTATATTAGTGTTAATCATTTTTTCTTCCGCAAGTTGTAAATTATCAGCAAGCTCTGTTTCAATACCTGATTGCTTCATTAATACACTCATAGAAAACAAACTGCGCATATCATCTTCAACAATTAAAACTCGTCTTCCCGGCGAAAACTCAAAATGCTGATTATCGTTTTCATTATCATGGCTATTGTCTTGCACTAAATCGGTCTTAGTCTTAGTCTCGGCTTCAGCGTCAATGACTACATCATCATTTTGAATGACTAAGTTTTGTAAGTACGACATAGCTTCTTTATTCCACACTAAACTCTTAGATGCCAATATTTCTAACCACTTAGCAGGTCTTAGGCTTTTATCTGTAGAAATAAGGATAATCGGCATGGCGCTGGAAATTAACTCTAAATAATCTTTAACCGCTGGCTGAGCTAATTTATCGACAAAGCTTTTTTGTAAGACAATGATTAAACCTTGAGTTTTTTCCAGTAATAAGGATCTATTTTCTATCGCCTGTATGTCACAATATTTAAGTCTCTCAAGCGACTTTTTAGATGCAGTAACCCCTTCCATCATTTTAGATTTCGCCCCTAACACTTGCCATTTTTTAGCAGTTTTTGGCGCTTCTTTCTTACTTTCGATTTCAGGTAACTGAGCCAGTTTGTTTGTTTCATCAACGCTAGGTGATGCCTGAAGCCTGCCAGCGTCTATTGCATTAGGATACTGATTACTTTTAGGCAGTAATATCGTAAAGGCACTTCCTTGACCAAATTCAGAGGTTAATTCTATTCTGCCACCTAATACTTCAACCAGCTGTGAAGAAATGCTTAACCCTAACCCTGTTCCTTGTCGCGCTGAAAAATCACTATTAGCCACTTGCTTAAATGCTTCGAATATTTGATTTTTCGATTCTGTTTTTATTCCCACACCGGTATCAATAACAGAAAACTTAAACCATTGTTCTTTAAATGTAACCGACAAAGTAACACTGCCCTTTTTGGTAAATTTGAAAGCATTAGACAGTAAATTCCTAATCACCTGCTGTAAACGTTGACTATCGGTATAAATGGTTTCAGGTACCTCTGGAGCAATTTCAACAATAAACTCTAACTGCTTATCCTCTGCTATCGGGTTGAATAAACTTTCAACTCTCTTGATTAAATCTGTAGTGTTGTACAGGTCAAAGTGTACCTTAATTTCGCCAGCTTCAATTCTGGCCATATCAAGTAAATCGTTTATCAATTCTAGTAAGTCTTGACTGCTATGATTAACAATTTCTAACGACTTTAATTGCTGCTCATCCAAGGTTTCAGGATTTCTGATCAAGGTTTGGATCAAAATAATAATGCTATTGAGCGGTGTGCGTAATTCATGTGATACTTTTGACAAAAATTCGCTTTTCAATTCACTGGCTTTTTTAAGTTCTGCACTGGTGATTTTTAAAGTTGAATTCAATTCTGCCAAGCGTTTTTGTTGATATTCAGCCTCTGCATTTTGCTTTTTCAATTGTGAGTTAACGATACTTAATTCATCGGCTTGTACTTCAAGTTCAGCTTCCGAGTTTTGTAATGCTACGTGTTGCAACTTCATTTCATCCATGGTCTCACTCAGCTTTAATTTCTGAGTTTCAGTAACCGCAAGTAACTCTTTGGTATGAGTGATATTTAATTGCGACACCATGACCATGGCAAATCGTTCTAATACTTCTAATAAATGGCTTTGCTCAGAGTCATCCAACTCAGGTAACGCCAACTCTAATACTCCGATAAGTTGAGCGTTGTCTTCTATCGGATATAAACATAATTGACTAGGACGTAAGGTAAAAAAGGCGCTTTCAACATTGAGACGTTCGTCAAACAAGTTATAAAACACTGGAGACTTAGATTTCATTGTTTGCTGTAACAAGTCTTCATTCATTCTCTGGCCAAGTGGTAACTTTTTATCAGAAATACAATAACAATTAGATAGCGTTAAAGCAGACTTCTCAGCTTGAGATTTTAGATATAAGGCGGCAGCTAAGCCACCACTATATTCTATAATCATATCAAATGATTGAGCGACTAATTGCTCGAAATTGTTATCCGTTGATTGCAACTGGTTAATTTTTTCTTTATAGCGCATAACCCGTTGGTTAAAGGCAACGTCACGATTGTTTTTAGCAACGATTGTTTTGATCTGAGAAACCGCTTCAATTAACTCAACAATTTCATGTACAGTTGAATTTGATTGCAATGAAACTTCTGTTTCACCGGTGGCAATCTGTTTGCTTTGCGCACTAATTGCTGAAATAGGCAGCGCGATATCTTTAATAAAAGCATTCTTCCATGCCATTAAAAGCCGATTACCGTACAAAATGCCTAATAAAATTAACAACATCGAAAATGCAATCATCAACCAAAGTTTTATTTCTAATTCTTTTAAACCGGTAAAGTATTGCTCATTTAAGCGGGTAATTTCATAGTCGATAGCCTTACTTATCTTATTTGCTTGAACTTTATGTAAATCAAGATCGAAATATCTATTACTTGTTGATAATAACTTGAAGCTTTCAACGTTATGATTAAATGTTGAATATTCAGCTTGGAAAGCTTTTACAGCACGACTAATTCCTGGCGATTTAATAGCAACTTCACCTATCGCCTGAATATTTTGATCTATTTGACGTAGTTTTTTATTATATGATTGCCATGTCGCACTTGAGTTTCTTTGTGATAATTCAGCTAGTAAAACCAAAGACTTAGTGACCTGACTTCTTAAGTCAGCCGCGGTTTTTGTAGCCATTAAATTAGTGCTTTGATAACTTATATTGATTAAAGAATCTAAACTGTTAAGTAATATAGCTTCAGCAGGTTCAATTCTTTCGTCGAAGAGTTTTTCGTAAGGGTTGTCGAGATTAAAAATCACTATTTTAATGATTCTTTTATGTCTCATTTCTAGATGCAACAAAAGTTCTTTCAGAGCTTCTAACTTTAAACTACGATCAACTTGTTCTATTGTTAAAATAGTGTCATTGATACCTCGCCAAAAATCAGACAGTTTATGTAAATTGGTCGATTGACGCTCCAATCGAGAAATATCCATTTCCAAATTTGCTTTATTAATCAATTGCTGTAAATCAAATATTGTCTTTTCAAACCGTAATGCGGTATTAGTTTCATTACGGTATTCGAGCAAAATTAAGCTGAAGATTAAGAACACTAATAAAATTAAAGAAAAACCGCCTGTCATTAAGCGTTTTATTAATTGCTCAAGTAATGATTGAAGGTTAGTTTTGGTTTGCATGCTTTATATCAACATTTTGGTTAAAAGTGACCAGTATTTGAAATATTTCGTTCATCTGGAACTGAACAGAGTCTTCTGACATGGCATGATTAAGAATAGGTAACATCGGCATAGGTTCTAGCGATTGATTTTGTTTATTAAAAAATAAGGTCTCACCAAATAAAAGCGCACTAGTCACCAAGCGGAATGCTTCATTTTGCTTTTCGCTTCGAGATATAACGGCTTGCTTAAGATCTAAGTAAGTTTGACCGTTTAATTCTGATATTATTTTTAGCGAACTTAATAATAAATCGTCTAAAGCGTTGATCTGTTGGTTAGCATTATTTAATCGTTTATTTATTAAGCGTAAATTATTCTCTATAAACAGGTCTTGCAGCAAAAACTCGACCGATAACACCCGCAATACAAAAAATTCTTGCAGTAAAACAGGATCAATTTCCCGCATTAAATTCTCTTGAATGTTTGTCATCAGGTAAAAAACTTCAATCGGTGTTATTTCTAATACTGCCGAACTTGTCGCAACATCACTGGTATCTATATTTTTATGATGACATTGCCAAAGCGCTAAAGCAGCATCCACCCATTGATAAACATGAGCAGGAACAATTTCTGTGGGATACTTTAATTGCGGCGGGATAGAAACTAAGCCTAATTTTTGTTGATTATAAAGCTGGGATAACAGAAAAATATCGTATGCCAGTATTAGATTTGTACGAGGTAATGCCGATTGTATTTTTAAAATAGGTTTTGACGACGTTATACGTACGCCATTTATACCCATATGCTTTGCCAGCTCCTCTGTTAACGAGAAGACATCCTTAGGCAGAATTGTTTTACCTTTAACCTTATTTTCTATATCCAAGGTACGCTGTGAAAGCGGCGCAAATTCGTCATAATTTATTTTACATAAATCACTAATATTCGCTTGTACATTAAAGCTCAGTAGGAGTCCACATAAAGCTATTTTAAATAGTGAAGTTAGTTTTTTATTTTTCATCACGATATAAAATCCATGTGCTAATCTTAAAGGTAAATTAGTTTACTCTTTTAATTAAGCATTATCATTATGTTAAGCGTAGTCTACTATTAAGATTTTGGAGAATTTATGAATAAAAAAAATTTATATCAACTTGCTTATCTTAGTGCTGCAACCACGGAACCTAGCCAAGAAGACCTGTTAACGATACTGGATGTTTCTGTTTCTCAGAATGAATCACATCAAATCACTGGTTTTTTAATGTACGTCGAGCAAAGCTTTTTTCAGATCATTGAAGGGCCTAAAGAAGCTATTGAAGGGCTTTACACCAAGCTATTACAAGACACTCGTCATTGTCGTGTTACTCAGCTTATTAATAACCCTATAGACACTCGACGCTTTGCAGATTGGAGCATGGCGTTTATGCACTACGATAAACTAGAAGATGTGCCTGTTAAGGGCTATAGCAGTTATTTGCAAGATTACCTAACCCTAGGTCAAAGTCATTTAAACTTCGTTGAGAGTCACGATACAGAAACACTTGAGTATATGATCGATAGCATGCGTGAAAATTTAACTAGATCTTAATGATTATTAGAAAAAATATGGCTTGTCTTTGAAGTTTTGAAGTTTTGAAGTTTTGAAGAAAAAGTTTACTGTTGCTTCTAAAGTTATGGAAATATAAGAAATTAAAAGTGCACCAACTGAACTTCAAGGTTATTTATTTGAAATATAAATTTGAGGGTTAGATTTTAATTTGGATTTGGATTTGGATTTGGATTTGAAACTTTAGGACTTTAAATAAATTGGCGGAGTGGACGGGACTCGAACCCATGCTTTGAGCTTGACAGGCCGCCTATCTAATAAAAAGTGAACCAACTGAACTTCAGTGCTATTTATTTGAAATATATATTTGAAGGTTAGTTTTTAATTTGGATTTGGATTTGGATTTGAAACTTTAGGACTTTAGGACTTTAGGACTTTAAATAAATTGGCGGAGTGGACGGGACTCGAACCCGCGACCCCCGGCGTGACAGGCCGGTATTCTAACCAACTGAACTACCACTCCGCGTATTTATTTCTGAGTTTAAGAACTCCTCCTTTGAAGACGATTGGCGGAGTGGACGGGACTCGAACCCGCGACCCCCGGCGTGACAGGCCGGTATTCTAACCAACTGAACTACCACTCCGCATATTACTTTCGTAACTTATTGCCTCTGTAAATTTTGAAAGGACCTACAACCTTTTGATT
>NBOG01000011.1:0-33893 GCA_002104535.1 Cognaticolwellia sediminilitoris | reverse complement strand
ACTCGAACCCGCGACCCCCGGCGTGACAGGCCGGTATTCTAACCAACTGAACTACCACTCCGCATATTACTTTCGTAACTTATCGCTTCTGAATATTTTGAAAGGATAGACAACCTTTGAAACAATTGGCGGAGTGGACGGGACTCGAACCCGCGACCCCCGGCGTGACAGGCCGGTATTCTAACCAACTGAACTACCACTCCACACATTAATCGCTGCTTTCAACACATCTCGTTGAATGCGGCGGGAATAATACGGTTAAGATTCGATGCCGTCAACCAGTTTTTTTCATTCCTTTGGTTATATGTCTAATAGATGAACAATCCGTCGTTTTTAACAGCAAATCAGCGTAATAAAATGGTTTTATTTATTCTTTTTACGACGCATTAAAATAAATATCAACGCTGCTAATATTATTACTATCAAGTTGCCGGCAATAATATACCAAAGTGTTTGTTGCTGCTGCGCGGCAATTTCAGCTTCTTGGGCTAACTTTGCTTGAGCTAATTTTTCAGCTTCGATTGCCGCATTAGCTTTTTCTTGTGCTGCCTTTTGTTCTGGGGTTAATCGATTAGGCTTATCGCTCAGCGCTGAACCGTCAATATCTGCTAAATTCTCAACTTGAAAGCTAAACTCTGGCAGGGTCGCGCGGAACTCTCGCCCTTTAATTGTTTCGCCAAATACATCCACCTTAATCCGGTACATTCCAGGTTCTGTGAAGGGTATGTCATGATTTCGGAATTCCGCTTTGGCTTCTAACACAGAAAAAGGCTTTTGCTGCTTATCGGGAAAAGTTACTTTGCCTTGTAATAGTATGCTTGCCGGATCGACAAAGCTTTTATCTATATCAAAAGTTACACGATGACTACCGTCGACATCCTGAGTAGTTTCGACCGATATACTGATTGGGTTTTTATGGACAATAATAGGCGTTTGACGTAATTTTCTTGTTGCTAATGGCATCTTAACACTATAAATAGGCTCCCACTCGCCCGGTGAAAAATACAATTCAAATTCACCGGTAAATACGCTATCTCTTGCGCGTTCATCAAGGTCATAACCATCATCTCTAAAAGAGGAGAGTTTTACCGGCTCAGAGCCAAAGTTATCGTAGGATGAGTTATTGGTACTATAAAAGTCGACATTCAGTTCTATTACATCATTGAACGATGGATTATCAATAGGCCTTTCACCGTTGTATATACGCCCCTCTACTTTCAGGGTTTCGCCTTGTAAAATTAACTCTGGTAACGGTGTTACTTCTAATCTAATTTCTGACACTACCATTATCTTACTATTTGGCTGAACTGCGCCAATAACCTGCCATGGACCTATCATAGGTGATTTGATTTTGACCATATCGAAAGTGCTATCATCGAACCATTGCACTTTACCTTCAAGATTATGATTAACTCTTATTTTTGAACCATCGGGGCGCACTAAAATAACAGGCTTTGAACCACGTCGACGATAAAATATTAACGTTACCTCTTCTAATTGCTCATCAATACGAAAGCGGTTATCAAAATATGGGATTTGATTAGTAATGTTGTCTTCATCGTAATATTCAATATCAGCTTTTTGTTGCTGGGCCTGAACGTTTAAACTCTGCAACGATAATACGGTAATAAAAAGTGATTTTAGAAGTATGTTTGCGCTAAGTAAGCTATTTACTCGCTTTTTTATTGCTGCCGCATATGTTTTAGCTGCGTTTATTGTAACCGCCGAGTTTATTGTAACCGCCGAGTTTATTGTAACCATAGTGGCTTGGCCCCTTTTTCACTGACAACAGCTAATCGTTTCTCATGCTCTGTTAGTTCATCGGCCGTTGCAGCTAATACCTTTAATTTAGGACGGTCACTTGTTAGGCGCCTAATTGCATTAGCATCTTCGGCTTGGCTATCACCCGATTGTAAATTAAGCGTTTCCTGTTTACGGGTCATTTCTATGTAAACAAAAGCCAATAACTGAGCATCAATCAATGCCCCGTGATAAGTACGGTCGATCAATTTATCAACTTTATAAAATCGGGCTAAATAATCTAAGGTTTTAGGTGAGCCAAACTCATCTTTGGCTACTTTTAATGTATCGGTAATACTGCAAATATCGGCTGTTTTAGGTAAGCCTGGTATCATTGAAAATTCATGGTCCATAAAGCCAACATCAAACTTAGCATTATGGATTACAAGCCGAGCGCCTTTGATAAAGTCTACAAACTCTTGGCCTATCTGTTCAAATACTGGTTTGTCGCTTAAAAATTCATCGGTTAAACCATGAATGTCGATGACTTCTTGATCCATTATCATCTGCATGCCATGTGCCATTGGCTTGACATAAACGTGATAATTTCGCCCGGTTAACTGACGGTTGACCATTTCTACACAACCAATTTCAACAATACGGTGCCCTTCGCGTGGATTTATACCTGTGGTTTCCGTATCCAGTATAATGAGTCGTTCGTCTTGTGTGTTTTCTTCAATCAATGTCTGCGCCTTAAATTTGCAATTTTTTAAGCTAGTAATATTATTTTTCAGGTAATTCTTCGGGAAATTCCATTAAGTTAATGGTAAATCTTTTACTACGTAATATATAGGCAACTGCTGATATTACCAACAAACATTGAATCACTATCCATGTCAGGGTTTGCAACTGCCAAATTAAATAGCCTAAAACGCCGATGGCTAAATCAAAGACTAAAGCAATAATGAGTAATATATGGCATTGCTTCCAACATTTTCTTACCCAGTTTTTCGCATTAGGTCTACGTAAACTTAGAATAAGCACGATAAATAAACCAATGACTCCAGAAACTAAGTTTAGATAAAACAAAGCAGTTTGAGGGTATACCCATTGGATAAAGCCAACATGATCACGCATGTTGGTTACTGACATCAACCAAATAATGTAGGCCCGTAAAATAAACAATAAGATGATATAGATGCCGGGTGCTAACTTTAAACAATCAAAATTATCGAAATGTTTCGGTAATAAATTAGCGTAATATTTATGCGACATAAACGATCATTTACTTTTGTTATCTGTTGTTGCAGGTAAATTTAACTTGGCAAGCTTAATTGACCTTTCATGCTCTAAGTGCATTTGCCCCATGGTTATTGCTCGCACTGTTTTGGAATTAAACTCTCGATTATACAAAGTATATACAACACACAAACTCGCCAGCATAAAACTCAACGGATGAAAGAACCAACATAACGCTGCTATAGAAAAATAATATGAACGTAAGCCATAGTTGTACGAATGAGCCGCTTGATCTTGCACCGTCGCCATTTGCTCAGCGTACTTTTGTAGATTTGGGTTATTATCACTATTGTCATAAGGACAAGCCCCAATCATGACATTAACGAAGCCGTATTGGCGCATTGACCAGGTAAATTGGAAAAAAGACATAACAAATATCGAGGCTAATAAACTTAACTTCAATTGAATAATGGCATGGTTAGGAAATTCTGCAAAAGGAATTGATCCAATAACAGATTCAAGTTTTTCAACTTGCGCAAATAAAGTTAAAACACCGGCTAGAATTAAAAGCGTTGAAGAAGCAAAAAATGCGATATTTCGCTCTAAATTTGCTAATAATGCCGCCTCTCCTACTCTAATATCTCGGCCTATAACTTCATACATCCAATGAATTCGATGTTGATGTAGGCATCGAGCAACACAATTTGTTGTTTTCGCTTTTTTACGAGCAAACCAGGTATAACCTATCCAACAAATAAAAAAACAACTTAAAGCAATCACATCAAGTAAAGAAAACGGCATAGTATTTAAAAGGACTTATCGGGCTTAAAAAACATAACCTTATTATGCTCCAGAACATTTTAAGTTTCGAGCGCTTATTAAAATTATCTTTAAAAAGATCATTTGAAATAAGCGATTAACTCGGTGTTTTTTATATTTTTATATAAAGACATAATAACCTTTGATTGATTCACGTTTGGTATTTGAACCCGATAAACTGGCTAACTGTCGATTATATTTTGACAGTGACTTTAACCTTATTCAGCATGGCGACATTCGTAATTTTTTGTAACTCATTTAGACGGAGCATCAATGTTTTTCCATAAAAAGCCAATGATATTGACTTTTATCATGCTAGCAATTTCCCCTTTAGCAATTTCCGCTGATAAACAACCAGCACAGAGTAAGATTATTGATATACCTAAAATATCAGGAAACATAGTTATTGATGCTGAATTGGATGAACCACAATGGCTAACGGCTAAAAGAGTACTAATAAATAATGTTACTCGCCCTTACGATAATATTCCTAGTCCAGTACACACAGAAGCTTTATTGATGGAAAGTGAAGGACATTTTTATTTAGCCTTTATTGCCAAAGACCCAAATATTGAAGAAATTCGTGCTTTTTTAAAAGACCGTGATAAATCATGGGGTGATGATTTAGTCGGTATAAAAATAGATACTTATAACGACCAACGCAGTGCTTATCGATTTTTAGTAAATCCGTTAGGTGTACAAATCGACGGCATAGAAAGTGAAATCACCCAGAAAGAAAGTGATGCTTGGGATGGTATTTGGAAAAGTGCAGGTAAAATTGGTACTGATGGGTTTATTGTCGAAATGGAATTACCGCTGAGAATGTTAAATTTTCAGGAAAGCGATGGCAAACAAACTTGGGGCATCGAATTACTGAGATATTATCCTCGCAGTGAAAACCTTCGTTTATCTAATATTCGTTTAGACCGTGGTAACAGTTGTGAAATTTGTCAAATAGCGACAGCCTCAGGCTTTGACGGAGCTAAACAAGGCAATAACTTTAATTTGACTCCTTCTGTGGTGTTAGGTGCCAACGAAACACGTGATGAAAATAATGAATGGCAACGTGAAAATAATACCGAAGCAAGCTTAGACATGCGCTGGGGCATTACTCCTGACTGGCTTTTAAACGCAACAATCAACCCTGATTTCTCTACTGTAGAATCGGATAACGCCCAATTAAATATCAACAATACTTTTGCTTTGTTTAATCGGGAGAAAAGGCCTTTTTTTCTTGATAATCAAGACTATTTTGATAGTGACTACAACTTAGTTTATACCCGAAATATTAATGCACCAAATTATGGCGCAAAATTAACCGGTCGAGAAGATAAGCACGCTTTTGGTTTATTCATTACCGATGATAAAAACACCAACATTCTTATTCCAGGCAATCGCTCTTCTTCAGTTGCCACTATCGACAAAGAATCTCAAGCTGCTGCTCTTCGTTATCGCTACAGTTATAATGACAACATCACCATAGGATGGATCAGCACTTTACGAACAGCTGAAGATTATTCAAATAATGTTAATGGCATAGACGCAAGATTTAGACTTAACACCGAAGATGTTTTCAAGTTCCAAACTTTATTTTCAAAAACAGAATACCCCAATGACTTATTTAAACAATTTTGTAATGTCGATGAAGAGGACGAAGAAGCTCGTTGCGCAAGCCCTGAAGAAAATGGCGATTGTCAGTTTGGTGACTGTATCTATAACGAAAATGTACTGCGAACTTTAAAAGAAGATAGTTTTACTGGTAACGCATTTAAAGCCGGTTACTATCATAACGATACTGATTGGTATTATCGCGTTACTTATGATCGTCAAAATGCCGGTTTTCGAGGAGACCTTGGCTTTATGTCGCGTGTTGATCACAATAAGTTTTCAATTGGTGGCGATAGAAAATGGTATGCAGAGCCAGGTAATTGGTGGAGTAGATTTAAGATATATTCTGATTGGGACATCATTCATAACGACGATAGTGAGTTAATTGAGAAAGAATTCGATATAAATGCTCAACTTAATGCACGTTATAGCTCTTATTTTCGTTTAGGCTACAGTAAACGTGAAAGTGTTGGAACTAGGCTCGATAAAAGTAATCTAGCTCTCGATGGCAACACAACTATGTTTTCAGAAGATCAGTTCTTCTTTTTTGCTGAAACTAAACCAATATTAGGTTTTTATATCAATGCAAATATCGTCTGGGGTGATAAAATTGATTATCGTAACAACCGTTTAGGTACTATTAACCGTTACAGTAGTAATATAAATTGGAATATAAACAAGCATCTTGAAATAAAGCTAAATCAAACGTTCAGTCAATTGAATGCGGATAGCAAAAACGTATTCATCGCACGTTTAACCGATCTTCGCACAACTTATCAATTTAATGTTAGAAGCTTTTTACGCTTAAGTTTCATCTTTAATAACACCAGTCGTAATCCTAACAATTACCTGTACATTGCGCCTGAAGATATTGATAGACATAGTAAAACCTTATCTACGGAATTACTTTATGCTTATAAAATCAACCCACAAACTGTATTTTATTTAGGCTATTCTGATGCACATTACAGCGATGAATCGATTGAAGAATTAAACCAAGAGCAGAGAAGCATATTCATGAAATTCAGCTATGCATGGCTTAAATAAACACACATAACACTGCAGTTAAATATGCCCAGATAAAAAAACCACCACTTTCGGTGGTTTTTTTGTACCAAAATTGAACTATATATTGCCATCTGTTAGCAAATTTGTAACAATTTAGAAAAAGGAATTATCGTTAACGTAGAATAAGTTACGTTTAAAACGCAAAAATAATAATAAAATCGGAGTAGTAATTTGACCTTTAGTATTCGTGGCCTGTCTATACTCGCCACCGCACTCATACTATTTATAAAGCCCAGCTATGCACAAGAAAGTAAGGTTAAACTGGCACAATTAAACATCCCGCATACTAACCTTGAACTTAATGTTGATGGCGATTTAAACGATCCTCTTTGGCAACAAGCCCTTAATATTTCACTCGATATTGTTAATAGTCCTTGGGATAACAAACCAAGCCCTGTTACTACAACTGCAAAAATTGTTGAAAATGGCGAATACCTTTATGTTGCTTTTATTGCACAAGACCCTAACCCGGAATTAATTCAAGGTTTTCTCGGCGATCGCGACACACGCTGGTTTGATGATTTAGTCGGGCTAAAATTAGATACCTACAATAATCGCCGTTTAAATTACGATTTTCTTGTCAACCCTCACGGCGTTCAACATGATGCTATTTTTAACGAAATGACCGTCACAAAAGACGCTGCTTGGGATGGAATTTGGCAATCTGCTGGTAAAATAACAGAAAATGGCTATCAAGTTGAAATAGCGATTCCATATCATATTTTGAATTTTAACGACAACGATGACGTTAAAACCTGGGCAATAGAATTAGTCAGGATATATCCTCGAGATACCTCGTTAAGAATATCTCATATTAAACTGGATCGTAACAACCCTTGCTGGTTATGCCAAGCTCCAGAAATTGTGGGTTTCAAAGACGCTAAAGCGAGTAAGAACCTAATGTTAACGCCAACATTAGTCGCTAGTAAAAGTGAAACTCGCGATATTTTTGAGCCTACAAGTGAATGGCAAAGTGAAAATGATATTGATCCGGGCTTAGATGTTCGTTGGGGCATAAACGCTAATACTTTACTAAATGTTACGGTAAATCCTGACTTTTCAAATGTAGAGTCTGATGCAGGTCAACTCAGTGTTAATAAAACATTTTCACTATTTTATGATGAAAAACGACAGTTTTTCGTCGAGAACTCTGAATACTTTACCAGTAACTTTGACATAGTGTATACCCGCAATATAGCCGACCCTGAATATGGCGCTAAATTAACAGGCACTGAAGGCAAACACACTTACGGCGCATTCATGACCAATGATACGCAAACCAACATCATACTTCCGGGTAATACCGGTTCAAGATTAATCTCGTTAGCAGATGATAGTGAGTCAGGTGCCGTCAAGTATCGCTACGACGTTAATGAAGATTTTTCAGTGGGTGTGATCAGTACATTACGTCAAACCGATAATTATCATAACTTTGTCTCCGGTATAGACTCAAAATACCGGTTCAATGACTCGAACTCACTCCAAGCACAAGTGCTTATGGCTGATACCAAAGATTCGGCTCAGTACACTGATAGTGGCATAGAAGAAAACTATAATGATCATGCCTTTAAGTTGAATTTTAAACATGACTCTGAATATTGGGAAGTTAGTGCTGAACACCAAGAAATTGGCGCAAAGTTTCGTGCTGATTTAGGCTTCATGCCACGTGCTGATTATCAAAAAACTAAACTATTAGTTAACCGGTTAATCTATGGTGAGCCAGAAAGTGCTTGGCAAAAAATGAAATTCGCTGGGCAATGGCAAATACTACACAATGAAAACGGTGAATTACTAGAGCGCTCAATATCATCAAGCTTCAATATCGATGGCCCTAAGCAGTCAGTGTTTGATGTTATGTTAGTTGCCGCTGATAAAGTCGGTTTACGTCGTCATGAGCTAAATTATGATTTACCGATAGATTACAGTATTGACGGTAACACAGATCGGTTTCAAGAAAATCAAGCGGTTTTCTATGGTTCTATTCAACCTACAGCACAAATATTCACCAATCTTGAATTGACCATAGGTGATAAAATTGATTATGAAAATAATAGACTTGGCGACTATCTCGCGCTTTATGGCAGTATTAACTACAACGTGAACAAGCATTTACAATTTGAGTTTTCTCATACCTATAGTGATTTAGAAGCTGATAATGCCAATGTATTTACAGAAAATTTAACCGAGCTTCGAGTGTCATATCAATTTAATATTAATAGCTATTTAAAATTGAACTTGGTTTACACTGATATAGATTTTAACTTGGATAACAACCCAAGCGCTTATACAGCGAAAGATAATAACTTATCTACGCAACTTATCTATGCTTATAAAATAAACCCTCAAACCGTATTCTACTTAGGTTATTCAGATAATAGCTATCAAGATGATAGGTTAAAAAGTTTATCTCGTGAGCAACGTACAATATACAGTAAAGTTAGTTACGCTTGGTTGCCTTAGTAAAATACAACTGTTCAACAAAAAAGATAACTAACCCAAAAGATTAAGCCATCAATATCCTGATATTGATGGCTTTTAATCAAGTATCGCTTCGGTTAATTACTACTTGGATGTCGAAAACATTGCTTAGGATTTCTCATTGCTGGGCTATCTATTCCTTTTTAGAATATAAGATACCGAAATATCACTTCTTTTTCCGCAATAAAGCGGTACCCTAATGGCAAAGTGTTGACTAAACTGAAATAGCTTTCGATAGTTAATACATGCAAATAATTAATGCACCAGTGTGACAATCGTTCATACGGTGAAAATAGGATCAAAAAAATGTCTACTATATTTGAAGATAACTCAACAGCAATCGGCAATACACCGCTAGTCAAAATTAACCGTATTGTTACGGGTGAAAATACAGCAAATATTTATGCCAAAATTGAAGCTCGTAATCCAAGCTTTAGCGTTAAGTGCCGCATTGGTGCCAACATGATTTGGGATGCAGAGAAAAAAGGCCTATTAACAGCTGGCAAATCAATTGTAGAGCCAACTAGCGGTAACACCGGTATTGCCTTAGCATTTGTTGCTGCTGCACGGGGTTACGAAATAACCTTAACTATGCCAAATACCATGAGCTTAGAGCGTAGAAAACTCTTAATTGCCCTTGGCGCTAAATTAGTCTTAACTGACGGCGCTAAAGGTATGGGCGGTGCAATTGCTAAAGCACAAGAAATTAAAGATGCTGATCCAGAAAAAGTTGTACTTTTAGGCCAGTTTGATAACCCAGCTAACCCTGAGATACATGAGAAAACTACTGGACCTGAAATTTGGCAAGACACTGACGGTAAGGTTGATTTCTTCGTTGCTGGTGTTGGCACAGGTGGTACCATTACAGGGACTAGCCGATACTTGAAAAGTGTTGCTAAACATAAAATCACTTCAGTTGCCGTTGAACCAACAGATTCTCCAGTTATAACTCAAGCAATGGCTGGTGAAGAATTAAAACCAGGTCCGCATAAAATTCAAGGAATTGGCGCGGGCTTTATCCCTGGCAATTTAGACCTTTCTATTGTTGATGCTGTTGAACAAGTATCGAATGATGATGCGATGGCAATGGCACATCGTTTAATGAAAGAAGAAGGTATTCTTGCGGGCATTTCATCAGGTGCTGCTTTAGTTGCCGCTAAACGCATTGCTGAGAAGCCAGAAAACGCAGGTAAAAACATAGTTGTAATTTTACCTAGCTCTGCTGAACGTTACCTTTCAAGTGCATTATTCACGGATTCATTTTCCGCTGAAGAACTTGCACAGTAATTCTTAGCAAGCCATAGAAAGTTTGCTCACTTTAAGCCTTAGCTTTTTTGTTTTAAAAAGACCTGATTTTATAAATTAGGTCTTTTTTTTGTACTTTAAACTACCTATTTTGAAAATTTATATCGCCTCTAGCTTTAACTATCCAAATTGCGTTAGTATGAAGACAAGTTTCCAGAGTCTATTTTAACTTATGAAATATTTAAAACTTATAACTTTAAGCTTAGTGTTATTCATCAGCGCATGTGGCGAGAAAGATAAAAATAAAATTACCGATGTTGACGATCCTGAAATTGTTACCATTGAGTTTTTTAATGCTTTATATAATGAGAACAATATCAAAAAAGCGGCCTCGGTATGTAGCCCGAAATTAGCTCGTATAATCATGCATTACAAATCCACAAAGGCAGTTGCTAGACACATGTTCAACATGTCTTACGATAAAGTTGAGATTAAACCTGATGATAGCGGCGTTAAAGTGCGTGAACAGTTTAAAGGCTCGGCAGTAATTACGGTATATTTTGATGGTTACTACAATGATAATCGTTTAAAAGATGTTAAACGTTTGTCATTAATTCAAATCGACGATAGATGGGTAATTGATAAAATTTTAAAAGACCCTTTTTAATTTCATCAACAAACTGTGATAAAAAGCCATAAAAAAACGGCGTCAATTGTGACGCCGTTTTTGATTGTTATTTTCAGCTGTTATAAGCTTTAATAGCCAACGGCTAAACCCTCTCGGCGTGGGTCTGCTCCACCTTTTAATTTACCGTTTGATAGTTCTATTGCTTGAATACCACTATTTAAATCACGGATCATGACTTTATGCCCTTTCGCTTCAAGCGCGGGTTTCAGCTTCACCAAGTTAGTGTCTTTTTCTAAAGTGGTAACAGCATTACGATTTGTCATACGAGGCAAGTTAATCGCAGATTGTGGATCCAATTGCCAGTCTAAAATAGCAATAATAGTTTGCGCTACATAGTTAATAATACGGCTACCGCCGGGGGAGCCAACAACGAGTTTCAATGTATTATCTTGATTAAACACCATTGTTGGTGCCATTGAACTACGTGGCCTTTTGCCAGGTTCTAATCGATTAGCTACCCATTGCCCCTCTCTTTTCGGCGATAACGAGAAGTCAGTTAATTGGTTATTAAGTATAAAACCTTCAACCATAAGTGCTGAGCCAAACCCCATTTCAACACTTGTAGTCATTGAAACTGCATTGCCATTACTATCAACAATTGAAATATGACTAGTAGACGGGAGTTCATATGCATTGTCATCTGCGCGTACTAAGTTTGCTTTTGGTGAGCCCGCAACTGCTTTACCCATGTCATGTTCAAGCGCTATTAACTCAGCACGTTTAGCAAGGTATGGCGCAGCTATCAAGGCTTGAGTTGGTACTTCAACGAAGCTGCTATCAGCGATATACCTATTTCTATCGGCAAAGGCTAACCGTGAACTTTGCGTAAATAAGTGAGCAAATTCAGTATCGTCATTTGCTAATTTTGCTATCTCAAATTTTTCAAGTTGGGCTAATAATTGGATCACAGCAACACCACCTGAGCTTGGCGGTGCCATGCCACAAATTTGATATTGTCGATATGGGCCACAGACTGCTGGGAGCTCTTTGGCACGATAGTTTTTCATATCTGCAAGCGTTAAACGCCCCGGAGCAATAGCAGCGTGTTGAACGGCTGAAACAATTTTTTTGGCAATCCATCCTTGATAAAAAGCGCTGATCCCTTCTTTAGCAATACTACGATAAACCACCGCTAATTTAGGGTTTTTTAATAACTGACCTGCTTGGATAGGTTTACCGTTGGGGAAAAAGTAATGCTTAATCGTTGGTAATTTAGTAATACCTGGGTTGAATTCTAAACTGACAAGTTTTTCTAACCGTGGAGATACAATAAAGCCATTTTCTGCAAGCTTTATGGCATCATTAAACAACAATGCCCATGGCAGTTTGCCATATTGCTCGTGAGCTTTTTTCAGCCCTGCCAATACACCCGGCACCCCAACAGCATGACCACCAACAACCGCCTCTATCCAAGGCATAGCTTTACCATCTGCTTTTAAAAACATATCAGATGTTGCCGCTGCAGGAGCTGTTTCTCGGCCATCGAAGGTAGTCAGTTTTGCGGTTTTATTATCCCAATGCAACATAAACGCGCCGCCGCCAATACCAGAAGACTGAGGTTCCACTAAGGTTAAAACTAATTGCACAGCGATGGCTGCATCAACCGCACTGCCCCCTTGTTTGAGAATATTAAGGCCAGCATTACTCGCATACGGATTTGCCGCCGCTACCATTGCATGGTCGGTGATAACTGTTGTTTTCGCCAGTATGCCTGTTGCCGCCTCAGGCTCTCGGTCTTCACGTTTTTGATCCGATGTTGCAGATGCCAACAAACTTGTGGTCATAAAAACTAACGTAATTAGCCCTTTAGTGGCTGTATTTGACATAATATTCCTTAGATAACTATCGAAAAAACTCATTTTGACTCTGTATGTTTTGCGAAAGATTGTTGAAATTGATTAAAACTTTTAAATTTATTCAGTAATGTTTTGTATTTATCTGGCTCATTTTCCAAAAGCGATAACGCGTGACAGCATGCTTCTAATGTTGATAATGCATTATCCTTCTTGGTTTTTCTAATTTGATACAAGCTTGCAATTCCTTCAGGCAACACGATATGCCTTAAATCATCTAAACGAGGGTTGCTCATAAACATACGATATGCTTTTTTCCAGGTGCCATCGAGAACAATAATACACTTAATTTCTCGCTCTTCGAGCATTGTTACTTGGTCTTTATTGACACTTTTTATGGCTATTTTAGTTAAGGGGATGGCTTGTTCACTTGGGTAAAGCAGCACAATATTATCTTTGTAGTATTCAAGGCAGCTTTTAAGTTCCTGACAATCATCAAAGTTCTCGCCAACTATAACCTGACACCTTAATAAAGACTGCTGTAATAAACCAACAGTACCCTTACTTTGCTTTACTTCACTGGGATGTTGAAGAACGATGACAGGAATGTGATTATCAATATTAGTAGTAAAAACGCATATACAAGCCTTTACTGGACGCTGACATTGTTGGCATAAAACTCGAGACATTTAGTTCAATTAGCAGAAAGTAAGATGGTTAAGTTTACGTAACTTTATCTATGAGTTTAAGTAGTTTATTAAATTACTTTTAGTTATTGCTTGAAAAATTTAATGAGCTTTAAGCATTAAGTGACTATACTTTGCTACAGAAAGTATTGCATAAACAAGGAGTAATTGTGCATAAAACTTATCAACACAACAATGTTTCTGATGCAGATCAAACCTTAAATAGTATATTAGATATTATTACTGAAGGTGTTTGGGACTGGGACTGTAATAGTCAAAAAGTTACCCGAAGCCCTGGTTGGTATCGTATGCTAGGCTATCCTGTTGATGCATTTAGGGAAGATGTATTTACCTGGGAAAATATTATTCATGCTGATGATTACGCGAATGTTATGCAACAATTTGAAAATTACATATCAGGAAAAATCAATAAATATGAAGTAAGGTATCGCTGTAAAAAATTTGATGGTAGTTACTTATGGGTAACTGATCGTGGATTAATTGTCTCTAGAAACTCAGATGGCAGTGCTGCACGTATGATTGGTGCCCATCAAAATATACATAACAAAATCCTAGCGCAAACTGAACTTATCGAGAAAAATAAATTATTACATGCAGGAACACTTTCTTTAGAAAAAATCATAGCTGAAAAAACTGATGAGTTGGAAAAGAAAAACCAAGAGTTAGAACGAAAGATTATAGAAGTTGAATCAATTTCAAATACCGATACATTAACAAAAATAGCGAACCGTAATTTTTTTGAGACTGAATTAACTAAAGAAATTAATCGTGCTGACCGTTATCGTCATGACTTAACGCTCGTTATGTTTGACTTAGATAAATTTAAAAAGATTAACGATAAATTTGGCCATCAAGTCGGCGACGATATACTTTGTAAAATTTCCGAGCTTGTTTCTAATAACATTAGAGATGTCGATATACTGGCACGCTGGGGCGGTGATGAGTTTGTTATTATATTTCCTGAACTGTCAAAAGAACAAGCCCATAACACTTGTGAAAAATTACTAAGCATTATTAGTGAAAGTAAACCAGCAAATGATATTTCAATCACTTGTAGTTTTGGCGTTGCTCAATATCAAAATAAAGAGTCAATTCAAGCGTTATTTAAACGGGTAGATAAACAGCTTTATATTTCAAAAGAACAAGGTCGAAATCAAGTTTGTTCTTAATTTTACCTTTAACTCTTATCGTTAATACTTATTTTAAAACTTAACTAACCCACTTGTGTAAAAATATTAATAGAGTACGCAAAAATAAATACATAGTTACTTCTCTAAGAAGTTGGCATAATAAAAAGCTTACAATCTCCGCTTGCTTTTTACTACAGTGCTAGTCTACTAAAAATACGCTAGTGCTTAATTTATAAACTTTGATAACTCACATCATCCTATGCTGCAAATAAAACTATTACCCATACAAACAATTCATAGCATAGGTCCGATACTGGTTATTCTGCTGGCTTTACTTGCCTTCATTTTTGACGCACAAAGCTCTGAACTGCTAATTTACAATCGTGATTTAATAACTGATGGAGAATATTGGCGTCTCTTTACTGGTCATTTTTTTCATTCAAACGCTAACCACCTAATGTTAAATACAGCGGCTGTGGTTCTATTATGGGCATTACATGGCCAGTATTATCATCATAAAAACTATTTTTTAATATTCACCGTTAGCACTATTTTTTGCAGCTTAGGTATTTATTTTTTTGCTGTCGACATAGCACTATATGTAGGACTTTCTGGTGTTTTACATGGCTTTTTTGTCTGGGGCGCTATGATGGATATTAAGCACAAGGAAAAAACGGGATATTTATTATTGATTGGTGTGATTGTCAAAATCGGCCATGAACAATTTTACGGCGCCAGCCCTGATGTGGAATTACTGATTGGGGCTAGCGTTGCCACCGATGCACACTTGTATGGTGCTATCGGCGGCTTATTGGCATATATTTCGAATTACTTAAACATTTCAAAAGTTGACATAGATTAGCTAAAAACCATTAATTACTCGTTTGCTCAAAAGGGTGTAATTTATCAAGCGCAATCGACAAACCATTGTCTTGAATTATACGTACATGATGTCTATCCAGCTGTTTAGCATGCCTAACGCCACACGAATGTGCTAAAAGCCCTACACCGTATTGAATGTATTTATGATAATTAGCGACTCGCTCAGCTTTGTCTACTGGGTCTAAGCCTTTTTGTAATCTCGGATTATGTGTTGTTATGCCCGTTGGACAAGTATCTTTGTTACATTGCATTGCCTGAATGCATCCTAAAGAAAACATGAAGCCTCTTGCAGAGTTAACCGCATCAGCGCCCATTGCAATTGCCCAAGCTACTTTTGATGGTGTTATAAGTTTACCTGCACATATCACTCTAACTCTATCCCGTAAGCCATATTCGGAAAGTAAGTTAACCACCAAAGGTAAACTCTCTTTTAACGGTAAGCCAACATAGTCCATTAAGGGTTGTGGCGCTGCGCCGGTACCACCATCTGCGCTATCGATGGTAATAAAATCAGGGGCAAAATCATCGCCTTGAAGTTTGATCTCATCAAACAACTCATTAAGCCATAACGACTCGCCTATCACCGCTTTAAATCCAACCGGTTTACCGGTGACATTGCGGATTCGGTTAATCATTATTAAAAGGTCTTTAACCGACTTTATATCGGGATGACCATTGGGGCTAATGGAATCAACACCTGGCATGATACCGCGTATTTCAGCTATTTCTTCAGTGACTTTTTTCGCAGGTAAAATCCCACCTTTTCCGGGTTTAGCACCTTGAGATAATTTAATTTCAAACATCTTGATTTGAGGTTTAGCGGCTAAGTTTGTTAATTTTTTATCACACAACAAGCCTTGTTCATCCCTTACACCGTACTTTGCTGTACCGATTTGAAAAACAAGATCAGCACCACTGGCTAAATGATATTTACTCACCCCACCTTCACCCGTATTAAGCCAACAACCAGCCTTTGCTGCACCATTCGATAACGCCTTTATTGCAGTACTCGATAATGCACCAAAACTCAGAGCTGAAATATTGAATAATGAATCGGTCGTGTAGGGCTCTCTACAATTAACACCGTAGGTAATACT
Organism: Cognaticolwellia sediminilitoris; assembly: GCA_002104535.1. Lineage (GTDB taxonomy): Bacteria > Pseudomonadota > Gammaproteobacteria > Enterobacterales > Alteromonadaceae > Cognaticolwellia > Cognaticolwellia sediminilitoris. The sequence goes on along the minus strand of NBOG01000011.1, from coordinate 17,399 downwards.
GCTTGGCGGCACAGCGTCTTCTTCCAGGGTTGGAAATGCGCAGTTCATAAACATTATAGTGCCGGTTGGCTCTAGATTTCGAGTTGAACCAAATGCCACTGTGCGGTCAACATTTTTAGCAGCTCGGTACACCCAACTTCTTTCAGCACGGTTAAAAGGCAACTCTTCCCGATCCATTGCAAAAAAATATTGTCTAAAGAATTCGCCTTGCTTCTCAAAAAAATATCGAAACCGCCCAATTACAGGATAATTATGCCGAATTGCCTGTTTATTCTGCATTTTATCTGCAATGTACATATAGATGACTGCCAATATGCAAAAGCTTAGAAACAATATAAATAGTGCAGATACCAATTCTAAGTAGCCGACCATGTTAGATATGTTTTCCATTTTTACCTCGTTAATTGTGCTAGTTTTTGTTAGTTTATACTAAGTAGGTATTAATCTATTTAATTAATACCTAGCGAATAGCTACTTTTTTATTTAACTCTTACTTTATTACTTTTTTAACTTTTGCATTGTTTTACTAGTTAACTTAATGATTTAGTGATAATGGTAATAAGAAATAACTGTCTTTATTGAAAAATAAGTGATTTGTTAAAGTAAGGTATTACATGCAGCGTAAAAATAATAATAATCCTAATGTGACTGTTGCTCAAAGTAAGCAAAAATGGATAACAATTAAAAATTTATCATACGCAGTAATTTTACTGTTCGCGCCATTATCCTCAGCCGAAAAAGACAAGACTAAAATTCTGCATTTAGTAACTGAACATTTACCTCCCTATCAAGTTGTCATAAAAAACGAAGTCATTTCTGGTTTTGCCATAGATGTCATTAAAGAGATAATGGAAAGAAGTCAGTATAGTTATACTTTAAACAGTTATCCGTGGACCCGTTCTTATAAGCTTGCCCAACAAAAAGCAGATCACTGTATTTTCTCCATGGTACGAATGGAGTCTCGAGAGAAGATATTTAAATGGGTTGGGCCGATATCTTTCGTTAACCAAACTTCTTTGTGGGGATTACAAGAACGTGAGATTGAAGTAAAAAATTTAGAGGATGCAAAAAAATATACTGTCGCTGTAAGTCGTGATGATATGACCCATTTAGGTCTACTAGAAAAAGGCTTTAAGGAAGGTAAGAACCTTTATGTTATCGAGAATACAAAGTCGCTAGTACATTTGCTGCTTAACCGGCCAGAAATAGATCTTATTATCGCCGACATCGTGACGATAGAATATCATATTCGATTAGCAGGTGCCGTCAGAAGTCAGTTACAACGTGTTTATCAAGTTAAAGAATTACCACTCAATTTTTATTTCGCCTGCAGTAAAAAAACTGACGATAAAATAGTGCAACATCTAACGGAAAAATTACAGAGTATCTATCAAGATGGTACCTATGATCTGATATGGCAAGAGTGGCGAGAAAGGCTCATTGATCAACATGGAAATTGATATTATTTAAAATGAGTAACCTGAACTACTTTTAGCAATAAACGATTATTCAAAACTAAGTGCGGAAGTGTACTACTTTAACAGAGCCAGACTAATCTAACTTACAAAGCTTCATAGCAAATACATCTACTTTCAATTCGATTGAAAAAGGCCTCAATAGAGGCCTTTTTTATCCTAACCGTAAAACACTTTCTACAAGGTATTCTCAAACAGCTTATAAATTCTACGGTATTCATTTAACCAAGAACTTGGTTGTACAAAACCATGAGGCTCTACAGGATAAATTGCGGTTTCAAAGTCTTGTTTTTCTAATTCAATTAAACGTTGAACTAACCTTACAGTATCTTGGAAGAAAACATTGTCATCAACCATTGGCGCATTGATAAGCAATGGTTTCTCTAGACCTTCAGCAAAATAAATTGGCGAACTACGCTCATAGGCAATAGGGTCATCACCTGGCATATTTAAGATATTCGATGTGTAACCATGATTATAATAAGCCCAATCTGAAACTAAACGTAAGGCACTTCCTGATTGGAATAAATCAGGATCAGTAAACATTGACATTAAGGTTAAAAATCCGCCATAAGAACCGCCATAAGTACCAACACGGTTAGCATCTACATTGGCATTTTCAACTAACCAGTTAACACCATCACGCATATCTTGTACTTCAGGTTTCCCCATATGACGATAGATAGCTGTTCGCCAATCTCGGCCGTAACCTTTTGATGCACGATAATCCATATCGATAACAACATAACCTTGTTGAACCAACATGCTATGGAACATATATTCACGGAAGTAGCCTGACCAACCTAAATGCGAGTTTTGTAAATACCCCGCACCATGACTAAACATTACGGCTTTATTTTTAGTTTCGCTGCTATCATAACCTTTTGGTAAATAGACTTTCGAGTATATAGGATCCTCTTGGTGAGAAGACTCAATGGCGACAACATTAGGCGCTGACCATGGCATTGCCAAGAACTCTTGTGTGACGGTGTGAGTTAATCGAATTGCTTCGGCATTGTTGGCGATATCTTTTATGTACAATTCTGGAGGCATGGTGATTTTCGAGTGTTCAATTAACAATTTGGATTCATCAGGGCTTAAGGCATAATCGTTCATACCACCTAAATCAGTTAACGCGGTAATTTTAGCGGTTGCGACATCCACTTTATAAATTTCATAAATACCAGGATGTTTTTTATTGGCTTTAAAATAAATGCTTTGCTCATCTGCTGATAACGTTAAGTCATTCACTTCAAAGCTGCCTGAAGTTAACGCTCTTGCTTTCCCATCAAGCGGTTTTAGATATAAATGGGCATAGCCACTTTCTTCAGAAAGATAAAATAAGTTATCGCTATTGTTCAACCAACCTAATTCGTTAAAAGTGTAATTAATCCATGCGTCATCATGTAAACGGTGTTGTGAAACTAATGCTTTCTCTTGAAAATCAACGGTAGTTATCCAACGGTCCTTGTTATCCCAAGCTTCAAGCATAATGGCGACTTGGCTGCCATTTTCTTGCCATTGGATAGGATCCCAAGTTTGCATAACATGAATGTTACGGGCTGCTTTTTTAGTTTTATATGTTTTACCTTCACGGGCATAGTTTTCTTTACGTACACTGGCGAGTACATCTTCATCAAAGCCCGGTAATTTATCATAACTTAATAAGGCTTTTGTTCCTTGGCTTAAATCCAAAACATAAAGTTGTTCTGAGTATTGGCGATTTTCAGCGACTCTTGCTCGCACCTTTTCAGCCTTAATATGGCCATCGCTAGCTATATAGTTAGGCATAATGTCGCTGTCTTGCCGTGATGACTTTTTAGCAGCAACACTGACAATCATTTTATCGCCAGCAGGTGAAAGACTCGCGTGTACAATACGGTTGTCTTTACCGAAATAAAAATTAGTTTGCGTTACTGTGCTATTTTTCACTCTTAATTGACGTTTTTGTTCAGCATGTAAAGCTTTATTGCGTTTTTGTAGCGCTACATATTCAATCAGTTCGTGTTGCTCAGCTGCAATATAACTTTCGCTATCTTCAGCTGGTGTTTCACCATCCGTGACTTTTAAATTAGCTAATTCGATAATTTTTTGACTATTCATATCATGGGCATAAAAGACATTACCAATACGATAAGCAACATTACCATTAGTTAAAAACATCACTGATGATTCTACCGCTGAGGTATAGGTTAATTGCTGAACCTTTTGATTGGCTAATTCTTTTACAAAAACATTACCTTCAAACGCATATGCTTCGTGAGTTCCAGCTCTATTTAATACTGCATTTTTATCGGCTACAACATGCATTTTCGCTAATTTAACTAATTCACCATTACCTTCACTGCTAAGGTTTTTTTGTACTAAATCACGTAATGGATTACCTTCGCGTTTTTGCTTATAGAAAACCGTTTCGCTGTCATCGCCCCAATACCATGACTCTGGAGAACGCCCAAACCAATCAGGGTCCGACATGATTTTTTCTAAGGTAATAGTGGTTGAATTTGCAATACCTGCTGCAGGCGTTGCTGATACATTACTTACAACTGGGGTGGATGAGTCTAAAACTGTTTTCTTTTGTTCGGTTGATGCACAAGCGACTAAAGAAAAACTAATAGCAGCGGCAATTAATTGTAATTTCATAGGTTATATTTACTTATATTGAGTTGCTGTAAAATGGTGACTTGTTTAGTTATATTTCAAGTGATCATAAAGTTATTCTTATGATTATCTATTAGGTTAACTAAACAATGAAATTCGTTAATAGTAAAATTCTTACTTTCAGCATTAAATGAATAAACTAGCGCATAGTTATACTAAGCTCTGCGTTAGTTTTCAATCAAAGTGTTAGGTAACGCGACCAATAACAAATTAAATGCGATGAAAATCAATCCCCCCTCTTTTTACCGTTTAAACTTTTGAATTAAAATCGAGCTTAGTTGGGCTTAGCAGTTAACTCTGCTATAATCGCGCGCCTCGCCAAGTTGAAACGGTTTAGTGCTTAAGTTTTTATTTAAGTATTATACTTATCGATTGTCGTTGTTAGGTTTTAACAGTGGTCAACATTTCGTTGTCACTATTGCAGGTATTAATTTAGGTATTGTATGAATTTAGCGTCAACACAAAAAACAACTCCAAAACTATTCGATTACCCAAAATACTGGGCTGAATGCTATGGAACGGCGCCATTTTTACCGATGTCTCGTCAAGAGATGGATACATTAGGTTGGGATAGTTGCGATATTATATTAGTCACTGGCGATGCTTATGTTGATCACCCAAGTTTTGGCATGGCGGTTATTGGCCGTATGTTAGAATCGCAAGGCTTTCGTGTCGGTATAATTGCTCAACCTGACTGGACATCAAAAGATGCTTTTATGCAGTTAGGAAAACCTAATTTATTTTTTGGTGTAACATCCGGCAATATGGATTCGATGATCAATCGCTACACTGCCGAGCGCCGTATGCGCCACGATGATGCCTACACGCCTAATGATGAAGGTGGAAAACGCCCCGACCGTGCAGTTACCGCTTATACACAAAAATGTAAAGAAGCCTACAAAGGCGTACCTATTATTATCGGTGGTATTGAAGCGAGTTTACGCCGAGTTGCACATTACGATTATTGGTCTGATAAAGTGCGTCAATCAGTGCTTTTTGACTCAAAAGCCGATCTATTAATTTATGGCAACGCTGAACGCCCGTTAATAGAAATAGCTCACCGTATTGCTAAAGGTGATGACGTTAAAAGCATTACTGATGTTCGTGGTAGTGCTTTTTTAGCCAACCAAGTTTTACCCGGCTGGAAAGGTATAGACTCACGTAATATTGACAAACCAGGCAAAATTGACCCTATTTATAGTCCTTATCAAGACATGACATCACCTGACTGTGCAACGACGTCAGCTGATGCAGCGGCTAAATCAGCTGAAAGCATGGTAAAAAATGCGGCTGAGAAAGATGTCACTAAAACAGCGCAGCCAATTCAGTTAAGTGAATTTCGTGCTACGGCACATAAAAACAAGTCCTGGGCTGATAAGAAAAAGCCTTGGGAAACCACCTATATTAATTTGCCTACCTTTGAGCAAGTTAGAGATAATAAAGTACTTTATGCCCACGCTTCTCGCATTTTTCATCAAGAAGTTAACCCCACTTCCGCAAAGCCATTAGTACAAAAACATGGTAGTCGTCTTATTTGGTTAAATCCGCCGGCAACACCGTTGTCAGAAGCAGAAATGGACTTTGTATTTGGTTTACCGTATCAACGTGTTCCGCATCCAAGTTATGGTAATGCTAAAATTCCTGCATACGACATGATAAAAACCTCGATTAACATTATGCGAGGCTGTTTTGGCGGCTGTACATTCTGCTCTATCACTGAACACGAAGGTCGCATTATACAAAGTCGCTCTGAAGATTCGATTATCGCAGAAATTGAAGATATTAAACTTAAAGTACCTGGTTTTACTGGTGTTATTTCCGATCTTGGCGGGCCAACCGCTAATATGTATAAGTTAAACTGTAAGAGTGAAAAAGCTGAAGCTACGTGTCGTAAGCCATCATGTGTTTGGCCAACCATTTGTGGTCATCTAGATACTGACCACACGCCAACAATTAACTTATATCGTCGTGCTCGAAAAGTTAAAGGGATTAAAAAAATCCTTATTGCTTCAGGCGTTCGTTATGACTTAGCTATTGAAGATCCAGAATATGTTAAAGAGCTCGCTACTCACCATGTAGGCGGTTATTTAAAAATTGCTCCTGAACATACCGAAGAAGGTCCATTAAATAAAATGATGAAGCCTGGTATGGGCAGCTATGACAAATTTAAAGAAATGTTTGATCATTACTCTAAACTTGCCGGTAAAAAACAGTATTTGATCCCTTACTTTATCTCAGCACATCCAGGCACAACCGATCTAGACATGGTTAATCTTGCGCTATGGTTGAAAAGTAACGACTTTAAACTCGACCAAGTACAAAATTTTTACCCTTCGCCTTTAGCGAATGCCACGACGCTTTATCATACTGAGATTGATTCATTACGTAATGTTAAAAAAGACAGTGCAACGGTATCAGTACCTAAAGGCACTATTCAACGCCGCTTACATAAAGCGATATTACGTTATCACGATCCAGCTAACTGGGCGATTATTCGTGAAGCACTTAAAAAGATGGGCTTGGCTAGAAAACTTATTGGTAGTCAACCGGGCTGTTTAGTACCACATGAAACTAGAAACGAAACCCAGCAAGTGCATTATAAGAATAATGGCAAAGGTAAAAATAATGCCCAAGGCAATAAAACATCACCTGGCCAAGAAAAACGCTATGGTAAAAAACCTGTAAGTGCTAAGAAAGGTAAGCCAGGCGACAAAGCTAAACAAGGTTTAACACGCTTTTCTGACAATCAATTTAATGACAGAAAACCGAGTGGCCCCATTAAGAAGAAACGTAGTAATTAACTAGCGTTTCACTATTTACATGTTCTTTTAAAAGCCTAGCCACCTCGCTAGGCTTTTTGTTTTTTGCTTCTTATACTGTCATTATTTTACACTTCACGTATAATCGCGCGCATTATTTTTAATTATTAATGTTACGAGTTTTTATTTCATTTTGACTCAACAACTTTCGCTACGGAACTTATATGTTAGCTGCAAACAATATTACCCAACAATTCGGTTCAAAACCTTTATTTGAAAACATTTCACAAAAATTTGGCGGCGGTAATCGCTATGGTTTAATCGGTGCCAACGGTTGTGGTAAATCAACCTTTATGAAAATTTTGGGTGGCGATTTAGAGCAAACATCGGGTAATGTCAGTTTAGATCCTAACGAGCGAATAGGTAAACTTCGTCAAGACCAATTCGGCTTTGAAGAGTTTACAGTGGTTGATACTGTCATCATGGGTCATACCGAGTTATGGGCAGTTAAAGAAGAGCGTGATCGCATTTATGCTTTACCTGAAATGAGTGAAGCAGATGGTATGCGTGCTGGTGATTTAGAGTCACAATACGCTGAAATGGACGGTTACAGTGCTGAAAGTCGTGCTGGTGAATTGTTGATGGGTGTTGGTATCCCAGTTGATCAACATTTCGGTTTAATGAGTGAAGTAGCTCCGGGTTGGAAATTACGAGTGTTACTAGCACAAGCGCTATTCTCAGATCCAGATATATTACTTCTCGATGAGCCAACCAACAACTTGGACATTCATACTATCCAATGGTTAGAAGAAACCCTTAACGAACGTGATTCGACGATGATCATCATCTCGCATGATCGCCATTTCTTAAACAGTGTTTGTACCCATATGGCTGACTTGGATTACGGCGAATTGCGCGTATTCCCAGGTAATTACGACGAATATATGTTGGCTTCTACACAAGCTAGAGCACAATTAATGGCAGATAACGCGAAGAAAAAAGCTCAAATTGGTGAGCTACAAGCTTTCGTAGCACGTTTCTCAGCTAACGCTTCAAAAGCGAAACAAGCAACCTCTCGTGCTAAGCAAATTGATAAAATTCAATTAGCTGATGTTAAAGCCTCAAGCCGAGTTAACCCTTTCATTCGCTTTGAGCAAGAAAAGAAACTTTTCCGTAACGCACTTGTTATCGAAAATATGAGCAAAAGCTTTGATGATAACAAGGTACTACACAACCTAAATATGATGATAGAAGTTGGCGAGCATGTCGCTATTATCGGTGAAAATGGTGTTGGTAAAACGACTTTCTTACGCACTATTATGGGTGAAGCGGATTATCAACCTACAACAGGTTTATACACTTGGTCGGAAAACGTTAACATTGGTTACTATGCTCAAGACCATGCGCACGATTTTGAAAACGACATGACATTATTCGAGTGGATGAGCCAATGGCGTCAACCGACTGACGACGAACAAGCCGTTCGTGGCTACTTAGGTCGTTTATTGTTCTCTGCTGATGATATTAACAAATCAGTTAAAGTACTTTCTGGTGGTGAACAAGGTCGTATGCTGTTTGGTAAAATCATGATGCAAAAGCCTAATATCTTGGTGATGGATGAACCGACTAACCACATGGATATGGAGTCTATTGAATCATTAAATATGGCAATGGAACAATTTGAAGGGACTATTTTGTTTGTAAGTCATGACCGTGAATTTGTTTCTAGTTTAGCAACACGTATTATCGAATTAAAAGATGGTGGATACATTGATTTTGCCGGTGGTTACGACGAATACTTAGCATCACAAGAATAAGCTACTTCCGGTCTCCATTGAAAAGGTATTACCAACAGTTCGGTAATGCCTTGAAAATTCTAATTTGTTTTTACTTTAAGGAAATATAGTGCTTAGTTATCGCCATGCCTTTCATGCAGGAAATTTTGCTGATGTATTAAAACATTCAGTTCTCACACTAGTGCTTGAATACATGACTCGCAAAGACAAGGGCTTTTACTATATTGACAGCCATTCAGGCGCTGGTATGTATCAATTGGCAGATGAATACGCACAAAAAACAGGAGAATACAAAGATGGTATTGCAAAATTAATTGCCAACGATGACTTACCTGAAGCGTTACAACCCTACATAGATTTAGTGAAAGATATTAACCAACAAGCAATAGAGCAAAGTGGTGATATTGCCCTGTATCCTGGCTCACCGGGTATCGCTAAGCAGTTTACTCGTCGACAAGACAGCGCGCACCTATTTGAATTACACCCCACGGATATTGAACACCTTAAAGAGTACAGTCAACGTTGGAATAAGTCACACGTAAAGCAATCAGACGGTTATCAGGGTGTTTTAGGGCTAGTTCCACCGCCGAACCGTCGTGGTGTAGTGTTAATTGATCCCCCTTACGAGTTAAAAGAGGATTATTTGAAAGCGGTACGCACTATCGTTAACGCTTATAAAAAGTTTGCCACAGGCACTTATATTTTATGGTATCCGGTAGTAAAACGAGAGCTTGTCGAACAAATGCAAAGTGCGTTTACTAAAAGCGACGTAAGAAATGTCCTGCAAGTAGAATATTGTCAAAAAGCCGATACGCTGGAATATGGAATGACAGGTACCGGCTTATTTATTGTTAACCCTCCATGGCAATTAAGTAGTCAGTTAAATTCTATACTGCCCTATATGAAAAACAAACTAGGTAATGCAGAAAGCCAGTACAGTATTAAGCAGTTAATCGAAGAATAACTGCTTCAATATTATTTAACCACAATGCGAGGGTCGTAAGGGTTGGTTGCACAACCTTCGACATTGATTTCATAATAATAATCGCCTTGGTTTTTAATTTTGCATCGAATTTCACCATCACGCTCGGCACGGTAATTACAGCTTTTAAACGGCGAACCTTCAGTGAAATTAATATCAAATTTTGCGCCATTACTGGTTTGCCACGAAATGTATTTCTCTTTGGTTGAACAAACACATTCAGGATCGTTTGTACAAGGGTTGTTACCTGCTGGGTATAAAATAGCACAATTGCTTTCATTTTCGGAGGGGGCAACACTTATTGCGCATTGAGTGATTGGGTCTACATCAATAATTAACTCTTTATCTTTTGCTGCATTACCAAACGCACCAAAGGCTACCATAAAAAAAGTTATTATTATTACCGTTAAACTACTAGTCATTCGTTTTAATCTTTTTATATTATAGATATTCATTGAATTTCCCTTTTCGAAGTTAACGAGTTTAAACACTTTCTTTCAACCAATGTTTATAGTCGTAAAATTGCGGATCCGCCAGTAATAGCTTTACGGGGTATCCGAGTTTAATGGCTTCATCGATAGATAACTTTAAACGATTATCGTCAAAGCAATTAATAGCCGTTATAGCCAAATCATAATAAATGTAAGGATCTTTTACCTGACTTTGTAGGATAATATCTTGATGGTTCTTCGCTTGATCGCATTGAGCTAATTCTGAATAATAGCGTGACATTTGTGCCTGTAAACTTAAGTCCTTATCATTAATAACGACATTTTTTCGTGCTAATTCTAGTGCTTTTTCATAAGCAAACTTTGCTTTATTCTCTTTGTTAACGCTGTATTTCAATGCGTCACCTAAGTTGCCCCAAACAATAGGGTCTAGCGGTGTTAATTCAGCGCTTTGCATATACATTTCCGCGGCATTTTCAAATCGCTTCATAAAAAACAATACGGTACCTAAATTGGAATATGTTACGGCAGTTGGCTTAATTGCTAACGACTTTGACCAAGCAATATTTGCCTGTTCAAAATCTAAAACCATATAGTGAACAGCCCCTAAAGCATTGTAGGCCATGGCTGTATTATTATTGATTAATATAACTTTATTAAATTGACCAATGGCTTGCTCATAGCGACCAGAGTAAAACAAAAACAAACCGTAATCGTAATAGTTTTTCCAGTTACCAAGTTCAAGGTTTATCGCTTGTTGATATAGACGTTCAGCAGTTTCATTTTGCTCTTTATTTGCATATAAATCGGCTAACGAAATATACACTTCACTCGATTCTGGTTTAATTAATTTTGCTTTGCTTAAATGCATTTCAGCTTTATCGTATTGACCATTGACACGATAAAGTGTGCCAAGCGCTAACTGAGACTCAAATGAAACAGTTTCATTGCCTGCAATTAGTTGACAAACATTCAGCGCTTTTTCATATTCACTAGTATCGTCATTGAGTAAGTATTTATCGAGATAAGTTTGACATAAGGCTGATGAGGCTTGGACAAAATCAGGGTCTAACTGTAGCGCTGTAATAAATAAATTTTCTGCTGCGATCAATGCGTTGATTGTTTTAGAACTGCGATATTTTTCTTTACCTTGTAGATAGGCATCATAAGCCGCAAAATTTTCTGTTGGCATATAATGACTAGTGTTATCTTTATTATCACCCACAACCAGTAAATGTAAGGCATTGGCTATTTTTCGTGACAACTCACTATAAAGTACAACAAGTTCATGAGTTGAGCCTTTAGTTTCATCAGACCATACTTGAAACCCTGTAACAACGTCAGTCATAATCGTATTAATTTTCAAAGTATTCTCTACCATTCTGGTACGGCCTTCAACGATATATTTAACCCCTAAGCTGTCTTTAATTTGTCCAATATTCGCATTGGGAACTAAAGCGTTAATAGCCCTGATGGAAGAGACTTTGAAGGTTGGCTTTAAAGCGAGTAAGTTAATTAACTCTTCTTGCAGACCAGAAACAAAGTAGTCAGGGCTATTAATATTATCAGTTATCTTGAAAGGTAAAATAGCAACCGCGTTTGCGGTAACACTGGCTTTAGGTACTTGAGTACCTAACGCAAGATTGATAGGTTGTTGAGCACTTTCAGTCTCTATTTTTTCAATTAAATGACTAGATATATATGAGATAACGAAAACAATGATCAAAACAAAAACACCATCTATCGCTAACTGGCGATAAACGAAGCGATGCTTTTTATTATGCTCAGTAGAAAACTTCTTCCGTATTTTAAATTCTTTTAGCCACTGAATACTAATAACTACTGGAAAACCAATAACAAGAAATAAAGTTGCGACTTTACCGCCCCAAGGTGGGACATCAAAAATGGGTAAGATAATTGAAAATACTTGCAGTAATACCCATGAAACAACTAAGTAAGCTGCACTTGCATTAACTAATCGGCTACTTTTTAATAACGAAAATGATAATTTCCATTGCTTATCTGAGCCTGTTGAATTGCCTGTTTGATCGGATGTAAACGGCCATATTCCACTCGCTGACTTATTCACCGTCGGTAAAAGCATTCGATAGCCTTTACGTGGTATGGTTTGAATATAAGTAGGACATTCTTTGTGATCATCTAGGACATGACGAATTTCACTAATGACGTGGGTGACATTAGCTTTTGAAGCGTTAGTATCACCCCAAGCAAAAGCCAGAATTTGTTCTCGCGATACAACTTCACCATTTGAAGAAGATAAAAAGAGTAAAACTTCCATTGCTTTAGGTGCTAAATGATAACGCTGACCATTTCTGATGACGACACCAAGATCTGGCTCAACAACAAGGCTACCTAATTGAAAACCTTGATGAAGCTCCGTATCTATATCAAAATACTCTGAGCCGCTCTCTATTGGAACTGTAACTTCTAGTTCATCTTTTGTTGACACGTAATGCTGACCTTACAAGCAAAGAGCACAGCATACCGTTAGGTAACTCTTTATAAAGTTAAGTTAAAGGGATTTAAACAAGTTATAAGTATTGTTTACTAAAGTGAAAAATGCGAATTAACCTGTAATAAAAACAACAGCTAAAGCGAATATTTAAGATTGAACAAAGGCTAGTGTTCAGTGTGAGTTTTACTTTAAAACTTTAAGTCATTTAACCGTATTATGCAGTACGTATTGAAGCCACCTGAATGGCTCAGGCGTACTTGAGAGCATGTTTAGCAATGTTAATTAAAACCCGCTCGAAAACTATTAATAATCGAGCGGGTTTATGTGTTTACTATGCTCTGAGCTACTGCAGTTTAACGGGTTATTAATCTATTTCATTGATATCAGTATTTTCAATGTCTTGTGGTGCAACAGCTTGCTTACGCTTTAATACCGGTAAGTCCCCTGCATCTTGTGCTAAAAAGCTATTTTTGACAATTTTCTTAGTTTTTTGTTTCTTATTAACTGTCGCTGATTTGGTATTGTCTTTGACAATGTTTTCAATGATCACTTTCTTAGGCTTTAAGCCTTTAAACTTAGCTTTTAACCCTTTTACTGCAGTAAAGTTAAGTTTTTGCTGTAAAAAACCTTCAACATTTTTAAAACTTAACCAGTCTTTCGGTCCAACAAATGAAATAGATTCACCTTTGCTGCCCGCACGTCCTGTTCGGCCTATTCGATGAACAAACTCTTCAGTATGTTTTGGCATATCAAAATTGATAACGTGAGAGACATTAATTAAATCTAAACCACGAGAAGCTAAATCAGTTGTGATCAATATTTTTTGCTGTCCTTTACTAAAGCCATCCATAATTTGATTACGTTGACCTTGGTTTAACTCGCCACTTAGTGCAACCGTACTTAAGCCCTGTTCAGTCAACATCGTAGAGAGTCTATCTGTATCAGCTCGGGTCGCGGTGAATATAATCATTTGCTGATGATCTTCATTTTTAATGAAGTGCTCAAGTAACTTTTCTTTATGAGTTAAATTATCACAAAGGTAAAAGCGCTTAGTAATGTCTTTATGCTCTGTATGGGCACTTCCAATTGCGATACGCTTTGGCTTTTTCAATAATGCTAATGCAAAGTCGTTAACTTGCGCATGATCAAGTGTTGCAGAAAACATCAATGTTTGACGTTTACGATGATCGGCAGCTTTGTTAATTTGTGCTAATTGCTCAGCAAAGCCTAAATCTAACATCCGGTCAGCTTCATCTAGTATTAGTAACTCTAAACCACTGAGATAAAAATGACCTTGTGTAAGGTGATCAGCTAAACGCCCAGGTGTCGCAACAATAAAGTGAGGGTCTTTTTCTAATGTTTTTACTTGGTCGTTAAAATTCTCACCACCGAGAATCAGTACCGCTTTAAATTGAGACCCTGTTGTAAACATTCTCAATTGCGTAAAAACTTGTTTAGCTAATTCACGTGTAGGGGTCAAAATAACAACGCGTGGATCACGCTTACTTAAGGCACGGTTTTTCAGTAAGCGCTGCAAAGCAGGAATAATAAATGCTAACGTTTTACCTGAGCCAGTTTTAGATGATGCAATCAGATCATGGCCAGTCATGGCAGCAGGAATAGCTTGCTGCTGGATCTCCGTAGGTTCATTAAAACCAAGGTGTTCCACTGTTGACATTATTTTACTATCTAATCCAAAATCACTAAACTGCAAACTTATTCTCCACGTTATTGTTCCACCTCTTTTAAAGCGAATTGTCGCTCTTTAAGGCTTAGTTATTTAATTACAAAATGTATGACCGTATTATAACCTGTAATGACAGTTAATTTGCCAAACTATTTGGTTAAAAAGAAAAATAATTTTAATTCATGACTGCAGAGTCTGTTAAGCTGTTTTAGTTTTCATAAGCTTCTATTAATCGAACGAGTTCTGCCTAATCTAATAACGCTCAACCTGATGTAATTTTTTCGAATAATAATTAAAACCTAACCTCATTTACCTTTAAGAAAATAATGTCAATCAACACATCGATCTACCAAGTGATTAAGGCTTTAAAATCTGACAAAAAAGATATTTTTCGCTTTTATAAAACTCAGGGATATTCTGCGAGTTTTATAGGACATGACCAATGCTACGTAGTGAAGGAGAACAATCTAATTATAGCAGCGGCAATAATATCTGCTGGTAAAACAAAAAGTAACTTTTATTTATTACACGCCTTGGTTACTGATAAAAGCTATCGTGGTAATAACATAGCAAGCTCGATAATCAATACTATTTGCAATGAAACTAACGAATTACTACAAATAAGATATGACAATACCATTTGTTTTGCGGACACTAGTTTACGACGTTTCTATCAGAAAAATAACTTCAGCATTTGTGACGAACAAAGTATTAAACAACTGCCAGCAGAGTTTCAGAATCGACTCTCTAGATACCGTATTAAACAAAAAAACCTACAGTGTTTTATTAACTGTTGACCTTCAACTCGTAGGCGCGACTTCAGCCGCCTTTTAATTGGGTGAATAACTTAGCCCCTACAGATGAGCAGTGTAATTAAAAAAAGTCACTCACAGGGAGAAACCAGGAAAGCTGAAGAGATATTTAGTAAACAATAATTTTAGCTAATTGATTGTTTCGCGGCCAGAATGGTATTTTTCAGTAAACAAGCAATAGTCATAGGGCCAACTCCACCAGGAACTGGTGTTATAGCAGCACATTTATTGACAACATTGGCATAATCGACATCACCAACTAACCTATATTTACCTTCATCAGTTAATACTCTATTTATACCAACATCAATAACAGTAGCTTCCGGCTTTACCCAGTCTGCTTTAACGAACTCAGCTATTCCAACGGCTGCAACTAAAATATCAGCTTGCTTGCATACTTCAGGTAAATTTTTAGTTCGTGAATGGGCAATAGTAACAGTACAGTTTTCTTGCAATAATAACATAGCGACCGGTTTACCAACTATGTTAGAGCGACCGATAACAACGGCATGCATACCCGATAAATCATCTCCTAAATGTTGTTTAGCCAACATCACGCAGCCTTGGGGTGTACAAGGAACTAAAGCCCCCTTCTCACCATTAAACAAACGTCCTGAGTTCATGGCATGAAAACCATCAACATCTTTATTTGGGCTGATTGCAGCAATAATAGTGCTTTCATCTATATGTTTTGGTAAAGGTAGTTGAACAAGTATACCGTGTACGCTTTCATCGTGATTTAACCGTTCTAATTGATTAAGTAACTCCTTTTCGCTTGTATCTCTAGGTAACTTAATCTCATCAGATATCATGCCTATTTCTTGAGTTTGTTTGACTTTATTCTTAACATAAACTTGACTAGCAGGATCTTCACCAACGAGTATCACTGTTAACTTTGGATTAATACCATGCTGAGACTTTAACTCCATTACTTCAATCGATAATTTTTCACGTAAACGTTTTGCAGTTAATTTCCCATCAATATTCATTTGGATTCTCTGTAATTAATAACTTTACCGATAACTAGTGCGATATCATAAATGTTTTGTCGCTACTATTCTAAGAAAACTCAATAATTTAAAACCTAAAATATTAACCATCCAATTATACAACTTGATACTAACAACAAAAGGCGACTGAAGTCTCCACTACAAATGGATAGCCCTATCGATTTTGTAGGTTGGTCTTTAGGCCAACACGCTCGTATATTTTGCTTTTTCGGGCTAAAGCCCGACCTACAAATAATTGAGATCAAAGCCTAATGCCCCCCGAGAAGAGATTAATCCCGTAGGGGCGAATTTATTCGCCGTACCACATGCCTAGATATAATCACAAAAAGGCGACTAAAGTCGCCCCTACAAAGAGCACAATGTGAGTTAACTGTATTAATGTCACAGTAATCACCTTTAGGGGCGATTTTATTCGGCGTACCACATGCCAAGATATAATCACAAAATGGCGACTGAAGTCGCCCCTACAAAGATCACAATGCGAGTAAACTGTATTAGTGTCACAGGAATCAACTGTAGGGGCGAATTTGCATCTCACAACATAAAGCTTAGATCTTGTAAGTTGGTCTTTAGGCCAACACACTCATATGTTTCGATTTTTCGGCTAAAGCCCGACCTACAAATGTTCAAATCAAATACTGAAAAAGGCGACTAAAGTCGCCCCTACAAAGAGCACAATGTGAGTCAACTGTATTAGTGTCACAGGAATCAACTGTAGGGGCGAATTTATTCGCCTGGCCACAAGCCTAGATATAATCACAAAAAGGCGACTGAAATCTCCACTACAAATGGATAGCCCTATCGATTTTGTAGGTTGGTCTTTAGGCCAACACACTCATATATTTTGCTTTTTCGGGCTAAAGCCCGACCTACAAATCAAACACTATAAAAGGCGACTGAAGTCGCCCCTACGAGTTGAAGGCTCGTAACCCTTGTTTGCATTTTCTAAACGCCAGAAAGCAAAAAACCCGTAGCATCAGCTACGGGATTCTTTAAATAGAAGCCTAGCAATGTCCTACTCTCACATGGGAACTCCCACACTACCATCGGCGCTACTGCGTTTCACTTCTGAGTTCGGAATGGGATCAGGTGGGGCCACAGTGCTATTGTCGCTAGACAAAAACTTTTACTTGATTATCTCGTGAAGACTTCGTTATTTCATCGACATTCTGCTCATGTACAGTCGTACACTGCGCGAATATCTTTTTCAAAGCCTTGTCTTTACGTCGATTCTCGGCGCAAAACAATCAAATATTAATAATCTTAGAAAGCTGACTCTGTTAAGAGCTATA
>NBOG01000010.1 GCA_002104535.1 Cognaticolwellia sediminilitoris | reverse complement strand
CTCTTCGACTTGTCCCGAAGAAGTGGAGCGCATTTTAGAGATTTATCGCCCCGCGTCAACCGCTAAATGCAATTAAATTGCCTTAAGGTGTTTGTTTGCTTTTTAATTGAACTAATTGCATGTTTTACACACTAATAAGCGAGTAGTTAGCTAACAATAAATTAACTGTTATTCCATAATTGGTATTTTAGTCTGTATATAAACACAGGAGATATAAAATATTTTATACTCTATATTGTTTGCATACTAAAATAATAATAATTAAATAACGTGACATAGTCCTTATTTGAATAGAGTGCATAACAAATGAAAAAATTTCTCATATTGTTAATGCTTGCTGGTATTAGTAGTACAGTTGTGGCCAAGGATGTCGCCGAATATAAACAAGAGCGTTTAATAGCTAAAATATTAAATCAACAAGTTAAAAAACATAGAACAGTTCAAAGTAGTGTCCATTCAATACTTTCTCGTTATCCAGAGAAAGTAGATGTAGTATTAGATGTTGCTTTTAATCGCTATCCAGAAGAATATCGTCAAATTATGCTTGGGGCTTTATCTGCTCAACCTGTATTAGCATGTGATGTTATAGAGCGGGCAATAAAAGCTAATGTTGCTCCAAGTTCAGAGCTTGTTGAAATCGCGATTACCGCTGAGCCTGCCTATACCCAAGAAATCGTTAATACTGCCGTTAGGTTCAGTCCAAGTGAAATTGAAAATATTGTTAGAATTGCGATTCGAACTGAACCTTATGACACAAGTAATATTGTAAATAATACCGCGGCCAGTTACCCAAGCAAAATGATAAACATTTTATCCGCTGCCATTTCAGCAATACCTGAACAAGCTACTAATATAGTAAAAGATATTTTAGCTTTATTTCCACACGAAGCAGACACGGTGGTGAAAACTGCAGTGAATCAAAGTACAGATATGCATAATAGCGGCATTGTTAACGCTGCAATAGATTCTGGCTTCGATAAAGATTCTGCAATCGCTGCGGCCATCGCTGGTGGCGCTAAAAAAGAAAGTTTAGCTAAATTAAATAACTAACCCTACCGATAAAAATCAAAAAGCCCAAACAACGTTTGGGCTTTCAATTATTTATTAAACCATTTAAAGACTAACAGGACTAAAGTTGCTCACGCTCAATTGCACGATAAGCAATATCAGTTCTATATTCGGCGCCAGGCCAAGAAATTTGTTCTAGTAACTCATAGGCAGCTTTTTGAGCTTGTGTAACATTCTCTCCTAATGCAGTTGCGCAAAGTACACGGCCACCGGCAGTTACTACTTCACCATCTTTTTGGTTCGTTCCTGCGTGAAAAGTTTTACGATCAATCGCTGTATTAATATCTAAACCTGAAATAACATCACCTTTAGGATAGTTACCAGGATAGCCCGCTGCCGCCAGAACTACACCAACGGCTGGACGAGGATCAAAGTCAATTGTTGCTTTGTCCAACTCACCACGACACGCCATCATACATAGTTCAACAAGATCAGAGTTCAAGCGCATCATGATGGGCTGAGTTTCTGGATCACCAAAACGACAGTTATATTCAATAACTTTTGGTGTACCATCTGCATCAATCATTAAACCAGCGTATAAGAACCCTGTATAAGCTGCCCCTTCACGAGCCATGCCTTCAACGGTAGGCATAATAACTTCGTTCATTGCGCGTTGATGAATTTCTGGTGTAACAACAGGGGCAGGAGAATAGGCGCCCATACCACCGGTATTAGGTCCTTTATCACCATTATATGCACGTTTATGATCTTGGCTCGTCGCAAATGCTAATACATTCTTACCATCAACCATAACAATAAAGCTGGCTTCTTCACCTTCGAGAAATTCTTCAACAACAACTCTATGGCCAGCATCACCAAAAGCATTTCCAGCTAACATGTCTTTAATCGCTACTTCAGCTTCTTCAACTGTCATAGCAACAATAACACCTTTGCCTGCTGCTAAACCGTCAGCTTTAACAACTATAGGTGCGCCTTGTGCTCGAACATAAGCAATAGCTGGTTCTATTTCTGTGAAGTTTTGATAAGCACCAGTAGGAATATTATTTCTAGCTAAAAAGTCTTTTGTAAATGATTTAGAACCTTCGAGTTGTGCCGCTTTGGCACTTGGACCGAAAATCATTAATCCTTCGGCTTGAAAAGCATCAACGATCCCATCAACAAGTGGTTGTTCTGGCCCTACAATCGTTAAGGCTATCTCATTATCTTTTGCAAAGTCGACTAAAGCTGGAATATCACCAACTGAGATAGCGATATTTTTTAGCTTAGCTTCTGTGGCAGTACCAGCATTACCCGGTGCAACAAAAACAGTTGTAACTGAAGTTGATTGTGCAGCTTTCCACGCTAGTGCATGTTCACGACCGCCACTACCAATAACCAAAACATTCATGTATTTATATTCCTAATTTTTTGAACGCTACAACCCAATAAAATAAATTGCAGCGCTTTAATTGTTATACCAATTTAATTTGATTATTTCCCACTCAGTGTGGATTTAATCAGATAGGTATTATTTGACAAACTTTAATGTCATACGATCACTTTCGCCAATCGCTTTATATTTAGCTTTATCTGTATCACCTAAAGCGAAAGTTGGAGGTAAAGTCCAAACACCTTTAGGGTGAGTTGCATTATCTTTAGGATTGGCGTTTATTTCACTGCTTGCAGCGAAAGTAAAGCCAACGGCTTCAGCTTGTGCAATAGTTTTACTTTGTGAAACATAGCCTCTAGCAGCTTCTGCGTTTGCGCCTTCAGGTAAACGATGCTCTACAACACCCAGCACACCACCTTTTTTCAATGCTTTATATGCATCTTTAAATGCTTGCTCAACACCTGCGTCTTGCCAGTTGTGTAAATTACGGAAAGTTAGTACTAAATCAGCACTCCCCTCAGGCGCTAGTTCACTTGCTTGGCGAGGTACAAAATTGGTTAATTCTACTTCGCTAAACACTTCATGACTGGCTAATTTTTTTACTAATTTTTTACGAGAGTTGCTGTGATAGTTATCTTCACCAGTATCTGGATAATGTGCACCGTATAATTTACCTTGTCCTTTTAAAGCAGGAGCTAAAATTTCGGTATACCAACCGCCGCCAGGTGTTATCTCCACTACTGTCATTGATGAATTGAAGCCAAAAAACTCTAATGTTTCTTTAGGGTGACGAAATTCATCACGAGCTTTGTTTGCTGCAGAGCGGTGTTCACCAGCAATTGCTTGATCAAGTTGAGATGGTTGATGCGCATTAGCAAAGCTAGCACATAGTAACGTTGCAGAAACAATTGATGCGGTAAAAACTTTTTTAATAGTATGAGTAGTTGTATACATTGTTATCTTCCATTAACGAGTAAATTCATTTAAAGGTTATTTATAGCAGGTTTCTATTCGATAATCAGTGCTACTAGCATTATCTTATCGAGAAAAAACAGCATTTGACCTTAATTACTTATGTCTAAATATTAATAAGCTGAGAAAGACATAACTCAATGATATATTCGACAATAAAAATGCTCAAGAAGTACTCCCTGAGCATTTTAATATTATAAGAAAGAATTAATGGCGAAAGTGACGCATACCGGTAAATACCATGGCGATATTATGCTCGTCTGCTGCAGCAATAACTTCATCATCACGCATCGAACCACCCGGTTGAATAACAGCAGTAATACCTGCTTCAGCTGCTGCGTCTAAACCATCGCGAAATGGGAAAAATGCATCTGATGCCATCACTGAACCTGCTACTTCTAGATTTTCGTCCGCAGCTTTAATACCCGCGACTTTCGCAGAATACACTCGGCTCATTTGTCCAGCACCAACACCAATAGTTGAACTGTTTTTAACGTAAACAATGGCATTAGATTTAACAAACTTTGCTACTTTCCAACAAAACTGTAAATCACGCATCTCGTCTTCTGTTGGTTGACGTTTTGTTACCACTTTCAAATCATCGCTTGTTACACGGCCTTGGTCGGTATCTTGTACAAGCAAACCACCATTAACGCGCTTAAAGTCAAAACCTGTCGTTTTAGTACTCCATTTGCCACAGGTTAATAAACGTAAATTAGCTTTAGCTGCAATGACTTCTTGAGCAGCTTGTGAAACGCTTGGCGCGATAATAACTTCAACAAACTGACGAGAAACAATCGCGGATGCTGTTTCTGCATCGAGTTCGCGGTTAAACGCGATAATGCCACCAAAAGCAGATGTTGGGTCAGTTTTATATGCCCCTTCGTACGCTGCTAGAATGTCATCACCAATAGCCACGCCACATGGGTTAGCATGCTTAACGATTACACAAGCTGGCTCATCAAATTCTTTAACACATTCTAACGCCGCATCGGTATCTGCAATGTTGTTATAAGATAAAGCTTTGCCTTGTAATTGTTTAGCAGTAGAAACTGAAGCCTCTTCAGGATTTGCTTCTTTGTAGAAAGCCGCCGCTTGATGTGAGTTTTCACCGTAACGTAAATCTTGAGTTTTAATAAACTGACTATTAAAAGTACGTGGGAATTTCTGCTTTTCGGTATTTTCTGTTTCATTACTACCGTAGGCAGGTAACATTTTACCAAAATAGTTAGCGATCATACCGTCATACGCGGCTGTATGTTCATAGGCAGCTATGGCTAAATCAAAACGTGTTTTATAAACCAACGAACCATTATTAGCATCCATTTCAGCTAAAACACGGTTATAGTCGTGCGCATTAACCACAATAGTAACGTCTTTATGGTTTTTAGCAGCAGCTCTCACCATAGTAGGACCGCCAATATCAATGTTTTCAATGGCGTTTTCTAGTGAACAGTTTTCATCAGCTACCGCATCAGCAAATGGGTAAAGGTTGACCACAACCAAATCTATAGCACTGATGTTATTTTCCGCCATCACGGCTTCATCCATATCACGACGCGCTAAAATACCGCCATGCACTTTTGGATGCAATGTTTTAACTCGACCGTCCATTATTTCTGGGTGACCGGTATAATCAGATACTTCTGTTACTTTGATGCCATTTTCAGCCAATAACTTTGCGGTACCGCCGGTGGATAAGAGATCAACACCTTTTTCTGATAACGAGCGAGCAAATTCAACAATACCAGTTTTGTCTGAAACACTTAATAGTGCGCGTTTAATTGGGCGTGGTGTATGCATGGTTTTTCTAATTACCTATAAATTAAAATGGTTGTCTGGCCTTTGACACATATCCGTGGCAGAGAGCTTAGCTCAATATCGCGTCCATTGTTATTATCCCATTGGGGTAATATGCGATATATTAAAACAGGGTTAAAGTTGACTAACTGGATAACTTTTAAATCCCTAAAAACAAAAAAGCACCCGAGGGTGCTTTTACTTGACAGGTTAACCTGTCGAACTTTTTAGTTCATACCGTATTTTTTTAACTTTTTACGTAAAGTACCGCGGTTGATGCCTAATAAGTTAGCCGCACGAGTTTGGTTGCCACGTGTGTATTGCATTACTTCTTCAAGCATTGGCGCTTCAATTTCTGAAAGTACAAGGTCGTACATATCATCTACGTCATTACCGTTTAACTGTGACAAGTAGTTTTTAATAGCTACTTTCGCTTGTGTGCGCAAAGGCGATGCCTTTGTCTGAGTTTGTAAATCACCGGTAATAAATGGAGAGGAAATATTTTGTTCAAACATAAAGTTCAGACTCTTTCTAAAGTTAAATTATCAAAATACATAGTTAATGCGTCAAGTTGTTCAGTAACTGACTCGAGTGCATTAAAAATAGAGCGAAACGATTTTCCTTGTTCATGCGTTTGCATGTACCAAGAAACATGTTTACGGGCAAAACGTACACCCATAAAGTCACCGTAAAATTTGTGTAATTCCATTACATGTCCAATTAAAATTGAACGTACTTCATCCGTTGAAGGAGCAGACAAATGTCTACCCGTTTTCAAAAAATGATTAATTTCTCGAAAAATCCAAGGTCTCCCTTGGGCACCACGACCAACCATAATGGCATCAGCCCCAGTGTAATTCAGCACTTGTTCCGCTTTTTCCGCACAAGTAATATCGCCATTAGCAACAACAGGAATACTTACCGCTTGCTTGATTGCTTTAATAGTGTCGTACTCAGCATTACCTTTATAAAAGTCATTACGAGTACGGCCATGCACAGCAAGTGATTGAATACCGTTATGCTCAGCGATATTGGCTATTTCAATACCGTTGCGAGTGTTTTCACACCAGCCAGTTCGAATTTTCAACGTTACCGGAATATCTACTGCATTAACCACAGCTTTTACAATTTGCTCGACTAATGCAGGTTCTTTCAGTAACGCTGAACCTGCTAATTTTTTATTTACCTTTTTTGCTGGGCAACCCATATTAATATCAATAATTTGAGCGCCGTTATCAGCATTAAACTTAGCAGCAAAAGCTAATTCTTCAGGATCAGAGCCGGCAATTTGCACGGATCGTATTCCTGCTTCTTCGCTATGCAACATACGACGTTGAGATTTACCGGTATTCCACACCTTAGGGTTAGACGACATCATTTCAGATACCGCTAGACCTGCCCCCATTTGACAACACAATTGTCTAAATGGTTGATCGGTTATACCCGCCATGGGTGCAAGCATAGTATTGCTTGCTAAAGTGTATGGACCTATCTTCACGCTGTTGTTTTTTTGAGCTACTAGTCAAAAGGGCGCTAAGTTTACGCGTTTTTTTTAGGATTGAAAAGGATATAAATTGAACAAAAAGCGCTTTTTTTCACGTTTTTTATATTGACATTTTATAAAGTGTTGATGCGAGCAGATTTTGTACAAATTGATATCAAAAGCTGCTCATTTTTTAAGGCCTTTATTACTTACTATTTACGAATGCCTGATAAACGTACCCATTCATCTTGAACTACCACAGGGTCCATTTGGCAAAATTCACCATAAATAGTTTGTAATTGCTCAGCTTGCTCTTCTAAAACGCCTGATAAAGCAAGTACACCTTTGCTAGCAACATACTCAATTATTACCGGAGCAAGTTCACGCAATGGCCCTGCTAAAATATTAGCGACAACCACATCCGCTTTAAAATCGGGCTGATCTTTAGGCAAAAATAAGGCTAAACGATCTTCACATTGATTACGTTTTGCATTCTCTAAACTTGCTTGTAATGCTTGTGGGTCGATATCGATGCCGATAACTTTTTTCGCACCTAACTTTAGCGCTGCCAAAGACAAAATACCTGAACCACAACCAAAATCGACAACTGTTTTACCTTTAAGGTCTAAACCATCAAGCCAAGTTAAACATAATGCGGTAGTAGGATGTGTTCCAGTACCAAACGCTAAACCGGGATCGAGCATAACATTGACCGCACTTGGATCAGGTACATCTCGCCAACTTGGACAAATCCATAAACGTTGGCCAAATTTCATTGGATGGAAATTATCCATCCATTCGCGCTCCCAGTCTTTGTCTTCTAACTGTTCAAGCTTGTAAGTCATTTTTTCTTTGTCTGGGTGAATACCTTTTAGATAACTCAAAACTTTATCCATGTCATGGCTAGCATCATATAAGCCCATCACGACGGTATTATTCCAATAAATGACTTCGTCACCAGGTAAAGGCTCATATATAGGGGTGTCTTTGGCATCAATAAAGGTAACCGCTTGTGCGCCACTCGCACTCAGCCAATCACTGTACTTTTCAGCAGTCTCTTCATTCGCACTTAATCTAAGCTGGATCCAAGGCATGTTTTATCTCATCAAAATTTTTTTTGTAGTTTATCACCCTACAGAGCTACAAAATAGCCAGTTTAACCATATACTCAAGTTATAACGAAAGATAAGTTGTGTATTACTGTTTTTTAATAGTATGGTAATCAAGCAGCAATTCAAGCTCATTGGGACAAAATGCAATGATAAAAATAATAATATTAACATTACTTTTGATAACGACTTTAGCCCCAGCACAAAACCTTCAAGTTGTGACTGAAGATAGTCCGCCATTACAAATCCGAAATAGTAATAACGAAGCTTCCGGCGCCATGGTCGATATTGTTGAAATGATGCTTAAAAAAGCCAATTTAACTGCTGATATAAAAATCTATCCTTGGGCTCGCAGTTACCAGTTAGCATTAAACGAAAAAAATACCCTGATATTTTCCCTGTTAAGAGATCAAGCAAGAGAGAATAAGTTTCAATGGATTGGCAAGCTTTACTCCCTCGAAGTCTATATAGCGACACTTAAGACACGTGAAGACATTAAAATTGATAGTATTACTGCAGCCAAGTCCTACCGCGTCGGTACTATCAGAGGAGACTTAGCCGAAACTTATTTACTCGATAATGGTTTTTTAATGAACGATAATTTGTTCATTAGCAGTAACCATAATATTTTGTGGGAGTTACTCTATAGTGGCCGTATTGATGCAGCTTTCACTAATGGCCTACTCTGGCGACATCAAATAAAGTATTTGGAATTAGATCCAACAGCAGTGCAACTAAGCTTTAAAACAACTGATTTTGCAAACGACTTATATATCGCGGCCAGCCTAACTACAGATAAAAAAATTGTCGATGCATTAGCAAGTGCCTTAGATCAGATGAAAGCAGATGGCAGCTATCAAGCTATTTTATCGAAATGGGCTATTTAGCACGAAGTAAAATAAACAGTGTTCATAAAGTTAAATGATATAAAACACATGTATATTCGCTATTTCGAGGTTAATCAACACTCTACTAACTGTTCTGCTAAAGTAAATTCAACATATTACAGATTGAATTAACCATTAAGGATAACCATGTTAGACCTATTACCTGACTTATTTGATGTTCACAGTGAAGCGCTAACTTTGGCCCAACCAATTTTTAAAGATTATGGTGGAAAAAACATCTTCCAAGGCGAAATAGTCACTGTTAATTGCTATAACGACAACTCAAAAGTTAAAGAGCTAGTGGCCACCAATGGCAAAAATAAGGTGATGGTGGTTGATGGTCAAGCAAGCATGTTTCGCGCCCTTCTAGGTGATATGTTAGCTGAGCAAGCAGTAGAGAACGGCTGGCAAGCCATTGTTATAAATGGCTGTATTCGTGATGCTGGTACCATCGCCACTTTACCCATTGCGGTAAAAGCATTGGGTTGCTGCCCAATTAAAACCGAAAAGCTCGGTCAAGGTGATGTTAACCAAATTGTCACATTTGCAAACTTAAGCTTTATTCCAGGCCAATACATATATGGTGATAGTAATGGTTTAGCTATCAGTAAAACACTATTATCTCTTTAATAAAAAAGCGTTAGCCAAATGTTATTGCTTAAATAAATGTAAAACTTAACAGTGAGAACACTCATAAAATGAAGTACTTTCCTATCTATCTAGATGCACGCCAAATTAACGCGATGATAATAGGGGGTGGTGAAGTCGCTGCCCGTAAAGTAGAGCTATTGTTGAAGTCGACAACGAACATTACCATTATGTCTGAATCACTCAATAGTAGTGTTGAGCGTTTGGTCAATGTACATCAATTAAATTGGCTAAAACATAACTATCAGCCAGGCCATTTGAATGATGTTAACTTAGTCATTGCTGCGACTGACTCGCCTGAAGTGAATAGCGCTATAGCATCTGAAAGCAAACAGTTAAAATTGCTCACTAATGTTGTCGACCAACCTGAACTTTGCAGTTACATTACGCCAGCAATTATTGATCGAAGTCCTATCATTATTGCCATGTCTAGCTCTGGTAGTGCACCAATCCTTTTACGCATGTTAAGAGAGCAAATCGAGAAAACCTTACCTAATGGCTATGGCAAATTAGCTGATTTTTCTTTTAAATTTAGAGAGCACGTAAAAGCGCGTGTGAAAAGTATGCGTGAGCGTCGAACGTTTTGGGAGCGCACATTAAGAGGTAGTATCGGACAGGCAATTTTAGCCGGTGAAACCACCAAAGCAGAGCAACAACTCATCGCCAGCTTGCAAAATCAAACAACGCCACCCGCAGGCGAAATCACTTTTATCCATACTGGTGACGGAAATCCTGATAATTTAACTCTTAATGCCCATCGAGAAATGCAATTTGCCGATGCAGTTTTTTACGACCAAGAAGTCAATACCGACTTGATTGAATATATCAGACGAGATGCGAGTAAATTTCCACAAAGTATATCATCAACGGTGTTAATCAATGTACAGCACGCAATAGATATAGCAGAGCAAGGTGGCAAAGTAATCTACTTACTTAATGGCTCAGTTGATCTACCAGAAAATATAACCTTGGCAGAAAGCCCCATTTTGAAGAAACATATTTATAGTGGTCGATAGAGTTAAAATGCTCTGAAATACCTAAACTGTACAATACTAATTGCCTATAACTTTAACGGCAGTGAACCGCTTATTGGCTAATTGTATGGCTGCAGATAAAGACAACATACTTTTGAAGGTATTCTAGACCCTAACCGAATAGTGTTCCCCCTCATATTGATGACTTCCACCTATCTCTTTAACTATAAATTAATATTATAACTTCAGATATTTAGTCAAAAAAATCATTTACTTGTTGAGCAATAAAGTTAGTATTAGAAATCAATCTATAGAATTTCCTTCACAAGAGGCAGGGATGAGCCGTTTAGTTACATTATTATTACTTTTTTTTAGCACCGTGATCATTGCCGAAAAGCTTCCCGTGCACGCTTTTGGTCAATTACCTGAAGTTAGTCAAGTTAAGCTCTCTCCCGATGGTACACAAATAGCTTTTATTAGAATCATTAAAGGCAAAACTTATATTGGCACGACTAATTTAGTCAAAGACAAAACAAATTACCTGATTGGTACCGATAATCAAAAATTTAAAATAGGTTGGTACCGATGGGCTAACAACGAAACTTTACTCATTAGTGCAGACTACCCGGTAACTCGATATCGGACCAAATATACTGAAGCAAGATTATTGCAAATTAAAGCCGACGGAAGTGATTCAGCTACCCCGGTTATAGTGCCGAAGAAAAATGAACGTATCGCACAATTCCAAAATAATATTATTGATATTTTACCTGATGAGCCTAACCACTTCCTTATGGCTATTGACCTAAAAGTAGCCAACCAACCCGACGTTTATAAGATAAACTTACAGAGCAGCAGAATTAGGCACTTAGAATACAAAGGTAAAAGCAACATAAATGGTTGGATGACAGATCGACAACACCGACTTCGTTTAGGCTTTGGTCGTGATGAAACAACAATATTTTACCGTTTATTCGACCTAAAAACCCAAGAGTGGCGTAACATTTGGCAATATGAAATATTTGATGCCCCTGATATCTCCCCTCTTGGGTTTGGTTTAAACCCAAATGAGCTTTATATTCGCGCTGACCATAATGGTCGTTACGCTATTTTTAAAGTTGATGTAGGTCAACCAGATCTTCCTAGAACGCTCGTTTATGCTGATGAACAATATGATATAGAAGGTAGTTTAATTTATTCAGAAAAAACTAACGATGTGATTGGCGTTTACCATGGTGAAGCCAGTGATGCGAAAATATTTTTCTCCGAAAGCTATGTGTCTTTTCAAAATGCCCTTAACAAAGCTATTCCTGATGCTTTTAATAACATCTCAAGTTTCAGTGCTGATGAACAGCGCTATATCCTTTTTACCAGCAACCCAACAACACCTGGAGCATATTTTTTAGGGGATCGAAAAGCCGGTTCACTGGAATTCGTCCTTGAGCAATACCCTCTACTGGCGGCGAAAAAACTATCTGGCAAAACTAAAGTTACCTACCAAGCCAGTGACAAGACCTCTATCGAGGGCTACCTAACATTGCCGCATGATAAAAGTACAAAACATAAAGCCGCGTTAATTATTCCGCACGGTGGTCCCATGGCTAGAAACTACAATGGCTTTGATTGGTTTGCTGAATTTTTTGCCAGCCGTGGCTATACCATTTTAGAGCCGAATTTTCGTGGTTCTTCTGGTTATGGTTTCGATTTTGAAATGGCTTCAATTCAAAATTGGGGCGGTGTTATGCAGGATGATCTGAGCGATGCAGCTTTATGGCTGACCAAGAATCATGACATTGATGCGAATAAAATATGCATCATAGGTGCAAGTTATGGTGGCTATGCCGCATTAATGGCAGCGGTAAAACAACAAGATATTTTTCGCTGTGCTGGTAGTTTCGCTGGCATATCTGACCTTGAACAAGTTGTAAGGAAAGCCCGAAAATTTACTAATTATAAAGTCGTAAAAAAACAACTGGGTGATGACGACGATAAATTAGAGCAGCAATCACCAATCAATTTTGCAGAAAAAATTAACATTCCTGTCTTACTCATCCATGGTGATAAAGACCGTGTGGTTGATGTCAAACAAAGCAAGTTAATGCATGAAGAATTAAAAAGTTATGATAAAAATGTTGAATACATAGAGCTAGAAAATGGTAATCATCATTTAGAAATTGAAGGAAATAGAATTAAAACACTTGCAGCGTTCGAACAGTTTTTGCAAACGCACCTGCTGAATTAATCAATAACACAGTAAGAACTCGTTTTGACTGATAATGTGTAGGATAGTCAAATCAGCTTGCAATAGCACAACTAAATATGTGATAAACAGGAAGTTTTAAAATTTTCCGTTACACTAAAATGTAGATAAAGCCTAAAATGGAATGTAGTAAATGTCTAATAACAAAAGTGTCAAAAAAGAAGCGCAAAATACAACTCCTGTGAATGAGCTAGACCAGCTCAGACAAATTGTTTTTGGCGCAGCCGAGCAGCAATTAAAACAGCAACTTGCTTCAGCCCGCAGCGATATAGAGCTAGCAATAAAAAATCAAAATAGCAGCTTTAACGCGCGCTTAGATAAAATGCAGGAAGACATCTCTCAACGCTTCTCTGATATTGAACAACAGTTGCAACATGCCGATAAAACTCATGAAAATAATGAAGCAGTTATCCAAAAAGATCTTGCCAATTTAGCATCTGAACACGAAATGTTTGCCACATCTACTCAACAAGACTTTAAAACTATGGAGCAATCGCTTGATAGTGAGAGTCAATTGCTGACACGTAATTTCAATGACCAACTTGAAAACTTAAAAACCCATCTTGAAGCTGTATCAAAAGAGCTAAGCTCTTCTAAAACTGACAGAAAAACATTGGCTAAGTTGTTAGCGACAATGGCGACTAATTTAGAAGACGACGAATTATAATGTCCAAAGATGCCTCAACAGAGCATGCTGAGTCGGAGAAACAACTAGAACAAGTACGAAATCTTCTTCTGGGCAAAGATAACAGCAGAGTAACAGCAAGCTTCGAAAAAGATGCGCGCCGAATAGTCGCTGATGTCATCACTGAAGCGCTGCACGATAGACAGCAGAGGGATAACTCTGTAGATAAAGTAATCCAACCTTTTGTCGAAGACTCTGTTAAACATTCTGTTGAGCATAACAGCGAGCAAATGGTCAGTTCGTTATACCCAATTGTTGGTAGCTTAGTTAGAAAATCAGTCGCTGCATTTCTCAGTGACTTCATGGAAAAAACTAATCAATTATTAGAAAACAGCCTTACAATCAAAGGGCTAAAGTGGCGTATAAAAGCACGGCAAAGTGGTGTTAGCTACGCACAATATGCCGCGTCTCAAACATTTGTCTATCGAGTAGAGCATGTTTTTCTTATCCACAGGGAAACCGGCCTACTGCTGAATACCGTTGCGCTAGATAATGAAAATAAAAGTGATGCTGACATTGTATCGGCCATGTTAACGGCAATAAATGACTTTGTCGGAGACTCATTTTTAAATGACGATGGACCAAAAGAGCAATTACAAGCGGTCAGTACTGATAATTTTAACTTACTGATAAAACCTGGTCCATGCGCATTAGTTGTTGCTGCAGTTACAGGAAATCCGCCACAAAAAATCAGTGACCAATTACAACTAACTGTTGAAAATATTCATAGTTTATACCTTGATGAACTAAATGCATTTGATGGCAACAACCAACGCTTTGAACAAACAGAAAATCTCCTCCAAGACTGTCTTTTATCAGAACAAAAAAGCAAACCGACTGATAAGAAAAAAATCCCGTGGTTTGCCATCGCCTTATTATTTATCATTATCTTATTTATCGGCTATAAAATAACAAATTGGATAAAAACCGAAAAGCTTCATACTAAAATAATGCAGTTAGACGCTGTACCCGGCGTCATAGTCAAACAGCTTAATATCAGACAGTTTGATGATATAACGCTTGATGTTTTACGTGATCCTGATGCCGCCAGCATCAATCAATGGCTAAGCAGTCATGATTTAAATGAACAGCACTTTACTATAATCGAGCGCAATTATTATGCCTTAGACCCATCAATTTTGCGCCAACGTGCACAACGCATAATTGCTGCTTATCCAGACTTATCCGTGAAATGGCAGGACAGTAACCTGATACTTTCGGGTTTACTCGACATCACTAAAAAAGAGCAGCTTCACAATGCATTAGCCATTGCCGGTTTTACTGCCGGGCAAAATTTAATAACAGATAAGTTGCAACTCACCTCAGCGCTTCCCATGCTAGAAAGTAGAGAAATTAACCAACAAGTATTTGATGACATTATTGGTCGTATTGGTGCAATTCAACTTAACTTTCCGGTTGCTAATGAAGTCATCAATGCTGAAATGCATGCTTCACTACAGCGATTATATCAATACATTACTCAACTAGAGCCAATAGCCACAGCGCTTGACATAAATTTTGGCTTATTAATATTGGGCAGCAGTGATAATACCGGCAATAAAACGACCAACGACATTATCAGTTTACAGCGGGCAAAAAATGCTGCAGATATATTACTTCGCAAGGGGATAAATAAAGACAAAGTGTTCGTTGTAGGTTTAGGTCAGATAGAAATACCTGGTATTAGTAGCACGGCAAGAACGGTAATGTTTAACATAATTCATATTAATCAATCATCAATAACAAACGATATAAAACAATAGAGTGACTCTTGATAAAATAAGAGTATTATTTTAAGCCGCACCAAGGAATGCAAATACATCAATTTATATGGAGGTGACCCTTTGATTCAAAAAAAAATCTGCCTGTTAGGGGCATCCAGTGTCGGAAAAACAAGTTTAGTAAAACAATTTGTCGAAGGTATTTTTAGTGAGAAATACCTGACAACTATCGGTGTTAAAATTGACAAAAAAGTAGTTACTCTTGCTGAACAGCAAATTCAATTCATGCTATGGGATATGGAAGGTAACGACAGCTATAACGTTTTTCAAGAGCGATACTTACGTGGTGCGGCCGCTTATATTATAGTTGTAGATCAAACACGTGCTTCTTCTATACGGGAAGGTATCGACATTCACACCCTCGCCCGTCAAGTAACCGATTGTCCGGCAATATTAACTGTAAATAAAAACGATTTACCTGCTACATGGCACATAGAAGATAGAGAGAATGAAGGCTATCAAAGTTTGTTTGATCTGCAGTTTTCCACCAGTGCTAAAACCGGTGCGAATGTTGAAGAAATGTTTGTCGCGTTAGCTAAGCTTTTGTTAAAAGGATAAAAAATGGCGTCTCTACTTAATAAAGTTATTAACGCACTAGAGCAAATTGTCCTAGAAGTAACCGATATTAACTCAGGTACTGTGCGCTGGGTTGAAGGTGAGGGTGAATGGTTTAATGATTTATATCCCGACTCAATCCCAAATGAAACCTTTGTTATTGATGAAGAAACGCCTTTTTTACTCGACTTTCTTATTGACGCTAAATTAGTCTGGCAAGAAACTGAAAACGCAAAGTTACGCTCGGGATTATGGACCGAGTTAACGCCAGATAAGCAAGAGTTACACTTAGAAGCGATTGCTATAAAACAAGATCAACATAGTTTACTCATAATAAGTAATCAAAAAGAAAACTTTAAACTTCAACAAAAAACCAAACAATTAGCCCGTGAAGTTTTATTATCTTACGATCGTCTTTTCTTAAAAAGTGAATACTTACATACCAGGTTGGTTTCTATTTTAAAACAACCTCCTGAACCCAGTAACATCAACAAAACATTGGTTAAAGTTATTGAAAGTGCTGAGTTTGCGGTGTTAGTCACTAGTAGCGATTTCTCTAATAACATTGAAAATCCCGCAGCATTAAAATTATTTGAACAAGAAACAACATATAGTGCTCAACCCTCTAAGCCGATTGACATCATTTTAAGATTAATGCAGAACCAGCTTCCTGAGTACGAAAGAATACTGTCTACCAACTCGAGTTGGGATGGTGAATTGTGCTGGATATCACCACCATCAACACTTAAATGGTTGAAAATTGCTTTCTATCCGGTAAAGAACAAACTTAATGAAGTAGAAAACTGGATCATATTCGCCAACGATATCAGCTCAATCAAACATTTAGTGCAGCGTAATGAACAACTAGCACTGCAAGATATGTTAACTGAGTTACCTAACCGCTTTTCATTTTGGCAAACACTTGATAAACATATTGTGGCTGATCAGTCATTCTATTTACTCTACCTCGACATTAACGAATTTAGACGCCATAACGAATTTTACGGACATGACGAAGGCGATAAACTATTAATCGAACTCAGTAAACGTATTTCAACTGCGTTAAAAACATCAGATTTTCTTGCCCGAGTCGGAGGCGACGAGTTTGCTATTATTTTAAATAAAGTAAATAACCAAGCGGATTGCAGAAAGGAAATTGAGCATATAATTGAATGTATCAACAAGCCTTTCCATACTAACAAGTCAGAAAGTTTTAATATTAGTCTCAGTGTTGGCGCGGCAAATTACCCTAATGATGCTCAGAGTGTTGAAGACTTGATGAAATTTGTTGATTTAAGTGCCTACAACGGTAAGAAAAAGAAACGAAATTCGATACAGTTTTATTCACAGTCAATGAAAGATGCCTCACGCTATGCCATTAAGGTTGAACAAGAATTAAGATTGGCCATTAAAAACAATGAGTTTGAGCTATATTTACAACCTATCCTCGACATAAAAACTAACTGCATTAATAAAGCTGAAGCACTAATACGCTGGAATCATCCAATTAGAGGTATCGTAAGCCCTGACGACTTTATTCCAATTGCAGAAAAAAGTGGTTTAATCATCTCTCTTGGACAATGGGTTATTAGTCGAACTTGCCAAATAGCAAAGCAACTGTCTGAACTCGGTTTTGAAATTAAGATATCGATGAACCTTTCACCGACGCAAGTTGCCGATGTTAATTTATTCGCTTTTTTAAGTACTTGCATTAATGACAATCAAGTTAACCCTTACTTATTAGAATTAGAAGTTACCGAAGGGGTTTTGGTGGATGACTATTCCGTTGCTGAAAAGTTACTGAGTAATGCTAGAACCATAGGAATGAGTGTTTCTGTTGATGATTTTGGCACTGGCTATAGTTCACTGTCTTATTTAAAGAAACTACCTTTAGATTTTCTAAAAATAGACCGTTCATTTATCAAAGAAATTGTCACGGACGATAATGATAAAGCGATAGTGCGTGCTGTTATTGGTATGGCGCACACCTTAAATTTATGTGTCACCGCGGAAGGTGTTGAAACCGATGAGCAACTGACCTTTCTAATCGATAACTCTTGTAATTCAGTTCAAGGCTATATCTTTAGTCGCCCGATTAAAGTAGATAACTTTATCAAACTATTGAAAGAACAAAATCAAACATGAACTTGCTTGACGCTGCCTCATACTAACAGGTGAGTATGAGGCCTTAATATGGTAATTGTTAACGCGATAAGTGATTTACGTTATTTTCTAGCGACTACATGCACAGTACTTGTTGAACGTTCTAAAAATGCACCTTCACAGTAAGCAAAATAATATAACCATAAACGTTTAAATTGTTCGTCATATCCAAAATCAATAAGTTCAGGCCAAGACGCTAAAAATGCTTCGCGCCAATGTGCTAATGTTTTTGCATAATCTAGTCCAATGTCGTTTATCGATTCGGTAACCAATTCAGTATATTGTGTTAAGTGCTCAGATAACACCGTTATTGACGGTAAAAAACCACCGGGGAAGATATAGCGCTGAATAAAATCAACATTGTTTCTGTAATAGTCAAACCGCTGGTCAGCTATAGTAATCGACTGTATTAACATTTTACCACCCGACTTCAAGCGGGCATTGCACTGTTTAAAAAAGCTCGGTAAGAATTCAAAGCCAACAGCTTCAATCATTTCAATTGAGACCAACTTGTCATATTCGCCAGTTAAATCACGGTAGTCTTTTTTTAATAAAGTGATTTTATCAGTTAACCCTTTTTTCTCGATGCGCTGTCGGGCGTATTCATATTGGGCATCTGAAATAGTGGTGGTGGTAACTTTACAACCATATTGCTCAGCCGCATAAATAGCTAAACCGCCCCACCCTGTGCCTATTTCTAATAAATGATCGCTAGCCTTAAGTTCTAAGCGCTGACAGATGGTTGCTAACTTATGCTGCTGGGCTTGTGCTAAATCAGCATTCTTATCAGGGTAAATTGCTGATGAATACATCATTTCGGGATCGAGAAAGCGACTATATAGCTCATTACCTAAATCATAATGGGCAAGAATATTCTTTTTAGAGCCAGTTTGGCTATTACGGTTACCACGATGCAATAAGGCATATTTCAACTTAGTTAACCAAGGCTTTTTCTGTTCAAGTGCATCAGTCTGTTGCTGTGCACGAGCAAATATACGAATAACCTTGGTCAAATCTGGGCTGCTCCATTTACCGGCGATATATGCTTCTGCTACACCAATGCTGCCACCTTTAACAAAATCACGGTAAACACTGACATCATGAATATTAATTTGCGCCAGTAATGATTTGTTTTCAGCAAATTCAGGAAATATAAAGTGCTGATCTCTTTCAACTAATACTAATTGGCCGTATTCTATTTTTGCAAAAACCGAAAACACTATGCTTCTGCAGCGTTTATCTAGCCAATTTGCTGATTTTTTTATTGTTAATCCTGACACTTGCTCCACCACTAAACTCCTATTTAGTTTCTGATGATTGAGAACTTTCTGATTCAACTTTTTGATAACCAATAAATGGAATACGTTTATATAAAAGTTTTAATGCTTGCCAATATATCGCTAAAACTATTTTAAGTGTCATCACCGGCAAGCTGCACCATAGCTGCCACAATGACTTTTTACTAAATGATATTTTTCTTAAATTCATCGTCACATCAAATACTTTTTGCTCAGATTTGCTGTTGTTAATATCATCATTGCCAGTTAGTTTACGATGGTTTTCAATATGAATTAATAGCCTTGAGCTACTTTGCATCGGTGGCTTAATGTGCCAGTGATAGCGCATATTCAAATCCATAAATGGTGATACCTGAAAAGCTTTATCGGTTATCTGAGTCGTTGTATTTTGCTGTTCTTCATCACTGCTGCTAGGCGTTATTGGCACTAAATAATAATGCCTTTCATTCCATGGCGTATTACTCACTTCAACTAACACTTGCTGACAAATATCATCAGCGTCATAACAAAAATAAAAATTAGCAGGACTAAAATAAAGTCCAAAACATCTCACCTGAACCAACATAGTAATACGACATATCGCGTTGTCATCACAAGTACTATCAACGTTACTATCATGGCCAATAAAATTTTGCTTATCACCTGACTTTTCCCCTTGAGATAACAACGCGACTTTATTCTTTATACGGTCC
Source organism: Cognaticolwellia sediminilitoris (assembly GCA_002104535.1). GTDB lineage: Bacteria > Pseudomonadota > Gammaproteobacteria > Enterobacterales > Alteromonadaceae > Cognaticolwellia > Cognaticolwellia sediminilitoris. The sequence continues at coordinate 141,936 of NBOG01000010.1, read as the reverse complement.
TTAAGGCTATTTGGTTCACCTCTTAAGTAATCACTTTCTTTAAAACGTAAAAAATTAAACCATGAGAAGCCAAAAATGCCTTTCTGGCCTAGCTTTGCTTCCATATCATCAACATCAAGGGCCAGCATATAAAGTTGATAATTAAAGCTGTGAGACTTAGGAAAAAAGCGTCGATGGCTTATTTCGCCACAGTAAATATTACTTTTACTCGGGGGATTAGCCTTCATGTTGCTCAGACTCACTTAACAGTAAGTAACAATCAAAACGCCTTGCTACGTCAACCGCGCTACGAACACCATCCTCATGAAAACCGCTATACCAATAAGCACCAACAAAATGAGTATGTTGTATACCGCAGATTTTTGTACGTTGCTGCTGAGCATTAATTGAGTCAGTGGAGAAAATAGGGTGATGGTAAGTAAATTCACGAAGAATTTTACTCGGTTCGATAGCTTCTTGCTGATTTAAGGTCACACAAAAAGTTGTCTCAGAAGTTAACCCTTGCAGAATATTCATATTGTAAGTAACACTGGCTGGTTTTGTACGGTTTGAGCTAAGTTGGTAATTCCAACTAGCCCATGCTTTTTGCCGTTTTGGCAATAAGCGAGTATCCGTATGCAATACTACCGAGTTTTCACTATAAGGCATCGCGCCTAAGATGGTTTGTTCGGCTGAACTAGCGTCAGCGAGTAATGCCAACGCTTGATCTGAATGACAGGCTAAAACAACCTCATCAAAGGTTTTTATATCACCGCTGTTAAAATACAGCTGAACTTGCCCGTCTTGGCGAGTTATCGACTTGATATCAGCATTAAGGTGAATATTATCCTTAAATGGCTGACATAATGGAGCTAAGTAGCTTCTTGATGCACCTGGTATAACATACCATTGTGGGCGATCAACGACATTTAATAAGCCATGATGATGAAAAAACTGAACAAAAAAATGAAATTGTAACTGCTCCATTTCTGCTAAAGAACTCGACCAAATTGCTGCCGCCATTGGCAAAATATAATGCTCAGAAAAATAATCGCTGAAATTATGCGCTTGTAAAAAGTCGCCTAACGTTAGTGTGTCACTATAGTTTTGGTCTTGATAATGTTGCTTACATATTTTATTAAATCTTAAAATATCTTTAACTAACAGCCAAAACTTAGGATTAAACAAGTTACGTCTTTGAGCAAATAGCGTATCAAGATTATGGCCATTATATTCCATACCGGTATGAGTATTATGCACTGAAAAACTCATTTCAGTTTCCTGCTTCCCAATACCGATTTCATCTAATAGCGCTAAAAAATTTGGGTAAGTTTTATTATTAAAAACAATAAACCCAGTATCAATGGCATAGCTTTTATTGTCGACTTCAACATCAACGGTAGCAGTATGACCGCCGATGCGGTCTGACTTTTCAAAAACACTAACCTGGTGTTTTTTTGATAATAGATAAGCTGCAGTCAGGCCTGAAACCCCAGAGCCTATAATAGCGATGCGCTTCATTTCTTATTACTCCTTAAAGCAATACTTTGCCAAACAACATCAGGAAAAAGCGCGAGCATTTTCATTAGTAGGGTTAGTCTTTTCGGAAAATGCAGGTAAGACTTACGTGCACGCACACCATCAAAAATACGCAGCGCCGCTTGCTCACTTGAGAGCATAAACGGCATAGAAAAATCATTTTTATCAGTTAAAGGTGTTTTGATAAAACCGGGATGCACTAACGTAACGTCAATCGCTTCTGCCTTTAAATCAAGTGCTAAGCTTTTAGCTAAGTAATCGACACCTGCCTTTGATGCACCGTAAGCTTCAGCCCTTGGAAATGGCAATAAAGTAGCACTTGAACTAACAAAAACCACTTGCCCACCGGCCGGAACTTTAGGTAAAAAACCTTCAAGTAAGTGACCTAAAGACTGTAAATTAGTGGCAATAACTTGCGAAAATAAGGCTCCGTCAAATTTTTTAGCATTATCGATATAACGACAATCACCAGCATTGAGCATTAAAATATCAATTTTTTCTATTCCACTAACTTGCATAACTGACTGATTAATTTCTTCAATATCAGTAATATCAAAGGCAAGTGGGACTACATCATGATATTCGTCTGCTAATTGTTGTAGCTTTTGTGTATTTCGTCCACAAGCAATAACACGATAACCCTCTTCCGCATATTTATGTAACAACGACTCACCAATACCTGAGGTTGCCCCTGTGATCAAAATAGTCGCTTGAGTATTCATTACTTGGAAGCTCGCTTTTTAAACCAGGTAATAATTCGCCCCATTACCGGTAGTTGCTCGTAAAGCATAGCGCCTAAATCTAAATAGTCTCGATGAAAAATAACTTTATCGCCACTGCCTTTAATGTGGGAACTACCCTGAACATCAACCATCTTTCCTGAATTTAAACGCGGATGTTGGTAGCTCATGGTCCAATAAACAGTTGCTTCATCGTCTTGGGCTATAACATGTTCAATTTTAAAATGGCAAAAAGTCAGTCGTTGGAAAAGCTTACTGAAATATAAATTTAAGCTATCAAGACCTGCTACCTGGTGCATCGGATCAATAAAAACGATGTCTTGATGATACAAGTCGCTCAGCAAATATAGTTTTTCCCCAGAAAGCTGTTGATATATTTCAATGAAATTCGAAAGCCAAGGAGTGTTATGTGCTTCTGGGCTGTCTTGTTCAACTAGTCTGATATCTAAATTTGGCATAAATACTCTTTATTTTTCAACTAACCTCGCTAAGGCTTACCGATAATAAACCTTCAACATAAGTTCGAAAACCAATGCTTTTATCTATAAAAATCAAGCGCAGCTAACCTCGCTTGTTTATGATCGACTATCGCCGGCCAATAATTTTTTAAATTATTTTTAGCAAGATATATATGTGGAAAGTGAATCTCTTTATCGGGTAATTCCGCTAGCTCTGGTAAGTATTTACGAATGAACTCGCCTTTAGGATCAAATCTTTCGCTTTGCCTGATCGGATTAAATACCCGAAAATAAGGCTGGGCATCACAACCTGTACTTGCAGCCCATTGCCAACCACCGTTATTTGCCGCTAAATCACCATCAATTAGTTGCTGCATAAAATATTTTTCGCCCCAACGCCAATCAATCAATAAATGCTTGGTTAAAAAGCTCGCTACCACCATACGTAAGCGGTTATGCATCCAACCGGTTTGGTTAAGCTGCCTCATGGCAGCATCAACTAATGGATAGCCGGTTTTCCCCTCGCACCATGCCTGAAATAGCTCAGGGCTATTAGGCCACTTAACATTATGATATTTAGGATTAAAGCATTTATGCTTTGATAGATCTTGTTGATGAAAAACTAAATTTCGATAGAACTCGCGCCAAATAAGTTCATTTAACCATGTAAATTCTGGGCTATCTGAGGCAACTAAAATATCAGGAAAACGTTGAATATATAACTGCAGTAAGTATCTTGGGCTAATGGCACCTATAGCTAAATATGGCGACAAACCAGACGTTGCTTTAATCGCTGGAAAATCACGTTTTTCGCCATAACTTGCAACTTTCTCTTGATAAAACTGTGGAATAACGTGTTGCTCTACTTCAGCAGCTAAAGGCCAGGCATCAGAAGCCCCTGAACACGTTAACGGTTTAGGTAATTTAGGTGAATTATTAACGTTAAGCTCTTTCTCTGTTAACGGCCTTGGTTTACCAAGATAACTAAAACCGTATTGTTTAACATAAGTTAACCAAGCACGTTTATAAGGGGTAAATACTTTGTACATTTCACCACTTTTATTGAGCACACTGCCTTTTTTAACAATAACATCGCTTTCGAACATTCGCAGTGGAACGCCTTGCTCAAGACATGATTTATCGCGTTGATTCTCATTAAACTCAATTTCTTTATTAGCGACTACCTCACTAACACTATGTTGATGACAATAATTTTTTAAATATTCAATTTGCGCAGCAAAGTCATCACAATGAACCACTTCTAATACAATATTAAGTGCTAACAGTTGCTCAGCAAGGGCATTAACATGACGCTTAATGAAATCAATTTTTATCGCTGACCAATCATGAGCTAGCCATTGTTTTTCACTGACAAAAAAAATCGCCTTAGCTGTTTCTGAGGCTTGTTGTTGCTCAAGAAAATAAGCTAGTGCGGGATTATCGTGAATTCTAATATCGTTGCGAAACCAAAGTAACAAGGTAATTCCTTAATCAATAAAAAATACTCACCCGTAAAAAGAGCGCATTTCGCGAATCCTCTTTATACGGATGAGTAAAAAACTAACACTTATTAATAGCCGTACCTAAGTTTTAACGACTCAGGATAAGGGTTTAAATATGCTTGTTGAGCTAAGTAATCATTAGGGTGAGCTAATAAATAATGGTTAATCAAAGTCAGCGGCACCATCAAGGGCACTAAGCCAGTACGGTAGGCATCAACTTGTGCCGATAACTCTTTTCGCTGCTCTTTATTTAAGAATTTTGAAAAGTAACCTTGGATATGAGAAAGCGTATTTGAATGATTTTTTCGACTTGCCGTTTTCGTTAATGCAGCCATTAAGCCAGCAATATATTGCTCTGCCATTTCTTCAACCGCCATATCAGCCCTTGCTAATAAGCGCCCTAATTCTTTGTAGGCAACGAGATCATGGCTCATCACGGTATATTTATATTGCGCATGAAAACTGGTCAATTTATGTTTGCTGATCCCTGACTCGACAACGGCTTGCCAATGACGATAAGCGTAAACTCTAGCAACAAAATTTTCGCGTAGAATGGGATCATTTAAACGGCCATTTTCTTCACAAGGAAGTAACGGATTAGCTTTCATGATTTCACGAGAAAACACGCCTATACCTTTTGCCTGCAAAGGATCACCTGTTGGCGAGTACACTTTCACGCGTTCCATGCCGCAAGTTGGGCTTTTTGCACAAAAAACATAACCACTTAAATTGGCAGATAACGATGCGACTTTTTTACCATAGGCCTTTATCGCACTAGTGACATCACCTGAGCCATCAGGACGCGATACTTTGATCATGTCTTGGTCTTTAATTAAACGGATAGTGGGTCTAGGGATCGGAAGCCCGACTGCCACTTCTGGACAATATGCTTTATAGGTAACATGTTGACCAAGCTCTTTAATACAAAAATTAGACGGTTTATTGCTGGCATCAAAGCGAACTTTTTCACCGATCAAACACGCACTAATGCCGATGATAATATCTTCTTTTTCAAACTTTTTTGACATAGTAATCCCTACTAATAAATAAATGAGCCGATAGGATTTAATAACTTATTAATACCTTGGGTAAAGTGTAGCGCATCGTTAACTACCGTATAGCACAGACACCCTTCTTCAGTGGCAGGCTGATGCTGGTGACGCTTATCAAGCATGATAAAATCACCTGGTACATATTCGCCTTCAGCATCCGCAAACGTGCCTGCTAATAATAAGGTTAGCTCAAAACCTTTATGTGTGTGCTCAGGAATGGAACCACCAGCATCTATGTGTAATAAACTGGTATGAATTTCTCCCTCATCGAGTTGTACTCGCGCTCGTGAAAGCTTACCAATTTGTGCTGTTTTACCTAATGACATATTGCGCAATGCGTTAGGTAAATTATATTCTGTGCCTTTGAAGCTAATAGCAGCAGGGTTTTTAAAGGTTTTTTGTTGCTCAAATTCATCACAGGCGGTTATTTGCTCAATCATGTCTTCAAAATCTAACTCTGTAATTGTGCTTACCGTACTATTTTCGGCTAAAGCATATTTTTCCTGAAAATGCTCTTCAAAGCTTACTTCTGCAACCTGCTCAGTCAGTTGATTTATTTTTTGCTGACAAATAGCACACATACCACCATGAATGGCGATACCTGCTGCAATTGAAGCGGGTAAATCACCATCAACAAAACTTTTTAACAGCTCAAATTTAGGGTGGTGTTTAATCATCATCTTCTCCAAGTTTTGACTTGAGTTTGCCAAGAGCAAGCCTGAGTCGCGACTTTATAGTGCCTAAGGGTAAATTAAGATGTACGGCAAGTTGTTCTTGTGACATTTCCAGAAAATAAAATCCTTTAACTACCTCTTGCTGATTTGCAGGTAACGTTGAGATAACACCTTGTAGATTACGACTTTGGATATGATCACTGAAGGTTTCATTTTCTGTACTCGAAGACTCAACAAGCGGCCAAATATCGTCACTAAGCGCATCTTCTTTATTACCTTTAATTTTGCGTAACAAATCAAATGTTACATTACGCATAATGGTGTAAACCCAAGTAGTAGCAGCACCTTTACTTTCATCAAATAAATGCGCCTTACGCCAAACATTACTCATGGTATCTTGCACTACTTCTGCAGCGAGAGCTTCGCTGTTAAGTTTGCTATAAGCAATGCGCTGAATTTTGGGTGCAAAAAATTTAAATACGGCAGTAAATGCTTGTTTGTCACGTTTAACAGCTACAGCTTTAAGCCACTGACAAAGCTGGGAATGATCGATTTCATTAGTCATGCCACTAGATTTAGCAGTTGTTTGATGACTTGGCAACCCTGAATGCACAGACTGCATAATACTTACCCGTTATTTTAATTATGAAGGCCAATACGCGGGAGGTTATTAAATAGATCACTACTGGGTTATTTATTTTCAAAGCACTGGTCGCTGTTAAGCTGATTGTGCTACAACGTATGATGCAGTCTAAGCTTATTAAGATAATATGATGTTTTGTAAAAACACTTTCGCTTCATTAAAAGAGTATTGTGCAAAAAATAAATCTTTTTCAACTAACTCAACAGGCAGTAACTCTAACCAACGCGCAACTACCCAATTGGCTGAAGTGAAACAAGGTTGGGGATATAAAGTATTTAATTCAGTGTTGTCATTAAATACTTTCTTTAATGATGCTGACAACCTAGCCGTTACCTTATCTATAGTAACATCCGGCCAGTGTTCTTTAACGCTAACGTCACTATGATGTAAATTATCAGCATCTTGGGTAATAGTTATTATATTGACTAAACTTTTACAACGTACATCAATTAACAATAAACCGTCATCACTTTGATCAAAGTTAATAATCTCGACCCAACTACCTGTTTGACCTACACCTTTCATATTCTCTGTACTTTGAGAAAAAATAACAAAGCCCTGATCTTTCATCGCTAATGAAACCATTTTTAAATACCTAGGTTCAAAAATTCGCAGGCGAGTTAAGCCTTGCGGTAATAAAAACACCGGAAGCGGAAAAAGAGGTAAGTTAGTCATTGCCATACGCTATAAGTAAATATCAATAATTAGTTATGGTAGTTATACGTTGTAAAGGCAAAAAACGATCAAAAAAAAGCCCCTATAAAAATAGACTAATTAATAGGGGCAAAGGACACACAAGATTTGAACTAGTTATGTTGAGTTATTCGGTTTTAGGCACGTAAATAGAGTTTCTACAGGTTTTATCTGGCGTCTGTTTATCAAAAAATAACGTTATTTCCGCTACGTTAATGCCAAATTTATTCATTGTCGTTCGATTAAAAAGTCGATATTCATCAATTTGATACATCCAATCATCAAGCGAAAATTGCACTTCATTTCCGTCTATCGGTACTCGTAAGTCATATTGCCATTGAAAGGCGAATCCTGATTGCTGCCCAAAAGCGTCACCGACGACATCTTCGGCGCCACCTTGATATTTTCCATCGGTCAATTTTGTTAACCGCCAATTTCGATAACTTATTTCACCATCAGCAAAGTAAAAAACCTCTTTCAATAAGCCATTATTACCCTGCCATTGACCATCAAGCTCAACACAAAAACGCCGTGTAACATTTTTACTGTAGTCTTGTACCATCCCCCAAGCAATAAGCTTACCTGAGAAGTACTTTTGAATATCAAGTGCCGGTGTTGTTTGTTGATAATCTTCTAACGAAGTGGTGCAACTAGACAACAATAAAACTGTCGATAACGCTAGACTGAATTGGTAGAACAATTTCATGCTAAATCTCCTAATAACTGTTGGCGTAGTTTCGGTTCACTAGTGTTTTCATCTAACCAAATCCTTAAAAACAGTTCGCCAAAAAGTCGGTTTTCTATTTCAGCTATTTTTTGTTGGTTGAAATAAAACACAGTTACTGAGCCTTGAGTTAATAAACTGAGTTGATCACCTGCTTGTATATCTGGCCAAATATCATTAAGTAAAGTTAAATAATCTGAATACGTGGCTTTTTCTACGTTCAAATACCGCCATTGCGATTCAGTATTTTCCAAAAGCTCTTTTTTGCTAATATCACGCAGATAACGTATTTCAAATAAGGTTTGTTGGCATGCGTTGCTGCTAAAAGGCAGCTTACCATCAGAGGTATAAAGCGTACTTTCATAAATATCCCAAAACAATACAGAAAGCTTGGCCTTGCCAAGTTGTTGAAAGTGTTTATCTTCAAAGTTGTAGCTGATAGTAGTTACATTATTCAATATTATATTTTCTGAGTTACATGTCTTTGCAGTTTTTGCACTCGTTGATTGGGGTTCGCTGGTGGCTAACACCTGAAATGAAACACCATATAAGTTTATTGTGATGATAAAAATAAGAACCACATTACGATACATGATCAGGACTCTCAATCTTTAACCAGCGACTTAAAGCAAAAAAAACCAGCATTAGTGGTCCCCATAAAACTGCCAATAATAAATAGCTCATGCTTATCGATGGTGATAGATAAACGACATTAGCTTTTGCGCCGGCGATATAACTTAATGGTGCAAAACATGTGCCCATAAAAAATTGTAACCAAATAGACTTAGCTAAAAAATCTAAACTGAGCCGAATAGTGCTGGCAAAACAAAACCACAACGTTATTAGCCAAAAAGGAATGTATTCAGTGTCTGGAAAAGTAAAAACACCGGTATAAACCAAACTAAAATCGAGTGTAATACCAATTACCGCGACCATAAAAATAAGTGCAAAGTCACTCTTCTCAGTAGAAAAGAACCACAGTTGAGTGCCAAATAAAAATATCGCCACAGGTATAAAGGGATTGCCAATAAAGACCAAGCCTAACCAAGCAATATTAAAACAGACTAAATTCCACAGCACCGATTTTGTAATCATCATAAAACCCTTCAGCTCGAGTAAATTAATATACGGTTGAAATCGCTATTTGGATTACTTAGTAAATATTATTTTTTGATCTCAGCGCCGTGACATAGCGTATTGAAGTAATTATGAGTTGGAGTAATCATCAGGAGGTTTTATGGCCAAAAAACACGTACTCATTATTGGTGCTGGCAGCGCCATTGCACAAGGGTTAGTCAAAGAGTTATTGGCATTGCCAGTCAGTACCAATATCACTTTAGTCAGTCGAGATTTATCCTCTTATAACTTAGTAACCTCACCTGATTTAAGCAAAATAGTGGTTACAGATTATCAACAAGCTACTATTGAAAAAACGGTTTCAACTTTAAAGCTGGAAAATAGCAGTCAAAGTTCAGGTATAACATTTAGCGAAATATTTATTTGTCATGGGTTATTACATAACAAAGTCATAAGTCCAGAAAAACGCATAGAAGATTTTTGTCCAGAAGTCTTTTTGGACGTTATAAAAGTAAACGCCTTAATTCCTCTATTGTGGATTAAAGCACTAACGCCGCTTTTTAGTAGCAAAAGTAAATGTAAATTAGTAGTGTTTAGTGCTCGCGTAGGCAGTATTGAAGATAACCAATTAGGTGGCTGGTATAGTTATAGAGCTTCAAAAGCGGCCTTGAACATGATGCTAAAGAATGTTGCTATCGAATTTTCTCGACGAGCAAAAAACATCAAAGTAATTGTATTTCATCCAGGCACAACTGATACCGGATTATCTAAACCATTTCAAAAAAATGTTCCCGCAGGTAAATTGTTCACCACCGAATTTGTTGCTAAACAGTTATTACAAATTACTGAAGATCAAGCGTTCGATCAGAGGCCAAGCTTTTTAGATTGGCAGGGAGAAACAATCAAGTGGTAACGTCGTAAATAACTTGAATGGTCTAGCAGTTCGTTTTAGCAGAAAAATAACGGCAAGGGCAACTAACTAGCGTTAAAAATAAACAAAGTAGGAGTAAAGTGTCGTTGCATGCAAAATGAGTTCATAAAGGATTAAGGAGAATAGCATTCAATCGATAACAAGCTGATGGATATACTTCACAGTATTACAGCAAAAATTTAATAGAAAGGTTATTTTTAATGGGCTATTGCCAGCCGAACTTCCATAGTGTTGGCTGCTTTAAATCTCGCCAGTTTATGGCATATTCGTGATCATTAATTACTGCAGTGATGACACATTCAGTGACATTTTTATCGTCATCAAATTCAACTTTATTAATAACAAAGTGTTTTTCGCGGTTTTCTACACTGTTTTTAGTCCATTTACTGTGCAGCAATACCTTAGGATTGACTCTATTCACTTGCTGCCACTAAGAGTTTATTTACTTTAGCTAGAAAGTTATCAAAGGTTTCCTGTTGCTGAAAATCGACATTGTAGCGACCATGAAACAACAAGGTTAATGTCAGATCTTTATAGGCAAGAAAACACGTGTATCCGTCAAAGTCATGCCAAGCTTTAATACCTTGAAACTCATAACTTTCATTCACTTTTTCACCTTCGGTGGTAACAAGATTGAATATTTGCAATAAGTCTTTTAAAGCAAGCGAATTTTTATTCATTACAAGTAAATCCTTTGTCGATTTCTAGAGCTTTGAGGCATACCATACCTGTCATCACCTGCACTTTCAAACTCAAGAAAGGCTGAAAAAATATGATGGGCACGTAAATAGGCTTTTGCTTCATCTAAGGAGTCCACCACAACAACCGAGTGCTGATTTAAACCGATAAAATTATTATGGGCGTCAACAAGACCTACTAAGCACTTTTTAGAACCTGCGGTGCTTTTAATAATAGGCTGTAGCTGCGCTTTTGAATTAACGTCCATAATATATCTCTATCCATCACTTTAAGTAAATACGAAACTGTTGGAAAAAAAGTTCACAAAAGCTAAATAAAAAAAGCTCTGTAGGGATTACAGAGCTTCTAATCAGTTTTACTAATGGCCTTCGCCCTAAATAAAATACGCTTAATTTACTCTACTGGTATGCACCTTGAGCATAAGTTAATTCATAACTATGACTATATATTTCGAGGATATTACCAAATGGGTCTTCCATATAAATCATACGGTAAGGTTTTTCACCCGGATAATAATAGCGCGGCTCTGCCATACGTTTTTTTCCACCAGCAGCAACAATTTTTTCTGCTAATTCTTCAAGATTTGGGTCTTGGACACAAAAATGAAAAACACCTGTTTTCCAATATTCAAAGTTATTTTCAGGATTTTCTTGGTTTTTAAATTCAAACAACTCAACCCCGATACGATCACCTGTCGACATATGGGCGATTTTAAATTTTTGCCAATTTGCACCAAAGACATCAGTACACATAGCACCAATGGCGCTATCGTCTTCAATAATTTCTGTTGGCTGCATAATTAAATACCAACCTAAAACTTCGGTGTAAAACTTCACGGCTTTTTCCACACTCGGTACTGATATACCAATATGTGAGAATGATCTTGGATATGCTTTGCTCATCTTTGTAACCCTCTTAATATGATGGACAAAGTATAGAGAACACTATAGATTATGAAAAATTATCATTAATTATGATTATAAGTACACTTTGTTATGATAAATCTTGTTTGGTTAAAAACCTTTTGTACTTTAGCTGAAGTGGGTCACTTTACTAAAACCGCAGAGTTGCTATTTATGACCCAGTCTGGCGTTAGTCAACAGATTAAAAAGCTAGAGCAACAGCTAAACACGCAATTACTGATCCGTGAAGGCAAATCTTTTTCACTAACTGACGCGGGGTTAAAGCTACACCAACAAGGACAACACTTATTAGACACCTCGGCTGAATTAAAAAGCTCTCTTCAGCAAGACGACCCTTATATCGGAGCGGTAAAAATTGCTACGCCTGGCAGCATAGGCCTAAAGCTCTATCCCTATTTACTTGATTTACAACAACAGCACAAAAAGTTAGCTATTCATTATAAATTCTCGCCAAATAAAAGTATTGAGCAAGACTTACTTGAACGAAAAATTGACTTGGGTATCGTCACTGAACTCAGCAAAGCAGAAAACATTTTTAGCCAAAAGATCGCCGTAGAACCGCTAGTTTTGGTGACCGCCAAAAGTGTCAAAACAATAAATTGGCAAAAGTTATTAAATTTAGGCTTTATTGGTCATCCCGATGCCGAACATCATGCCCATGCCTTATTAAGTAAAAACTATCCTGAATTTGAACATATCAATCAATTTCAACAAAAAGGCTTTTCGAATCAAATTAGCTTAATTCTAGAGCCTGTTAGTCGTGGGTTCGGCTTTACAGTTTTGCCTTTACATGCTGCCAATGCATTTAATAAATCAGAAAAGATAACTGTAAATTTATTAAATCATCAGGTGAATGAAACCTTGTATTTATGCCAGAACCGCCATTCACTAGAAAACAACCGAAGCAAGTATATTAAAAGCGCGATTATTGATTTTATTGTTTAGTCTTGCCTTTAACCGTTATCGCCTTCACTCTCCTATTGCGAATAAAATGCACCAAAATTAAGCAAATTGTTACTTACTTGCACTATATTAAGTATCAAAACGCTTCCAACTTTCTTCGCTTTTTAAATTATTTATTATTTAACAATACCTTACATAAACACCAGTAATTTTAAGAACGTGGCATAAGAGTTGAAAGTATTATCAATAGGGATCTTTTAGCTAACGTGGAAATTATGCTTGAAACTTTTATAAAACAGCACAAACTGCCTGAAGAATTTAAGCATACTGTGTTGGCACACTATCAACCACTCGCTGAGCAGATATTTAGCCAGTTTAGAAAGCATGACGGTGTGTTTTTTGTCGGCATTAACGGCTGCCAAGGCAGCGGTAAGTCGACGTTAACTGACTTTATTGCGGAATACTTAACCACAAATCATCACTTAAACGTTGTCGTTATGTCATTAGATGACTTTTACCTGACCGGTGAAAAACGCCAACAACTCGCACGAGATATACACCCTTTATTAGCTACCAGAGGTGTTCCTGGCACGCATGATATATCTGCACTAGAGATTATTTTAAAAAAATTAAAAGAAAAGCAAACTAGCTTTGCAATCCCTAGATTTAATAAAGCAATCGATGAACCTTATCCTGAAGGTGATTGGCCAATGATTGAAGCGCCAGCAGATATTATTTTATTAGAGGGATGGTGCTGGGGCGTAACACCACAAACGGCGGAGCAATTGAAAGCGCCTATCAATGAGCTTGAATTAAAACACGATCCTGAAGGTCACTGGCGCGAATATGTTAATCAACAATTAAAGGATCAATATCAACCTCTGTATAAAATCATGGACTTTTGGCTAGCATTTCAAGCGCCTTCATTTGATTGTGTTTACAAATGGCGATTAGAGCAAGAACAAAAGTTACAAGAAAAGCACAGCAATCTGTCAAATTCAAAAATAATGGCCCCCGCTGATGTTTTAAATTTCACCCAATACTTTCAAAGACTCAGCGTGCAAGGTTGCAATACTATCTCACAACTTGCTGATGTTATATTTTACCTCGATCATCAAAGAAACATTACCCAAACACCTCAAGCTGAAGATCTATGAGCACTAAAAAAACCATTATCTTCACTGATTTAGATGGCACATTACTTGACCACTTTAGTTACCAAACTACTGCCGCTCAGCACACACTAAAACAGCTCAGTAAAGCAAAGATACCGGTCATTTTAAACACCAGCAAAACCTTGGCTGAATTAGAAGTTATTCAGGAAGAACTCGAGCTTAACACTCCGTTTATAATTGAAAATGGCGCGGCGATATACATCCCAATAAACACGTTTCAATCACAGCCAGCAGGAACGAAAACAATAGGAAATTATTGGGTGAAATCGTTCTGCTTACCTAGGCAGCATTGGTTAGATTTACTTAGCAAACACTGTAAAAAATTTCAACGTGATTACCGAGGCTTCGCAACATTAACAACAGCAGAATTATGCCAAGTAACCGGTTTAGCGTTAGCACAAGCAGAACGGGCAAAGCAAAGACAATACGGTGAACCTATCCAGTGGTTGAGTAATAACAGCTCTAAAAAAGCCTTTATCGAACATGTAGTTGAGTTAGGTGCCAGCGTAGTTCAAGGAGGAAGGTTTATGCATATTGGCGGTTACTGTGACAAAGGCCAAGCACTTATTTGGTTAACCGAGCAATACCGCGAGCACTTTGCCAATAGCACTGTCTACACTATTGCTTTGGGCGATGGTGAAAATGATACGGCAATGTTAGAAGCTGCTGATATAGCAGTGCAAATACGCTCACCTGTTCACGATTTCCCTAAACTATATCATCAATTTAAAACCTTCAAATCACAACGGTATGGCCCTGAAGGCTGGGCTGAGGTCATACAGAACTTACTCCTAATCAACTAAATTCACATTCATTTTAACTTAAATAAGAGGTAAACCATGGCTGACTTTTATCAAAACGGTACGGTTACTACGTTGCATAACTTGGCCCAGCGTGATCCAGAAGATATGGCAGCCGAGTTGCTCGAATTTTCAAAAACCCGTTCATTAGGACTTATTCTCCCTTCATTATTTTCCGAATTGGAAGGTAAAGCGTTACCCGATATTATTAATAAAATAAAAGACGTTAAGTACTTATCTGAAATTGTCATCGGCTTAGACCGTGCTGATTTAGCACAGTATAAGCATGCTTTGTCATTTTTTGGCCAGCTTCCACAAAGGCATCGGGTTTTATGGAATGATGGTCCCAGACTGCAAGCATTAGATGCAAAATTAAAAGCACTTGGTTTAGCCCCCAAAGAACTAGGAAAAGGCCGTAACGTTTGGTACTGCATGGGATATATTTTAGCCTCAGGTAGAACCGAATCTATCGCTTTACACGACTGTGATATTTTAACTTATGAACGAGAATTACTCGACCGACTGCTATACCCTGTGGCTAATCCACAATTTACCTATGAGTTTTCTAAGGGCTTTTATGCCCGAGTTGCCGGTGGAAAGATAAATGGTCGAGTTTCTCGCTTATTAGTTACGCCCTTAATCAAGGCACTAAAAAAGACCGTAGGCCATTGTGACTATCTTGAATACATGGACAGCTTCTTATATCCGCTTGCCGGTGAGTTTTCGTTTCGTCGGGATGTCTTAAACGACATTCGCATTCCAAGTGATTGGGGCTTAGAAATAGGCGTATTATCCGAAATGTATCGTAACTATTCACCAAACCGATTATGCCAAGTTGATATTGCTGCCACTTACGACCATAAACATCAGGATTTGTCGTTAGATAATACCGCCGCTGGCCTGTCAAAAATGTCGATTGATATCAGTAAAGCTTTTATACGTAAATTAGCCACACAAGGTGAAACCTTCAGCACCGAAAAGTTTAGAACCTTAAAAGCGACTTACTATCGCATAGCGTTAGATTACGTTGAAACTTATCGCAATGACGCGATGATGAACGGCCTTGAACTCGATATTCATAACGAAGAAAAAGCAGTAGAAATGTTTGCAGAAAATATTTTAACCGCTGGAAATACCTTCTTAGAAAATCCAATGGAAACGCCTTTCATTCCATCTTGGAACCGAGTTGTTAGTGCTATTCCTGATATTTTATCGCAATTAAAAACAGCAGTAGAGCTCGACAATCAAGAATTCAGTGCCGCATTAAAGGAAGGTTCAGATTATGCCAATGCCGGTTGAGTCTATAAAAAGGAAAGTCATTCAACAGCTTTCAACAATATATCAAGATGTGGTACTTGAACAATCACTTGACGATATCGCTGATGCACTGATTGATAAAATGCAAATATCAAGTAAAAGTAATGTGCCAAAGCCCTTTACTAACCATTGGTCAGAAGCTGATGTTGTCTTGATAACTTACGGTGACAGCATCGTCGCTCCTGATAAGACACCACTGCAAACATTAAAAAAATTTCTTGATAGTCATGTTAAAAATACCATTAACAGCGTACACATTTTACCGTTTTTTCCCTTTAGCTCTGATGATGGCTTTGCTGTTATTGATTATTCAACGGTCAATGAGTCGCTAGGTACATGGCAAGATATCACAGAGGTAAGCCGCCAGTATCGTTTGATGTCTGATCTGGTGATTAATCACTGTTCAAGTCGTAGCTTTTGGTTTGACAATTTTATTAAAGGTGAAGGTATCGGACATGATTTTTTCTTCACCGCCACACCTGAAGATGATTTAAGTCAGGTTGTGAGACCGAGAACATCACCTTTGCTAAAAGAAACACTAACGGGCCAAGGCAAAAAATTTGTTTGGTGTACTTTTAGTCACGACCAGGTCGACTTTGATTTTCGTAACCCTGAAGTCTTAAAAGCTTTTATTGTGATCATTCGCCAATACCTAGATAACGGTGTGAAAATTTTTCGATTTGATGCCATTGCATTTTTATGGAAAGTGGTTGGTAGCAAAAGCATTAACTTGCCACAAACCCATGAAATAGTGAGGTTATTAAGAACCTTGATTGAGGTCGCAGAGCCACAAGCTATTATCATTACTGAAACGAATATACCCAATACTCAAAACCTGACCTATTTCGGTAACGCTAATGAAGCTCACGGCATTTATAATTTCTCATTACCGCCACTGTTGCTAAATACTTTACTGACAGGTAACTGCTTATATTTAAAACGCTGGTTAATGAGTATGCCACCTTCGCAAGATGGCACCATGTATTTCAATTTCATTGCCTCACATGACGGTATTGGTTTACGTCCCGCCGAAGGCTTATTAAGTGAAACTGAACTTGATAGCTTAATTCATACGATAGAAAACTTCGGCGGTAAAATCTCATGGCGAAGTTCTGACAACGGCGAACAAAAAGCGTATGAAATGAATATTGCACTTTATGATGCTTTGCAAGGAACAATTGACGGTATAGACCAATGGAATTTCGAACGTTTTATTTGCGCTCACGCGATAATGTTTGCACTTGAAGGAGTACCTGGTATTTATATTCACAGTTTACTCGGCACTAAAAACGACTATAAAAAATTATCTAACACTCATCATAATAGGTCGATCAATCGTCATTGCTGGCAAGAAGAAACATTAGCTAACGCTCTCGCTAATAAGGATTTACATCACAGTAAAGTACTAACAAGTCTGCAATCATTATTAAATATTCGCATTAAACAGCCGGCATTTCACCCCAACGCGACACAATTTACCTTACATTTAGGCTTGCAGTTATTTGGTTTTTGGCGACAAAGTCAAAACAAAAAACAGAGTATATTTTGCATCAGCAACATCTCAAATAAACCGGTTTTGTTACCGCTAAGCGAGCTTAACTTAATTATTACTGAATCTTGGCTAGAAATTATCAGCGGTATAAAAATTAGCTCGTTAAACCAAGATTTAATGTTATCTCCCTATCAAACAGTTTGGATTTCAAATCAATTACCCCCCCATTCCGCTTAACAAAAAAGGAGAGCCTTAAGGACAATAAATAGCTAACTTGACTACTTTCTGGTTAATGACAATAAGCGCGCTATAAAAACATTCACTTCAAGCTTTTAAAAATGCGACTTCGTTCACTGGTATACAAATTGCTTTATCAGATAAAGCTGAATCATCAATTAAGGTATACCAATGAACAACTCACAACTAACAACCATAAAATGGAGCTTAGTCTTATTGGTCACAGTAACTATCTGGACATTATTACTCTGGCAATATTCGCACGGCGGTGTGCCAAGTCATTATTTTTTACAGCGTGCTGATATGCCTGAACTATCAAATTGGTGGGGAGGACTATTATTACCATTTTTGACATGGTTAGCCTTGAGCCGAATTCAAAAACGTTTACTCATATCTCCTGACGCGGCTTTGCCTTTAAAGGGTAAGCAAGTATTACTGAGTTTTATCATCGCGCTTGGTTATGGCGCACTTCTTTCAATAGCATTTATTCAAGGTTACCCTGAAATTTCAGGAATATTATTTCCATCAATATTGCTTTTCGCTTTATTTTTTAAAGTCTATAGAGAAGAATTTGTTTTAGGATTTATTCTCAGCATGAGTATTACCTTTGGTGCTATTTTACCGACGATATTTGCTGCGGTTATCGCGTTAGTCTCATGGGTAGTGTATTTATTAGCACAATTTATTTATAGAAAAATAAAAAATGTGCGCTCAAATGAAGTAAGAGGTTAATCAAAAACACTTTAAAAACATTTGGAGTACTCACAAAACGACTTTTGAATTTTTTGGCATTTAAGAAAGACTAATTTATAGCTTGAAGTTTAAGTAGTGATTCAACAATGCTGTAAATATTGCTATATAGTATTTATATTAAGCAAACTCAATCATGACAATTGTAGTTAACTGAGGTATTTAATGGCAAATGTACTAATCATAGGTAGAAGAGGCCGTTGTTATCGTGCTGCCTTAAAACTCAAGCATAAAGTTTTTCTATGGAGCGATGGCCCGCTTCACGAGAGCCGAAAGGAAAAACTGTCTGGTTTTATTGAAACGCCATTTGAAAATTGTGTAAACCAGCTTTTAAAAACCGATATAGATGCTATTAGAGAATTTGATATTGAGTTTGTTATTGCGGCAACTGAATCCAGTGTTGATATTGCGGCAATGATCCGTGAGACCTTCAAACTGACAGGCACGCCACTAAGCATTACCAACATTTTGCATAATAAAAACCAAATGAAGCTCGAAGCTTTAAAACACAATATCCCAATTACAAAATTTCAACTCATCGGTATAAAAGATACCCCTAAATCTTTGATCGAAAAGCTAGGACTACCGCTCGTCGTTAAACCGGTAGCTGAATCAGGCGCAAGAGGCGTTAAGGTGCTAACAAGCCTAGCTCAGGTTAAAGCACATGCAAAGATTGGATTGTTAGCCGAAGCGTTTGTGGAAGGCACTGAAATTAGTGTCGAAACCTTTATCCAAAACGGAGTACCTATTTTTCATAATATTACTGAATATCTCCATCAATGGAAAAAATCGATCGTGCCAGCAAGTTTAGACTCAAATTTAGAACAAGAAATCATTAGCATCAATGATCAGGTCATCAAAGGCTTTGGGGTCAAAAATGGTATGACACATGCTGAATTCTATATTACTAAAAATGGACCAACCTTTGGGGAAATGGCGGTTCGACCGCCCGGTGGTTACTACATGGAACTTATTGAATATGCCTATGGTTTCAACCCATGGCAAACTTATGTAGAGCTAGAAACCGACACGCCCCCTAAGCCATTACCAGTCAAAGCGAAAAAATACGCTTGTGTATTTATGATCCACCCTGGAGCAGGTGTTGTAGATAAAATTTCTGGCCTTGAAAAGGTTGAGAAACTACAGGAAGTAAAACAATTCAAATTTAAAATCGAATCTGGTTCTGTAGTTACCGAACGTGATAGCACCAGTAGTGAGGTTGGTCACGTGCTAATTTCCGCAGATTCACGAGCAACGTTACTTGATAAATTAAAAACTGTTGAAGGCAATCTCGTCATCACGATGAAGCATTAACGATACATTCAAACAATAAAGCAATTTAGTTTTATTTGCGTAATGAAAGTGAAAACCTAAATGGAGTTTAAGTATTTTACTAAAAGTAGTGAAGTTCCAATAAAATTAAATATGATTAAGAAAGGTGAAGAAGCAAAGACTCTTGATCTTTTTTAGGCATTTTACTGACAACTAGCTGATAAGAATTATCGATCATACGTTCAATTTCACCTTGTGGAATTGAACCATCTAAAATGACTGTATTCCACTGTGCTTTATTCATATGGTAACCCGGAATAACCGAACTAAAAATATCTCGCAACATTACCGCTTCGTCAGGATCACATTTAAGGTTAATACAATAATGGCCTTTCATTTTGCCATCCGTGCCCTTTTCATTGCCCTTACCAAGTGACATTGTCGCAAACATCTTGTGCTTTACTTTGAATACACTGACATCTGGACCAAAAGGAAAATATTCAGTGGTCGCTACTTTATTACTTAAATAATCCTTAACTTGAGTATGTTCCATATCTTCAACGCACCTTAAACAATGTAATCTTAATTATAAGCCTATGCTCTTTATTCACATTCGACAAGAAAAATAGCGAGCGTTTTTTGCAAATAAATATTTTAATACATGAATAAAACACAATGAATGCCACTGTCACTTACCAAGTAACTGACAAAGTAGTGATATTGTCGGATAAAGGATGACAAATTAGAATACGGTGGCACAATGACAAGGTAATAATTAAAAAGGATATTCAATGAAAGTTATTTTTGCTCTGTTACTGATGTGTGGTAGCACATTAAGTTTCGCCGTTGAGCAGGCCGAAGAAATTTTTAAACAATTGGCCCCCTCGCTTTATCAAATTCGTTTAATCGACAAAGCCAGTGGTGAAAAGTCATCGATAGGCTCTGGCTTTCAAATCAGCAGTGACGGACTTATTGCTACTAATTATCACGTTATTTCCGGCTATGCTCGCCATCCTCACAAATACAACATCGAATATCTAGATAACAAGGGCAATAAAGCAGCATTGAGCTTAAAAAGTGTCGATGTTATTAATGATTTAGCGATAGTACAACGTGCAGTCACAACGGAAATGGCATTTTTTAAAATTGCCGAACAAGCTCCGACCAAAGGTGAAGAGTTATACTCACTGGGTAATCCACATGATTTAGGTATGATTGTTGTGCCCGGCACCTACAATGGATTAAAAAATGAATCTTTCAATGATCGTATTCATTTTACAGGTTCAGTCAATTCAGGCATGAGTGGTGGCCCTGTTGTTAATAAAAATACTGAAGTTGTTGGAATAAATGTCGCGACATCTGGTAACCAAATCGGCTTTTTAGTGCCCCATGACAAGCTCCTTGCGCTTTACCTTGCCTATCAAAACAGTCCGCCAGAAAGCATAGAACAGCAGATGGCAGCACAGTTAATGCGCAATCAAGATAAATTAATCACCACGATATTAAACAGTGAGTGGCAGTTAAAACAACTTGGTCGCGGTTTAATTCCAACAATCGATGTACCTTTTGTACGTTGCTGGGGTGAATCAAATTCTGACAAAGTTGACGCACAAATTATGGCCGCAGTTGCCAACTGCGATTTAGATGAAAACACCTACATTTCTTCTGACTTTTTTACCGGCTCGTTAGAAATGGAATATCGCTATATGGAATCAGACAAGATTGGTAGCACGAAGTTTTATCATATTTTTGAGCGTCAATTAAACCAAGTGGCACCAGGTAACCAAGCGGGTAAAGACGATGTAACTGAGTATCAATGCCATCACGATATTGTTAAACCAGAAGGTAGCAATATAAAGAATAAATCAGTGTTTTGTACCCGTGCTTATAAAGACTTTCCAAAACTTTACGACGTACTTTATATTGGCATATCGGTCGACCACGAACAATATGCCCTGCTCAGTCACTTTACCATTTCAGGTGTAGCGCAAGAAACCTCGCTGGCTTTTTTAACTAAGTTTATGGAGTCTGTGACATGGAAATAATTATTGAAGAGCTCAGTCATGGTCACAAGCTCTTAGGCCGACATAAATTTGCTACTAGTAACATTACTATTGGTCGAGGTTACGATAATGACATTATCATTAGTGACCCACATGTTTGCCCTGACCATTTACAACTTCACTTCAACGGCGAGCACTGGTTGCTAAACGATCAAGGCTCAATTAATGGCAGTTACCTTGAAGACAGTAAAGAAAATATTTTACAGCACCAAGTTAAATCAGGCGATATTATTACCATAGGTAAAAGCCAAGTACGCTTTGTATTCCCAAGCCATCCAGTTGATGAAAGTATTGCCATTAGTCCATTTGAGAGTTTAATTAATTTAGCCCGTCATCCAGTCGCTCTAGCGTTAAGTATGAGCTTATTTGCCCTGATCGCTGGTTGGATTATTAATTTAAACAATGCCAATGAAGTGACATTAACGCAAATGTTAGTACCCACCATAGGTTTAACCTTAGGTTTTGCCTTATGGCCTGCCGGGATTGCTTTAGTCTCGCATCTAACCAAACATGATGCTCGATTCTGGACGCAAATGGGCATTAGTTTTTTCTTCTTTAATTTGATGTGGTTAAGCGATATTTTTGAAAATATTGTTCATTTTAATACTTCTAGCAACTCTTCAATGCTATGGGTTATCGCTATTATTCCTTTATTACTGGCGTTTTGTTTATTTTGGCTTAACTGCTATGTCGGTTTTCATATGACTTTGCTACGCCGTAACGTGGTATCAATGTGTTTAATTGTATTGTTGTTCGGCGGAAGTTTTGTTGTGCAAATGAGCAAACAGCCTGACTTTAATCCAAGGCCGCAGTTTGACACTACAATCATGTCGCCAGTTTTCTTATTTACACCTAGCTCAAGTGTTGACCGCTTTGTTAGTGACAGCAGTAAGCTATTTGAAGAAGCGTCTAAAGCAGCTCAGGAAGATAGTAAAGAATAATGATTCACTGACAATTTCTGACATTAAAAAGCCTGAATCAATTCAGGCTTTTTTGTGCAAACTTGGTGACACTATCAGAAGTCACTGATAGTGAAATAATGTAGCTTAAGGTTTCGCGATAAAACCAATGGCTTGATAAACTTCAGCAAGTAACTTGCTGGCACGAGCAGACGCTTTTTCAGCGCCCTTACGCATAACTTCATCTAAGTAAGCTTGGTCATTTCTAAATTGATGATAACGCTCTTGAATCGGTGCTAATAAAGCAACAACGGCTTCAGCAACATCACCTTTTAAGTGTCCATACATTTTATCTTCATACTCAGGTACTAGTTCTTCAACCGTTTTGCCTGTGGTGCACGACAACAATGACAATAAATTAGAAACCCCTGGTTTTTCTTCGATATCAAAATAGATATTCGCTTGCTCGTCAGAGTCAGTCACCGCACGCTTAATTTTCTTAGTGATTTTTTTAGTATCTTCTAATAAACCGATAAAATTACCCGGATTAGTATCAGACTTTGACATTTTCTTAGTCGGCTCTAATAAGCTCATAACACGCGCGCCAAACTCAGGAATGTAAGGTTCTGGAACCTTAAAAGTTTCACCGTGCAAGTTATTAAAACGCGTAGCAATATCGCGGGCCAATTCTAAATGTTGCTTTTGATCATCACCTACCGGCACTTTATTCGCACCATACAATAAAATATCAGCAGCCATTAATACCGGATAAGTAAACAACCCTGAATTCATATTCGCTTCAGACTTTGATGACTTATCTTTGTACTGGGTCATACGGTTAAGTTCGCCCATTTGCGTATAACAATTTAGTACCCAACTTAATTGCGCATGTTCTGGTACATGTGATTGGATAAAAATAGTACTTTTTTCAGGGTCAACGCCACAGGCTAGATACAATGCCAAACCGTCTAAGGTTGCTTTACGCAAATCATCTGGCTTAGGTCTTACAGTAATTGCATGCTGATCAACCAACATGTAATAGCATTCGTGACTATCTTGCATGTTTACCCATTGCTTTAACGCACCAAGGTAATTACCAATAGTTAACTCACCTGATGGCTGACAGCCACTTAATACAATAGGTTTACTCATTTGTTATCCTTCAATTTCTTTGAATTATGTAATCTGTTAATTATTTATTTACTGTCGCGAGCTCTGCACGCATGTCGTCAATTGCGACTTTATAATCTGGTTTTGAAAAAATAGCAGAGCCTGCAACAAACATGTCTGCGCCCGCTTTAGCAATTTCAGCAATATTATCGGCTTTTACACCACCATCAACCTGCAAGCGAATATCAAAACCACTGGCATCAATTTTTTCACGCACTAAGCGCAGTTTATCTAACGTGGTCGGGATAAAAGATTGTCCACCGAAACCAGGGTTAACCGACATTAATAAAATAACGTCCAGTTTATCCATAACAAAGTCTAAAACATGGAGGGGTGTTGCTGGGTTTAATACTAAACCGGCTTTACAGCCATGGTCTTTAATTAACTGCAAAGTTCTATCAATATGATCACTAGCTTCTGGATGAAAAGTGATAATGTCGGCGCCCGCTTTAGCGAAATCAGGGATGAGGCTATCAACAGGTTTTACCATCAAATGCACGTCTATGGGTGCAGTGATACCGTAGTCACGTAATGACTTGCAAATCATAGAGCCAAAAGTAAGGTTTGGCACAAAATGGTTATCCATTACATCAAAATGGACAACATCAGCACCGGCGCTAAGTACGTTCGCAACATCTTCGCCCAAACGAGCAAAGTCTGCAGATAAAATTGATGGAGCAATTAAAAAATCAGACATAGATAAACCCTCGATAAAATCAGCGCTACTTTAACTTAATTAGGCTAAATATGCGACTGACTAAAGCGACAAAAAATGATTTTAAAAACAATAATAACGATCAGTACGTGTCGTTTTTGTTATACGGTACGATCTATTCCACTATTAGTGATTAATTTTAAACTTTAAGCGCTGCACTTCATTTGAACATATGCTGTTGTGCTTGCACCACCTCAGCACAAAACATACAACTACTAAAACTATAAAAACATCCTTTTGAATACTTAAGCCACTAAAAACAAACAACTTAATACAAAAATCAAACATAGGCACTGTCCTTGCAATAGCTACAACAATTATAAAAACTTAGTGGACTAAAACATGAAAAAATCAATTATCTCTCTATCAACTTCAATGCTCCTAGCAGCTTCTGCATGTGCTTCAACTTCTGCATTTGCTACTGACATAGAAGGCTTAAGTACTAATGTCGGCGTGGTATCACAATATATCTTCCGTGGCGTAGTACAAACAGATACGGCTTCCGCTAGCGCTGGTGTTGATTATGAAAATAGTGGTTTTTATATTGGTGCATGGGGAGCTGACGTGCAAGCTGGTATAGAAGTCGATATTTATGGTGGATATAATGGCGAACTTGACAGTGGTTTAGGCTATAACGTCGGGTTTACTAGTTACCAATACACAGGTGACTTTGACACCTCTTATAATGAAGTAAACTTAGGGTTAAGCTACGGTATGTTTTCACTTACTTATAACGTTGGTGAATGGGAAGTAGAAGCGGGTGCTGACCAAGACTATGATTTCTTAACGGCTGAGGTTGAATATGAAGGTTTTTATGCCCTTTATGGCACTTGGGGTAAAGATTTTGACGGTGATTACCTAGAAGTTGGCTACGGAACAGAAGTGTCAGGTTTCGATGTTGGTATCGCCATTGTCGCTAACTCAAAAGAATTATCTGGTGCGCAAAGTGACGAAAATTTAGTTTTTAGCATTGGTAAATCTTTTTAAGAGGTAGTGACTAAGATATTGAATAATAAAGTGTTGATGGCTTTAATAACGCCATCAACACTTTATTATTTCTAACCCCTTATAAATACTAGTAATAGCAGCAACTAAATCTTAAATTTACCACTGACTGTTTTTAAAGTCGGTTTAATTTAATCCTTTAATTTTAACCTGTTGTTGTCGGTTGTTAAGTTGCTGGCAAATTTTCACTAAGTCTGCATGAATACCACCTGCGGTCACATCTCGCCCTGCCCCAGGGCCGCGAATTATTAGCGCATTATCTTGATACCACTGGCTTTTAATTTTAAAAACATTATCGCATGGTGTTAACTGGGCAAAAGCATCGTCTTGGCTTAACGCTTCTAAACTTACTTTCGCTACTACCTTTTCGTTTTCATATATAAAGCGAGCAACATAACGAATACCGCAAGATTTTTCTTGTGCTTGTTTTAAACGAGTAAGAAATAACGCATCAAGTTCATTGGTGCGCTCTAGAAACTCCGACAACTGAATATCTCTTAGCGATTCAGGGACTAAGTTTTCGCAATCAATATCTGCTAGTGATAATTCAAAACCGGCTATGCGCGCTAAAATAAGTAGCTTTCGTTGTACATCTCGACCGGATAAATCTTCACGAGGATCAGGCTCAGTTAAGCCTTGTGACAATGCATCTGCTAATAATTGTGAAAACGGTGTTACACCATCATAAAATTGAAATAACCACGACAACGTGCCGGAGAATATACCTGAAATTTCAGTAATTTCATCACCACTATCAATCAGCTCTTTAATAGTGGTGTTTATTGGTAAACCTGCGCCGACAGTAGTGTTACCCAGCCAAATACTGTTATTTTTTGCTGATGTAGTCAGTAGCGATTGATAATTTTCTGTACTCGATGAGGCGGCCCATTTATTCGCGCCTATCACATGAATACCACGAGCAAAAAACTCTTGGTACAACAGACTAAAGCTTTCACTTGGGGTGATATCAACAACAATTAACTCGTCATAAGGGTGGCTGGTTAACCAAGCTAGTAATTGTGCTTGGTCATAAGGTTGCGCTTGCTGTTGATAATGTAAAAGTGCATTACTGACTTCAATACCATCAGTATTAATCAACGCTTTACTTGCACCGACTAACGCCACTAAATGGACATTATCTAACCCTGAGACACGTGCAAGTTGCGCAGGTAACATCGACAAAAATTTCTGACCTATATTGCCTAAACCAGCAACCACAAGGGCAATGTTTTTGGCATCTTTTGTCATCTCAGCATGGACATTATTTAATAGTTCGCTGTCGCAAGGCTCAGACAATATCGCGATATAACTATGTTCATTACTTGAGTGTACAAAGTGTAAGGTACGTTGATGCCTTAATGCTTTTTTAAACCTAGCGCGTATATCGCCTTGTTTAGCTACGCTATGACCAACAACCGCGATCATAGCAACCGGTGTAAATGACACTTGTGTGTCATGGCTTGCTAGCCATTGGCTTAATGCTTTTTGCTGATACTGTGGAACGACTAAATAACCTTCATCAAGGTTGGAACAGATAGGAGAAAACTCACTAACCGCTAATGCTCCTGATTTACCTATAAAGCTGGTTGATTTCGCTAAGATTAAATCATTTAAATTGGTTACCGATATTTCTTGTTTGGCAATTTGACCAAACTTACCAATCTCAGTACCACTAATCTCTGGTGCAAAACTGCTGGCGACATGCAAATGGCTACTGTGAGTTGTTAATGGTTTTAAAGTTTTTGCATGTAACACTGGGTTACCTAAACGACCAAGCTCATTAGCAACTGCGTTAGGCAAACGGTGTAACTTTCTCGCCATAGGTACAATTCTAGGGTCCGCGCTGTAGATGCCATCTACGTCCGTCCAAAGGGTTACGTTACGTGCTTTTGTTAAGGCAGCCATAATAGTGGCTGAATAGTCACTACCATTGCGACCTAAAGTACAAGCTTGCCCTTGTTTATTACGGGCTATATAGCCCGTAACTATCGCTAAGCTTTCCTCTTGTTGTAACTTGTTGAAGTGCTTCGTACTACTAGCAAAATCAATTTCTGCACTTTTTTCATTTGCTAGAAGCAAAAAGTCTCTTGCATCAAGCATATAACTTGGACAAACGCGCTCGTTGAGTACTGCGGAAAGTAATCGAGCTGACCACACCTCACCATATGCTAATAAGTCATTTTGAAATATTTCAGGTACCGTTAACAATTGCTCGGATATATGTTTTACATTATTAGCTAATATTGCCGTCAGTCTTGCCGCTGTACTGGCATTTAGTAATGAAGAGATCAACTCAGTTTGTCGGTTTTCTAACTGTTGAACTTGTTCTGTAAATTGTTGATAAATAGCATTCTTTATCTCACTTACATTTTCAGGTATTGAATCAGTTTGCTGGGCATTTACATATTCAATTCCAAGCTGATAAAGTGTAAACAATGTATTGGTGGTTGTACCATTAGCTGAGACGACAACAATGTCATTAAGCTGACAATGTTGACGGAGAATATCAATAACACGCTCAATACAGGCGGCTGTTGCTAAACTACTGCCGCCAAATTTGTGAACATTACAGGCAATTTTTGCCAATTTATTTTTTTTTGAGCTAACTGCCACTACTGTATTTGAATCGAACATTTTATTACCACAGTTGTGAGCTTACTCATCACAACTTTATTAAAGTTTGTATTTTATTCCGCTGCCTAAGCTGCGAATAAATGATGGTTTAGCCGTTTATATCAACCTTGGCTGGCGGTCAGTGCTTGGTCAAGATCGCTAAGAATATCGTCTATATCTTCAATACCGACTGAAATTCGAATTAATGACTGGGTAATACCCGCGGCAAGTTGCGCTTCAATTTCCATCCCGGCATGGGTCATGGTTGAAGGGTGACTTATTAAGCTTTCAACACCACCAAGTGACTGGGCAAGCGTGAACAACTCAAGTTTATCAAACAGTACTTTAACCTCTTCTACGCCACCTTTAATTTCAAAACTCATCATTGCGCCAAAATCAGACTGCTGTTTTTTAGCTAACTCGTGTTGAGGATGATCGCTTAAGCCAGGAAAATACACATGCTCTACAGCACTGTGTTGTTGTAAAAACTCAGCAACAGCATTGGCATTAATTTGATGTTGCTTCATTCTAATCGGTAACGTTTTTAAACCACGTAACGCTAAATAGCTGTCAAAAGCTGATCCCGTGATACCTATACAGTTTGCCCACCAAGCTAACTCTTCACCAAGCGCTTGCTCTTTAGCCACTAACACGCCGCCAACGACATCACTATGGCCATTGATGTATTTAGTTGTGGAATGAAAAACAATATCAGCACCTAACAGTAATGGTTGTTGCAAAGCAGGCGATAAAAAGGTGTTATCAACCGCAACCAATGCCCCTACTTTATGTGCTTGAGCGGTAATCTCGGCAATGTCGACTAATCTAAGTAAGGGATTGCTTGGCGATTCCAGTAGGACTAATTTCGGCTTAGCAGCTAATGCTGCGGTTAGTGCTTGTTGATCGTTTTGATCAACCACAATTAGCTTAAATTGCCCACGTTTCGCTAAGTGAGTAAATAATCGAAAGCTTCCGCCGTAACAGTCATGAGGAATGACCACAGAATCTTC
Organism: Cognaticolwellia sediminilitoris; assembly: GCA_002104535.1. Lineage (GTDB taxonomy): Bacteria > Pseudomonadota > Gammaproteobacteria > Enterobacterales > Alteromonadaceae > Cognaticolwellia > Cognaticolwellia sediminilitoris. Next base: position 112,881 of record NBOG01000010.1, on the reverse strand, counting down.
GGTACTTAATAACTGGCAAATAAGATGAACCGCTGACATACCCGTGCTGGTGACAATACCGACAGCACCTTGTTCTAAATCTGCAATAGCCTGAGCAAAAGTCGCTCGTGTTGGATTACCCGTGCGTGAATAGTCAAACTGACGTTTGTCATTAAAGCCTTTTAGCGCATAAGTGCTTGAAAGGTGAATAGCAGGAATGACAGCGCCATGATGTAAGTCACTGTTTATACCGGCTCTCACTGCGGTGGTGGCAATTTTTCTCTTGCTCATGCTTGCTCCAGTTTAGACATTTTTCTATTTAGATGTTTGGACGTCTACAAATCTAAACGCTTTACTTGGCAGGGTCAAGAACTTTAGACATCTAACCTTCTACACATTCGTTATTGACTCACGCCCCACAACCAGTAAAATCAGCAGGTAAGATTAAACTTATAGCGAAAAGCAATTAATTTAAAGTTTATAGGTTTATCGCAATTTATTAAGCATAGAGGAATATTCATGGCAGAGTGGAATGGCGAGTATATTAACCCATACGCCGAACACGGGAAGAAAAGTGAACAAGTAAAAAAAATCACCGTGTCTATCCCCTTACGTGTGCTAAAAGTGCTAACCGATGAAAGGACACGTCGTCAGGTCAACAACCTACGTCATGCGACTAACAGCGAACTATTATGTGAAGCATTTTTACATGCTTTTACTGGCCAACCTTTGCCAGATGATGGTGACTTAGCAAAAGACAACACACAAAAATTACCAGCAAGTGTTCGTAAAGCTTTGGAAGCACAAGGTGTAACTGACTTTAGTGAATACGAAACTGAAATAGAAGATTAAATACAGGTAATTAAAATATCAAAAAGGCGCTATTAGCGCCTTTTTTTATTGCCTATAATTGAAGTTTAAGCGAACAACATAAACTAGGGTGAGATTAACTAAAAACTAAAAATTAAAAATTAGAGTCTTTGAGTTCGAGTAAATCCCACTTAGTACCATATAGATCTTTAAATACTACAACCGTGCCATATTCTTCGACTCGCGGCTCTTCGCAAAACTCAACACCTTGATTTTTCATCTGTTGATAGTCGCGCCAAAAGTCGTTAGTTTGTAGAAATAAAAAAACACGACCTCCAGCTTGATTGCCAATTGCTTGGCTTTGCTGTTCGTTAGTTGCTTTAGCCAGTAAAATATTAGTACCGTTAGCATTAGGCGGTGAAATCAGCACCCAACGTTTACCAGCGCCCATATCGCTGTCTTCTAGCAACTCAAAACTTAGCTTTTTGGTGTAAAATTCAATGGCGTCATCGTAGCTTTCTACTAAAAGCGAGATGTTGGCAATGCGTTGTTTAATTGGTGAGGTCACTTCTGCTCCAAAGCCAAGACAGTGCTAAAAATTATCAGCGCTTAGCTATCAGTGCCAAGCTATCAGTTAAAACAAAAATCAAATTGGAGTCTATGTTCTGCCTTACTGATAGCTGACGGTTAAAAGCTAAAAACTTATACCTTAACCGTTATAGTTTTCCGGCATTTCTAACGCAGCAACACCTGAATCTACAGCTGCTTGTGCAACCGCAATAGCAACCGCTGAGCGCAAACGTGAATCCATTGGTTTAGGAATAATGTAAGATTTTCCAAATGTTAAACTTTCGTCACCACTGGCTGCGAGTACTTCTGCAGGTACGGGTTCTTTAGCTAGTGTACGTATGGCATGTACAGCTGCAATTTTCATCTCATCATTAATCGTGCGAGCGCGCACATCTAATGCTCCACGGAAAATAAACGGAAAGCAAAGCACATTATTTACTTGATTCGGGTAGTCAGAGCGACCCGTTGCCATAATTAAATCATCACGAGCGGCCATCGCTAGTTCAGGTCTTATTTCTGGATCTGGGTTTGAACAAGCAAAAATCACCGGCTTAGCCGCCATCATTTTAACGTGCTCTGCCGACAGAACATTCGGCCCCGAAACACCTACAAAAACGTCAGCACCATCAATAGCATCTTCTAATGTGCGTTTATCTGTATTATTAGCAAATAGCTTTTTATATTCGTTTAGATCATCACGTCGAGTGTGAATAACACCTTTAGTATCCAACATGTAAATTTTTTCACGTTGTGCACCACATTTAATCAACAACTCCATACATGCAATCGCTGCTGCACCTGCCCCCATACAGACAATATTGGCATGTCGAAGTTCTTTACCTTGAATTTCTAAGGCATTAATCATACCTGCAGCTGTTACAATCGCAGTACCATGTTGATCGTCATGAAATACTGGCACTTTACAGCGCTCAATTAATGCTTTTTCAATAACAAAACATTCAGGTGCTTTAATATCTTCTAAATTTATACCACCAAAACTGTCTGCGATATTAGCCACTGTATTTATAAAGTCTTCAACCGTTTTATGCTTAACTTCAATATCAAATGAGTTGATTCCAGCAAAGCGTTTGAATAACAGAGCCTTACCTTCCATAACTGGTTTAGAAGCCATTGGGCCTAAATTACCAAGACCTAAGATTGCTGTACCATTGGTGATAACGGCAACCGTATTACCTTTGCCGGTATATTTATAAACATCGTCAGGATTTTCAGCAATAGCACGGACTGGCTCTGCAACACCAGGACTATAAGCGAGTGATAAATCGTAACTCGTTTCAGCTGGAGTCGTTAATTCAACACTAATTTTCCCTGGTGTTGGATAAGCGTGATAGTCGAGAGCTTTTTGGCGAAAATCAGTCATTTTTATTCCTAATGTATGAGACGTTTACGTAAGTTAATTATGTTGCTATTGCAATGTAAGCAACAACATATGAACTTAAGAAGTATTATTGTTACTTTACAGGTTAAAGCAATGAGCTTGTTAATTTCAAGCTATTTTATATATATTAATTAGCTACAAGCTATAATTAATGTAGCTTTGCTGATTTCAAATTTCATATAGTTTAGTTGAATATTCACCATAAAGCGTTAAGCATTCATAGATAAATAAAACCTACATAACATTATTAAAACATAAACCAATTAATTATACGTTTCAGCTTAACGGTGTTCTTTAATCTGTAGTTGTAATAACTTTTGTATCATTTCACGTTAGATAACAGAAGTTATCCTCTGATACTTTGACGTTATTCTCTTACACACTTAACCCAGCAACTTAATAAAGCTAAAATTTTACTTTGATAATTAAGGCATGCCCAGTCAATACAGCAACAATATGATTTGAATAATTAAGCAATTTTAGACATAAAAAAACCACCTAGTAGGTGGTTTCTTAAGTACTTATAAGCAGAAATTAATTATTCGTCAAACGGATTAACTAAAATCATGGTCTCAACACGGTCTGGACCAGTTGAAATAATATCAACAGGAACACCGGTAAGCTCTTCAATGCGCTTAATGTAAGCAATAGCATTGGCAGGTAAAGCATCAACTGACGTTGCACCAACGGTAGTTTCACTCCAGCCTGGCATTTCTTCATAAACAGGGGTGATTTTATCGTAACCTTCAGCGGCTGTTGGTGGCACAGTAATGATTTCACCTTCAGCTGTTTTATAGCCTGTACATATTTTCAATGTTTTCAAGCCGTCTAAAACGTCTAATTTAGTTAAACAAAAACCACTGATACTGTTAACTTGCACAGCACGGTGCATAGCGACGGCATCAAACCAGCCACAACGACGTTCACGGCCAGTAGTAGCACCAAATTCATGACCTACAGTACCTAAATGATGACCAACTTCGTCATCTAATTCAGTTGGGAATGGACCTGAACCAACACGTGTAGTGTAAGCTTTAGTGATACCTAAAACATAATCTAAGTAAAGCGGACCAAAACCACTACCGGTAGCAACACCACCAACCGTAGTATTTGAAGAAGTTACGTATGGGTATGTACCGTGATCAATATCAAGTAATGTACCTTGGGCACCCTCAAACATGATAGATTCACCGGCTTTGCGCGCTTGATCTAGCATTTCTGAAATATCAGCAACCATGCCTTTAATCACTTCAGCAACAGCCATTGCATCAGCCAATACAGCTTCGTAACTCACTGGCTCAGCTTTGTAATATTGCGTTAACACGAAGTTATGGTATTCCATAATTTCTTTTAATTTCACGGCAAAAGAATCTGCGCAAAATAAATCACCAACACGTAAACCACGACGAGCAGCTTTATCTTCGTAAGCTGGACCGATACCACGACCGGTGGTACCAATAGCTTTGCTACCACGTGCTTTTTCACGAGCTGCATCAAGTGCATTATGGTAAGGAAGAATTAACGGACATGCATCGCTAATTAAAAGACGTTCGCGTACGGGTACGCCACGTTCTTCTAACATTGCCATTTCTGTCATAAGTGCTTTTGGACAAAGAACAACACCGTTGCCGATTAAGCATTTTACGTTATCACGTAAAACGCCTGATGGAATAAGGTGTAAAACGGTTTTTTCACCGTTAATGACTAGTGTATGACCCGCATTGTGGCCACCTTGATAGCGCACTACATATTTGGCTTTATCAGTAAGTAAGTCGACGACTTTACCTTTACCTTCGTCACCCCATTGGGTGCCTAGAACTACGACGTTTTTACCCATGTTCACATATTGGTAAGAAAATTAGGCGGGGATTCTATCAAATATCAATATTGAGTCCAAGCAATAATTGTTGATTTTTAACCCAATCTAAAAAAATCCTGTGTTGGTCGAGAGTTAGCAAGACAATTAATTTACCGCCCAAAATAGGATCAGACCAATTATCACTAAAACGAGTCCGATTTGACGGATAGTATTAACCGGTTCATCGGCGATTTTTAGCACATACGCACGCCATTTATTTGGAAAAAGCGCTGGTATTAAGCCTTCAATTATTAATGCTATAGCAACAGCAAGTAGCAGTGTTGACATCATTATTTACCTTATAAAAAACAAAAAGCCATGACAAGGTCATGGCTTTTACAATGCTAGTTAACCTTAAAACTTACTTCGCTTTTTTACCATCTTTTAGGTAATTGAAGAAGTCGCTGTCAGGTTTAACAACCATGATATCGCTTTTCGAGCTAAAACTTTTCTCGTAAGCTTCTAAGCTTCTGAAGAAGTTATAGAACTCAGCATCTTGGCTATATGAATCAGCATAGACTTTCGCTGCCAAGGCATCGCCTTCACCACGAATTTCTTGTGCATTCTTCTGCGCTGTCGCAAGCATTACAGTTACTTTTGCGTCAATGGTTGCACGAATGATTTCTGATTGCTCTTGACCTTGTGAGCGATGCTCTTTAGCGACCGCAGTACGTTCAGCACGCATACGTTCGTAAATCGAGTTACTCACTTCACGTGGAAGGTTAATCGCTTTAATACGTACATCGATAACTTCAATACCTAAATCTTCACGGCTACTTTTAGCACTTTCTAATGCTTTTGCCATGATGTCATCACGATCACCCGAAACAATCTCTTTAATGGTACGCGTACCAATTTCAGTACGTAGACCGTTGTTTACTTTCTGCTTTAACAACGCACGAGCATTTTCAATTGAACCCGTTGTACGTAAGTAATAAGTAGAAAAATTAACGATGCGCCATTTAACAAATGAGTCGACCATTAAATCTTTCTTTTCAGAGGTAACAAAACGATCAGGCGCTTCATCTAGTGTTTGAATACGTGCATCAATTTTACGTACCGTGTTAATAAATGGGAATTTAAAGTGCAAACCCGGTTCATAAACTTTCATGTCCCCGGTTGTTGCATCACGAGTAATTTTTGAAAATTGAAACACAATGCCACGTTGGCCTTCAAAAACAACAAATACAGAAGAAACCGTAAGTACAAATATTAAGGCTATGATTGCCAATAAAAAATTCTTCATGGCTTAATCTCTCCCATTATTGAAACGATCACTACGACCAGATAATGTAGGTGCACTATTGTTACTATTTGACGACTGGTTTATGGCCGGCTCTGAATGCTGAATAACGCGTTGTCCACCTGATTGCTGCTGCATAATTTTATCGAGTGGTAAATAAATCATATTATTACCGCCCTCAACATCAACCATAACTTTGCTAGTGTTGCTGTAGACATTTTCCATCGTTGTTAAATACATACGTTGGCGTGTCACTTCAGGCGCAGCTTTATATTCTGGTAGTAACTTGTTAAATCGAGCTACATCACCTTCAGCATCCAGCAAGATTTGTGCTTTGTAAGCTAATGCTTCTTGCTCTAAACGTTTAACTCGACCACGTGCACGAGGTTCAATACCGCGGGCATAAGCTTCAGCTTCACGTAAAAAACGTACTTCATCTTCTTGTGCAGCAATAGCATCATCAAAAGCGTCTTTCACTTCTTCAGGAGGTCGCGCATCTTTAAAGTTAACATCAACAATAATTAAACCTAAATTATAAGGTTCGATTATTTTTTCTAGTTCTTGCCACACAGATTGACGGACTTCTTCACGACCACTGGTCAAAATAGCATCCATTTTTGAATGACCAATAACGTAACGTAAGGCACTATCAAGTGATTCACTTAAACTCTCATCAGCATTTGTAACGCTGAAGATGTAGTTACGAGCGTCAACAACACGATATTGAATTTGCATTTCAACACGAACAACGTTTTCATCTTTGGTTAGCATAAAGCCTGAAGATGGTAAATTACGTGTGGTTTGCATATCAACCGGAATAATGCGGTCAACAAAGGTCCACTTCCAGCTCAAGCCTGGTTCAACCATACCAGCATACTGACCAAAGCGTAAAACGATGCCTTTTTCAGCTTCTTTAATGGTATAGAAACCTGCAAATATATAAACAAACATAGCTACAACAAGCAAAACCATGATGCCAATACTAGAAAAACTTTTTCCAGATCCGCCCCCTGAATTTTTGCCGCCGAAAATACCGCCAAATTTATTGCCGATATCTTTTAATAAATCATCTAAGTCAGGTGGTCCTTGATTTTTGCCACCTTTGTTTTTCCAGGGATCTTTTTCGTTATTCCCCGGTTCATTCCAAGCCATGGTAATCTCCGCTATAAAAAAATGAATGCATATACTGATATAAACGCTCTAATATATCAGTCTGTTAAGTTCGAATAAAGTGCTCTATTTCTGTTTCGTCTTGTTTTATTAGCTTGTTCCATTCTCTAATGGGTAATTTTATATCCATTAAACAATTTCCTTGCTCGTCATAACGTTCGTTTGTTATACAATTTAAGTGATAAAGTTGCCCTCGAAGTTTACCTGCACTCGGAGGTAAACAAAGTAAGTGCTTAACAATTTGCTTACCTAATCGTTCGGCAAGCGCTTCGAATAGCAACTCAATACCTATGCCTCTTTGTGCTGAAAGCCAAACTCGGATCGGCAAACCTAGTTCGTCACGATCAATTCTTGGCTCAATATCATCTAGTAGGTCAATTTTATTACAGATCAGTAATTGTGGTACATCGCCCGCTTCAATTTCGTTTAATACTTCTTCCACTTGTTCAATGTTTTCGCTGCGGCGCTCATCAGAAATATCAATAACGTGTAAAAGTAACTCTGCTTCTCTTGTTTCGGTTAAGGTTGCTTTAAATGCTGCGACTAAATCATGAGGTAAATGGCGAATAAATCCTACAGTATCGGCAAGGATCACTCGCCCTACTTCATCCACTTCAATTTTACGTAAGGTTGGATCTAACGTTGCAAATAACTGATCAGCAGCGTAAACATCGGCCTGCGTTATTTTATTAAATAGTGTGGATTTACCAGCATTGGTATAACCCACTAAAGATACGGTTGGAATTTCGGCTCTATTTCTTGCTCGACGACCTTGTTGGCGTTGCTTCTCAACTTTTGCTAATCGTTTACGAATATTAACCATACGTTCACGCAGTAAACGACGATCTGTTTCAAGCTGCGTTTCGCCAGGTCCACGTAAACCGATACCGCCTTTTTGGCGCTCTAAATGAGTCCAACCACGGATTAATCGAGTACTTATGTGACGTAACTGAGCTAATTCAACTTGTAATTTACCCTCATGAGTGCGAGCTCTCTGGGCAAAAATATCTAAAATTAGCGTAGTACGATCCACAACACGGCATTCGCATAACGCTTCTATATTTTTTTCTTGAGATGGTGCAAGACTATGATTAAACAAGACAATATTTGCATCATACATACGTACTGCATCAGCAACTTCTTGTGCTTTACCGGTACCAACAAAATATTTAGGATGTGGAGTATTGCGTTTACCTGTAATGGTATTTAACGCACTGATACCTGCTGAGTCTACAAGCATTTCAAATTCTTGTAGATCTTCGCGGGTATTATCATCTGGAAAATCTAAATGAACAAGTATCGCCTGCTCACCTGCTTGATACCGATCAAACAAATGAGCGACTCCATACAATACTAGCTATTTGCATTAATCTTCAGAGTCCTGATTATAATCTTGTTGGTTAGCTTGCGGGGCTGGCATAGTAGATACTGCTCGCGACGGCACTACCGTTGAGATAGCGTGTTTATATACCATTTGACTTACAGTATTTTTAAGTAAAATTACAAATTGATCAAATGACTCTACTTGCCCTTGTAGTTTAATGCCATTAACCAAGTATATTGCTACTGGAATACGATCACGACGTAACGCATTCAAAAATGGGTCTTGTAAAGATTGCCCCTTTGCCATTAGTTGGCCCCTTTTGTTATTGTTAGTAAGTTAATTAAAGTGTTTATTTTTATTAAAATTATTCAATAAAACTAGCTGCTTATTGCAGAACTAATTTAATTATACATCAATGTTTAAAGTTTGCTTACTGCCGATAGAATAACTTGCAAATTATTTTTATCTTCCATTGGCAACCAGTGTAAATTTTGCCAACTTCTTAACCAAGTCAACTGTCGTTTTGCTAATTGCCTTGTAGCACAAACCCCTTTAAAAATCATCTCTGCGTGATCATAGTCACCTGCTAAGTATTGCCACATTTGTCGATAACCAACACATCGCATCGAGGGTAAATCTAAGTGCAAATCTCCCCGTTGTTTTAACGCAATAACCTCTTTTTCAAAGTTTTGCTCTATCATTTGATTAAAACGCAGCTCAATTCGAGCATGTAAATCACTACGTTCTTTTGGTGCTAAAGCAAACTGTAAAACATTTCCGCTTACTTTATCACCTTTTATTTCGGTCAATTGTGTCAAAGTATTTCCAGTTTTTCGGTATACCTCAATTGCACGTGCAAGTCGCTGCGGATCATTTTGGTGGATCCGCTCGGCTGATACAGGGTCAAACCCTTGTAACTGCTCGTGCATATAATGCCAACCTTTGTCAGCAGCTTCTTTCGCAATAGCTTGCCTGATGTTTTGATCCGCTTCTGGTAAAGGAGAAATACCATCAATTAAGCTTTTAAAATACATCATGGTACCGCCAACCAAAACTGGAATACGGCCTTTTTCTCGGCTTTTTGCGATAGCCTTTAATGCATCTTGACAAAAATCAGCTGCAGAGTAACTTTCACTCGGATCTCTAATATCGATCAATTGGTGAGGATAAGCCGCTAATTCTTTAGCTGTTGGCTTCGCCGTGCCAATATCCATACCTTTAAATACTAACGCTGAATCAACACTAATAATGTCACACGGCAAGGTGTCATATAACGCCATTGCTAGTGCTGTTTTTCCTGATGCCGTTGGCCCCATCAAACAAATAACTGGCGGCTGTTTTGTATCAAAAATTTTGGGGTCTACCACGTTAGTCATTTTGTTAATTTTTTAATCTAACTGATTTATAGAAGATGTGAGGTCAATTACCACAGAATTCAAGCGTAACTGTTGGTCAAATTGACAATTAAAATGACTTTCTGCGTTTCGCCAAACTTGTAATGCGTATGCTTGGCTTGTTTCATCATTTACCATTAATGCTGCCAATGCCATTTGCCAGTCAATTTCTCCGTGTACACTTTCTCCTTCCTCAACACCCAACTGCTTAATAAACTTATCAAAACTACTCGCTACATCTTTATTTCTCAGTAAAGCAGGGAACTGTCGTATTTGTACAGTAGCACTATTTAACTGACGTATTTCCATGCCAATATGTTGAAATTGGCCTTCATTTATTTGCACAAAATTAGCTACTTTCTCACTAACTTTTATTTTAATTGGCAGTAATAGTGGCTGACTGACAAGCTTTTCGTGCCAGCGTTGCTTTATGGTTTGCAGCCTAAGTAAAGTATCGATTTTTTTAACTGATAACATTCGTAAGGTTTGCTGTTGCTGAAAAACTAAAAAATGCGGCGCTTGCCAAAAAAGCACCTTGGTTTCATTGCCAATTTCTTCTTGTGGCTTAGAATCTAAAACTGAAGTTTCTATGCTCGAACTTGTTGGAAGCATAGTGGATTCATTTATCTGTTCATCAATCGCTAACGGCGTCATTAAATCACTGTAAGCTTTCATCGCCTGAGGATTTATTTTTGCAGAATAATGCTGGCTACTATTCCCACCATAATTAACACTGTTATTAGTCGAGTGCTTTTCTTGGGTAAAATTTCTATTTAAATGCTCAGGGGCCTGTCTATCTAAACTGGTTCGTAAAGGGGTGACGTAACTGCAGTCCTGTTCAATAACATCAGCATGCACTTCATTAACAGGCTCAGTCGTTAATACCTCACCAGTAGAACTATCGATATCTAACTCGAGTTCATTTCTCAGCGCCTGATTACAAACTGAATAAATAAAGTCATGTACATAGCGCCCTTGATGAAAGCGGACCTCGTGCTTAGCTGGATGCACATTGACATCAACATCTCGATAATTTAGCTTCAAAAACAGTACGAATGCAGGGTAGCCATCACTTGGTAATAAATCTGCGTAGGCTTGACGAATGGCATGATTAATTAATTTATCACGCATCATCCGTTCATTAACATAACTATAAGAAAGGTCATTTTGATTGCGATAAAAGCTTGGCTGTGCAATCCAACCATACAAATGTAAGCCTTCATGCTGGCAATCAACCTCTAAGGCATTTTCAATAAACTTTTGGCCACACACTTGCGCGACTCGTTTGCTTTTTTGCACCGCAGAGTTTGCTACGCGAAATTGCTTCACCACTTTATGATTATGAGAAAGAATAAAAGTGATATCAAAATGCGCTAAAGCAATACGTTTAATCACCTCTTCAATATGAGCAAATTCTGTTTTTTCTGTCCGTAAAAATTTACGGCGAGCTGGGGTATTAAAAAATAAATCGCTAACATCGATAGTGGTGCCATCAGGATGCGCCGCAGGTTTAATAGCGACGGCCATATCTCTTCCTTCAGCATTAGCTTGCCATGCTGAATCTTGCGCCTCAGGTTTTGAGGTCAAGGTTAAACGCGCAACAGAACTGATACTCGCTAATGCTTCACCACGAAAGCCCATACTAGAAATTGACTCAAGATCGTCTAAGTCTTTAATTTTGCTAGTAGCATGGCGACTTAGCGCTAAGCCTAATTCGTCTTTGGCAATACCTTTGCCATTGTCGATAATACGAATACGTTTTGCGCCACCTTTTTCAATATCAATTTTTATACTGGTGGCGCCAGCATCAATACTGTTTTCTACCAGTTCTTTAACAACTGAAGCGGGACGTTCAACCACTTCACCTGCAGCGATTTGGTTAGCAAGGCGCGCGGGTAATATTGCAATGGTCATACGAAAGTTAATCTGCCTGTGGAATTTTTAAGGTTTGGCCAATTTTTACAACATTGGACTTGAGGTTATTAGCAGACTTCAATTCTCTAATAGACACTTTATAGCGCTGAGCAACCACAGAAAGTGATTCTCCGCGGCTAACTTTGTGCTCCCGTACTCGAGTTGCTGCGATGAGGGTGCCATCAGGAGGATTACGAGAAAAATAATCATCTACGGCAATATATATAGCCTTAGCTAACTTTTGTTGATGTCTTGAATTATTTAGTCGTTTTTCTTCTTGAGGGTTAGAGATAAAACCGGTTTCAATTAATACAGAAGGAATATCTGATGACTTTAATACCGCTAAACTTAAACGTTCTGGTTTCTTTTTATGCAACTTTGTTACTTTACCTAACTGTTTTACTACATGCTCAGCAAAGTCATAGCTACTAGCCATAGTATATTCTTTTTTCATGTCGGCTAAAGCAATTGCCAAATTGTCATCTTTGGTCATTCGGATGGTTTCACCAGCACCACCAAGTAACTCTGAGTTTTTCTCTCTATTTTTTATCCAGCGGGTAAACTCAGAGTCAGCACGTCGGGTAGCTTGCACTAAAACTGAAGCACCGCTAGGTATTGAGGAAGTAAAAGCGTCAGCATGTATTGAAATAAGTAAATCAGCTTTAGACTTTCGAGCCAATTCTGTTTTGCGGTTATGATTAACATAATAATCACCACTTCGGATCATAACAGCCTTAAAGCCTTCTTTTTTATTAATTAAATCAGCAAGCCTTTGCGAAATCTTCAAGGTGACTCGTTTTTCATAGGTACCTGATGCACCGATAGAGCCAGGGTCCTCGCCACCGTGACCCGCAACAATGGCAATAACGATATCGCGTTTTCCGGTGCTATTGTCATGGGTAGCGACTGGCTGGCTTTCTTTGTCATAAAGGTCGATAACTAATCGATCGCCATACTGACCAGCGGGCGTTAACGGAAAGACTGAAACCCTATAATCGTCGGCTAATTCCAGTACTAAACGTGTACTGCCTTTTTGTTTTGGAGTGCTAGTGCGAATTTTTTTGACACGACGATCATTTTTTATTGCCGCCATTAGCGCGGCGTTATTTTTACTGTCTTTAAAGTCAATAACTAAACGTTGTGGCGAGTTGAGGGAGAAATATTTAAAGTCAGGTTTTTCGCTTAAATCAAAAACGATTCGGGTATTTTCAGGCGCTGGCCAAATCCGCACACCGTCAATGCTATTACTAGCGCTAGCAACAATTGCTACTCCTAGCCAAAGCATTAGAACTGCGGTGAATTTAATTGCAAAACGCATTGAATTTAATACCTCTTAATAACTTATATTATGGGTTATTTTTTTTATTATATTGTTTAACTTTACCTTGGTTATAACCGAGGCGTTACCTTTTAATCACTCAAGCCTTAACTTTATTTTTCTGTCAAAGCTAACAATACTTGTTCACCTAAAGCGCTCATAGCTTGCAAAGTAACTTGGCGCTGTTCTTCGTCATAAGCTAAGTCAATCAGCATATCGGGCTCAGCTAACATACCCTGACCTTTTTCAGGCCATTCGATAAAGCTACAACTATTACGATTAAAGTAATCTCGAATGCCCATATATTCTAACTCTTCGGGGTCTGCTAATCGATACAAGTCAAAGTGATAGACCTGCCAATCACCTAAATCATAAGGCTCAACTAAAGTGTAAGTTGGGCTTTTAACATTACCGATATGCCCCATACCTTGCACAAAACCTCGTGTTAAGGTGGTTTTACCTGCACCGAGGTCACCATTTAAATAAACGGTAATCCCTTGTTTCAGCTTAGTTTTTACAATATTAGCTAATTGTTTACCTAAGCCGACAGTTGCTGGCTCATCTGCTAATATAAAGGTTTGTTTTGTCACAAATTTATTCATCAAATCGTTAATACTTATAAAGTATCGCATCTCTTGGGAAATTAATAGCTTTCAAGTTTAAATTGCCTGGTTGAAATGCTATCAAATTAAAACATTTATGATACCACCTCGCCGCCTAGGCATACCACTATTTACCTCGCAAAAAACCGTAAGTGTACTTGCGCTTTACTGCCCTATAATTTTTATAGTCGATTAACCTTATAATTTTATGTGTTAAACTACTCGTCAACTTTTGCACTGTTTAAATCCCTTAATTATTGGGCGACCATGACTCCACCTGCTATTAACTATCAAGAACTAACCGATAAAATCAAACTTTGGGGTCAAGAACTCGGCTTTTCACAAGTAGGCATAAGTGATATTGATTTATCACAACATGAACAGGCTTTAACGCGATGGTTAGATAATGACTACCATGGCAATATGGATTATATGGCCCGCCATGGATTAATGCGTGCGAGAGCAAAGGAGTTGGTAGAAGGTACACTTAATGTTATTAGTGTCCGCATGGATTATTTACCTGCAGAAGCAAAATTTGCTCGTATTTTAAAAAATAAAGATCACGCCTATATTAGCCGATATGCTCTCGGTCGCGATTATCATAAGTTAATGCGTAAGCGCTTGAAGCAACTGGGTGAAAAAATAAAATTACACTGCGAAAATTTCAATTATCGACCTTTTGTTGATTCTGCACCAATACTTGAACGACCGTTAGCCGAAAAAGCTGGATTAGGTTGGGTTGGAAAACATTCTTTACTCATTAACAAACAAGCAGGTTCATGGTTTTTCTTAGGCGAGCTTTTAGTCGACATCCCCTTAATTACAGATACTAAATCGGAAAATGACTGCGGCAGTTGCGTTGCCTGTATCAAAATTTGTCCGACTCAAGCTATTGTTGAACCTTATGTGGTCGACGCTAGACGCTGCATATCTTATTTAACCATCGAGTTACGTGATGCTATCCCTGTTGAATTTAGGCCGCTAATAGGAAATAGGGTTTATGGCTGTGACGACTGCCAATTAATTTGCCCTTGGAATAAATTTGCCAAACTAGGTTGCGAAGACGACTTTAAGCCTCGACAGAATTTAGACAACATTTCATTATTGACGTTGTTTTCATGGGACGAAGCAACTTTTCTACATAAAACTGAAGGCTCACCTATTCGACGTATAGGGTTTCAATGTTGGCAACGTAATATTGCCGTGGCTTTAGGTAATGCAGACTTTTCACCCCGTAATATAGAGGCGCTGACACAAAAGTTAGCTGATAGTGAGGCTATGGTAGCTGAACATATTGAATGGGCGATTGCACAACAAAACTTAAAACAGCAAGCGTTAGCAAAAGATCAAAATTTACGTTTAACGGCGCGGTTAATTCGCTCCGTTGAAAAAGGTATGCCACGCGATGCGTAAAACCGCATTACATTAATTTAATCTCAACGAGGTTTATTTAATTGCTGCCACTTTTCTCTTAATTCTTTAAATGCAATCAAGTTCTTACCAGTTAAATCTTGCTTAATTAATTCTGTCATTATCCGTTCTACTGACTCTTCATGTTCTGGTGTTTCTTGATTGTCTTGTTTAATTTTGATCAGTATTTTAAGTTCGCTAATCAATAACTTTACATTATTGGGGCTCAAACGCAGTGCTTGCTCAATAGCAACAAGTGCCGGCTGTAAGCGATTTTTTTGAAAATGCTCGATCGCCATGGTGTTAAGCTCTTTTGCCGTAAAATGTATTTCTTCACGTTGCTGGCTTTCTTGCGCGATATAGCGCCTAACTACCTGACTATTCAACGAGTCTCCAGCAATTTGATTGTTAATAGCGTTTAGCAAATGTATTGCATCTTCACGCATACCCAGTTCGTGCAGTACTTTCACACGATCTAGATTATCTTCGACCACAGGGCTAGGGTTATATGATAAATGGTTTTCAACTAATTTCTTCGCTTTTTCATGCTCATTTCGCACATTATGTAAGCGAGCTTTAACCACTAAAATTTGTTGTTTAAAAAAGCTAGTGTCTTGGCATTCTTTTTCAAATTTGCTGATATATTGTTCAGTTTGCTGCAATATGCCATTAGCGCTGTCATCAGTTGTCGCACAGCCTAGATCAATGCCCGCTCGAATAACATTAAGCAGAAGTTCTGGAGAATCATGTATAGAGTTTTTAGCTTGTTGTGCGATGTTCAGTGTCGCCAGATATTGCCCTTTAAAATCATGCGTTAACCGCGCTAAATCCCACGTCTTTTTATTTCGCTCTATATTCCTTGGCGCCAATGCCATGGCCTTTTTTATTTCTTCATAAGCGGTATCGTATTGCTCTTGTTCAATAAAATACTGCGCCATCATATCGTGGGCACCAAAACGTGTATCCGGCTTATCAATTAAGGTGGCAAGCATTGCACTGATATCGTCTAATCGCCCCTGTTTTAATAAAGACTTTGCATAACCTAAATACACCCAAGAATATTTATAATGTTCCAATAATTCTAAATAAAAGCTTTCAGCGTCTTTATATTCAAGCAAAGCGAGGTAAGCTTCACCTTTAATGCGATTAATATAAGGATAGAAATGGGCTAATTTTTTATTAAGTAAATGCCGATCGGCAAAATAAATAGCTTTGGCATAAGCTTTTTTATCCATAGCACTGTTGACATTAAATAGTACTTGTTTGATTTTTAATGTCGCAACGAGGCGAGTACGAACTTTATTAATTGCGAGAGGTTTTGTCCAGAAGTCGTCAGGTTGTAATTCGATAATAGAGTTGACTAATGATTCGTTGGTTTCAGAACTGAGAAATATTAATACTGTGGTGCGCGTGACATGGCCTTTAAATTTCAACTCTTCTAATAAGTGAAAGCCGTCTTTGTCACTGGTGACGTTAAATGCACAAATAACAATATGAAAATGCATTTCATCGCAAAGCCTTAGGCCATAGTAAGCATTTTGTGCGCAGCGAACCTCCTTAATTCCAAGAGCAAATAAACTGTCTTTTAAAATACTATGTACGAGCAAATTATCGTCGATAATTAAGACATTAAGTTGGTCTAATTGCGCTAAGGTATTTTTTTCAACTTCTTCCATTATTCACCTAATTGTTCATCGTCTTGAGCGATTATTTGCTAAGTTTTTTTCGGCGTTCCTGACATTGATTAATAATAGTTTTTTTGGTGGTTTCATCAAGTTGTCGCCATGCCATGATTTCTTTCATATGTCGAAAACAACCTAAACAAATGTCGTCATCATTTAAACAACAATTTCGTACACAAGGGCTTTCTATTTCATTTCCTTGGTTTAATGACGGTTGATATTTAACACTCATATCGATTCCGCAAATTCTGTTAACTGCTCTAAGCATAGTTTGAGTTTCAGCAACTGGCTCGGCAATTTTTCTTTTTGTTTTTCAGACAAACCATTATTTGCACTTGTATTGTTAGTCAGCAAGCTTAATTGACGACAATGGTTTAATAGATCTTTAGCTGAAATAACATTCGCTAAAAGAATTAATGACTGTAATGACCGATCAACCAAAAGGTAATTTTTTTCATCCAAGGCTCGTTCCAATGTACTAACATGTACATGTATGTCAGCAATGTAGTCGTCTATCATGAATGCGGCTAATTCAGCAGAACCTTGATTTTGAGCATATTGTGTTAAATCAAACGCAGCTTTTATGGTTTTAATTGCTTTTGGCTGGTCCAGAACTTGGTCTAAAGAGTATTCTACAACAGTATTAGTAATATTTACTCTTGAATCCACACCCGCGTTATCAGGCAAGTTAACGGTTAAATTGTGCTTGTTTACTTGTTTCTCATTTATGCTGTGTTCTTGCTTTAACCAAGGAGATAACTGTTGGGTTATTTTTTGAATATCTAATGTAGGAGCTAAATACCCTGTTCGCCAAGATTTAGGAAAACCTGATTTACTTATAAAGCTTTGCTTATCATTGTGATTAGAAAGTTTGAATACACCACGGACTATGTCATCAGTGTCTTTAATTTTATGCTTTAAAAATGTAAATTCAGTAATAACGATTAAATAACGCCCTGACTGCCACAATCGCTCCAAATTAGCAGGCTGAGAAACCACGGTGACCTGCAAACCTAGCCAATGTAAAATTCTGATCAACGCTTGGTTTTCGTTTAACTGAGATAAACCCATTAACACTTCAACTTGTGTTCTTGCATACCGGTAGGTTGAAAAAATTTCGGGTTCAATTAATAGATTATCTTTAGTTTTACCATGCAATAACGGCTCAATATGCGTAATTAAATCGCCAGAAAACCAAGGTTTATCGCTGGCAGAGAATAAGCCTGCCTTTTGTAATTTTGAAGAATTAAACGGTTGTAACACTAAAACTTTCGGTTGAATTGCTTTAGGTAAACTCGCTAAATGCCCTGCAATTAATTCATAGTCAGAACAATAAACTTCCGCAGATAAAATAATTGCATCAATTGGGTGTTTAGTTAAATGTTTAACGTTTATTTGACGTTGAAATAAAGTTAAATCATGCATTGTTTCAACTTTTGCATCAATCTTAGCAAGTTGGTTATAAATTCTTTCTCGACTAGATTTATCCGTTGCAATAATTAACAATTTACAATCAGGAAGTTTAGATGGCAGTTGTTGTTCGCCATTTTTACGTTCAATTGCAACAGCTATCGGCATATCAAAAGCAAACTTATATCCAGATTCCATGGGTTCACTCGTTTTATTACTGACATTGAAGACAAGTTGTAAGTCGTTAAGGTATCTGGCTTCTACATTACTCGTATTATTATTGATGGTATTTTCATATGTTAATTCGTTTATAACATCAGATAACATTTTTGGCTTCAGTGGCTTAACCACAATAAAGTTCATACGGACAATTTGCTGTGCGCTATTTACGTCGATTACTTTCAGGCTAACTTGCAGTTCAGCTCCACGTTGTTCGGCCAGTAACTTATGACATAAGGTATTTATAAGTGATTGAAACAATTCACTTTCAATGGTAACTAAAGGGGCTAGTTTATCATCAAACGATAGATGAATTGAATTGTGCCGATATGATTGATGAAAACTCACATTCGCTAAAGCCGTATGTATTTCATTAGCGAGTTTTACCGTAGAAAGCGATAAAACAAAATCATCTAAGCGCAATTTCGAGCTAATTTGTTGTTGCTCTGTCCAGGCCACTAGCTGACGTAAATGCTGAAATGCATCTCGGTCATAATCGCCCTGCAACGAAAGCATCTGATGGTGTAAAATAGCTTTTGTTACTTTCGCGGATATTGCGTCGCAACTTGAAATGATTTCACGCTTTTCAGTTTGAACTTGTTGCTGAAGTTGTTGCTGTAATTGCTCACACTCATCTTTAAGCGCTTGGTTTTCTTCAATGTTAGATAAGCTTCCGCACCATGTATTATTAATATATTCAATCGTTAGAACAAGTGCTTTTCCTTGGCTACTTAAAAGATTAATACGCTCTATATTACCATTAGCTTTAGCCTGACGAGCACAAGTTAAAATAGCGCGGACATCGTCACGACTAAAATTATGGCGCCAATGATGCTGTTTTATTTCTTTAAAACCTAAAATTACTGATAATTGTTCGTGAGTAGATAAGTCAGGAAATTGCCAAGAGGAAGTCGCAGTATGACGTGACATCAGATCAACTGTAATTAAATATTTTTGCAATTGTCGTTGGAAGTCAGCCTCAGTATGCACTGGCCGAGTCAGTTCCTGCATTTTAGTCACCATTGCTGAAACTTCATGACCAGGAGGATTAGCTAGAACTTCTCCGTTATCAATGAACTCTTCAACAGCGATGATACTTTGCTCACCAAAGTATTTTATTTTATTACGTAAATTCATTAATAAACTAACAAATACCATAGTTATTAATGCAAAAATAACGATAAAAAACCAAACTATATATTGAGGCTGAAAAGTAACATTGGCACTTTTTGACCAGCTAATAAATTGCTCTTCAATAAAGTTTGGCTTAACTTTGACTGCAGTAAACTCTTTATTAACCAGTGGTACTAAATCTATCTTTTGCTGTTTTAATTCTGCGTAAAAATCATTAACTCGACGTAATTGCCCACGCCAATTTGCAAATGTTTTTTGCTCATCAAAAAGCAATGCTTTAAGCACGGTTATTTGCTCAAACAAAGCCTTTTCAATGCTTGAACGACCATCTAAATTACTAAAGTTTATCAGCCAGTAACTTACTTCACGCTGCACCTTTTCTTGAATATAATTAAATTCGACCAAGCCATATTGTAAATCTAGTTGGTTAAACATCATTAAGGTATCAAGTAAACTTAATTGTAACTCAACATTATTGTTTAAATTATTAACTAAAAGACTTAATGCCTTTGCTTTAGCTACCGCAGACTGCGCTGTTAAATTACTCGGTTTAAGCTGTCGATCTAGCGTTTGTAACTGTTTTTTTTGTTCTGCTATTAAATTACCTAAACTACTTTCAACTAAAGTTAGTTGAATTATAACGCTTTCTTTAAGCTGAGCATTTCGACTATGACTTGCAACTGAACGCGATACATTTTGAGCTTGTGCAGCTAATCGATAATTCAACTCTTCAAACATGCGTCGGTTTTTACGACTTAAAGTAGAAATCTCTTTTAAGTTCTCAATCAGCCCTTGATAATAGTCGTCAAACTTTTCCGCATTTTTACTCGCAAGAATTTGGTTTATCAGTCTTTCATTTTTAATCAAGAGTTGCTGTTGTTGACTAAATTTTTCCACCGCGGGAAATTGCTGGCTTTTGAGTTGGGTTAATTCTTGTTGATAAGGAAAGTATAATGCGAGGCCTAACAAGATCAGTAAAAAGAAGCTGATAGCTAATAATATAAATTGGCTTGATAGTTGACGATATAACGGCAGTGACTGGTCCATGAACGAGGTAACATCCTAATAAATCAAATACAAAATGCGTCTTACGAGTAGCTACAGCCCAAAGAACATTGTTCAAAATTTTCAGGTGATATAACTACACAGCTTAAAATGTATGGATTTAACTTCAATTACTCACGATTAAGAATTCGCCCGTAATAAAAACCCCTTACAATATTGGCATATAATAGCGCACAATAGCGGACAAGAGTACCTCTGAAACTGGATTAACTTTTAGATTTTTTTGTGATCCAAGCCCATGTCATTAGACATTCAATCGGTTGTTGATCAGATTCATCTGTGATGACAACAGCAATCTCCATACTACCTTTATCTTGAGCCAATAAAGCTATTTGATCGTCAGTTATTGTGGCAATAGCAGTTAAGTCTCCTTGCATTCTGCGCTGGTAATTAATCGTCATCGATTTTAACAATGGCAACTGGCTGTCTGGGAGCTGTATACCAAAAACGATACCTGTAGCAGACTCCGCTAATAATGCCGCGGCAATAGCATGTACTCCACCAATATGGTTTTGTACTCTTTTACGATTTGCCATCAACATGGTGACTTGCTTACTTTGAATATCAATAATGCGGACTTTTGAAGTATTCGCATATTTTACTTGTGAGCAAAAGAGTTTCGTCAATAAAAATGAATGACTAAATTCTGGTAGCTTCTTGATTTTTGCTATTGCACGACTAAAACGGTTTGCCATAAATACCCTTAAAATATTGATCTAACTTAAGAGTGCAACATACTGGTCAGACCTGCAAGTTTTTTAGAAAAAAAAGACGCTACTGCGTCTTTATGTAGCTCTATTAGTCTGAATTAAAGCTTAAAGAAATGCTCCTGATATATTTTTAGCTCAGCTATCGACTCACGAATATCATCAAGCGCTAGATGGGCGCCGGTTTTAACGACCAAATCTAAAACTTCTGGCTTCCAACGCCTTGCTAATTCTTTTATCGTGCTGACATCGACATTACGATAATGAAAGTAATCTTCAAATTCAGGCATGTACTTATTTATAAAGCGTCTATCTTGGCCAATACTATTACCACACATTGGCGACTTACCTTTAGCAATATATTGTTCGAAAAATGCTAAGGTTTCTTTGCTCGCTTGCGCTAGGCTAGTATTACTTTCACGACACCTTTGAGTTAAGCCTGACTGACCATGATGTTCAATACACCATTGACTCATATTTTCTAATACTTCATCACTTTGATGAATAGCAAATACGGGGCCTTCGGCTAAAATGTTCAGTTGGCTATCGGTGACTATTGTCGCAATTTCTAAGATAACATCTGTACTCGGTTCAAGACCGGTCATTTCTAAATCTAACCAAATTAAGTTGCTATCATTTGCGCTCATTGTTATTCCTACATTAATTACTGTTCATCAAATTTAACTATATTAACAGATAAACCAGAGAGTGTGTGTCCGCAAACAGCACGAATACGCATGCATTTTAACGGTAGTTGGGTATATAATACGTCAGAATGTCATGCGATTAAATTTATTTGTTACTTGTTCAATAAAATTTAAATGTCCATGTAGAGTTAACATAAAATGAGAATTACTTGTGGCTAAAGCCAAAAAATTAACTAAAGGTCAAGCACGGCAAATCAAAGCAAACCAAAGCAAAAAGTTACGTAAATCAACTGAAAAAGTGCAATGGCAAGATGATGAACTCGCGCCAGCTGAAAATGGTATTGTTATTAGTCGCTTTGGTCAACATGCAGATGTAGAAAGCAGTGATGGTGAAATTTTCCGCTGTAATTTACGTCGTAGTATTTCCTCATTGGTCTGTGGTGATAAAGTACTTTGGCGTAAAGGTAAAGAAACCCAACATAGTATTTCTGGTGTTATTGAAGCAGTGCATGAGCGTGACTCTGTACTTAGTCGTCCTGATGTTTATGACGGTGTGAAGCCAATAGCGGCGAATATTAGCCAAATATTGATTGTCTCTTCTGTCTTGCCAGCATTTAATGCCGATATTATTGATCGATACCTAGTAGCTGCAGAGCAAACGGGTATTACCCCGGTTATTTTACTGAATAAAGTTGACCTACTTGATGACAGCAACCGTGACGTTATTGAAAAACAACTAAACATTTATCGTAGCATTGGTTATCAAGTTACTTATGTTAGTAATGAAACAGGCGCTGGTATAGACGAATTAAAGCTGCAACTTAGCCAGCATACCAGTATTTTTGTTGGTCAATCCGGCGTCGGTAAGTCAACACTTACCAACACCTTAATGCCTGAATTAGGTGTAATGACAAAAATTGTTTCAGAAAATTCAGGACTTGGACAACACACAACAACTGTTGCGCGCTTATATCATTTTGAACAAGGTGGCGACTTAATCGACTCACCTGGTATCCGAGAGTTTGGTTTGTGGCACCTGTCTCCCGAACAAGTTAGCAATGGCTTTATCGAGTTTGCACCTTATTTAGGTACGTGTAAATTTCGAGACTGTAAGCATCAAATTGATCCTGGTTGTGCATTAATAGCAGCAAATGAAGCTGGTGAAATTCATCCAGAGCGCTTAGCAAGCTTTCAAAAAATATTAGCCAGTTTAGGGGACAACACCCTAACCTCGCGCTTTAATGATTAAATAGAAAATAAAATTTTAAGGAAACACCGTGTTAGTTAATAAAATAAAAATCGCTCTGCAATATTTAATGCCAAAGCATGCAATTTCAAGACTGGTTGGTAAATTTGCTGCCGCAGAAGCCGGTTGGTGGACAACAAAAGCTATTAGTTACTTTATCAAAGCCTATGACATTAATATGGCAGAAGCTAAATTAAAGAATGCTGAAGATTTTAAAACTTTTAATGACTTTTTTACTCGTGAGCTTGAAGAAGGTGCCCGCACTATTATCCAAGACCCTAATATTGTTTGTTACCCAGTTGATGGGGCAATTAGCCAACAAGGTCCAATCGAACAAGGTCAACTTATTCAGGCCAAAGGCTTTAATTACAGTTTACAAACCTTACTCGGTGGTGATGAAGAAACCGCGGCACCATTTCAAGATGGTGAATTTTCATGTATTTATTTAGCGCCGAAAGATTACCATCGTATTCATATGCCAATTAAAGGCACCTTGCGTGAAATGATTTATGTACCGGGTGATTTATTTTCTGTTAACCCGTTAACAGCCAACAATGTGCCAAACTTATTCGCTCGAAATGAACGTGTAGTCACTGTTTTTGACACCGACAATGGCCCAATGGCTATGGTATTAGTGGGGGCAACTATTGTTGCCAGTATAGAAACAGTATGGGCGGGTACAATTACACCGCCAGCAGGTAAAGATGTATTTCGTTGGCAGTATCCTGAAGCAGGACCTGGGGCGATTACCATTGATAAAGGTGCAGAGATGGGCCGATTCAAATTAGGTTCAACTGTAGTTACTACATTTGCGCCAAATATGGTTAAATTTAATCCACAAGATGGTCCTGAAACGGTTACCCGTTTAGGTGAATATTATGCTGACTTACTTAACGCAGAACAAAGTAGTTAAGCGCTCAGAAATGAAAGTCGACATGAGCCCAGAGTTTTGTCAACGATGAAAATTATTGCCCATCGTGGCGCCAGCGGAGAGTTTCCCGAAAACTCATTATTGGCGTTTGAGCAAGCCATAATTCAAGGCTGTGATGGTATAGAGTTTGATGCCCAATTTCATCAGGCCAGTGGTGAATTCATACTCTTACATGATAGTTTTGTGCATTATGAAGGGGAGTTGATTCATTACAACCAGTTAACCTTAGATCAGCTTATAAATACTTTTGACAAAACTAGGGCTAGTCTTTGTACATTAAAACAAGCGCTTGAATGTATAAAAAATCAGTGCCGAATTAACATTGAATTAAAAACGGCTGCGCAAGGTAAACAACTTGCCGTTGAAATGCAAAAATTAACGGAGTTACTTGAGCAAGAAAAAAATCATAATATTATTAACTTTAAAGATATTATTATTTCGTCATTTAATCACCATGTGCTGATAAAAATGGCAGAGCAGATACCTGAGATTAGCACCGCTGCACTTATCGCGAGTTGTCCACTTGATTACGCTAATTTTTGTCAGCCACTAAAAGTTGAAATGCTAAATCTGTCAATTGAGTGTTTAAATACCGAAATCATAGCCGATGCCCATAGTAGAGGTTTACAGGTTTGGGTATACACCGTTGATCATCCAGAGCAAATCAAGCGATGTGTAGAGTACCAAGTTGATGGGATTTTCACTAACTTCCCCCAGCGATCACGCCAGATAGTAACCCGGCTTCAAGGAGCGCCATAACCAATTGAATTTACTGAATTAATATTTTCATATTAACAATTAATTAAAACAATTCAACAATTACTATTGCTCATTTAATCATCGCGAGCTAGGATAGAAATATATCATACGAGTCTATTCGTATAATAACTAAACATTTAAATTTGCTTTAAGGAATCTCAATGTTGCGAGATAAAACAGAAATTAAGCCAACCGAAGCAGAACTGTCGTTGCTTAATATTCTTTGGAAAATGGGGCCGGCAACGGTACGACAAATTCATGAAACGGTTAGCCAAACTCAAAAAACAGGCTATACTACGGTCCTGAAAATACTACAAATAATGCACGAAAAAACTTTAGTTGTGCGTGACGAGACTAATCGAGCACATATTTATGCTGCAGCTAATAGTGAAACCGTTACTCAGTCATCTTTATTAAAAGATTTAGTCTTAAAAGCATTTGGCGGTTCAACATCTAAATTAGTCATGCGTGCTTTAGATAACTCGACTAGTAAAGAAGAAATTGAAGATATTAGACAGTTACTTAATCAACTAGAGCAAAAGCCATAATTAACTGAGCCCACAAGGTAAAAACTATAAGCATGTTTCAGGAAAGCATAATCGATAGCCCACTGCTAGCTGGTTTAGCAATAACTCTTATCCATTTTATATGGCAAGGAGTTTTAGTGGCGTTGGTTTTAAAAGCTCTGCTATCGCTTATATCCTACCAAAAGTCGCAATTACGTTATGCTTTAAGCACATTGGCAATGTTTGCAAACTTATGCTTGCCGTTAATCACCTTTTTTCTTGTTTATGATATCGATTATCGTCAAGCGACGAGTTTTGTTCATGCCTTACCCCTAATCGATCAAAATTTTTACCTAGAACAAATTACAGCTAATGCTTGGTATATGGAGTGGTTAGAACATCTGCCTGCTCTTGCTATTCTATGGCTTAGCATTGTAACTGCACTTACGTTAAAACTTATCATAGAGTTATACAACGTCAATAAACTCCCCTTACAAGGTTGTAGTCCTGCTGATGTTACATTGCAAAAAAGATTTGATGCTTTAATTGCTAAAGTGGGAATTTCAAGAAACGTTGCGTTATTACTTTCAAATAAAACCGATGTGCCAATGGCAATTGGTTGGTTAAAACCAGTGGTACTGATCCCATTTAGTATGTTGTCTGGCTTAACTCCACAGCAATTGGACATGTTGCTACTACACGAGTTAGCTCATATTCGTCGTCATGATTATCTGGTCAACTTCTTACAAACCTTGGTAGAAATATTACTATTTTTTCACCCAGCGGTTCGTTGGGTGTCAAAACAAATGCGTAACGAAAGAGAGTATTGTAGTGACGATATTGCCGTAGAACATGGTGGATGTTCAGTTGCCTACGCTCATACCTTAGCGGATACCGCGTCATTATGTGAAAAGCACAGACATCGCACCATTCCAAGTATGGCTATGGCAGCATCAGGCGGAGATTTAAAACAAAGGGTTGTCAGACTATTAGACGATCAGCAACATTGCACTAAGAGTACTGATTCAGGCAAATGGCTAGCTTCTTTTACCATATTATTCGCTATTGTGTTTCTGCTTTCTAACCACTCGCTAACCTTACCAGTTATCGATTTACAGTCGGGTAGTATTTCATTACATAATACAACGAAAGAGCTAAATAAAAGCTCACTAACCCACGCGCCATTAACATTCCAGCAAGAGAACACGAACACCTCACTTGCCAGTCAATTATTAGCTATTGATAACGAAAATGCAGACGAGACGGCTTCATTAAACAACCCGAAAGCTGCTGATTCCAACTTAACTGGAAATCAAAATATAGCCATTAGTAAAAAGCCTCAAACCAAAAGCTTTACTGCAATGGGCACGAATACTACAACGCCATATTACGACGAATTACCAATTGTTAGAGTGAATAAAGTTGGTAATAAAAAAGTTGCTCAGCTTCATGCAGAATTAAAAAACGCCACCCAAGTAAATGAAAACTTAAATGTGAGCAAAAGCAAATCCATTTCTGAACTTGCCTTTGAACGCACCGACTCTAAACGAAATGCAACAAAAGAAAGCGCTTATTCAAAACAACTTTCGTCGCTGATCAGCGCACCTAAAGCGCCGAGCGTAGGTAAAATTGTTGCACAGCAAGATTCACAAACTAATTTAACCAACAATCAGCACCAGTCTAACCTCACAGCCCTACAGAAAATGCCATTTAATAGCGGAAAATTAAGTAGTAGTGCTGAAGAAAAACTTGCTAAAAGTTCAGTTAAGGCACGACTTTTAAACTCTGTGGAGCCTAAATACCCGTCTTCAGCTAAAAGAAAAGGCATCGAGCTAGAAATTATGGTTGAGTTTAATATCGATAAAAATGGCTTTGTAAAAAACATCCAGTTTGAATCAAAAAGCAGAGTTAATTACTTCAGAAATGCAATTCGTAATGCTATGGAAGAATGGCGCTTTCTACCTGCCAAAAAGAATGGCCGTGCGGTAGAAAGCAAAATGTCAAAAATATTCTCATTCAGTTTATTAAAATAAGCTTACCGATGTTTGCGCATTTTTAGAAATTTTTGCTGTTGTTCTGGTGTCAATACTTGCAAAATTTCATAACGCGCTTTCGCTTTCTCCATTGCCATTTGTTCGAATTCTGCCTGATATTCTGAGTAAATCACTGCAAAATTGCTTTCATCGAATTCATTGTTTTGCAACATCGTATCAACTTTTGCTTTAAAACCAGCCATGCTTTCTTTTCTCTCTTTATGACCTGCTTTCCTTTGTGCAAATATTGTTTTAATTTGACTGCGTTGCTCGGCAGAAAGATCTAATTTTTTAGCTAAACGTCGTAAACTCTTTTTAGCCTTTGCCTGCTTATGGTCTCCTTTCTCAACACTTTCAATACCGGCTTGTGAGTTGTGACCGTCCTTTTTATGTCCAATAGCATTTGCATTAACACTGCTTAATGTTAGTGCCAATACGCCCATAGCAACATACGGTGTTAGTCTTGAATATAGGTTTTGTGCTTTCATTGTTTTACTCCTCGGTTGATGAATAATGATTATAAGTTCTGCAACGAAAAGAAACGCAAAGCAACGTAAATGTTGTGTAAAGATAAACAAAGCGCTTTAAGATTTCGTTATTATAGAACTGGAAATTCGCCCTTAGCGACTTATGAGAGTATTAATGAAAAAGCATAAACTATTATTAATAGACGATGATAAAGAACTTGCCGAGTTATTATCAGACTACCTAGCCACTGAAGGGTTTGAATTGATATCTTGCCATGACGGCGTGTCAGGACTTGAAAAAGCCTTTGATGATAGTATTTCATTGATTTTATTAGACGTGATGATGCCTGGATTAAACGGTTTTGAAGTACTAAAAGCTTTAGGTGGTAATCACAAAACGCCAATATTAATGCTCACCGCTAAAGGTGATAATGCTGATAGAATATTAGGTTTAGAACTGGGCGCTGACGATTATCTTCCAAAACCTTTTCAACACCGCGAACTGCTCGCAAGAATTAATGCCATATTACGTCGAATTGACATTGTGCAGAACACTAAAGAAACCTCAACTTCACATGAAGTCAACGGGGTAAAACTTAATCATGCTACAAGACAAGTTAGCTGTCATGATAATCTGATAGAACTCACAGGTACTGAATATCAAATCATTGCACATTTAATGTCAAAACCAGGCGAAATTATCAGTAAAGAAGAAATATCTGAGCGAGTATTAAAGCGAAAACTTAGTGCTTTTGACCGCAGTATTGATATGCATGTCAGCAATATCAGGCGCAAGTTATTACCCTTTAGCCCTAGTGACAAGCTTAAAACTATTCGCAGCGCTGGTTATATTTTCTTGGCCGGAGAAACACAATAATGTTAAAAAAATTCAGCGGTTTTTCATCTATTGGCGTAAAGCTCTTCATATATTTTTGGCTCATTATAGTCATCACCATTGGTGCGACTCGACTGATCTCTGAGCAATTTAGAACAAAAAGCATTCTTGTACCTACTCACCACGGCGATACCGCTAAACTTAATAGAATCGCTAAAAGAATCCAACGCGTACCTGCGATCACTGCCGAACAGGTATTGTCATTTTACCAAGACAATGATGGCCGCGAATTACTGTTAAAAAATACTGAAACTCAAGCTATATTATCTTCAGAACATTGGCAAATTAAAAATTTACAGGTTTTTCTCAGCGAAAATAACTTAGACCGCCTTACTACCGTGAAATTTGAGTTTTATCGTATTACCGGCCCAATCACACTTGAATTAAGCGACACGCCCTATCAAATTTTCTTGGCTAGTCGTGATCGTAAGCCCCATTTTGGTAACATTATAAATCGCATGCCCGTCTGGTTGCGCATTGCTATCCCAATTATTATAAGCTCAATTTTACTTTGGTTACTGACTCGATCATTAACCAAGCCGCTTATTGCAATGCAAAAAACAGCGGCGCGTTTTGGCGATGGTGAATTCAGTGCACGGGTACCGATTATTGCTCAACGAAATGATGAAATTGGTGACTGTGCCGCTAGCTTTAATTTAATGGCAGAAAAGCTAGAACAAAACATTAGCTCACACCAACGATTACTCGCTGACGTTTCTCATGAACTGCGCTCACCCATGACCCGCTTACAAATAGCACTTGGTTTAGCGCAACAAGAAGACATCAGTGAGGCACTTTTACAAAAGCATCTGCAACGTTGTGAGCTTGAAGTAGCCAGACTCGACGAGATGATCGCCAATGTGTTATCTCTATCACGTATGGAAAATACCATTAGCCAAATGGAACTAATGTCCGTTGATCTACAGCAGCTTTTAACACTTTGTATTGATGATGCACAATATATCGCTAATGAAAAATTCATTTCCATCAACTTTGAAAGCCAAGGCAGCCCGTTACTGCAAGCAGATCCTAATTTATTATCTAGTGCTTTCAATAACATTTTAATTAATGCTATCAAGTACAGTCAAAACAACAGCCAAATTAACGTTAAACTTAGTCAAAATAGTCAGCAATATGTGATTGATATAATTGATAATGGTATTGGCGTAGCCGCTGATGACTTAGCAAAGTTATTTGATCCTTTTTATCGAGTAGCTCAATCAAGAGATCGCGAAACAGGAGGCACAGGCTTGGGCCTAGCCATAGCAAAACAGGCGATAGTTGCGCATAATGGTCATATATATGCACAGAATAATAGCGAAAATGGCTTAACCGTTACCATTGAATTACCCTTAGGTTAAGTGCAGTTAGTAGCCAAATGAGCCAAAATGATTAATAAAATAAGATTATCGCTTGTTATACTTTTTTGGCTCTTATCAGGAACCTCATTAATGACCAACGCAACTAGCGAAACCAGTAAGCGAGCGCTTACATCAGAAAAAACCAGGGCAATCGACGACTTTTGGCCAAGCGTAAAGCAAGCCACTTTCACTACCCCTGACAACGTTCGCATTGCTTATGCGGCGAACTTAAAACGTCCTGAAAAACCCTTTATTGTTATTGTTTCTGGGCGCTCAGAAAGTTATTTAAAATACCAAGAGTTGATGTTTGATTTAGACAACGAAGGTTATGACAGCGTGGTTATCGACCATCGAGGTCAAGGCTTGTCTATGCGCTTAACTAAAAATCGTTTCCAAGGGTATGTAGAGTTATTCGATCATTACGCGGAAGATTTACATCAGTTACTCAACCAAGAGTTGCCTGCTAGCTATCCTGACCACCAGCAAGGCGCTTTTATGTTAGCGCACTCAATGGGCGGAGCAATAGCATTAAGATATCTACAACGCTTTCCAAATAATATCCAAGCATTAAGCTTAAGCTCTCCCATGATAGCCATTTCAAGCGGTGGTACGCCAAATTGGCTAGCTCAGACAATAATTAAAACGGGTACAACGCTGAATAAGTGGTTTAGCCGCTCGCCATGGTACTTTTTCGGCCAAAATGATATCAATCAAACTACCTTTGCAGAAAATCGCTTAATGCACTCAGCTAAGCGTTTTAAACGCTTTCAAGCACTTTACAATGAGCAACCTGATTTGAAACTTGGTGGTGTCACCTTTTATTGGCTAGAACAAGCTATTAATGCCACTAAAAATATTTTCGATGATATAGATAAGCTAACCCTTCCTGTGCAATTGCTACAGGCAGGTGAAGAATTTATTGTTGATAATAGTGTGCAGGAAAAGTTTTGCCAACAGTTAAACAAACACAATCCTAACGCTTGTCTTGGTGGTAAACCCATCGTGATATCTGGTGCTTATCATGAGCTGCTCTTCGAGGCTGATAACTATCGTGATTTCTCAATCGATAGCAGTTTGGCGTGGTTTTCTAAACATCAATAGCGTTTGCCAAACTTGATTTCAGTCTAACAATCGCTATTGATTAGTTTTCTAGCTTATTGATGATGCGAAGCTGAAAGCGGATCATGATGTATAAACACCTCACAAGGTGCTAACGCTTCTATTATTTCTGCTTCAATAGCTTCACCAATCGTATGAGCTTCTAATAAAGATAATTCACCGTCTAATTCCAAATGAAACTGGATAAAACGATCTGGCCCAGCCTGACGTGTGCGTAGTTCATGTAAACCATGCGTACCTTCATGAGCTGCGACAATTTTCTTGATGGTATTACGTTCATCTTCTGTTAACTCATGATCCATCAAATGATGCACACTCGTCCAAATAATTTGACCCGCGCCAATTAACAGAAATATGCCGACACCAACGGTAAAGATACCATCCGCTTGTAACCAATAACCTTGGCTTAAAAATAAAGCGGCAAGAACACCTAAGTTCAAAATTAAGTCCGATTGGTAATGCAATGCATCCGCGCTAATAGCAACAGATTTAGTTTTTCTAATCACATACTTTTGCAGTACAACAAGAAGCAAAGTCATCACGATAGCGATAACTGAAACGCTGATACCCACTTCAGTGTGCACAACTTGTTGTGGGTTAATAATGCGGTCTACACCATTAAAAACCAACAATAGCGCAGAGCCCAAAACGAACGCCGCTTGCACTAAACCCGCTAAACTTTCCGCTTTACCATGACCAAATTTATGCTCTTTATCTGCCGGTGCCAGTGCAAAACGTAAAATAACTACATTCATAATTGAAGCGAACAAATCTAGAATGGAATCAGTTGCTGAGGCCAACATGGCGCTAGCGTCGGTAACAAACCAAGCATAAAGCTTAATGATGACTAAAATAAATGCAGTTGTCGTGGCAGCAAAAGCCGCCAGTTTAACTAAGTAAGCATATTGGTCTGAATCTATCTTGTTTTCCTGCACTGGTTCCCCCTAGTGAAAATATAAAGCTTAATCATTCGCTCTAAACTGTACAATTAATTAACCCGCTCGGTATAATGCCCTAATTATACAATTTATTAAGCACTAAATATGTTAGATGTTGTTCTATTTCAGCCACAAATTCCGCCTAATACCGGTAATATAATCCGCCTCTGTGCTAACACCGGTTTTAGGTTGCACCTAATTGAACCATTAGGGTTTGACCTAGAAGATAAAAAGCTACGTCGGGCCGGCTTAGATTACCATGAATTTGCCGCCTTAAAACGCCATGCGAGTTACGAAAACTTTGTCGAAAGTGAAAAGCCTAAGCGCGTATTAGCAGTAACGACTAAATCCACAGGTTATTATGGTGATGTAAACTTTCAAGCTGGTGATTATCTGTTATTTGGCTCTGAAACTGGCGGTTTACCTGAAGACGTCAGGCAACAAATCCCAGATCAAGACAAAATCAGGATCCCGATGTTAAAAGACAGTCGCAGTATGAACTTATCTAATGCTACCGCCGTTATTGTTTATGAAGCATGGCGACAATTGGGCTTTGCCAATTCGGTTTAAAGCGGTTATTGAATTAGTGATAGTAAGATAGAGAAAATGAATTTAAAGCTGACAGCTTAAAACTGAAAGCTTTAAACTATCAGTTATTCAAATTTACGTTCACGAGATAACAAGTCAGCTGCGGCTAACTTTGCATCTTTTCCGCGATAAAGTACTTGGTATACCTGCTCAACAATCGGCATTTCAACACCCATTCGTTGTGCTAGTAAGTAAACTTCTTTCGTGTTGCGATAACCTTCTACCACTTGGCCTATATCAGCAATTGCTTGCTCAACACCAACGCCAGCACCTAATGCTAAACCAAAGCGACGATTACGTGACTGATTATCAGTACAAGTTAAGACTAAATCGCCAAGTCCAGCCATGCCCATAAATGTTGATGGCTCTGCATTTAACGCACAACCTAAGCGAGTCATTTCTGCTAAGCCACGGGTGATTAATGCTGTACGCGCATTAGCTCCAAAGCCAATACCATCAGCCATGCCGGCACCTATTGCGATAACATTTTTAACCGCACCACCTAGCTGAACACCAATAAAGTCATTGTTACTGTAAACTCTAAAAGTGCGCTCGCAATGGAGTAAGTTAGAAATATCATCAACAAACTGTTCGTCACAAGATGATAAAGATATCGCGGTCGGTAACCCTGCCGCCATCTCTTTAGCAAAAGTAGGCCCTGACAAAACAGCTAACGAAATATCATTGCCTAGCGCTTCGCGAGCGACATCTTGCAGTAATCTTCCTGTATCGTGCTCTAAGCCTTTCGTTGCCCAAACTAAACGGGCATCGTCTCTTAAATATGGCTTTATTTGCGCTAGTACTTCACCAAAAACATGGCTAGGCACTACTAATAAAATATTTTTACTCGCGGCAACCACACTGGCTAAATCATCACTGACCATTAACGCTTCAGGAAACTGACTACCCGGTAAATATTTTTCATTGGCACGCGTGCTCGCCATTTCAGCAACATGTTTAGTATCACGGCCCCACAATAAGGTTTTGTGACCATTTCGTGCTAAACATATCGCTAATGCGGTGCCATACGAACCAGCACCGATCACCGAAATAGCGGCAGAATCAACACTCATAAATTAATGAGTTTCTGAACTTGCTGGTGCTTGCTCAGCATTGGCTTGTGCAGCACGTTGTTGTACATAATTAGCAAATAATGCTTCAAAGTTTACTGGTGCTAAGTTAATTTGTGGGAATGAACCACGACTAACTAAGTTTGCAACTGATTCACGAGCATATGGGAATAATGTTGTTGGACAGAATGCGCCAATAGTATGAGCTAGCTGTGCTTCTGGAAGGTTACCTATGGTAAAAATACCTGCTTGTTGAACTTCAGCTAAAAATGCAGTTTGCTCTTCAACCGTTGCTGTAACTGTTAACGATAATGTTACTTCATAAGTATCATCAGCAAGTTTAGTAGATTTAGTATCAATATCTAATTGAATTTCTGGCTTCCATTCTTTTTGAAAAATTGCTGGAGAATTAGGTGTTTCAAAAGAAATATCTTTAGTATATACGCGTTGAATTGCAAATTGTGGAGCTTGTTGTTCTGTAGTCGCTGCTTCAGCGCCATTTTGGTTTTCGTCAGACATGTTGTGATTTCCTGTTTATTTACGCCATTATTTTTGGCGTTTAATGCTTAATTTTTCCACTGGCACTATTGTGCTAAAAGTGAAGCTAATGTTCCTTGAGCATGTAATGCAAATAAATCGTCACAACCGCCAATATGCTGATTGTTAATAAATATTTGTGGCACTGTTGAAGCGCCGCCACTGCGTTTGATCATCTTTTCACGAAGTGGTGCATCACCGTCAATCTTTATTTCGTTATAGGTAACGTTCAAATCATCAAGTAAAGCTTTCGCTCTCATGCAATAAAAACAAGTTACTTTGGTATATATGTCAACTGCCATCATGATAATCCGTTGTGAGTTTGTATGCTACTTTGTTACCGGTAACCCAGCTGTTTGCCATGCGCCCATACCACCTTTAAGGATGTTTACACGACTAAAGCCAGCTTTTGCTAATTGACTAGCAACTTTACTAGCACTTAAACCAGCGCTACATACTACAATAATGGGTTTATCTTTAAGTTTTTCAAGACTAGTGAAGTCATTTTTACTGACTTTTTCATTACCAAGGTGAATTGCGTCGATAATATGTCCTGTTTTAAAGTCTTTATCGCTGCGGGTATCTACTACAACACCTGACTCACGGTTAACCAAAAAAGTCATTTGTTGTGTACTTAATTGTTTAATCGGCGACATTTGAATTTTAATGGTAATGATAATTATCATCACAAAAATGACAAGCCAAGCTGCACTCAGTAAAGGTTGGCTCATTGCGAAAGTAATAAATTGATCCATAAGTTTGACATTCTAATTTACTAAAAATTTGCCACAGTATACAGGCTAATAAACTAAACCCAAACTGAACTTTTCACAGAAAAACAGATTTATGAAATAACTCAGTAAGAATTGCACAATTTTGATCTTTGCTATGGATTATTTTCTATCAATAGACACAAGATATTCACTTCATGTCTTGATATACTGCTGGCTTACCTATATTTTCTGATAGATTTTGCCCGTATTAAGGAAGCCGTGATGCCAAACAAGAAGTCGACAGTTCTGATTATTTTAGATGGTTGGGGATATCGTGAAAACCCAGAATCAAACGCCATTCATCATGCCAACACCCCTGTTTTAGACAACTTAATGGCAAATAAACCAAATATGTTGATTGAAACTTCAGGTATGGCGGTAGGTTTACCTGACGGTCAAATGGGAAACTCTGAAGTGGGTCATGTCAATTTAGGGGCTGGCCGCATTGTTTATCAAGACTTCACGAGAATTACCAAATCAATTGCAGATAATGAGTTTCAAAGTAATCCTGTATTGGTCGATGCAGTAGAAAATGCTGTTGAAAACAACAAAGCAGTTCATGTTTTCGGCTTATTATCTCCAGGTGGCGTACATAGCCACGAAGACCATATATTTGCCATGCTTGAAATGGCAGCGAAAAAAGGCGCTACCGCTATCTACTTGCACGCGTTTCTAGATGGTCGCGATACCCCACCTCGCAGTGCAGAAGCGTCATTAATTAAAGCACAAGAAAAATTTGCCGAACTGGGTTGTGGTCAAGTTGCATCGGTTATCGGCCGTTACTATGCCATGGACAGAGATCAGCGCTGGGATCGTGTTGAAAAAGCCTATAACGTTATGGTGTCTGGTCAGGGCGAGTTTCAATTCGACAATGCCACTGATGCCTTACATGCTGCTTACGCACGTGATGAGAATGACGAGTTTGTTAAAGCTTCAGCGATAAAAGACGCCAATGGCGAGTGCATAAAAGTGCAAGATGGCGACGCGATGATTTTTATGAATTTTAGAGCTGACCGTGCACGTCAATTTACTCGTTGCTTCACCGAAGCTGGGTTTTCTGGTTTTAAACACCAGCAACAACCTAAAATCAGTAAATTTGTCATGCTTACTGAATATGCAGCTGACATTGACGCGCCGTGTGCATTCCCAACGGTAAAACTTGATAACGTATTAGGCGAATGGCTAGAAAAACATAACAAAACACAACTACGCATTTCAGAAACCGAAAAATATGCCCATGTCACGTTTTTCTTCAGTGGCGGTAAAGAAGACACTTTTAAAGGCGAAGAGCGTATTCTCATTCCTTCACCGCAAGTGGCAACATACGACTTACAACCTGAAATGAACTCGGCGTTATTAACCGATAAATTAGTTGCGGCCATCGAAAGCGGCGATCATGACTTTATTGTTTGTAATTATCCTAATGGTGATATGGTTGGCCATACTGGCGATTTTGATGCCGCGGTTAAAGCATGTGAAGCAGTTGATAGCAGCATTGGCCGCGTGCTTGGCGCGTTGGAGAAAACCGGTAGCGAATGTTTAATAACAGCCGATCACGGTAATGCTGAACTAATGAAAGATAATGTTACAGGGCAAGCTCACACAGCGCATACTTGCGAACCCGTACCACTGATTTATGTCGGCAGAAATGCAAAAACAGCAGCAACTGGCGCGCTAAGTGATATAGCCCCAACCGTTTTAGCATTAATGAATATGCCTCAACCTGAAGAAATGACCGGTACTAGCTTATTAACACTCACTTAAGGTCACTCTGTTGTTAAACGTGCATTGCCAATCAATAAAAGCTAAGCCTAGCCAGTTTCATACTGGCTTTGGGTTAAATCTCGTCTTAATTCTCGTGGCGCTTTTAGGAAATCCCGTTAATGCATTCGCACAAAACGGTACAGGTGACAGCACAAGTAACAGCGCGAAAACTAATCAAAAACTCAGTGATATTCAACAAGCGATTAATCAACAAAAACAAGCGTTATTAAACACCACTGTTAAAATTAGCGATTTAGAGCAGCAATTAAAGACTGATGATATCGCGATAGGAAAAATTGCCAAAGATTTAGCACAAACTTCAAGTAACCTAAACGCAACCCGTGAAAAGCTTGCCGAGCTCAGCACAGAAAAAAAACAACTTGAATTAGCTAAAAAACAACAAGAGCAAATATTAGCCAAGCAACTAAGGGCAGCATACTCTACTGGCCATCACGACTATTTAAAGTTAATTCTTAATCAGCAACAACCCAGCAGTGTCCAACGCACGATTACCCATTATCAATATCTTAATGCGGCACGTATTAAAGAAATTGAAGCATTTAAAAGCACCATAACAAAATTAAATACCGTTACCGAGCAATACGAGCAACAAGCTCAGCAACTTAATCAATTGACCCAAATACAAAACCAACAAAAACAAATTCTTGAGTTGTCAAAAGAGAAACAAAAACAAACATTAAAAGCGCTGAATAAAAAAGCCCTTACCGAACAGCAAAAATTAGCCAAGTTAGAGCGAGAAGAGAAATCAATAGTCGCCTTATTGAAGAAAATGGCTGCTGCGGCACGTGAAGTTGAAAACTTAGTCGGTTTAAGCAAATTGAAACGTAAACTAAGCTGGCCAGTAAAAGGTCGTATTGAACATAGCTTTGGCACACGTAAGCAGGGTTATTTAAAATGGAAAGGGGTATTTCTATCTGCGCCCATTGGCCGAGAAGTTAAAACCATTCACAATGGCACTATTTTATTTTCTGATTGGCTTAAAGGTTACGGGTTAGTCACAGTTGTTGATCATGGCGATGGTTACATGAGCTTGTATGGCCATAACCAAGCACTTTTAAAGTCAGTTGGTGACAGAGTAGAAGCTGGCGAGCCAATAGCACTCATTGGCCAAAGTGGTGGTCAAGCAGAGTCTGGACTGTACTTTGAAATACGGCACAAAGGCCAAGCGGTCAACCCTAAACTATGGTGCACAAACAAGTAATATAAATATTAGTTGTTTTATCTGTTGAACTTGTCGATTTTGACTAACTGAGCTGCTATTCTTACCAGCTATTTACTATAAGATTAAATTTACCGTGCTTCGATTTTTGCTTATTTTTAGCTTACTTTTCTCTTCAATACTTTATGCACAACCGGCACAAGTCGCTATTATTATCGACGATATCGGCTATCGTAAAAGCGACGTTCAAGCACTCTACCTACCAGGCAACATCAGCTATGCAATCCTGCCTCATACTCCCTATGGTAAAAGGTTAGCATTACAAGCAAAAGCGAAACAAAATGACGTTATTTTGCACATTCCAATGGAAGCAAAAAATGGTAAAAAACTTGGGCCTGGCGCATTAACAACTGCCATGAACGAAAGTGGTATTCGAGATAGTTTATCTGACGCCTTTGCAGAAATTCCCTTCGCCTTAGGGATTAATAATCATATGGGCAGTAAACTCACAGAGCTTTATCAGCCTATGGCATGGACCATGCAATTTTTACGCGAGCGAAATTTAATGTTTGTCGATAGCGTAACCACCAACGCCAGCCAGGCAGAAGAAGTAGCAATCAGTTTTGGTGTACCCAGCTTGCACCGTCATATTTTTCTCGATAATAAGTTGGAACACACTTATATTCGCAAACAGTTTAAACAGCTAATTAGAGATGCTAAACGCTATCAAACAGTTGTTGCTATTGCACATCCTCATCCTGAAACAGTTCGTTCACTGCTGAAGTTATTACCGTTACTCGAGCAAAACGATATTGAATTAGTGTCAATTTCGTCGCTAATGAGCCAGAAAACAGTAGCAATGAACCAACCTCTTGTCGCCGAAGAAGAATAGCAATCGACTAGTAACTGAAGACTGTAAAAATTTTTGACACTTATTAAATCCTAAATTTTAATATTATTTTTTTTCAATAAGTTATGTAAATATTTTACCGGTATCGCATAAGTAATACCGCTTGGCTTACTGATCACAGTTTCTTTACTTTCCTGAACAAATACCTTGTTAATTATGCCAATAACCTGCCCTGTTTTAACGTCATACATAGCGCTACCACTGTTTCCTGGATAGGCTGTAGCGTCTAGTTGATAAACTAAGTATGGATCTCGCAAACGCTTAAGCATTGCAATGCTCAGTTGTCTAGAATCATCAACGGGTATAATTGTTGGCGTAATAGCAGCAATAATTCCTCTGTGTGTTACAGGATATAACCCCAACACTGAGCCAATGGGGAAGCCGGTAAATGCGATAGCGCTGCCTTCATCTCTAAAGTCATTATTTGCCAATGTCATAGCAGGCAACGCTCGACCAGACATTTTAAGAATCGCAATATCATGCTCTTCATCGTTAGCGACTAACTCGGCTAATTGCACCTTAGCTGCACGTCCCTTACCGGTAAAAACGGCTAACTCTTGTAGTAAACTCGCGTCTAATTCTTTATCAATTACATGACTGTTGGTAACGACATAGCTGCCATCACCAATGACAAAACCACTGCCGTAAAGTTGATTTTTGGGCTGCCCTGTCGGCGTATAAACACCAATACCAACAATAGATGGTTTTATCTGCTTAACGGTTTCTACTAAATTGGCACTTACCGAGCCACTTAACAGTAATGTAATAAATATTAAAGCTTGAAATAACCGACCCATAACCTCGCCTTTTTTGATGATTTTATAC
This sequence comes from Cognaticolwellia sediminilitoris, assembly GCA_002104535.1. GTDB lineage: Bacteria > Pseudomonadota > Gammaproteobacteria > Enterobacterales > Alteromonadaceae > Cognaticolwellia > Cognaticolwellia sediminilitoris. Next base: position 73,124 of record NBOG01000010.1, on the reverse strand, counting down.
CTTCTTTGAACTTAACACATTTTATAGCTCGCGAATTCGAAATTATTGCTCATAATTAAATTATCTAACTTGATCAAAGACTAGGAGATTTAGCAGTGGCAAGTATAGTGCCTATTTTAGCTGGGGGAGGAACGCGCTTACCAGCACATATCGGTGTACTTCAAGCACTGAAAGATTTAAAAATAGACTTTACTCACCTTGTTGGTGTATCAGGTGGCAGCATAATAGCGAGTTTATATGCATCAGGATTATCGATTGACGAAATTAAACATATTGCAATAACCACTAATTACACACAATTTCGAGGCTTTTCATTATTAAACCTAATTCGTAACGGTGGTTTAAGCTCAGGTGATGTATTTGAACAGTGGGTTGAAAAAAACTTAAAGGGTAAGCGCTTTATTGATTTAGAGCGAAACCTACATATTGTAGCAACCGACGTTAAAACAGGTCGACCGGTAATCTTTAATAAAGAAAACACACCAGATATGAAAGTTTCATTAGCGGTTCGATTTTCAATGTCAATCCCATTAGTATTTAGCTTTAAAGAATTTGGCAATCACATTATGGTCGACGGTAGTATTTTATCGGAAGATGCTGTGCACAGAGACTGGGCTGATGACGGCACTCCCGTACTGTGTTTTCGCCTGCGCGGTGAACATGAATATGACGAACTCAAAACCGACGGATTTTTCCCCATCGTCAATTACGTTACCTTACTGATCAGAACCTTTATGACCACGATTTCACGCGAATATATCAACGACGCGTTTTGGCACAACACAATCATTATCAATACAGGCTTATGCTCAGCAGTCGACTTTGGTATGAGTGAAGAAAAAAAATTCCAATTGTTTGATATAGGTTATCAAACGGCAATGGAGATTGTGCCGATAAAAACACAAATAACAACTTAATTGAAGCGTCAGCAAACATCGAAGCTATACTATACATTTGACAATAAATTCTACAAATGGATGACAAAGTGCTAAATTTAGTTATACAACCGTCGCCAAATATAGTAAAAATGATGCAGGTTCTATCAATATATAGACCGCTAGGAAGCTGAGGTAATATATGAGTTGGAGTAAAAAGCTACTTGACGCCCCTGTTATTGGACAAATAACAAAGCGCGTTGCATCTATGAAAGTTAATCACGATGCGATGAACATTGCTGAGCACTTCACCCAGTTTTTACAACCTGAAGTAGCAGTAAATGATGAGTTAAGGGATGAAGTATTTCGTATTCGACATAATGTTTACTGTGAGGAACTCGCCTACGAGAAAATAAAAGATGAAGGTAAAGAGCAAGATGAATTTGATGCTCAGTCTATTTTCTCAATGATAAAACATAAACCTTCAAATACTTATACCAGTTGTGTTCGGGTTGTCAGATCAGCCAATGATTTAGAGCTCTTACCAATCGAAAAATATTGCATTGAGTCAATCCAAAACAAAGAATTGCATCCAAGTAACTTTCCACGAAATGAAATAGCAGAGATTTCTAGACTGGCCGTAAAGGCTGATTTCAGGCGTCGTAAATCAGATAGGTTTAAAGGATCTGCATTAGGTGCTATCAGCGAGGCTAGCTACTCGGAAACTGAGCTACGCTGTTTCCCGTTTATTGCAATTGGGCTCTACATGGCTGCAGCAACCATGAGTATTGAAACGGGTGTAAAGCATGTATACGTTATGATGGAGCCGAGACTTGCAAGAAGCATGAAATTTGTCGGTATTAACTTTATACAACTTGGAGAAGCTATTGAATACCATGGTCTACGTGCGCCTTATTATATCAATCCCACAATTTTCATGGAAAACCTATCCCCAGGATTTAAATGCTTATACAAAGCAATAGCCCTCGACATTTGCAGCCATTTAAATAAAGACAAATAATTAAATTCAGTATTTTATTTAGCCTATATTTGTAAGGGCATTCAAGAAAAGAGATGAGCAAATCAATGTTTGATTATCAAAAAGCATTTTCCAGAAATATTGGCTGGGTCACTGAGACAGAACAAGAAACCCTGAGAAACAAGAGAATAGCGATAGCCGGTGCTGGTGGTGTTGGTGGTGTTCACCTACTTACCCTCGCTAGGCTGGGTATTGCTAACTTCAACATTTCTGACTTTGACGACTTTGAAGTACACAACTTCAATCGCCAGTCGGGTGCCTTTATATCAACACTAGGTAAGCAAAAAGTTGACGTAATGGAAGCGATGGCTAAAGACATTAACCCAGAAGCTGATATCAAATCTTTTCCAGAGGGTATATTTGCTCATAATGTTGACGAATTTTTAAAAGACGTTGATCTGTACGTTGATGCGCTTGATTTCTTTGCTTTAGAAGCTAGGAAAGTGGTTTTCCAAAAATGCTATGAAAAAAACATCCCCGTTGTAACTGCTGCACCTTTAGGGATGGGGTGTGCATTTTTATGTTTCATGCCAGAGAAAATGACTTACGAGGAATATTTTAGATTTAATGATAAAACGACTGAAAACGATCAGCTTATACAGTTTCTCATCGGTTTATCACCAGCGATGCTACAACGCCCTTATTTAGTGGATGACTCTCGAGTAAGCTTTATTGAAAAACGTGGGCCATCAACACCAATGGCAGTTAACCTATGTGCAGGTATAACTGGTACTTACGCCTTAAAAATTTTATTAAATAGGGGTAAAGTTCTCGCCGCCCCCTACGGTTTACATTTTGATGCTTATCGCAATAAATTCACCAAAACTTGGCGACCATTCGGTAATGCCGGCATAATACCTAGAATAATGTTCCATATTGCTAAAAAGATAGTACTTAAATAATGTCAGCTTTTTTTACACATTTAGAATTCAAGAGAAAGACAAAGCCGCTAAGTTATTGATATTTAATAGAATATTAAATATGGTACACTATCTGCTTACTACCAAGTCAATGACGCTGAATTTCAATAGCATGGAAAGTAAAAATAAGGTGAAAAATATGAAATTATTTAAAAAATTCTCGATCGGTTTAGCTGTGGCTACATTATCGATTGCTGCAAACGCCGGCTTTATTACGGTTGAAGGTGCGGGTGATTTCACCTCTGCTCAAAACGAAGGTGGCAACTCGATGGTAATTGACAACCTAAGTGCCGCAGTATCACGTGTTAAGTGGGGTGAAGACCAAGGTGATGGACAAAGTAGCTTAAGATTAACAGATCAAGCACAACAAGATATTGACTTTCTTGATACGAATTACTTGCTGTCAACACTAACTCACTTTAACAATAATATTGGTGGCCACAGTAGTACTTGGTTAGACAAAGCAATTATTAACGGTCTATTAAATATAACTGGTGCTGATGGTGGACCAATATCTATCCCTAATAAGTTTGATATTGACTTTAAAGAAACGAGAAATGAAGGTGGAACCAACACTGCGTACTGTAATATAGACCCAGCGAAAGACAATGGTGAAACTGGGCCTACTGATCCAAACCAACATAATCACGGCACATTATGTGATGACCGATTTGATTATACAGTTGATGGTGGTTCATTCCCTGTTATTATTCCACTAATGATTGCTGGTGATGAATATTACTTAACAGTTTTTGCCGCTACTGATGCTGCTGGTAACAATGCAATAACTGCTAACCGCTTTTGGACGCAAGAAAATGCTGATACTAGCGTTTATACTTTTGCTCGATTAGCTCGTGTTCCAGAGCCTGCTTCGATTGCTATTTTAGGTCTCGGCCTTTTAGGACTAGCGACTTCAAGAAAGCGTAAAGCTAAATAACAATATGTAAATAAACGGGTTTCTTTACCGTTGCATTAATAAGCCAATTGATATTTCAATTGGCTTTTTGCTAATTGTTGTTTAGTAAAATTCATGTATTATAGTGCCAATATGCTTTATCTTTTTGAAAGGATTAAAATGAAAAATTTTACTGGATGTATTTATCTCTTACTCAGCCTTGTAGTTCTTTCTGGCTGTAACAAGATTTCTCCCGAAGAACAATTAGCGAAGGCTCATCAAGAGTACAATGTAAAAAACTATAGTGCTTCGATAATTCAGCTTAAAAACTTAATCAGAGATGAACCAGAAAATATTGACGCTAGATTGTTAATGGCTAATAGCCAGTACCAACTAGGGAACTTTTTAAATGCAGAAAAAGAATACGTAAAGGCAATTGAACTAGGTGTTAACAATGATAAGATTGCACACTTCTATACTAATGCGCTTTATGCACTTGACGACAATATCGGTGTTACACAATATTGGGAGCAAGTATCACCACACTTAAACCTAGAAAATAAAACCAAACTCGCACCGGTAGTATCTTTAGCTTATTTAAGTCAAGGTAAAGGTCAAGAGAGTTTTGATGTGGCTAAATTAGGGAAAGAGCGAGCAATAGAATTAGGCTTAGCAGACTTAATCAAGATAAATACTGCTGTAGCTAATAGCTTTAACCAGCCTTCAGATATTAATAGAACCATTAAAGAATTATCAGAAGCATGTGGTAGCTATCCTGAACGATGGATTGTCTGTAATTTACATGCTAATGCGTTATTTTCTGAAAAAAAATATAGTGAGGCAGCCACTGTTTTTGAGAAAATTTTAAAAGAAAAGCCAAATCATACTTTATTAGTAGTTAAATTAGCGGATAGTTATGTTCGAGCAGAAGACACTGAGAAGGCTGAGCTATATGTTAATGCGCTATTAAAACAATATCCAAGCCAGCCTTATCTAAATTTACTTGCTGCAACCCTTGAATTATGGAAAGCAAACTATCAAAGCGCTCTAAACTATATAAACATTACACTTAATTCAGGGTTTACAAGCCCACAAGCTAAATTGATTGCGAGTATTGTGCATTATCATTTAGGTAATAATGAACAATCTATGAGTCTTCTTCGGGGTTTAAAAGCCGAGTTTCCAAATACACCATTGCTCACAAAATTATATATTGCAATTCAATTGCGCTTAGGCAACACAGACTCAATACCCGAAGCGTACTCCGATGCAACAGCTTCTACAGAGAATTCTGAAATTTTCGCCCTAGCAAGCTTAGAATTACTAAAAGGTGGCAATAAATCAAATTCAACAAAATTACTAAATCAAATTGATACTAGTCTCATTGAAAATCAACAAATATTAAATACGGTAAGCTTAGTCAAATTATTTACAGGCGATTCAAGTGGTATCGAGGATCTAGAAAATGCCTTAACCCATCTATTTGAGAATAACGCGTCTACTCAAGAAACCTCCAAAGTAAAAATATTATTAATTTCTTCTCTATTGGCAACTGATAATGTTCAAAAAGCTGAAGATTATGTTAATTCATGGATCGTAAGAGAACCAATAAATATTGCAAATAAATTATTATTAATAAAGCTTGAGCAAAGAAAGTTATCACCTACAATTAGCAAAATTGAAAGTATTTATAATTCAATATTATCACTTGATAAATATAACCCTACGGCTAACTTATATTTCACGAAAAAAAATACTGATTTAGAGCGATTTTCTGCTGCTGAAAAATACATTAATACAGCGATAGAAAATCATCCTAATAACTCTTTAGTTGCAAAACACTATTATATTGTACAAGAGCATCTAATCGGTAAAGAAAAAGCGCTTATTAAATTGTCGACTCTATATAAAGGTTATTCTGCCGACTTTGAAATGCGCTTAACTTTAGCTCAAGTTTATTTGATGATAGGAGAAGCAGAGAAAGTCATTGAGCTACTAGCTTCTGAACAAGTCCCGAGCCAAATTGATTCAGCTAAAGTTAACCTTATGCTTGCTGAAGCGTATATAACTGAAAAGCAATACAAAGATGCTATCTCAATATATAAAAATTTGATCACAAAAAGTTCTCAAGATCATAGAATAATTAAACAGCTCGCTATAACTTTTGAAAAATCGAATAATATACCTGAGGCAGTTGCGACTTTTGAACAATTACAATTAGAAATCCCGAATAATACCCAAATTGGCTTAATTCTTGCGAATTTTTATATATTAAATAATCAACCTGAACTCTCGATAAAGTACATAGATACTTTAACAATAGAACAACAAAATCACTCTACTGTTACTGGATTAAAAGGCAAAGCTTACTTTTTATTAAAGCAATGCACAAATGCACTGCCTTTACTTAATGAGAGTTACCAAAAAACTAAAAATGGAAAATTAGTGCCATATATCTTTGACTGTAATATGAAAAGCGATAACAAGATACAAGCTAAACAGATCATGGAAAAACATCTAGAAGAACAACCTGATGAGACATTTAATCGCATTTATTATGCAAACGCATTACATAAAGATGATAAGCCAAGTGCTATTTCGCAATATGAGCAGGTTCTTGCAAAAGACAAAGCAAACGTTATAGCTTTAAACAATATTGCCTGGTTATTATATGAAGATGGAAAACTAATTAAAGCTAAAGAGTATATTGATAAAGCAATTAAGGTATCTCCAGATAACTTAGAGGTACAAGATACATTATATAAAATAACGCAAGCGTTAAATAAGTAAAATCAAAGTTGATATTAGAATGAATATTTCGAAAGGATTGTTAGCCAAGTGCAAATAAAAAAACAGCAACATAATTGCTCTTTAACTATAGATGTTGAAGAGTATTTTCAAGTAGAGGCTTTTGCTAACGATATAGATATAAAGGATTGGATTAATTATCCCAGTAGAATAGAACTACAAATTAACTTGTTACTCGACTTATTGAAAGAACAAAAAATTTCTGCAACATTTTTTGTTCTTGGTTTTATCGCAGAAAAACATCCTAAGCTTGTACAGAAAATTGCGGCTAATGGCCATGAAATAGCAAGCCATGGCTTCAATCATCAACATATTACCAAGCAAAATAGAGCTGAATTCAGTGCAGATATCAAGCAAGCAAAAGATCTATTAGAACAACTGATTTCAGCACCTGTTTTAGGTTATCGAGCACCATGTTTCTCTATCAGTGCTGAAAACGAATGGGCGCATGATGAAATCAAAAATGCAGGATATCAATACAGTTCTAGTACATACCCCATTTCGCATGACTTTTACGGTGTACCTAACGCACCTAAAACACCATACTACTTAACAAATGGTTTGTTAGAAATTCCAATTTCAACTTTACGTATTTATAAGAAAACTTTCCCTGCCGGCGGTGGCGGATACTTCCGGCTTCTACCTTACTTTATTTTCCAAAGCATGTTTCAAGCATCTGGCCAACAACTTGATTTTTTAAATTTTTACACACACCCTTGGGAGTATGATCCAGAACAACCTAAGATCATGAGCTCATTTAAATCAAATTTTAGGCACCGTGTGAATCAGCATAGTGCTTTAAAGAAGCTAGAAAAACTTTGTAAAACGGCCCAATTTGATACTTTAGCAAAATGCCATTTAAATAAAGAATATCCGTGTTTAGGTGATTGGACTAAAATTGCCTCAGGTGATTATTAATGCTAAATAAATATAAGGATTTGCTCTTAAATCAACGTAATATTTACCCTTTCTATGTTTTGCTAATATTAGTAGCCACTAGTTTACTTTTACCTGATACTGCACTGACATACCTAGATAAATGGGGGAAGTTTGACGAATCTTTAGGTCATGGTTATTTAATTTTTGCTGTCGTGATTTTTGAACTGTTCAGATCATCTAGTAATTTCACCGTTAGCAAGGTTGAATCAAAGCATTACTTGATTTTTGTTATACTTTTATTAGCTATATTTCATGAAGTCTCTGCTTTTTGGGGTGTTTTAATATTTCAGCAGTTCAGTTTTTATTTAATTTGGTTAGTAGCGATCGCTTATATTTTAGGAGTTAATTATTTAAAGCGTATTTATTTTCCTTTAATGTTTTTTTTATTCGCGGTACCTTTTTGGGAGTTTTCAAACGCCTTCTTTTTAGATTTAACTACTCAAGCTGTTACATTACTTTTAAGCTTTAGTGACCTCCCGATATTCATTCATGAGAATTTTATTGAAACGCCCTACGGTATGATAGTCGTCGCAGAGGGTTGTTCAGGAATTCGATATTTTGAAATTGGTTTTGCGCTTTCAGTCTATGCTGTACAAGGTGAAAGGCTACCTCTTCGCTTTAAGTTATTTGTTATTTTTACTGGCATAGCTTTAAGTATTATCACTAATTGGATTAGAGTTATTGGCCTAGTTTATATTGGCTATTGGACAGAAATGACCAGTAATCTAATGAAAGATCATGAGACTTATGGTTTTATATTGTTTTTTATTGTAATAAGTGGTGTGATAATAGTAATAAATTACCTGCGCTCCAGATACAGCTTAGCTAACACCTCTAATTTAGAAGAAAGTCCTAAAGTTAAGATACCTTTCCCTACGATTAATGTACTTACTAAATCAATTGCTATTGGAATGGCTATTATTCTAGTAAACGCATTATTTTTAAAGCAACTACCCATAAACTACCACTCGAAACAACCTCTAATAGATGACGGGCAGTTATTCCCAATACTCAATAAAGCAGGTAGTTTTAATGAAGAACAACGAAATATAAACTATCAGGGTGAAAAATGTAAATTTATCATTCGTACCTATAACTTTGAAACCCCTGGTAGTAATGTATTACCTTACGATGACATATTAAATGCCGGTGTAGCAATAACGACGGCTAAATATAGTAAAGTTATAAACTATGAAAATAAAGCCATTAAGGTAAACCAAGTTTCATTACGAGCAATAAATAATAATAGTAGATCAAATTTATATTACTGGTATGGATATGCAGATTTTCAAACTAACAACAAATATATTGCTAAACTTCTTGAGATTAGCTATTTGTTTAATAGCAATGATAAAATGACACTTAATTTAATTTGGTGCCCTAGGGCACTCTAGTTCTTTCCGGGTTTACTCTATGTACTTTTTCAAGAATTTTTTCACTTTTACCTCTATTTTTCTCATTTTAGTTTCGACAACCGCTTGCAATGATAGTGGTAATGAAAACTCGCCTGTACTTGATAATGCTACTAATACAATAACACCTAAAACTTCGACTAATTCAACAACAAATCTCTTAGGGTTATGGCATAGAACTTCGCATCCGAGGGTACTACTTGATGTTGAACAGCTTGAATCCGTAATTAATAGGATGTATGGTCAAAATGCCCGACAACCCTACTCTCGATGGTTCAATTTAATTAAACAGTCAGAAGACAATGGTGTACCCGTTGATTTAGTAAATTTAGCGCTTATTTACCAAGCAACCGGCGAGCCTGTGTATAAAAATAATTTCTTAAACCGTATTCCAAAGTCCGGTGTACCTAAATTAACAGAATTGTACGCTATAGACATAATGTTCGATGAGTTACCTACAGAAGTAAAACAAAGCATAATGGATAGAGTCGCTAGCTCTGAATCTCCGTGGTATCATGGCTCAGTTAAACAATCCACAGGACAAGAGCAAGCAAAATGGGGCTATCATGATGCTATTAGAGTTGCTCCGGCTTTTGCCTACGCAGCTATTTTTGCAGATACAGAGCTGGAAAAAAATAAAGATACAACGTTATACCCGTTTAATGCTAAAAATTATTTAAACGTAGTTGAGCAACAATTGTCAGAGGATGGCTATTTTTGGCAGATTGAAAACCGTATTGCTGGTGATACCAAACATAATAACGCGCTACCAGGAAGTAAAGGTGGTATGTATGATAATATTGGTTACGATGAAGCAGAAGAGTCCTACAGTATAAATTTGCTACTTCAGCACTTTGTATTGACGGGTAGCACACGATTTTCCGAAGCTTTACATGATAAACATAGGGCTATCTTCTATCAAAATATGGAAGTACCACACACGTTTACGTACTACCCTAATAAGGCCTTTTGCAGAAAAGCACAAACTTCAACCCATACATCAGCGCAAATATGGAACACCCAAACCAGTAAAATTCGTCAACCTAATAAAAACACAACGTCATTAATCGCATTCCTATATCAAGATCCGAAAATGCAATATTATGTTTTAAATGGAATTCAGCGTGAGCATTGTAGACCACCATATGACGGTATGTTTTGGGAGTTGATATATTTCGATGAACAACTTTCACAGTCCCCCCCAAATGAAAACCCTACAGCAATGTATTTCAATGGTCCAGGAATAGTTTCAATGCGCTCGGATTGGAGTAAAGATGCAACTTTTGCTGTGTTCATAGCAGGAGAAGGTATTAGTCGACGATATGAAGACGCCAACTCATTTCTTATCAGCCGAAAGACAGAAGTTATTTCACACGCAGGCGCAAGGATTAGGTTTAATGAGGATAATAATAAACATCATTGGTATCACATACGCTCTGCGTCCAAAAATACGCTTAAAATATTCGATTCGAATGAAAGTTTTGATATAAATGCCGATGGCACTACGGGACCACTCCATTCAGGAGAAAGACTAGTCGATTCAGATAATCTTGGTGGCCAAATATTTGAAACCAGCCCTTCGAATAAAGACGGTTGTTACAATACTTATATGCAGTGTAATAACGGCTTAAAACGAAATGGTTCAGCGTTTCCGCTTGATATTTATGAGACTGCTAATATCACCAAATTCGAACACCTAGAAAACGGTTATACCTATACTGTTGGTGATGCTTCAGCTGCATATACTAAAAAAATTGAATACTTTGAGCGTGAATTTCTTTTTCTCAGACCTGACAGCTTTATTATTTTTGATCGAGTAAAGTCTACAAATCCAAAATTTCGTAAAGTTTGGACTATTCATACCAATGACCAACCCGTAGTCAGTCAAGCTGAAAACAATGCAGATTTAGGCATGAAGAACTATAGAGATGCACAAAACACAGTCATTCAGCATCCCGAAAATTATACTTATATCGACACATTACTGCCGAAAAAAAATAAAACAACGATAAGAGGTGGCGATAGTATCATTATTGATGAGAATAATTTATCTGAGATACCAGTCACGGATCTTGACATGGCGAGGTGGTTAGAAATATTTGTTTCAGGAAACGACTTAGTTGGCTCGTTGACGATCAACGGCATTACAGCGGATGGCAATTCAAGCCACGAAGTTGTTGAGTTTGATGGTAGAACACAAGTATATCAATCAGGACGTCCAACTAACGTCACAGCGGGCTTTCTTTTAGATGCAACGGTAAGCTGGCAAGAGAACCAATGGCAAGGTTATCAAGTAACTTATAAATACAACCAACAGCGACACACGGCACTAATAACCGGAAACTCAAGTAATATGCTATATGGAGATTTTATTGCTGCAACGAGCTATGACTATAAAATTGAACGGCCTTTTGCTAATACTTATAAACACTGGCAGAAAATAAATTCAATCACGACTAGTGATATGAACATAGCTAACATTAAAGTCAGTGTGCCTCATTATTTTGATACCACAGATGCAAATGGAAAATTATACTCATTTGCACCCCACACTGACTTTAAAGACGACCAATATCGACTATCAAAAGAAATTGGTCGCTGGAATATGAATGTAGAGGCTATCGTGCCGTCATTATTAGACCATTTTGCCCATGTTATATCTTTGAAAGATCCTGAGGTAGAAAAACCAACAACATCATTAATCGAAAGTGAAAACACCTACGGAGTGATTGTAGATCAAAATTTGGCTGTTTTTTCAAAAAATAACCATAATCTAGATAATGTAACCATTGAAATGCCATTAAATATAAAAGAGCTCTTGATTGCTAATCTGCATAGCAGTCATCAATATGCCTATGATATAAAACAAGGTACGTCATCTTACAGCCTTACGTTGAGCTCTAAGCCAAATAACAAAAGTGGCTTTAAAACACAGCAATCGTCTGCAATGGGGCTTTTAACGTTAAATGTCGACTAATGGAAGTATACCAAAGCAGTCATACTTACTAATAATTTCAATATTGGCAATATTCATACTTTTCTTTATTGATGGTCCCACAACAAACAGCAATAGAATATATAAATTATTCTGGGATAATGGCCACATCATCTTTTTTGCGCTTGTCGGCTGGTTTATTTTCAATCATACCAGCCATAAACCTCGCTATTTTACTTACTTATCAACCTTACTTATTTGCTTAACGTTAGGCTGCGTTATTGAAGCAATACAATATAATATTGAACGCAGCGCAAACTGGCAAGATGTTTACCGGGGCATACTAGGGGGCACGTTTTCCAGCTTAATTCTCCATCACAAAAAAAAAACAACAAAATCGATACTCCTTATTGTTGCGATAGCGATCATCTCAATACTAATTTTTCGAGAGCAAAAGCAAATTTTTATCGCTATAAAATTAGAATTAGCAATACATGAAAATTTTCCTATTTTAAGTAAGTTTGACCAACCAAACGATTTATTAAACTGGTCAGGTAACTCATTAGTACTTGCAAATTCTCAAGCTCAAACAAGTAAATCATCACTAAAAGCTGAATTCCGTGCTCATGAAAAATACTCAGATGTAACATTAGAGCACTTCTATCATGATTGGCGAGGTTACAAAAGTCTGCACATAGCACTTCAGCCGGCTGACGATAAACCAATAGAGCTATGTATTAGGATCACTGATTTTGTGCACGACATTGGTGAACAAAGCTATAGCGATAGATATAATAAATGTATAAATATTACCAAAGGGCTGAATAATATCATTATTCCATTAAATGAAATAGAACAAGCACCGCTACAACGAAAAATGGCACTTAACAAGGTAAACAAAATTACATTTTTCTCTAGGCAACTTACCGATAATAGATATATATATATTAGTTCTATATACTTATCTAAGTAATTACCCTGGCTGGTTTACGAGCGAAAATGATATTTCTCCTAACCACTATAAAGGATTTAAATTGAGCACCTATTCATCTTACTTAGATAATCCAATATTTGTTGTTGGCGTTGATAGATCAGGTACAACATTGTTAAATATGATGCTAGATGCGCACCCAGATATGTTCATCACATACGAACAGCGCACCATTATTAAATTTTACGAAAAATTAGACAATTACGGTGATTTAACAGTAGAAAAAAATAGCCTGAATTTAATCTATGATATTCTCAATGATGATAATGTAAAACTCAATTTTCCTAAGACAAAAATAGCTGATTTCAAGTTAAGTGAATGTCAGTCATTTGCCGATATCATCAAAAATTTATACGCGACAGTATTAAGAGACCAAGGAAAATTAATATGGGGTGACAAAGACCCTATTTACACCCAGTATATTGAAGTCTTGAATGAAATATTCCCTAACGCGAAATTTATTCATCTGATTCGAGACGGTCGAGATGTCGCATTATCATTAATTACAAAAAAATGGGGCCCTACAACATTTACCAACGCCATAAGGTATTGGGAAAAAACCATACTGATGACTCGTCGCTTATTGAAAATGCTTAATAGCAACCAAACGATAGAGCTAAGGTATGAAGATTTAGTTTACTCTCCTGAAGAAAATCTCCGTAACTTATGCCTGTTTTTGTCGATAGAATATAACTCGAAAATGTTGAGTTCATATAGCGAAAAAGCTCAAGATAATAGTCAAATAAAAACTCGTATATCGGGTGTTCATAATAACATTTTGGACCGGCCCAATACGGCTCAAACGTACAAGTGGAAAGATAACCTTAACAGTATTGACCAAGCGATAGCTTGGGAGTATGCAGGTGAAGAATTAAAGTACTTTGGTTATGACAGTGGTAGAGAAAACCATAAACTGAAGGTATTGCGGAAGGCATACTATTTCTTAAAAGAAGCTTACCTTTACCGATTTAAAAGCAAACAATAAAACCGTGGTATCAATAAGTTAAGTTCCACTAACCACGCACAACATTCAACTATTCTCAAAGGAAACTAACGCTCATGTTTGATGTTAGCAGTAAACCAACCGGCGTAAAACGTATCTATTTAGCTTGGTCAAATTCATTTCGGGCATTAAAATGGCTATTTAAAAATGAAGCTGCTTTTAAGCAAGAGGTCTTACTTTTAGTGTTAGCGATACCAGCCACATGCTATTTTAATATTAGCCGACTCGAACAAGTGATTCTGCTTTTATCTATTGTATTTATTATTTTTACCGAAATAATAAATACCGCAATTGAAGCGGTCGTTGATCGAATAGGCTTAGAAATTCATCCACTATCTGGCCTTGCCAAAGATCTAGGCTCAGCAGCCGTATTAATTAGTACATTAATCACAATTGCTCTTTGGTTAACCATTTTGTTGCCATAAATTCATTCAGTCAGTCGCATCAGTTTATAAATAAAGTTAGGTGAACTATTTTATAATCAGTAAACGAATATAATTTTATTGATAATGGTGTTGGTTTGTCATATTTTCTATAACACTGAAATCTATAACATTCATATCTCTATCAATTAGTTTTCTTTTCTTTTCTCTAAAGTACTCTGAAGATAAATCTAATGTTTTATCATAAAATTTTAAGTCTTTTGCACCAGCAAGGCCCAGTATCAAATGACTGACATTATCATGTGATATTTTTTTATCCAAATGACTTTTCATCGATACAAGCTGGCGTTGGTTTTGCGCTATAAACTCATCATTCATGATAAGTATAAAAGGAATTTCAACTTCGGATAGGCTAGCGTTTCTCATACCATGACCGAATAAGCCATCACCTAAATCATTTAAATACTCACCATGATCAGATACATAAAAAATAGCATAAGGTGCTGATTGCGCCAGCACTGTATTTGCTAGCTCACTTAAGACAAACTCGGTATAGGCGACACTATTTTTATAAGCGTCCACATTATTATCGGATGAAAACAATGCAAAACTTTCAGGGTACCTTTTACTATAGTCATAATGGCTTCCCATCAAATGCATCACAATAAACTGACTTTCCGCATCGTTATCAATTAACTTATTTATAATTGGCAACATAGCGCCATCATAACTATTTTCAAAATATACTTTATTTTTAATCTCACTGATAAAAGCTTTAATTAAATCATTATGAAAGCCGCCCTTACTCTGATTTGAAAAAAGAAATGACGAGTAATTCACCGAGTGTAATACCCGTATGATGCTAGGAAATTGTGCAAGTGTTGAAAAATTTTCTGCCGGAGCTGTCGATAACAATGAAGGCACGGCAACCCGAGTATATGCAGCAGCCGATATCGCATTGGTATAGCTTAAAACGTTATTTGAATGTAGTGTTGCAAGCGCTTTTAATCGCCCACCTTTTGTCACACTATCGTTATAAACCGAGAGCGAATCCCTTCTATTCGACTCACCAACCACAAGTATTATATTGTTAGCGGTCTTAGGCTTTTCACCTTTATACTCATATGCGAGACTAGCAATATCGTTCGCAACTTTATAGGTTTCGTTAAAATACTGAATGTTATTATTAATGACATTGAGCGGAAAATAGTTTTTCAGTCCCTCTTGGTAATTAAAAAGAGTAAGAGCGATTAACCCGCTTAATGAGAAGGTGACGACTATAGTTTTAAAGTTGATTTTTTTAACATGAATACTTTTAAATTTTCCGATAGTGGCATAGAAGAATAACGTTAATATGCAGATAAAAATGGTTAAAAATATTGATTTCAAAAATAACGTAGTACCTAAAAATTCAAAAAACTCACCACGATTAGTGCCATATATTGACGCTATGGCGTTATAGCTAATCCCTCCCCCTGTGATCAACATATAAGCAACTTGCGAAGCAGAGTAGAAAACAAGAATACACGCGACTAGATAAAAGGACTTTTTATTTATCAGCATTAAGCAGATAAATAAAACAATATATATCGCGCAATAGCCAAATAATAAAATAGCCAAAAGGACAGCTTTTTTACTTGGTAATTCATCGAGCAACTGCCAAAAAATAGGCAAGCAACATATAAAGGCTAAAGCTAATAGTTTTAATATTATTGTATAAGGCATTTAATCATCGGCTCTGCTTTTGAGGTATAAATAAATCTTTGAATTTAATGAATAGCGTCGAATTGAATAGTTTAGGCTGAGAAAGAAAGTAGCGTTCTGCCTTACCGACCACCAACGCAACTAGAATGCAAAGTATAAAGAATATTAAACAGCAAACTAAGGTAACAAGCCAAGAGTTATACCTTAGTGCCAAATCAATAAAGGGCTGCCTTAAAAAGCCATTAACTAAAAATAAGTACATTGAAATACCCGCAATGAAATTCAAGTAGCGCCGACTGTTGCTTCCAAGCTTAATATGTTCAGCCGCAACCTGCAGAAAAACCATCATAAGCATTAAAAATGACAAATTATTTAACCACCAAAGTAGCGGATATAGATTCCCCAACACAAAAATAGCTAAAATCGTAATGACTGCGAGTAGCGAGATTTTCGGCGTGTCCTCGTTACCGGCAAGATACATACCCAAACACAGTACCGGTAGATGGCCTATAACGGTAAAATTAAGATTAAAGATGCCCCATAAGTCAAAAAAATAATTTAATAGCACTGAAATCATAGCAATTAGCAGTAAGGATTTTGCGCCATAGCGGACATTCACTTTCAATAGCAATGGAAAAATAAAGTAAAATTGAGCAATAAATGGGATAAACCACCAAGGCCCGACAGGCGACAGTGACTGACCAGGTACAAAATTTGATAAAAGGGTTAACTTCAGCAATATACTGTCAAGATTCCAATATAGAACCTTGATTGGCCCCAATAAACCATAAGAATAAAAAGCACTCAATGGCCAAATTATCATGGCAATAATAAAGGCAGGATAGATTTTACTTAATCTCTCCCAAATAAAGACACGATAGATGGGAGTATTATGCTGATACTTTTTAGACAAGCCATATGCGCTCAAAAAAATGAAAATTTGCACGCCATAATGACCAAAAAATGACAGTAGATATTGTAGGCTATTTTCAGGTGCAGATAGCATTAAATCGAGTAAGAGTTGAAATCGCCCCTCATGATAGCTAAATTCATTTTCGTAAGGCCCTGGCAGTAAATGCATAAAGTTATGCCAGACGATTAAAATGATTGCTAACGCTTTATATATGTCCGAGCGTTCTTTAGATAATGACTTCCATTTTATATTTAGCATATTAGACATTTAGGATAATGGTTACTCAAGTATTATATAAAACTATGATTTAGCAACATTTATGCTTTTAAATAATGTATATAATTTTTTATAAAGTTTTTCATTTAACATGGAAAGTAAAACACCTCTCAATGCCACGGCAGAAAGTTTAAATTTCAAACTCTGATAATAATACTGTTTTGCTTGAGACAAATTAAATAAAGAGCGATGGTAATAACCTAAAGATGCGAAATTTTCAGAAACTTTACGCTTAAACTCATTATTGGCTAACTTGTCGTTACTTCGATTCAAATTTTTCTTGAGCAGAAGTATTTTATTTTCAATTAACTTATGACCCTTAGTTGATATTGAGTCTTCATGTACTCTTTGCTTAAACCCGATCATACTTAAGTACACAATTGGAAATTGGCTGATGATTCTTAGCGACATATCCAGATCCTGACCATTGGTCACGGATTCATCATAAATACCAACATGGTCATAGGTGGATTTTCTTACTACCATGCCGCTAGGCAAGATAAAGTCACCTTTAGCTAAGGTTCGATAAGTACGTTGGGGGTCAAGGACAACCATATTCTCCTGAAAATTATCTTTAATTAATGTTTGAAAGTGACTATGCTGTGAAAGAAAACTGTTCCTGTAATCACCGCCTAGCTCAGAAAATCTAGTTCCATCACAGAATACGAAAGCAATCGCATTGTTGTTTTTAAGTATTTCTACACGTTTAGAGATTGAATTATTAACTAAGATATCATCAGCATCAAGCATTACTAAATACTTACCTTTAGCCTGTTTAAGACCAACATTTCTTGGTTTTGATGGACCTCCAAAATTCTTGTCTAAGCATAAATACTTTACAATACTAGCATCAAATTTCTCGACAACGTCTCGGGTATTATCCGTTGAGCAATCATCGACTACAATAACTTCGATATTTAGACATTGTTGTTCAAGAACACTAGCAATACATTCGGCAATGTACTTGCCAGCATTATATGCCGGAATTACAACACTTATTTCTGGAGTCATATCACTTTATTCTCGCTACTACATCCGACTAGTTATTTTTTGATTTTTTCGCGTATCCAGTTGCAGATTTCAGCTCTTTCATTAGATGAAAAAATCAAAA
This sequence comes from Cognaticolwellia sediminilitoris, assembly GCA_002104535.1. Classification (GTDB taxonomy): domain Bacteria; phylum Pseudomonadota; class Gammaproteobacteria; order Enterobacterales; family Alteromonadaceae; genus Cognaticolwellia; species Cognaticolwellia sediminilitoris. The sequence goes on along the minus strand of NBOG01000010.1, from coordinate 54,920 downwards.
GACTACCGGCTATTATTAACACAAAAATAATCATTGATAAACCTAACAAGTCAGTCCAACTTTTGACCTCGAAAGCATATTCATAAAAACCAAGCGAAATTAAAACTACATATAGTGAGTAAATAAAAGCTCGCGCTATTAACCTTAAGTAATTAAAGCCCAACAGTTTCATGACAATAAAAGGCAAGTAAATAATACGTAATGCACCTACCACCAAAGAAAATGAGATAGCAGCCCCTATTACGCCATATTTAGGGATTAAATAGAATGCTAATAAAATTGCCGTCACCGTATCAACAATAGATAAATACGAGGCATACTTATGTTTTTTAATTGTCATTAGTACGCTAATAAACGGCGTGGTCATAAATATAAGTAATCTCCCCACCGCTAATACAATTAAACATTCATACGCTAATGAATGATTGATTTGTTCCTTAATCCATAAAGCTAATAAAGAATCACCAAGTAATATAAAACCACTAATAAACAATGCTAAAACAATGTAGTTTAACTTTAAGAAAAAAATCAATGAATCTTCAAGTTTATCTAATTTATTCTGTGCGTAATATTTAGTAAAAATAGGTACGGTAAAACCTAATGCTTGATTGGCAAATTGCGTGGCATATTCGGTCAATCGTATTGCGACATAATAAGTTGTAACTGCGCCACTGGAAACAAAGGCAGCGATCATCCAAAGGTCCATTTTTTGTTTGATCAAATTGGTCATATCTGTAATAAATGTCCATTTACTAAAATGGAATATCTCTTTTAAATCGCTCTTTGAAACGTCACTAAAGGTTAATTTAAGTGATGGTAAAAGACGAAAACAAAAATAGACATAAAAGCAGGTGGTAAAAATATTGGAGACTAGCGAAATAACGGCTAAGGAAACGATGCCGTAGCCATCTGAAATAAAGATGTAAATCGCTATCGCATTTAATATCGAGGCCACTATTCGCACTAATGCTAAGGTATCAAAGCCCATAAAAGCGTGAATAATGCCAGGAAATGCCTTAGATGGAAATTCTAAACTAATTGATAACCCTGCGATCAATATTATCGCTTGAGCCGTTCTTAAATCGTCTGGATTATCAATTAAATCAGGTGCCCAATATATAGCACCAAGCAAGGTTAAAGAGAAAAGGATGAGACCCAAAATACTATAGATAACAATCGCAGTATTAATAATTTGGTTAGCTCTGTCATACTCTTGTGTATGGATATAACGAGAAACATAACGAGTTACCGCATGATTTAGCCCTAAATCCATTAGATAATAAGAAGAAACGATACTGCCAACCAGTACCCATAGCGCATAGTCTTGACTGCCCAAATTAGCAATTAGAAAAGGCAGCATCCAAAAGCCAATACCGATACCGATACAGGTTTGAATTACACGAAAAGCTGAGCCTCTTAACAAAGCTGTAGAGGTTTTTCTTTGATTATTAAGCATGGTCATTACGAGAGTTTCTACATTTATTCCATTAATATACAGTGCATTACTTTACCACCTTTACACATCAAACGTTACTGTCTACTACTTTTAAATAATGACCATGTAATCGAGCGATAATATGTTTATTGGCTGTTTCGAACGAGTGTATTTTTAAGCTTCTGTTTTGCTCGTTTTAACAAAAATAACGCCTTGGCTTTCAGGGTAAGTGGTATTTGATAGCTAGCAAAATATATGGCGTCACCGTTTAATTTTTTCTTATAGAAACTATTTTTACCCTTCCCGGCTAGTAAATCATAGGACAATACTTCATCAGTTACATGCGCCTGTTCAATCGCAAAACCCAGCATCAAAGTTCCCATAGAAATTTTAGCGCTATTATACTCATGAAAGCCTAATTGGATGTTATATCTTACCCCTTCAACGACAATATCGTAGCAAACGGCCTGTATGCTATCTTCATTAAGTAACTGCAAACATTGTAATTGCTGATGCTTGATAAAATAATGCGCAATCTTGTGATGAAAATGTAGACTGTGCTCTGAAAAGCAAACTCTGCCCCAGCGCGCTAGGTGCATAGTATTAAGGCAGTCAAAAAAGTGTTTAATCTCGCTTGGCGTTTGGATAATACTCAAATTGTGCTTAGGTAGCAGCTTACGCCGATTAAATAATTTTAAACGGGTATTTTTTCCTAATTGTTGTAGGTAGCTTTCAAAAGGTTGTATGGTGGTTATCTTTATTCCACAATCCTTATTAATTAGACTATTGGGGTGCATATCTGAAAAATAGCGACTTGTTACAGAAGTCATATCAAGATCTTTTAAAATAACGTCATCGATATCACAATCAATAAAATGCTCAAAAATTACCGGAATAAGTTCTTTATAGCGAGTTTTTGGTAAAATAAAATTCAGGTATTCTGAACGAATTGAATCATTACTGGCGGTATGATCACCGATGAACTCACAGCGCTTGATACATAATCCAAGTGCAGTATTTTGGGCATAGGTATAGCATGGCACAAGGCCAATAAGCTTATTATCCTCATATACACCTAATAGCAATAAGGATAAATTAAGCCGGGGTTGCCATATTTGCCACCAAGAACTAAGCCAGATCCAACTTGAAAATAAAGGATTTGCACTCGACTTTGCTATGCAGTCTTGCCAAACAGCTTCCATTTGGAAAAACTCTTCACAAGTGATTTCTAATATCTTAATTCCGCTCACAGTATTCCTATATATTGAGTCACTAATGCAAGAAATTTATGGCAAGTGAATTAGCTTTCCCCAATCAATATCGATGCTAGATGGGCTAAATTTCCCTCTACCGGCTTCCGGAGTAAAGGTTAACTCACCAAAATACACCCGATCATTAACTTGATAGAAGTCAGCTCGTACATAGATAAAATCCTTTGATAATTTTGCTGCTAACATCAGTATTTCATCTAACTTTGCCGGACGCAGACTAGCTTCTCCTTTTGGCTTGTTATAGGCAATCTCTAACAATGTCCAGTTAGTGTCATATATACAACGTTTATGCTCTGAAAAACGTTCAGAATCGACTTGTATATAGTGCGGCTTGCCATGGAAACAATGAACTTTATAGTCTTTAGGGATATCACCCTGTTCATCAAGTAATAATTTTTCCACTACGATACTGGGCACAATATGCTTGTATTGCCATTCTCTATGGCCATGGTAAAAGTTTTTACGCAGCTGAAAACGGAAACTTTCCTGGATAGCAGAAAAGTCAGTAGTGCGTAGGTCCTTAATAATAAAAACTTGCCCACTTGCATGATTTGTCTTAGCAATCACGGGAAATTCAGGCAGGTTTTCAGCAACAACATCCAGAGGGTTTTCGGTGTTTAAGACCAATGGGATTAAATATTCGGCTCCTACTTGGCTTGCTACATAATCACGAACGGCATATTTATCCGCGCATAAAGTTTTAATATTCTTTCTATCATACAATGTTAACCAAAGAAGCTTTTCATTAAAGCTTTGTGGGTCATGTAAATTTAGCTCGTGACTAAATACTTTTTTATAGGCCTTTTTAAGAAAAAATTTATCAAATATTCGATTATATTTAATTTCATCAATTAAATACTTTATTCTTTTAAAAATCCTATGCGCGATTGTCCCTGGCGTATAGAGATATATGGCTAATTTTCTCATCATATAAATTGCTTATTGATACCTTATGATTTCTTTGACGCGAATTTAAACAGGAGAAATCTCTTCATCGGTGAAGCAATTCTTTTCTCTATTGCGACATGAATTACCCATGAAGAAAACAGCATAAATACTATCGTCATGGTGACTATGACCGTATCTGAATATGAAAATCGATAATAGTCAATAATAGCACTACCGGCAAAGCCATGTATTAAATACAACGGGTAAGTAAGCGCTCCTATGGTTATATAAATATTACGTTTTTTGAGTACTAAGCGATCGGTGACGATAGTCCAGAAAATAACATAAAAACTGCAAATGATCATGATAGCAATCCAGCGGTCTACCTCACTCGGACTATTAAAAAATGAACCAACTTGCTGATATGCCATATAAGCAGATAATATTAGTGATGAAAATAAGGCGGTTAAATTAAATCGTGTTTTACCTTCATTTTGTATCAAATAAAATGCAATGCCAGCGATAAAGAATGACGAATAATACGGAGAAATAAACCAGCCCATAAAAAAGGGTTGTTCTAGCAATAAAAAAGTCGTGGTAATCACTAACCAGCCGGTTAGCCACACTTTATAACGCTCAAAAACCCCAAAAGCCAGCAATAGAAACATACAAGCATAAAACTTTAGTTCCGCCTGCAGAGTCCAATACACACCATCAATATTAGCGATATTTAGATAATCATTTAACATAGTTGCATTAGCAAGTATGGTAATAGCATCAAACCTAACGCCAGCAAAATACCCCGTGACGACTACGGTAAACAAAATGCCACACCAAAACGCTGGATATAGCCTAACAAAACGAGAAACAGCAAACTCTATTGCCGTTCTATTTTTCGCTGATAGCGCTATGACATAGCCGCTGATGATAAAAAACAATGGTACACCTAAGTAGCCAAACTTTGTAACGTTAGCTAAAGCAGAGAAGTCTTGAAAGCCTTCTCTTGCGGTATAATGGTACAGAACTACTGCCATAGCAGCAAAAAAACGTATTAGATCAAGCGCAACTAGCCTCACGTCAATTCCTTGGTTTTACAGGTTGGGATCAGCTTATAAACCGCTAATGTTAGCCCTAATACTAACCACCAATGTGGTTCATAAAGATCCATGGCGAATAAGCCAAAAATTAATCTTAAAACAAGAAAGGCAACAATGGCTTTTGATAAGCTTTGTAAAAACAGCAAATCCGTGTTTTGACTATTCTTTTTCAGCAGTGTTTCAGTCTTGGTGATATTAAGGTTATTTAAATAAAATATTCGTTTGATAAAGATAAAAAACATAATCAAGCCCAAAGGGCCTAAGTTAGTTAAAATCTCTAAGTACAACATGTGAATATTTTGTAGCCGACCAAACATATCCATTCTGACGCTGGAGAATGCTTGAATACCTATGCCTAATGGGTATTCGGCATAAATTTTTAACGCATCGGTCATAATAACCGTTCTTGTGCCACTGGAATTACCCTCCGCTGCCTTACCGGTATAAATGGATTGGAAGCGCTCGTAGTATTGCTCAGGGATCATGGGTATCAAAGCAATTATTACCACCATAGAGACAAAGAAGACTTTTAATTTACCTTCTTTCATTTTAAAAAATAAATAAATGGCAGCCAAAATAACAGCGACATAACCCGACCTAGAGCCGGTAAAAATAATAATAACCAAAGAAAACACGACAATTGCCGCCATCATCAGTTTTAAACGTTTATCCTGAAAACCTTTAAATAAATACAAAGAAAAGGCTAAACATCCTACACCAAAGGCGCTAAATGAATTTGGATGACCAACAAAAGCGCTCGCACCATGCAGCCTTTGTACACCTTGGTTTTCCCACATTAAACTTCCGGTTACCCAGCCAATAAAACCTTCAGAACCAATTTTAAGCCAGGCCAATAAAAGACAAACCATAATAACTTGTAAATCTTTAACTTTTTCGACCGATGCAACAATAAAAAAGCTAATTAAAGCAAACTTAATCACCCTATTGATATAGATATCTGTTGATATATCTCTAGCCATTGACGCTACTGAATAAATACCAAGTATTGCAATAAAAAGAAATGTCGCATTGATAAGTGGTTTACTTAAATCACTGGCCGGCTTTCCTCTTTTAGCGGGTAGTTTGCTTATGTTAGATTGCTTGCTAGAGAAATGCTTCGCTACACATAACACTGTCAGTATCAAGCCAAAGACAAAGTGAAAACGAATCGCCTCGAAAGCAGACCAGCGTAACGAGGCTTCCATATAGAAAAAGAATAAATAAGCGCCGGTTAAGTAGCTTAAAATCGTTGCTTTTTCTTTAACTTCTTCTTTGACTGCGTTTTTTCGATTTCTCACTAATGACTCCGAGATCGCTTTTTATATTTTTTCGAAAAAAGCGCTGAAAATAAAGATAGGCTTCGAGCAAAGAAATAAATATAAAAAGTGCAGCTATTTACCAAAACATGGTATATCCCCTGACTTGAAAACTTCATAAAAGAGGAAAACAAACAAATAAAAATAATGAATACTACGGACATTCCCGTAAAGTTCAAAGCAGCAGAATCTATCACTAGACTGGTTAACAATACTAGGTGGGTTAGCAAAAAAACTATCGTTAGCATGGCAACTTTCGACGAAAGTATTGACGAAATGTTGGTCCAGTCACCTCGACCATGCCAAACTTCTCGTTTTGCAAACGCCGATAATGTGTTTGGTGCGCCATGATGAACAACAATTAATTCCGAATACGCCCTTAAGCTTGCGCCTGACTTTGTTGCGTTCAGGCAAAAGGTAAACTCTTCTGCGGTTTCCATTTCTGCTGGGAATCCACCAACACTATCAAATAAACCTCTTGTTGTTAAAAGGTGACACGAGCCAATATATTTAGGTTTTTCTTCGGTTGATTTAGGATCGAACCAAAATTTCATTAGCATTGATGAATCTAAAGGTATTTTAGGTAGTGAACCACATATTTGATTTGGATTGCTTTGTAAGCTCACAATAACTTCATCAATATTATCCGACCATTGCTGAGTGAAGGTTATATCCGCATCAATAAAAAATAAAATGTCACCTTGGGACTGCTCAACACCATAGTTTCTTAGCGCTGCTATCGTTTTTAAGCCTTTACCACTAACAACCTTCGCGCCGGCTTTTTCTGATAATTCAGCGGTTTTATCTTCAGAACCATGATCAACCACTATAATTTCAAAACGATACTTTTCGGGCATCCATTTATTGATCGAATCAATAGTACTCTTGATATAATTTTCTTCATTATATGCTGGAATAACGACTGAAATATCCATTCAATTTTCCTTTAAACTTTTAAGTTTGTTAAGTGTGCAGATAACCGAAGTGCTAATTTTCCAATCGTTAGTCCCGTATTGGCATATGAATGCTCTTGGATAACAGAACCATCACAAATATATAAATTGTTACAGCCATTTAGCTTTAAGTTATCATCAATTTGTTCTGGTTCATCGTCACCGAGAGAAATTGTACCTGAATGATGTGCACCAGAACGCAACCACTCGCCATCTATCGGCTGCATAATATTGGTTTTTAACGCAAATTGACTTAGCTTTTCATCGAGCTTAGTCAATAAGTCATTATATATTTCAAGTTCTTGACTACTGACATCCCAATTAATCGTATGGGTATTGCTATCATAATCGACTGAATTGCTACCTTGGTGTTGTTGAAAATACACCAGAATATTAAAGGTACTACTTGGGATACTAACGCCAAGTACATGTGAGACAACTTCAACTAAAATATCAGGATGAAATAATTTCGGTGACAAAGCATTTTTAATTCTTTCAAGTCCACTACTACCACCAAGTAAAGATTTATATTGGTATATCGACAAATGATTGCCCATAGTAAATGCAGGTCTTAAAAATGCAAAGCAAGTGTACTTGCCACAATCGCTCTTAATGCGCATGCCTGTACAACTTTCAAAGTGGCCTTTATCTAACGATGAAAATTTATTAATCGATTTAGCCACATCACTTGAAAATTTGACTTTACCGACAAAGCCCGCGGGATGATCAATTAGCCCACGACCAAGATTATTAGCATTAATGTTATTCGCACTCAGTGCTCTCTTGACTAATTCAGGCGTACTATAAGTACCTGCCGCAATAATAACTAAATCGGCCTCAACAGATTTCTCTTCATTATCTTGTATGTAAGTAACTTTACTAATCGTTCCTTGCGTGCTAACAAAATTGATCTTCGATACTGAATAATGCGCATCAACCTGATCATTAACGGTTAATTTAGTATATTTTTTCGGATAAATTAAACAATCAACGCCATCAGTAAAGTCTCCTAAAGACATCGCGAGCTTATTCATTTCAGCAACTACATCGCTGTAATCTTTTGAATACTCACCAGTAAAGTTAAGCATAGCTGCGGCTTGATCGGTATATGGCTCAGTCGCTTTTAATAGCGCCGAAAATTGCGTCGATACAACATCCTCAATACCAATGGGGATTAGGCCGTTGTGCCATAAATTTGAGCCGCCACCACCACTAAAACAAAAGGTGTTAAATGGCGCTAATTTTTTTCGCTTAAACGTTAAGTTTGGATAAGATATAAAATCTTTTTTACCTTTTTCGAGCAAAGTAATATGAGCGGTTTTAGACAATTCATTGCAGAGCAATGTACCTGCTAACCCACTACCAATCACAACAATATTTTTCATTTCACTTTTTCTCAATTAACGCACTTGGCATTGACCATAAATCTTTTCAAAACTCAGAAATAATATCGCTAACTACCTTGAAACACGAGCAACTTTCAGTTTATTGGCAAGCGCTGCATATAAAAAGCAACTCAATGACAAAAGTGCAAGTGCTGCACTTAACCTTGAACTAGCAAATAATAAAAAACTAGCGCCACTCGATAGCAGCATTAGCATAGCGAAATTCAGTGTTCGAAGCGGTCGCTTTATTAAAATTAGTTTTAAGTGACAATGAGGGCAGTCATCAATTAAGCGCTTAAAGTACCAATTTGTGTATCGGCCAATCATAGACCAAGCTATTTTTTCATTACATGATGGGCATTGCATCTCATATCTTCCTGAACTATTTGTCGTTCGTTATGGTTTCAATAACGTATCTCGGTCGATTTTTACTTTCCATATAAATCTTGCCGACATATTCACCAACAACGCCGATACTCAAAAGCTGTATACCGCCGAGTAAATACATGGGTAATACTGAAGATGCCCAACCAGGTACCGCATTATCGGTAAAAACTAGCGTGTAAAAGACCCATAATGAAATGAAGATACTAAATAAGAAAATACTAAAACCTAAACCGGCAATTAAGCGCAACGGATAGGCAGAGAATGAGGTGATTCCGTCTACGGCCAAGGCTAACATTTTCTTCAATGGGTACTTGGACTCGCCAGCAAAACGCTCTGTTCTAGCGTATTCAACATTCGTTGATGAAAAGCCGATTAATGGCACCATACCGCGTAAAAACAAGTTAACTTCTTTGTGTTCTTTTAACGCCTCAATAGCTCTGCGGCTCATTAAACGAAAATCTGCGTGGTTATAAACAACATCTACGCCTAATTTTTGAATCAGTGTATAAAAGCCTTGTGCAGTGGTTCTTTTGAATACCGTGTCGGTTGTACGCACTTTCCGCACACCATAAACCACGTCATTACCTTTATAGTATTGCTTTACCATTTCTCGAATAACCGTTATATCATCCTGTAAATCGGCATCAATACTGACAAGCAAATCACCATCGGCAGTTTCTAATCCCGCTAACAAGGCGTTTTGATGGCCTTTATTTCTTGATAGTTTTATGCCTTTAATTTTAGTATTGGTTTGACTGTACTCGTCAATCATTTGCCAAGTTTTATCTTTACTGCCATCGTCGATAAACCAGATTGAACTATTCTTTGTAACGAGGTTTTCTTCAATCATCTCATCAACGAGTTTTGACATTTGCGTTACGGTTTCAGACAAAACTTCCTCTTCGTTATAACAAGGAATAACAATTGACAACTGAAGCGGTGTTTCTAAACTTTTATTCTGCATTATGACTTCCTATTTTTGTTCTATAAGTCCAATACTTATGAATTATAAAATTAAAAATTAACACTATCCCTGTCGAGATAATTTGAGCTAACAAGTAGTGACAGTCAAACCCGTTGACTAATACATACATAATTAAACTGTTAAGTGTTAAACCTATGATGACAACAATGGCAAATTTTACCGCCGCCACATGATGCTTAGCAGTACTTGAAAAGGTAAAATGATAATTCAGTAGATAATTAAAAATACTACTTAAACCATAGCCCAATGCTGATGCAGTGACAGCCTCTACCTTGCCAAGCTCTACCAAAGCGATAAAAATCAGGTATTGAATAATAGTTGCTATGGCACCAACACTTAAAAACTTCATTAAATAAATCATAGTAACTAACGATTACCCTTCGACGCTAACAATGCATCAGTATAATATTGATCATGCTTAGCTAAACAATTCACCCAACTGTAATGAGTTTCTATCACGCTTCGTGCTGCTTTTGCCATCTGCTGACGCATATCTGGCTGCTCAATAAGAGCAATAATTTTTTCGGCAATCATCAAGCTATCATCCGGTTTTACCAGACAGCCGGTCACGTTATCTGAAATCAGTTCAGGGGTGCCTCCGACTTCGGTTGCAACACATACGACACCTTTAAGCATATATTCAAGGATCGCATTACTTAGCCCTTCAGAGTCAGAACAAAGTACGCCCAGCTGTATCGACTCCATATATGCGTTGACATTTGGGATGCGTCCAACAAACTTTATTTGTTGTTCAACGGCCAAATCTTTCGCCAGCTGCTGTAATTCTGCTTTTAAATGCCCATCGCCAATAATATGCCATGTTATCTGCGGATAGCTTTTAGCAACAATAGCCGCAGCCTTGATAAATAAATCTGTGCGTTTGACCTGACGGGTCATATTGCCAACAATACAAATATCAGTAATTTCTGCACCGTGCTCAATAAAGGTAAATTTATTGATATCAATGCCATTAGGTAACACGGTCATTTTTTTTCTATTTAAGCCGAATTGTTCTGCGAAGTGCTGACTTACCGCATGGGCGTTTGAAATATAGCCGGTCATCAGCGGATACACTTTGTTCAATGCCCTTTCAGTTTTACTATTATTCCAAAAAGCCATATCCCGAAAACAAGCGACACGTACTTTTGTGCCGGCTAGCTTGGCGGCAATACCGGCCAATAACGTTGAGTCTTGAAAATAGCTTTGCACAATAGTTACTTTTTCACGTTTTAACCAGGCAACAAGTTTGTATAGTTGTTTGATACCATTTAACGAAAATAATTTCGGTACCTGCCATGCAAGATGCTGACAATTCTCTGGCACTAACGCCTTATCTGTTTCTCTAATCGTTAACAGGTAGGGTTGATATTTTTTCGGATCAAGACGTTCAATCATACCTATAACTTGTAATTCAGTGCCTCCTCTAACAAGGCAGTCGATACAAAATAGTATTTTACGTGGCTTATCACCATCTATTGAAGTTTGTTGAGTCACCATAGCTACCTTACTATTGCGCTATATATTGCACTGTAAGTTTTTGCCATGGTTTCACTCGAATAAATGGCTTGCATTTTTTGCTTGGCATTTTTCGAAAACCTTGTCGCTAAATCTGGATGTTCTTTAAGCTCAATAACCGCATCAGCAAGCGCATTTGCATCATTTAGCGGCATAACAATACCACTTTCTTGATGTTGAATAAGTTTTTCAATATCACCGACATGGGTACTTACCACTGGAACTTCAGCGGCTACCGCCTCAAGTAAACTCATTGGCATGCCTTCATCAATAGAAGGCATAACAAAACAATCAGCAGCCACTAACATTTCATCAATGTTCGAGCAAAAGCCGAGCATTTTGATATTATGTTCAAGGCCTAGCTTTGAGATTTGATTTGCTAATGGTGCTTGAAGCTCACCTTCACCGACAATGAGCACAAGAAAGTTAATATTTTTTTCGCGCAAAATTTTTGCCGCATCAATAATGACACTTTGCGCTTTTTGCTTTGTTAATCGACCAGAATTTATTAATACAAACGTGTCATCTGCAATGTCTAAGCTCGCTCTTATTTTTTCTCGAGTAACTAAGCGATTATCCATAACATTTAGATCTACCCCATTAGGCACAACGTCTACCAGACTTTCAGGCACACCTTTGGTTATCAACACTTGCTTTATCGGCTCTGAAACTCCGACCACTTTAGAGAACCATTTATAAAATAGTAGCTCCAGTGACACCAGTACTTTGGTCTTTAACGGCTTATTGGCTAATTCAAACCATAAATGACAAGTGGCCATAATTTTAATGGCTTTTAGTTTTGCAATAACAAAGCCATACACTGATGGTTTATAGCCATGTGAATGGATAATATCAATTTTGAGCGCTGATATTTGCTTGGCAGCTTTTGGTAAATCCGTTAATAGTCGTTTATTAGCAATAACAACTTTTACAGCTTCAAGGCCCAGTTCTTCGGCTCGGTTATACAGAGCATTATCTTCATTTTCACTCGATACTATACAACCAACAACCGTGGTTTGTCGGTAACTTCCTTGCAACTGTGTTGATAAATTAAGCACAACACTTTCTGCGCCATAAAGTCCATCACTAGCAATCAAATGCAATACTCTTGTTTTATTTTCCAAAGGAATTTACCTTCTTTTCATAAATCGCATAGGTTAAACCTGAACCGCCACCGCCAGGTCCGGTAACTGAGGTGATAAAATTATATTTAGCGCTTAATAACGCGGTTATATCGATATCATCGGCAATAAACCCGTCTAACACGGCAATATACTGGGTGTATCTAAAGGCAATTAACTCAGAAAATTCAGCTAGCGGCGTCTTGTGATAGCTATAATAGGTGTATGCGTTTTCTGGCGGTATATACATATCAAAAAGCATTAACCGACTGCGTTCTTCCCAAAATCGGACATGCCGCTCGGTAAAGCTTTCGCCAGAATCTTTAGCCCGTAACATCATAGCGCTATAGCCAGTGGAAACATTATTGACCGTTGTTTTTGAGACCGGTAAAAACAATGCGTCGTAGCCGAATATAAATAAAGCTTCATCTTGCGCTACATTCGCTTGAGTCCATGCTCGAAACTCATTAAACGGTGTAGATTCGAATTGTGATGATTGTTTATAGCTTTGATAACCCATGAGTAAAAATAGCGCCAACAGCACGACGAGACTTTGCCATTGCTTTTTTAAGTGAAATAACCCATAAACCCCTAAAATATAAAACAAGGGTAAGGCGGGTAACATCCAATAGGCTCTAAGCTGTCGAATAGAACCAAACAGCAATAGCCAAAGAATACTCAATAAAATGACACTGACAATTTTATCTTGTGTACGCCAGACCTTGGTTTTTATCGCGACGAATATTGCCCCGAAAATCAGCGGGATAATTAGGAAGCCCGTACCTTGAATAATTTCCCAGAATTGGTCACCCCACTGGATCCAAGGCGAGACATCATCTTTCGCGTTTAATGCCCTGAGCTTTATATAAGTAAGAGGATCGAATAATGCCGAACCGGCAGCAACAAAAAATGCGACCACAGAGATCACACCAAAAGACATAGCAAGCGGCAGCGCTTTTTTAAAACCATGTACGCGCAGCAAATCTAATACAATGAAAACCACAAAAAATGCGCCATGGAGCTTCATTCCCGTAGCAGCGCCAAGAAATAATCCAGCCAGTAAAAAAGTACTTAGGTTGGCGCCAAAATTTGAACGATAATATAAATATAACCCGATAGAAGATAACAAAACCATAGGGTTATCAGGGCGAGCAACTACATAACACCAAATAGTGTTGTAGCTCAGTAAGTACAATGCGGTAACGGCTAGCGCTTTAAGTTGATGCTGACTTGGTAAGATAATTCTGGCGGTCAAAAAGATAAAATAAGCCGAAAGTAAATCAATGAATAAGGATACTAATCGATACGATTTAACATATAAATCGGATGAAATTTGATAATGGTTATAGGCATCAGCAACAATATTAACCCCTATACTTCCACCATTTTGTAATTGATAAATAACATAGGTAATAATTGAACTGAAACCATTAAGCCAACTTTCAATATACATTCTTTGTGGTGGCGCTTGACCAAACCAGACTAAAAATCCACCTTCGTAGGTGGTGTTATCATCAATCGTTACAAAGGGCGCACCGACATCTAAAATGTTAACTTTTAAGGCAACAGAGATAATCGCACATAGCACGAAAGCTCCATACACAAGCCACTGTTTTGTTAATAATTGATTATTGCTCACTATATTCCCTAGTATTATTTTTTATTTTTCTATCGAGTAAACTAAACGCTAAAGCGGCTATATCACCTGATGCTGCGATTCTACTAATTTCAAAAACACTGTCAGATTTTTCCTGAGAATATGCGATCAAGCCATAGTGATATTGACACGTTTTAGCCGTATTAATAACATTTTCAGAAACATCAGCTTGCATGCCATTCGGGTAACAAATACCTTTCACTGTTGTCGCTAGTTTTTCCTCAATAACCTGTTTAGATTGCGCTAATTCTTGTTCGAGATGCTCTTGGCTAATGCGCGTTAAAATAGGGTGGCTTAAAGTGTGACTACCGATATTAAGGCCAGCTTCCTGCATTTCCAGCAACTGCGTCCAAGTTAAACCTGAAAATCGCTGGGGTGGTTTTTTGGGCAATTCAACACCAAACAGCAGCGCTAATTCATCGAGATAAGTATCTCTTTCACTCTCCAGCATAGGTAAACAATAATCGGAGATTCTATGCCAGTTATGCTCATAACGCTCAGCGCTTAAAGCCAACTCACCAATATTTGCCAATGTAATATTATCAAGAGTTGATTTGCTAAGAATTTCTCGCACTTTATCTGGCCACATCCACATATCACCGTCGATAAAGTCTGTAGTAATGTAAATAGAGGCGGGAAAGTTATATTTTTTCAGTAACGGCCATGCTTGGGTATAAAAATCGTAATAGCCATCATCAAATGTCAGGACAATTTTAGCCTTAGCCTTAGCATTAGTTTCTAGTTTACCCGTATTGAGCACAGTGTCGATATCGACAACTTGATAATATTTATTTAACAGCTGTAAGTGTTTTTCGAAGGTTTCTGGCGTTATACCCGGCACTTTTTCATCCCGTGTAACACGATGGTACATCAAAACTTGAGGACCATTACACGGTTTTATCCAATGACGCCAAAGCCCAATAGAGGAGAGTATTCTAAATAGAAAGAACTTAAGACAACCCTTACTTCGTTCGAACAACTTTGGCATTTTGATTACGATCTTCTAACAAGCAAACGGGCTAGTGCAACCCAACCGTTATAATCAAAAATATTCATCGACAAACCTTTAAGCAAATCTTTCAAAGGCGCAATAAAAGTACCTTCAGCCTTTGCGTAAGTGATCCCTCGACTAATATACATATCTGACCAAGCGAGTTTTACCGCTTTAGGTGATAACTTATCTCCATGCTTGCCAAGAAAGTGTTCTAAAATTCTAAAGGCAAAATCGTAGCGCCCCTTATAATTTTTTGACATTTGCCCTGACCATTCTCGATAAATGTAAGTTTTATCTGGACAATAACTAAACTTCCAATTTAATGAATACCTTAACCATAAATCCCAATCAATGCCCATCTTAAACTGCTCATCAAATGCGCCATCTTGTTCAACACATTGGCGTCTAATCACCGAGGTACCAAACGGCACAAAGTTTTTTAACAACAATTGCTCTGTCACGTTACCTATATGGCGTTCATATGGCGCAGGTTTGTCATAGGGATTACCATTTTCATCAACGTATGAAACCTCACTGTATACGATACCGACGCTTTCGTCTGAAAATAAAGGCATTTGCTTTTCAAGCTTATCAATCGTCCAAAAGTCATCGGCATCACAAAAGCCGATAAAATCGCCTTTGGCTGCTTTCACACCAAGGTTTTTCGCTTTTGGCTGGCCTCTATTTTCAGTACGAATATAGTTAACTTTGTCATTTGAGCTATACGCCTGCATCATTTGTGGCGTGTTATCCGTTGAACCATCATCAACAATGATGACCTCAATATTACCCCATGTTTGCGCGAGCAATGAGTCAATAGCGGTGCCTAAATATTGCCCCATATTATAAGATGCAATTACAATACTTACCAAAGCGTTATCCATGCCTATACCTTACAAATAGAAAAACGATATTTACCCGATGCTTCTTGTGTCATCTCTTCAATATCATTAATATTAATATCAACAGCATCACCAAAAACAATATGCATTTCTTTTAGTAATTCTTTATCTGTTTCTTGGTTAAAATCTTGCCCTTTCACCCTATTGATAATTATCTTATCAAGCTGCTCTTGGATAAGCTGCATTTGCTCAAGTCCAGGAATTTTTGTCAATGTACGTTCAACTAATGAGACACCGCCGACTAAGCCGCCATCTAATTTTTTCAAGAAATCGGCCACTCGTCCTTCTAACTTTTCAAGCAAAGGTAGCGCTCTACCACATTGACATTGTCTATCGGTTAAAATGCCGACATCTTCAATACGGTAACGTATTAACGGCATGGCGAAGTTATTAAGGTCGGTGATGACTAACTTACCAGACGTGCCAAATGGCACATGGTTATCATTGTCATCAACGCACTCTAAAACAATATGCGGCGTATTGATGTGCATGCCATTATGTTGTTCACATTCACATGCGATCAGGCCAACCTCTTCACAGCCATATCGATTAGTAACTTCCGCATTAAAGGCTTGTTTAATCACTTTTCGCTCATGTTCTAGCAGCATCATTGAGGTTGCAACTATACCTTTAGGCGAAGATAACTTAATATTTTCTGCTAATAAATATTTTGCAAAAATATAGATCGAGTGAGCATGGCCAAATAACACATCCGGTTTAAAAGCTTGCCATTCGCGGGCAAATTCCCCCATAGTTTCAGGGTTGAGGTCCATGGTATCTAAGTACTTTGTTCTCTCTAATAGTATTGAGCGTAGTTTTTGCTTAACGGTAACCGCTACTGGCGGGTTGCCCCATAACGCAGCAATTTTATCACCGGGCTGCCAACCTGCTAAATTATCAGCAAATCCTTGTGCGCCGTTGCGTAGCTTTTGACAATCTTGATCAAAGTATAAATTTAATGAAACGCCGGTAGAACCACCGGTTTTTGCGGTAACGAGCGTAGACTTATCAACGCCATCAGCGATAAAGGCATCACCATTGTTGCGAATATCAAGTTTCGTGGTAACGGGTAATTTTTCAAGATCTTTAACACTGTTAAAATCATCAAGCGTTAAGCCTAATGCTGAAAATTTTTCTCGATACCATGGGCTATTTTTTCTCGCATGGTCGATTAGCAGCTTCAAACGATCTAATTGGTATTTGGCTAGCATGTCATGACTTTGAAATTGCAAATTTTGTAGATTATGCATTTCACTCATGCGAACGCCGCCTTCTTTAGCGTCCCATAATGTATAGATTGCCTTGTTAATGACATTAGTCACTATGCGACTCCTTATTAATGTGTTTAACCTTGCCTAGGTTTCCAAATGACAATTTTCTCACCTTTGACAAAACGAAGGCTTGCCATGGCGGCTGCAACGTTAATCAAACAAAAATAATGAGCTAGACCAACCCATTTATTGCTGCTTTCAGGGTTATTGTGTCCAACGAAGGCTAAAGCGTAAAATATAATTTGTGCGAACAATGATAGGTTATAAAATGCGCCACTGCCTAGCAGTGCCACATTGCAAATAAAAGCGATAATAAGTGGGACAAACGCTAAATAGCGCATCACTTTATGGCTAAATAGCTGCAAAGAAAACAATCCGTACTTAAATGGATTGAGTAAAACCCTCATATCGCTTAACGCCCACAACGCGCGCAAAGAAACCCGAACACGCATTCTAAATTCAGAGCCGTTATCTGACAGCGCCTCCTCTTTTAAGATTGCCTTCGGTTGATAGACAACCCGTCTATTTTGCTCTACTACTTTCAGTGGCTGGACAAAGTCTGGTAGCTGATCTGCATTAAGCTTGGTATACAATTCGGTTCTCATTGCGTCTATGCCACCATCTACACCGACCACCGATCCAATTGAGCTTTCAAGGTCACGCATATGATTTTCATACTTCATATAAGCGCTACAGCCATCACCCACCATAGAGCCATCTTCATTTACATAAACCATTTTACCGGTTACATAGCCGACAGCGGGATCAGAAAATGTACTCACTAATGCTTTCATTGCATCAAGATCAAAAATACTATTAGCATCAGAGAAAACGATAATTTCGCTCTTTATTTCTTGGAATGCGAGGTTTAATCCTGAGGTTTTTCCCTGCCGTGGAATTTGCTTTAAGAGTTTTACATTATCGTATTTATTTTCAAAGTCATTAACAATACTATCGGTATTGTCTTCTGATTCATCAGATACAACTATGATTTGCAATTTATCTGCAGGATAATCTTGATCAAGCTTATTTTGGATGGTCGCTGCGATAACACCTTGCTCATTAAAAGCAGGAATAATAACAGTGACCGTTGGCAGTTCGTCGTCACTTCGAGTAGCAATTTTTTGCTTAGGCAACAATGATAACAATAACGGATAACCGATATAGATATAAAACAATATAACGATTGATAACCAAAAGAAAAATTCCATACGATTATCTTCCTTTGCCAAACAGTACGATTTCGACAGTACGAATTAAGATAAGTAAGTCGAGCATGAAGCTACGATGCTTAATATAATACAAGTCGTATTTAAGCTTTTCTAATGAGTCTTCTTCTGTTGCCCCATAAGGGTATTTAAGCTGTGCCCAACCGGTAAGACCCGGTTTTACGTTATGGCGCTCGTTGTAATAAGGAATGTTTTTAATTAACTGCTGCACAAATTCTGGACGTTCAGGGCGAGGGCCAACAAAGCCCATATCACCACGCATTACATTATATATTTGTGGTAATTCGTCAATACGGTATTTACGAATGGCTTTACCTATTTTAGTCGTTCTGTCGTCATCTTCGGATGCCATTTGGGCACCATTTTTTTCAGCATCAACTCGCATGCTTCTAAACTTGATAATACTAAATGCTTGTCCGTCTAAGCCAACTCGCTCTTGATAATAAAAGATTGGGGCTTTTAAACCTTCATCAAGCTTGATTAACATTGCTGTAATTAGCATGATTGGCCAAGTGATCAAGAATAAGAAAAAACCCATTGTTGCGTTAAAAACCCAATCTAATGTGTTACGAAGATGGTTGCCTGAAGCAAATCCATTAGAATAGATTACCCAACTTGGGTAGATTAAATTAACCGCTATTTGGCCAGTCTCACGCTCAATAAAGTCAAGAATTTCAGTTACTTCTACACCTCTAATCTTACAGGCAAAAAGCTCATCAACGGGTAGGTTTTCTCGGCGTTCGTCATTAGCGACAACAATTTCGTCAATTTGATGTTCTAAGGCATAATTAACTAAAGAACCTTCAAGCTTGATGCGGTTTTCATTAACAATACCGTGCTCGGAATCGCCCGTCATTATAACAAAACCATGCATAAAAAAGCCTTGACGGTCAACATCACGGCGCATACGTTTTTCAATAATAGAGGCCCGTTCGCCCGCCCCTAACACTAAAATGTTACGTTTGTTAAAACCGAAAAAGTCAATTTGTAAAGTAAAATACCTGAAGGCGCTAGTAAGAATTAAACTTACTATTGATGAAACAGCTAATAACTCTATCGCTAATGCGCCTTTGCCATACAGTGGGTTAAGTAAGGTAACAACAAAAAAGCCTATGGCGACAGAAACTAATAGCCTGCGCAATACACCGCGAAAGTTTTCGCGCATTTTTGAGTTATAAAGCCCCATAGCTAAAGATGCTAATTGTACAACTAAAGCAAAAACTACTGCGTGTATAAACAACACATTTGTTGCAATATTTTTTGTATTATCTATAAAATGCAATACGCTATTTAGGTAAACACTTAGTAATAATGCGCCCGCAAAACAGACAAACTCGATTAAAACTAAAGACTTACTACCCGCAGATAAATCGCGAAATGTAGGGCTAGACATAAGGTTAGAAAATTCCTTTCCGATGTGAAAAATAAACCAGTGTTAGACACTTTTACTTGTTAAGTTGTATATTAGAATTGATTAGTAGCTAAATGTAAACAAATGCATATTTAAAATACAATAATTGCAATTTACACTCGTAATTTAAATAATGTGCATCATCTGTAAAAATCAAATACAATCGGTAAGCTTAAAATAAAAAACGGTTGTAAATAAGAAGGTTAATACCATGGAAAAACGCATGACTAATACATTAAAGGCGATTTTATTTATTACACTGGCTTACTTTGTAACTGGCTGTAGTTCACCAACATTACCTCCTGCTAAGTTACATCAGTCAAATACTACTGATGTTGACTCATATAAATATTTAATTGGCGCTGGAGATGTTGTTAATATTTTTGTTTGGCGAAACCCTGAAGTTTCAGGCACATTTAAAGTTCGACCAGACGGCATGATTACTACCTCACTAGTAGAAGATATTCCAGTATCTGGTAAAACCCCTACTGAGCTAGCTCGCTCAATTGAAGAAATTCTAGCAACTTATTTAAGAGAGCCTGTGGTTACGGTAACCGTAAATAACTTTGTTGGCCCGTTTAGTGAACAAATTCGTATTATTGGTGAAGCATCGCAGCCTCAAGCTATTAATTATACTCAGCACATGACCTTATTAGATGTGATGATACGCGTTGGTGGTTTAACAGAGTTTGCTAATGGTAACGGGGCTAAATTAGTGCGCATTGAAAACGGTAAACAAAAACAATATGACATATTTATCGAAGATTTAATTAAAAATGGGGAAATATCTGCAAACGTTGATGTATTACCTGGTGATATTATTGTAATACCTGAAACATGGTTTTAATCACAATATTTTTATTTACCTGTTTTAGAGGTCAGGAATGCAAGAAATTATAGATCAAATTGTTGATTACCTTAAGGGAATTTGGCTAAAGCGTCGTTTTATTATTATATCGACTTGGTTAATATGCCCTTTCTCTTGGGTATATATATCTCAACTAGATGATATATATGAATCAAATGCTCGTATATATGCAGATACACAGTCGATACTTGGCCCGCTATTGAAAGGTTTAACGGTTGAAAACGATCCTGAAGTACAAATTCGTTTAATGATTAAAACCTTGTTAAGTCGCCCAAACTTAGAGCGTATTACTAGGATGACAGATCTTGATGTGCAAGCTACAACACCACAAGCTTATGAGGCATTAATTGAGGATCTTAAAT
Source organism: Cognaticolwellia sediminilitoris (assembly GCA_002104535.1). Classification (GTDB taxonomy): domain Bacteria; phylum Pseudomonadota; class Gammaproteobacteria; order Enterobacterales; family Alteromonadaceae; genus Cognaticolwellia; species Cognaticolwellia sediminilitoris. The sequence continues at coordinate 33,873 of NBOG01000010.1, read as the reverse complement.
CTAATATCATTATTGAAAAAACTGGCGGTCGTACTGATAATATATTTACTATTACCTATCAGCATAAAAGCCCAGAAATGGCAAAAAGTGTTGTCAACTCAGCTTTAACAGTATTTATTGAAAATACATTAGGTGAAAATCGTAACGATGCTAATTCAGCACAAAAATTTTTAGACACTCAAATAAAAGACTATGAAAATCGTTTACTAGCTTCTGAATCTCGATTAACTGAATTCAAACAAAAATATAGTAATGTTTTACCTGATCAATACGGTGGTTATTATCAAAAATTGAATATCGTAAAAGAGCAACTTAAAATTGTAGAATTAAACTTACTCGAACAAGAGACACAGCTGGAGTCAGCTAAAGCACAATTAAGCTCATCTCCGAAAACAACCGATAATTCTCAGAACAGTATAATGAATTCAAACAGCATACAAACTACGTTTGACGCTAGAATTGCTGAATTAGAAGCGACTTTGGATTCTTTACAATTAAGGTATACTGAGTTCCATCCTGATGTTAAAGAAGTTAAACGAAGACTTGAGCATTTAACAAGTCAACGCAGTAAAGAAATTGAAGAATATTTAAGTGCAACAGAAAGTAATGACAATAAAGTTCTTTCAACCAGTCAAAATCCAGTTATTCAACAATTACAAATACAAGTAAATCAATTAGAGAATTTGATTGTATCAACCACTGTCAGAGCGAATGATTATAGAGAACAAGTAAAAGAGCTTGAAAGCAAAATTCACATTTTACCTGAAATTGAGGCTGAACTAACCTCTTTAAATCGTGGCTATGAAATCACGAAGAGTAAATATGAACAGTTACTTAACCGTAAAGAAACTGCACAGATTGCTCAGCAAGCAGATGAAACCACTAACCCAATTCAATTTAAAGTTATTGATCCCCCTCGAGCCCCTACAGAACCAGCGGGGCCAAAGCGTATTTTGTTTTTAATTGGTGCAACTATTTTCGGATTTGGAGTTGGAATAGGTCTATCTTTTTTAATTAGCCAAATTACCCCTGTGGTAACATCAAGTAACCAAGTATCCAAACTTACAGGTATTCCTATTTTTGGTATAGTTTCAGCTACAGAAAACCTAGGATTACAGAAATGGCATAAACGAAAAACACTGATATTCATTATCTCTAATTGTGTGCTATTGATCATGCTTGCATTTTTTATACTTTATGCGATTGTACCCAATGTGATTTTAGCGCCAATCAGGGGGATTTTATAATTATGAGCATTATTGAAAAAGCGCTGGCCAAGCAACAACAAAAAAATGGCCAAAACTCTGAGCAAGTAAAAAATGCTTTATCTAAAGAAGAGCCAGCAAATGATAAAGCTAGTAGCGAAATCATTACGAAAGATAGCATAGATATTAATAAAGCCGCACTGTTCATAGATAAAAAAAGCTTAGAAGATCGTGGCTATTTAATTGACAACGGCACCCGAAAAAGCATTAAGGATGAATTTAGGCAAATAAAGCGTAAATTACTTAACAATGCATTTGGTAATGCCTCTAAAACCCTGAATCACAGTAACTTGATTATGGTTACTAGTGCTAAACCCAACGAAGGTAAAACCTTTGTCGCGATTAATTTAGCCTTGAGCATAGCACTCGAGCAAGATAAAACAGTATTACTGATAGATGCAGATGTTTTGCGCCCCAGTGTAATGCGTGAGCTCGGTATTGAGGATAATCCAGGCCTTATCGAGTATTTGTTAGGAAAATCTGAACAAGTCAGCGATATAATTTACAATACCGATATTGATAAATTAAAGGTAATACCCGCAGGTACACCACATCATTTATCAAACGAGTTACTGGCCAGTGAAAAAATGGCGAATTTTGCTAATGAATTAGCTAATAGGTACCCTGATCGTATAGTTATTTTCGATTGTCCTCCGTTAATTGGTGTTACTGAAACAATAGTGTTGGCAAACTTAATGGGACAAGCACTAATTGTTGTTGAAGAAAATAAAACGTCAATCGCTAATATACAAGCTGCAACTGAACACCTCAATGAAGATTTAGCGTTGGGATTGGTACTTAATAAAGCAATAAGATCTCATAAGGATTTGTATGGCTACTACGGCTATGGGTATGGCACACAAGACTAAACTTAGTGCCGTTTTATTCGCATTGATCTTTACCAATGCAAACTTTGCTGGTGATTGGCAGTTTGACCCGAGTTTAAAAATTGATGAAACTTATACTGATAATGTAAGCTTAGCTAACCAAAATGGCTTATCAAGCTTGGTAAGTCAAGCCGGTATCAATATAGAAACTAACTATATAGCACAGCATGCATTATTTAATTTTTCCTCTGAAAGTACTTATGCGCTCTATAGTCACGACCACGAACTTGATAAGGATTACCACACTCTATCAAGTGATTTACGTGTTCAACTTTGGCCTAACGGCATTGTATTTGTAATTTCGGGTAATATTGAAAACAAATCGAAGGATGAAACTCGCAATGCTCTGGCTGATATAGTGTCTGGTGACACAATACGGGTCGCAACTTACCAGAGTGGTTTCGAATACAATATTAGAAATACTGATTTTAACATCAGTTCTTCGCTTGGTTACGGTCAAACTGACTCAGAAGATAGTATTGGTGATAGAGATGCTTTAGTCGCGAAAATCATCAGCAGTAATGGCACAAGTGCCCGACATGTATTCTGGGAAGCAGAACATAGCTATCAAGAGTTTAAAAATCAAAATCAAAGTGGTAAATTAAGCGAAAGTGAAGTTAAACTCGGTATTATTACTGATTATAAATTCAACCCATTTATCCGATATTATAATGAAGACAATAGCGGTGAGTTGAGCACACCAGATCGTTCGTTAGAGTCTAATTCAATAGGCCTAGGTGCTCGATGGGTAGTAACACCACGCCTTTATTTAGATATCTCATATAACAAACCTATTGGCAATAAACTTAACATTGAAGGCGATGAGCAAAAAGAGTACGTTAGCGCAACTATTGCTTGGCAACTTTCCCCTCGAACTATATTACAAGCGAAAATGTCTGAGCGCTTTTATGGTGATAGTTATGGACTTAACTTTAGTCACAAAAATAAACGTTTAACTAATAGCATTAGTTACACTGAGGATGTACAAACTTTAACTCGAAATAATTTTGTTGCCAACATAATTGGTTACTACTTTTGTCCAAATGGTACTGTTAGTTCTACCGATGAGTGTACTTTAACAGACGGTTCAACCATTTTTCCTGATAATCCTAATGACCCAGACAATCCAGGTTATAGAGTATTCCCAATACAAAGTTACACTTTAGTAGAAGATAATGTTTTCTCACTAAATAAAACCCTATCATGGAATTCTGTATTAGAGTTACCACGCACTACTATCAGTTTCGATGCAAACGGTCACAATCGAGATAATATCGAAACTCGCATAGAAGATAACAAAAAATCAACAAGCTTCAGCATTAAGAGAAAAGTTAGTGGAAACTCTAGTGTTGGTATTAATTTATCGTATACCGAAACAAATTTACAAATTGACACTGAATTTGAACGTTCAGATCGTTACCGTAGATATATAGTTAATTATGAAAAATCATTAAATAGTGCATTTTCATTTGATCTCAATATTAGTTTCTTAAACAGAAGTTCAAACAATGAAACGTTGAATTACGAAGAAAGTCGCGTAAGCGCCAAAATAACCAAAGGCTTCTAGCAGTATGTATGAAAGTTATTATGGTTTTAAAGAAAGACCATTTCAGTTAAGCCCAGATCCAAGATTCTTTTTTGCGTCTAGTCACCATCAAAGAGCGTTGTCGTATTTGCAATATGGTTTAGATCAAGGAGAAGGGTTTATTGTTGTTACTGGGCCAATAGGTACCGGTAAAACAACTATTGCTCGTAATCTACTAAGTAACTTAGCTGATAAGAGCATTGTTGCTGCACAGCTTGTTACAACAAAACTTAATCCACAAGAGCTACTTGAGTTAGTGGTTTCTGAATTTTATATTACGGTAACAGGGAACAGCAAAGCAGATTTATTACAGGGTATAGAAAAGTTTTTAATCCATTTAAACCAACAAGGCAAACGCGCGTTGCTGATAGTTGATGAAGCACAAAATTTACCTAGTGAAACAGTAGAAGAATTAAGAATGTTGTCGAACTTTCAGTTAGATAACAAACCTCTGATCCAAAGTTTTTTGCTTGGCCAAGAAGAATTAAAAGCGATCATACAAGCACCGAACATGGAGCAGTTTCGTCAACGTATAATAGCTTCAGCGCACTTAAAGCCGTTATCGAAAGAAGAAGTAAAAGAATATATTAATCACCGGTTACAACAAGCGGGTTGTAATAAAGAGGCCTTGTTTTCAGAAGATGGTTTTAAACTGATCCATGAAAAAACCTTAGGCGTGCCACGTAAAATTAATATTTTTGTCGACCGTTTACTCTTATTTGGCTTTCTTGAAGAACTTGAGTGCATAAATTCTGCTGCTATTGAAGAAGTCGCTGAAGAAATGGAAGTGGAATTAACCGGTTCGCTTAACAACGCAGAGCTTGCCAGTAATGAGCCTAGCCAAGTGGTGATAAATTCCACTAAAAATGTCGAAAACATTAAAGATATTTTACGCGAAGTTGAAGAGATCCTGGAAAGCAGTATTAAAGAAAAAATTAAAATGGCACGTTATGTTGATAAAATGCTAAAACATAAAAGTCGTATTTACACTAATACTGATGAAATTAGCGCTTCAAAGCCCACAGAAGATTAATCTACTACTTTCAGCCTCTTCACTTTATTTGAATTTAAAAAAAACCGCCAAGCAGGCGGTTTTTTCTTTTAACTTAATTTAATTCATTCTAACTTAATACAAACAAGACTTATAACTTACTCATTGATCGACAATTCGTACTTTTCAATTAACGAATAGAGTGTTGGCCGAGTAACCCCTAAGAGTTCAGCCGCCTTAGATACATTGCCCTCTGATAGTGCATAAGCTTTTTGAATGGCAATTGACTCAGCCTGTTCGCGCACAACTCTTAAATTGAGCGACAATTCAAAGCTTTTATCCTGATGATCAAAGAAGCCTAAGTCAATTGCCGTGACTTGTGTTCCTGTGGTCATGATTACTGAGCTTTTGACCTTGTTTTGTAATTCACGGATATTACCAGGCCATCTGTGTGCTTTAATGGCGCTTAACGCGTCTTCTGAGAAACTTTTAACGTTACGCTTATACTCAATAGCATAATGTTGCAAAAAGTATTGTGCGAGGATTATAACGTCTTCGTCACGATCTCTAAGCGGCGGTATATTTAAGGTGATTTCACTGACTCGATAAAAAAGATCTTCCCTGAAGGTTTTCTCTTTCACCATTTCTTCTAAGTTTTGATTTGTCGCACAAACCACTCTGACATTAACCGGAATTTCTTGACGACCGCCAAGGCGCTCGATACATTTTTCTTGTAAAAAACGCAGTAATTTAGCCTGCAAGCTATAAGGCATATCGCCAATTTCATCGAGAAATAAGGTGCCACCTTCAGCGCACTCTATTTTTCCTTTAGTTGTGCGATGCGCTCCAGTAAAGGCACCTTTTTCAAAGCCAAATAGCTCACTTTCAAGTAAAGTTTCTGGAATGGATGCACAGTTAATGGCAATAAACGGCTTCTTTTTTCGGTCGCTAGCCATATGCACAGCATTGGCGGTTACTTCTTTACCAGTACCACTTTCGCCGAGCAATAATGCTGTAATGCCGGTCGGTGCAATACGTTTAACCATCATGCGTAAACGTTCAATGCTATCACTGTTGCCTATTATACCAATGTCGCTACCAGCAACCGCACGCATTTTTCTGTTTTCTTCTTCTATTGCAGCGACACTAAATGCGCGCGCAACAATAACGTTTATGACATCGTTATCTACTGGTTTTTGATAAAAATCGTAAGCGCCAGCGGCAATGGCAGCCAAGGCATTTGTTCTATCGTCGTTGCCGGTAATAACAATGACTTTACTATGTGGCGCTATAGTGAGAATTTCTTGTAGAGCAGCCAGTCCTTCAGACGCATTAGCTTCATCAGGCGGTAAGCCTAAATCTAAGGTAATTACTTTTGGTTCAAAACGGCGTACTGCCGCTACAGCACTTTCGCGATCATCTGCTAATACAACGTCGTAGTCTGATAAGCTCCATTTTAACTGCTTTTGAATACCTTTATCGTCATCTACGATTAACAACTTTTCCATCGATTTAAAATCCTTATACTGCGTCTTAGCTACTGATAGTATTAGCTACGTTTATTGGTAAAACAATAGTAAATGTGGTGCCAACATCGATAGTACTTTGTACTTTAATAGTTCCGCCTATACTCTCGAAGAATTGTTTTGCTTCGAATACACCAATACCCATACCGGCATTACCTTTTGTGGTATCAAATGGTCTAAATAATCGCTCGGCTATAAAGTCTTCAGTCATACCTGAGCCATTGTCTGATATGGTAATTTTAATTTTTCGCTTCATTGCTTCAATTGAAACCTTTACCCAGCCATTACTTGGTGTAGCTTCTTGCGCATTTTGTATTAAATGATGCATAACAGAATGAAACGAGTCGTTATTGATAAAAGTACTGCAGTCGTCTTGATATTCAAACTCAACTTTTGGAGTATTTATATTACACTGTGCTACCACTTTTGTAATGATTTCAGATAAGTTTACTTTTCGATGAGATGACTGTTCAGCTTGTTTTTTTCGTAGCTGCGATAACACCTTCGTTAATCTTTCTGTTGCAGACTCTACCGTTTCAAACACATCATCAATAAACTCAGGATTATCCCGATGTTTTTCAGCATTAGTGGTGATGAGTGCAAGTTGTGCTTGAACATTTTTTAAATCATGGACAAGAAAAGCTGACATGCGATTAAAAGCGTCAAATTGTTTTGACTCGCTGAGCTTGTCAGTTGCTTCATACAAGGAAATGAAATTACCTAATTGTTTAGATACAGCAAATAATAGGTCTCGGTCTTCCCAATTGAGTTGTTTAATTTTATTTTCATCGCCAAGAACAAACAAGCCATAAAAGGCTTTACCGATGAAAATAGGGACAATTATCTGGATATTTTTAGTTCGGCATAATGCAATATCTAAGCTTAAGTTAGGATAAACAAGCGGTGCATCTTGGTATTCATTTACATCGACAATCCATCCTTGCTTTTGACAAAACCCCCCTACATCTAATAAGTGCTCCTCAATAGCTTCATTAATATCGAGTCCGTGACTATATTGAAGCTGATAATGCTGATTTGAAACTTTCTTAATTATGGCACCACGATGGGCTTCCACTTTACTCATCATAATTTGAGTTGCCATTTGGTAATGACTTTCACCACTTGATGTTTCAATTTTCTCGATCAGATTGAGCCATTCATCACGATACTCATACTTATTGGCAAAAAAGTTTTTCGCTATAAATACTTTAACACGGCGACGTAATGACTCTGTAATTAACAAAGCTACCAGCACAATTCCGCTAAGTATTAAAAAGCCGATACTGACAAAGTCACCCCATTGTCCGCCGATATAGTTAATGACGTAACCAGCAAAGGCCATCAACAATAAGTAAGTACCCGCTATCATCAACATCGAGCTGTAGAAGACAACGTTACGAGAGACAAAAATTCTTACTTCACCATTTTTGACTCTGCGTATACTAAGCAGTAACAAAGGAGTGATCAGCAACGCGATATAACCTCGGCTATACCAAAAATCGAAATCTATGCCATCAACCATTGTCGCTTGCGCGTAAAGGACAAAGTCGAAAATAGCGACACTTGCTAATGCCACAACTAATGGCCAGATAGCCCATCGAACCTGTAAATTAGCGTTACGATAAAGTTGCTCTAGCAATACCAGCATCCATAAATTGAGTACGACAAACAGTAAAAATAGGTATTCATAAGAGTAATTAAGCCAATAACTTGCTAGCCAACTTCCTGACATTAGCAACAGCCAAACTCCGATATATTGGCGAATAAAGTAATTACCAATCAATACTTTAAATTGTCGGTGTTCGGTATTGAATAAAATAATCAATAAAGACCAACAAGCTATTTTAAAACCATCAGCTAGCATTGCCCACTGCAGACTAAATCCGAACTTAATTTGCAGCGCAGAAACGACATTGGCGCATAATGTTACTAAAGTGCAGGCTAATACCCATTGTGCTAGTAAACTGTTATTTCTAGCTGCGATGATCAACAATGCAAATAAAATGTATGCAGCCCCAGCGAGTGAAAAGCCTATTAAGCCGATAAAGTCCATAAATTATTCTTTTTGTTGGTTCGCGGTTTCAGTGCGAGTAAATAACTCGGTGAGGATTGGCACTAGTAAGAAACTCGCCAGTGCTGAAATACATAAACCAGAAATTATGACAACTCCTAATGGTTGCCACATGCTACCACCAAAGAGAGTTAAAGGTAGTAAACCACCAATTGTTGTCAGTGTGGTTAATAAAATAGGGGTAAATCGAGTTGCACTGGCAGACAATATTGCTTGTTTTTTATCATTACAAACTAACAAGTTCCTGTTAGTGGTATCAATGAGGATAATGGCATTATTAACCACAATACCAAACAAACTAATTAAGCCAATAAATGCCATCATAGAAAATGACAAATTAGTTAAATATAATCCTAAAATTGCTCCAGCCATAGCGAATGGTATAGAAGTAAATATAATCAGCGGTTGCAAGAATGACTTGAACTGTAAAACCAATACCGCAAAAATTCCTATAGCGGTTATTAGCATAATCTGTGACAAACCTGCGAATGATTCTTGTCTAGATTCTTCTTCCCCACCTAACAGATAATACATACCGGCAGGTAATTGATAACTTTCAAGGAAACTAACAACCTCTTCTGTCACATCTTGTACTGAGTATCCTTGTGCAGCATCAGCAGAAACTCTAGCCATGCGTAACTTTTGATAATGAAAAAAATCTGTTCGCCCTTTTTGCAATTTCATTTCAGAGAATTGCCCTAAAGGAATACTTTCACCTTGGCGATTTACAATGGTTATATCTTTAAGACCCGCTAAATCGCTTTTAGGACGACGAACTAATATAGGATAGTTTTCACCATTTTTATCATTAAACTTACCAACAAAAGCACCAGCGAGTAAGGTTTGTATACTGTTATCTAATAGATTTATATCAATACCTGACATTGCCGCTTTGTCATAATCTATTACTAATGCTAATTCAGTGTTTGAAACGCCAATGGGGTTATCAATATTAATTGCACCTGCTAAAGACGACAATTTTGCTTCTATATCAGCTGACACTCTTTCCAGATCAGATAAAGATTCACTGATTAACCTAACGGTAATAGGTTGGTCGGTAACTGGCCCTTGAGTGAATTCCTTAACAGTTATTTTAGCTTGATGCCACTTTGAGAATTCTTTTCGCAATAACATGACCAAATTGTATATTTTTTTCTCATCATATTCTTTCAATACCAACAATACTTGCCCGTAATTTGATACGCCACGTTTTGGGATTTCATTGTAATAAATACGAGGATTAGAATTACCAACGTTTAGCGCGATTTTATCGACATAAGGTTGAGTTTTAATAAATTCCGTCATCGAATGCATCACTTGATTTGTGTGATCTAACGACGAATTGGCCGGTGTTTCCACATCAATCAATAGCATTGATTTTTCAGCTTTAGGAAATAAGCTAACTCCTACTTGACCAAAAAGCGAAACCATACCGATAAGCGCAATAAAGGCGAGAATTAACATAATGAATTTAAACTTCATTAAGCCACCAAGCCACCTGACATAAGTGTGCTCTGCAAAAGCATTAGAATAAAACTGTAAAGTTTTAATTTTATTTGGTTTTATACTAAAAAACTTACTGGCCAATAACGGCGTTACCGTGATTGCAATAAGTAATGATGCCAATAAAACAAGTACAACAGTTACCGGCATTGAACGAATGAAGTCTCCGGTATCGCTAGCTAACATCAACATAGGCAAAAATGCCAACATGGTAGTTACTGTGCCACTCGTTATTGCCCAGCCGACTTTGCTCGTACCGTTTGCTGCTGCTTCGACCAAATTAGAAGAATTTTTCTTTTCGCGGTGAATACTCTCAGTGACTACTATTGCATTATCAACTAATAATCCGAGCGCTATAATTAGACCTACAATAGACATTTGCTGAAGCCCAAAACCAGCAAAATCTAACCAGCCTATCGCAACTAAAAATGACAGTGGTATCGCGATAATAACGACAATAGATTCACGCAAACCTAGAAATAAAAGTGACATAATGCCGACAAGCACGAGACCTTGCCATAAATTATCAAAGAAGCCATTAACTCGATTCTCAACACCTTCAGATTGTTTAAATAATGTTTCTATTTTAATTGTATCGGGTAGTGTTTCTTTGAAAGCTTCAATTTCAGTTTCAATAGCTTCAGTTAAAGCAAATATATTGGTATCTATCCTTTGCTCTGCGGTTATAAATATTACCGGTTTATTATCATAATAAGCTAAGTAACTAGGATCTTGACTAGAGAATTCAATACGAGCAACATCTTTCAACCTAAGAACACCAGTATCTTTTGCAAAGATTATAGTATTTTTAAGTTCGTCTAGTTCTTGAAAATTGCCGCTAGTTTTAACATTAAATCGCCTTGTATTGGCGTCAACAAAGCCTGGTGTTATATTAACCGCACGCTCTTGTAAAATTGCATTTACTGTCGTGACATTAATATTATATTGCTTCAATAGAGCTAAATTAAGCTCCACGGCAACTACTTGTGTCGGATACCCCCAAATATCTGCCTTTTTAACGGCCTCAATTGCTTCTAAACGTTTTTCAAGTTGTTTAGCATGAAACTCCATTCGCTTATAGTCAGCCGAGTCACTCCATAACGCTAATTGGATAATAGCAACACTTGTTGGTGTCGCTTTTAAAACAAGCACATCTTGTACGCCACTCGGTAAAATCGGTTTAACCGTTGATACTGCTTGCTTTACTTCATTATAAGCCGCATTAGGATCGCTTCCGTATAGAAAGGTTACCTCAATGCGAGCACCGCCATTTTTAATTTGCGATTCAATCTTTTTAATTCCTTCAATTTCCGCAAATTCTTGTTCAAGTGGGTCAACAACTAATGTTTCGATATCGGTAGGTGAGGCTCCTGGATATATAATTTCAAGTAATGTTATTGGAATATCGAACTGGGGATCTTCTGAGCGTGGCATGTGAAAATAGGAAACAATGCCAACCAAGACTAAAAGTACGACAATGGTGAAGGTAAACTGAGAGTTTTTAATAGCAACACGAGGGAGAAGCATAAGAACTATTTCCCACCATCTGAATATTGTTGCCATCCATGAGTCATAATTTCTAGTGGATCATCATTACGTTCAGCTTTTAAATAGAGAAAATCATTATCTAACTGAAATACTTCAAAACTTTCTTTATTAAATGTCTCTGAGCCCTGTAATTGAGCAATAACTAGGGCATGACCATGTTCATTAATGCCCGTGAGTGCCGAAATTGGTAACCTATAAACAAATAATTCACTATCAAAGCTAATTGATACACCGGCTAACTGACCTGCAATCATCGTAGCTGTGGAGTCAATTTTTGGTAGGAGTACCTCAATAGTAAATAAATTACTATTAGCATTAGAAGTTGCAGGTATTTTGCTAATGATACCTTCAACTATTCCAATGGTATTTAACGACACGCTTACTTTTTGATTTAGCTGAATTTGGCTAACTTCTTGGCCTGTTAGTTCAACTTTTACGACCCATTCAAGTTTAGCAATTTTTAACACTTCTTGACCTGGAGACTGTAGTTCACCAAGCTCAGTTTTTCTGGCTAGCACCACACCTGCAAACGGTGCATTTATCTGTGCTTTTTCTAAATTGTAGTAAGCCACCTGATAACCGGCACGAATAGTTTCAACCTGAGTTATAGCGTTATCTAATTCACGCTCTGATGCTAATTTATTCTCCATCAGTTGGCTCATGCGTTTAACTTCGCGTTTGGCTTGCATTAATTGTGCATATAGAGAATTTTTAGCTTCTTTTAACTCTGTAATATCAAGTGAGGCTAGCAGTTGACCTTTATGAAAGTATTGTCCTTCATCAACATTAAGTAAGGTTAAATAACCACTACTTTTAAATGATAGACTCAGCGTTCGTCTGAAATCGAGTTTACCTGTTCGATTAATAGTGCCTGAAAATTTCTCAGCCCGTAACACTTCAGTTTCGAAAGACTGCGCAACGCTTGCTCCGGTCTGAGCAATTAAAAATAAGGTAAATACAATTGAGAATAATTTCATAGCCAAGTGTTTACTTATAGGATGTTGAGATAAAAGATATTGTAGTCTTTACTTTAGGGATCTTCATGATGAAAGTACATCTTTTTCAGTTTTTGAATGAACAATTCATTACTTTTTATCCTGTCAAACAATAGATTGCGTGTATAAAGGTAAACTTAAACTTTATAAGTGTTCTTTAATGATTGATATACACACTACTCGCCTTTTTTTATCCCTTTTACATGATTCTTGCTAGACTTAAACCGCGATAATCTATAGTATTTGCCGCGCTTAATTCGTTTCGAATATTCACCATTTTATATTATGAAAGGATTACATTTTTGACCTTCACTTACCACCCGTAGCTCAGCTGGATAGAGTACACGCCTCCGAAGCGTGTGGTCACAGGTTCAAATCCTGTCGGGTGGGCCACTTTCTCTTATATCTGTAAAACAATAAGCTAAAAACATATTCAACTACCCTGAAAATTTATAGTAAACTCAGCTTATTAAATACCAACTACCTTATTCAGGAATAAAAATGAAAGCAGAAGTAAAATGGATTGGCGATGAATTGTTTCTTGGTACATCTGAAAGTGGTCACACAATTGTACTTGATGCTAATGGTGGTGCTGTAGCACCTAGCCCATTAGAAAATGTCCTTATTTCTTTAGGTGCATGTTCTTCAGTTGACGTGGTTAGTATTTTAGAAAAAGCACGCCAAAAAGTTTCAGCTTGTAAAGTTGAGATTGATGCCAAGCGCGTTGATTCAGTGCCTAAGTTATTTTCTGATATTCATTTGCATTTTGTTATAGAAGGCAGTGATGTAAGCGGTAAACATGTGGAACGTGCAGTGAATTTGTCTGCCGACAAATATTGTTCTGTTGCGTTAATGTTGAACGCAAAAGTTAATATTACTCATGACTTTGCAATTATTGAAAAGTAAGTTCACACTTTTTCTGAATTGTTGTTAAAGCGAGTAACATTCAAATATTGTGGTATATCTGATATTTCTATATACCACAAATTTTAAATCCTTATAAATCACTCATCCAATCTAATTGTTTATTTGCTTCATTTTTCCTGTGCATTAAATCTTTGATCAATGGTGTAAGTAGCAACTCCATCGCTAAACCCATTTTGCCACCAGGCACTACCAATGTATTCATTCTTGACATAAAAGATCCGTCAATCATGCTCAGATAGTATGGAAAGTCGAGTTGGCTTGATTCGCGGCAACGAATGACAACGAAACTCTCATCCAGAGTTGGTATCGCTTTAGCACTAAAAGGATTCGATGTATCAACCGTTGGTACCCTTTGAAAATTGATATGTGTACGTGAGAATTGTGGCGTGATAAACGATATGTAATCTTCCATACTTCTGACAATGCTTGCCGTAACCGCTTCACGGCTGTGGCCACGCTTGTTAGTGTCACGAATAATCTTTTGGATCCACTCTAAGTTTACAATCGGTACCATGCCAATCAGTAGGTCGACATGTTTAGCGACATCATTCTTTTCAGTTACTACGCCACCATGCAAGCCCTCATAGTAGAGTAAGTCGGTGCCATCTCCTAAGTCTTCCCAAGGCGTAAAAGTCCCAGGCATTTGATTGTACGGCACTGCTTCGTCAAAGGTATGAAGGTAGCGTCGCATTTTACCTTTACCGGTTTCAGAATAGTCTTTGAACAATTTTTCAAGGGCGTCAAAATCGTTAGCGGCATCGCCGAAGTAACTAATTTTTAAACGGTGCTCTTTCGCTTTGCGTTTTTCCATATCCATTTCTTGACGTGAATAGCGATGGAAACTGTCCCCTTCCACCGTCGCAGGGTTTATGCCCAAGGAACGGAAAATGTGCTCGAATGATTCTGTAGTCGTAGAAGTGCCTGCTCCCGATGAACCGGTTACAGCAATAATAGGATTGCGAGACGACATAATAATTCAGCCTTATTAAAGATGGGTAGATGTTATACGAGTTATTATAAACAGGGTCAAGCTTTTAGCCTGAGATGTTGAATTTTAGAGACAAAAAAGCGGAGCCTAAGCTCCGCCTTTAATTCCGTCAGAATAAATTTAGTACAAGTACTAAATTATGCTTCTGCGTTAACTTCTTCAACTACTTCAGCAGCTTCTTCAACTACTGGGCGGTCTACAAGTTCAACGTAAGCCATAGGCGCTTTATCACCAGTACGGAAACCACATTTTAAAATGCGAGTATATCCACCTGGGCGATCTTGGTAACGTGCACCAAGTTCGTTGAATAAAATACCTACTACTTCTTTATCTTGTGTACGAGCAAACGCTAAACGGCGATTTGCAACACTGTCGGTCTTAGCCAATGTAATCAATGGCTCTACGACCATACGTAGTTCTTTAGCTTTAGCAACAGTTGTTTTAATCAAACCGTGCTTTACTAAAGAGCTTGCCATATTGCGGAACATCGCTTTACGATGACTGCTATTACGGTTTAACTGGCGACCGCTTTTACGATGGCGCATAAGTTAATCCTTCTCTCAACTATTAAATAAACGATGATCGACTTAGTCGTTATCAGCTATGCTTTCAGGTGGCCAGTTTTCTAGGCGCATACCTAGAGACAAACCACGAGACGCCAAAACGTCTTTGATTTCAGTTAAAGACTTCTTACCTAAATTAGGTGTTTTAAGAAGCTCAACTTCAGCACGCTGTACTAAATCGCCAATATATTGAATTGCTTCTGCTTTTAAGCAGTTTGCTGAACGAACAGTAAGTTCAAGGTCATCAACAGGACGAAGCAAAATAGGATCAAACAGTGGTTTTTCCTCTTTTGGTTCAACTTCAGTTACATCACGAAGCTCTACAAACGCATCTAGCTGTTCAGCTAAAATTGTTGAAGCGCGACGAATTGCTTCTTCAGGATCTAACGTACCGTTAGTTTCCATGTCTAAGACCAATTTGTCCAAATCTGTACGCTGTTCAACACGTGCAGAATCAACATCATAGGCAATTCTTACAACTGGACTGAATGAAGCATCAACTAACAAACGTCCGATTGCACGATCTTCTTCCTCGGCGTCGCGTCGGGCTGAAGCAGGAACGTAACCACGTCCCATTTCAACCTTAATACGCATACTGATAGAACCATCACCTGTCAAATGACAGATTACATGAGTTGGGTTTGCAATTTCTACATCACCATCATGTTGGATATCGGCAGCCGTTACAGGGCCTTCACCGGACTTAGTTAAGGTAAGAACAGCTTCATTTTTGCCTTCTAAACTTATAGCTAGTCCCTTAAGGTTTAGTAGTATTTCGATGATGTCTTCTTGCACACCTTCTTTACTACTGTACTCATGAAGTACACCGTCAATCTCAACTTCAGTTACAGCACAACCTGGCATTGAAGATAAAAGAATGCGACGTAACGCATTACCTAAAGTGTGACCAAAACCACGCTCTAATGGCTCTAAAGTTACTTTAGCACGAGTAGCGCTAACAGTTTCGATATCAACCAATCGTGGTCTAAGGAATTCGGTTACTGAACCCTGCATTATGTCCTCTCTTAAAGTGCAACTTTACTTAGAGTAAAGTTCAACAATCAACTGTTCATTAATTTCGGCAGACAAGTCAGAACGATCAGGAACGCGTTTGAAAACGCCTTCAAGTTTCTTGTTATCTACTTCAACCCAAACTGGCTTCTCACGTTGCTCAGCTAATTCTAAAGCAGCGATGATACGCGCTTGAGTTTTAGACTTTTCACGTACTGAAACTACATCTTCGGCTTTAACAGTGAAAGATGGAATATTAACAACAACACCGTTAACTACGATAGCTTTGTGGCTAACTAGTTGACGAGCTTCAGCACGAGTGCTTGCATAGCCCATACGGTATACTACGTTGTCAAGACGTTTCTCTAAAAGTTGCAACAAGTTTTCACCTGTATTGCCTTTTAGACGAGCCGCTTCTTTATAGTAGTTGCGGAATTGTTTTTCTAGTACGCCATAAATACGACGAACTTTTTGTTTTTCACGAAGCTGAATACCATAGTCAGACAAACGACCGCGACGGGCGCCATGTTGACCTGGAATTGTTTCGATTTTACATTTAGTGTCAATTGCTCTAACACCGCTTTTAAGGAACAAATCTGTACCTTCGCGGCGACTAAGCTTTAACTTAGGACCTAAATATCTAGCCATTTTCTTTCTCCAACTATCCTAAAAAAAGTACGATTAAACGCGACGTTTCTTAGGAGGACGACAACCATTATGAGGAATAGGTGTTACGTCAGTAATGTTGGTGATTTTAAAACCAGCAGCATTTAAAGCACGGATAGCAGATTCACGACCTGGACCCGGACCTTTAACGAACACTTCAATATTCTTCAAGCCAAACTCTTGTGCAGCTTTACCAGCACGATCTGCAGCTACTTGCGCAGCAAATGGAGTAGATTTACGTGAACCACGGAAACCTGAACCACCAGCAGTCGCCCAAGATAAGGCGTTACCTTGACGATCTGTAAGAGTTACGATTGTGTTGTTGAAAGAAGCATGGATATGAGCCATGCCATCAGCAACTTGTTTTTTAACGCGTTTACGCGTACGTACAGGTGTTTTAGCCATTGTTTAGTTCCTCTTACTTCTTAATTGGCTTACGAGGACCTTTACGGGTGCGCGCATTTGTTTTAGTGCGTTGACCACGTAATGGAAGACTGCGACGGTGGCGAATGCCACGGAAACAACCTAAATCCATAAGACGTTTAATGTTCATTGAAACTTCACGGCGTAAATCACCTTCTACGGTGTATTTATCCACTTCTGCACGAAGCAAATCAATTTGTGCTTCGTCCAATTCACTGATCTTAGTTGACTCTGCGATACCAGTAGCTACACAAATTGCTTTCGCACGTGTTGCTCCAATACCGAAGATCGCAGTAATGGCGATTACTGCATGCTTGCGATCAGGGATGTTAATGCCAGCGATACGGGCCACTAAACACATCTCCTATTTTTAAATTAAAATTTACCAGTTGAAAAGCCCGTTAGGATACTCAACCAGCCGTATTTCTTTGCAAATCGAAGCGGCATTATACAGAGTTATCTGCATAATGCTACTGCTAAAGATTTAGCCTTGACGTTGTTTATGCTTTGGCTCTTCGCAAATTACACGAACAACACCAGCACGTTTAACAACTTTACAGTTACGACAAATCTTTTTTACGGATGCACGTACTTTCATTTTATACTCCGTTACCTAATGACTCGGTCTAACGACCGTAGCCCTTAAGGTTTGCTTTTTTAAGTACATTGTCATATTGATGAGACATCAAATGCGTTTGTACTTGTGCCATAAAGTCCATTATCACAACTACTATAATAAGTAGTGATGTGCCGCCAAAGTAAAAATTGACGTCCCATGCCATGATAATAAACTGAGGAACTAAACAGATAAAGGTTATATACATCGCACCAGCTAAGGTTAAACGAGTCATAACTTTATCGATATATTTAGACGTTTGCTCACCAGGACGGATCCCAGGAATAAACGCACCAGATTTTTTTAGGTTATCTGCTGTTTCACGCGGATTGAAAACAAGAGCCGTGTAAAAGAAACAGAAGAATATTATCGCTGCTGCAAGTAACATTACATATAGCGGCTGTCCTGGAGAAATAGCAATTGATACTTCTTGTAGGAAATCAGCAACCATACCGTCACCTTGTCCAAACCAGCTCGCAAGCGTGCCAGGGAACAAGATAATACTTGAGGCGAAAATTGGTGGAATAACACCTGCCATATTCACTTTAAGCGGTAAATGTGTGCTCTGCGCTGCAAAAACCTTACGGCCCTGCTGACGCTTAGCATAGTTAACAACAATACGTCGTTGACCACGTTCCACAAATACTACAAAGAATGTTGTAGCAAATATAATTACGCCAATTAGCAATAATACTAATAAGTGCAATTCACCTTGACGCGCCGCTTCTGCTGTTTGACCAACAGCTGACGGCATACCAGCAACAATACCTGCAAATATCAAGATAGAAATACCATTACCAATACCACGCTCAGTAATTTGCTCACCTAACCACATTAAAAACATGGTACCGGTAACCAAACTTACTACCGCAGCAAAGTAGAAACCGAAACCTGCGTCCATTACTAGACCTGGCATCATTCCCGGTAAACTTCTTGCTATTGCAATTGATTGTACTGTCGCTAGCACTAACGTACCGTAGCGGGTGTATTGACTGATCTTACGTCGTCCAGCTTCACCTTCTTTTTTCAATTCTGCCATTCTCGGGTGCATGACCGTCATTAATTGCATTATGATTGAAGCTGAGATGTACGGCATAATACCTAGTGCCAATACAGAGGCTCGCTCAAGTGCACCACCGGAGAACATGTTAAACATCTCTACGATAGTGCCCTTTTGTTGTTCAAACAACTGAGCTAATACAGCGGCGTCAATACCAGGGATTGGCACAAATGTTCCCAAACGAAGCACGATTAATGCTCCGAATACAAACCATAACCTTTGTTTAAGCTCAGACAATCCGCCTTGCGCTTTATTATCCATTCCTGGTGTAGCCATTGTGTACTATTCCTCGATTTTTCCGCCAGCAGCTTCAATAGCTGCACGTGCACCTTTAGTAACACCTAAACCACGTACTGTAATTGGACGAGTAATTTCACCAGAAAGCATGATTTTTACTGCCACAATGTTACGTGTAATTAAGTTAGCATCTTTAAGTGCAAAGATATCGACAACATCACCTGTGATGTTGTTTAGTTCATGTAAACGTACTTCAGCGCGAACTAAAGATTTACGTGACGTGAAACCAAACTTAGGTAAACGTTGTTTCAATGGCATTTGACCACCTTCGAAACCAGGACGTACACTACCGCCAGAACGAGATTTCTGACCTTTGTGACCGCGACCACCTGTTTTACCTATGCCAGAACCAATACCACGACCACAGCGTTTCTTGGCTTTCTTAGCACCTGGTGCAGGAGATAAAGTATTTAAATGCATAATTAATCCTCCACCTTGATCATATAAGATACTTGATTGATCATACCGCGTACAGATGGAGTATCTTCTAACTCTACTGTATGACGAATACGACGTAAACCAAGACCTTTTAAAGTAGCTCTATGTTTCGGTAAACGACCGATAGAACTTTTTAACTGAGTTATTCTAACTGTTTTAGCCATGCTCAATTACCCCAGAATTTCTGAAACGCTTTTGCCACGTTTAGCTGCAACAGCTTCAGGCGAATGCATATTCGCAAGAGCAGATACAGTAGCGCGAACTACGTTTATTGGGTTAGTAGAACCGTATGCTTTTGACAATACGTTCTGTACGCCTGCAACTTCAAGTACTGCACGCATAGCGCCACCGGCGATAATACCTGTACCTTCAGATGCTGGTTGCATGTAAACTTTTGAACCAGAGTGCTTGCCGATAACGACATGCTGAAGAGTAGTACCCTTCAAATCAACGGTTACTAAGTTACGACGTGCTTTTTCCATTGCTTTTTGGATTGCAGCAGGCACTTCACGTGCTTTACCGTAACCAAAACCAACGCGACCAGCGCCATCACCAACTACGGTTAGTGCTGTGAAACTGAAAATACGACCACCTTTAACCACTTTTGAAACGCGGTTAACTGCGATTAGCTTTTCAGCCATATCACTTTGTTGTGAGTTTTCTTGATTATGATTAGCCATTATCAACCCCTAAAACTGAAGACCAGCTTCGCGAGCTGCATCTGCTAACGCTTTCACGCGACCATGGTAACGGAAACCTGAACGGTCAAAAGCAACACTAGTGATGCCTTTAGCCACTGCACGTTCTGCAATAGCCTTACCAACAGCAGTAGCTGCTTCAACGTTACCTGTTTTTTCTAACTGAGCACTAACTTCTTTGTCTAAAGTAGACGCTGTTGCGATTACTTCAGAACCTGTTGGTGCAATCAATTGCGCGTAAATATGACGAGGAGTACGGAATACAACTAAACGATTCGCACCCAACTCGCTAATTTTTGCACGAGCGCGTTTAGCGCGGCGCAAACGAGATGTTTTCTTATCCATAGTATTACCCTACTTCTTCTTAGCTTCTTTACGACGTACATTCTCATCGCTATAACGAATCCCTTTACCTTTATAAGGCTCAGGTTTACGGTATGCGCGGATGTTCGCTGCAGTTTGACCGACCAACTGTTTATCAGCACCTTTCAGTATGATTTCAGTTTGGCTAGGAGTTTCAACAGTAATTCCATCAGGAATTGCGTGGTCTACCGGGTGTGAAAAGCCTAAAGATAAGTTTAAGTTCTTACCTGCAGCTTTAGCACGGTAACCAACACCGTTTAACAATAATTTTTTCTCAAAACCTTTACTTACACCTTCAACCATATTATTGATTAAAGAGCGTACAGTACCGGCTTGAGCCCAAGCGCCTTTTGCACCTTCTACGATATTAGTGATGATGTTGCTTTCTTCTTGAGAAACAACAACGTCGCTATGGATCGTATGAGACAATTCGCCCATTGGACCTTTAACTGTAATGTCTTGACCTGATAACGTAATAGTAACGCCTGCAGGGATTGCGACATGTGCTTTTGCAACACGAGACATAATTCTGCTCCTTTACTCTACGAAACCAAGAACTTCACCGCCAAGACCCGCATTGCGAGCGGCGCGATCAGTCATTAGACCTTTAGAAGTAGAAATAATAGCGATACCCATGCCTGCTAATACTTTAGGAAGCTCTTGAGCACCTTTGTATACGCGAAGACCTGGACGTGAAACACGTTTGATCACTTCAATTACTTCTTTACCTTCGAAATATTTCAACTCAACAGTTAACTCAGGCTTAGCGCCTTCAGCTACTGAAAAATCTGAAATGTAACCTTCTTCTTTAAGCAAGTTGGCAATTGCAACTTTTACCTTAGAAGATGGCATTTTTACTGCAGTCTTTGCTGCAGATTGACCGTTGCGGATGCGTGTAAACATGTCCGCGATAGGATCAGTCATCATAACCATTTACTCCCGTGAATTACCAACTAGCTTTCTTAAGACCTGGAACTTCACCGCGCATCATAGTTTCACGTAATTTAATACGGCTTAAACCGAATTTACGTAAGAAACCATGTGGACGGCCAGTAATGTTACAACGGTTACGTTGACGACTACTGCTCGAATCACGAGGTAAACTTTGAAGTTTCAATACTGCATCCCAGCGTTCTTCTTCAGAAGAATCAACACCAGAGATGATTGCTTTTAATGCAGCGCGCTTTTCAGCGTACTGAGCAACTAGTTTAGTTCTTTTAGCTTCACGAGCTTTCATTGACGTTTTAGCCATAACTCTACACCTTCTTCTTAAATGGGAAGTTGAAGGCAGTCAATAAAGCATGACCTTCTTCGTTGTTCTTCGCACTTGTAGTGATAGTGATATCCATTCCGCGAATTTTATCGATTTTATCGTACTCGATTTCCGGGAAAATGATTTGCTCACGTACGCCCATGCTGTAGTTACCACGACCATCGAATGACTTAGGATTTAAGCCACGGAAATCGCGGATACGAGGAATTGAGATAGAGATTAAACGCTCTAAAAATTCCCACATACGTTCGCCACGTAGAGTTACTTTTGTGCCTATAGGATAGCCTTCACGAATTTTGAAGCCCGCAACTGATTTGCGTGCAACTGTCGTGACCGGCTTTTGACCTGAGATTGCAGTAAGATCATTTGTGGCGTGCTCTAGTACTTTTTTATCAGCAATAGCTTCACCAACACCCATGTTAAGGGTGATCTTTTCAATCCGAGGGACTTGCATGACACTTTTGTATTCAAACTTCTTTTGAAGTTCTGCAACAATTGTATCTTTGTAAAAATCATGCAGTTTCGCCATCGTTTACTCCAATTAAATTAATTCGTTATTAGATTTGAAGAAACGAACTTTTTTGCCGTCTTCATCTCTAAAACCAACACGATCTGCTTTGCCAGTAGCTGGGTTAACAATCGCAACGTTGGATACATTTAAAGGTGCTTCTTTTTCAACAATCCCACCAGGCTGCTGTAACTGAGGTACAGGCTTAGTGTGCTTCTTGATTAAGTTGATACCTTCAACAAATACTTTGCTTTCTTCAACAAGAACTTTGGTCACTTTACCAGTTTTGCCCTTGTCTTTGCCTGCAAGTACGATTACTTCATCATCACGACGAATTTTAGATGCCATTATCGTGACTCCTTATAGTACTTCTGGTGCTAGTGATACGATTTTCATAAATTTCTCATTACGAAGTTCGCGAGTCACTGGCCCGAAAATACGAGTACCAATTGGTTGTAAGTTAGCGTTCAACATTACAGCCGCGTTTTCATCGAAACGGATAGTAGAACCATCTGAACGACGAACACCTTTCTTAGTGCGCACCACTACTGCAGTAAGAACATCACCTTTTTTAACTTTGCCGCGAGGATTTGATTCCTTTACTGCAATTTTAATGATGTCACCAATGCGTGCGTAGCGACGGTGCGAACCACCAAGAACCTTTATACATTGTACACGTCGAGCGCCGCTGTTATCAGCTACGTTCAGTTGTGATTGCATTTGGATCATTTAATATGTCTCCGCTAAATTATCTTATAAAAGATTAAATTCAAGGCCAGAAATTTGACCCGTCACTGCCTTCTAAATCCCACTCACAACGAGCGGGCGCGAGATTATAACACCAGTGAAATAAAAGTGATACTTTATTTAGCTAAAAAATAACCAATACCGGCTAGAGCAAGTAGTGCCCGTACCCTGCTTTTGCCTATACCCTAGAGCATATATAAGCTGAACTCTGGATTATCTAAGTACGAGCCTCCCACTATTTTATAGAAACAGTCAGTGATACTGAGAAAATTAGCGTTTAATTTATTTAGTATTTTCTTGTTTAAGCTCTGTAAATCAAGTCCATTAACTTTCGCTATATTTGACAGCATCTTATTTTTAGCAATAAAAAAGGCTCTACCGAAGTAGAGCCTTTTCAAAGTACAGATTGTGAATTAGATTAAGCGATTAAGCTTTTTCTAATACTGCAACCAATGTCCAAGATTTAGACTTAGAGATTGGAGCACATTCACGAATAGATACTAAATCACCTGTTACACATTGGTTAGTTTCATCATGCGCTTTCAACTTAGTTGAACGGGTCATGAACTTACCGTATATAGGGTGCTTAACACGACGTTCGATCAGGACAGTGATAGACTTTTCCATTTTGTCACTGACGACACGACCTTGTATTGTACGAATTTTTGCTTCGCTCATTACTTAGCTGCCTTTTCAGTTATGATAGTCTTAACACGCGCGATATTACGGCGTACAGTTCTTAGCAAATGAGTTTGTGCTAATTGGCCTGTGCTTGCTTGCATGCGATAGTTAAACTGTTCGCGTAGCAATTCAAGCAATTCAGCGTTTAGCTCTTCAATGCTTTTATCTTTCAATTCGCTTGCTTTCATTACATCACCGTTCTAGTTACGAAAGTAGTTTTGAAAGGAAGTTTGGCTGCTGCTAAAGCAAATGCTTCACGAGCAATCTCTTCCGAAACACCTTCCATTTCATAAAGAACACGACCAGGAAGAATTTGACATACCCAATATTCCACTGAACCTTTACCTTTACCCATACGAACTTCTAATGGTTTTTTAGTAATTGGCTTATCAGGGAATACGCGTATCCAGATTTTACCTTGACGCTTCACGTGACGAGTCATTGCTCGACGAGCCGCTTCAATTTGACGCGCAGTCATACGACCACGTTCCATTGATTTTAACCCGAAAGTACCGAAGCTAACTGAGCTACCAGTGTGTGCAAGACCACGGTTACGCAGTTTAAATTGCTTACGGAATTTAGTACGTTTTGGTTGTAACATAACTTATTCCTCTACTTACTGGTCTTGCGGTTAGGTTTTCTTTTAGGCTTAGCTGCTGGTTGCTCAGCTTGTAATGGCATATTACCAATTACTTCACCTTTAAAGATCCACACTTTGATACCGATAACACCGTAAGTGGTATCAGCACGCGCAATTGAGTAATCAATGTCAGCACGTAAAGTGTGTAATGGAACACGACCTTCACGGTACCATTCAGAACGTGCAATATCTGCTCCGCCTAAACGACCACTAACTTCAACTTTAATACCCTTAGCACCTAAACGCATAGCGTTTTGTACTGCACGTTTCATCGCACGACGGAACATTACACGACGTTCTAATTGACTAGCGATGCTGTCAGCAACAAGCTGCGAATCCATTTCTGGTTTACGAACTTCAGCAATGTTGATTTGAGCAGGAACACCAGCAATTTTAGAAACCGCTAAACGTAATTTTTCTACATCTTCGCCTTTCTTACCGATTACAACACCCGGACGAGCCGTGTGAATTGTAACGCGGATAGATTTTGCTGGACGTTCAATTACGATTTTTGATAATGAAGCACGCTTAAGCTTTTCAGTTAAATATTCACGAACCAGATGGTCACCGTGTAAATTAGCTGCGAAATCTTTAGTACTTGCAAACCAAGTAGACGCGAAAGGTTTCGTGATACCTAGGCGTATACCATTTGGATGGACTTTTTGACCCATTCTAATATCTCCTAGCTATCGGATACAATCACAGTAATGTGACTTGTACGCTTAAGGATACGATCCGCGCGACCTTTCGCACGAGGCTTAATACGTTTCATTGTTGGACCATCGTCAACCATAATAGTTTTAACGATAAGTTCATCAATGTCTGCACCTTCATTGTGCTCTGCGTTAGCAATAGCTGAATCAAGTACTTTTTTAACCAAAACAGCAGCAGATTTATTGCTGAATGTTAAGATTTCAAGTGCTTTTTCAACGTGCAAGCCGCGGATTTGATCCACAACTAAGCGTGCTTTTTGTGCAGAGCCACGGGCAAATTTATGTTTAGCAATAGCTTCCATCATATTTCCCCTATCTCTTCGCTTTCTTGTCCGCGACATGGCCACGGTAAGTACGAGTTGGTGCAAATTCACCTAATTTGTGACCGATCATTTCATCAGTTACAAATACAGGTACGTGTTGACGGCCATTATGGACGGCAATGGTCAATCCGATCATGTTTGGTATGATCATTGAACGACGGGACCAAGTTTTAATTGGCTTTTTATTCCCGCTTTCCACCGCTGTCTCTACCTTCGTCAACAAGTGTAGGTCTATAAATGGACCTTTCTTGAGAGAACGTGGCATGGTGATTCCTCTTATTTAATAAGTACTATTACTTAGTACGACGACGTACGATAAATTTATCGGTACGCTTGTTAGAACGAGTCTTGTAACCCTTCGTTGGTACACCCCAAGGTGATACCGGATGACGACCGCCTGATGTTTTACCTTCACCACCACCATGTGGGTGATCAACTGGGTTCATGGCAACACCACGAACAGTTGGGCGAACACCACGCCAGCGTGATGCACCTGCTTTACCCAAAGAGCGAAGCATGTGTTCAGCATTGCCGATTTCACCTAAAGTAGCACGACAATCTGACTCAATTTTACGCATTTCGCCAGAACGAAGACGTAAAGTGACATAAGCACCGTCTTTCGCTACAAGCTGAGCATAAGTACCAGCAGCACGTGCAATTTGAGCACCTTTACCTGGTTTAAGTTCGATTGCGTGAACAACACTACCTAATGGTGTGTTGCGAAGTGGTAAAGTGTTACCCGCTTTAATAGGAGCATCGACACCAGACTGGATTGAATCACCAGCTTTTAAGCCTTTAGGGGCTAGGATGTAACGACGTTCACCATCTGCGTAAAGTACTAGTGCAATGTTCGCACTACGGTTTGGATCATATTCCAAACGTTCTACTGTTGCAGGGATACCATCTTTATTTCGTTTAAAGTCAACCATGCGGTAGTGTTGCTTGTGACCACCACCAACGTGACGAACTGTAATACGACCAGTATTGTTACGACCACCAGACTTAGACTTAGTGTCTAATAATGGTGCGTAAGGCTTACCTTTATGCAACTCCGTGTTTACCACTTTAACAACGTGGCGACGACCCGGAGAAGTAGGTTTACATTTAACTATAGCCATTTTCGTAAACTCCTATGATTCCGCGCCGACGAAGTCGATGTCGCTGCCTTCAGCAAGAGTAACGTATGCTTTTTTCCAGTCGCTTCTGCGACCAAAACGAGCACCAGTACGTTTCACTTTACCTTTAACATTTAATGTGCGAACACCATCAACTGAAACTTCGAAAAGTTTCTCAACAGCAGCTTTGATTTCAGCTTTAGTAGCAGTAGTAGCAACTTTGAAAACAACAGTGTTGTTTGCTTCAGCAGCCATAGTGCTTTTCTCAGAAATGTTTGGTGCTAAAAGCACTTTCAGTAAACGTTCTTCGTTTATCATCCTAACATCTCCTCAAGTTGTTTAACTGCAGACGCAGTCATCAAAACTTTTTCGAAACCAACCAAGCTAACTGGGTCAATACCGTCTACGTCACGAACGTCAACTTTATATAAGTTACGTGCAGATAAGAACAAGTTCTCATCAAGCTCTGGAGTAACGATTAATACGTCTTTTAACTCCAAACCGTTTAGTTTAGCTACTAACTCTTTAGTTTTTGGTGTTTCAACTGTAAAATTTTCTACCACTACTAAGCGTTCTTGACGAACTAACTCAGAAAGGATGCTTTTGATCGCACCACGGTACATTTTACGGTTAACTTTTTGACTGTGATCCTGTGGCTTAGCAGCGAATGTTACGCCACCTGTACGCCAGATTGGACCACGAGTTGTACCAGCACGTGCACGGCCAGTACCTTTTTGACGCCATGGTTTTGCGCCACCGCCGCTAACTTCTGAACGAGTTTTTTGAGCTCGAGTACCAGCACGAGCACCAGCTGCGTAAGCAACTACTACTTGGTGTACTAAAGCTTCATTAAACTCAAGTCCAAAGGTTGCTTCAGAAACTTCAAGAGCGCCTGAAGCGTCTTTTAATGCTAATTCCATCACAAATCTCCTTGGACTAGGCTTTAACAGCTGGCTTGATGATTACGTTGCCGTTGATAGCACCCGGAACCGCACCTTTAATAAGGAGCAAGTTACGTTCTGCATCGACACGAACCAATTCAAGGTTTTGCGTTGTAACTTTCGCAGCACCCATGTGACCAGACATTTTTTTGCCTTTGAAAACACGACCTGGTGTTTGACACTGGCCGATTGAACCGTTTGAACGGTGAGAGATAGAGTTACCGTGAGTTGCATCTTGCATTGAAAAGTTCCAACGCTTAATACCACCTTGGAAACCTTTACCTTTCGATGTACCGGTTACGTCTACTAATTTAGTGTCATTGAATAACTCAACAGTAATTTCACTGCCAGTTTCAAGACCTTCACCTTCGTTTTCGTTTAAGCGGAATTCCCACAGGCCACGACCTGCTTCGATACCAGCTTTAGCGAAATGTCCGGCTGTTGGCTTGTTAGTACGATTAGCTTTTTTGCTACCCGTAGTAACTTGAAGCGCTGAATAACCATCATTGTCAACAGTTTTAACCTGAGCAATACGGTTCGCTTCAACTTCTAGGACGGTTACAGGAGTAGATACGCCATCTTCAGAGAAGATGCGAGTCATACCCACTTTACGTCCAACTAGACCTATAGTCATGTTAAAACTCCTATTAACCCAAGCTGATTTGAACGTCAACACCAGCTGCAAGATCTAAACGCATTAATGCGTCTACAGTCTTTTCAGTTGGCTCTACGATATCAATCATGCGTTTGTGAGTACGAATTTCGTACTGATCACGAGCATCTTTGTTTACGTGTGGTGAAGTCAAGATAGTGAAACGTTCCTTGCGAGTAGGAAGTGGAATTGGACCACGAACCTGTGCGCCAGTACGTTTAGCAGTATCAACGATTTCAGCTGTTGATTGATCAATCAAACGATGATCGAACGCTTTCAAACGAATGCGAATTCTTTGATTTGACATAAAGACAAATCCCCATTTTAAAGAACAACAAAATACTGCCCATCACCTTTTTTATGTAAAAGGGGGGAGTATCGCTATAACATTCAACTCCAAATCGGAGCTGCTGTGTGTAGTTAGCTTATTACTACGAAATTAAGAAGCTAACCCATAAAAAACGAAGAGACAAGCTCGACGTGGAGGCGAATTATACAGACGCTGATGATAATTTCAACTAGTTTATTTAATTCCTAATATAAAAGAGGATTTCCTTATAGTTGCCTAGATTTTAACTGTTGTTTATTGGCAATAAAAGCACGACTAAATATCGTAGGGAATACGAATTCAAGTGATTAGCAATATTCGCTAAATTGCTATACCTATATATAAGCAGAGTTATTGGTTTAATCCTAAATAAAAAATTCAGCTGTAAACTGTGCAATTCTTCTTCGAATGGCTACTTTTACAGCTTTATTAGCGATAATTAGTAAACTTCAATAATTTTTATGTCGATTTTCGTTAAGTAATGTTATACTCGCGCGCAAATTTTCAACAATTCCACTTTTTTAGTGATTCAATAAAATAGAGTAAAGTAATGGCAGATTTAGCTAAATACAGAAATATTGGTATCTTCGCTCACGTTGATGCTGGTAAAACAACTACAACTGAACGTATCCTTAAATTAACCGGTATGATCCACAAAATCGGTGAAGTACATGACGGTGAGTCAACGACTGATTTCATGGAACAAGAAGCTGAGCGCGGTATTACCATCCAGTCTGCTGCGGTAAGCTGTTTTTGGAAAGACCACCGTTTTAATGTTATCGATACTCCTGGTCACGTTGACTTTACAGTTGAAGTTTACCGTTCACTTAAAGTACTTGATGGTGGTATTGGTGTATTCTGTGGTTCTGGTGGTGTTGAACCACAATCAGAAACTAACTGGCGTTATGCGAACGACTCTAAAGTAGCGCGTTTAATCTTCGTTAATAAATTAGACCGTTTAGGTGCTAACTTTTACCGTGTAACTGACCAAGTGA
Organism: Cognaticolwellia sediminilitoris; assembly: GCA_002104535.1. Classification (GTDB taxonomy): domain Bacteria; phylum Pseudomonadota; class Gammaproteobacteria; order Enterobacterales; family Alteromonadaceae; genus Cognaticolwellia; species Cognaticolwellia sediminilitoris. The sequence continues at coordinate 4,536 of NBOG01000010.1, read as the reverse complement.
AAAATGTATTAGGTGCTCACCCACTTATTATGACTTTACCAATTGGTGAAGAAGATGATTTCGTAGGTGTTGTAGACGTATTAAGCCAAAAAGCTTACATTTGGGATGATACAGGTCTTCCAGAAAACTACGAAATTACAGATATTCCAGCCGATATGGTTGATGATGCAGCTATGTATCGCGAGCAAATGATCGAAACTGCACTAGAAGCAGATGAAGATTTATTGATGGATTACTTGGAAGGTGAACTTACGCCAACTGAAGAGCAAATTAAAGCCTGTATCCGTAAAGGTACTAACGAGTTAATGTTCTTCCCAACTTATTGTGGTTCAGCATTCAAAAACAAAGGCATGCAGTTAATACTTGATGCTGTTATTGATTACTTACCTTGCCCTACAGATGTTAACCCTCAACCGTTAACTGATGAAGAAGGTGCTCCTAATGGTGAATACGCAATAGTTTCTCCAGATGAAACATTCAAAGCATTAGCATTCAAAATCACTGATGACCGTTTTGGTACTTTAACCTTCGTACGTATCTATTCAGGTACCTTGAAGAAAGGCGATACCATACTTAACGCTGCAACGGGTAAAACTGAACGTGTTGGCCGTATGTGTGAAATGCAAGCCGATGATCGTAACGAACTTACTTCAGCACAAGCTGGGGATATCATCGCGATTGTTGGTATGAAAAGTAACGTTCAGACAGGTCACACATTATGTGATCCGAAACACCCAATTATCCTAGAAGCTATGGTATTCCCTAAGCCTGTAATCTCAATCTCTGTAACACCAAAAGATAAAGGTTCAACAGAGAAAATGGGTATTGCTATCGGTAAAATGGTTGCTGAAGATCCAACATTCCAAGTTGAAACTGACTTAGATTCAGGTGAAACGATATTATCTGGTATGGGTGAACTTCACCTAGATATCAAAGTAGATATTCTAAAACGTACTTACGGCGTTGAATTAACTGTTGGTAAACCTCAAGTTGCTTACCGTGAAACAATCACTCAAGAAATTGATGATTCATACACACATAAGAAACAATCTGGTGGTTCTGGTCAATTTGGTAAAATTGATTACATCATCCGTCCAGGCGAGCCGAACTCTGGTTTTACATTCTCATCAAAAGTTGTTGGTGGTAATGTACCAAAAGAATTCTTCCCTGCGATTGAAAAAGGCTTCAAAAGCATGATGGATACTGGTGTTCTTGCTGGTTTCCCTGTACTTGACGTTGAAGTTGAATTATACGATGGTGGTTTCCATGCTGTCGATTCATCTGCTGTTGCATTTGAACTCGCTGCTCGTGGTGCTTTCCGTCAATCAATTCCAAAAGCTGGTGCTCAGTTAATTGAACCTATCATGAAAGTTGATGTGTTTACGCCTGAAGATCACGTTGGTGATGTTATTGGTGATTTAAACCGTCGTCGTGGCATGATCGGTGGTCAAGATGCTGGTGTTTCTGGTGTTCGCATCAAAGCTGACGTTCCTCTTTCTGAAATGTTCGGTTACATTGGATCGTTACGTACAATGACATCTGGTCGTGGTCAATTCTCTATGGAATTCTCTCACTACTCACCTTGTCCTAACAACGTAGCTGAAGCCGTTATTGCTGAAGTTAAAGAGCGTGAAGCAGCTAGCAAGAAGTAATTATTAGTTAACTAACTTTTAATACTCAATATAAAGGATGCTTCGGCATCCTTTTTTTATGCCTGGAGTTTAGCTATTTGTGAAATTATTTTTGAAAATCACTTTTTTTGACAAAGGCTTTCTCAGCTTCTCACGTTCAGTAAATTGGTAATAAATCTAAGTTTATTGAATGGTAATTTATTAGTGCACATTTTGGTTAGATAATTATTTAATGGAATTGCCTTCAGGCTCATGATAGAGTTTTTTAAGACCATAAATATTGTAGTTATCATTTACTCAAGCTTAATAGTAAATAACCTATTGATAGAATATGAAGTAACTGCGATACACCTACATTATAAAATCAATAAGTTAATAGGTATCGAATAAATGTTCAATTTTATAAGTCGTTCAATAATGCGTCAATTGGTTATCACTATTTCGGCATCTGTCGCGATATTACTGATCATCACTTCGTACTTTGTTTTATCTAATATCAGTGATAATACTCGGCAGCAATTAATGTCTGATATTGAAGGCATTGTCACCTTACAATCAACTAAAGTTAAAGAGTTCTTTGTTGCTAAAGGTCAAATCAATCATAGTGTTTTTTCAAACCCGCTTGTTATTGAATGGTTTAATGAATATGACCAACGTCTTTCTGATATCAATTCAAATAAACAATATCAAGACGTGACCAATTATTTTAAATTTTTTACAGAACAAGACCCGGCAATAAAAAGTGTATTTTTTGGTAGTGAAAATACCCATGAATATTTTGATTTAAACGGTCGCTATGACGACGCAGCCTATTTTACAAATAAAAGACCATGGTGGGCTGATGGTATAGCGAAAGGTAAAATGCATGTCACCGATCCTGCTGTTGATAATAACGACGGTTCGGTATCGGCAACCATTACCTCACCTTACTATCTGCCTAATGGAAAATTATTAGGTATTGGTGGTATGGATATCTTAATTACCACTATTGGGAAAGATTTACTCTCCTCTATTAAATATAAAAATGAAGGTGAGGCCTTTTTAGTAACTGATACTGGAAAATTGGTGTTTTTCCCTGGTTTTAACGAAGATTTTAAACCTGGTGACTCAATGTCTTCTATTGATAGCAATTTTGCAAATACCACTGGCTTTGATGAATTACAATCAACCCTTAATCGAAATGCTAGTGGCCACTCTCAAGTCACCTGGCAGGGTAACAATTACCAAGTTGTTTTTAATGAAGTTAAAAGTGAATACCCGTTAATGAATTGGAAGTTGGGTTTCCTAGTTCCTGATCAATTAATCTCGGATCCTGTAGAAGACGCATTCAAGTCTTCTAGCAGCATTGTAATTGCTATCATTTTCATGATTGCTATTGTTGTTTGGTTGACTGTTCTACCTTTTGTTAAAAGGATCACGAGACTACAAAATGCTATGAAAGACATTGCCGATGGTGACGGTGACTTAACCCGTAGAATTGAACCTCTTAAAGAAGATGAAATAGGCCAATTAGTTAATGAGTTCAACCACTTCATCGACTCTATTCAGCAATTAGTTAGGCAAACTGTCTCGATCACAAAAGATGTTTCTAACTCTAGTCAAGCAGCTGAGAATATTGGTATTGAAACTACCAATATAATAAATGCACAAAAAAGAGAAATAGACATGGTGGCTACAGCCGCTATTGAGTTAGCGCAAACTAGCCATGATATTTCAAATAATACCAATCAATCTAAAGATCTTGCTACTGATGCCGAACAAAAAGTTGCACTCGGTTCAAATGTAGTTAATCAAGCAACTATTGGTATGCAGCAGTTATCTAGTAACGTCGATGATGCATCAAAAGTTGTATTGCAGTTAAAGTCTGGTACACAGAGTATTGGTGAAGTTGTCACTGTGATCCGTAGCATCGCTGAGCAAACTAATTTACTGGCCTTAAACGCCGCGATAGAAGCAGCCAGAGCTGGTGAACAAGGCCGAGGTTTCGCAGTGGTAGCAGATGAAGTAAGAACCCTTGCTTCTCGCACGCAAGAATCTACCGCTAATATTGAGCGTATTATTGAAGACCTTCAATCTACAGCAGCTAAAGCTGCCGGTGTGATGGAGTCCAGCTGTTTAGATGCACAGAATAGCGTGCATTTAACACAGGAAGTACAACAAGTATTATCTGATATAGCGCATGTTATTGGTCAGTTCCAGAGTCAAACATTTGAAATTGCAAACGCTGTAGAGCAACAAGCGAACGTTGCTGGAGAAGTTTCTAAAAACATAGAAAATGTTAGGTTGCTTACCGATGATACTGTCAATGCTTCAACGACGATGAAAACCAGCTTAGAAGGCCTAACGAGTCAATCTAACTCATTGTCTGCTGTGGTTAATCAATTCAGAGTTTAAAATGTTTTCTGTTTTTAACTAAAAGGTGCTTATGCACCTTTTTTATTGCTCTGACCATAGCAATGGTCTAAACAAATGAGAGAATTTCATTTCGACCTGCTTTTACGTATCAATTCAGTGAAAATGATACATCCCTTATGGTGATAGCAATACAACACCAGCACCAACATTACTACTCTCAGCTGCGCACCCGAGGTGCTTGCGAAAATTACTAAAAATAGTCCATTGGGGCAATTTTATTAACGTATTTCCTCATCACGGATTAATCAATGAAGCTGCTCGTACTGAAAACAAAAAAGACGCCGAAGCGTCTTTTTTAAGGTGTTTCTAAATATCGATAATAGTCGATGCATTCTTTAAGGTAACAGCGATACAACACCAGCAACAACAGCACGACTCTCACCTTCTTCGATAAGCTAGTCGCAGAAAACAAAAAAGACGCCGAAGCGTCTTTTTTAAGGTGTTTCTAAATATCGATATTAGTCGATGATTTTAGATACAACACCAGCAC
>NBOG01000001.1:94866-567763 GCA_002104535.1 Cognaticolwellia sediminilitoris | reverse complement strand
ACGACTGTACATGAGCAGAATATCGATGAAATAACGAAGTCTTGACGAGATAATCAAGTAAAAGTTTTTGTCTAGCGACAATAGCACTGTGGCCCCACCTGATCCCATTCCGAACTCAGAAGTGAAACGCAGTAGCGCCGATGGTAGTGTGGGAGTTCCCATGTGAGAGTAGGACATTGCTAGGCTTCTATTTAAAGAAACCCGTAGCTGATGCTACGGGTTTTTTGCTTTTAAAATAAAAATACTAGCGACAATAGCACTGTGGCCCCACCTGATACCATTCGCTTTATTAAGATACGCAGAAGTGACCGTTCTTGTGCATCCATGCACCCACGGCATTAGTAATTCCCTTTACGTCAAACGTATTAGCGCCGAATGTGAGCGTGTGGGAGTTCTTCTCTTTATATGAGAGTAAGACACTGCTAGGCTCCTATTAAAAGAAACCCGTAGCTGATGCTACGGGCTTTTTGCTTTCTGGCGTTTAATAAAATCCCCTGCAGTGAATAGTTCATAATTCGTAGGGGCGACTTTAGTCGCCTTTTTTGTGATTATATCTTGGCATGTGGTACGGCGAATAAATTCGCCCCTACGGGATTAATATATTCTCGGTGGTGTATTAGGTTTTGATCTTAATTATTTGTAGGTCGGGCTTCAGCCCGAAAATCAAACCTAATGAGTGTGTTGGCCTAAAGACCAACCTACAAAATCTAAGCTTTATCTTGTGAGATGCAAACTCGTAGGTGCGACTTCAGTCGCCTTTTTGTGATTATATTTAGGCATGTGATACGGCGAATATATTCGCCTCTACAGGTGATTCTTGTGACATTAATACAGTTAACTCACATTGGGATCTTTGTAGGGGCGACTTCAGTCGCCTTTTTGTGATTATATCTAGGCATGTGATACGGCGAATATATTCGCCCCTACGGGGTTAATCTATTTTCTCCTGTGAATTAGGTTTATCCTTAATTATTTTTATGTCGGATTCTAGCCCTACAAAATATGGAATATATGAGTATTTGGGCCTAGAGGCCAACCTGCAAAACTGAGCATTTAATTATTCTTAAAGGGGGTTAGTTGCTGAGGGTAATGGCATATCTACTATAATATCTTGCCTAATTAGAACCAGTTGGGAGACTGTTGCTCTTTTTCATCTTTCTATATTCTTTTTTAGTATAAAAAAGCCATTTCTATTCTTTTTCTTTAGAGATAAAAGCGTCTACTCTTGCATCATTAAATAGTAATAGGCGTATATTCGACATGTTGCCGGAAAAGCAAAACTTAAACCAAACCATGCTAGATACCAATCAATTAGCATCTTTCAAACAAAGCATTAATGACCTTTCTCCTTTGCAGTTAGCATGGGCTAGTGGTTATTTAGCAGCGAAAGCTGAAGGTGTAGCTACTAATGTTGTGTCTCCTTTAGCTACACAAAATGCTGTGCAAACAACATTAACTATTTTATACGGCTCTCAAACGGGTAATGCTAAAGGTGTTGCTAAGAGTTTAGCGGCGAAAGCGAGTGCTGAAGGCCTTAATGTTGAATTAAAGAGCATGGGTGAAATTAAGCCTAAAGCAATTAAAAATATCACTCACTTATTGATCGTTGCAAGTACTAACGGTGAAGGTGAAGCACCTGATGACGCTATTGCTTTACATGAATTCTTATCTTCTAAGAAAGCACCAAAACTTGAGCACTTGCATTACAGTGTTTTAGCACTTGGCGATACCAGTTATGAATTTTTCTGCCAAACAGGTAAAGACTTTGATTTATACCTAGAGAAGTTAGGTGCTAAACGATTAGCTCCTCGTGTTGATTGTGACGTTGACTATGATGCAGATGCAAATACCTGGTCGACAACTGTTATTACTCAAGCAAAAGAAATACTTGAAACCGAAAGCACTGCTACTAATGTCGTTTCATTATCGAGTGCTACTTATACAGAGTCTCAGTATACAAAACAAAGCCCATACGCGGCAGAGTTGCTTGTTAGTCAAAAAATTACTGGCCGTGATTCTGCTAAAGATGTGAGACATGTCGAAATTGACTTAGGTGACTCAGGTTTAACTTACCAACCTGGTGATGCATTAGGAGTTTGGTTTGAGAACTCGACTTCGTTGGTTGATGAACTTATAGCAACACTTGAATTTGATGCGGATGATAAAGTCGCTGTAGCAAACGAAAGTCTTACTTTAACTGAAGCGTTAACGTCTAAATTTGAGATCACACAAACTTCGATTAACTTTGTCGAATTTTGGGCCAGCAAGTCACAAGCAGCTAATTTAATTGCTTTGTTGGATGATAAAACCGCATTACGTGAATATGCAGCGAATCATCAAGTTGTTGATGTGATTAAGTCAGCACCGTTAGCTACTGAAGTTAAATTAAGTGCTCAAGAGTTTATTGATGCACTACGAAAAATTACGCCAAGACTTTATTCAATTGCTTCAGCTCAAAGTGAAGTTGAAGAAGAGGTTCATTTAACGGTTGGCCTAGTTGAATACCAAGCGGGTGAAACTAGCCGACAAGGTGGCGCATCAGGTTATTTAGCCAATGGTGTTGAAGAAGGTGGGGAAGTTAAGGTGTTCGTTGAACACAATGATAATTTCAGGTTACCTGCTGATAATAATACGCCAGTGATCATGATCGGGCCAGGTACCGGTGTTGCTCCATTTAGAGCCTTTATGCAGGAGCGAGAAGCGACTGAAGCTGCCGGTGATAACTGGTTGTTCTTTGGCGATCAAACCTTCACCCAAGACTTTTTATATCAAGTTGAATGGCAGAATTATCTAAAGTCTGGTTTGTTAACTAAAATTGATTTAGCTTTCTCTCGTGACCAAGCTGATAAAATTTATGTCCAAGATAGACTTCGTGAGAATGCCGCTGAAGTATTTTCATGGTTAGAGCGAGGTGCTCATATTTACGTTTGTGGTGATATGAGTCGTATGGCAAAAGATGTAGAAACGGCATTGATCGATATTATCGCCAACCAAGGCAAGTTATCTGAAGACGAAGCTAGCGCTTACTTAAAAGATTTACGTAACGCTAAGCGTTATCAGAAGGATGTATACTAATGACTGATTTAACAGATAAAAATCAAGCAAACGGGCCATTAATTGTTGAAGGTAAACATGCTGATAATGAGCGTTTAAAAGCGGAGAGTAATTATCTACGCGGTACTATTGCAAAAGATCTTGAAGATAAAGTAACGGGTGGTTTTACAGCTGATAACTTTCAGTTGATCAGAACGCACGGTATGTATCAACAAGACGACCGTGATATTCGAAATGAACGTACAAAGCAAAAGTTAGAGCCGCTACACAATGTTATGTTACGTGCCCGTATGCCAGGTGGCATTATCACGCCAACACAGTGGTTAGCCATTGACAAATTTGCTCGTGAAAAAACCAGCTACGGTAGTATCCGCCTGACTACCCGTCAAACTTTTCAGTTTCACGGAGTGTTAAAGCCTAATATTAAATTAATGCATCAAACATTAAATCAATACGGCATTGATTCCATTGCCACTGCGGGTGATGTTAACCGTAATGTACTTTGTACTACCAACCCTGTTGAATCTGAACTTCATCAAGAAGCGTATGAATGGGCTAAAAAAATCAGTGAGCATTTATTACCAAAAACACGTGCTTATGCTGAAATTTGGTTAGATGGCGAAAAAATAGAAGAAGGCGCTAATGGTGAAGAGGTTGAACCAATTTTAGGGGCAACGTATTTACCACGTAAATTTAAAACCACGGTGGTTATTCCACCGCAAAATGATGTTGACGTACATGCCAACGACTTAAACTTTGTTGCGATTGCTGAAAACGGTAAGCTTGTAGGTTTTAATGTTTTAGTTGGTGGTGGTTTAGCCATGACCCATGGTGATAAATCTACTTATCCACGCAAAGCTGACGATTTCGGTTTTGTAGCATTAGCTAAAACTTTAGACGTTGCTGCTGCCGTTGTAACAACACAGCGTGATTGGGGCAACCGTGTTAACCGTAAAAATGCTAAAACTAAATATACACTAGACCGTGTTGGTGTTGACACTTTTAAAGCTGAAGTGGAACAACGTGCTGGCATTACTTTCGAAGAAAGTCGTCCGTATGAGTTTACTGGTCGTGGTGACCGTATTGGCTGGACTGAAGGTTATGATGGAAAGCATCATTTAGCACTATTTATTGAAAACGGTCGCTTGCTTGATAAACATAATTTGCCGTTGAAAACAGGTGTTGCAGAAATTGCTAAAATTCACAAAGGTGATTTTAGAATGACAGCAAACCAGAACTTAATTATTGCCGGAGTTGCCACGGAAGATAAAGCTGAGATTGAGCGTTTAGCTCGAGCGCATGGCTTAATCTCTGACGGAACTTCAGTTCAACGCAAAAATTCAATGGCCTGTGTGTCATTTCCAACTTGTCCATTAGCAATGGCCGAAGCAGAAAGATATTTACCGGGTTTAGTGACGGATGTTGAAGCTATATTAACCAAGCATGATGTTGCTAATGAAAGCATTATTTTGCGAGTTACAGGCTGTCCTAATGGCTGTGGTCGTGCCATGTTGGCTGAAATTGGACTCGTTGGTAAGGGCCCGAGCAAATACAATATGCATTTAGGCGGTAACATTGCCGGTACTCGTGTACCTAAGATGTATAAAGAAAATCTAAATGAAGAAGATATTTTACAAGAAATTGATAGTTTAGTTGCCCGCTGGGTAGCTGAGCGAAATGACGCTGAGGCATTCGGTGACTTTGTTATTCGTGCCGGCATTATCCAAGAAGTTAAAGTCAGTAAGCGAGACTTTCATGACTAATATTATTCAAGCGAGTATTGCACCAGTGATCAGTAATAAATTTCCAGCGTCATTACCTGAGCCATGGCTGAAACAATGGAATGAATTGTTAGAAAAACAAACTGCGACTCAAAGAGTCGAGTGGGCGATGGAAAATTTACCATCGCAGTTTGTTTTATCTTCGAGTTTTGGTATCCAGTCAGCAGTGATGTTACATATGCTGACCCAAATTGACCCTAATATACCCGTGTTGATCACGGACACTGGGCATCTATTTCCTGAAACGTATCAGTTTATAGAGCAGTTAACAAAACGGTTAAATTTAAACTTACAAGTGTTCAGTGCAAAAGAAAGCGCAGCATGGCAATTAGCAAAGTATGGTCAAGAATGGGATGCTGATGAAGCGTCGCTGAAAGCATATAACCGCCGAAATAAAGTTGAGCCATTAGAGCGTGGCTTAAGTGAATTACAAGCGGGAACATGGTTCTCTGGTGTTAGACGTCAACAATCGAGTCATCGTGAAGGTTTGTCAGTGGTGAGTATTTTACGTGGACGTTTTAAAGTTCATCCGATTATTGATTGGTCAAATAAAGATGTTCATCAATACCTGACTGAGAATAACTTACCTTATCATCCGTTATGGGAGCAAGGCTATGTGTCAGTTGGTGATGTGCATAGTACGAAACCACTAACTGCTGGTATGGATGAAAGTGATACGCGCTTTTCAGGGATGCAAAGAGAATGTGGCCTTCATACTGATGGCGACGGCATCTAATGCTATGTCAGTAAAAGAGTACGACATGCGTATTCTTTTGCTAAATCTTTATTCTTCAACTGTAAAGTTTTCAGAGAGCTCAACTTGAAGTGCTTTTAGATAATTACTGTTTAAATTATCGTTAACCAAATGTGCCAGTTCAGTACCTATTGGTGTGAATTTGTAAAAAGTTAACACGCAGTCAGGCTTATTAGCTACGAACACTACTTGTTTACCATTATAGTTAAATTGAATTTTCTCTCCTTTATCCAGCGAATGGCTTTCAGTTTCCTGTTCAAAAAGTAAATGATTATCGGCTAAAGCTAAAATATCAGCGTAACTTAAGCCTACTTTGTTTAAATCTATGCGTTGTTGGCGTTCTTTGTTAAAAAAATTGAAAAATTTTGGTATTTGGTAAGCGCCACTGATCACGCGAATGTTTCTTTTACGTGCATCGCTCATCGCTAAGCTGCATGCTTTCGCAAGTAACTTAGCTTCAGTGATACTCATGGTTCGGAAAGCTTGTATTGTTTTTAGTGAATAAGTGCCTGGTTGAGAAATTTCACCCGCTAATATTTTTGCCCATAAATCTTGCATAGTTTTATTGCTAATACCTTCTGCAAGCGTGACAAACGAACTGAACCAGTCTTGATCGGCCCTGTCGGTTATTGTGTCGTCAGAGCAATATTGAATAGCGCGTAAAACAATAGCTTCCATATTTTGTTGTTTGCGTAATTCACTGATCTTGTTACGTCGATATGACCTATCTTCAATAGGGGCTTGCTTATCTTCTGGTAAGAAGCCGGCATCGAGTGAAAAGTTTTTCGCAAGCACAAGTAATTGCTTTTGTGTTGAAGCATTTGCTGCTGAACTTGTTGAGTTTTTATTCGAACATTTCGACTGTTCTTGTTCAACGATGACCTGTTTACTTTCCTGTGTAGAATGTTCAATTATCTTATTTTTATCAATCGAATTAGTCACCAAAAGTATCCTTTAAAGCTATCAAATGCTTGTATTTCCAACATAGCACTGCTTGAAAGTGAATTATAGTGTAAATAACAACTTTACTCATGGTATTATATTTTGACTGTTTATGTACAAGTAGTGCTATATTGTCTTTAATTTACAGTGTTTTAAGTTTAGTTAAGAGATTTTTGTTGGTGTTTCGAGTTTCTTTTGGGACAGAAACTGTTGAAATTTCGAATATAATTACAACGAAATGTTGAATAATTTTAACTCGACTTTTATTATGTATTAATACATGAAGTCAATTTGTTGATGAAATTGATGTTCAAAAATTTAGCTAGTGGTGATTTACTAGTGCATTGAGGATGATATGCAAGCTTCCGAAAATACAAATGATGACTTTTTGTTTATCGATGATAGCGATGAAGATGAAATATTTGATTCAGCTGTAAGAGATACATGGAAGGTTTTAATTGTTGATGATGATCCTGAAATACATTCAGTGACTCAACTTGCCTTATCTGATCTTATTGTTTTAGGAAGAAATTTAGAATATCTACATGCCTACTCAGGTCAAGATGCTTGTAAACTTATTGAAGAACACGACGACATAGTACTTGTGCTACTTGATGTCGTTATGGAAAGTGATGACGCAGGACTCATGGTTGTTAAACATATCCGTGAACAACTACGACGTGATGACATTCGAATAGTCTTACGTACAGGTCAACCCGGCTATGCACCTGAAGAAAGCGTTATCAAAGATTATGATATTAATGATTACAAAACTAAAACTGAACTAACCCGTCGAAAATTAGTAACAACAGTTTATGCTGCTATTCGTTCTTACCAACAAATTGATTCTGTTACTCAGAACAGAAAAGGTTTGGAAAAAATTATTGGTGCTGCAGCAAGTCTTCTAGAGCAACATACTGTTCATGATTATGCTCGAGGTGTATTAGCAGAATTTAAAATGCTGGTAGAAAGTCACAGCGGTGTTTTTTGTGCACGTGGTCAAGGAATAGTTGAAGGTGCCGATGACTTAAGTTTGTATATTCTTGGCCAAGATGGCTTATCGGACATCAAAGTTAATCAAAAATTAACAGCATTGGAAGACGGCGATGCTGCCAGAAAAATCACCAACTGTTTTCAACAAAAACAACATGTGCTTGATGCGCATTCAACCTCGTTTTACTTAGCCAGTGGTGGGTTTAGAGCCGTAATTCATTTAGAACTTATTCAAGCACTTACCACGATTGAAATGCAGCTTATTGAAGTGTTTCTCACTAACATAGCTACCGGCTATGAAAATGTGCATTTGTTTCAAAAGTTACGTAATGCTGCTTATAAAGATTGGTTAACAGAATTACCTAACCGATTAGATTTCGTCAATTTATTAGATGGCTTTTGTCAAAGTAAAAATGATGATTTGGTTGCTGCACTTGTTGATATTAATCATTTTAGTGATATAAATGATGGCTTAGGCCAAGACATCGGTAATCAACTTTTAATGGCGGTATCAACGCGCATTAATGCATTAGATGATAAGAACCAATTAGCGCGTATTGGCGCCGATGTTTTCGGTATTATAGGTCCGAAAGAAAGTGTCAACCCTGAAACACTTACAGCACTTTTTAGTCAGCCTTTTGCAGCCGGTGAGCAAAACTTGCCTATTAGTGCTAGCTTCGGCTTTTGTTCTAAAGGCTCTGCTGGCTCAAGAGGCGTAAAAGTCTTAAATCAAATTAATATTGCACTCAATCTGGCGAAAAAATCTTTGCACGAACCATATGTTTATTATCACCAAGAAATGGAAGATAAAACACTTTGGCGCTTAGGTATGATCAGACAACTACGTACTGACTTTGCAGAAGGCAGATTAGAGCTTTGGTATCAACCGCAGCTAAGTATGGCTACCGGTAAAATAATTGGTGCAGAAGCTTTATTACGTTGGAAGACGAGTGATGGTAAGTTCATTTCGCCTGCGGTGTTTATTCCGTTAGCTGAATATTCTGGGTTAATCATTGAAATCGGTAATTGGGTTGTAGAACAAGCCTGTATCCAATTAAATAGATTAGCTGATAGCCAATACCCGGATGTTAGTATATCGGTCAATGTTTCTATTCCTCAGTTTAAGCGCGGTAACTTCGTTGATAATGTGATTGAAATTACGCGAAAAAATGGAGTTGATCCAAGCAAATTGGAACTTGAGATAACTGAAAATGTATTAATGGATGAACCACAGGTTATTATTGATGCGTTAATCAGATTAAAAGCGAAAGGCATAAGTATCGCCCTTGATGACTTTGGCACAGGCTTTTCATCTTTAAGCTATTTACAAAAGCTGCCTTTGGATCGGTTAAAAGTAGATCGCTCTTTTGTTAGTGGGATTGCTGAGACAGGCGGTTCTATTATCGCAGAAACTATTATTAATCTAGGAAAGCAAATGAACTTAAAAGTTATTGCTGAAGGTATTGAGACCATTGAACAAGAAGCAGAATTAAAAGCATTAGGTTGTGATGAGGTACAAGGTTTTTATTACGCCAAGCCTATGCCTGCTGATGAATTTTTTGTTTGTTTAGATAAAATAAATCGTTAATTAAACGCCGTTAGATGTAGATAATGAATGTAGTTAAAGCGCTTGTCCTGCAAGCGCTTTTTCTTTTGCTCGAAACTCTACATTGAGCTGAGGTGAAAACGGCATAAACATAGTGAGCAATAACGAGCAACAGGCAAATCCAGCGCCGATATAAAATACCCATGACGCATTTACGATCCAAACCATACCCAGTAAAGCGGGTATCACAACAGCGGCAATATGATTAATTGAAAAACTCACCCCCGCACTTGCAGCAATATCTTCTGGCAGTGCAATTTTTTGGAAATAGGTTTTTATCGCTATAGCTAAAGCAAAAAATAGGTGGTCGATAACATATAACGCAGCCGCAATATTAGCGTTCTCAACTACGCCATACAGTATAAATAGAATAGTTAGGCCAATATATTCAAACCTTAAAACACTACGCTCACTGACTCGGCCTATAAATTGCCCAATTTTGGCCGCAAATAGCCAGTTAAAGACATAGTTAATCATAAATAATGCGCTTACATCAGCGACACTATATTGAAACTTTTCTACCATTAAAAAACCTGCAAACACGACAAATATTTGTCTTCGCGCTCCACTGAAAAAAGTTAAGGCGTAAAACAATAAGTAGCGTTTACGTAATATCAATTTACGTGATTGTTCAACGGGCGGTGGAAAATGAGGAAAATATAAAGCTAAAGCGATGGTAAAAGCTAAAGCGACTCCACCGAATAACAAGTAGGTTGATTGATAGCTCCATGTGAAGTGTTCCATCAATAGCCAAATACTGCCGAAAGCAAGTAATGAAGCAATGGACTTTATTGATAAGGCGCGGCCAAGAAAGTGCGCGGCTTTGTCTTTGCTGATCCATTGTAAGGTTAGCGACTGGGTGACAGTTTCAAAATAATGGAAGCCTATCGACATGATAACGGTGGTGAGATATAAACCAACCACTGAGGGGAAATAGCCAGTTGCTGCAACACCTAAACTGGTTAAGCCAAGAGAGACCAGTGCAAGCTTTTGCTCTTTGATAAAAATTAGAACGTAAATCACGGTAAAAGCAAGGAAGCCAGGTACTTCCCTTAAACTTTGCAGTATGCCTATTTCTATGCCGGTAAAGTGGGCTTTTTCAACCACAAAGTTATTAAGCATTGCCATCCATACAGAAAACACCAAAGGCATAATAAATGCCATAGCAAGTAGAAAGTTCTCTGGGGACCTAAATTTGGCACTTATAGTCATGTTAAATCCGATTAAACATTTTGACAGCAACATTTTATTGTATGTTAATTGCCCTTAATAAGACACGGCTAATACTAAACAGATTAGTTTGTAGTTGACCTTGAAAACGCATTATTATGTAGACCTTAACTTAGCCGTCACTATTGAGTATTTAATGAAGATTAATGAAATTGCCGCACAAAACTATGCTTGGGTTGAGCGTATGGGCTGGCACAATAAAACCCCCTTAGAAGCCCTTGCGTTAGTTGCGTCAGAAGTAGGGGAAGCAATCAATGAGTGTCGAGGTGATAAACCCACGGATAACTTTCCAGAAGAATTAGCTGATATTGTTTTAAGGGTATTAGATATTGCCTATTGGCAAGGCATAGATATGGAAAAAGAATTATTAAATAAAATGCAAATAAATGAGCAACGAGGCACCCGGTGTCGAGTCAAATAAAGCTTAAATACTCTAATTAATACACTTAATTAAAACGCTTGTTTTAAAAGTGTTTGCTTTCCCATTCCTTTCAAGGCAAACTCAGTGGCACTTTATTTCTTTTGCTTGTTTTTGAAGATAATTAGTGAGGGAAATATTCACCGGCTCGGTAGTGGTCTATGATTACGTATTACCAGTCAATCGATCTTTTAAAGATCCATTAAAAAAGTCAGGAGAGTAGGCATGTTATTTCAAGGCAAAAGCCTTTCTGCCCAGTTGTTAGATGATGGCATTGTCGAGTTTAAATTCGACGCACAGGGCTCAGTTAACAAGTTTGATCAGGCAACATTTAAAGAATATATTGCCGTTGTTGAAGCTATCAACAGCTGCAGTGAAGCAAAAGGGGTACTGGTTACTTCTGGTAAGTCTTCTTTCATTGTCGGTGCAGATATCACCGAGTTTTTAGATACTTTCAAAAAGCCTGAAGCTGAATTATTACCTTGGGTTAAACAAGCCTCTGATGTTTTTGATTCTTTCGAAGACATTAACTTACCAACAGTAGTTGCTATTAATGGTTTTGCCTTAGGTGGCGGTTGTGAAATGACCTTAGCATGTGACTACCGTATTGCCGATACAACATGTTCAATTGGTTTACCAGAAGTTAACTTGGGTCTAATTCCAGGTTTTGGCGGCACGGTACGTTTACCGCGTGTTATTGGTGCTGATAACGCTATTGAATGGATGTCGCTAGGTAAAGCTTTTAAAGCTGAACAAGCAATGGCTGTAGGGCTACTTGACGCAGTTGTTGCCCCTGAGCATCTTCGTGAAGCTGCACTAAAAATGCTAAATCAAGCCATTGCGGGTAAGTTAGATTGGCGTGCTAAACGTCAACCTAAACTTGAAGCATTAAAGCTTTCGCCAACAGAATCAATAATGACCTTTAATACCTGTAAAGGCATGATTGCAGCTAAAGCCGGCAAACATTATCCAGCACCAATGATGATGGTGAAAACAATTGAAGCCGCTGCAGGATTAGATCGTGCAGGTGCTATGGCTTTAGAAAACGCAGGTTTTGCTAAACTCGCCAAAACAGACGTAGCGACTGCTCAAATCGGCTTGTTCATGGCTGACCAAGTTGTAAAAGGTAAAGCTAAAAAAGCCAGCAAACAAGCAACTAAAGCTGTAAATAAAGCCGCGGTACTTGGTGCAGGTATTATGGGTGGTGGTATTGCATACCAATCAGCCTATAAAGGCACACCAATTATCATGAAAGATATTAATGACCAAGCGCTTGACCTTGGTCTAACTACAGCTGCTGGTATTTTAACTAAACAAGTTGAACGTGGCCGTATGACGGTTAAAAAAATGGCGGGTGTTCTGAATAACATCACACCATCGTTGAGCTATGACAGCGTAAAAGATGTAGATATTGTTGTTGAAGCTGTCGTTGAAAATCCAAAAGTTAAAGCGATGGTGTTGGCTGAAGTTGAAAGCTACGTGAGTGAAGACACTATTGTGACTTCTAACACCTCAACTATTTCAATTGATTTACTTGCGCAAAGTGTTAAGCGTAAAGACAAATTCTGTGGCATGCACTTTTTCAATCCAGTCAATAAAATGCCATTAGTTGAAGTTATCCGAGGTAAGGATACTTCTGACGAAACCGTTGCTGCTGTTGTTGCTTATGCAGCCAAAATGGGCAAATCGCCTATCGTAGTTAACGACTGCCCTGGTTTTTATATTAACCGTGTTTTATTCCCTTATTTTGCCGGCTTCAGCCAAATGGTCCTTGAAGGTGCAGACTTCACCGCCGTTGATAAAGTAATGGAAAAACAATTTGGTTGGCCTATGGGGCCGGCTTACTTACTTGATGTGGTTGGTATTGATACGGCTGATCATTGTACCGGTGTTATGTCCTCAGGTTTCCCAACGCGTATGGGTAAAATTGATAATGATCCAGTAAGTGCTTTATACAATAGCCAACGCTTAGGCCAGAAAAATGGCAAAGGCTTCTATGACTACGGTAAAGACAAGCGCGGACGTCCAACTAAAGTAGCAGCACAAGCGGCTTATGATTTATTTGCTGGCGCTGAGAAAAAAGACTTCAGGCAAGACGAAACCATTGCCCGTTTGATGATTCCTATGGTTAATGAAGTTGTTCGCTGTTTAGAAGAAGGTGTGGTTGATACTGCAGCTGAAGCTGACATGGGCTTAATCTACGGTTTAGGCTTCCCTCCATTTAGAGGTGGTCCAATCCGTTATTTAGAAACTTTAGGTTTAGATAACTTTATTGCAATGGCTGATAAATATGCGCATTTAGGCGAAATTTATCAAGTAACTGACGGCATGCGTGCAATGGCTAAATCTGGTCAGTCATATTTTACAACAGACGTTAAAACAGCTTAGGCGAAGGAGAAAATCATGAAAGAAGTCGTTATTGTCGATTGCATCCGTACCCCAATGGGACGCTCAAAAGCAGGTGTTTTTCGTAATGTTCGTGCTGAAACTTTATCAGCACATTTGATGCAACAATTATTAGTTAGAAACCCAAACTTAGATCCTGCATTAATTGAAGATATTATTTGGGGTAACGTTAAGCAAACTAAAGAGCAAGGTTTCAATATTGCTCGTAATGCGCAACTGTTAACTGACATTCCAAAGTCTACTGGTGCTGTTACAGTGAACCGCTTATGTGGCTCATCGATGCAAGCACTACATGACGCTACAACTAACATTATGGCCGGTCAAGGTGATGTGTATATGGTTGGTGGTGTTGAGCATATGGGTCATGTACCTATGATGTATGATGTCGATTTTGATCCAGCCTTAAGCAAGCACATTTCACGTGCGGCCGGTAACATGGGTTTAACTGCTGAATTATTAGGCATGCAACACGGTGTAACCCGTGCAGAGCAAGACGCTTTTGGCGCTCGTTCACATCAACGTGCTCATAAAGCCATGTTGGAAGGTCGTTGGGCCAATGAAATTGTGCCAACTTTAGGTCATGACGCAATGGGCGCTTTAACGCTTATTGAGCATGATGAAGTTATTCGTCCAGAAACAACCATTGAAAGCTTGTCAGCATTACGCCCGGTATTTGATCCAGTAAACGGAACAGTAACAGCTGGTACTTCATCTGCGCTTTCTGATGGCGCATCAGCGATGTTAGTAATGTCAGCAGAAAGAGCCAAAGCAATGGGCTTAACACCGCGCGTTAAAATTCGTGGTATGGGGGTTGCAGGTTGTGATCCATCAACCATGGGCTTTGGTCCAGTTCCTGCCACTAAAAAGGCATTAAAGCGCGCTGGTTTAACATTAGCTGATATCGAATTGGCTGAGTTTAACGAAGCTTTTGCTGCTCAAGCATTATCATGTGTTCGTTCTTTAGGTCTAGAAGACAAAATGGATGACATGATTAACCTTAACGGTGGTGCTATTGCCCTTGGTCACCCATTAGGTTGTTCAGGTAGTCGTATTTCTGGTACTTTAATTAACTTGATGGAAGCACAAGATGCCAACATCGGTTTAGCAACAATGTGTATTGGTTTAGGCCAAGGAATTGCGACTGTTTTTGAACGAGTTTAATGTTGATTCAATAGCAAGTCAGTAATCAATGAATTTAAGCCCAACTTAGGTTGGGCTTTTTTGTGCTGAGGTGTTTTGCATTCGATATAATACAGCAGCTGTATCTCCAAGCTGTGAATCTTTATGGATATAAGTTTTTATATACTCCATGCCCATCTTTTTCATTACGGCGATTGAACCCGTATTTTCAGGCATAGCAACAGCGCTAAAAACTTTATTCTCTGAGCGTTTAGCTAAAGCCTGTTGGATGTGAATTGCCGCTTCTGTGGCATAGCCTTTACCCCAAGTTGAACGCATAAAGCGCCAGCCTAATTCAATGTCATGCCAGATAGGATCTGCTGAGAAAAAGTCCATAGGCCTAACTAAAATCCAGCCAATTTCTTGTTGAGTGGCGAGTACCGTAACTTTCCATAATCCCCAGCCTTTTTCTGCAGTTTTGTACTGGTAAAGGCGTGGAATTGATACGTTGATAATATCTTCCATAGCAGTTACTTTACCGCCATTAATATAGCGCATTACTTCAGGGTCTTGATCGAGTTGAAATAAAAACTCATGATCACTTTTGTCAACAGGTTGATAACTCAGTCGGGCAGAATTTTTAATATCCATATCTTTATCTTTTAGTTGCAATTAATTAATCATAATAAGATTAAGATCAATTATCATTAACTTTATATTAACTTACGGCATTCGGTAGACATCAATTATTGACTCCCCTATGATTGCAGACAAAGAAATACATCCTTATTAAATAGGTAAACTATGAACTTCAAAAAAATTACTTTAAGTACTGCCGCACTAGTCGCACTATTCAGCCTTTCTGGCTGTGCGGAAAATACACCCGTAGTTGAAAAAGTTGCAAGTGTGGCAAAAGAAAAGCCGACGTTAACGTATCCACAAACAAAAAAAATGCCAGTTGTTGATGACTACTTCGGCATTAAAGTCACTGATAACTATCGTTGGTTAGAAGATGACATGAGTGCTGAAACTGCTGAATGGGTAAAAGCGCAAAATAAAACTACCTATAATTATTTAGCACAAATTCCTTACCGCGATAAAATTAAATCTCGCCTTGCTGCCTTACTTGATTATGAAAAGGTTGGTATGCCATTTATTGAAGGTGAATATAGCTATTTTTATAAAAATGATGGTTTGCAAAACCAATATGTCTTGTATCGTCAAAAAGGCGATGGCCCTGCAGAAGTGTTTTTAGACCCGAATACATTTAGCGAAGATGGCACAGTATCGCTTGGTAGTATTGAATTTAGCGAAGATGGCTCATTAGCAGTTTATTTGATTTCTGAAGGCGGCAGTGATTGGCGTAAAGCACGTATTATTGATACAAAAACCAAAGAAGTACTTGAATCAGAGCTAGTTGATATTAAATTTAGTGCTCTATCATGGTTAGGCAATGAAGGTTTCTACTACTCTAGTTACGACAAGCCAAAAGGCAGTGAACTTTCAGCGAAAACTGATCAACATAAGTTGTATTATCATAAGTTAGGCACTGAGCAAGCTCAAGATAAGGTGGTTTTTGGCGGAACAGACGCAGAGAAACATCGTTATGTTGGTGGTGAAGTGAGCAAAGATGGCAAGTATTTATTCGTTTATGCCTCAGTATCTACCTCGGGTAATAAATTATTTATTAAAGACTTAAGTAAAGCCGATGCACCTTTAGTAACTGTAGTTGGCAATACAAATTCTGATACTGAGCTAGTCAGCAGTAAAGGTGATGAATTACTTTTTATTACCAATATGGACGCACCTAATAAGCGTGTAGTAAAAGCTAATGCGTTAAAACCTACTTCAGATAACTGGATTGATGTTATTGCTGAAACAGAAAATGTACTTTCAGTATCAACTGGCGGTAAATACTTATTTGCTAAGTATATGAAAGATGCAGCATCTTATATTCAACAATATGACTTTTCTGGCAAATTAATCCGCGAGATCAATTTACCTGAAGTTGGTACTGCTAGCGGTTTTAGCGGAAAAGCATCTCAAACTAAGTTGTATTATTCATTTAGTAACCAAAAAACACCTTCAACGATCTTTAGTTTAGATGTCAGCTCTGGTGAATCTAAAGTTCATATGAAGTCTAAAGTTAACTTTAATAGTGATAACTTTGAGTCAAAGCAAGTCTTTTACACCTCAAAAGATGGCACAAAAGTGCCAATGATAATCACTCATAAAAAAGGCTTAACATTAGATGGTAATAACCCAACTATTTTATATGGTTACGGTGGTTTTAACGTCAGCTTACAACCGAGATTCAGCTCAACGCGTGCTGCATGGTTAGAGCTAGGTGGCGTTTATGCTGTTGCTAACTTGCGTGGCGGTGGTGAGTACGGTAAGAAATGGCACAATGCTGGTACTAAATTGAAAAAACAAAATGTATTTGACGATTTTATTGCCGCAGCTGAATATTTGATACAAGAAAAAGTGACCTCTTCTGACAAGCTTGCTGTTATGGGCGGCTCGAATGGTGGCTTATTAGTTGGCGCAGTAATGACCCAACGTCCTGAATTATTCAAAGTGGCGCTTCCTGCCGTAGGTGTGCTTGATATGTTGCGATACCATACCTTTACCTCTGGTGCTGGTTGGGCGTATGACTATGGTAAATCAGATGATAATGCAGAAATGTTCAACTACTTACTAGGCTATTCGCCGGTACATAATGTAAAAGCAGGTACCGAGTACCCAGCTACGTTAGTGACAACAGGTGATCACGATGACCGAGTAGTACCCGCACATTCATTTAAGTTTGCTGCAGAGCTACAAGCGAAGCAAGCCGGTACAAACCCAACGTTAATTCGTATTGAAACCGATGCCGGTCATGGTGCAGGTACACCGATCAGTAAAACAATTGATCAATATGCCGACATTTATGGCTTTACTTTGTTTAACATGGGCGTGAAAGATATTTAGTTGTTAGAAAATACTGTCTATTAATGCAAAAAGTAAAAAGCCCAGATTGACTGGGCTTTAAATTAAGATGCTTTAGAGCTAACTATTAATATCAGTTAAAGTTAATTAACCTCAGTTAAGTTACTTTGCAAAAGTATCTTGTAATGGTGGTACCACTTGCTTCTTTCGACTCATTACACCGGGTAGCCAAGCTTTACCGTCAACCAGTGTTATATTGTAAGCTGTTTCAACAATGCTAACGTCGTCACTGATTACTAATAACTCAGAGCCTTCTTGCATAATATCGGTTAGTAATAACATTACCGTATGACGGTTACCTTCTGCTTTAACTGCCGCAATATCTGCGTATAAATCAGCTTTCATCTCGTCAAATAACGCTAAATCAATGACTTCTAATTGGCCAATGCCAACGATGTTGTCACTCATGTTAAAGTCTTTAAAATCACGTAACACTAAATCACGTACTGGTGTACCTTGGACAGAAGACTTAACGGTGAACATTTCCATGCCCAAGCCTTTATAATCTTCAATACCTGCAATTTCTGCTAAGGCTTCAACACATTTTATATCAGCGGTGGTACAAGTCGGTGATTTAAAAATGACGGTGTCAGATAAAATCGCGCACATCATCGCACCGGCAATATTCTTAGGGATTTCAACATTGTGGAAATCATACATCATTTTAATAATGGTATTAGTACAGCCAACTGGACGTACCCAAATCTCTAATGGTGTAGAGGTTGTAATATCACCTAATTTATGATGATCGATAATGCCTAAAACCGTGCTGTCATCAATGTCGTCAGGACCTTGAATACGATCAGAATGATCAACCACGTAAATGCCGTCAGTATCAGCGAAAGTTAATTTTAGCTCTGGTTGCTCTAAACCAAACTTGTCTAAAATGAATAGGGTTTCAGGTGATAATTCACCTAAACGAGCGGGCCTTACATCTTCACCAATAGTGGTTTTTAAGTATGAAAGGGCAATGGCTGAACAGATAGAATCTGAATCTGGTACTTTGTGTCCTACTGCATAAGCTGACATAAACTAAGTTCTCCGAGTACGCATTACTGGGTAATGGCGCTACTGTCTAAAGTGTTATCGATAATATGGCGCATATTCTAACAAAAATTATTAGTATCCGCCTAGTTGTCATTTGCAGTCTTTTTAAGCAATGTTTTCCACGCTTATAAAATTAAAACTAAAGTCCATAAAAGGTCGGCTTCTGCACTTTAAGGTTTTAATTGATTACGTTAGTATTGGACGGTAATCATAATAATTAATTATTCCAAATAACGGCTTTTACTTTATCGAAAGCTTAATAAATTTGAGGAACTTATGTCGAAACTTAAATCATTAGTGGCTTTGATGTCATTGGCAAGTACTACGGCGCTAGCAAGTGATGTCATTACTATAGAAGATATTCCAAAAATAAAATCAGTAGGATACAACGTGATCAGCCCAAGTGGTGATCATATCGCTTTTACCCGCTCTTTACCTAGAGAGCTATATGTTGATAAAAATGGCGGTAGTTATAGCGAGCTTTTTATTACCGATACTGAAGGTAATACGCGACCATTTATTAGCGGTAAAGTAAACGTTAAAAGTTTAGAGTGGTCAGCAGACGGAAAATTTGTCTATTTTTTGGCTAAATTTAAAGGTGATAAATTTACCCAACTTTATCGTATTCCTGTTGATGGCGGTGAGCGTCAAAAAGTTTTGGCGTTAAAAGAAACTTCTGTCAGTAGCTATGATATTAGCCCAGACGGTAAAAAAGTCGCGTTATTAGCGATGCCGGCAAAAGATAAGTCTGATAAAAAATTGAAAGATCTTGGCTTTAAAGCTGAAGTTTATGAAATGGACTTAAAAAACAAACAATTGTTTGTTACTGATTTAAGCGTTCAAGATAAAGCGGTAGAGTTAGATGCGGTAAGTATTAACGGCTATGTAAGCGATATGAACTGGGCTGCCGATAACAAGCAGTTATTAGTAAAAACTCAGCCAAGTGCGTTGATTGACGACTCATATACGAAATCGCAATGGCATGTAATGAACTTAGCCGATCAGAAAGTAACACTATCGATTGCCACTGAAGGTAAGTTAGGTGCCGCGGAGTTTTCTTACGACGGTAAGCATATTGCTGTTATTGGCGCACAAGACAAGCATGACCCTGCAACAGGTCGTTTATATTTAGCCGATGTAAAAACTGGTGAGATAAACGATTGGTTGCCAAATTTTGCTGGTCATGTCAGTGATATTGAATGGTCGCATAACAGTAATAAATTAAACTTTATTGCTAATATTGGTACTGAAAGCATTGTTGCGCATATTAAACCTGGCAGTAATAAATATAAAACACAGGTCAAAGCTGGGAAAATAATCGCTTCAGCTTTATCAATTTCCAATTCTGACAAAACCTTATCGGTAAAAGGTCATACTGCTAAGCACCCAAATGAAAGCTTTATTGTTCGTGGTAAAAAACTGACTAAAGTCACAGATTCTAATTCTTGGTTAAATGACAAACGTTTTGCTAAGCAAGAGTCGATTACTATGAAGGCACGCGATGGCGTAGAAATTGGGGGGATTTTAGTTTATCCACTGGATTATAAAAAAGGCCAACGCTATCCATTAATTATGCAAGTGCATGGCGGGCCTGAAAGTCACGAGAAAAACGGTTGGATAACAGCCTATTCTAAGCCAGGCCAAATGGGTGCTGCACGAGGTTATGCAGTATTTTACCCTAACTATCGCGGCTCTACAGGCAAAGGGGTTGATTATTCTAAGCTGGGTCAAAATGATTATGCTGGTGCAGAGTTTGATGACTTAGTAGATATGAAAAAACACCTCGTGGATATGGGCTTGGTTGATACTAAACGTGTTGGTATAACCGGTGGTTCATACGGTGGTTATGCTTCAGCTTGGGCTGCTACTAAATTAACTGAACACTTTGCCGCTAGCGTGATGTTTGTTGGTATTTCAAACCAGTTGTCTAAGTTTGGTACTACTGATATTTCTAACGAAATGCATTTAGTTCATGCGCGTTCTTACCCTTGGGATAAGTGGCAATATTACTTAGAGCGTAGTCCTATTTATTGGGCACATCAGTCAAAAACTCCGTTATTAATTATGCATGGTAAAGACGATCCTCGCGTACATCCTGCACAATCAATGGAAATGTACCGATACATGAAGGTACAAGGCAAAGATGTGCGTTTAGTTTATTATCCAGGCGAAGGCCACGGTAATCGTAAAGCGGCGGCACAATATGACTACAGCTTACGTTTAATGCGTTGGATGGATAATTACCTTATGGAAGGCAATAAAGAAATGCCTGACTATAAGCTAGACCATAAAGCTAAATTAAAGGCGAAAAAAGCCGAAGCTAAAAAAACAGATGAAAGTGAAGAAAAAGAAAGCGCTTAATTCTGCTTGATAAAAGCGATTGGTTAAATAATTTAAGCCCGATATTGACAAAATATCGGGCTTATTTGTATCTGCGTGACTAACCATTTCGCTCAGTAGTTTAGCTTGGTGGTTTTACCCCAAAACACTTTGTAGGAGAATATGGTGTATCCAACAATCATCGGTAGCACTACCGCGGCACCTACGAAAATGAACCATAAAGATTCACGCGCACTTGCTGCGTCAAATATGGTTAATTTAAATGGCACTATATATGGGTAGAAGCTGTACGCTAAGCCACAAAAACATAGAATAAATAACAGTATTGCCGCTAAAAATGGGTACCAACAGCCGACGTCATTCTCCATTGGAACTTTACCTAAATAAATATGCACAGTAACAAAAGTAAAGCCGAACAAGAATGTGATCGGTACTATGATGAGTACTTGTATGCCACCTAACCATTTGTCCATGATTTGCTGATCAATTAACAGGTTAGTGAAACAAACGACGATAATTCCAATGGCCATTAGTATATTGGTGATTTTTGCCCACTTTGCGGCTTTACGTTGCAACTCCCCCTCGGTTTTCATCACTAACCATGCTGCGCCTATAAAGCAATAACCAGCAGTAACACAAACGGCTGATAAGCTAGCAAACCCTACACTTAACCATGAATCATCAAACGAGGTGATATAACGGCCTAACATATAGCCTTGTGACATAGTTGCTAACAATGAACCGAATTTAAAGGCAAAATCCCATTTTTGCTTTTCGGTACTAGGCGCTTTGGTACGAAAGTCGAATGACACTCCCCGTAAAATCAAGCCAGCCAACATTAAGGCTGTTGGCAAGTATAAGGCCTGAAATATAATCGAGTGAGCTTTCGGGAAAGCGACCAGTAATAAACCAATAGCCATCACTAGCCAAGTTTCGTTGGCATCCCAAAATGGGCCAATAGAATAGATCATGCTATCGCGCTGTGAGGGATTATCGAGAGGCAGTAATACGCCAACGCCCAAGTCATAGCCATCGAGTATCGCATAAACTAAAAATGATAAGCCCATCAGGCCGACAAATACCATGGGTAACCAATCAAGTGGTGCATCCATCATTATTGAGCTCCTTTGTTTTCATTTGAGAAAGTAGTTAACGGTATTTTAACTTCGGGAGCGTTTTCTGCGCCGGTAATGGAGGCATTTGGTTGCTCTAATATTACTGCTCGATTTGCCATGACGAATAATGTCCGGATGTAAGCAATCAGTAAAAAACCATAAATGAGCAAATATAAGGTTAGCGACATCACTATATTTTCAGGTGCTGTCGTTGTTACTGCATCTTTGGTGCGCAAGATACCGGTAACTAAGTAAGGTTGGCGGCCAATTTCAGTTACGTACCATCCTGCTAACGTTGCTAACCAGCCTGAAAATGTCATCGCGATAGCTGTTTTCAATAGCCAAGTTGGATAACGTTTTTTGATAACGAAGTGATAGGTTGCCAGCCATGAAAACATCAGCATAAGTACACCAACACCTATCATAATACGAAAGCTGAAAAATACCGGCGCAACAGGTGGGTGAGCATCAATAAAGTCATTTAAGCCTTTGATCTCGCCTTTTGAATCATGAGTTAAAATAATACTGGCTAAGTTTGGTACTCTAACTTCGAAACTATTCTCTCGTTTCTCTTGATTGGGTATGGCAAAAAGCAGTAATGGAATACCAGTGTCGGTCTGCCAAACACCTTCCATTGCCGCTACTTTTGCCGGTTGGTGTTTAAAGGTATTTAGCCCGTGTAAATCGCCGACAAAAATTTGTATCGGGATTAATACTGCAGCCAAGGTGACTGAAAAATTAAGCGCTTGTTTTACTGATTTTTTATTGTCACCTTTAATTAATCGATAAGCAGATATACCGGCGATTAGAAAAGCTGACGTTAACCCTGATGCCAATAACATATGCATTAAACGATAGGGCATTGACGGGTTAAATATCACCTCAAGCCAACTGGTTACATGCGCTACACCATCGATCATTTCAAAGCCTGCTGGCGTTTGCATCCATGAGTCGAGTGACAAAATCCAAAATGCTGACAGAGTAGTACCAAAAGAGACTAAAACGGTAGCCATGGTATGTACCCGATTAGACACCCTGTCCATGCCAAATAACATAATAGATAGAAATGACGCTTCTAAAAAGAAGGCGGTCATAACTTCATACCCGAGTAATGGCCCTGCAATATTGCCGACAGTCTCCATATATCCAGGCCAATTGGTGCCAAACTGGAATGACATAGTGATACCGCTAACCACGCCAATAGCAAAGGTAAGGGCAAATATGCGCACCCAAAAGCGATAAACGCGAAGCCAGCTTTCGTCTTGTGTTTGGTTATAGCGCACTTTGAAAAATAGCAATATCCAACATAAGGCGATATTGATGGTAGGAAATAAAATATGAAAACTAATATTGGCAGCAAATTGGATGCGGGAAAGCATGAAACTTGTGTCATTAGCAATAGCTGCAGCGTCTAACACGGGGGTACTCCATTGTTTAAAATTAGGTGAATTAACTCAATTAAAAGAGTTCTGTGTATTACTTGTTTTTAGTGTTTAACTGAAAAGTTTAAGCAATCTTTTTAATCATTATTTTTACGATATATGGCTAGTTTTTACCGCTATTATCTCAGCAATAACTTGTCTTTAACGTCTAAGAGCTTGCTGATGCCTTCACCTAACTTAAGTAGTGCAGAAAGTTTTTCTGATGACATACCTTGCATCTCATTGGTCCATAAAGTCACCATTTCCATAAGGTCATGCATTTGTTGTACGCGCATTTGAGTGTACTCGTCTGACTCATTACTCGGTTGTTCCATAAGTGCGTCACGTAATGTTGATAGGGTAGGGTCAAGTTCGCGCTTTCTTCTTTCAACTACTAAGGTTCGAGCAATTTCCCAGATATCACTTGGCGCAGAAAAGTACTCTTTTCTGTCACCCGGAATATGTTGAAGCTTGATCAAGTTCCAAGATTTAAGTTCTTTTAACCCCATGCTGACATTTGAGCGTGAAATTTGTAGAGCTTCACTAATTTGATCGGCATTAAGAGGTGCTTCCGTTAACACAATAACGGCGTACATTTGACCTAATGTACGGTTTAATCCCCAGCGAGAACCCATTTCACCAAAGTGAAGTACCAGTGATTGCATCATCGGAGTTAGTTTCATATATACTGTCCTTTCTGAATTTTCAGTAATTTGTGAAAATTGTAAGCTTTTTTTGATCTAAGTCAAGTTTTTGTAGGCACTAAAGCTGTAATTAAACTAAGCCGGCTTTACTAAAACTTGCTGTTTTGAAATATTAGCAGGGAGATGGAATACATTAGATTGGAAATTGAAGTAAAAAAAACACCTGAAATTTCAGGTGTTATTTAATCGAAAAAAGGTGTTGTCTTATCTGGTGGGTATTTATTTATAGTAACGTAAGCAAGCTTCTACTTCGTTTTTCGAGCCCATGATAACTTCAACGCGTTGGTGAATGTCTGAAGGTTCAATATCCATAATGCGGCCTTCGCTAGTCATTGCTAAACCACCGGCTTGTTCAAGTAAAAAACTCATCGGATTTGCTTCATACATTAAACGTAATTTATAAGGCTTTTCTGGATTTCTATTGTCGGCAGGGTAGGTAAATAAACCGCCACGACATAATACGCGGTGAATATCACCAACCATAGCGGCTATCCAACGCATATTAAAGTTTTTACCGCGCGGCCCAGTATCACCGGCTAGTAAATCATTTATGTAGTTCTGCATTGGTGCTTGCCAAAAACGTTGATTTGACATGTTGACGGCGAATTCTTGCGTATCTACTGGTACTTGCACATTGCGCTCAACTAATAAAAAACCACCATGGGTGCGATCAAGTACGTAAAAATGGGTACCGCTGCCTGTTGTCATTACTAGCATGGTTGATGGACCATAAAGCACATAACCGGCACAAACTTGTTTGTTACCTGATTGTTTAAACATATCAGGGTTACTTGCGTCCATATCTTCTGGCGCATGATGAATCGAAAATATAGTACCAATTAGAGAATTAATATCGATGTTTGAGCTACCGTCTAATGGGTCAAATGACACGATATATTTACCATTTTCATCACCGGCAACAGAAGTATCTTCTTCTTCAGAAGAAATTGCTTTAACAAAACCAGACTCCAAAAGAATATCTTTAAATAGTTCGTTGGCAACAACATCAAGTTTTTTCTGGACTTCACCTTGAATATTTTCATCCAAAGTTGAGCCCATAGTGTCACCTAAGTGTCCTTGGCTTACGCGAAAGGAAATTTCTTTGGTAGCAGCTAAAATGGTTTTAATTAATGAAATTAAATCTAACGGTACATTATCTTCACGTAAAGCGGGAGCTAGTCGTTGCATCGGGTTACCTAATTACTTTAGAGTCGAACTCTTTTTAAAGAGTTAATTGTATATCGCAATAAATTTTCGATGTTATGATGAATTATCAAGACATCAAAAGTTGCTTGAAAAAAGTATCTTAGCAATTCTAAGGTTACTTTTAAGGCAATTATAACAAGAATATGAGTATTTTTAGTACTTCTAATGATTTTAATTTTAACTAGGTAAACAACAGACTTAGTTTTACCGACAGTAAGGATATGAAATGACGCTTTTCGCCCGAATATTAACTTTATTTTTTTGTTGTGTGTTTTTAAGTCAAGCACAGGCTGAGGAACCACAGAGTTACGATGAATTCATTAAAGATAAACAATACCAGCAAGGTTATTTTTCTTTTTACCTTGATGATAATACCGGCAAAGTGTTCCTAGAAATTAAGCAATTCGATGAAGAGTTTTTATTTCAAAGTGGCTTGCCACATGGCGTAGGATCTAACGATATTGGTTTAGATCGTGGTCAACTGGGTGACACGCGATTAGTGCGTTTTGAAAAAGTTGGCGACAAAGTGTTTTTAAGGCAACTTAATAGCTATTATCGTGCTGATAGTGATAATGCTTTAGAGCAACAAGCCATCGATGAGGCTTTTGCCAGTTCCATTATTTGGGGCTTTAACGTCAGTCATCAATCAGCAGATAACAGCAAAACCTTAATTGATTACACGCCATTTTTATTGTCAGATATTCATAATTTATCGACGCAATTAAAAAACGCTAAGCAAGGCAGTTACAGTGTCGATAGTTCGCGCAGCGGCATTTACAGAAAACGCACCAAGGCGTTCCCAAAGAATACCGAGTTAGAAGCAACGGTGACTTTTAAAGGCTCAAATGCCGGCGCACATTTACGTTCAGTAACACCAGATGCATCAGCCGTGACGGTAAACTTGCATCATTCATTAATTCAATTACCAGATGATAATTATCAAACACGAACGTTCCATCCTTTTAGTGGCTTTTGGCAACATTCTTATGCTGATTATGCCAGCGCAATTGATGAACCTCTGATTAAACGTAATATCCCACGTCATCGTCTGAATAAGAAAAACCCGTCAGCGAAAGTAAGTGAAGCCGTTGAACCGATTATTTATTATTTAGATGCTGGCGTACCTGAACCAGTTAAAAGTGCGCTACTTGATGGCGCACGTTGGTGGGATCAAGCATTTAGCGCGATAGGCTATAAAAATGCTTTTCAAGTTAAGATGCTACCGAGCGATGCAGACCCGATGGACGTTCGTTACAATGTTATTCAATGGGTACATCGTGCTACTCGCGGTTGGTCTTACGGCTCTTCAGTTATTGACCCACGTACCGGCGAAATTATTAAAGGCCATGTAACTTTAGGCTCTTTAAGAGTTCGCCAAGACTACTTAATCGCTTTAGGCTTAACGTCACCATTTAAAAGTGCTGATACTGACACCAATGCCATGAAAGAGATGGCGTTAGCGCGTATTCGACAATTATCAGCTCATGAAGTTGGGCACACTTTAGGTATTGCACATAACTTTGCCGCCAGCGTTAATAATCGTGCTTCTGTGATGGATTATCCTCATCCGCTAGTGACCATTGAAAATGACGCTGTCAATATCGAAAATGCTTATGCAAAAGATATTGGTGCTTGGGATAAATTTGTTGTTGCCTACGGTTATGCAGATATCGATAAAGCACAAGAAGCCCAATACTTATCTGATTTGATTGCTAAAACTCAGCAACAAGGTTTGGAATATGTTTCAGACCCTGATGCTAGGCCACAATCAGGGGCACATGCCACAGGTCACCTGTGGGACAATGGCGTAAACGCTACTGAAGAATTGATGCGAGTTTTAAAGGTTAGAGCGTTAGCGTTAGAAAACTTTGGTTTACACAGCATTCCTGTTGGCACCCCTATGTCGGAACTTGAGCAAGTACTGGTACCTATTTATAATTTTCATCGTTTTCAGGTACAAGCGGCCGCTAAACTTATTGCTGGTGTCGACTATAGCTATCAAATACGTAGTGAAAAATTCACTAATCAACAAAAAATAGTTACAGGTAAGTCTCAACATGCTGCACTTGATGTACTATTAGCAACACTTGCAACACACACCTTAACTTTACCTGAAAAAATCACTGCGTTGATCCCGCCAAAGGCTTATGGTTACTCGCGTGATAGAGAAAGCTTTATCAGCCATACAGGGTTAACGTTTGATCCTATTAGTGCTGCTGAGGCAAGTGCAAAACACACACTCTCGCAATTACTAAATGCTGAAAGACTAGCTAGGTTACAGCAGCAAACTATGCAAGATAGTGATGTGCCGTCAGTGTCGTTTGTATTGGATAAGTTGCTTAATAGCACATTAAAATCAGCGCCGAAAAAAGCCACTGAACTTCTCGTGCAACAACGGGTAAACCAGCAGTTAGTTGAACATTTAATTGCGCTTTGGCACAGCAAAGATGTGGTGCCTGAAGTGCGAGCAGAGGTGTATGTTACCTTAGCTGATTTATCACAATGGCTAACGGATAAACGGAGTATTCGCAATTATAAAGGCTCTCGTGCCCACTTTCAGTTGTTAGCAAGACAAATTGATTACAGCTTAGCGCATGACAAGTCAGTAACGCCGACATCGAAGATAAAACTACCGCCAGGTTCACCGATAGGTGCTTATTAATGATTAGCCGTAAGGTAACAAATGACAAATAGTAATTTATTCAAAGTGGCCTTATTAGGTATCCCTTTTGATGAAAACTCTTCGTTTGAGCGAGGACCCGCTTTAGCACCCGAGATTATTCGTAAAGTGCTAAATAGTGGGTCATTAAATGGCTCAACAGAATTAGGGATAAACTTACGAGAGTCTGAAAGATGGTCAGATGCAGGTGATGTGGATATAGCATCGCCGACCAGCTTTATTGAGGATATTGAGCAACGTTGCGATCAGTTACTTTCTAAAAACACCCGTTTATTAACCTTAGGCGGCGATCACAGTATTAGTTATCCTGTGTTGAAAAGTTATGCTAAACATTTTGATCAGCTAAGCATATTGCATATTGACGCGCATTCGGACTTATATGATTCTTTTAAAGGTAATCGTTATTCCAACGCTTGTCCTTTTGCCCGAGTCATGGAAGATGGTCTTTGTAATCGCTTAGTACAAGTGGGTATTCGAACACTTAACTTACATCAGGAGCAGCAAATCGCTAAATTTGAAGTCGAATCTTTAGAGATGAGACATTGGCCGTTGGCGCAACCATTAGTCTTCGAACATCCGGTGTACTTGTCATTAGATATTGACGGTATAGATCCGGCTTTTGCTCCTGGTGTTTCGCACAGAGAGCCGGGCGGCTTAACAACCCGTGAAGTGATTAACCTTATCCATCAAATCAATATGCCGCTAGTTGGCGCAGATATAGTCGAGTTTAATCCAAACAAAGATATCGATAATATGACCTCGCAACTTGCTGCAAAATTAGTAAAAGAAGTGGCTGGAAAAATGTTACTTTAATCTCAGCTAAGTCTATATTAGTGTCTCACTTTTGCTTTATAAATAGTTATATGAAAACAATGATTAAACTGCCATTTTAAAGGCTTTAACTACCGTTAGTCTATTTCACAAGTTATAATAGCTCGAAGGTTTTTAGTACTTTGTTTGACAAATATCAGCACTAAAAATCATGTTATTCACTTCATAAGCATATATTTTCAAACTGAAAGCCTTAATAGATTAGGAAAACACTCGTGACAGAGTTCAACACTAAAGTATCAATGAAACGGCTGCTACCTTTATTAGCTTCGATTATTGCCGTCTCACCGCTAGCTATTGATATGTATTTACCTGCCATGCCTGAGCTTACCGAGTACTTTGCGACAAATATGCCATTAGTGTTAAATAGCTTAAGTGTTTATTTATTGGGTTACGCTGTCGGGCTATTATTTTTCGGGCCTTTAGCTGATAAATATCCGCCGCGTTTGTTAGTGATGATTGGCTTAGTCGGCTTTTTAATAACAACGTTGTCGCTGACTCTTGCCTACAACATTGAGCAATTTATTGCCTTACGTTTTTTTCAAGCGTTTATCAGTAGCGCGGCAACGGTTGTTGTACCGGGAATTATTCGCCAGCTTTATGGAAAAGATACAGCTAAAGGGCTGTCTTATGTCAGTATGATCATGATGTTAGCACCAATGATTGCGCCTAGTATCGGTAGTGTTTTATTGCAACACAGTTGGCAGATGATATTTTTTGTCTTAGCCGGTTACGCCCTAGTTGTTTTTGTAAGTGTGTTGAGGTTTTTACCTGATGTAACAAAGGTTGTGTCTAAGAAAAAATTTAGTGTTCTTGAGCGTTATAAAATTGTATTTAGTAACCGTGTTGCTCGTTTTGACTTATTAACAGTGATGATGGTCTCGTTGGCCTTTTTCGGTTATATCACCGCTATCCCTTTTGTTTATTTAACTGTATTTAAGGTTTCTGAATTTACTTTTAGCTTGTTATTCGCATTGAATGTTTTGGCTTTAATGACAGCACATTTTATTAATACACGACTGGTCAGCCGTTTTGGCTCTCGTACTATGCTACTTTGTGGGCTGTTGCTTGCAGTAGTAACATCAACCGCGCTATTGATGGCAAATGTGTTAGATTTACCACTGCTTTATCATGTGATGGCAATACTGCCATTAATGGGCTGTTTATCGATGATTTCGGTGAATGCTGATGCATTAATTTTACAAGAGTTTTCAGAGCATGCTGGAACAGTAACAGCGGTAAACGGTACTTTACGTTTTGGTATTGGTGCGTTTGCAGGTCCTATTTTAGCGATATTTTATGATGGGAGTAGCTTGCCATTTGCTTTATTAATGGCAGGGTCAATTTATAGTGTTGTTATCTGCCAATTAATGCGAAAAAACTTAAAAGTGTGAGCTAGTGCTCAAGCTAATAATTCAGTGAGATGTGGAGGAAATGTGAAAAATATAGCGGTTATTTTATCAGGTTGTGGTGTCTACGATGGAAGTGAAATTCATGAAGCGGTGCTAACACTACTGGCTATTGAACAAGCAGGCGCAAAGTACCGCTGTTTTGCGCCCAATATACAGCAACATCATGTTATTAATCATTTAACGGGTGAAGTCATGGTTGATGAGCAAAGGAATGTGTTAGTTGAGTCTGCTCGTATCGCTCGTGGTGATGTTGAAGACTTAAGTGAATTCTATCTTGATGAATTTGATGCGCTAATTGTGCCCGGTGGCTTTGGTGCAGCCAAAAATTTATCAGACTTTGCCATTAACGGCGAAAATTTTTCGGTTAATGCTCAAGTACTTGAAGTTTGCCAAGCATTTGTCAAGGCTGGTAAACCTGCGGGATATATGTGTATAGCGCCTGCGATGATCCCATTAATATATGGTGATAATGCTCAAGCTACTATTGGCCACGATATCGGCGTTGCTGAGTCGTTGATGAATGTCGGTTTAGCCCATAAAGATTGTGCTGTCGATGACATTATTGTCGATAGTCGCCATAAGCTTGTATCTACACCAGCCTATATGTTGGCGACAACATTAACTGAAGCGTCTTTAGGGATTAATAAACTGGTTCGAAAAGTAATATCTTTAATTGGATAACTAATATTTCAAACACACTTAAGAGCTCATATATGTACGATTTGCAAAGTAAAATATCAATGGTTGAAAAAATGATCGCCGTTGGTCAATTTAATAAAGCGGTTCCCATTGTTTATCAACTTTTAGAGCAGGCACCTGAGCATAAATACTTATTAACCATTGCCGCTCACGATAAGTTTTGTAAAGGAAAACTTGATGATGCCACTAAGATATTAGAATCAATTATTAATATTGAGGCTAATGATGTTTACGCTAATAGACATTTAGCCATCATTAAATACCTGAATAGGGAATATCAAGCAGCAATTGCGCTTCAATTGCATCTATTTGAGACTGCTAGAGATTATGAAGATCAATACTTTGACATATTACTTATGGGAATTTCGATAAGTGAAGATAACCAATCGTTAGGCGCTAAAGTGATAGAGTGGGTGTTTATACGCTCTGAATATTTGAAAAATGCATATTTAGATAAAGCTGCCATTGAGTTAGTTTCCAAAGCATCTATACGAGCTAATACTATTGCCAGAGATGAACGTTTTTTAACACAAAAAGAGTCTTCCGCTAAATTATTTGATAATAACGACTCAACTGAATCTTCACGGTTCTTAGATTTTTTAATGCATTTCCATGGTTTGAAAACGCTTTCAAGTAACCATGAATTGCAGAATCCGACTTTTCATTTATATCCAGGATTACGCTCACAAGCTTATTACAATACGGATGAATTTATAGAGTTAGAACACTTCGAAAATAATTTCAATGAAATACGTAAAGAGTTATTAGCGCTATACACAAAAAAATTAAATATAACGCCGTATATTCAAGCGCAAAAGACAGGAAATAAAGGGTTAGATTTACTTACTGACTCATACGACTGGTCTGCTATTCACCTTTATAAAGGAGGTGAGTGTCTGGAAAATATAACAAATCAATGTCCTGCGACCAAAGCTTGGCTCAGTGCTATGCCGTTACCTAATATGTTAGGTCATACACCGGAAGCGTTTCTGTCTATTTTAAAGCCTAAAACTATAATCAAGCCTCATTTTGGTTTATCAAACCTAAAGGTAACAGTACATATCGCGCTGAGTATTCCAAACTCTTGTAGTATTAAAGTGGCTGGGGAGCAGCGTCATTGGCGTGAAGGTGAAATTTTAATATTTGATGATAGCTTCATTCACGAAGCGAGTAATAACTCTGATGAAGTTAGAATTGTATTTATAACTGAGTTTTGGCACCCAGACTTGAGTGATTCTGAAAGAAAAGCGATAGAGCTCATAATGAAGCTACAGTCAGATGTAGCTAAAAATGCTCAAGAGACAACTTTGGAACAATTATTAGGTGAAATTAAGCAGTATTCTAAATAAAGGTATGAATTAATGTAGGTTAGAAATTAAATGAAGTTCGCAGAGGAGCTAATCATTACTTTGAGAATTATTTTTTTCTTCAGCTGCTTTTAATTCAACTTGTTGCAGGCGCCATTTTTTGCGTTCAGCGTAATAAAAATCCCAAACACAAGGATTACATGCGCCACCGCCACAACAATCATCGTCGGCAGGTGGGCTAGGCTTTTCAAGTAATTCTGTCATTTTTTAACCATAATCATGGGTGATGAGTCGGCATGATACCATGACATACCTTTCATTTTGAACACAAAAAAAGCTCTGCACGCAGAGCTTTTTGATCGAGTGAACTTTAATCGTTTATTCGATTTCAGATAGTTTCTTTTCAAGGTAGTGAATATTAGCGCCACCATTGACAAAACCTTGGTCATTTAAAATATCTAAATGCAAAGCAATGTTGGTTTTAATACCATCAATAACTAATTCACTTAATGCATTACGCATACGTGCTATCGCTACGTCACGGCTATCACCCCAAGTGATCAACTTACCGATCATAGAGTCATAATGTGGTGGTACTGAATAATCAGCATAAATATGCGAATCCCAACGAACACCTAAGCCACCTGGAGAATGAAAACGTGTTATTTTCCCCGGTGAAGGGATAAAAGAACGTGGATCTTCAGCGTTAATACGACATTCAATTGAGTGACCAGTTACTTTAATATCATCTTGTGTATAAGACAAAGGTTGACCAGCAGCAATACGCAATTGCTCTTTGATTAAGTCAACACCGGTTACCATTTCAGTTACCGGATGTTCTACTTGAATACGCGTGTTCATTTCAATGAAGTAGAACTCGCCATTCTCATAGAGAAACTCAAAAGTACCAGCGCCACGGTAATTAATCTTGATACAGGCATTACAACAACGTTCACCAATTTTAGCTCGCATTTCAGGTGTGATACCTGGTGCTGGTGCTTCTTCAACAACTTTTTGATGACGACGTTGCATTGAACAATCACGTTCACCTAAATGAATTGCGCCGCCTTGACCATCTGCCATAATTTGAATTTCAACATGACGTGGATTTTCTAGGAATTTCTCCATGTAAACCATGTCGTTATTGAAGGTAGAGCGGGCTTCAGATTTGGTCAATTGAATTGATTCGATTAGGTCATCTTCGTGACGTACAACTCGCATACCACGACCACCACCACCACCAGAAGCTTTGATAATAACAGGGTAGCCAATTCGCTTACCGTGCGCTAAGTTGGCAGCATCATCATCAGTTAATGGACCATCAGAACCCGGTACACAAGGTACACCTGCAGCTTTCATAGCTTTGATTGCCGAAACTTTATCACCCATTAAACGAATACTTTCCGCTTTAGGGCCAATAAAGGCAAAACCTGACTTCTCAACTTGTTCAGCAAAGTCAGCGTTTTCAGCAAGAAATCCATAACCAGGGTGAATAGCAACAGCATCGGTTACTTCTGCTGCTGTAATAATGGCAGGAATATTTAAATAACTATCCATAGCTGAAGGCTTACCGATACAAATAGTTTCGTCGGCCAACAATACGTGTTTAAGACTTTTATCGGCTGTTGAATGTACAGCAACCGTCTTAATGCCAAGCTCTTTACAAGCTCGCAAAATTCTTAAGGCAATTTCGCCGCGATTGGCGATAACAACTTTATCTAACATGAAAATACCCTTATTGGTTGGGCTTATTCAATGATGAATAGCGGTTGATCAAATTCAATAGCGTCTTCGTTTACCGCTAAAATTTGTTTGATTACACCTGATTTATCGGCTTCGATTTGGTTCATCATTTTCATTGCTTCAAGAATACATAATGTATCACCAGCATTAACATGTTGGCCAACTTCAACAAATGCTGGCGCATCTGGAGAACCTGCTGAATAAAACGTACCAACCATTGGAGAACGAACAACATGACCCGTTTCTACTGGAGCAGCAGCTTCAGCTACAGGAGCCGCAGGTGCAGGTGCCGCAGCAGGTGCAGGAGCAGCGTGCATCATAGGCGCAGCTTGCATGATTGTACCGCCGCGGCTAATACGTACTGATTCTTCACCTTCAGAAATTTCTAATTCGTTGATACCAGACTCTTCAACCAATTCTATTAACTTTTTAATTTTACGAATATCCATTTGAATACCTATTTTAATATTTATTAATTTATGTGTATGAACACTTAAATGAGTTTTCTCAGTTAAGTCGTTATTTATTGTTGTTTAACCAATGTGTTGCAGCAGTTAAAGCGTATTCATAACCCTTGGCGCCTAGGCCACTGATTACGCCTACCGCTATATCTGATAAATAAGAATGTTGTCTAAATGATTCACGTGCATGAACATTTGATAAATGGACTTCAATAAATGGAATGTTTACTGATAATAAAGCATCCCTAATCGCCACGCTGGTATGCGTAAAAGCAGCAGGATTAATTATAATAAAATCTATTTTTTCAAAGCTAGCATGAATCTCGTCAATCAATATATGTTCCGCATTTGACTGTTTATGACTTAACTGCACACTTGTCTCTGTAGCAAGAGTGGTTAAATTCGTCATAATCTCAGTTAATGATAATGAACCGTAAATACCGGGCTCACGCTTTCCTAGCATATTTAAATTCGGGCCATTTAGGACTAAAATGTTAAACTTGGTAGTCATCTTCGGTAAAAACACCTTGATTGTTAAATAATGCCAGTATCATGTCATGTTTGACAATGCGATTGAATAAAAATTGCTTTAAATTTCAATTTTTATCTCATTTACCGATTATTATAGTGTTTTCGCAGAATATAGCAGCAAAATACTGGTCTAATCACTTAGAGTGAAAAAAATGAAAATAATTTTAGGTAAGTTTTGATAACTTTACTAGACTATATATTGTAGGAATTTTAATTAATTCATTGATTTAACTGGTTGTTGGAGAAGTTAGTCGTTAGTTGAATGTTGTCTTGTCGTCTTATGTTAATTACAAGGATGAAATTATTAAAGCTATATTATTTAAAGTTGCTGCGATTTTTTTACTTTTTAATCCTCAAGTATTTGCAGTCAATATTATTTCAAACGTAACAGCTGATACCAAATCGTTATCGGTTAATCAGTTGCGCCGTATTTATTCTATGCGTCAAATGCATTGGAATAATGGTACGCCAATTGTTGTTTATGTTTTGGCGAGCAAAAATCCACTTCATCAAAAATTTTGTCAAGAAGAGCTACGTTTATTCCCTTATCAACTTGATCGTATCTGGCACAAGCTTACATTCTCTGGCTATGGTGTCGCTCCTATCGAAGTACAAAACCAGCAAGCGCTAATCAAGGCCGTTCAATCAACTAAAGGCGCTATTGGCTATGTGGAAAATTTATCGGAGGTCAGTGATGTTAACATCATTAAAATTGATGATTAAGGTGCCTAAGCGCACATTTTACTCGGTCAGCTTATTATGTAGTTTATTGTTCACGTTGCGTGTTTGCGCTGTTGAGCTTGGCAGTAACAGTGAAGCAATTCAGTTACACGGTTTTATTGCTCAAGGCGCCATTAAAGCTGACAAAAGTAATTATATAAATGAAGAGCAAGACATCTCATTTGAGTTAACTGAAATTGGCATCAATGCATCTTACCAGTTAAGCGATGACTTCCGTGTAGCTGGTCAGATGGTCTATCTCAATGGTGGTAATCGTTACCACCCAGGTATTCGCGTTGATTATTTATTGCTTGAATGGGATGCATTCCATGATGAAACTTGGCAAGCGAGCTTTTATTTAGGTCGGGTGAAGAATAATCATTGGTTGCATTCCAGTACTCGAGATATTCCTTTTGCAAGGCCATCGATTATTTTACCGCAAGTAACTTATTTTGATGGTTTTCGTGACATTGCTATGGGCGGCGATGGTGGCGCAGTCAAGCTCAGCTTTAACGATGATGATTTTGGCGAGATAGATTTTAATTTCAGTCGAGGTAAAAGTGCTATTTCTAATGATCAATCAGAGGTTGTTATTGGGAAGTTTGCCCTTGGTGAACTCGAACATGACCTTGATTTACAAGCCAGTGTTTATTGGCGGCCATCATTTTCTCCTTGGCGGTTTGGTATTTCCGCTTTAGATTCAAACTTTTATTATAATAGTGAACAAGTTGATTACTTTTTTGACAGTAAGTTTGAGTTCCAGTTTTATAGTGCTAATGCGCTTTATGAAGGTGAACGGTTTCAGTTTAGTGCTGAGTTAACTCAAGTTCGCTTTGTTACTGACGGCTTTTATTTTCCAGGGTTTCATCGTGATGAAATTGGCCAAGGCTATTATCTTCAGGGGAGTTATAAGTTAAATGACGACCTATCCATAATGATAAGAAATGAACGGTTTTATGCTAATAAAGATGATAAAAAGGGCATTCAGTTATCGCAAAATACCGGTGGGCTAATCCCCTCATACTTTGGCTTTCATAATGATAATATGCTCGGGGTTTCATACGACTTTTCCAGTAATTTTCGTATGAATGCTGAATATCATTGGATGGAAGGTGGGGCAAGATTATCGCCTATTGTGCAGCCAGATCCTCTTGCTAACTCGAGCAAAAATTGGCAAGTTTGGGCCATTCAGTTTATGTACTGGTTTTAATAATGAAAGTTAAATTTATCAGTATTTCAGCGAAATTTTTTGTACTTGTGGTAAGTGCTTTATTATTATTGAGCTTACTGCTTTCAACGTTGTCAATTTCAAGATTAGATCAAGAGTTTAATCAATATCAAAGCGATAAGTTGCGTCAAGGCAATGCACAATTTGTTATGCAAAGCCGTATTCTGAAAGATCAAGCAAGGGTTTGGCTAGAGTCATTTACTGATCTTATTCATTTAAAAAAGCAAAATAGCTTTGAAGATGCATCGATTGCTTTAGAACAGCAGTTTGATGCTCTACAAATGAATTATAATGTTGAAGCTTTATGGTTAGTTTCGCGTAATCTCAAGCCACTTTATCAATCGACACCATTAACCAATCATGTACTTGCCAGTATTAATAGAGTCATTGAAAACTACGTACCAGACACTTACTTAAGTTGCTTACATAAATGTCAGCAACTCGTTTCTATTCCAATATTAAATGCCCAAGGTGAAATGGCGATTGTTACTATGGCCATTTCTTTAGTCGATGTTATTTACGCTATTAATCAAGCGCTAGAAAACCAAGTGGCGGTAGTTGCCTTTGAAAAATCGCCGAACGTTACCCTCTCACAGGCAAAAATTATTACTTCTTCGGCAACAAAATTAATGCATACCTTGTTTAATCGACCATCATCGATTGATGTAGTGGCAAAAGTTAAAACTGATGGTTTACAAGTTGAATACCAAAAAAGCAGTTATTTAATTAACTTACTACCACTTGCATCCTCTACTACGCAAGATTTTTACATGGCGCAAGTTGATGATGTCAGCTCTTTTACGCAAAAATATCAAAGTTATCGCTTACAGTTTATTTTATCTACATTGGTCATCTTTATTTTGTTAGCTTTAATTGTTCACTTTGTTGCAGGTCCTTTTACAAAAAGGTTATCAGTTCTTTCAAGTTCACTGCCGTTATTAGCTAAAAAAGAATTCGATAAATTTAGAGATCTTAAATTTACGCAATCGAACCTATTTCCTGATGAAGTCGACCGTCTTATTGATGCTTCAAGAGACTTGAGTTATGAGTTGGAACAATTAAATATAGAAGTAACGCAAAAGACCAAAGAGTTAGAGAATATCGCGATGTATGATCTACTCACCGGATTGCCTAATCGCAACATGTTGAATTACCAGCTACGAAAAGTGTTAGAAAGTGCCGCCCGTAATAGTTTTAACGTTGGTATTTTATTTCTTGATTTAGATGATTTTAAAAAAGTAAACGATAGTCATGGTCATGGCGAAGGAGACAAGTTACTTGTAGAGGCTGCAAATCGGATAAAAAATAATGTAGCGAGTCTTGGTATCGCTTGTCGTTTTGGTGGTGATGAGTTTGTTATTTTATTAAATGAAAACACCTCTAAAGAGGTGGCAGAGGCGTTAGCTAAGGAAATTTTAAAAAGCTTTCAACTGCCAATAAAAATT
Source organism: Cognaticolwellia sediminilitoris (assembly GCA_002104535.1). Classification (GTDB taxonomy): domain Bacteria; phylum Pseudomonadota; class Gammaproteobacteria; order Enterobacterales; family Alteromonadaceae; genus Cognaticolwellia; species Cognaticolwellia sediminilitoris. The sequence continues at coordinate 529,582 of NBOG01000001.1, read as the reverse complement.
GATGGCGCGTTATTTTACGTCACTTGTAGTATTGGCATAGCGATGAGTGAAGGTAACCTCAGGCAAGCGAGCGAATTAGTCAGTCACGCTGACATTGCCATGTATGAAGCAAAAGAGCATGGTGGTGATCAGTACTTTATCTATCATGGAGATATGTTTCAACGGGTTGCGCAGAGAGTCATGATGGAAGCCGAAGTTAGACAAGCGCTCGCCAAAGGACAATTTAGCTTAAGCTTGCAACCTCAACTTGAAGCTAAAACTAACAAAGTACATGGTTTTGAGGCGTTGTTACGTTGGCGGCATCCTGAACGCGGTATGGTTTCACCTGATGATTTCATTCCCATTTTAGAAAATTCTGAGCATATGATAACTCTCGGCTATTGGGTTATTAGACGCTGTTTTCAGTTATACGCTGAAATAAAGCACACAGGCTTACATGATATTACGATTGCTATTAATTTATCTGCAGCACAGTTTGCAGATGTTAATTTGATTCAGTACTTAGAAGAGTTATTAGTTGAATTCAACTTAAATGCCCGAAATTTTGAACTTGAACTAACTGAGCAAACGTTAGTAAAAGATATCGATAAAGCGATTGAAACAATGGATTCCCTACGTGCAATCGGTTTTAGTTTTGCAATAGATGATTTCGGCACAGGATATTCATCGCTGGCCTATTTAAAACGTATGCCAGTAGATGTTATTAAAATAGATAAAAGTTTTATTTTTGGCATGTTAGAAAACCATGCTGATTTTCAGATAATCATGTCAACTATTGCCATGGTGAAAAACTTAGGGCTGACGGTGATTGCAGAAGGAGTTGAAACGCGAGCACAACTGCGAAGTTTAAAAGAGAATGAGTGCGACTTAATCCAAGGATATTATTTTTCGAAACCTATTCCTGAGGCCGACATATTTGATTTTATTCGAAAAGAAATTGTTGATGGTATTTGGCGGGTTCCAATTAAGTAATAATCTTTGGTTACGTGAACTGCAATGACAGTCACTCTGTTTGATAAACAATAAAAAAGCGCCTTACGGCGCTTTTGTTTTAAGTGATATATGGGTTAAGGCGTAAATGTTTTATCAACATGTGAAGCGAATTCATCTGCGCCCATGAACCCGGTGACACGACGTTGGGTTAATTCATTTCCTGTTAAGTCAAAAAACAAAATTGACGGCAGGCCAAATATTTCAAAACGTGACATCAACTCAACACTATCCTTTGAGCCCGTATCGGTTAAATCTATTTGTAACAATACCGAGTCTGCCAAAGCGCTTTGCACATTAGCTTCAAAAAATGTGTACTCTTCAAACTCTTTACAGGCAATGCACCAGTCTGCGTACAGATCTACCATGACGGTTTTCCCTTGTGCATTAGCTTTGGCAATGGCTTGATTCATTTCAGTTAAGTTTTTAACTTTTTCAAAGCTGCGATGCTCACTTTGTTGAGAAACTACAGTGCTCGTTGTCGGATAAAGCAATTGATAGGCTTTGTTCGCACCAATAAAGAATATTAAGAAAATTAATATGCTGCGTAAACCGAAGCCAAATGTTTTAGCGGAGTCGTGGTTCACGGTATAGAAATAGCCAGCAGTGGCTAATATTAACGTTATCCAAAGTATTTCGGTAACCAATACTGGTAGGAAACGCTCTAGTAAAAATATTGGTACTGCGAGCAATAACAAGCCAAATATATTCTTAATAACATTCATCCAATTACCTGCTTTAGGTAATAGTTTGCCGCCAGAACTACCTAGCACCAATAATGGTAAACCCATACCTAAACTCAATGCATATAAAGCTGATGCACCAAGTAAAATGTCACCTGATTGGGAAATATATAACAGCGCACCGGTTAATGGCGCTGTAGTACAAGGCGAAGCCACTAAACCAGAAATAGCACCCATCATTAATACGCCCCAATAAGAGCCGCCTTTTTGATTACTGCTAATTTGATTTAATTTGTTTTGCCAGCTACTTGGTAGTGCTAAATTAAAAATGCCGAACATTGAAAGGGCTAAAAATATGAATAAAACACTTAATACAATGAGCACGATAGGGTGTTGAAACATTGCTTGAAATTGAGCACCAGCAATAGCGACAACTATACCGAGCAGGGTATAAGTAACAGCCATGCCTTGAACATAAGCAAACGACAAAGCAAACGCACGTTTAGTTGAAAGCTTGTCACCTTGACCGACAATAATTCCGGTTAAAATAGGGTACATAGGGAACACGCACGGGGTAAATGACAACAGTAAACCACCAATAAAAAATGCCACTAGTGTAAGCCAAACGCTATCACTTTTTAGCATGTCAGCTAATTGGTGTTGCTCACTGCTTGTGGTATCTGGGGCATTTGATGTTTGAGGTGTGTCAGTCGCCCCTAATGCGGATAAAACGTTTGCAGCATCAGTTGCAGGCGTAGTGGTTAAATCAACTTGGCTTAAATCAAGTGTCTTTTTTGTTGGCGGATAACATAAGCCTTTCTTGGCGCAACCTTGGTAAGTTATCGTAATGTCTGCATTTTCGCTGGCTTGTGCAATATCAATGGTAAAAGAAAATTGGCCTGTAAAAATTTGTTGAACACCAAAGAATTCATCTTCGTGATGTTCGCCCTCAGGTAGGTCGACAGGATTTATCGTGGCATTGTTAGTGGCAAACTTAAATTGATGGCGATATAAGTAATAGCCGTCTGCAATGTTAAAGCTAACTTGTAATTTGTTTTTTTGCTGATGAAAATCGAAAATGAATGCTTCATCAACTTTTAAAAACTCGTCATCATTACTGAATAATGATGCTGGAGAACTAAATATAGACTCTTGGGCATTTGTTGCCGGCGTAATAGCAAACATTAAGCTGGCAATAATCAACCATAACGTAGTAACAACTTTTTTCATAACCGTTATTTTAAAACTCGTCAATCCAGTGTAGATAGTGATGATCGCCTTGCTGGATGTTCAAAGCGATAACTTCAGTTGTGTAGTTAGCGTGGGCAGTTTTACATTTTCAGACTGATATAATCAAACAAGCCTCATGCTATAACATGCTACATTATCAAAAAAAACTTAATAAAAACTTAAGTTATTAATAAAGAGCAGTTAATAAAACAATAAATAAGCGCAGTTTACGCTATTCTATTTTAATCAGTAAGGGGTAATAAGCGCTTATGCACTCTCATGTTAACGCTAATAAACCTACTCGCTTGAAAAAGACCCGATAAGCCCCATATTAGTTTCATCAAAGATTTTTAGGAGCGTTCATGTTTCGCCTGTTATTTGTACTTTTTATTATTATCCCCATTATTGAAATCTCAGTTTTAATGCAGGTAGGCGCGTTATTGGGAATATGGCCAACTATCGCCATTGTTATATTTACTGCATGGTTAGGGGCTAAATACGTGCGCCAACAAGGCCTAGCTACGCTAAACTCTGTGCAAACAAAAATGGCACAAGGGCAAATGCCGTCGGACGAAATAGTGACTGGCTTAATGTTATTAGTTGCCGGTGTGCTATTAGTTACACCAGGTTTTGTTACAGATTTTTTTGGCTTGAGCTTATTAATACCGGCAGTACGCAATGGTATAGTAAGTAGCGTTAAGGTGCATATGGCTAATAATGCCGGGCAGCAAAGCTTTCAATTTCACACACACATGCATAATCATGACGCCAGTAATGATGACTTTTCTAACGCGTCAGAAAAACCATTCCAAGAACATATTCAGTCTCCACATAAAGGCAAAACCTTAGACGGAGAGTTTGAACGGAAAGACTAACGCTATTTTCGCAGATAAAAGTCTCATAAATAGTGTAAAAAACAAGCAGGCAAGATCAACAAGCCCTAAAAAAAATCACAAAATGGGCTTGTGAAGTTTTATTTAATCCCCATCTCTGAATCAACAAAATTAAAATCCTTAATTTTTTATTAAATTGAACATCTCAGGAGAACAAAATGAGTATTCGTCCATTACACGATCGTGTGATCATTAAGCGTAAAGAAGTAGAGTCAAAGTCTGCTGGCGGTATTGTATTAACAGGTAGTGCTGCTGAAAAATCGACACGCGGTGAAGTTGTTGCTGTAGGTAAAGGCAGAATGCTAGAAAACGGTGACGTGCGCCCACTAGACGTAAAAATTGGCGACCAAGTGATCTTCAGTGAAGGTTACGGCGTGAAAACTGAAAAAATTGACGGTGAAGAAGTTCTTATTTTGTCAGAGTCTGACATCCTAGCTATCGTTGAATAATTAATAATTTTCCACTCATTTTATTGTACTGATGAATGTCGGTACAAAAACAGTTTATAAGGAACCATAAAAATGGCAGCAAAAGACGTATTATTTGGTAACGACGCACGCGCTAAAATGCTTAAAGGCGTTAACATTCTTGCAGACGCAGTTAAAGTTACATTAGGCCCTAAAGGTCGTAACGTAGTGTTAGATAAATCATTTGGCGGCCCTACAATCACTAAAGATGGTGTTTCAGTAGCGAAAGAAATCGAATTAGAAGATAAATTCGAAAACATGGGCGCACAAATGGTGAAAGAAGTTGCTTCTAAAGCAAATGATGAAGCGGGTGACGGTACAACTACTGCAACTGTTTTAGCACAAGCGATTGTAAACGAAGGTTTAAAATCAATTGCTGCTGGCATGAACCCAATGGATCTTAAACGTGGTATCGACAAAGCGGTTATCGCTGCAGTTGAAGCACTTAAAGGTTTATCGCAAGAATGTAGCGACAACAAAGCTATTGAGCAAGTAGGTACTATTTCTGCTAACTCTGACAGCACTGTGGGTAAAATCATTGCAACAGCAATGGACAAAGTAGGCACTGAAGGTGTTATCACTGTTGAAGAAGGCCAAGCATTAACTGACGAGCTTGACGTAGTTGAAGGTATGCAGTTTGACCGTGGTTACCTTTCTCCATACTTCATCAACAACCAAGAAAGCGGTAGTGTTGAATTAGAAAACCCATTCATCTTATTAGTAGACAAAAAAGTTTCTAATATCCGTGAATTATTAACAACATTGGAAGGTGTTGCTAAAGCAGGTAAGCCACTATTAATTATTGCTGAAGACGTTGAAGGCGAAGCACTTGCTACTCTTGTTGTTAACAACATGCGTGGTATCGTGAAAGTTGCTGCTGTTAAAGCACCAGGTTTCGGCGACCGTCGCAAAGCTATGTTACAAGACATCGCAACATTAACTAAAGCAACAGTAATTTCTGAAGAAATCGGCATGGAGCTTGAAAAAGCAACATTAGAAGATTTAGGCCAAGCAAAACGTGTTGTTATCTCTAAAGACAATACAACTATCATCGATGGTATTGGTGAAGAAGCTGAAATCCAAGCACGTGTTGCACAAATTCGCGGCCAAATTGAAGATTCTTCTTCTGACTACGACAAAGAGAAACTACAAGAACGTTTAGCTAAATTAGCTGGCGGTGTTGCGGTGATCAAAATTGGCGCAGCAACAGAAATGGAAATGAAAGAGAAAAAAGCGCGCGTTGAAGATGCATTACATGCAACTCGTGCTGCGGTTGAAGAAGGTGTTGTTGCCGGTGGTGGTGTTGCATTAGTTCGTGCAGCAGACGCTATTAAAGACTTAGAAGGCATCAACGAAGACCAAACTCATGGTATTAACGTCGCTATTCGTGCAATGTCTGCTCCATTACGTCAAATCGCAACTAACTCAGGTGACGAAGCCTCAGTTGTGTTAAACGAAGTACGTACTGGCGGCACAGGTAACTACGGTTACAACGCAGGTAACAGTACTTACGGCGACATGTTAGAAATGGGTATTCTTGACCCAACTAAAGTAACGCGTAGTGCATTACAATTTGCTGCCTCAGTTGCTGGTTTAATGCTAACAACAGAAGCCATGATCACAGATGCACCATCTAAAGACTCTGGTGGTGCTGGTATGCCTGATATGGGCGGCATGGGTGGTATGGGCGGAATGGGCGGCATGATGTAAACGTATTGCCCAAATACTAGTACTTCCTAGAAAAGCCCGTAAGCTTATAGTTTACGGGCTTTTTTATGTGTTTAAGTTTTTACCTAAGGCATCGGAGTATTATAAAATTAAAAACAAGTATGGGTTACTCGTTGCTAATTCTAAAAATTATTGTTAACAAAAATTCTACCCTAGGTGTTGACCTATAACTCGCATGTAGCTTTTCCATTAATTTATTGCTTTGGTTTGTTAGCCTAAGTGAGTTGAAAAATCTGATGGAAAGCTTCAAGTTCATAAAGTCTAAGTAAGCACTTTCGGGATTGTGTTTATTTATCCCTTCAATTTAGTGAAGTACCCACGAAAATGGAGGAAATTCAGTACAAAATTATTTTTTTGAAAGACTGATTATAAAATAGTGTCGAGTAATAGATTAGTCTCTGTTTTTAAAATACCTTCACTTAAGCGTATTTCCCCCAATAAAGAATTTAATTGTGGCAAGGTTTCAGCTCGAATTTCAGCGATCAGATCCCAGTGTCCACTAGTGTGATGAATTGCTACGACCTCTGGATGTTGATGAAGACGATTAATAACCATTGCTTCATTTTTTGCTTCAGCAGAAATGTTCATAAATAATCTAACAGGGTGAATCTCTGCCTCAGGTTTCAGCTTGAGAGTATAGCCTAATATAATGCCATTTTTTTCAAGTTTACATATCCTATTCTGAACTGTAGCTCTTGATACCCCCAGCTTTTTTGCGAGTGTTACAGTCGCGGTTCGGGCGTCTTTTCGTAAAAGAGAAATAAGTTGTTGGTCTTTATTATCAAGCATGTCTTTTAATCTTGGTTGGCATAATGTCATCATTGTTTAGCATAGGGTGTGTTTTGTCTAGCAATTTGTTCGCTTTGTTATCTAGTTGTTGGTTTTATTGTGCATTAAGCTTGATGTCGATTATTAATTACTATTTAAGGGTAAAAAGATGACGTGTAATTTTAATGTTAAAATAGTTACTTTATCTGTAGCTATGGCTATAGGAGGAATGCCTATATATGTTCATGCCGCAGAAGAAACAGTTCAAAGTGAAAGGGACGTTGAAAAAATTGTTGTAGTAGGCTCACGCTCCTCTCCACGCTCTATTGCTGACTCTCCTGTACCAATAGATGTTATTGGTGGAGAAGAACTTGGGAGGTCAGGGTCTAGCGATATGCTTAATCAATTAGTGAGTGCAGTACCGTCATTTAATGTACGTGCTCAAGCAAGTGGTGACTCTGCGGCATTAATTAAACCAGTAAACTTACGAGGCCTTTCTTCAGATAGTACGCTGGTTTTAGTTAACGGAAAACGTCGTCATAGAGCTTCAGTCATTACATTTATTGGGGGGGGGATTAATGATGGAGCGCAAGGTCCTGATATTTCGGTCATCCCCAGTGTAGCATTGAAACAAGTTGAAGTTTTACGAGATGGCGCTGCTGCACAATATGGATCTGATGCTATTGCCGGCGTAATGAACTTTGTTTTAAAGGATGCTGCTGATGGCGGTTCTTTATCTATTAAACAAGGTGAATATTTTGAAGGAGATGGCGCATCGACTGTTGTTGACGGAAATATTGGCTTGCCATTTACCGCTGACGGTTTTGTTAATTTAAGTTTTCAATTTAAAAATGCTGATCCAACCAGCAGAAGTGTTCAAGGCCTTGATGCATTGGACCTTATTGCTGATGGCAATACACACATAAATGACCCGGCTCAAATTTGGGGGAATCCAGAAATTAAAGATGATATAACGCTTTTTGCTAATGTGGGTTTAGATTTGGGAAATGACAGAGAGTTTTATTTATTTGGTAATTACTCTGAGCGGGATGTAAAAAATGGATTTTTCTATCGTAGTCCAATCGATCCATTCTTTCTAGGTCGTTTTATAGCAGACGAAACAAATGTATTAGTCGGTGATATTGATGGAATTGGCTCTGGTATTGAATGCCCTAATGTAATCAGTGATTTTCAAAATGTTTTATCTCATGATGACTACGGGTTGATTGCCAATCCAAATACTGCTGTAGGTCAAAACTGTTTTGCTTTTAGTGAAATGTTTCCCGGCGGTTATACGCCTCAATTTGGTGGCAACATAGTTGATACTGCACTTACTATCGGTATAAAAGGCGAAGTCAATGGCGGTATTCTTGATGAGGTTCTTTATGATTTAAGTGGCACCGTTGGTAGAAATGCTTCTAGTTACTTTATTGGAAATACCATTAATCCTTCATTAGGGCCTAATCAACCAATAGATCATCAATTTGAGGTGGGTAAATATATCCAACTTGAAAAAGCATTTAACTTTGACGTGGTTAAATCTATTGGAATCGGTCTCGATGATCCGATTAATGTTGCCGGTGGTCTTGAATGGCGTGAAGAGAGTTTTGAAATAGTGTCAGGTGAGGAGTCTTCATGGGAAATAGGCAATTTTGCGGAACAGGGCTTTAGTATCGGCTCTGATGGTTTCCCTGGATTTTCTCCGCAAGCCCAAGGTGAGAATATTCGACGAAGCTTTGCTGCTTATGTTGATGTAGAAATCTATCTTAGTGATGACTTCATGATAGGCACGGCACTGCGGTATGAAGACTTCTCGTCATTTGGTGATACATTCAATTATAAATTTTCTGCTCAATATTCAATCACGGATCAGCTTTCCTTTCGTGGTTCAGCTACTACAGGCTTTAGAGCTCCGACCGTAGGACAAGAAAATGTTGTTAATACTTCTACCATTTTCAAGTCAGGCTTAGGGCTTGCCACAACCGGTACTTATCCCGCCACAGATCCAGTATCTGCATTCTATGGTGCTGAACAGTTAGAACCTGAAGAATCTGAAAGTTATGCATTTGGTTTGGTTTTTCAAGAAGGTGAGTTCTTCTTCACTGCTGATGTTTATAAAATTGATATAACAGATCACTTATCAAGAACCTCCCCCATTGAAGTTTTAGATACTGATCATACAGGCTTACGTGCTATTGGGGTAAGTAACCCAGAACAGTTTGATCAAATTCAGTATTTTGTTAACGACTTTGATACCACGACTCAAGGTATTGATGTTGTAGCTAATTACAGTATGGAGTTATTTAACGGGGATACTCAGTTTAGCTTTATCTACAACTGGAATGAAACAGAAGTGGATGCAAGGCATGCTGTAGCGACCTCTGATTTTCAGATTGAGAACATAGAAAAAGGTATTCCAGAGCATCGTGCAACATTTACAGTTGCTCAGTCATGGGATTCTTTCAGTATGTTTGTGCGAGCTAATTATTTTGGAGAATATCTAGCAACAATTGCTGGAGAATTTCCCGATACCGCAGACTCTGCCGTCACGTTTGATGCCGAAATGAGTTATTTCGTTAACGATAGCGTCATATTAAGTTTTGGAGCGAACAACTTGTTAGATAAGGAAGCTCATAAGACAGCGGCAGATTCAATACCAACGCTATTTTTTGGTTCAAAGTATTACGAAAGTGGTCCTTTTGACTTTAATGGCGGTTATTACTACGTGAAAGCAACATATAAATTTTAAAGGTTTTTTGGATAAATGAGTTTAAACACTATGTTTATGGTGATTCACAAGTTAATCAAGTGACTATGCTATTTAATAATAGTGTTGGGTAAATACTTTCTAATCCTTACAGCATGTAGCTTTTTTTATATATATTTTTTGTTGGTTGTTCGATAACAATCGTTACCGAACAACCTATAAAAAAGGGATTTTTTATTACAATAATAGAGCTTAATATTATTGGAGTTAATAATAATAGTCATAAGGGTATGAAAATACACTGATATAGACTAGCAACAAGTTAGCCTTAGAGTGACAAATTACCCGGCAGATATAGAAGTCTAAATTCAAAAAATTGAATCTAAGGAAACATTTTATCGTTATCAGTGAGTAAAAAAAGTTAAATTAATTTTTGATTGTCTTAAAAAGTACTGACTCTAAATTTACTTAAAATATGAAGAAAAAGTATAGATTACTTGTTAAAACAGGCCATAATATGAAAACTAAAAAAGATTGCCAAGATACAGCTGTAGAAAATGAACACTATCAAAAAATTGATAACTCAGATGATATTATTTTACCTAAAGTGACGAAAGAAAATGAGTCTCTTTTGTGTGAGCCAGACTCACTGAATTATAGTTTTGTGCTTGGCTATAACTAAAGGCTGTTGACCTTTTTCTGAATTTTATTCGTAAACAGTAATGTCATGTAATTTATTTCTTTCGCCAAAAAACGACGAGATTACTGGTCCGATTAATGCTACTGATGAGATATGTTTGAAGCTAAAAGCTATTTTTTGAAGATATAGTGTATGAGTATCTGCATGTTCAGTTGTTTGACTTGCCGATGTGAAAGATAAATAACCCTAAGCATTATCTCATTGGTATCAAAATAGTACTGAATTCTGGCTCATTGAATCGCAGCATATAATGAGACGGTGTATCCTTGTTATTTGCTTATATATTTCAAGTTTTTCTTATCAGCAAAGTGCTTCCAATACTCAAACCTTCTACCTGCCATAAATTACTCTGAATTTAAACTAAAAGAATTATAAATTAGACACAAATTAATAGAATGTACTTTTGACCAGACACTCACGGATATATGATGCTTTAAACATCTATCTATCTATCTATGTTGGATTGGTTAAAAAATAGGTCACAAGAACAGGATTTTGCAGCCTATTTTTTATTATTATAAACCTTAATTAATTAGCTGATTGATATACTACTTCGCCATCAATAATGGTAGTTAATACCTTAATATTTCTGATTTCTTCAGGCGCAACTTTACGGGGGTCAGCAGATAAAATAACAAGGTCAGCGCGTTTTCCTTTTTGAAGTGTTCCTACTCTATCTTCTTCAAATCCAGCGTAAGCATTTGCAGATGTATATGCGGTAAGTGCTTCTTCAACCGAAATTTTTTGTTCAGGTAACCAACCATTAGGGTTTTTATCGTCTTTTGTACGGCGTGTTACAGCAGCATATACACCTTCTAACGGTGATAGTGGGGCAACAGGCCAATCAGAACCAAAAGTTAAAATAGCACCGCTATCAATAATACTTCTGAACGCGTAAGTTGTTTCTATCCTTTTAGCTCCAATACTTTCTTCAGCCCAGCGGCCATCATCGATTGCGTGATATGGTTGGGCGGAGGCGATAATTTTATTTTTACTTATTTTATTGATGGCGGTTTTATTTGGATGCTGAAAGTGCTCAATACGTAAACGTAAATGGGTAATATCATCACTAATGTCTTGGTAATCGGTAATTAAATTATCAATTGCTTTATCGCCAATGGCGTGAATTGCCAATCTTAAATTTGCATCAGCAGCGCCTGATATCATTTCCTTTAACTCATTAGGTTCCGTTAGAGGAGCACCATTAATGTTAGGGTTATTAAGGTAAGGTTTATAAAACCATGCAGTAGCGGCACCTAAAGAACCATCAACAAAGCCTTTTACACCACCCCAACCAAGCTGATTATCGCCTTTACCTTCTTTTTGCACTAAAGCCTCTAATGTTTGCCAATGTTCAATTGGCGTATAAACATAGGCCCTAATTTTCATTTTGCCTTTTACTTGTGCTAAACGAAAATTCGCTAACATTGTGGTTTCTGTTTCGTTAGCTGTCATGGCGAAAACTTTGGTTAAGCCAACACTTAAGGCACGTTCTTGTGCAAGCTTAAATGACTCTAATACTTCTTCATCTGATGGTGGTGGCACAATAGAAAGGATTAGATTTAAAGCATTACCTTTTAGAATGCCGGTAAGTTCGCCATGTTCATCATGTACGATTGTGCCACCATTAGGGGATTTAGTATGTTTAGTTATTCCTGCAAGGGCAAGGGCCGCAGAATTAGCTAATGCCATATGGCCATCTATGCGAATGACAAAGACAGGTTTACCTTGGGTAGAGTCATCAATCCATTTTTTATTTGGTAGCACCCCTCCCCAGTTTTCATGATCCCAGTTTCCATTCAGTATCCAACGTCCTTCTTGATTTTTTTTAGCATAGTTCGCGATGCGTTTTGAAAACTCTTCGGGTGAATTAGCGCTACGTAAATCAACACTAGCTAAAGCAAAGCCGCCTTCGAAAAAGTGAACATGATTATCGATAAAGCCAGGCATAATAAAACGGCCATTGAGGTCGACTAAATGTGTGTTAGGTCCGGTAAGGCTTACTAAATTATTTGAAGAACTAACCGCCATTATATCGTTACCTTTAATAGCAACTGCAGAGGCATTGGGATGTGATGAATTACCAGTCCATACAGAAGCATTACTATAAATAACGTCAGCAAACTCTTTAGCAAAGCCGATGTGAGAGAATAGATAAACCGTGCAGAGTAATAACTGATTTATAATTTTAATTTTCATTATTGTATATCCTAATTATGTGACGCTAAGTGGGTAAGGTAATATTAAATGGTCTCTACTTGCTCGCTCTTTTGTATAAAATTTTTATAGGTTTTAACAGAGATAGTTTTTATTTTGAAACCTAGATAACCGTAAACTACAGCAAGTACAGGGTTTATTAAATTGAAAAAGCAATAAAAGATGTAATCAAAAGGATTGACCATTAAAACGCTGTACATATAAGCGCCACAGGTATTCCATGGTATTAAAGGGGATGTAATTGTACCTGAATCTTCAAGGGTGCGGCTAAGCACTAATGGATCCAGTCCTTGCTTTTTATATTCATCTTTATACATTCTTCCTGGCATAACAATAGCAATATATTGATCAGCCGTGATTAAGTTTGTCCCTATGCAGGTGAAAACTGTACTCATAATCAGGTCGCCTGTTGATTTAGCAGATTTTAGTATAAGGTCAACTATTTTCTTAAGCATGCCGAGGTGTTCAATAATAGCGCCAAAAGTTAATGCACACATAATCAACCATACAGTGTTCAGCATGCTAGACATTCCGCCTCCGCTGAGTAGATCATCTAATTCTAAATTACCTGTTTTGATAGTAAAACCATCAAAAAGTGCAGACCAAACTACGATTAAATTTGCTGAAAATATATCACTTGTTTCAGTGGATAGTGAAATGATAAGTTCTGATTGAAAAATTACGGCCCAAATACCACCAATAATTGCCCCCAGTGAAACTGCAATAAAAGCAGGACATTTTTTCAGTGCTAAACCAATTAAAATGATAAGAGGCACAAGATTAAACAAAGTAATATTGAAGTGTTTATCAAGCTGGTTTACTAAAATATCAATAGATGAAATAGCGTTGGTCGATTGCTCGTTAAAACCAATTATAGTGAATATAACTATAGTGATGCTGATTGAAGGAATGGTTGTCCATAACATATAACGTATATGCGAAAACAATTCACTTCCGGCAATAGCGGGTGCTAAATTTGTGGTTTCAGAAAGAGGAGATATTTTATCACCGAAATAAGCACCTGATATTATTGCCCCCGCAGTGATTTCTATAGATAAATCTAAACCTTGAGCTATACCTATTAAAGCAACACCAATCGTTGCAGCGGTTGTCCATGAACTACCGATGCTCATCGCTACTATGCCACAAATAATGCAAGACGCTGGATAGAACCATTGCGGACTTAAAATTTGCAGACCGTAGTATATAAGTGTAGGTACAGTACCCGACAACAACCAAGTACCAATAAGAGAACCTACTGCGAGTAAAATTAAAACTGCACCAAGTGATAAGGAAATCCCTTTGATAATAGCCTGTTCCATCTGCTCCCAACGATGCCCTTTCTTAAAGCCAATAATTATGGCTATTCCTGCACTGAGTAAAAGGGCTATTTGGTTTGGTCCATAAGAGGAGTTGTCGCCAAAATAAATAACGCCAGCGGATAACATTAATACTAAAAATGCAATGGGAATAAGCGATTCGAAAATGCTTGGTTCATTAGTCATTGATTTTATTTTACTGATATTTGTTGCCATTATTTACCCTTAACGCTGTCATTTATTCGTATTTACTACAAACTATTAAAATTAGTTTCAAAAGTGCTATATTCGACACTAGCTATCTAATTTATAATGCATCCAAGTTCCCCACATCAGAGTACTGAAGTGTGCGGCTAAACAAGTCTTTTGGGTTCTCCAGGGATGGTACTAATTCAACTGTTTCCCCAATGTTGAATTTAACCGCTAAATCATATAAATAGCGTAAAACTGAAAAATCTTCTAAAGCAAATCCAACGGAATCAAAAATTGTTATTTGTTCTTGCGAGTCTCTGCCTATTTCTTTACCTGCAATTACCTGCCAAACTTTATGAACAGGGTGAGACGCTGATAATTGTTGGATATCTCCTTCTATTCGAGTTTGTGGTTCGTGCTCAACAAATATTTTTCCAGACTTTAATATTTCTGAATGTATTTCAGTTTTACCAGGGCAATCTCCGCCAACACCGTTGATATGCATACCAGCTTCTACCATGTCTGGTGTTAAAATTGTGGCGTTGGTTTTGTCTGCCGTTATGGTGGTAACAATATCTGCACCAGCAACACATACTTTCGCTGATGGGCTTTGGATAACTCTAAGGTTTGGATACTTTTTCAAGTTTTTTATAACCTTTGTTACGGCGCTAGGGTCAATATCAAATAGTCTGATTTCATTTACTCCTAATAATGTATGAAAAGCGATAGCTTGAAATTCGCATTGAGCCCCACAGCCAATCACACCCATGGTGCTAGGATCCCGTTTTACTAGGACTTTGGCAGCCATTATAGAGGCGACAGCAGTACGAAATGCGGTTGATAAAGTTAATTCAGAAAAAAGTTTAGGGTAACCTGTTTCAACATCTGACAGGGCACCAAAAGCCATCACTGTTGATAATCCTAAATGTGGGTTTTTAGGATGGCCGTTAACATATTTAAAACTATAATTTAAATCATCAGCAACTGGCATAAGCTCAATAACTCCATCTTTGCTATGAGCGGCAGTTCTTGCCGATTTATCAAAATCAGACCATCGAGTAAAGTCGCTCTCCATATAATGGAGTAAACCTTCCATAAAGGCCGTATTGCCAATTTTTCTAATTAAAGCGCCAACGTTATTAACATCTAGGAATAAAGTCATTTCAAATATCTCATGTTATAAATAATTGAGAGAAATTATATTGAGGTAATGAATTAATAAATAGTCACATAAGTGCTCAAATTGAGCTGTGTATCGAGCAAATTGTTTTGTTTAAATGACTATTTGCTAGTTTTTGTGGGTATTGAAAATTTATAATGAATAAAAAATTATCTAATCAAATCGTTATGATCAAAATAAGAAGTTTATATTTTAGAAAACTATCTATGGGATATGATTTACAACTCAACAAAAAAAACGCTATCGCTTTTTATAAAACAGCTAAATGAGTGTTTAAGTTTTTTACAAGAAGTCATAAGAGCACATATTGATAGAAATCTTAAGGGTTGATAATCATATTTTTTATGATGTGGACTGAATAAATAATTTACATTAAGGCTAGTCACGCTCAAGGAATAATGCCTGCGAACCTCATTACAGCAAACTCAATATTGTAAAAAAGACTATGATATTAAGGTCAACAATTTGGCATAAGTGACGGTTAGCAGTATTTCGTTATGGGGGGCGAGTGCCTCAGTGTAAAACCTCTATTTCATGGTTTTAATAACTAAAGGGTACGATGAAGGGGATATTTTCAGGGTAAATTTATGCAAGTATAGAAAGGATGGCTATGAATTACACACCTTATCGATAGTGTATTTTGATGCAAAATTCAAACAATTCTTAATGTAATTCGCAGCGACCAATACATTCAGATATCTTTAAAGTTATCGATTAAGTAGGACATTTATTTATTCAATTACTACTTTCTTGAAGCTTGTGTTGTGTGCATAAAAAACGTTATTTACTACTTTGTTGAGCATCTTGTTGCTTAAACGCTTTATGACCATCCTCTGATACACCGCTTTTCCAATAACTACTAATGTAAATAAGCTCACGAGGAACTTGTTTGTCATTTTGAAAGTAATGGCGTAATTCGCGCATGGCATCGAATTCGCTGTGATAGCTTGACCTATTAGTAGTGTTATAATTCGGTGGTTGCTCAAGCTTTAAGTGTCGGCCATTTCCATGCGTAGCAAACAATCGCTACTGAAATTAAAACCTCTATTGCGGTTAAAAATAGGTAAAACCACCAACCTGCTTCAGTATTTACAGCAATGAGTAAAACGATATAAAACGCAGCTAATATTATATTCAGCCAACGATTGATTTTAGGCTTAACCACTAAGGTAAAAAATATCATTACACTGGGCATTGCCATCAATAAAGCCACGGCAAAAAACTCCAGCTGAGTTTTAATACTTGATTTAACTGTCATCGCATTCGCTATTACACCGGGAACATAAATCTCGATATAGTCGCCATAGACATAACTAAACATAATCGCTATCCAAAGCGCCGAAATTTTTAGTTTGACGTTAATTTGAAAACCTTTAAAAACTTGCGATGTACTTTTTATCACATTCATTTAACACTCCATTTCTCGATACGTTATGGCACGTCCAAACAGGCCAAAGGTAAAAGTTAAAAATATAAGTGAAGGGTAATACTCATTTTTGTATTACCCCTTGGTCAATGACAGACTCGCTCACTTCGTTAATGCTAGGTGTCGGTGATTGAAAAAATAATATGCTTTATAAAGACTTATGTCGTCTGAGACTAAAATCGCGGACAGTTTAAGCTTCAATTGTCGGCCAGTTCCATGCATACCAAACAATTGCCACTGAAATTAAAACCTCTATTGCGGTTAAAAATAGGTAAAACACCCAAGTTTCTGTCAAATTAGTTGCAATAAGCATAATGATATAAAGCGTGCTCAGTATTATATTCAGCCAACGATTGATTTTAGGCTTAACCACTAAGGTAAAAAATATCATCACACTGGGTATTGCCATCAATACAGCCACGGCAAAAAACTGAAATTGTGTTTCAGTTGTCGCCTTAACTTCCATCGCTTTTGCTAATATTCCAGGTACATAAATCTGTATATAGTCTCCATAGACATAACAAAACATAACCGCTATCCAAAGCGCCGAAATTTTTAGTTTGACGTTAATTTGAAAATCTTCAAAAACTTGCGCTGTACTATTTGTTGAACTCATTTGTAACTCCATTTCTCAATATGTTATGGCACTGTCGAACAGGCCAAAAGTGCTAGTTAAAAATATTAGTGAAGGACAATACCAAGGTTTTTGTTAATACTTCCTCAATGACAAGATAACTAAGTGGTGTTATTGCAACTTGTCCGTGATTGATTAAATAATAGGTTTTATAAGAGCTTATGTCGTCCGAGACTAGAAGCGCGGACACTTTTTTAGGTGTATTTATAGATAATGGGGTAGAATTGAAGGCTTAAATATTCAAGTGTGTAAAAGGAATGAAATTTGACAGACCCTTTGGTAATGATTATCAGCATAGTTATACTAGGACAGGTATTGTTAAGCGTTCCTATTCTTTTGAGCCGAGCAATGAAATCTGCAATTTTTTTACCTTTAGCGATATTCTTACTTGCCAATAGTACTATAGCACTGGTGCCTATTGTGAATGCTCAATTTCCTGACTTGAGTCAATTGTACAGTGCGATAGTTTTTCCCACTCTTTTTTTGTTGTGTCCCTGCTTATGGTTTTATATTGAAGGGATCACCGCTGAAAAACCTTGGAAACTAAACAGAAAACAAATCCGTCATTTTGTTTTGTTATGGCCTGCTCTTATCTTTGCTGTAATGATCATGCTTTTACCAAAAGACATGTATACAGATATATTTATTGATGATAATGATGTGGTTGCTCCTTTAGCTATCGCCACCGCTATAAGTTTATTGATTATGGTGATGCTCTGGCTTGGTCAATGTGTATATATCGCTTTTCGTATTATTCACCGTTTGGTTGATTATCGAAAACAGTTGAAAAATGTGTTCTCTAATCATGACGATAAATCACTTAACTGGATGAACTGGCTACTATTCATTGCTATTAGTACTTGGTTGTTTTCTTTGGTTACGGTGTTTTCTTCAAACCTATTTGATAATTTCTTATTTAATATAAGAACTGAGAGTTTGCTGTCACTGCTGTTGGTATGGAGCTTGGCTCACTTTGGCTTGCAGCAAAAACCAGTCTTTACTGACTATGATGAAAGTCAGAGCGTCGATGTTGCTGCTCAAAATACAGAAGCTCCAAAGAATGAGGACATTACTGTCAGAAGTCCTCCAATGAAGTATCAACGTTCAGCGCTAGATAATGAGCAATCTAATCGTATTGCAGATAAAATTAATAACATTATGAGCAAAGAGACGTTATATTTAGATTCAAATCTGTCACTGCAAAAACTCGCTAACCATTTAGCTATCTCTCCTAATTATATTTCACAAACACTGAATGAAACGCTATGCACAAACTTTTTTGATTTCATCAATAAATGGCGCATTGAAGCAGCGAAGCCGAAAATATTAGCTAATCAAGATTCAGTACTTACCATCGCACTTGAGGTTGGATTTAACGCAAGATCTTCTTTTTATAAAGCCTTTAAACAAGAAACAGGACAAACCCCAAGCGAGTTTCGCAAACAATATATTTAAACATTGAAAATCACTAATTAGGCGCACTCGTTAACCTGTAGAGCTTAACGAGTGCTTCTGATAAGAATAACTGAATATTCAGGCAATGGAAAAGCTGTTTTATTGAAGAGTGACTGATATATAAGTGATGTAAGTCAATTAGATAAGGTAAAGCTGGCATTAATTTCAATATGAAACGTTCCTAAATTTTATTATTTTGTTGGAATTTCAACGGTTATTTTAAGTGCTTGAAAGTTAGTGGGGATATAGTGGGGTATCAGTAATGCTTCCCATGAAACCATTTTAATAAAAACAAGTAGATAAGCTCTGTCTGGGCGGTATTATGTTAATTCTGCTTGGTTAAATTATCGCTAACATCGTTGTTTATTCGCTTGCATAGAAAAGACTATGCATCGCTTCAAACGTCTTGTTAAAATTTACTCAGCGTACAAATAGCATTAGCTACCAAACTCTTTAAATACAAAACCTGCTTGGTTTTAATTCTAAATATTATGGATGCCTAAAACGGTACCTCTAATACACGCCTATAGCCCTTGTTAATCTTGATTTTTGAGAAACCATTAACTATCCGCCAAATATCAAGCACTCTTCAAAATAAATATGATGTTTAACATGCATTTTATAGCTGCAAAATTTTTTTAATAACGGTTTATTCGAAATTATATTTTTTGCTTACTTTGTAGAATTGACCTTAAATTTTGCAAAGGAAAATTTATGAATAAAATATCGAATAATTTACTCGCGAAACTTACTTCTTGTCTGTGCCCTCCGGGTAATGGCGTCTATACAGTTAACACGGCAAAAGAGCGTAAAGAAAAGCTACATCAAGATATATATGGCACGGTGGAATCTGTTCAAGAACGATGGCAAGCATCTTTAAACGAGCTAGCGAATACTCCACATGCTGTTGTTTTAGGGATAGCTTCAGATTGTGGTGGTGGGATATTAAGAGGCGCAAATTGGGGGCCATTATTTTTACGTTCCACGTTGTTGCAAGACTATCCTGAACTGAATTTATTTGATCTAGGTGACATTAGAGTCATTCCTCATCTTTTACATGACAAATACTTAAATGACGCCACAATAGCTAATTGTCAAAAAGCGCTTTATAACAATTCAGCGATTACCTATCCGGTATCCCCTTTAACCATTACCGAAGACGTACTTAACGATTTTTACGCTGAGTTTCCAAATAAAGGTGTATTTGGGATTGGTGGAGACCATTCAGTGAGCTATCCGTTAGTGAAAACTTATTTGCAAGCTAAGAAAAAACAGGGCATTCGAGCGGCGGTAATTCATTTTGACGCTCATACGGATTTATTACATGAGCGGCTAGGAATTGACCTCTGTTTTGGCTCATGGTGCACACATATACTCGATGATTTATATCAAGCAAGCGATTTAATTCAAATTGGCATTCGTTCAAGCGGTAAACCTAAGCAGCATTGGGAAAATACCTTTGGGGTTAAGCAGCATTGGGCCAACGAAATTAAACAACTTGGGGTTGAAGCGATAACAAATCAAATTATAAAGCAGCTATCAAATGATGGCGTAGATGAGCTATATGTTAGTTTCGACATTGACGCTATTGATGAAAAGTTCGCCTCTGCAACCGGTACACCTGAGCCTGATGGCTTATATCCAGATGAAGTTATGATGATATTACGCACACTTGCTAAGAATTTTAAAATAACTGGAGCTGATATGATGGAGCTCGCCCCGTTTACCGATAGTACCGGAAAAGGGCAGGGCTCTTGTCAGCAAACTTTAGCGATTGCTGCAGAGGTTTCAGCATTTCTAATCACTCAAATTTCTGAAAAGTAATCCTTAATCAAGCTCTTGAATTGAATCATCATCTAACCATTTTAAATGAGCCAGAGGGTAACCTAAAAACCATTTGGCTCTATCTAATACAATTCTTGTTTTGATACGCTTTATCGACAAGTCAGGATTATCACTTAACTCAGTACAAACAGTGTTCAATTTTTTGATATCTGAAAAGCAACTTAAAGAAATAAAATCTACATCACCGCTAAGCTGCATACAATCCATTATTTCAGGTATGTTACTAATAGCTTTAGCAAATTTACGCCTAACAGGTGCACCATTATCTTCTAAGGTAAATTCAATATAAGCTAAAACATGTTCACAGAGTTGATCAAGGTTCACATCTGCATGAAAAGTTCTAAAGTATCCTGCCTCCTTTAATGATTTAACTCTTTGAAAACATGCGCTTGGAGAGAGGTTTACTTTTTCAGCGAGTTCAATGTTGGTCAAGTCAGCCTCTAAATGTAACGTTGCCAAAATTTTTCTATTGTAACTATCAATTTTAATACTTTTTTTCATCCCACTCTCATACCTGCTTTTAGATTCTTATCTTCGATAATGACCTGTTTTTAGGGCTATTACAAAAAATTGTTGCTGATTCAGCAAAGGCAGTAATTAATTTACTTCAAACAGGGTAACTACAAAATATTATTTTGTGAACTTCCAGCAAACTAAACATAACTAGAACTTTAAGTAGCATTTTTCTACTTGAGATAATTATAAAAGCCATTGAGGTCAGAGTTATGAATACCACTACAGTTAGGTTGTTTTCAAAAACAATTGTTGCATCAGCAGTTAGTTTATCGCTACTTTCTTTTGTTCAAGCAGAAGAGTCTGCCGAAAAAGTGAGTGAGGTTGAAATTGAAAAAATCGTTGTCACAGCTCGTGGTCGAATCGAAACAATCCAAAATGTACCCGACTCAGTAACCGCTTTTACCTCTGATATGATAGAAAATTCACGAATTACTAATTTTCGTGATGTTGCGAATATGACCCCTAACTTAAGCGCGCTTGATAACTTTCGACCTGGCTTAGCAAGGATAACCATTCGTGGCTTAATTACTCCTCAAGTCGGTGATCCGCCATTAGCTTTTGTTGTTGATGGTGTAACATCGCCCGATTTAGAGTTTATTAACCAAGACTTAGTTGATATTGAAAGAATTGAAGTCATGCGTGGTGCTCAAGGCGCATTATATGGTCGTGGAGCTGTTGGTGGAGCTGTCATTATTACCACCAAACAGCCTATTGAAGATTTTGAAGGTTCACTTAAAGCTTCAGTTGGCAATGGAAATACTTATAACCTTAATGGTGTTGTTTCTGGTTCTCTTAATGAAGAAGATACCGCATATTTTCGTGTCGGCGGTTATACCAAAAGTACCGATGGTTTAATTGATAACGCGTTTTTAGGTGAAGAAGGTGATTTTCTAGAAGAAGATTCAGTTTTTGCTCAACTACAGTTTGAAATATTTGAAGATACTAGTTTAAATTTTAAAGGACGCTATACCACCAGCACAGCAGGTTTTGCATACTACCAAGGTGTTTCAGAAGATACCAAAGAAGACTTTTCAATTGAGACATCTCAAAACATTAGAAATAATGATGAGCGAGATGTATTTGAACTGAGTGCAAAGTTAACTCAAGAATATGATTTAGGTACTTTTGATTTTATCACCTCATACAGTAAGTCAGAAAATGAGCACTTTTACGATGGTGACTATTCCGCGGATCCAACATATGAAGAAGATGACGATGGTTATATATTAAGAGCGCCATTTGGCACTGAAGGTTTATTTGATGTCGAATCATTAACTGTTGAAAGTCGCTTTACTTCCCAGGGTGAACAAGATTTTAGATGGGCAGTTTCTGCGTTTTATCAAGATAAAGAAAGAGACAACACGATTAACTTCTTTGATGATTTAATCGGTGATGTAGCATTAAATCGATCAGACTTTTCTGATGATTTAATTTATTTGACCATTGCGGATAAGAACAGCAGTAAAGCATGGGCACTCGCAGGTCAAATTAATTATGATATTACAGATAAATTAGAGCTGACCGGAGCGCTTCGTTATGATCATGATTCAAGAGAATCATTTGATCCAAACTTTGCTGATGATACCTTTGCGAAAAAAGATTTTAGCCAACTTCAACCGAAAGTAACGATTGCGTATCAAATTCAAGAAGACGTATTAATTTATACAGGATATTCCAAAGGTTTTAGAAGCGGTGGTTTTAATGAGCCGGCGGAAGGCATCAGTAGAACCTTTAATAAAGAAGTTTCTGATAGTTATGAAGCAGGCTTTAAATCAACTTTATTCGATAATAGAGTGACCATAAATGGGGCGATATTTGCCATAGATCAAAGTGATGCGCAAATAACGCAATTTAATGTTGATACCTTCACATTAGAAAATTTAGGCATTGATAAAGTTGAAACAAAGGGCTTTGAGCTTGAAGTCAGTATCGCAGCCACTGATAATTTAGATTTTCGTTTTAGTGCCGGTGTGATTGACTCTGAAATAGTCGAGTTTACAGAAAGACCAGAACTCGTTGGTGAGTCTCAGCTCTATGTTGCTGAATATAATTACTCAGCATCAGTGAACCATTTCTTTGAATTAAACGAAACTTGGGCAATTGTTTCACGAGCAGACATTCAGATCATTGGGCCGAAATCTTTTGACTTTGAAATTCCAAATGTAAGGTCTTCTCAATATACCTTTGTAAATGCAGGTGTTGGTCTGAAATCTGAAGAATGGACTGTGCAATTATATGTAAATAATTTAACCGATGAGCGCGGTATTGAGGATATTTTCTTCTATGGTGATGGGGTAACTGATTTAGCTCGCCAACCTAATAAACCACGTAGTTACGGTATTGAAGCTATTTATAACTTTTAATAAATGGCTATGCTAGTTTTCTTCTGGTTTTGCTAAACTTTTATCAGGCTCTTCGGAGCCTCTTTTTTTTACATAGGTAGTAATAATGTCAAAACATGACACGCAGTCGCTAGATGAGCTTTTTGAAGACTATGCCACAACCCCCGTACCTCAAAACAAATCTGTTGGCGGTGTTCGAATAGGCATGATAAATGGTGGGCTAGCGTTTGCAGTACCAGGACTTATAACCGGTTTAGAAATAGGAAAAGCACTAGGATTAAGCCAAAGCATTTATGCTTTCTTACTTGGCGGATTAATACTCTCTATTTTGGGGACGGTTACTGGCTTAGTGGGGATGCATAATCGATTAACGTCTTGTATGACAATGAAGTTTGTTTTTGGCAATGTAGGCGCGAATCTACTCAGTTTTGCCTTTGTTATTTCTTTACTCGGTTGGTATGGCGTAAACATAGACTTATTCAGCGACGTTACTCAGCAGCTTTTTCAGAAATTATTTAATTATTCTCCAGCCATTTGGTTACTTGAAGTACTTATTGGTATTGTTGTGACTGTTACAACCATTTGGGGATTTAAATTACTGGAAAAAATTTCGAGTATGTTTGTGCCTATTCTGTTTTTACTGGTGTTATACATGCTTTATAAAAGCACGGGCTATGTTAAGTCAGGCACTGAAATTCCTCAAGAACATGTAAGTTTCACTTTTGGTGAAGCGGTGTCTGCTGTGGTTGGTAGTTTTATTGTCAGTGTGGTTTTAATGCCAGATTTTACCCGCTTTTCGGCGACTAAAAATGATACGGTTGTTGCTTCATTTTTGCCTTATTTATTACTCAGTACCTTCGTTTACGTTGTTTCTGCTATGGCCGGCCTTGCTGTAATGGATAATGATGTGCTTAATGTCATGTTAGCGCTAGGATTGAGTGGCTTTGCTTTTATAATGCTGATAGTTTCAAGTTGGGTGACTAATGTTGTAAACCTATATAGTGCCGCGTTAGGCTTAAATGCCATTAATCCAAGTTGGAAAGAGTGGAAGTTAATTATTATTGCTGGCGTGTTTGGCACTGTCGCCGCATCGTTTAATTTATTAGATAATTTCACTGATTTTCTCTTTAGCTTATCAGTAATATTTACTCCTGTTGCGGCTATTTATGTGGTCGATTTTTTTGTTATTAGAAATAAACAACTTTATGATGTAGATAAACTTAAAGAGGTCGAATCGGTTAATTGGATTGCTGTTTTTGCTTGGCTTGTTGGAATTATAGTGTCGATACTCGCCAATAAAGGGTATATCTCACTCACGACAATTGAAGTGTGCGATGCGCTTTTGATTACGGCTGTATTTTATTATTTTGCAATGACTATAAAATTAAAAAGCAAAAGCTTGAAAACGTGAAGTTATAACAAGTTTAGGTGTGAATTTTATACTGACTTTAATGATAAATTTTAAAGTCAGTAAACGGTAATCTTTCGAAATTTCACCGGTTTTAAATACTCGGTAAAATTCTTTTGATTGGTGATAATGCTTTCATACCAAGAGCTATACACCGTTCAGGCGTCGAGCCGAAAATTGCTTCGGGTTGATACTTATTATCTAAAAACGGCAGTTCTATGGTTAATGATAAACAGTTAAATAAATAGCCAATTTGATTACAAGCAATATTAAGATCTCCCTCATTTGGCTCATCATCTGGGTAGCCATTTTCAATAACAAATTCCGATGTCGCTTCATGGTAGTACTGTCTAAATCGACTATCTAAATTAGCGATATGTTCACTATAACCAGGGTTTCCTTCACTTCCTGCTGCAAAGGTATAAGGGATGTCTTCATCGCCATGAATATCGAGAAATAAATCAACCCCTGTCTGTTTCATTAGCGCTAAAATAAAGAAAGATTCAGGTGCTTTTTGAGCGCAAGGTGATTGCCAAGTTCTATTGAGATCTAAGCCGCTACTGTTTGTTCTGTGATTGCCATTAATAGCGCCATCAGGGTTCATATTCGTGACAATATAAAAAGTTGCTGCTGTTAAAATGTCAGCAGACTCATCTTGCAATAATTGTGTTAATAAACCTTCCATAAACCATTCACTCATCGTTTCAGCAGGGTGCTGGCGGGCAATAACCCAAATAGATTTCTTTTCGCTTGAAGGTGTTCCAATTTGCAAAACTTCTATCTGGTTTTTATTAACAGTTTCAATAACATTAAGTAAGGAACATTGAGGATAAGTTAAAGACTTCGCAATCAAGTCCATATGGCGTTCATAAGAATATGGCGCGAACAGGGCATAATAACAGATTGCTTGAGCACTATTATCTGAAAAAGTAAGCTCTTTTCCATTAAAGTTTGTTGCTATTCTCCGCCAAATTTTTCGGTCTGAAGAGGCCACAATAGTACAGGTGTCCCATGCCTCTGGATAAGATGCTTCATCAGCATTTTCAATAATATATCGACAGTTAACGTTTTTAATATTTGATGCTCTAAAATAGAACCATTGCTTATGAGCTGAATGCGTATCTTTGCGAATATTCAACTTAATATTATTAGCGCAATCACTGTTCACTACTTCTATGTTACCGCCGTCAAAGTTGGCATCTACTCTCATTTTTGTACCTTAAAAAATAGAAAAATTAAACTTATTTACTTAGAACGATATTTTGCAAGAGTACCGGAAAATATAATTTTTAAAACAAGGTGTTAAGCCTGCAATTTTTTTGTTCTGTATTTAAAATTCAAAACTTAAATTTTCAATAACTATTTACCATAGAGTCAAACTTGATATTAGGTGTGGTAAAAATGAAATTTAAGTCACTAAATAGTGAAGATTTGTCTGACATTTTATATGGCTGTGCCATTTTAGGGACCGGTGGTGGCGGAGAACTTGATGAAGGATTTGAATTTATTGATGCAGCAATAGCAGCTGGTAAAGAATTCAAACTAGTAAACTTTGATGATGTGCCTGATCAAGCCAAAATTTGTACCCCGTATATGCTAGGTGCGGTTTCACCTATGACCGAGGAAGAAGAAAAAGAGTACAGTGGTCTACCGCAAAGTGGTGAGCCAGCGATCATGACCGCTTTTCGTCGACTGGAAAAATATACCGGCGAGAGTTATTTTGGCACAATTTGCTGTGAGTTAGGCGGGTCAAATACGGCTATTGCATTTTATGTTGCTGCAATGACTGACGGCTATATTATTGATGCTGATCCTGCCGGCAGAGCCGTTCCTGAAATAACACATTCCACATATTATCTTAATGGCCTGCCAGCTGCACCTATTGTTACAGCCAATGAATTTGGTGAATGCTTCATTTGTGAGAATGTTAAAGATGACTTACGAGCTGAAAGTATAGTGAGGGCGTTAGCAAAAGTTAGTCGAAATGACATAGCCGCAATTGATCATGCAACTGACGCAGTAAATTTAAGAAACGCTGTTATCCAAGGCACTATTTCAAAAGCTTTATCATTAGGCGCGGCTTTTCGCGTAGCAAAATCAAACAAAGCTGACCTTGCTAGAGTAATAGCTGATAAAGGCCATGGTTATGTTGCTTTTAAAGGTGTTACCACAATGTTCAATTTTGAAGTAAAAGAAGGGTTTACTATTGGAAAAGTAGTTTTTTCTGGCACAGGGCAGTTCGAAGACTCTTGTTATGAAATTGAAGTTAAAAATGAAAACCTTGTTGCAAGATTAAATGGAGAAATAGACGTTACTATTCCCGATTTAATTTGTTGTATTGACACAGACAGTGGCGAGCCAATAACTAACCCGAATCATAGTGTTGGTATGAATGTCGCTATTGTTATTTTACCTGCGCCTAAAGAGTTTCTTACTGAGCGAGGACTACAAGCATTTGGCCCTTCTTATGTTGGCTTGGACAGTGAATTTATTCCTGCTGTAGAACGTCATTTAAAAAAATAAGGCATAAAAATATGAAACGAATAGCTTTAAATTCAAGACCTACGCCTGAATTGCCTGAAGGTGGTTCTATTTTTTGCTATTCGTTTCTTCGTCAAAACGAAATAGATATTGAAAAAGAGAAAGCACACACACTGGCATTAATAACCCACAATAATTTAATTCAAATCGAAAGTTCATCAAGGTTAGAAGTTTATACAAAAGGTCATTTTGAACTACGAAAAGAAATTCATCATGAGTTCGTTTCTTATTCATTGATTATTAAAGAAGTAGTTGAAATTGAAGAACATGAAATAACATCCAACTATTTACCTATAAATTGGTTAAAGTCATTTCCAGGCAAACCATTATCTCAAATACATATTTCCTTTGAACAAGGCACAGCAAGTAAAATCCCTAAAAGTGAGTTAACCGATCTTTTTGAATCTAACCAATTAATTAGTAATATGGTAGAAAAGGACTCAGCAAGATTATGGACTGATTTTTATGGTGATTCTCATCATGAGTCTTTGAGAGTTGTGATAGAAGATTTTACTTTAGGACCAAAAAGAAGAGGCCGAGTCTCGCAAAATATACTTGAACTTGAAAACTACCGTAGTTTGGCTGAAATAGCCTTCCCGATAGCAGAAAAAATAGTATTTGAATTAGAAAATAAAGAAATTGAGCTAGCCGTAATAGTGAAAAGGATATCGCAAGTTTCGGAAACTGATTTACAGCAAGGGTTGTTGAGTAAATTGCTGGAGTTATCGGTGGTAAGTGAAAACTGGCGCAGTGAAACCGGCCATCGATTTTCAGCAACTATTGCTTATCGAAAAATATTTGAGGATCGTTTAGATAATTTAAATGGCGCTGAAGTTATGGGGTATCAGCCGTTTTCTAAGTTTTTAAATAAAAACACAATGCCAACGTTTAGAACCTGCGAAGCTGCTAATGACCGATTAAATGTTTTTATTGCTAGAATCGATAGAGCGATTTCATTGTTGTCTACACAAATACGCTCAACAATGGAGCAGCAAAACAATGCACTTTTAGCGTCTGTTGATAAGCAAAACAAACAACAGATCACGCTGCAAGAAACAATTGAGGCATTTGCAGTTGTCGCAATAAGTTACAATAGTACAGCGTTAATAAAGCTGTTGTTGGAGGCTCTGCAAGCACAAGGGTTTACCGTCAATATACCGCTATTAGTCAGTATTTCGATACCCGCCACATTGATTATTTCATATGTTTCTATACGTATTTTGCGTAAAAGAAAGTCATCAATAAACTAAATTAGTCAAACAGCTACTATTGGCACAGTGGCTCCATAAGCTTGATGTTTGTTGATGAAAAGTCAAAGCAGCTATACGATTTGAAACACTTTTATAGTAACAACAATATCTTTACACAAAAGATAATTTTTTGTGCTTTAGCTAAATCAATCAAATAATTTTTTAAACAGCAATTTTTGAACTTTAATTTATTAGATTTTACGTATCATTAAATAATACAAAAAGCAGTTCAACCTTAGTTATTATAATGGTGCAATGATGAAAAGCAGTGAATATATCGATGAAGTAGAGGAAAAAACAGTAAAAGAAAACACCAGCCAAACTAGTCAAAAACAGCCAGTTTTTTCCGCTGTAACTTCGGCCTGTTTTGAAGATAAACCTCAAAAGTTATTGGACTTAGATTCCAACCATTTTGTGCTTGGCTACAACTAAATTAAGGAGCTGTTATGCAAAATTTAAATGCAATAAGAGAGAAAGATTTAATCAAAACATTTAAAGTCATGCTGAGAGAAAAGGAATATCGTTCTCAAGAAGAGCTAGCATACGAACTTTCAATTCGAGGCTTTGAAAGCATATCACAATCGAAAGTTTCTCGATTATTAACAAAAGTGGGGGCAATAAGAAGCCGTAATGCCCATCAAAAAATTATTTATCAATTACCTGATGAAATGATTATCCCAAAAGTTAACTATGCAATTGACTCTATCGCACTAAATATAGTGAATAACGGCTCACAAATTGTTGTTAAAACCGGGGCTGGAGGAGCACCTATAATCGCAAGAATACTAGACTCGTTAGAAAGTTCCTTCGGCATAATGGGCACAATAGCGGGTGACGATACTGTTTTAGTAATACCATCAAACACTAAAAACATATTAAAAGTTGAAGAAGATATATCTGAGCTGTTTGAACTGACTTTAAACTAGAAATTGCTTTTCAAAACAGCGTTAAATTTCAAAAGTGAATAAATAAAAGTTAATTAAATATTATCTCTTCATAAGCTCTATGAATTAGTCATATGTTGTAGTCGTTCAGTTGTGAACTGATACTTTTCAGTAATAGAATTGACCTAACCATACAGATGGTGAGGGCAGAAATGAGACTGAGTGTTCAAAAAAATGGTGGCTAATATTCACCTCTATTTATGTCTGCTAGGATACGATTGCTGACATTAGCCTTAGCTTATCTATCGACAAGTGATCCGACATTGCAGACATTTCAAAGAACCTGACCCCGCAGTTCTTTATCGCGTCATCTATAAAATTGAGGATGAGATTCAAACAGGAACTTTACGCAATAGTCGTCAATTGCTTAATTCGGATAATATTGAGTTATAACAAGGCTACAAACGTAATGTTGCTTATATGTACTTTCGCTAGAAAAGATTTCTTAAATTTGATATTAATAGATAAATCATGGGTATGCGCGCTAATTGAGCAGAAAGATACGCAAGCCTTGTTTTATAAAATTGTTAGGTTTTAAGGAGAAGTTGAGTGAAGAAAGCGATCAGAGTTTTAATGTTATTAGCAGTCATTTTCGCACTTTATGCAGGCGTTACTACCCAGACATGGCCTTTTCCCATTGGAATTATTGCAATTAGTTCTATTTGCTTTTTGGCGACTATGAGCGGCACTCGTACTTCCAATTTACAAAGCCGAAAGGAAAGCTCTATTATTATTGTTGCTGCAGGTGCTGCTAGCTCTGAAAACACTTCAGGTGACTGTGGAAGTTCAGGTGGAGACTGTTAAAATCTAACAAATCAAAAGTAAGCAAGAGAAGTGTACTCGTTATATATTTTAATTGAAAAGGTAGGGATATCTAATGCGTAAACACATTCAAGTCTTTTCATGTTTCATTGCATTTACAGCACATATATCAATGGCAGAAAATAAGCCATTAGTTCTGCTTGAAAAAGAAATGGATAAGATAGCCCAGGTTAATATCAGTGCTGAAGGACCAGGGTGTTCGGTTGGTATTATTCAAGATAATAAATATATATTTAAAAAGAGTTATGGACTTGCCAATATTGAGCATCAAGTTCCATTAAGCTCAACCTCTGTATTTCGTATGGCATCTGTTTCTAAACAATTTACAGCTTTGGCAGTATTACTCCTTGCAGATGATGGAGTAATTAATCTAAACGACGATATTAGAACCTATCTTCCTGATTTGCATGACTATGGTGTCAAAGTAACTATAAATTCAATGCTAGGACACTTTTCAGGAATGGCTGATTATGACACGCTAAATAAGTTGTTACCTAAACCGTTGCTTTCAGCCGCAGGTGGACCTTTTAGGATTGGTGATGAAGATTATTTAAACAATCAAGAATATTACCAAGTTATTAAAAGCCTTCCATTGGTAAATGAGCCTAACCAAAAGCAAGGGTATAGTAACTTCGCTTATTACCTATTATCTGTATTGGTAGAAAAAGCCAGTGGATTGTCGTTACGAGAATTTTCTGATAAACGCATATTTAAGCCATTAGGAATGCGCAACACATTTTTTGCTGACGATATGCGTGAGATAATTCTGAATCGTGCAGAAGGTTACAGAACCTTTAATGAAACAAATATTAAGGGCCTTAAACGATATATGACAAACCTCTATTCTGTAGGTGATGGAGGGCTGCACACTACTATTGACGATATGCTGATTTGGGATAATCATTTTTACTTTCCTAAATTAGGTAAAAACCCTAAGAAGTTAATGGAGCAAATGAATACCGCAAACGGTCCTTACCCAGATGTTGACGAAGCCAAGTGGTATTATGCAAATGGGCAATATACTGATGGCCGCTATTTTTTCCACAATGGTGGTTGGATGGGCACATCAACTAGCTATATAAGAAGACCTGACACTAATACATCAGTAGTTACAATGTGTAATAGTTCATCATTAGATGCTAATGCATTTACTTATCCTACTTTTCAGATATTAACTGATTTGGGTTTATGGAATGGTGAAGATCCATCAATATTTTAATTAAACGCTCTCCTATAATCTGTTTACCAAAATCACACTGGTTGGCTTGATTCGTATTTTAAGGTATTGAAACTGCGGGGTCAGGTTCTTTGAAATGCCTGCAATGTCGGAACAACGACCAAGTTGAGAATGGCCTATAGCAAAAATATTTTTGCTATAAAATTAAAGTTTTCTTATAAATGCTTTAGCTAGCAAAGGTTTATTATTTTTGTTATTAATAGCTTAATAATGAACCTACGCGATACTTGAGCAGAAAAATGCACAATCATCGCGATTTAAAATTTTTAGCTTTCAAATGGAAATGTTGTGATTAAACGAATAATTGTTTTAGCTATATTATTGTTCGTAGCTGGATGTAAATCAACGATACAGGATCCCAGGCAAGAGGGGTGGGTTGTTTTAGTTTTTGATATTAACAAAAGTGGTAACCCTATCAATATTACGGTTGTTGATTCCTATCCTGATGGTGTTTTCGATAACGAGGGAATTAAAGCGCTCACAAAATGGAAATATAAACCTAAGTTGGTTGATGGTACCCCAGTTTTACAAAAAAGGCTTAAGGTAAAACTAGATTTTAAACCAAACAATGAAAGTTAATAAAACTTTATAAATACAAGGGATTGTGATGAAAAAAATTTTCAAATATCTAGGGTTCGGTTTTTTAAGTGTTGTTATCTTTTTTATTGGGGTTGTAGTTATAACTTCAATCAATACCGTAGATAAAGAGGCAGTATTCGAACCTTATATCGTAAAAGCTATTCCAATGTTGACGACATGGGAGCAATCTGCTTTTCAAGAGTTGATGTCGGAAGATGGCTTTAAAGGTGCTACGCCAGAACAATGGACTTTATATCTTAATAAGCTTGCTAAGCTGGGTGAGTTTCAGTCAATTGGCAAAGCAGAACTTCAGAATTGGAAAACACTTTCTCCAATCGGCAGCCCTAGCGTTACATATGCTGTTTACCAAGTACCTATTACGTTTTCTACCGGTCTTGCTCATGTTCAGTTTGCATTGCAGTCATCTGAAGATAAAGTCGAAATAAATAGTGTTAAATTTCTATCTGATATTTTGATGCAATAGTACATGTAGATAAATAAGTAGGACACAATACAGCTGGCTTTGCTGCATTGTTACTAATTTCAGCGAATCATTTATTCCTATTATTTAGGCGTTCTTTATGAGGTTTGGTGTTTGAGTTTAGTTATTTGAAATGAGCTAAAGCCACAGGTTATCTATTTGTGATTTATAGCTCATTCAGATATTAAATT
Source organism: Cognaticolwellia sediminilitoris (assembly GCA_002104535.1). GTDB lineage: Bacteria > Pseudomonadota > Gammaproteobacteria > Enterobacterales > Alteromonadaceae > Cognaticolwellia > Cognaticolwellia sediminilitoris. Next base: position 496,837 of record NBOG01000001.1, on the reverse strand, counting down.
GCTGACCCAATTCATATAAATTTATGGTTGAAATAAATTTATTCTGATGGGTTTTAAAGTGCTTTTTAGTTGTTAAATTCAGCTAAAGCTTGCATCGCGAGTGCTGATTTATCTGCTTGAACAAAAATATGATCATGATAAAAAGCGGCAATAACATTCGCACTGATACCTTTTTCAGTAAGCTTTGTGGCAATTGCAGCCGTTAAGCCAACAGCTTCAAGGCTTGAATGTATTGTTAAGGTGATGCCTTTAAATATTGCCTCATAGGCTAATCCCGCTTTATCAGCAATATCTTGTTTTATTAATAGTGTTAGCCCTTCAGATTCAAGGTAAGCCGCTAAAGGGAAAAGCTCAGCATAATCGCCATATTTTGCATCTTTAAATGTACAGAAAACATATTCGCCATCAAGCAGCTTTGGCTCCATTGATGCTAGTAGTGTATTAATATCTGTTTCGCCTGACATAGTTATAACCTTCTAAATAGTAATAAGTGATTTGGATTTTTTGTTAGCGCTTCATTTAACAAGTTTGGATGCGCTAAACTAATGTATTAATGGATTTTTAATTAACTCTATATCGACACATGATAGAGAATCAATAAGCAAAAAGAATAACTCCCTTCGTTCTTCCTGTAATTGTTAAGGTTGCTTTTTATTCCATTCATTCCACGGGATCGTTCTACCGGGATATGCACGTTGTTTAAATGGCCACAGTGCCTTTAGCCATTGTTCAACACTGTCGAATAGATAAGTGTCTAGGTGAATATCATTATCTTTTACCCATAAATAAACTTCACAGTCGTAATCAGTTGCTTTGGTTGGGTAAACATATACACAGCCAATATAGTTATCTTTGTTTGGACTAAATACGGCATAAGCAAAGGCTTCTCTGGCTGCAAACTCATCCTCATGCTGGATTAATTCCATAGTATTAAACTCAATGGTCATGTCTTCTTCAGGCCAAGTATCGTTTTCAAAAAACACCTGTCTTAAGCGTTCCTTACTTGACATCACCGCCTCATAATCAATTTCGGTGAGCTCTTTATTTAAAATTTCAAAATGAAATTGAGCGTTTGATAGAGGGCCGGAATTTTAAAGTCAATATCTACAAGCACTTGCTTATTCCTTAATGGTTATTATTGGCCAACATAAAGTTAATATAATTAATGTTTATCTACTCTGCTGATATTCCATATGCCGTAAAGGCTGATAATCAGCCAAAAAAGCTCGATGATGAAAGCGGATAAATTAAAGTGAAAATAGAGAGATATTAAAACGAGTAGTGCGCCTAATGCGTTAATAACGCTGTAAGCTAATGACTTACTACTTATTTTTTCTAACTGCAAAAGCAAGTAACTGGTTAGGATCATTATTACTCCTAAATTACCTATAAAGTCATACCAGCTATAATTCATATTGTTGCTTCCTCTCTTGTTAAATTCTATAGGTTGATGGCTTCAACACATTGCCAGCTTTGCTGATTAATTTGATAATATTTGTTATTAACCGCCTGCTCAGGAAATACAAATTCTGGGCTTAAACCTACGCTCATTTGTTTCACCCATCGTCCATCAACCAAAGTAAAATAAGCACTTTTAAAATCGTTTTCTTCGGTTATAACAATGGCGTGGTCAGCCACTTTTATTGCTAAGCCAATTAAGTTTTTATCGGCATTTTTTAGCTCCATTGCTATTGCTGTAGGCGAAGGAAGTGTTTGACGCAGCCAGCGCTCTTTCATCTGAATAACAACACCGTTTTCTTCGAATGTAGCGTTTTCGACAAGTACATCTCCATCCCAACTAACTTCAGCAATGTCGAGTGGGTCGTTGTTTAAATCGATACAGTGGCTAAAAGTAAGCTGGTGGTCTTGCCATAAAATTTTACCACCAAAAGATTCTGGTTTATCTGAGAACTCTGGAAGGCTGATACGAATATCAGCATAACGACTACCGGTTTGTAACCAAATAACCTTACTGGTTTCACAAGCATTACAGCCTACCAATTGATAAGACTCTCTTGCCCAAGCGCCAACGAGTTTTTTGGGTACTACATTCATCTTGAAAGTGCCTTAAATTTTGTTGCTGAAGTGATAAGTCGCAGCGAGTTTTGTTTTGTAAACGCACTATAGCAACACACTTTTCATTCATAAATATGAATTAATGCAAGTATACTTTGGATTTGTTGATGTAGGTGTGCGTTAATATATTAATGCGTTAGTTTAAGGCTAGTTGAGGTAAATCGATGTTAGGGCAGCTGCACGATAGTGACATTAAATTATTAAGAGTGTTCTCGGTTATAGCTAAATATGGCAGTTTTCATGCCGCACAGGTTGAGCTAAATATTAGCCAAGCGTCTATTAGCACACAGGTAAAACACTTGGAAACTCGACTCGGCCGACGATTGTGCCATCGTGGCAGAGCCGGTTTCGAGCTTACCGATGAAGGTCGCTCGTTGTTAATGTGTGCCGAGAAGTTATTTATTGCCATTGATGACTTTCGCAATAACTTAGCAGAGGAGTTTAATGAACTTAAAGGGGAGTTACAGCTTGGGGTTATTGATAATTTAATTAATCATCCGCAATGGCAACTAGCATTGGTGTTAAGTAAATATAGTAAAATTGCTCCGTCAGTTTCGATAAAGCTGCAAGTTTATACGCCGAAAGAATTGGAAAGTAGAGTGCTTGACTCAAGTCTGCAGTTTGCTGTTTGTAGTTCGGCTAATAAGTTAGCAACACTAAATTATCAAACCTTATTTGAAGAAAATCAGCAGCTTTATTGTGGCAAACAACACCCACTCTTTAATGCTAATAATATCGCACTTAGCACAGAGCAATTGCAAAATTATGACTACTTTAACTGGGATTACCTCGAACCATTCTTTATTGGACAACATAAACCATTTAACTCGAATAAAGGCGGCAGTGCATCGGTGGAAGCTGTTGCCTATGCAATTCTTTCAGGACAATATTTAGGCTATTTGCCTGAGTATTACGCTCAGCAATGGGTAAATAGCGGACAGTTAAAAGTTATTCATAAAGACCTTAAACGTAGTATGCCGATAATGCTGGTGACGAAAAAAATAGGGAAACAAGCAAACATTAGCTCACTTTTTATAAAGGAGTTACTTGCGACACACAGTGCCGTTTAATTGGCGATAACTTGCGAGATTTATCCTAAGTGCGAGCTAGTTAATGAAGGCTAAAGCATGATTTTTAAATCATGCTTCGGGCTAGGTTGAGATGTTAATTCAACTTTAAAGCACTTACTTTTATAAGAAATCGCTCGTTATCTTACTATCCTAATGAGACTGACAAAATATGAACTACTCTGTATTTAAAAGAGGGAAGGATCGAACAGGTAAACTGTTAACGAGAAAGGGCGTGGTAAATGGGAAATTAAGAACGGCCTTGAATCAATTAATAATCCAACTCGAAGACCGTTGACAAGCCATTATTCGCGATTGTTAGGTGTTGTTTAACAAGCTTAATTGCTTCAGTTATGGAGTTAAGTGCACTTTAGTTTTACTTTAATTCAATCGGGACGCTCGGAGTTGAAGTTATACTCCTATAATGATTGATATATCGTTAACTCTCTCTGTTATCGATATTGATGGGATTCTAGTTAAAACTAAATTTGACTTGCCACTTTTAACTATAATGTCGCTGCATTTTTTAGCGGTAGATCACATTAAGGTTAATTCTGAAATGAAAGTGAAAAAGCTCCTATACAAATGATAAGCAAACACCTTAAGAGTCGACGGCGCTTTAGAAGGCAAGTTTTGTGCAAAAGTTGGTTTTGGATGTTTCTCCGCTGAAGTTAATGGCTCAGTTTCTTCGCCGAGTAAATCTGCTTTTTCAGAGAAATCTCACTATGAGAGTCTAATTCAGCTAAATATGAGATTAATGCTCATGCAGGTCAATTACCATTACCTGAAGGTGTAACGACTATCATCTAGGCATTTTCTGAATGTATATCGTCAATACAATTAAAAGGTAGAGATACGGCTCCACCTCCAAAATTGGATTGTAATTGATAGCTAATGTTCTACTCGGCTTAAGTTAAGTCGAGCAGTATTACAGATATTGTAAGAGGAATTTTATATGAAAGATTATAGTGAAATACAATGCCCAAATTGTAGCGGGAAAATTTTAATTAATCCTAAGCTTTTGTTACAGGGAGGCAGCTTTCGTTGCACCAATCAAGCATGCGGTGTTTCTGTTTCTTTGAGTAGTAAAAGTAATCAAGTTACTGATTCTGCGATGAAGGAATTTGAAACTTTAAAGAAGGAGCAGTATTAGGAGCTGCAAGTTTACGCGCTACATTCTCAAACTTGATTAAAACACAGTTGATTGTTTTGAACTGATATTTGACAAACTATTACATATTTAACCAGTTCAGGTCATTAATAGTTAAAGACTATCTTTCACCAACCCCAGGGGAACTATAATGCCAATTGAAATTAGTGTTGGAAGAAAGGAATATGAAAGTACAGATAGAAAGTGCCCAGAAGAAGTAATGTTTTTAACTCCAACATTATTATATCGGTTACTGACGTAGTTTTATGTACTTAAAGAACAGAATGACAAGAATAATTTTAACAAACTCTGAGGTTGATGATAAATTATAAAAAAATGCCATGTTTTATAAACACTTTTCTCAATTAATCAGGTCTACTATACTGATTGTAAATAAGAGGATGAAATTATGATTAAATTTATTAGTTGTGTTTTAAGTTGTGCTGTTTTGATCACACCAGGTTCATTTGTGCATGCGGCAGAAGTTGAAGTTAAATGGTCAAATCCTGACAAATATCGTGATATTCATGCCGGTGAGGGGCATCGTAAACACTTTAAAGAAAGACTTTTTAAAGCCTTTGAAGAGCATTTTGCGAAAATGGCCGAGTCGTTACCTGAGAATCAAAAGCTTGTACTTGATATTACCGACGTTGACTTAGTTGGTGATGTAAACCACGGTGGTATGAAGCGTATTCGTATTGTTAAAGATCTTTTTTTCCCGCGCATAGACTTTAGTTATCAGTTGCTTGGCGCTGATAATAGCGTCATTAAAAGTGCTGAGGTTGCTTTAAAAGATATGAATTTTTTAATGGGTAATGGTCTGAAGTATCGCTCTAAATCTTTTGGTTATGAAAAAGAGATGCTTGATAAATGGTTTAAGCAAACCTTTGCAAATGAAATGGTGAAGTAAGGCTTAATACGTATTTATATCGGTGAGTATTATCCAATAAAAAACGCAGCAATCGCTGCGTTTTTTGTTTTACGTTTATCGCTAATTAGCTTTGTTCGAACTTAGCTAGCACAGTAAACAGTTGTTCTATTTTTTTGACGATATCAACCAATGTTTGTTGATCTGAAGTTTTTTGCCAAAAAATTAAATCATTAGCTACTTCTTCAACATATGGTTGGAAGGTGTTAGCAGAGCATTTAAAGCCTGCATCTTCAGTAAATATCGCAGCAAAACCTGCTTGTTTAGCTTCACGTAAAGTCGTTAATGTAGCGTCTGCCGCTAATGATTTCTTTAAAATTATCGAAATGTTTTCGATTAATTGTTTGTGTACTGCTTCGCTCATAATGACTCGTTTTCTGTTTGGGTTTTCAATGGCGCTATTATGCCAAATTGATTTTGCTTTTGTTAGTCTCTGATGTGATTTCTCACATAAGTTTTCACTCAATCAATATCATGTTCGCTATAAAGTTAAATTAATCGGAGTTTTACTTTTTTCTCCGGCAATTTCTCTAACCAGCTTTGGCATTAAAAAACCGGGTAATATAGCCATTAACTCCAAGGTTATTTTTTTAGCTTCAGCTTCAGTTAAATCAAAATGAGCAACGCCTTGAACTTTATCAAATAAATGTAAGTAATAAGGCTGAATGCCCGCATCAAACAGGCTTTCGCTAAGATCAGCCAGCGTATTAGCACTGTCATTAATACCTTTTAACAACACGCTTTGGTTAAAAAGTGGAATTCTGGCTGCGCGTAATGGCTCTATAGCCTGTGTTACCGTTTCATCAATTTCGTTGGCATGATTAATATGGAATACAATCGCCACTTTCAGTTTTGTCGCGCTGAACATTTTGACTAAAGCCGGGGTTATTCGTTGCGGAATAACAATAGGTAAACGAGTATGTATTCTCAGCCGTTTAATGTGAGGAATATTTTCTATCTGATTAACTAGCCACTGTAAGTGTTCATCATTAGCCATTAACGGGTCGCCGCCGCTAAATATTACTTCGTTAATCTCTGAATGATTATTGATGTAAGTTAATGCTTGTTGCCAACGTGCTTTATTGGGGCTGTTGTCAGCGTAAGGAAAATGACGTCTGAAACAATAGCGGCAATTAATCGCACAGCCAGTTTTAACCATCATCAGTACGCGATGTTTATATTTATGAAGCAAACCGGGCGCTACAGTATCGTGCTCTTCAAGTGGATCTTCGCTGTAACCTTCAGTAACTGAAAATTCTACATCCAAAGGCATCACTTGCTTTAAAATAGGGTCGTTAATATCACCTTTTTTAATTCTTGATAGCAATGGTCGAGGCACACGAACTGGAAAAAGCTTACGCGCGGCGAAGTGTTGTTGATACGCATCTGGTGAAATATCAAGCAATTCTAGTAAGGTTTTTGGATCGGTAACGACATTTGCTAATTCTTTTTGCCAAGAAGTGTGCAATTTATCACTGTTTTGGGTTATTATTTGCGGCATTTCTATATTCAATTTTTAACCTTTACGTGTACTACGTGAACGAGCGAGCATAATAATTATGGCTAATTTTAGCACTAACCAGTTCAAAGCTGGACTTAAATTAATGATTGATGGTGAACCTTGTAACATTATCGATAATGAAATCGTAAAGCCAGGTAAAGGGCAAGCATTTAACCGTATTAAAATTCGTAAGTTAATATCTGGCAAGGTATTAGAAAAAACTTATAAATCAGGTGAAAGTGTTGAAGGCGCCGATGTAATGGATTCAGAATTAGGCTATTTATATGCTGATGGTGAATTTTGGCACTTTATGAATAACGAAACTTTTGAGCAAGTTGCTGCCGATGAAAAAGCGGTTGGTGATGTTGCTAAGTGGTTAGCTGAAGGCGATGTTTGTACCATCACTTTCTGGGATGGTAATCCAATTTCGGTTGACCCACCAAACTTTGTTGAATTGGAAATTACTGAAACTGACCCAGGCCTTAAAGGTGATACTGCTGGTACTGGTGGTAAGCCAGCAACATTAACAACTGGTGCTGTTGTTCGTGTTCCACTATTTGTTCAAATAGGTGATGTTGTTAAAGTTGATACTCGCACAGGTGAATACGTTTCACGTGCTGGTAAGTCTTAACTTATTTCAGAACAAAATAGGTATTAAAGTAAAAAGCTCACAGTTGTGAGCTTTTTTGGTTGTAAATTTTAAAGGCTTAAACTTGGTCTGATGATGGTACTCGTGACGTTTTACCATCTGGCCATTCAGTAAACGGAAATGGATAGGTTTCTGAATTTATTGTTAAAAATTGATTAATTTGGAAAATATAGCTATTTAAACTTTGTCCAAGCGTTAACAGTTGTTGATTTGGCTTATTAGTAAACAGCAGAGTAATAAACTGAAAAATCGCGATTAAGGTAATAAAAAGTCGAATAAAGCCACTGACAAAACCAAAACACAGCATGGCTAATCCACGCTGCCAAATACCTGGGTTTTTCCATGACTTTTCAGTTGTCTCTTCTTTGTCAAATAATTCATTCTCTAAGTCAGCTCTCATACCGTTACTCCACATTTTAAATTAGTCTTTTGGTTTGAATATTCTATTGCAAGGTCGAAGCCATAATTTATTTTTATTATTTATCAATGGCTTGGTGTTTTATTGTTTTGGTTTTATTGTTAATAAAATAACTATTTAGTGAAAAGCACTAACTTTCAACATAATAATAAAAAAGCCTGCAGTTGCAGGCTTTGATAAAGAGTGTTGATTTTTTACTTTAAATGCTCATTAAAGTAATTGGTCATCATTGTTTTTAAATGCAATGTGGTTCCTTCGCCTTCCCAAATACCGTGGCTACGGTTTGGGTACGACATAAAATCAAATTGACGGTTATGCTTTATCAACTCATTAATTAAACGCTCTGTACCCTGGTAATGCACGTTGTCGTCACCGGTGCCATGGATAAGCAGTAATTTGCCTTGTAGGTTTTGTGCATGCGTTATCGGTGAGCCTTGTTTATAACCTTCAGAATATTCGCTTAGTAACCCTGAATAACGCTCTTGATAGATACTATCGTAAAGACGCTGATCAGCTACCGGTGCTAAAGATATCCCCACTTTATACAAATCAGGGTAGCGAAATAACATGTTTAAGGTCATCGAACCACCGCCAGAATGGCCCCAAATACCGACGCGGTCAGCATCAATGTACGACCAACGTTTAGTCATCTCTTTTAGCGCGTCAGCTTGATCACGTGATGATAATATACCGACTGCGCCATATATTGATTTACGCCATTCTCGTCCTTTCGGCGCTGGTGTGCCGCGATTATCAATAGAGGCAACAATGAAGCCTTGCTCGGTTAACATTTGATCCCAAAAGTAAGCATTGCCACGCCATCTGTCTTGCGCAGTTTGTCCTGCTGGTTCGCCATAAACATAAAATATGATCGGATATTTTTTACTGGCATCAAAATCCGCCGGACGCATAATGTAGCCGTCAAGCACAACACCATCTTGTGCCGTTACTTGAAAGAACTCATGCTCAGGTTTAGCTAAAGCGGCTAATTGCAGATTAAGTTTTTCATTGGTCATAAGTTGATGTTTTGGCTGATGACCTTCTACTTTGATTAATTGCTTTTGAGTCGGCTGAGAAAAACTTGAATAGGTGTGAATAGCCCACTGACCATCAGGTGACATTTGGTAACGGTTTGAACCAGCGAATTGCTTCGGCGTCATGCGTTGGTTTGATAATGTGCCATCAAGCTTGCTGCGATATAGGTAACGCTGGGCAACATTATCAGGCGAGGCGATAAAGTATATCCAGCCGTTTTTCTCATCAATGGTAGTGATATCAATAATATCAAATTCACCTTGGGTTAAATTAAGCATTTTAGTGCCGTCACGAGATACTTTATAGATATGTCGCCACCCGCTGCGCTCACTTTTCCAAATGAAGTGAGTACCGTCTTCTAACCACTGAGCGTCATCATAAAAGTCGAGAAAGGTTTCTTCTTGTTCAGTTAATATCAGCTCAACGTTGCCATTGTCTTTATTAGCTAAGTACAATTTATTAGTATCTTGCTTACGATTGACGTGCTGGATTAATACTTGCTCAGAATTCCCTGACCAGTTCATTCGTGGTACATACATTTCGCGAGAGTTATTGGGAAGCTTTGCCCAAGTAGTTTTTGCGTTTTCTACATTAACAATGCCAATTTTTGCTAGTGCGTTTTCTTCGCCTACTTTAGGGTAAGGAAATTTAGTTAAGGTAGGGTAAAGCGCATCGGTGTTATTGATCATGATGAAGTCTTTACTACCGCGGGTATCTAATTGCCAATAAGCAATGCTTTTACCGTCAGGGCTCCAACGAAAACCATCACGAATGATAAACTCTTCTTCATATACCCAATCAAATAAGCCATTGATGATGCCGTTGCCAGCGTCTTTAGTCAGTTGGCGAATAGTATTGTCTGCTAACGTTTCAACATAAATATTATTATCAACTACGTAAGCGACTTTACTGCCATCAGAAGAAAACTTAGCAAACATTAAGCTACTATCTTTAACCGCTTTACCCCCTAATTGATGGAGTTTATTTGTATTAAGATTTAATACCCAATAATCACCTCGGCTGTTTGAGCGCCATACTTTTTTGCTGTTGGTATAAATTAGTACTTGTGAACGATTGTCTGACCAAAGGTAGTTGTCAATTGCTAATGGCTCATCTTTACCTGCCGGAATAAGTTGCTCAGCAGAGATAAGCACTGAACGCGCTAAAGTATTGGGATCGTAAAAAACAATGTCCTTACCTATGCTTGTCTCTTTGCCTTCGGGTGACTTTTTAGTTTTTGCAGATTTTTCAATTGCGGTATAACCACTTCCGTCAGCAAGCCAACGAATTTGACCTAGCCACTGAGAACTGAATTCATAGTCTTGATAAATACGCTCAATTGTTAATGGCGCTTTATCAACCTGTGCATCTGCATTTGCAGCCGTTTTTGTTGCAGTGCTTTGACAAGCGAGTAATGTCGCAGATATAGCAGTAACAGCACACCAACGTGATAATTTCGTTATTAGCATAGAATTTCCTTAATTTTCGTTGCCATTACTGTAATTTGTATATAATGACAAGGCAAATGCATTCGTCGCAAGTTTATGCTGCTTAGTCATAATTTTTAAGAAGATTTGCATTGAAACTAGTCACGACAATACATTGAAAATAATTAACTTGCCCCCACGTTAAAGAAACGCAATTTTTTTGAGGTTCGCTATGCCATCAGCATTAGAAATATCAGGATTACAGAAAACCTATAAAGGTGGTTTTCAAGCACTTAAAGGTATTGACCTTACAGTTCAGCAAGGAGATTTTTTTGCTTTATTAGGTCCTAATGGTGCGGGTAAATCAACCACGATTGGTATTATCACGTCATTAGTTAATAAAACGGCTGGAAAGGTTGCCGTTTTTGGTCACGATATTGACCAAGAGCTTGAAACCGCTAAAAGTTTCATTGGCTTAGTACCGCAAGAGTTTAACTTCAATCAGTTCGAATCATTAATGAAAATTTTGGTTAATCAAGCCGGTTACTACGGCGTTGAGCGACCATTAGCAGTGAAGCGTGCCGAGAAATACTTAAAGCAATTAGATTTATGGGAAAAGCGCAACGATGCTGCCCGTATGCTTTCAGGTGGTATGAAGCGTCGATTGATGATTGCACGTGCTTTAATGCATGAGCCTAAAATGCTAATTCTCGATGAGCCTACCGCAGGTGTTGATATTGAATTACGACGTTCAATGTGGGGCTTTTTAAGAGAACTGAATAAGCAAGGTATTACCATTATCTTAACCACGCATTATCTGGAAGAAGCGGAAATGCTTTGTCGTAATATCGCCATTATTGATTCCGGTATTATTGTTGAAAATACCGACATGAAATCGTTATTAGCTAAGTTAGATGTTGAAACGTTTGTCTTTGACTTAAAGCCTAACAGTAAGCCTATGCCTTTACCTGAATTAAGCTCTCGGGTGATAGATGATCATACTTTAGAGGTTGATGTTAAAAAAACTCAAACTATTAACTCGGTTTTCATCGAGCTTAATAAACAGGGTATTGAAGTGTTAAGTATGCGTAATAAAAGCAATCGCTTAGAAGAATTATTTGTCAGCTTAGTGGGCAGTGGCCAAGTAACAGCTGAAAGTGCAGTTAAGGAATAAAATTATGGCAACATCAAGAAATATCATTGCACTAAAAAGTATTCTTCATAAAGAAGTACACCGATTTATGCGGATTTGGGTGCAAACGTTAGTACCACCAGCGATCACTATTAGTTTATATTTTGTGATTTTTGGCTCGTTAATCGGCTCGCGCATAGGCGAAATGGGCGGTTTTGATTATATGTCATTCATCGTTCCAGGCTTAATCATGATGAGTGTGATCACTAATTCATATTCCAATGTTGCTTCGTCATTCTTCAGTGCTAAGTGGCAACGAAATGTTGAAGAAATGTTGGTTGCGCCTGTGCCTAACTGGGTTATTGTCGCGGGTTATGTTGGCGGTGGTATGGCGCGAGGAATGCTGGTGGGCAGTATCGTGACATTCGTTTCAATGTTTTTTGTTGATATACAAATACATAATATTTGGGTCATTATTTTTACCGTTGCGCTGACCTCGGCCACCTTTGCATTAGGTGGTCTGATTAATGCTATTTTTGCTGGCAGCTTCGATGATATCTCTATTATTCCAACATTCGTACTAACGCCACTGACTTATTTAGGCGGAGTATTTTATTCTATCAGCTTGTTGCCTGAATTTTGGCAGGGGGTTTCACAAATCAATCCTATTGTTTATATGGTTAATGCCTTTAGATATGGCTTTTTAGGTATTTCTGATGTCAGTTTAACATTGTCATTTGCGGTATTAGGCGTGTTTATTGTTAGTCTATACACTATTGCTATGGTGTTGATTACTAAAGGTATTGGTTTAAGAAGTTAATCTAAAAAACCATATATTGCATTTTTAAGGTAAGTATTTAATGAATAACACCGAAATTACCGGCGACTCAAAAGCGATTGTCACCAACCAACCTGGTATACATGAGAAGTTGGTTGAAATTGTGAATAAGCACATTGCGCATCCGTCACAAAAGCCAATTCAAGCGCATACGCAACAAGCCTTTGATGAGATAAATGAAATTGTTCAGGCATTTTCGGGCGAAATCATTCTCGATTCATGTTGTGGTGTTGGCCAGAGTACGCGTTTACTTGCAAAACAAAACCCCGATGCATTAGTTATTGGGGTAGACAAGTCGGCGCATAGAATCAACCGTAATGTTGACGAAGTTGAACGTGATGACGGTCAAGGTCGAGTTGATAATTACCATTTAGTGCGAGCAGATTTAAATGATTTTTATCGCTTAGTTGTCGCCGCTAAATGGCCTGTGACTAAGCATTATATTTTATACCCAAACCCTTGGCCGAAAGCTAAACACGTGCAAAGACGTTGGCATGGCAGTGCGGTATTTCCACAAATAGTTGCCGTAGGACAAGAAATTATTTTACGTAGCAATTGGCTTTTGTATTTAGAAGAGTTTCAGAAGGCAGCGGAAATAGTCTCATACCAAGGTGCAATTTCAACGGTTAACGTTACTGAGCCTTTAACGCCATTTGAAGCTAAGTTTCATGCCAGTGGTCAACAATGCTGGCAATTACATATTATTAAGTAATTAAGTTACAAATTCAGCAGTAACGTTGATTGACTAAACAATGTTTGATAATTAACGGTGTTATAAAGACAAAAAGTTGGCTAAATTCACAAAAATTTAGCCAACTAATTCCATTGAAAAATTCCAGTCTTAAAATAAACCCTTACTTTTCTCTTGTTTTTCATGTGGTTATAATTTTGGCCTGAATGTTGATAATACTTGGTTATATCAACTTGTAATTTAGGATGAATAACATGACTAACAATATTAAAAAAACTGTACTTATGATGGCATTAAGCAGCTTAGCGATTGTCGAGCTTGGATTGGTCTATGCAGCAACGTTACTAGGCTAAATCGGGTAAATTTGAATTAAGTTAAGCGAATCGGCATAACTTTGGTTGAAATAACGAGACATTTGGCTCATTTTTTATTAGAGTGCGGCACTTATATATATACCTAAGTGCATTAATTATTTTTCGTAAATCGAACCATAATTGAAGCGTTTGGTATTAGCTTTACTTGCTTAAGGCAAGTTGTTGAAAGTGAATAAGTATGACGGTAAATAATCGCTCGGCAAAAGTGTCTGAAGAGTCATTACATCGCATTTTTACCATTCCAGTAGCGCCTGATTCTACCTTAGGCAAAATTGAGAATGAGATATCGCAAAACTTAGCGGGTTTTCTTGGTGAGCATATAGCAGCCAAAGAACAAGCACTGAGTGAAATCGAAAAAGATTTCGCTCATTCTCAGATCCCTGAAGATCCAGCTTTTGTTTCTGATCATATGCACCATTTGCTCGACAAATTAGTGTCTCAATCGGTGCACACATCTAGCCCTAATTTTATTGGCCATATGACATCGGCCCTGCCTTATTTTATTTTACCTTTATCTAAACTGATGATCGGTTTGAACCAAAACTTGGTGAAAATTGAAACCTCAAAAGCATTCACCCCGATGGAAAGACAAGTGTTGGGCATGATGCACCGGTTAGTTTATCAAGACGATGAGCCTTTTTATCAACAGTGGATGCACAGTGCTAATCATTCATTAGGTGCATTTTGCTCAGGCGGCACGATAGCCAATTTAACCGCACTTTGGGTAGCGCGTAACAATCTACTCAAAGCTGATGGCGAATTCAAAGGCGTAGCTCGTGAGGGCTTATTTAAAGCACTTAAGCACTATCAATATGACGGTTTAGCCATTTTAGTCTCTGCTCGTGGCCATTACTCACTGAAAAAATCTGCTGATGTACTTGGCATAGGTCAAGATAGCGTTATTGCAATACCAACCGACGAAGACAATAAAATAGACTGCGAGTTACTTGCGGCTAAGTGTCAGCAGTTAGCAAATGAAAATATTCGAGTATTAAGTATTGTTGGTGTCGCCGGTACCACAGAAACAGGTAACATCGATCCACTGGAAAAAATGGCCGAGATTGCACAACGCTATCAAGCTCACTTTCATGTCGATGCCGCTTGGGGCGGGGCAACATTACTCTCTAATAAATATCGCCCAATGCTAAATGGTATTGAACTAGCAGACTCGGTTACTATTGATGCGCACAAGCAAATGTATGTACCGATGGGAGCAGGTTTGGTGGTTTTTAAAAATCCAGCCTCTGTTGCGGCAATTGAACATCACGCAGAATACATTTTACGTAAGGGCTCGAAAGATTTAGGTAGCCATACGTTAGAAGGATCTCGGCCGGGCATGGCGATGTTGGTTTATGCTGCATTGCATGTTATTAGTCGCCCAGGTTACGAGCTACTGATTAATAACAGCATTGAAAAAGCACACTATTTTGCTGAGTTAATTACACAGCATGATGATTTTGAATTGGTGACTAAACCTGAATTATGTTTACTGACATATCGTTATAATCCCAAAGCGATACAGTCATTGTTAGCTGAGGCTGATGATGTACAGCAAGAAGTTATTAATAAGTTACTCGATAAATTGACCCAGTTTATCCAAAAACGTCAACGTGAAAACGGTAAATCTTTTGTTTCTCGTACTCGCATTGAAGTGAAAAAGTATCAAGGACGTAAAACCTTAGTGTTTCGCGTAGTGCTAGCTAACCCACTAACGTCCAAGGTTATTTTACAAGAGGTGTTAACTGAGCAAGTAGGGTTAGCGAAAGAAAGTGAAATTGTTCTTCCGCAATTATTGAAAATGATTTAATTAGCTAGAGAATTTTTGAAGAATTAGCGGGTTTTAATCAAGGTTAACAATTAAATTATCGATTAATCGTGCTTTACCGCAGTGTGCTGCTGCTAAAATAACGAGCTCTTTATCGTCTTCACTTGCTGATTGTAAGGTACGTGCGTGACAAATATGAATATAATCCGTTTTCATACCGGTTTCATCGATATTACGGGCGGCTTTTTTTGCTAAACCAATAAAGTCTTTATTGGTTTTAATTGCTTGTGCTAACCATTGAATGTTTTCACTTAACGCTGGCGCAATTTTCTTTTCTGCTTCGTTGAGATAATTATTACGCGAACTTAGAGCTAAGCCTGAAGGCTCCCTCACCGTTTCAACGGGTAATATTTCAATCGGCATAGATAAATCTTCAACCATGGTTTGTATAACTTGTACTTGCTGATAGTCTTTTAAACCAAAGCAGGCCACATCAGGTTGGACAATATTGAACAATTTACAGACTACCGTTGCTACCCCTCGAAAATGACCCGGACGACTTTCGCCACAGTAACCTTCAGAAACGTTAGGCACTTCAACGTAACTTTGTTTATCTAAACCTTTAGGGTAAATAATTTGTGGTGTAGGGGTGAATAGAATGTCACAACCACCGGCAACTAACTTTTGTTGATCTTCGGCCATTGTTCGTGGGTAATTGCCAATATCTTCATTCACGCCAAACTGCATTGGGTTGACAAAAATACTAGCAACAACTTTATCTGCTACTAATTTAGCTTTTTCGATTAACGCAATATGGCCTTGATGCAAGTTGCCCATGGTTGGGACAAAAGCTATTTTAAGGCCTTGTTGACGCCATAAATTAATTTCACCGCGTAAATTCGAAATTTTTTCAATTGTTTGCATACTATTCTACTTGCTACTCGGTTCTTAAATTTATTATTTTTATTGGCAGTTAATTGGCTTATTTAAAAATATGCTCAGGGCCAGGGAAGTTGCCTTTGCTGACTTCATCAATGTAAAGCTCAACCGCTTTTTTTATATCGCCGGTATCAATTAAAAAGTTACGTGAAAATTTTGGCATATAGCTACATGAAATACCTAAGGCGTCATGCATCACTAATATTTGTCCGTCAGTATCCTTACCTGCACCAATACCTATGGTCGGAATAGATACTGCTTCAGTGATCGCTTTACCTAAATCACTGGGGATACATTCAAGTACGAGTAACTGTGCACCGGAAGCCTCTAAAGCTTTAGCATTTTCGATCATCTCTAGCGCTTTATCGCTGTCTCGGCCTTGAACTTTAAAACCACCAAAAACGTTTACCGACTGAGGTGTTAATCCTAAGTGTGCACAAACTGGAATACCACGCTCAACAAGGCCTTTAATGGTGTCTTCTAACCATTGTCCGCCTTCAATCTTTACCATGCTGGCACCGGCTTGCATCAATTTAGCTGCATTAACATAAGCTTGTTCACTTGTAGCAAAGCTCATAAAAGGCATATCAGCAATAATTAGGGTATTTTCTACGCCGCGTTTTACACATGCCGTATGATAAGCCATATCATCAATATCAACAGGTAAAGTGTCATCATGACCTTGTAAAACCATGCCAAGCGAGTCACCAATTAAAATGGCGTGGATACCTGCTTGATCAAATATTTTTGCGAAACTGGCATCATAAGCGGTAATAGTGGTAATTTTTTCACCTTGGTTTTTCATTTTCTTTAAGGTGGCTGTGGTTATTTTGGCCATATTATTTCCGTTGATTATGATACCTAATTTATTAGTATAAATTTTAGAGTCGTTATTCTAACTTAATTTACTGTGAACTTTTAGTCCATTTTTTTCTATATTTTCAGCCAAGGTTACAATGCTCTCGCCATCAGGTAAAACAAGCGCTGGCGCTATTTCTGCTAAAGGTAATAATACAAACTCACGTTGCTTTAAGCCATAGTGAGGAACAGTTAACCTTACCGTGTTAATTAATTGCTGGTCAAATAAAAGTATATCTAAGTCTAATACTCTTGCGCCCCAGCGGTCTTCTTTACGAACACGTCCGGCGTCATTTTCAATCTGCTGTAATTTGTCAAGAAGTGCTAAAGGACTTAACGTAGTCTCAATTGCCACAACTGCGTTCATATAGTCAGGTTGATCTTGTGGACCCATCGGGCGACTAAAATACAGCGATGATACTTTTGTCACTTGGCAGTGCTCAAGCGCTTTTAACTTAGCTAATGCCGCCAAAATTTGGTTTTGTGGATCAGCTAAATTACTACCTAAGCCAATAAAGGCTAATGACATTATGTTTCACTACTCGAATTTAGTACACGTGGTTTTCTACGTTTACGTGTTGTGCGTCGAGGTCCGCTTTTGGTGGTTACAACACTTTTAACCATCACTTGCTGAGTGTCGGCATTGCAATCTTGAAAGTCGCTCCACCATTTGGCAAGTTCTTGCAGTGCAGCACCTT
Organism: Cognaticolwellia sediminilitoris; assembly: GCA_002104535.1. GTDB lineage: Bacteria > Pseudomonadota > Gammaproteobacteria > Enterobacterales > Alteromonadaceae > Cognaticolwellia > Cognaticolwellia sediminilitoris. The sequence continues at coordinate 479,291 of NBOG01000001.1, read as the reverse complement.
GTTCACTAGTGTTACCAGCAGCATTTTCTATTTCTGCTCTTAACAATAAAAAGTCATAACCGGCTCTAAATTTAGGATGTTCAAATGCTTTAAATGCCCGTTTACCATCTCTGCGAACTAACTTCTCTTGCAGGATCCAAATGTCTTTCATTACCGCTTGAAAACGTTTAGGTATTGCGATGCTACGTTGTTGCTCTGACATTATTTCACTTAAGGCACCGAAAAATGCATCTTGTGGCGTCAGTTGTGTTTCATTATTCAAGCGTTGTATATGCTCTTGCATTGGATACCAAAGCATAGCGGCGAATAAAAATGCCGGTGAAACACGTTGTTCATTGTTAACGCGGTGATCGGTATTCTTCATGGCTAAATTAATAAAGTCAGCTAAATAAGGCTGCGTGTTTTGGTTTAGCTGTTGATCAACCGCTGGAAAGAAATACTGAAATAAGCTGTAATCACGTAATTGCTGGAAATTTTCTACGGCTTTGCCTGACATGAAAAGTTTCAGGAACTCTTCAAATAAACGAGCTGGCGGAATGTTAGCCATTAGCGGCGCAAGTGACTTAATTGGTGCTTTAGTGTCAGCATCAATTTCCATATCTAATTTGGTCGCGAAGCGAATTGCACGCAGCATTCTAACTGGGTCTTCGCGGTAACGCGTCTCAGGATCGCCAATTAAGCGTATTTTCTTCGCATAAACATCAGCTACGCCATTGGCAAAGTCGTAAACTTTGAAATCTTTCGCGGAATAGTAAAGCGCATTTATGGTGAAATCTCGACGTTCTGCATCTTCTTCAATGCTGCCATAAATGTTGTCACGCAACAGCATGCCATCTTCACTTTGCTTGGAGATCTTTTGGCAATTTTTGTCTTCGTCACTATCATGATGACCACGGAAAGTGGCAACTTCTATGATTTCACGGCCAAAAACAATGTGAGCTAGTCTAAATCTACGGCCTATCAGGCGGCAGTTACGAAACAGACCTTTAATTTGTTCAGGGGTTGCATTGGTGGCAATATCAAAATCTTTTGGCTCAAAACCTAAAAGAATATCACGAACACCTCCGCCAACTAGGTAGGCATCAAAGCCACCTTTATTTAAGCGATACAATACTTTTAAGGCATTGTGACTGATGTGTTTTCTAGATACCGGGTGCTGATCACGAGATAGTATAATTGGCTGTTCAAATGATGACAGAGTAGAGTTTTTTTCCCGTGCTTTTCCGAATACTTTTTTACACAAATTGATCACGCTTTTGATAATGATGAGCCCTGTTTTAACGATTAATTTCTCGCGCAATGATATAACAGTGTAAAGGAAAAGAGAATGCAAACAGGATGAAAAGTCGTGGTTTAATGTCAATCAAGCGCGTTATAAAACTATTTCTTTTGAATTTGGGACTTGCGTGATGGACCAGTTATCGGTTGCCCAGATTAAAATTTCGCTTACGCTCGCTTGTTGTAATGCGGCAGGAGGTTGTTGACCTAGAAAATTTAAAGCTGATAGTAATGAAGGAATTGGATTGTGTTTATCGACTGCCTGGGCGTTATTTTGTTTACTTAGTTTAAAGCCGGGCTTAGTAACTGCTAGTGGAAAATGGCCAAATTTAGGCGCGGTATGTTGTAAAATTTGATAGAAACTTAATTGTCTGGCCGTTGGTTCAAGTAGGTCGCAACCGCGTATAACATGGCTAATATTTTGGAAAATATCGTCAACCACCACGGCTAATTGATATGCAAATAAGCCATCTTTTCTTAAAACAATAAAATCTTCTTGGGCCAGTTCTTTATTACAAGTGACTTGCTGTTGAATAAGGTCGTTGAATTGTGAAACCCCAGTAGTATTGATAACCCGAATTGCACTGTCAGTTTGAGGTTGAGCCAAATCTCGACAATGACCTTGATAGATACCACCAATGGCTTTGATTTGAGCGCGGGTACAACGACAATAATAACTTAGGTTTTGTTTTTTGAGTTCGGCGAGCACTTCACGATAGATGTTACTTTGCTGGCTTTGGTAAAGTACGTCTTCATCCCAATGCAAACCATAGTTTTCTAAGGTTTTTAGGATTTCAGCACTGGCGCCTGCTTTTTCACGCGGCGGGTCAATATCTTCAATTCTCACCAACCATTGGCCATTATTGTGCTTGGCATCAAGATAACTTGCCAGCGCAGCAACAAGTGAACCAAAGTGTAAAAAACCGGAAGGGGAGGGTGCAAAGCGACCACGATAAGTACGAGACATATCTGGTCGCAAAGACGGGCTGAAATTCAACAAAAGCTAAGGTTATTAGCCTGCGAGTTGACGTTCTTTGATTTCTTGTAATGTTTTACATTCAATACAAAGATCAGCGGTTGGGCGTGCTTCTAAACGGCGGATACCGATTTCAATGCCACAAGAGTTACAAAAACCAAAATCATCATCTTCGATAAGTTGTAAAGTTTTTTCAATTTTCTTGATTAGTTTACGTTCACGGTCACGGGTACGTAATTCAAGACTGAATTCTTCTTCTTGTGCTGCACGGTCTACAGGGTCAGGGAAGTTTGCTGCTTCATCCTGCATATGTGTAACGGTACGATCAACTTCTTCGCGAAGTTGTATACGCCATGCATCTAGAATTTTTTTGAAATGTTCTAGTTGTGCGGCGTTCATGTATTCTTCGTTAGGTTTTTCTACGTAAGCTTGAACACCTGCTAATGCTAAAATACCTAATGCTTTGTTTGTTGGCATGCTAATTCTCCTAATGCTACTAGACCTAAATCGATGTATATCAGCTACTTCATGTAACTTCATCGCTTGGTTGCAACTGCCAATTTAATTAGACCTGAAATATCCCACATATATTGTGTTTGCTAATATAAAATTCAAGGCTTAATCGATAATAATTCTTGATAAAGTTAAAAATATTGCTGTCTCTAAACGTTATCCAAGGCGACAATAAAATATAAGCAAGCTCTTTTACAAGTTTTTAGGCATAACGTCAATCTTTATTGACTATATTTACCTTTGTTTACTTAAAGTAAAACCGGCACTTTATTGCTTAACGCGATGGTAAAGTCCTGATTGTCTTTCTTGAACAAGGCTTTATAAGCCAATATTTCAACACCTCGTTGGCTGGCCTCTCGTAAAAGTTCGGCGTATTTATTATCGATATGTTCTGCAGGTTTAACTGTGTTGATACCTGAATGTAAAACCGCAAATAAAAGTACAGCTCGGTGACCATTAGCTGTCATAGCTATCAACTCTCGTAAATGTTTTTGCCCTCGTTGAGTTACGGCATCGGGAAAATAACCCTGTCCATCTGTTAACAACGTGACACTTTTAACTTCTATAAAAGTTTCTTTGCCGTTTTTGTCAATTAAATGAAAATCAATTTTACTGTTTTCATCACCATATTTAACTTCTCGTCTTAAATCACTGTGCTGGCTGAGCTCGGCAATTTTATCGTTAAGTAATGCTTCTTCAGTAAGTTGGTTTGCACGAATGGTATTTACACAAATCCAATGCTGAGCTTGAGTATGCGTTAGCTCCCAACTATTAGGATATTTGCGCTTTAGATTGTCAGAAGTGCTGTACCAGACCGTATCGTCAGGCTCGGCACAACCTGTCATAGCGCCAGTGTTAGCGCAATGCATGGTTATTTCTGTCGTGACGTTTTCTTCTTCAATAATTACATCGGCAAGAAAGCGTTTATAACGTTTAATAAGCGTACTGGGTTGTAGTGTAAATTTCATAAAAAATCGGCTTGATATATCAGGGACATAGGTTAATTATTTGCCTGCATAGTGTAAACTATTAACATCAAAATTAAATGCAAAGGCGAGAACATGACAACAGCTAATTCTGTACCCGTTTCAATTACCTTATCAGTCAGCAATAACTCACAAGGCTGGCAACAAGAAAAAACCGTTCAAATCACTAATGATAATATTACTATTTACCTTCCTGAAAATGTTGAATTTAGATTACGTAAAATTCAGATAGCAGCTCGTAAAATTGAAAAGTTAGGAGTTGAGCATGCAACTTTACAAGGTGATGCGTGGGATGAAGCTAGCCAGTGGGCTTTTGCACTTGGCTTTAGCTGTGTAAATAAATTAGACGCTATCAGTTTTTGTGGTGATGACGCCACAATTTCGCGCTTAAAAAATAAACTCACTATATATGCTTGGAGCCGTGATTTAACTAATCAAACACCTGCTGAACTATACCCATTAAAATTAGCCCAATTAGCCACAGATTATATAAAAGCACTCGCACCTGAGCATGTGACTACTCGGCTGATTCAAGGTGAAGCATTGAAAGAACAACAATGGATGGGTATCTATAATGTCGGTAAAGGTAGTGTTAATGAACCTTGTTTATTAGAACTCGATTTTAACCCAACAGCTGACGAAAAAACACAAGTAGCAGCCTGTTTGGTGGGTAAAGGCATTACTTTCGACAGTGGCGGATATAGCATTAAAAGTAACGTCGGTATGTTTGATATGAAATGTGATATGGGTGGTGCAGCTGTTGTGGCTGGCGCTCTCGCTTTAGCTATAACACAAGGTTTAGATAAACGAGTTAAAATGTACCTGTGTTGTGCAGAAAACATGATCAGTAATGACGCTTATAAACTAGGCGATATTATTACTTATAAAAATGGTGTTACTTGTGAAGTTGCCAATACCGATGCTGAAGGCCGTCTTGTACTTGCTGATGGCTTAATGGCGGCAAGTGAAACTGGCGCACCGTTGATTATTGATGCGGCGACTTTAACGGGAGCAGCTGTTATGGCAACAGGTGGTGATTACACCGCATTGTTCGCTCTTGATAGTAACGCTGTAGAGAAAGCACAAGCATCAGCTAAAGCTACCGGTGAGCCTTTATGGCAATTACCATTAGAGCCTTGGCATCAAGATAAATGTCCGTCAGTTTTTTCTGATACGGCTAATAGTCGGCCTGTAAAAGGTGGCGGCGCTGGTGGCGCGAGTAATGCTGCTGGATTTTTATCACGCTTTGTTGATAATAATGGCGCAGGTTGGTTACATTTTGATTTAGCGGGTGCCTATAATGGCAGTGAATCAGGTTTGTGGGCTGCTGGTGCTACCGGCCTCGGCATTGCAACGATCGCAGACTTAATTACTAAGTAATAGTTAAACTGTTGAGAATGACAAAAAGCTGAGTTCATACCGCTAGGTATTGCTCAGCTTTTTTAGTATTAATTTTTAAAGTTTTATTGTTTTTAAAGTTTTTAAGCTGTTTGTGATTGCTGTAAAAACTGCTCTAACCAAGACTTCGCATTGTCCACATCGCTAAAAACATAGAAAGTAATATTGCAGGCTTGGTAAATTCTTCGCAGTTGCAATTGTTGAGTGTCAGCTGTGTGACTATCAATTATTACACTCGCATTAGCGATTAAACCTTGTTTAACTCGGTGCTTATTAACTTTTATCAAGGCAGCTTCAGCTTCAGGGGAAAATACGCTATTACCATAAAATGAAATCAATAAACCCCAAGGCTGACCGGAAAAATATTCGCAAGCGCTGTACATGTCGTCGATATACTTCTCAGTGACATGATCATTAAATGGACCAAAAGCATCAACTTGTAAAATATTTGAACGCGGTGTTATTAAGTATTTATCCTTCACTATGGTTTCCATTGCCTAACTCCATTTATAACGGGGTGACAATTGATAACAGTATTTTTAACACTTGCCAAGTAAGCAGATTTTGAAAATATTGCCAGTTTTAAATTTACTTATTGATCAATGCTTAGCGTTTTAACAGCCAAGTTTGAATAGGCTGATAACAAACGCCATTTTCAGTAGAGAAAGAATGGTAAAGACTGAAACTTTGTATTTTTAATTGTTGAGAATCGAGTGCTTGATTAAGCAAAAGTAAATCTGAATCTGACGAAAATTTCGCTTTTCGATACAGACTTAAGTGTGGTTTATAGGGCCTGTTTTCTAAAGAGATGTTACAGCTATGACTTATTTCTACCAGCGCCTTATGCAACTGTAATACCCAGTCAGGACAATCTGCCGGCATTAAATGTAATACTTTAGGCTTTTTAAAGTAGTCGATTTTAGAAAGTGTTATCGGAAGTGTGCTCTGATGCTGAAAAAGTGGCAAGAATCGTTGTTGTATGCTGTCAATTTGTTGGTTAATCGAGTGCGTCAAATGTGTTTGCTGAGTTGTGTTTATTAAACCCAGAAATGCCAAGGTGATATGAAAATTGTCTGGTTCGATCGCTTTAAATGGCAAAGTTAACTGTTCATTGCGCCATTGAGCAAGCTTCGCTTTATCGGTTTCAGTAATATCTAAAGCGAGAAACATGCGTTTTTCCATTGTGACTACCTTTGTAGTATCGTGAATTTAATAACATTGCAATCTTAGTATTGTTATTTGATGAATAATCATCCTGACATAGCGCTCAATTTAAAGAATAACACTTGATGCTTTTTTGCGGCTAAGGCCACACCGAAAAAAAATTGAGTGTCGGCACTTGTAGGTCGGGCTTTAGCCCGACAAAGTCAAAACCTATGAGTGTGTTGGGCTAAAGACCAACCTACAAAACTTGTGTTATGTTAATATGGCTATTATCAAATATTTACAGCTAATATTACGCTATATAATTTATGACGCAATCTGTGCAAAAACTCCCAATCGATGACATTAAAAACGATGTTATTGCGGCATTAAATCAGCATCAAACTTTATTATTAACCGCGCCACCCGGTGCCGGCAAGTCGACTCGGCTACCTTTATGGTTATTAGAACTACCTTGCTTATCAAAGCAAAAAATATATTTATTGCAACCGCGACGCTTAGCGGCAAAAAATATCGCCTGTTACTTGGCAAATCAGCTAGGTGAAAAAGTCGGGGAAACTGTCGGTTATCGATTACGTAATGAAAGCAAAAGCTCTAAAAATACGCGTTTAGAAGTGATCACTGAAGGTATTTTAACGCAAATAATTCAAAACGATGCCGAACTTTCAGGCTGTGGTTTAGTGGTTTTTGACGAATTTCATGAACGTTCATTACACGCGGATTTAGCTTTTGCATTAACCCGTGATATTCAGCAAGGTTTACGAGATGATCTGAAAATAATGTTGATGTCAGCCACTTTGGCCACGAAAGAAATACATCAACAATTACCCGATGCCATAGCACTTGAAAGTCAGGGTCGAAGTTATCCAGTAGATGTTAGCTATCAAGCACCGAGTAATACACGTTTTTGGCGCGAGCATGCGTTGTCAGTGTTAAAATCAAAGGTGAATTCACATCATGGTTCGATATTAGTGTTCTTGCCAGGTACGGGCGACATAAAGTATTTAGCAGAGCAAGTACAAGCCTATATGCCATCAAGCATGTTGTTGTGCCCACTTTATGGTGAGTTATCTCTTCAACACCAACAACAAGCAATTGCTCCAGCTCCTCAAGGACAACACAAGTTAGTGTTAGCGACTAATATAGCAGAAACCAGTTTAACCATTGAAGGTGTTGATTTAGTTATCGATTCTGGTTTAGAAAATGTTGCAGTTTACGATGTACAAACACTTAATAATAAGTTAATTCAACGCAGTATTGCGAAATCTTCAGCAATTCAACGTGCTGGCCGAGCAGGACGATTACAAGCCGGACATTGTTTGCGTTTATATAGTAAAGACGATTTTGAGCGCAGGGCAGAGCAAAGTAACAGTGAAATTCAGCAGGCTGATTTATTACCCATGCTGATGGAAGTTGCTCGCTGGGGAGCTAATGGCTGTGATCAGTTACCGATGATTGAACAACCTAATGTGACTAAAGAGCAATTGGCGTGGCAAGAGCTATGCGACTTAGGTTTAGTAACTAAGCAGCACCAATTAACCACTGAAGGAAGATTAGCTACGGCTTTTCCTTGCCACCCACGATTTGCAAAAATGCTTTTATCGGCGGCACAACTTCAGCAATGTCAGCAAGTTGAACATTTGTTATCGCTTGCTTGTGTGTTTGCCGCTTTATTAGAAGAGCGTGATATTTTTAATGCTCAGCAGCGACTAGATAATTGCGACATCACACAGCGAGTGAGTCAATTATTACAGCAACCTAAAAGAGCAACACACCAAAGAATTATCTTGCAGGCGCAGCGACTTTATAGAATTGCTAATCAACAAAGTGGGGCGAATGATGGCGAACAAAGCTTTTGTAAAAATATCGGGCAATTACCACTTCAGCTTAGTGGTTTATTACTTTTACTGGCATTTCCTGAGCGTTTAGCTAAACGAAGAGACCATCATGGTAATTATTTAACCGCTTATGGCAAAGGTGTTGTCATGAGTGAAACGGATGCCTTAGCGGATAATAACTACATTGTTGCTGTGCAGTTTTTTCAGCGAAAACAAACGCTAGCGATAGCTTTAGCGGCTGAAGTCAGTGTCGAGCAGGCGCTTGCTTGGAATATTGTTAAATTAGAAGTGAAGACTCACTTAGATTTTGATCAGAAAAAAAATCGGATTAACGCTGCAAACCAGGCCAAAATTGGCGCGATAGTGATCAGCGAAGAAAACACCACACAAGCACTGAATAACGAACTCATTGTTGCTTGCTGGAGCGATCAAATTCGAAAAAGAGGTCTCAGTTGGCTTAAATTCGATCAGCAAACACAACAAATATTACTTCGCTGGCGTTGGCTCAATCAAACGCAAAAGCATTTAGCATTACCAGATGTTAGCGAAGATTATTTAGAGTGCTCCATAGGGCAATGGTTAGGGCCATACTTAACTAATATCACCAGTAAAGCACAGCTCGATAAGTTAAATTTGGCTGATATATTATTGGCGCAGTTAAGCTATCAACAGCAACATAGTCTTAATCAGTTAGCACCTAGTCATTTTACTGGTCCTACGGGGCGGCAATGTAAAATTCGCTATAGCTTAGAGCAAGCACCGATAGTTTCCCTACCTATGCAGGAGCTGTATGGCGTGAGTATTACACCATCAGTAGGTGATAGTCAGCAAGGCTGCGAAGTGGCTTTGATTATCGAAATACTGTCACCTGCACAGCGCCCCATCCAAATAACTCAAAATTTAGTGGCATTTTGGCAAGGCAGTTATCGCGAAGTACAAAAAGAAATGAAAGCCAAATATCCTAAACATTTTTGGCCCGATGATCCTGCCAATGCGCAAGCCACAAGAAAAGTGAAAAAGCATTTATAGCGCATAATTATTTTATATTCTTGGTGGGTAACTTGTGCTTAATTGATTAATTTAATTTGGCGGTATATTTATCATATATTTTTTGGTATTCACCATTAGCTTTCAGTAGTTTAATCCGTTCAATAAATATATCTCTGACCGCTTTATCTTTAAAAAGAAAACCGTTAGGACTTGAGCCGAGCACAGGAAAAAAATCAACTTTAGGACTGGTATCTACTATACCGCTGCTTTGTATTTGATTTCGATAAAACTTAAATATATGCGAGTCCATTTGTGCTACTTCAAAGCGCTTCATGAATAACATTTTAACTTGTAATGCTTGATCATGAGTTTCCTCATAGTTAGGGTTTTCTGAGACGATATTTCTATACAGTTCGCCTAAATGTCCTTTAGCTCCTTGCCAACCTATTAAGCTGTGGCTTCCAACATCCTCAAGGCTGTTAAGGGTAAAGTTGTTTTCAGATAAAGCGATTAAATAGTTTTGATATTGGTAAATAGGGCCGGAATAAAAGCCAACTAACTCTTCCGTCGTTATTGTATTCATGTTCATATCGCTTGCTACATCGACTAAATCATTTTTGTATGTGTTTATACGCCTTGCATAAGGCGTGTAAGAAGGGATTATTGTATAGCCAACAGGCTCTAAAGCAGCGGTAATAATATCTACAACTATACCGGTATCATTCTCAGGAAAAACCCAAGGAGCTAAAGCGTTGCCAAAGGCGACTGTTAAGTTTTTATGACAATAAGCATTGACCGAAGTGAATAAGAACAAAAAGCACAGTAGTAACTTTATTTTCATAAAATCGTCTTAAGAAAAGGCAGGTAAATTCAAAGTATCTCTTTAGCAGCAAAGTTACAAACAAAAGCGGTTTAAATATTATTCCGATTTATGGCTATATCTTTTAAATCAGTAACTTGAATTTTTTCAAAAGAAAATTAACATTTAAGTAATGTAACAAAGGATAAGAGGCACTGTGCAATGCTCAAACTTTTTAGCAGGTAAATTATTTTTAATTTTAAATAAATGTAATTCATCACTTAATTCAACAGTCGACTATTATGTGTATTACGTTATACTGCCGCGCTTAAACATAGCGTATTTAATTTAGCGGAGTTCAACATGCACGATCTGTATTACAAAGGCCGTATCCACACCAGAGTAAACCACGTAAAAACAGGCTATAACACTAAGCGCTCTGTTAAACTCGGCTCTGAAAAAAATCCGTTAACACTCGTGGTTAGCAGCGAAGCAAAGAAACTAGAAGTTGCAGCATTAGTTGCTGAAAACGCATTGTTTGCTGAAATCACTGTTGATAGTAGCGCTGATGAAAACATCAACGAGTTGACAACAATATTGAACAAGCCAATCACTACTACATTTGATAAAACGCCAAATCGTAATGATCCATGTTCATGTGGCAGTGGCAAAAAATATAAGAAATGCTGCGGCTAGGCTAGGCTAGGCTTTAGCGAGTAGTAAACTTTTAAAATTAAATCGCTGATTTATTCAATTGTGCGATGATTGCCATTGCTTGATTTAAGGGCGCTTTATCACCGTCTAACCAATGAATTTTTGTGCCATTTCGCTCCAATCGCCTTAACCACGTGTCTTGTTTTTTTGAAAATTGATGGATAGCTGAATTTAGTTTTTGAAAACAGTCATTTTTGCTTAATTGCCCTTGCAAATGTTGGGCAATAAAACGGTATTCCAAGCCATAAAAATATAATGTCTCCCAACTAACACCCTGTTTATGTAGCTGGGCAACTTCTTCAATTAGGCCTTGTGTCATTCTTTCTTTTAAGCGTTGTGTAATACGTTCTCGAATAACCTCTCTTGGCCATTTTATAGCAAATATAAGAGGTTTTAATTCAGGGAAATCATTAATATTATCTTTAGCATTGAGTTCGCCCTGGGCAATTTCGATGGCGCGTACTAGGCGGTCGCGCTCAATAAGATCGGTAGTATTGTGTAAATTTGGTTTTAATTGGTGTAACTTAGCCACTAAATCTTCATGAGAAAGCTTTGCTAAAGAGGTTCTTAGTTCAATATTCTCAGGCACTTCAATTAATCTATATCCTTTTAAAATAGAGTCTACATAAAGCGCAGAGCCACCCGCCATAATTGCCAATTTTTGTTTTTGGCAAATCTTGTCGTAAGCGTTGATTACATCTTTCTGAAAATCAAAAATATTGTACTCATAACCTGGGTCAACAATGTCAATTAAGTGATGTGGAATTTCTTGGTATTCGTCAAGATCTTTACCACTGCCAATATCTAAACCGCGGTAAACTTGTCGTGAATCGGCTGAAATAATTTCACCATTGAGCATTCTAGCAAGCTCTACCGCTAGTTTAGTTTTTCCCGATGCTGTTGAACCAAGTACCACCAGCATGTTAAATGCAGACATAGTTAACCTTTAGAAATTGACCGTGTAAAGTCAGAATTATATCGGTAATGTTTGTCAGTTACGACCTAACTGTTGTTATTAACAATTATCATTTGGGATATAGTCTTTGCTAGCTTATTATAGCGCTTAAATATCTTATTCTAGAGACACTTAAATACAGCATGACAGCCAAAAAAACTGCCGAATCAGCGACAAAAAAAAGTAAAAATAACAAAGCCAATACCTCAAGTAATACTGAGGAGATGGGGAGTAGTCGCGTTAAACGTATTTTACGTTGGTCTTTTTGGTTTACGGTGAAAATCAGCGTTATAGCGATATTTATGCTCTTTATTTACAGCATTTATCTCGATAGTAAAGTACGTGATAAGTTTGAAGGCCAACGCTGGCAAGTACCGGTTCAAGTTTACGGTGCTATTGAAGAATACTCGCTAGGTGGTGAGTTGATACTTACCAACCTAGAAAAGTCTTTACTAGCAAATCGTTATAAAAAAGTCTCAGCGGTAGAGCGTCCAGGTGAGTTTTCCATAACTAAAAGTCGCGCCTTTATTTATCGCCGTGCTTTCGATTTTGGTGGCGGTATTGAGCCCGCAAAGCAAATTACTCTCGATATTCGCATTAATAAAGTTACTGATATTTACCTCAATGAAGAGCGCGTAACACAAGTACGTTTAGAGCCATTATTGCTAGATAGAATTTTACCTGAGAGCAAAGAAGACCGAGTTTTGGTGGCTTTACAAACCGTACCAACCAAACTACTCGATACTTTATTATTAATTGAAGACAGAGATTTTTATTTTCATTACGGCATTTCGCCGTTAGGCATTATACGAGCGATGTACCAAAACCTAAAGGCTGGCAGAACCGTGCAAGGTGGCAGTACGTTAACGCAACAATTGGTTAAAAATATGTTTTTAACCCGCGACAAAACGTTGTGGCGTAAAGCTAACGAAGCCATTATGGCGCTGATTTTAGAGTACCGTTATAGCAAAGATCAATTACTTGAAGCCTATATCAACGAGGTTTATTTAGGTCAGCATTATGCGAATGGTATTTATGGCTTCGGCCTTGCCGCTGACTTTTACTTTGGTAAGTCAATTCAATCGCTTAATGCTGAGCAAATAGCGATGATGGTAGGTCAAGTTAAAGGCCCAAGTTATTATGACCCTTGGCGCTTTCCTGAACGAACCATCAAGCGAAGAGACTTAGTGTTAAGGCTAATGTATCAGAATGAAATCATTTCCCGACATGAGTTTGAACAGGCGGTGGAGTCGCCATTATCTATTCGAAAAAAACGTCGTTTAAAACAGCAGAAATTTCCGGCTTATTTACAACTAGTCAAGGCTGAACTTTCTCGGCATTTATCAGAATATCAGCAACAATCGGGTGTTCGAGTATTTACAGGTTTTTCAATTAATCAGCAATTTGCTTTGCAGGCGAGTATCGACGAAAAATTACCGAGTCTAGAAAAACAATCAGGCTCAGCGCTAGAAGTTGCCATGGTAGTGTCGGATATTAAGTCCGGAGTTGTACGCGCTTTAGTGGGTGGAAAAGAAGCCGGTTATGCCGGTTTTAATCGTGCTTTACATGCCAAACGGCCGATTGGTTCACTAATTAAGCCAGCCGTTTATTTGGCAGCTTTGGAGCGTTATCAGCGCTATAATTTAGCCACCTTAATCGAAGATAAAGCCATTACATTAACAAGTGGTGATAGTCAGGCTTGGCAACCGAAAAATTATGACGGTAAATATAGAGGCCAAGTACACTTAGTTGATGCGCTGGCGTCGAGTTTGAATATACCTACGGTGAATTTAGGTATGCAGTTGGGTCTTGATAATATAGCCCAAGCTATTCATTTGTTGGGTTATCAAGAAGATATTGTTACGCGGCCATCAATGTTATTGGGGTCATTGAACATGTCGCCGATGGAAATTAATCAACTTTACATTGCTATTGCAAATCAGGGGGTTGCTGAGAAATCTCATGCAATAGAGCGAGTTGTAAGTGCCCGTGGTGAAACGCTATGGCAATTTCAAGCCTTAAATCAACAAATTATTTCAAGCCAAGCCGCTTATTTACTCGACTATGCCTTAAATAGAGTGACAACTTCTGGCACTGCAAAGTCTTTAACTTGGCGCTTAAGTGGTAAAAGTGTGGCAGGTAAAACAGGTACCACTAATGATCAAAGAGACAGTTGGTTTATTGGTTATGACAATGAATTGTTGGTAACCACATGGCTTGGTCGGGACGATAATAAGCCAACTCAATTAACCGGCAGCAGTGGTGCTTTAGTGCTCTATGCAGATTTCATGAATAAAGTTGGGACTGTTAGCCGCCAGAGCCAAGTTCCTGAAAGTATTGAATTAGTCAATTTTGATAATAACAATGGTCGGCCAGTGGTTGAAAAATGTCAGCAGTCACAAGTATTGCCGGCAGTGACTACCGGAATGATTTATGAAACAGAATGTGAACAAAGCCCAAGTAAAGTGAAGAAGAAGTCATGGCTGGAAAAATTATTTGGTAATTAGTTTTATAGTGAATTCAATTGCTAAGCTTCGAGTCAATTATTTTCACTGATTATCGTTTGAATAACTGCTTTTAAGCCACTATGGTTATTGAGTAGCGAATAAAACAAGGCCGTTGATTATTCTAGGTTAATAGCACTGTTTTTACTTGGTTTACAATTACATATGGATATGTGCTACAGCATAAAATGTATCAATTCTTAGCGATTAATTTATCAGTATCAGAGGATCGAAATGAAACATCGGCTAAGCTTTGGTTACTTTACATTGCTTACGGAAAATGTTGTTGAAGTCACCATAGATGAAGGTATCGAACTGTCACTTGAAATGGTTGAAGAGTGTGATGCTTTTTTAAAAGCTCACCTTAGTAATGACTTTGGCATGTTGATCAATTTAATCAACGAATATACTTATAGTTATGAAGCGCAATTAACCATAGGCTCATATACGGGTTTAAAAGCTATTGCATATGTTTATTATTCAGAAGAAAGTAAACGATTGATAAACAAAATAAATGTAATTAGAGCAAATGATAATTGGAATATTCGTATGTTTTCTGGCTTAGAGCTCGAATGGGAGCAAGCAGTGCAATGGCTGCAACATGAGGTATTACCCAATAGCGAGCAGGTAATAAGTAACCTTAATTAGAATTGCTGTAAAAATGTGAGATAAAGTAAAAAGCAAACCATCAGGTTTGCTTTTTTATGTTCAGGATGAACGGTATGTCACGATCACAGGGATGTGAAAGAGTGACGATGTTCAGGATGAACGGTCAGGTTATTAGTTCCAGACATAACCTAAGTACCGACATCCATGTCGGCAATGTCACGATCACAGGGTCGTTCCTAGCCATCCGTGGCTTCACGACATTAGTAAATCCATCTATGTCATGTGAAAGAGTGACAATGTTCAGGATGAACGGTCAGATTATTAGTTCCAGACATAACCTAAGTACCGACATTCATGTAAGAACTGCCTTTCTAGGCATTAGTACATTCGTGTACGTCGATGAACGGTCAGGTTTAATCTATATATTCAAAAATCTTAAATACACGATTTACGCCGTTAACATTTCGGGCAATTTCAACTGCTTCGGTTGCTTGTGCTTGAGTCACTAGACCCATCAAAAAAACTTCCGCATTTTCAGTAACCACTTTAATATTGGTCGCATCCAGTTTTTTGGTGCCAAATAATGCCGTTTTAACTTTTGAAGTTAACCAGACATCATTAGTTTTTGTCGTAAAGGCTAAAGTGTTGCTGATACGAATTTGGTTATGTAACTGTTTGACACCTTTGACCTCATTCAGCGCTTTTATTGCTTGATCACGTAGATAGCTATTTGGCGCTTGACCAACCACTAACATACTGCCATTAACACTAACCACTTGCAGATTTGTGTTGTCATTTAGGCCTTCGTTTTTACGAAGCATTGCATTTGCGTCTAGCTCAATTTTCTGGTCGTCTATTTGGTTACCCAAAGAACGGTTGTCCGTAGCGACACTTGCACCACCAACAACGCCAACAACTGCAGCTGCCATGCAGCCTTGTAGCAAAATAGCAATACTGATAGTGCTGATAATGGATTTCATCGACATATTAACCTTCAGATTGTGGAAATAAGGTAGTATCTATAATGTCACATAAACAGTGAATAACCACTAAATGAACTTCTTGAATTCGTGCTGTACGACTTGACGGTACGCGAATTTCAACATCATTTTCGCCCAGTAATCCGGCAATATCGCCGCCGTCCCCACCCGTTAAAGCGATTATTGGCATGTCACGTGAAACGGCTGTTTCAATAGCTTTAATCACATTACGTGAATTGCCGCTGGTAGAAATTGCCAATAACACATCGCCATTATTGCCTAAAGCACGAACTTGCTTAGAAAAAATTTCATCAAAATGATAGTCATTACCAATGGAAGTAATTGTCGAGCTATCAGTGGTTAACGCGATCGCCGGTAAAGGCGGGCGTTCGGTTTCATATCTATTAAGTAGCTCGGCAGAAAAATGCTGAGCATCACCGGCTGAGCCGCCGTTACCACAAGCTAATATTTTATTACCGGCTAACAGGCTTTGTACCATGATCATGCCGGCTTGCTCTATTGGTGTAGCCAATAATTCGCTAGCGGCAATTTTGGTTTGTATGCTTTCGGTAAAATTACTTTTTATCCGTTCTAACATGGTGGAATTAGCTCCGTTATTTCATTTCTTAAAAGGCGTTAATTAAAAGGCATTTTTAAGCCAAGTAATTTCTGGGTTTGTAATATCGCCTTGCATCGCGATAACATCGAATCGGCAAGGGGTATTATATTCATTTAATCCGGCCTGTTGCAGGAAAAATGCCGCACATTGCTTAATTTTTTGCTGTTTTTGCACTGAAATTGCCGCAACAGCACCGCCAAAGTGTTTATTTTTACGATATTTTACTTCCACAAACACCCAAGTGTCTGCTTCGGTCATGATTAAGTCTATTTCACCACGTCGATTTTGAAAATTACAGGTCTGTAAAATTAATCCCTGTTGGCTTAAATAGCTGGCGGCTAACTTTTCACTATTTTTGCCGGTGGTAACTGTGTTTGTTTTATTAGTCCATAGCAATTTCTTGTACCTTGCTGCGACTATATTTTCCCCAAATTAAGCTTCGGGTCAAAATATTATCTTCGCCTAATTGCAATATGCCAGTTTGACCATAGTGTCGAACATAAGTTTTATTTTGCATAGCAGAAACTTTATCAACCAAGGCTAAACTATCATATCCCATAGCAAAAATAGTTTGTAAGCTATCACTACGGTTAGGCCAAAGCTTCTTTGCTTGTGCCGCTAATGCTTTGTTTTGCAACTTACTATTTAACTGCCAAGGCATTTCCGTGAAGGTTAAACCGGATAAATCACGATTATCACTTTTATCAATTTTACTGCTGTGGCTACGCGAGCTAGCAAAAACCGGGATTATGTCAGCAAAAGGGCTGATGTTAACATCGATATAGGGTTTTAAAAGCTTAGTTTCAAGTGGTAAGCCAACCACGTAAATCATATCAATATCTCGACGATTGCGTAGTTCACTTTTAATGGAGTACTTAATTCGACTATTTAGCTCTTTGGTACGTTGTTGGCTTAAATCAACACCAAGGCTGGCTTTTAGTTGATTTTGCATTTTAGCATCGCTATTAAAAAATACCGTTTCAGGCGCTTTACCGGTGATATGTTGCCATTGTTGACTAAAGGTTTGAGCAATTCGACGACTTGCATTGTCTTGATGGCTCAAAATAATCGGAAATTTATAATGTTGACGACTTAACGTTGTCGCTGCTTGTATCGCCTCGTCCTCTGGTCGCATTGATAACGCTACTTGATGCGGTAATAAATTCACTGCCGCGGGTAGGTTAAGTAATAACGTTGGGGTGGTTATTTCGGTTTGCGCTAAATATTGTTCAACATTTTCTTTTAATAAAGGCCCAATGACATAGTCGATATTTAGCTCGGTAAATTTGGCACTTAATGTCGTCATATCAACGGTTGCTGAATCGATAAAATGTAAAGTTTTACCGCTATTAATATTATAAGCCGCTAATATTCCTTGTTGTAGCGCTTCACCTGCACGCTCTTGCTTACCAGATAACGGAATAATGACAGCAATATTGCGGTACTCATTGTTTTCTAAATTGCTGACTGAATTGTTTACATCACTACTTAACTCTTTATTTAAGAGCGACTGTGGCTGACTCAAATTTGTTGCAATATATTGTGCCGGGTGGCTGTTAAATTCACGTTGCCACTGCACTAAGTATCGTTGCAGTCTTTCGTCGTTATCGCCAAACTTATTGGCAAAAGTAAGCAGTTTACTCCAACCTTTTATTAATGGCGGAGACATTTTAATTAATTGTTGATGTTGCCAAGGAGATAACTGGCAGAGTTGTTGCCAAATTAATTCAATATCGCTGTCGCTAGCTTGCGAATTTATGCTAAATGCTCGTAAGTTAGCATCGAGTGCAGCAATAGGAAGTTTTCTTATGGTTTGCACATTAGCGAGAGTTTTAAAGTAGTCGACTGAGTGACTAAGTTCGGCTTGCTCTTTTAAAGTGTTTGATTGTTCAAGTGCCAAATAAGCTTCTGATACTTTTTCTAGCGCTAGAAAGCTTCTCGCTTCGATTATCGACAACTGGTATTGCTGTGCTGGCGAATGCATTAGCGCAGTTAACTGCTTGGTTAACCATAACGCTTTATGTGGTTTTTCTTCAGTTAAAAATAACTCACTAGCCGCTAATAGGGATGTTATGGCGGCATCATTATCATTCGAAGCTATTTGTGCTGATGCTTGTTCGACAAGTTGCTCTGCGGTTAAATTTGTTTCACGCTCTTGCACAACTTCAGCTTTGTTTGTCGCTGACGTCGGCTTTTTACTTGGCTCGGTTGATGTGCAACTGGCTAAAATAACCACGGTTGCTAATGCACATAACGTACTTTTATAAGGTGAAAACCATTTAGTAAGTGTCAAAGTTAATAAATCCATACTTTTTAATAGTGCTTTATAATAAACTTCATCCTCTTCAGTCTCAACACAAGTATTTTATTATGTCGGAATCTCAAATTCAGCCTAGCACTTTATATATTGTTGCCACACCTATTGGTAACTTAGGTGATATTAGTCAACGGGCACGAAATATACTCGAGCAGGTTGATGTTATTGCCTGTGAAGATACACGACATACTCAACGTTTGTTATCAGCATTTTCCATTAAAAATAAAACCATGTCGATGCATGATCATAACGAGCGTCAACGCCAAGAGCAAATTGCTGCTTTGCTTCAGGAAGGCAAAAGTGTCGCACTAGTATCTGATGCAGGCACGCCATTGATCAGCGATCCAGGATTTCATCTTGTTCGTCATTGTCGTCAACAAGGTTTAAGTGTTTCGCCTATTCCTGGGGCTTGTGCAGCAATCGCGGCGCTTTCTGTTGCCGGTTTACCTACTGACAGATTTACCTTTGAAGGGTTTTTACCGTCAAAATCAGGTGCAAGACAAGCTACGTTAACCGAGTTGGCCAATGAAACTCGTACCATGGTATTTTATGATGCGCCGCGCCGCGCTATCGATACCGTTGAAGATATTGTGAAAACCTTAGGTGGTGAGCGTTATGTAGTAATGGCGCGCGAGTTAACTAAAACCTTTGAAACTGTGCACTCAGACACCGCCGAGAACTTATTGGCATGGCTGCAAGAAGATCCTAATCAACTTAAAGGTGAAATGGTGCTGATCATTGAAGGTAATAAAGTTGACCCAAATGATATTCCAGCGCATGTGGTGGCAACATTAAAGTTATTATTATCTGAAATGAAACCGAAAAAAGCTTGCGCCATTGCCGCAGAAATTCATGGCGTTAAGAAAAATGCGCTTTATGAATATGCCTTAGCAATGAAAGATGCTTAATAGTTAATACTGCGCTTTCCAAGCCCCTTAATATCACGTAGAATGCGCTCCGAGTTGACGAGACAATCGCTGCTTTATCGTTGTGCCGCTTATTTATAAGAGGTAGACAGATAGAGGGGAGGAAAGTCCGGGCTCCAATGAGCAGGGTGCCAGGTAACACCTGGGGGGCGCGAGCCCACGACAAGTGCAGCAGAGAGAAGACCGCCGATGGTTGTTCTTAGGAACTTCACAGGTAAGGCTGAAAGGGTGCGGTAAGAGCGCACCGGATTGCTGGTAACAGTAATTGCAGGGTAAACTCCACCCGGAGCAAGACCAAATAGGGTTTCATATGGCGTGGCTCGCGTTGAAACCGGGTAGGTTGCTTGAGCTATAGAGCGATTTATAGCCTAGACGAATGATTGTCACTCTTCTTCGGAAGAGATACAAAACCCGGCTTATGCGTCAACTCACCAACTTCAGAAACCGCTTGATTACTTAATGTAATCAAGCGGTTTTTCTATATCTAAGGCCAAATTCAGCTCATTTAAGCAGTTGATATTGTTATGGCAGGCTGGAAAAGTCGTTAATGTGTACCTGACCCCATTTAATATTGTTCTTTAGTGGATTTATCATCATACCAAATACCATACTTATCACCTTGCCACTTCAGGAAATGATATGAATAAGCCGTTGCAAGCATTAGTAATCCACCAACAAGTGCAGCTTCACTTATTATGCCTAAACAACAAAATGAAAAACCACTAATATGACCGGTAGCTTCAATTCGAGATGCAGACTTCCTACTCGGTCGAGTTTGTAAAAAATTAAACATAAACCAATATTTCATTAAAATAGGTAGGTTCTTCCAGTTATCCGATTTTTTATCTATCATAAATTTCTCCTGATTCAAGGTTGATACATCAACATCAAGTGCAGCAGCAAGACATTTAAGAGACTCTAAACTAGCATTATGGCCACTTTCAATACGCTGGATAGTTCTAACATTTAAACCAGACATTCGAGCTAATTGCTCTTGCGAAAAATGACGGCTAATACGTAGTTCTTTAAGAATCATTAAATTTACCTCTGTACTTAAGAATCACAAGTATTCATTAGTTTTCTTATTGTCGGTTACGAATTTCACCCGACACTTGACCGACAGTAACTGATTAAATGGGGTCAGGTACACATTAATCATTAATTTACTAGATTAAATGGGGTCAGGTACACATTAATCATTAATTTACTATAAAAAAAACGGGCACCTTTCGATGCCCGTTTTTATTTCAGTTTACTTTTATTAACTTTTTTAAATTACATTAAACCAGTTAACCTAAGTGTCTAGTCTTCTTCAACCAAGGTCATTAATGATGTGTTACCACCTGAGGCAGTCGTATCAATACTGATGGTTTTTTCTGTTAATAAGCGCTGGATCAAGTTATCGAAATATTCTGAACTGATCACCGGTAGTATTGCACCTTGGCGCTCAGCCAGTTTTTCACTGATAAAATGTTTACGGTCACAGTTACCGTCTACCACAATGCCTGATAAGGCAGGATGCGCTAGCATGGTGGTTAAGTGACGCAATTTAGCTACTTGGAAAACGTTTTCATCTTCACCAGTGGCAATAAACTTATCTCTAAACGCGATTGCTTCATCGTAGTATAAGTCAGAAACTACAGTAACTACGGTGTTACCCGTTGCCAATGCGGTAACAATCGACAATAACCAGAAGTGAAAACTTACGTTTTTATCAGCAAAACAGATGATGTTGCCGCGGTTTTCTAAATAAAGCACATTAGATTCACCCGTTGGACCCGGTAAAAGTGTTGGCTTTTTCAGTTGCTTTTCAATGCTGATTAATTGTGAACGTGCTGCAGTTAACGAGCGGTTTAAATCGTCGGCTAAGTCATCAACAATATCAACATGCGCTATTTTTGCTAACAATTGACGAACACAAGAAATACGCGTGTTCAGCTCAGTTAAGCGCCAACCTTTTTCTGCGGCATTAGCTTTGTCCATAAACAAGTTAGCTTCGATTTCCGATTGCTCGTCACCGTCTAACGCTTCAACTTGCCATGGTAGTAGGTTAAATTCTTCTGGATCAGGCGTGGCTTTTTCTTTCACTAAACGCGTTAAGTAGTTTGGTCCACCCGCTTTTGGTCCTGTGCCTGATAGGCCACGTCCACCGAACGGTTGAACACCAACAATCGCACCGATGGTATTACGGTTAATATAAACGTTACCGGCACGTGACAGTTTAGCTAAATCAAAAGCACGATGTTCAATACGAGTATGAATACCCATAGTTAAACCAAAACCAGTGCCATTGATTTTATCAATAACGGCTTCAATTTCACTGCCTTTAAAACGAACTATATGTACACATGGGCCAAATACTTCTTTTTTCAGTACGCTAATGTCGTCAATTTCATAAAGGCGTGGTGCGAAGAAGAAGTTATCGTTTTCAGTTACATCCGCCGCAATTTCGCATTGGTATAACAATTTGCCGTTATCTTTCATGTATTCACTGTGAGCATTAAGCGCGTCGAGTGCTTTTTGATCAATAACAGGGCCGATATCTGTACTTAAAAGTGCAGGGTTGCCAATATGCAATTCAGCTAATGCACCCTTAAGCATAGTGATCACGTCGTCAGCAATGTCTTCTTGTAAAAATAGTACGCGCAATGCTGAACAGCGTTGACCGGCAGATTGGAAACCTGAAGATATTACGTCGTCTACGACTTGCTCAGGCAAAGCGGTAGAGTCAACTATCATACAGTTTTGACCACCGGTTTCAGCGATTAATGGTACTTGATCGCCACCGCGCTCTGCTAAAGTTTGTGAAATAACAGTGCCGGTTTCAGTAGAGCCCGTAAACATAACGGTTTGAATACGATCATCAGGAATAATCACGCTACCTACTTGGCTACCACGGGCAATAACTGCTTGCACAACGCCTTCAGGTAAACCTACAGATTGCATTAATTCGATAGTGCGCAAAGCAATTAAACTCGTTTGCTCAGCAGGTTTAGCTAATACCGTATTACCGGTAGCAATAGCTGCTGCTACTTGGCCTAAGAATATCGCTAATGGGAAGTTCCACGGGCTAATACATAAAATAACACCACGTGCTTCAAGACGTTCATCAGCGCCAATTTCAATAGCGCGGTTGGCATAGTAGCGACAAAAATCAACCGCTTCTCTGACTTCATCAATACCGTCTTGGGTCACTTTACCTGCTTCTTTTATACATAGAGCGATAAGCTCGTCTGTATGGCGTTCAAGAATATCTGCAACTCGGCACAATAATGCAGTGCGCTCAGACACTGGTGTAGTAGACCACGTAGCAAAAGCTGTTTCTGCCACATCAATCATTGCTAGCATGTCATCTTTACTGTGATGTTGATGAAAGCCAATGATTTCACTATGGTTCGCCGGATTTTTAATGGCGACAGCACCTGCAGGTATGTCACTTTCATTTATACGGTTTGATTCAAACCAGTTATCTAACGACGCTTTTAACGGCGTAATAACATTAATATCAGTTAAATCTAAACCTTTAGAATTGTCTCGGCCAATACCCATTTCTTCATGGTATAGCGCAATCGGCTTGATGATTTGATTATTGTATTTGTCTTTTAAGCGTTGAGTTTTTTCAACCGGATCGCCAAGTAGCGACTCAACAGGTTGTGATTCATCAACAATGGCATTTACAAAAGAAGAGTTAGCACCATTTTCTAATAAACGGCGTACTAAATATGCGAGTAGGTCTTCGTGATGACCAACAGGGGCATAAATACGACATTGAATGTGTTCACCGGCAACAATTTGATCGTACAACGAGTCACCCATGCCATGAAGACACTGGAATTCGAAACCTTCTTTGTCATCACCAGCAAGTTCAACAATAGTGGCTGCTGTATAGGCATTGTGCGTGGCAAATTGTGGGTAAATGGTATCTCTATATTCTAATAACTTATTTGCACAAGCATGGTAAGAAACATCAGTAGATGACTTACGGGTGAACACTGGGAAGTGAGCATGGCCATCTTTTTGTGCATTTTTAATTTCGGTATCCCAATAGGCACCTTTAACTAAACGCACCATCATTTTACGGTCAACTCGTAGCGTTAAATCGCGTAGCCAGTCAACAACAAAAATAGCACGCTTTTGATAAGCTTGTAAGGCAATGCCAAAGCCGTCCCAATCGCCTAAATCATTGTCGCTAAATACGGCTTCAATAATATCGAGTGAGATGTCTAAACGCTCAGACTCTTCAGCATCAACAGTTAAACCAATATTGTAGCTTTTTGCTTGTAAACAAAGTGCTTTAAGCTTTGGTACTATTTCAGCCATGACACGTTCTTTGTGAGTAAACTCATAACGAGGATGAATAGCAGAAAGTTTAACTGAGATACCTGGTACTTTACGTGGGTCGTTTTTACCGGTATTTACGGCAACTTTACCGATGACTTCGATCGCATCTTGGTAAGCTTTTAAATAACGTTCAGCGTCGGCCATGGTGCGAGCACCTTCACCTAACATATCGTATGAGTATACGTAGCCTTGCTGTTCTTTGGTTGCCGCTCGTTCAGTGGCTGCTGTGATGGTTTCACCCATAACAAACTGCTTGCCCATGATTTTCATGGCATAGTTCATTGATTTACGAATAACCGGCTCGCCTAAACGACCGATAGTTTTCTTCAATAAACCAAAACTGTCTTGTTTGCGTTTATCAGCATAGTTAACCATGGTGCCAGTAATTAAAAGGCCCCAAGATGAAGCATTTACGAATAAAGAGTCACTACTACCTAAATGACTACTCCATTGGCCTTGAGAAATTTTATCTCGAATTAAAGCATCTTGTGTATGTTTGTCGGGTACACGAAGTAAGGCTTCAGCCAAACACATTAATACCACACCTTCTTCACTTGAAAGTGAGTATTCATTTAATAAAGCATCTATCGCGCCATTACCTGATTGGTCTTGGCGAATTTTTAATACCATTTTTCGAGCTCTTTCCCAAGCTCGGCTTCTAGCACTGACATTAACTTCAGCTAGAGGGAGAATATGATCTACTGCTATGTTTTCATCAATACGATAAAATTCACGAATTTTCTGACGAATTGGGCAGTCTGTGACAAACGAACCATTAAAAAGCATATGCTTTTCCTCAAAATGACTAAATAGTAGCTTGGTACTAGATAGTGGTAGTTACAATAGAAATAATTCGAGCATTCTAAATAAAACTTAACCGCATGTGCTAGCTAAATTTACCTTTTAAGCCATTTAAAATACCGTAAAAGTTTAAACCCGCAGCATAATATATTTACTGTTAACAAATTTTACATTTAAGCGTTTATTTGAAGACTTTTTTATCAATGATAAAGTAGTTTTATTTAAGCGATTTTTCACAAAATTTGACCTACCTAAAGTTGTAGTAACAGTAAGTAGATCTACCGTTTCATAAGTTGAAGTAGATTTGTTAGAAGTTTAATCAGTTAGTAGTTTAATAACATCACCTTATTTACAAGAATTTATTTACATCTTTGTAACTTGATTGTTAGTGGTAAAAGTTCAAATGTGCTATAGTCAGCGCTTACTCTTTCTCACAGTTCTCAAGGTCGGTTTAGCTTTACCATTACTACATTTTATTATCTTTAATTAATAGTAAGTTAAGTTAAATACAACGTCATATAAAGCCCATGAATAATAACCCAACCATGCTGAAATTATTGCGTAATGTAAATATTTACGCACCAACGCCTCTTGGCATTAAAGATGTGCTTATTGCTGGTAATAAAATCGCAGCAATTTATGAGCATGGAACTGGAACGATAAATACCCCCAAACAATGGCCAGTTGAAGTGATTAACTTTGACGGTGCAACCCTGACGCCTGGTTTTATTGATAGCCATGCCCATATTACTGGTGGCGGTGGTGAAGCGGGTTTTTCAACTCAAGTACCTCCGGTAGGATTAACCGATTTTACTCATGCTGGTGTTACTACGGTTGTAGGTTTATTAGGTACAGATGACACAACTCGCAGTACTGAGAATTTATTAAGCCGCGTTTATGGTTTACGTGAAGAAGGCATGTCAGCTTATTGTTGGACCGGTGGCTATCATTATCCTTTAACAACGATTACGGGTAGTGCTAAATCGGATATTACATTTTTAGAGCCGGTTATTGGTATTGGCGAATTTGCCATTAGTGATCACCGCTCAAGTCAGCCAACATTTGAAGAAGTTATCCGTTTAGCAAGTGAAGCCCATGTGGCAGGATTACTTACCGGTAAAGCCGGCGTTATTCATTTTCATTTAGGTGATGGCGAACGACGTTTAGCACTAATAGAACAAGCCATTAAAGATACCGAATTACCGGCGCGGGTATTTAACCCAACGCATGTGAATCGCAATAAGCCTTTGTTTGAAGACAGTTGCAAATTATTGGCCAGTGGTTGTTTTATAGATTTAACCGCATTCCCTACGGGTACAGCTCAACCAGGCTGGGAAGCATGTGATGCTATCGAGATGGCAGTAGAAAGACAATTACCCTTAGCACAAATAACCCTTAGCTCGGATGGTGGAGGTTGCTTGCCTTGTTTTGACCTACAAGGTGAATTACAACATATGGATTTTGGTCGCGCGAGTACATTAGGTGAAACATTGGTGGCAACCTTAAATAAAGGCATAGCCCTTGAAACTGTTTTGCCAATGCTAACTCGCAATGTCGCTACACTTTTACGTTTTAAAAACAAAGGGCAGATTGCCGTTGGTTTTGACGCAGATTTATTAGTGATGAATGAAAAATATGAAATTACTGATGTGATGGCGCAAGGTGTTTGGCACAAGCAAAACAATCACACAGTTATTAAAGGTACTTTTGAATAGAGGTAGATATGTGTCCAGCTAAAACAACTGATGGTCAACAACGGGGATTTGTAATTCCTATCGGGGGGGCAGAAGAGCGCGTAAAGGATCCAGTTATCCTACAACGCTTTGTGGAACTTTGTGGTGGAGAAAATGCTTACATTGTTATTATACCGACCGCGTCTCAACTTGATGACACGGGCACAAACTACGAAGAAGTTTTTCAAGGTTTAGGCGTTAAAAACGCTGTTTCGTTAACGATAAATGATCGTGAACAGGCCAATTGCGATGAGAACTTAGCTGAATTAGAAAATGCCACAGGTATTTTTATTACTGGCGGTAACCAATTACGCTTGTCGACAATATTAGGTGGCACTCCTGTAGCCCAGAGTATTCGTAAGCTAAATGCCGCGGGCGTGCATATTGCAGGTACTTCCGCAGGGGCTGCAATTATGCCTGAGCATATGATTGCTGGTGGCCGCACAGGCGCGTTACCTAGTGAAGAAGGCGTTACCTTTGCACCGGGTATGGGCTTGATCAATAAGGTTATTATTGACCAACACTTTAGCCAAAGAAATCGACTTGGTCGTTTGTTGTCGGCTATTTCATATAACCCTTTTGCTTCAGGCCTAGGGATTTGTGAAAACACCGCTGCTTTTATAGACCCATCTGGGGTGTTAGAAGTTGTTGGACATGGCAGCGTTACTGTCGTTGACCCATCTGAGTTATCTCATAGCTCAATGGCGGATGCGAGTAGAGGCGAAGCTATTACGTTGATCGGGCTTAAGTTACATGTGCTTGGTGCCGGCGCTACTTACTGCATCAACGACCGAGTGGCAACACCGGCTAGTTAACAACACTTTGCAGTTATTTAGATCAAAGCCTACCTCGAAAGAGATAGGCTTTTTTGTTTTATTATAATGGCTATAAGTTAAGGTTTAGCTTAGCTACAGCTTAATATCATCGCTAGAATTTTCAAGATTGTCCTGATCTGTTTTTTACCGCTAAAATTATCTTAAAGCTATAAGCAATATAATTTCGCAAGTTGTATGCCCTATCATTAAACCGTGGTATCTTTTCTTACCGACGTTTAGTGAAGTCGACTTTAAAACAATAACCAAATAATTAATCAAATTGGTATAAAAATATTCTCGTTAGAATAATAAAGGAATCACTATGAAAATGCTCTCTACCAACGTCTATGTTGGCCCTAATGTTTATGCCCATTTTCCCGTGATTCGTCATATTGTAGATATCGGCATTCTTGAGCAATACCCTTCCGTTAAACTTGGCGCTGAATTCATCGACGGGTTGATCACACAATTACCCAGTTTAGAGCAACACGGTTGTTCTTATGGTGAGCCTGGTGGCTTTATCAGACGCTTAAAAGAAGATGAGGGCACGTGGATTGCTCACATATGGGAACATGTAACCCTTGAGCTACAATGCGTTGCCGGTACCGAAGTTACTTTTGGCAAAACACGCACAACAGGCAAACCTGGCGAATACAATATGGTTTTCCAGTATAAACAGCGAGATGTTGGCTTAGAAGCCGCATTGCTAGCCCGTAAACTATTAATTTCCTTAATGCCGGAAAGTATTAAGTCAGCATTGCAAACCGATATTGAAACAGACTTTGATTTTGCTCAAGAAATGGCAGACTTTATACGCTTTGCTCAACGTAAAGCCTTCGGACCAAGTACACAATCTCTGATTGATGCAGCTGAAAAACGTGATATTCCTTGGTTACGATTAAACGAATATAGCTTAGTGCAATTTGGCCATGGCAAGTATCAACAACGTATTCAAGCCACTATCACCAGTGAAACTAAACATATTGCTGTCGAAATCTCATGTGATAAAGAAGACACTCACAACTTATTAAACGATCTGGGCTTACCTGTACCACAACAGCGCATGGCTTATTCAGATGTGCAAGCGGTAAAAATGGCAAAAAGCATTGGTTATCCTGTGGTATTAAAGCCACTAAATGCAAACCATGGTCGTGGTGTATCTATTGATTTAACGACAGAGGAACAAGTGATCACCGCATTTGCTTTTGCGCGTGAACATGGTACTAGCCGTGCTGTTTTAGTTGAGTCTTTCTTGACCGGTTTAGATCATCGTATGCTGGTAGTTAATGGCGAATTAGTCGCTGTTGCTAAACGTGTTCCTGGCCACGTTATTGGTGATGGTGTAAATAATATCAGTCAATTAGTTGATATTATTAATGAAGATCCACGTCGTGGTGTTGGTCATGAAAAAGTATTAACGCAATTAGAGTTAGATACTCAAGCACTGCGCTTACTCGAAGAAGCAGAATATACTGCAGAAACTGTCTTACCCAAAGATGAAATATTCTATTTACGCTCAACTGCTAATTTATCGACTGGCGGTACCGCTATTGATATGACCGATGTTGTGCATCCAGATAATAAAATTATGGCTGAACGTGCTGTACAAGCCGTGGGCTTAGATGTTGGTGGTGTGGACTTTTTAACGGCTGATATTACCAAATCTCATAAAGATATTGGTGGTGGAATTGTTGAAGTGAATGCGGCACCAGGTTTTAGAATGCATGTCGCACCTAGCCACGGTAAACCGAGAGATGTTGCTGGTAAAGTTATCGATATGTTATTTCCGCCAACTTTACCAACTTGTATACCGATTGCGGGTATTACGGGTACCAACGGCAAAACAACAACGTCTAGGATGCTTGCCCATATCTTAAAAAACGCCGGACATATTGTCGGTATGACGTCAACCGATGGTGTTTATGTTGATGGTCAATTATCTGTTAAAGGTGATATGACAGGCCCAGTGTCATCACAAATTGTATTACGTGATCCGTCTGTTGATATTGCGGTATTAGAAACGGCGCGAGGCGGTATTGCCCGTTCAGGCTTAGGTTATCTATCAAGTGATGTTGCTGCATGTATTAATGTGCAAGAAGATCATTTAGGTCTTAAAGGTATTGATACCCTTGAGCAACTAGCTGAAGTTAAACGTATTGTTGTTGAAGTAGCAAAAGATAGCGTGGTACTTAATGCCGATGATCCGCATTGTTTGAAAATGGCTGATCACACGAAAGCAAAACACTTATGTTATGTGACCATGAATACCGGCCATAGCTTAGTGCGAGAACATATTCGTGCTGGCGGTCGTGCCGTAGTGTTAGAAAAAGGCATCAACGGTGACATGATCACCATTTTTGATAACGGTACGCATATTCCACTACTGTGGACACATTTAATTCCTGCGACTTTAGAAGGCAAAGCCCTACATAATGTTCAAAATGCCATGTTCGCTGCCGGTTTAGCGTATTGTTTAGGCAAACCATTAGACGCAATTCAACAGGGTTTACGCACCTTTACTACCACCTTTTATCAAGCGCCAGGCCGAATGAATGTCTTTGATGAACATCCATTTAGAGTGATCCTTGATTATGCTCACAATGCTGATGGTGTGCGTTGTATGAGTGAGTTAGCTAGTAAGTTAGAAATCAATGGTAAACGTATTACCGTTTTAGCAGGCCCTGGTGATCGCCGTGATGAAGATATTGTTAACATTGCGAAAGCTGCTGCAGGACATTTTGATATTTACATTTGTAAAGCAGATGACAATAGACGTGGTCGCGGTGAAGATGAAGTACCGCAAATGTTAGCAGCTGCTTTAAAAGCTGAAGGTGTTGACGAAGCAAAAATACATTGCATATCAGATGAGGTTGAAGCCATCAACAAAGGGCTTGAATTAGCCAGTACCGATGATTTATTAATGGTTTTTGGTGACGCGATAACGCGTTGTTGGAAGCAAATTATTCACTTCAACGGTCATAATGGCGCTGAACCTGAAACAGAGAAACCAGCAAGAGATACCGTGGTCTCGATGTTAGAAACAAGTGAACCTGATACCTTTGTTTTAGAAACGGGAATGCGCATTGTTAAAGATGAGCGTGGTGTACGTGTGGTTTCTGAACACGATGAAGAAAGTGACTAATTTCAGCTGTATTGAAATCAAAAAGCGTAACCACTTATGAATGTAGAAAATATAAAACTGAGTGTCGATGATAGTCGTCGGCTGACAGGCAAAAATTTATTGTCAGATCAGCCGGGTGCTATTATTGATGCTTTTGTTTCAGGTATAGATAAACTTATCGTGGTTAATATATGGTCGGTTTATGCGAAACGTTTACTGAAAGCGGTAAATTGGCCTAATGAAAATATTTATTCACGTATTTTCGAAGATGGTGTTTCGATTGCCATTAGTGCGCCTATTGATGCACTTTATGCCGCCTGTGAAGTTAATGAAGCAGCTTGGCAATTAACCTGCGATGAATTAACTGGTACCTTGAGCCAAGAGTCTTTCACTGCAGCTGTTGATCGCATAAAAGTGGAGATAGCTGCAGAGGTGATACCTGAGCTTTTAGCATTAATAGCGCAGGCAAAAGCTAAAAATGTTGTGTATTTAGTCGATGACGATGAGTTTTCGCTTGGCTATGGCGCTACAGCTCAAAGTTGGCCAATTTTAGCACTGCCCGATAAAGACCGCATTAACTGGTCACAATATAAGTCAATTCCTATTGCTTATGTCACCGGAACTAATGGTAAATCGACTAGCGTTCGTATTATGTCGCAAATTATTAAACAAGCCGGACAATGTTGTGGTGTTACATCCACTGACTTTATTCGCGTTGGTGAAAATATCCTCGACCACGGCGATTATTCAGGCCCTAGTGGTGCAAGAATGTTATTAAGGCACCATGATACGCAAACCGCAATTTTAGAGGTTGCGCGTGGTGGCCTTTTACGCAGAGGTCTGCCGATTGATAATGTTGATGCCGCTTTAATCACTAATGTTGCTGAAGATCACCTTGGGCAATATGGTATTAATACCGTTGCTGCACTTGCACAAGCTAAAGCTATTGTCACAAAAGGGCTGATTGAAAATGGCGTAAGCAATGGCACACTTGTGCTTAACGCTGATGATGAAAACTTAGTTGCTTTGGCTCCTGAATTGCCGGTTAATCAGTGTTGGTTTTCTTTAAATGAAAATAATCCAACGCTACAGCAGCATAAACAGCAGGGCGGTGCCGTGTGTTTTGTGCGTGACCAGCAACTTATTTTTGCTGATAGTAATGAAGAATCTGTAATCATTGCCGTTAACGATATTCCAATGACACTGAATGGAGCTGCTTTGCATAATATTGCCAATGCCTTAGGCGCCATAGCTTTAGCTAAGAGTTTGAACATAGAGAATCAAGCGATCACCGCTGCTTTAGCAACTTTTGCTAGCAATAATGAAGACAATCCTGGCAGGGGTAATCAGTTTACTATTAATAATGCTCAGGTGATTGTCGACTTTGCTCATAATGTTCATAGTATGGACGCGATGGCGGTAACGACAGCTAACTTGCACGCTAAACGTAAGTTTTTAATGTTGAGTCATGCGGGCGATCGCACCGATGCTGAAATTATTGCTCTGACCAAAGCGGCGATAAAAATGCAGCCAGACTTTATAATTACTGCGGAGGTTGAACAGTATTTACGCGGTAGAACACTGGGAGAAGTACCGAAGCTGATTGCCGATACCGCGCTTGCTGCTGGCTGGCAACAAAGCAATATTTTGTCATTTTCAAGCCCCTTTCAAGGCGCAAAGTATATTGTTGAGCAATTACAAACCGATGACTTAGCACTACTGATGGTGCTTTCTGAGCGGGAAGAAATCACTGCTTTATTACTTAACCAGTGATAAAGGTAATAACCTAGAAAGTACAAAAAAGCAAAAAAAAAAGGTAGGTGTGTTGGTATTCTAAGCAGGCTATTTAAAGGTTTGCATCTGGTACTGATTCCTACCTTTTTCTTTTGCTTCGTATAAATAGATATCAGCCAATTCAACTAAACTCTCACCGGTGATTTTAGAATTTTTACTCTTTAATATGGCGCCTAACGAAACTGATGTTTTAACTTTCTTACTATTAACAATTAAATTTAAAGACACCACTTCAGTTACTATTTCTTGACACGTTTCGGCAAGTTTTTCTTCGTTTACACCATAAAGAATTAGCGCAAATTCGTCGCCACCTATTCTAAAGCCCATATCTTCAGTACGTTGGCACTTGGCGTGAATAATATCAGCGAGTTTTTTCAAGACATCATCGCCGGTCTTGTGACCAAATGTATCGTTAATAACTTTAAAATAGTCAGCATCAATAAGAATTAACCCTAAACTAACTTGATGGCGGATTGCGATAGCACTTAATCGATCAATTTGTTCTTTAAATGCTCTTCGGTTGTTTAACTGTGTTAAACCGTCGGTAATTGACTCGTGATAGAGTTGATTCATCAATAGGTAATTTTGATATAGCGTATTTTGACCGATTTTGTTAATCGTTAAACAAATACCTGAGACAAAAGCTAAAATAATTAACACGAAAATTAACTGTGCTATTGGCTGATTTAAATAGAGGTGTACCACTGTAAAAACCAATAAAACAATCGAGGTAACAATACCCGCTGGCTTAATAGGCAGGACGAACAGTAAACAGCCAAACATAAGTATAAGAATGATACCTAAATCAGAAAAATAGAGATCATTTAATTGAGAAAAGTAAACAATTAACGAATGATTTAAGCCAGAGCCTAAATAGACCATTAAGATAAGTAATACATTGGTGCGTATTGACTCTGGAGGACGAAACCAATAAATAAAATTCAAATACAATAAAGGTAATACTACCAAAATAATTCTAGAAGTTAAGGTGATGGTATATACATCGCTGGAAAACTTAATGACATCCATCACAGCAAAAACGAAATACATTAAAAGTGCAGTCAATAATGAAAAACGCCTGATATTGAGGCACTGTTTCATTAAGAAATGTTCAAATTTCACTTCTTTATGCTGAGGTATATTGTCCATTACTTTGTTAATGCTCACTAATATTAATTCGAAATTACTTTAAACCCAGCTTTACAACTCCCTTGCGACAAAATTTAACCTATTACTATTAATACTACATGACTTTTCAAGGTTCTGGCGTTTTAAAGTATTTATCTTTTAATAATCATAGGATAAACAACAAATAATGTGAACTTTATTGGTTATAAATTAAAAAGTAATGCAATATAGTCAAAAGTTTAGGTGTTAATTCAACTTACTGTTTAAGGTAAAAGCAGAAATATAAACTCTGATTTACTACTATGTTAAACAGTTTGTACGGATATATAGCTAAGAATCAAATTTAGAGAATTAAAATGAATATAGATAAATCGACCAAACGAATTGCTAAAAAAGTTAAAAGTGGCTTTCAAGGATATCCTCAAATCACCTTATCTTATTATGGTGAGACTGAAGCATGCGCAACACAAGTCGCTGTGAGTTTTAAATTAGATGCAGATGCTGATGAACAAGAAGAGCGTTTTACCAGTACTAGCGATGTTCGCAAGGACGAGACAATTCAAACTACAATAGTGAAAATAATCGAGCGAGTAGAGGCTAAAACGGTAGTAGAAGTTGCCGGTGTTACCTTGATTAAATAAACTACGTTTTTATATTAAATTTGTATTGATCCAATCAAATTTAATCTATATATTCCCGCTCCCTCAATTAGAGTTTGAAGTATAAATATGAAAGTTTTTCATCGTCAGTTATTAGTTGCTTGGATTGTGCTAATCAATATGCTTTTTTCGGTAGCATTTGCCTTTGAAAATACAGAAAAACCAGCGCAAGAAGTCAGTTCTGAAACATCAGAAGGTGTTTTTTCAGGCTTATTTCGTATGGGGTATATTTCCATAAACCCAAACAATGCTGAAAGTGCTCAAGGTTCAGCTATCGGTGGCGAACTAAGCTATAGCAGTGCCAGCTGGAACGGTATTAGTGCGACCGGCAGTTTATATACCACACAAAAACTATTTAATGACCCAAATGGCGGTTTTTTCTCATCTGAAGGCGAAAGCTACAGCATTTTAGGCCAAGCTTATGCACAAGTTAATTTAGCGTCGACAGAAATAAAAATTGGCCGTTTTGCATTCGACTCTCCTCATGCTGGTACCGATGATGTCCGTATGATCCCGAATACTTTTTCTGGCATTTTAGTCTCTAATACTGACCTTACAGACACCACGGTTTATCTTGCTCATCTTGATCAATGGGCTGGCGCAGGTGCATACCAGCCAGAAGAGTTTACCGATCTTAACAATAGCGATGGCGTTAATGTTGTTGGTGTTGTTTATCAAGGTTTCGACGATGTTGCATTACAAAGTTGGTATTACAATGCCAGTAACTTATATAATTTATTTTACTTAGAAGCCATGGTTGATAAAGGCGATTTTTCTTTTGGTGGCCAATACGGCAAGCAATCCAATAAGAGTGCAGTAAGAGTTGGCTCAGGCGGTGAATTATTCGGTATCAAGGCTAGCTATAATATTAATGATTTTAAACTTAGCGGTGCTTATAATTATGTTTCAGGTACTGTTGTTAAAGGCTTTTCAGGTGGTCCATTTTTTACTAATGCCGCTGACCATACTATAGCTGACCATACAATAGCAGACGTTGTCGATCAAAGAGCCCTCGCTTTAGGCATTGATTATGTTGGTATTGATAATGTCACTATAGGCTTATTGAATGTTGCATTCGATAAGGGAGCCGACGAACTCGACTTATTTATAAGTTACGATTTTGGCAACGCGATGACTTTTGATTTTATTTATCATAATATTCATGAAGATGGTGACTTAGTGCTGGCAATGTTTAACCTTGGCTTTTAAGTCAGTCACCTTTATTAAATTGCCTATCTAGGCTCAGTATTTCACGTATTCTAATATTAGTTAAAGTTGATCATATTTGGTGAGCTTTAACTTTTATGATTCAAGCGGTATCAAATTGATACCCATGCATCTCAGTTATCTACCAAAACATATCCTCAGCTTATCAGTATAGCTACTTGCCTGACATTTCACCTTTGTTACTTTACCTACAATTTTGAGTTGAAAAAATTTAAGTCAATTCGGTACCCCGAACAATTTGTTTCAAGAGTGGCACAAAGTAAACTTTGACATGTCTCGATTTCGGAACAGTCATGATTCTTTTACGTTTGCATGTTTGGATAAAAGCACTATAAATCAGTGTCTTGATTGTTTTTGTAAGTTGGCACTTATCTTGTAATACCTAAATCATAAGAAATATATTTCGGGCATTAATTACCTAGGAAGTGTTATGGATACACAAAGAATAAAGCCGACTCAAGCGCTATGGAGAAAATATTGGTATTTAGCGCCTTTAGCGGTTTTTTTTATACTTAGTTGGAAAGTCATGCATTATTTTGGTGATGCATCTTACATGGTCGAGCATGATAAATTAGTAACAGCCAAAGTAGAGCAGGGATTATTCCAAGTAAATGTTCGAGCCACCGGAGTACTTAAACCGTTAAATATTCGTTGGGTTTCGACACAAGTATCTGGCCGAATAGAGCAAGTTTTTGTTAAAGCTGGCGCAGAAGTAAATCAAGGTGATGTCTTAGTACAACTCAGTAATCCTGAACTTAATAGAGAACTGGAAAAGGCTCGATGGGAGTTAGAAGCAAATAAAGCCGAAAGCTATGCCGCCTATATCGCGTTAGAGTCACAATTATTAGATGTGGAAAATATGGTTATAGCTGCTGAGTATAATTATTTATCAGCAAAGCTAAAGTTAGATGCTGAAAGCGCACTGATGAAACAGGGTAACGCTACTGTTTCTGCATTAGATTATCAAAAAAGCCAGTTAGCAGTGAAACAGCAAAAGCAATTTTGGCTATCGCAACAGCAAAAAGTAGCAAAAATGCAATTGACCATGCAAGCAACTAAAACAGCTCAACAAGCAAGGTTGGGCTTAATGGAAAATAATTATCAACGCGTTATTGAACAAGTTAATGCACTAGCGGTAATCGCCTCTACATCTGGTGTCGTTCAACAAGTCTCGTTGGCACTAGGTGAACGTACTGAAGTCGGCAGTAGTGTGGCGCTAATAGCCGATCAAGCATCTCTTTTTGCTGAGTTACAAGTACAAGAAGTCCAAGCCAAAGATATTCGCCTGGGTCAATTGGTGAGTATTGATACTAGAACAAGCCAAATAAAAGGAAAAATCAGCCGAATAGACCCTGCAGTAAAAGTGGGAATGGTATTAGTTGATGTCACTATCATCGATCCATTACCGGCAGAAGCTCGGCCAGACTTAACGGTAGATGGCTTAATTGAAGTCAGCAGTATCAAAGATGCACTTTATGTCAAACGTCCTGTTTATGCTCCTCGTGAAAGCCAAGTTGGGCTTTATAAACTTAACGCAGAAGGAACATTTGCTAGCAAAAAGTTGGTGAAATTAGGCCAAAGCTCGGTTAATAAAATTCAAGTTGTCACAGGGTTAAACGTTGGGGATGAAATTATCATTTCTGACACTTCAGCGTGGCAAGAACACCAGCAAGTGATGATTAATTAATGCCGCTGTAACTTCGGCAATCACTAGTTCAAATAAAAAATTATTAAAGGGAAATTCAAATGAGCGTACTTATCACTTTAGAAAAAGTCAGCAAAACTTTTTTGACTGATGAAATTGAAACTAGAGCTATAAATGAAATTAGCCTTGCAATAGAGCAAGGGGAATATGTTGCGTTAAGCGGTCAATCTGGTTGTGGTAAATCGACATTACTTTCTTTATTAGGCCTGTTGGATTCACCTTCGACTGGTCAATATACCTTGGCTGGAAAAGTTGTTTCTACTTTAACAAGAAACCAGCGAGCAGAAATACGCAGTAAGGAAATAGGATTTGTATTTCAATCATTTAATTTGATTTCAGATTTAACGGTACTTGAAAATGTCATGTTGCCATTAACCTACCAGTCGGGATTAACGAAGAAAGTTATTGAAGATAAAGCGAACGCAGTGTTAGAAAAAGTTCAAATGGGGCATAGAAAGAATCATTTCCCGTCGCAGCTCTCCGGTGGCCAGCAGCAACGTGTGGCTGTTGCTCGTGCTTTAGTTAACGATCCTAAAATTATCCTTGCCGATGAACCAACCGGTAATTTAGATTCAACCAATGCTGAAGCTGTACTGCAATTATTTGAACAACTTCATCGTGAAGGCGCGACTATTTGTATGGTAACGCATGATGCTGCATCGGCACAAAGAGCAAGTCGACGTTTAGAAATGTTTGATGGTCGATTGATTAAAGATAGTGCTAATCAGCAACAGACAACTAATAACGTGCAAGCAATTGACGTCGCAGTGGGGTAAAAATCATGTTTACATGGCTAGATTTTAAATATGCACTGCGCTTATTGTTTAATGCGCCTAAATTTACTGCAATGACCTTAGGTGTGCTGATTGGCGGGTTATCGATTAGTTTATTTACCTTTTCATTTTTATATTCGACAGTTTATAAACCATTACCTATTACAGATGGTGATACTGCTAAGGCCGTTGCGGTATTCGAAAATGGTAAATATCGTTATTTAAGAGGCTTTGAATATCTGCAAATCAAGGACAGTTTGTCATCGCTAGCGGAATTTGGGGTTTATGATAATGCAGATGTACGTGTAACGGTTAAGCAATCAGGCAAAAATTATATCGGTAGTTATGTCAGAGCAGGCTTTTTTGAATATAGCCGTACATTACCAATTATCGGACGAGTGATAAATGCTAATGACAGTGTTTCTGGAGCAGTGCCAGTTGCCTTGATCAGTTATGACATTTGGCAAAATGAATATCAAGGCAGTGACGATGTTCTCAATGAAAGTATTATTTTAAATGGTGAAATTACTGACGTTATCGGGGTAATGCCTGAAGGATATCGTTTCCCTAATACTTCAAAAATTTGGTTGCCTTTATCAGATGAGGTTTTGGACGCTACAGCGGATAACAGAGGTTATTTTTATGGTTTTGCGAGAATTAAGTCAGGAGTTAATTTAGCACAAGCAGAACAAGAAATGAGCCAAGCTGTTAATCAAACTTACCAACATTATGCAAAATTGTATGATTTACCTCAGTTAGAAAAGAAGGTTAAATTATTAACCTTTCAGATGGCACAAACGGGTAATGATGGCGGAATTGCTTTCGCATTTTTGATGTCCGTTTCAATGCTAATTCTCTTATTGGCCTGTATTAACGTCGGTAACCTTTTATTAGCGCGATCTATTGAACGGCAAAAAGAAACGGCAGTTAGAGCCGCGCTCGGTGCTAAAACTTATCGTTTAGTCAGCCAATTAATGTGGGAAGGGATTATTATTGCTAGTGTAGGCGGGGTGCTGTCTGTTTTATTAGTGGGGGCTGCTTTAGATTATACCGAAGTTGCGATTCATTCATGGCTACCAAGTGGCGGCTCTTTTTGGTGGCATTACGGCATGGATGGTGTGACTTTATTGATGGCAGTCGTTTTTACTTTAATCACCATTTTATTGTCGGCCTTTTTGCCGGCTTGGCGCTCTGCCCATCAAGATGTTAATGCGACTTTGCGTGACGGTACTCGAGGCGCACAAAGTAAAAAATCAGGCCGTATATCTCGATTTTTAGTGACAGCTCAAGTATTTTTAGTCGCAACTTTAATGCTTATAGGTTCTATTTCAGGCTATATAGCCCATAAATTGATAAACATAGAAATGGGCGATGATTACCAAAATGTAATGAGCGTACGCTTTACAATTCCAGCCAATAAATACCCTGAATCACAACAACAAATTGCTTTATTACAATCACTGATGTCGAAATTATCACAAAATCCCAGTTTGGTTGGCGTGATCAGCCATAATTGGATTGGTGAGTCTCGGGTTATGCTAGATGGGAGAGAATACCTTTCAGATGACGATAAACCGTTAATAGATACTGTCGCAATTGTTGGTAATACCGAGACTATCGGGATTGATTTAGTTGCGGGTCGTCAGTTTACACATTTAGATAAAATAGACCGACAAAAAGTAGCGATAATAAGCCAATCTATGGCACAAAGATATTGGCCTGGTGAATCAGTATTAGGTAAGCACTTTAGCGTTAATGTTAATGATAAAAATGAAGAAGTATTTATCGTCGGTATAGTGAGTAATCGTATGAACCCAAGAAGCATGTTCGGCAAAATTAGCGATGCTGATGAAATCTATTTGTCTGGACTACAGTTTGCCGACCCATTTCAAATTTTACTTTATAAGGTATTGCCTAATAGTCAGGACGCCGATGAAATATTCTATCAAGCAATGTTTGCAACCGATCGCAATATTGAAATAGTTTATGCGGTACAAGAAGCGAGTGCGAATAGAAATAAAATGCGCGAGTCAATGAACTTGATGTCGAATATTACCTTTGGCACTGGTTTTTTTGCACTATTGTTAGCGATGGTAGGTATTTATGGGTTAACCGCTAATTCAGTAGCACAACGGACGCACGAGGTTGGTATTAGACGCGCTGTTGGAGCGACAGATCAAGCAATACTTAAGATGTTTTTAAAGCAAGGAGCTAAGCAATTAATTGTTGGCTTAGGCTTAGCTCTGCTACTATTTTCGTTAATATCAGTAGTTTTTCATAGTTTTACTGAAGGGATATTCCCGGTCTATTTTTACTTCACCCAAGCTATTTCAGTGGTTGTTGGCTTAAGCGTCGTGGTGATGTTTGCTATTTATATGCCTAGTAAACGTGCAGTTAAAATGGAGCCTAGTACAGCATTACGTTACGAGTAGTGTGAAGGCTAGGTTTACTTTTAGTAGTGAATATTTTCAAGTAGAAAATCATTCACTTTAAAGGAAAATTAACAATGACATATCAATTACTTATTGGTTATGTCATTGTTCTTTAGTTGTTGAATCGAAGTTAACAAATTAGTGAATTAGCATAGTGACTAAAAAAAGAATTTTAATTGCCGATGATGATATAAATATTATTGCTGGTTTGAAATATTTATTAAATGATATCGGCTATGAAATAGTTGCTGTAACCACTCCTGAAGCAGCAATTGCAAGTGTCCAATCTCAAGTTATCGACTTGATATTACTCGATATGAATTTTCAACACGATACGACTTCAGGAAAGGAGGGAATATCGCTTGTTGAGCACATCACAGCAATAGAAAGTTCAGTGCCTATTATTGTGATGACCGGCTGGGCGACTATAGATATCGCGGTAGAAGCGATGCAAGCTGGCGCCAAAGATTTTCTTCAAAAACCATGGAAAAATGAACGAATACTTAATGCTATTGAAACTCAAATATCCTTAGCCAATTCTTATAAACAAACCGAAAGACTATCACAACAAAATCAATTGTTAATTGCTCAGCCACACCCTGAAAACCGTCAAGGAATTATCGCTAAATCGGCAGTGATGAAAGAACTGTTGTGTACCTTAGACAATCTTGCCCAAAGTGATATGAGTATACTGTTAACAGGTGATAATGGTACCGGAAAAAGTATGTTGGCGGCCTATGTTCATAAAGTTTCACGTCGCTCCCCGCATTCTTTTGTCGCTGTTAATATGGGCGCTATTCCAGAAAATTTGTTTGAAAGCGAAATGTTCGGTCACAAGAAAGGTGCGTTCACCGATGCAAAAGAAAATCGAATTGGTCGCTTTGAAATGGCTAATAATGGTACTTTGTTTTTAGACGAATTGGCTAATATTCCCATTTCACAACAAGCAAAATTATTGCGTGTTTTAGAAGAACAAAAGTTTGAAGTTGTTGGTAGTAATAAATCAATGCATGCTGATGTGCGAATAATATCGGCCACTAATAGTAATTTATTAGCGGAAATAGAAAAGAAAAACTTCCGACAAGACCTTTATTTTAGACTCAATACTATTGAGCTACGTGTGCCATCATTGGCTGAACGTATTGAAGATATTCCAGAGCTTGCAAATTACTTTCTCAGTGCTTTTAGTCGTAAATATCATAAAAATTGTCCAAAACTTTCAGCTTCAGCGCTGATAAAGTTACAACAATACCATTGGCCAGGAAACATCAGAGAATTAAGCCACATGATGGAGCGAGCACTCTTTACGTGCAATGGTGAAGTAATCGAAGCAGATATGATTAATTTAATCACGGCTGCGGGCATACATTCAAAACTTACCGACTCTGTTGAACAATCGTTGTTATCTTTAGAGGAGATTGAGAAAAAAGCCATCATTAGTCGATTAAAGCACTATAACAATAACGCCACTGAAACAGCTAAATCCTTAGGGCTCAGTCGCAGTGGATATTATCGTCGTATGAGTAAATATGAATTGGATTAAAGGTATATACCGTCGATGCCAAGATAAATGGCTCCAATATCACTTAGCTCATCAAGACAAGTTGATATTAGTCATATGTATACCTTGTATGTTGCTTACTGTCGTAGCACTTATGCAAACAGAAACATCG
Organism: Cognaticolwellia sediminilitoris; assembly: GCA_002104535.1. Classification (GTDB taxonomy): domain Bacteria; phylum Pseudomonadota; class Gammaproteobacteria; order Enterobacterales; family Alteromonadaceae; genus Cognaticolwellia; species Cognaticolwellia sediminilitoris. The sequence goes on along the minus strand of NBOG01000001.1, from coordinate 437,523 downwards.
GGTTATTTGATTGCATTTTTTATCATTTGCCTAAGTCTACTGTGTAGTTATGTCCTAGTTGCCAATAAAAAATACAGTCAATATCAAGTGAGAACCCTAGCTAACTTGATTGAATCTATGATTGATGGTGATTATTCATTGCGCGGTCGGTTGAAAAGTACTCCTGCTTTTCAAGAGCTATTGCTATTGATTAATAATTTATCAGATACCTTAGAGCAGCATAAAATAGCTGCAAAAGAATCAAGAGTTTTACTTGAGTTAATCGTTGAGCAAATGGACGCAATGGTCTTAGCTACCGATACTGATGGTAATATTGTGATGGCTAATAATTCTGCACAAAAACTATTATTGATTGGAGCAGAAAAGTATCAAGGCACTGCATTAAATTCACTGCCGCTTGGCGGGCAGTTGCAAAATGCTTTACCTGGCATTGTTGAGTTTAAGCAATCACCTGAATTATTAACCAAGATAAATAATTCAGGTAATTGCTTATTAAATGGTGAGTTTTTTTTATATAAAGAGAAGTTTTTAAGTGACGGAAAGTCGCACCAGTTGTATTTGTTAACTAATGCCGAGCGTTTATTGATGGAAAAAGAGCGCAACGCTTGGCAAAGTTTATTACGAGTGCTTAGTCACGAAATTAATAATTCACTCACTCCTATTTCAACCATTAGTCAGTCGATAGAGAATAAACTGAAAAGCAGCTTAGAGAAAAGCACAACAGTAGACTCTAAAAGCTTACTCGAAGGTATCAATATCATTAATGAGCGTGCTGATACCTTAAGCGAGTTTATTTCAACTTATAGTCAGCTAGCGCATTTACCGCAACCTATTTTCACTTCGGTTAATCTTAAAGATATTATCAGTAAGCTAACGTTACTATTTCCTCAATGCCAATTCAAAATCAATCAAGGCATTGATATTGAAGTGAAGGTTGATAAAAAACAACTTGAACAAGTTTTTATCAATTTATTTAAAAATGCGATTGACGCTATGTCGGGAGTTGACGATAAGATAATAAACATTTCAACTGTGCAAGAACGGCAATACCAAAAAATTATTATTACTGATCGAGGTAGTGGGATCGCAAATTTTGATAATATATTTGTACCTTTTTATACCACCAAATCAACAGGGAGTGGTATAGGATTAGCCCTGTGCCGACAAATAATGTTTGCTCATAATGGACAAATTAAACTGCAAAATAATATTGCTGATACTGGTGTAGAAGTATCACTTTATCTTCCAAAATAGCATAAGGGCGAAACTGGCAAAGTTTATTGAATAAAACTTAAAGTGTGATTTTAACGCTGCGGGATATGATATTATCACTCGTTATTATCTCGTTGAAGTTTTTATCACCCGATTACTATGCCAAACCTTGAACCTTGCTTTACATTATTCTCTCAGCCTGTTGACCAGATCAAACTTCCAGAGAAATTTACTTTTCCTTTTTATTATCAACCATCATCAATCGCTATTGCTGCAGTAGAGCAATTGCAACAACAACTAGACGAACTGTTGCCTGTTGAGTCACAAGCTCAAGAAGATGAGGCGAATACAGGTAAGATGTTTGGTGTTTTAGTGGTGCGAAATAGTCAGCAGCAACTCGGTTATTTAGCGGCATTTTCGGGACAATTAGATCATGAAAATACTGATATTAAGTTTGTACCTGCCGTTTCTGATATGCAACTACAAGACTCTGCTTTCCTTACGGAAAATCGGATTATCAACAACATTAATGCGGAAATTGAACAGTTAGAAAATAGCCAACAACTTAGTGATATTAGCGATGAAGTTAACCAAGCTAACGACGATTACCAGCAAGAGTTGTTAGCTCAACAAAGCAAAATTGTGACTAACCGTTTACAAAGAAAACTACAAAGAAGTGAAGCTATTGGCAAGCTAAGCCCAAGTGATTATGAACAATTGAAAGTAGAACTAGCCGGGCAGAGCATTCAAGAGAAAAAACAGCTGCAAGCACTCAAGCAGCAATGGCAAATTAAATTAGATTTATTACAGCAAACCTTAACTAAAATGACTGATGAAATTGCCAAGTTAAGAAAGCTACGTAAATCACGTTCTAAAAATCTACAAAAAAAGCTTTTTGCTCAGTACGATTTCCTTAATGCTCAAGGTGATACTAAAGATCTCAATGCTATTTTTGCTGAATTACCTGAGCACACACCACCCGCTGGTGCTGGTGATTGCGCGGCCCCGAAATTATTACAATATGCTTATCAGCAAAATTTACAGCCGATTGCGATGGCTGAATTTTGGTGGGGAGCGCCGCCAAAGTCGGCGATTAGACAACATAAAAACTATTATCCGTCTTGTTATAGCAAGTGTCAGCCCATTTTAACGCATATGCTTAAGGGCTTAATTGTTGAAGAAAACCCGCTGTTGGTCAATCCTGCTGAGGGTAAAGACTTAACTATTGTTTATCAAGATAGCGATATGTTGGTGGTTAATAAACCGGCAGAGTTTTTGTCAGTGCCGGGTAAAAATATTGAAGATTCTGTTTATCTGCGAATTAAAACCCAATTTCCACAAGCTTCGGGACCACTGATCGTTCATCGTTTAGATATGTCCACTTCAGGGCTATTAGTTATTGCGTTAAATAAGCGAGCGCATAAAGCCCTGCAAAAACAATTTATTGAACGCACTATTGAAAAACGCTATGTGGCTTTGGTAACTGGCAATGTTATAGCTGACAGCGGTACTATCGAGTTACCTTTGCGGTTAGATTTTGATGACAAACCTCGGCAAATGGTTTGTTATCAGCACGGCAAACCGGCGCTTACTACGTGGCAAGTACTTGAGCGAAAAAATAATACCACTCGGTTACAGTTATTTCCTAAAACCGGACGAACGCATCAACTTAGGGTGCATTGCGCTCATAAACTGGGTTTAAATATGCCGATTGTGGGTGATGATCATTATGGCTTAAAAGCAGACCGATTACATTTACATGCAGAGTACTTGTCGCTGACTCACCCTATAAATAAAACCCCGCTAGCGTTTGAAATACCTGCTGATTTTTAACTGTCGGTTGACCTTTATTAACCGACAGACAAGCTAATTGCTCGATAATATTAAAGTTTTTTTCCCAATCTTTTCTCTATTTGTCGTTTTTCCCAATCAGGACCAAAAAAACTATAGACTTCAAAAACACTTAGCCCGTGTGATACCACGCCAATTCCCCAACCAAGTGCAGCCCAAAAAGCCCAGTAATATCCAGGACTAGTTAAAAAGTTCACTAAAAACAGGCCAAGCATTACCACGGTATAGTTTATTAAATGGCTATAAAAACCTTTAATATCTCTAACATGCTCAATTACGCGATTTTCTTCTTCACTATCTATATCTGAGTTTTTCATATCGTCTTCCATCTGTAATTCATTAAGTTCAACTTCGAAAACAGCGGCAAGTGATTTTAATGACTCTAATCCTGCTTTTTGACCTCGTTCAATACGTTGGATGGTTCTGATATTTAAACCGCTGAACTCGGCTAATTGCTCCTGAGACCATGCTCGTTTAAGTCTTAATTTGCGAACGGTCATTGTATTCTCCTTTTTGCTGTTCGTATTAAACTATGCATTACATACCCTGATGTTGGTACGACTTTTTCCTGACATTCTTATGACAGTTATTTAAAATCAATCGCTTATGGTGAGTTTTTAATGTTTTTTATGGCACCGCTTATATTAAATTTAAGTGATGTCATCCTGTTTTGCTCTTTTAAATATTAAAACTAGTAGCAAATTAAGTGACTTTTTCATGATAAATTTAATGCACACTATTCAATGTTAATTTCTTTAACAAGTGCGGCAGCATCGTCAAATTCATACACTTCAACTTTTACCATTATCTCTTGTAGTTTTTGATAATAACTTTGCTGTTGTGTCATGGTCAGTAAGCTATTGAGCGTATCGATGGCAGTAACATCATAATTATCTATATCTGCGCTTAATTGAGCGAGTAACGCTTTGCAGGAGGAAATATCGAAGCTGTTTGTTGTTACTTGTTCGCCTTGCAATGATATTAAGCTTGATTGAATAAGGTTAAGTTCATCTTGGCACTGTATCAGTAGTTGTTGGGATACACTTTTTTCTATCGCACTGCTTTCCAGTGTTTGGCAAAGTTCAGAAAGTTTTGTTGCACCAATATTGCCGGCCACACCTTTTAAGGTATGTGCTAACTGTTCTACAGCGACAAAGTCTTGTTTATTTACTGCCGCTGTTATCGGTTCAATCGCCTGCGCATTGTGCTTTTTAAATTTTAATAATAAACGGTGATAAAGCCGGCGATTATTTTGTGTAATTGCTAGACCAACTGCTGTATCGATGCCTTTTAATTCTGGAAAAATTATCTCATTTTTTTCATCAGATAATGACAGTACTGTCGTGTCTGCAAGCTTGTTTGGTGTTAGCCATTGCGACAACTTAACAAATAACTCATGGGTATTAATAGGCTTGCCAATGTGCTCGTTCATACCAGCACGTAAAGCTTTTTCACGATCGCCTGACATCATATTTGCTGTCATGGCGATAATAGGCAGATCAGTAAACCTTGGATCTAATCTGAGTTCTTGAGTTGTGGTGTAGCCGTCTTTAATGGGCATTTGACAGTCCATTAACACACCATCAAAGTGCGCGTCGTTAAGTCGCTCAATTGCCTCTTGGCCATTATTGGCAATGACCACTTCAATACCATGGCTTTCCAGTAATTCGGCAGCTAACTCTTGGTTTATTTGATTATCTTCAACCAGTAATACTTTTGTTCCTTTCAGTGCCTCAATAGCTGAACGCGCTTGTTGCTCTTTTTCATGCTCAGAAAGCAAAGCACTGTTTGAGTCAGCCGGTACTTTGATTTGTGGCATTTTTTCTGGCGACTCTTGCGTCATCTGGCGTTGATAAGTAACAGTGAAATGAAATTTACTGCCGTTATTTTCTTCGCTTTCTAGCCAAATTTCACCGCCTAATAATTCCACTAGGCGCTTACAAATGGCTAAGCCTAGTCCGGTACCTCCATACTTTCTTGTGGTTGAGGCATCAGCTTGGCTAAATGACTGAAACAATCCCTGCTGTTGATCTTTGCTTATCCCAATACCCGTATCACAAATCGAAAACTGTAAAGTGACAGCATTGCTCGCTTTATTGATACATTTTACTTGTACTCTGATCTCACCTTTGTCGGTGAACTTTGCCGCGTTACTGCCAAGGTTAGTTAATATTTGGTTTAAACGTAATGGGTCACCTATGAGTTCAGTGGGTACGTTATTCGGCACTTCAAAAATTAGCGCCGTTTGTTTTTTAGCAAGCTGCTCCACCAGCATGTTATTTAGATTGTCGAGCGTATCATTGAGTGAAAATGGGATTGATTCAATGTCGAGTTTATTTGCTTCAATTTTTGAAAAATCCAAAATATCATTAACAATACCTAACAAAGATTCTGCGGCGTTATTGACCTTGACGATATAGTTTTGTTGTTCAGGAGATAAATGTGTTTTTAACGCTAAGGCTGACATTCCAATTATCGCGTTCATTGGCGTGCGAATTTCATGCGACATTGTCGCTAAAAAGTTAGATTTAGCTTTAACCGCATCTTCAGCTAATGACTTTGCATGAGCTAAGGTTTGTTCAGCGACTTTTTGCTCGGTAATATCAACAAAAGTCCCTAGTAAACCGCCGATACTGCCATCTGCTTTGGCAAATCCTTTGACCCAATACATGGTTGTATGTTCTAAACCATCAGCATAAACAAGCGAGATTTCTTTTTTCACCATACCTGTCGTATCAATAACTTTAGTGTCTTCTGCTTGATAGGAAATTCGATCTTCTAAGGGAAGGTATTCAAGGTCGAGTACGGTTTTACCGATAATGTCTTCTCTTTTAACGTTAAAAGTTTGTTCGTAAGCTTTGTTTACGTTAGTAAATTTAGAGCTCGGGTCTTTGACAAAAATGGGATAGGGGATAGTATCAGCCAAAGCTTGTTGGAAAAGGATATGTTCTTCTAATGCCGCACTTTTTAACTTGCGGTCAGTTATGTCTCGAATAATTGCGACAATAAAATGTTCGTTATGAAGTGTTACTGCACTGACAGTGACTTCAGCAGAAAACTCGCTGCCATTTTTTCGCTTACCAACAAACTCTAGCAATTGTTTTTCTGCATTGTCAGCATTTAATAAGTCATTAAAAACATGTAAGCGAGCCTCTTCTGGCAAGATTAACTCAATTTTCTCACCAATAAGTTCTGACTTTTCATAGCCAAACATAGCTAACAATTGTGAATTAACGATAGTGTGCTCTGCATGCTGATTTAGCATCAAAATGGCGTCTGGTGCAGACTCCATTAAGGCAGAAAATTGAGTTTTAGCAGCATTTTTCTGAGTAATATCAATTAACGTTAACCGAACTTCAGCCAATTTTCCTTCGTTGGTATAAACAGGAAGTGCAGATAGCATGGTATCAATGGTGTTAGATTGACTGATTTTAACCGGTACTTCGCATTCAACAAGGTCAGATTTAGTTTGAAATATTTGGTGGACATAATGTGCAGGTTCGACAAAATCTTGCCAATTTAAAGCGGTGAATGTTTCGCGTGGTCGTCTAAACATTTCAGCGAAAGCAGTGTTGTGTTTGATGAAATATCCACGGCAATTTAAAGTCGCATATGCGACTGGTGCATGTTCATACAACTCCCACATAGCATGTTCTCGTTGTTGTAATTCTGCTGTGCGTTGTGCAACAAGACTTTCTAATTCAGCTTTAGAGCGGTGCATATATTTCGTTGAACGTTTACCAACAGCGATGGTAAATATGTTAGAGGTAAAGGTCAGCAACAAGGTGATCACCGCAATTATAATTAGCTTATTACGCAAAGAACTTACCTGTAACATCGCTTCATTAACATCAACTTCGGTAACCAGACCAAAACCATGTTGTGTGTCCCATAACCAAGCGCCATAAACGTTAACGCCGCGGTAATCTTTATAACCTTGAACGTTACTGAAAGTTGGGTTGCTTTTTTCTAAGCTGATATCACTTTGCTGAGCATGATTAACAAGATGAGTTGCCATATAGGTTAATGGCAAGTTGTCGCTATAGTTTGCCTGTTGGCTAATGTCAGGTGTTGGGTTTTCAAACCTACTTTTTGATAACATTTTTCCTGAGTGGCTGACTAAATAGCTTTCTCCTGATGCGCCCATACGACCTTGCTGAAGAATATCCGATATTTTTCCTGTGGTTTTAATGCTTAATAGTATCGCTGCAATAACTTGCTTATTTTCATTCATCAAAGGTGTAACCATGAACATACTGTACTGCTCAACGGCCGGTGTGTTTTTGTCACTGGTATGCGCATTTAAATGCTTTGTTGGTGGAATAAAAACACTTGTTCCGGCCAGTGCTTGGGCAATAAGTTTTGGATGTTGCTTAGCAATGAGGTTTTTTTGACCTAAGTTATTGTCTTGGCTGGCCGCAATATTAAAGTAGTTGGGATTAATGATGTAGAAGTCTTGGCTTTTAAGGTTGCTTTTTAGCCAATATTGACGAATGTCTTCAAGTGACTTTGACGTCGTAAATGCTGATTGCAAAGTTGGTGCTAAAAGTAAATTTTCGGTGTTGCTGATAAGCTGAGTATTGGTCGATAATTGGATTAAAAAATTATGTTGATCATTAAACCAATCATCGAGTCTGTTTTTAGTCGTTTCGACAACGAACTCGAGATCTTTTTGTACATTGGTTTGGGTAACTTTTTCACTGTTTTGTAATGTTAAGTAGATAACACTAAAGACAATGGCGATATTCAATATAGAAAGCGAGTGCACAATAGTGGGGAATGTTTTTGACGCCATAAACGCCGCCATTTTTTGCGGACTAATTAATTTAGGCAACAGCACTGTCGATAACATTAATAATATTGAGATTAACACCATTGCCGCAATGAGCGAGAAGCTATTGTCATTGATTAACTGAACAGCGAAATCGTTACTCAGAGTGGAAATATTTAACATAGGAAAGTTGGCTCTAGTTGCATAAGTTCTGTGAAAGTTTGCATAACTTTTATCGTTGAATTTATCCCGTAAACATCTAGGGTGATATTTAAGTTAAGGCAAATAATATAAGGAGTTAGTTTAGTTTCTGGTGCTGGAAACATGCTTTTTCCTTGTTGGATTATTTATACCGAGATAATTAAGTATTACCTTAACAAAAAGTTGGGAAAATAATTACATTTTTCACTAGCATGTTTGTATTTACGCACTTTATCTTCCGTCTAAGTAACACTGACATTTGTAGAGATAAAAATAAACCTTGCTATTTCGCGCTAGCTGACGATAATCTCGCCAGAAAATTAATAATGTTTCATTCAATTTTACAAAGTTTTATCGTTTCGCGGTTAATTTAAACGCTGATAAAATTAAGTAAAGCTGGGAATGTGGTGAGAGTCCACAACTGTACCCGCAACTGTAAACAGAGCGATATGTTAACCACTAAACCTTATAAAACGGTTTGGGAAGGGACATGTCTAGATGCTGTAAGTCAGGATACCAGGTGAATTGAACATTAATTGCAACATCGAGCGGGTTACTCGAGCTTTCAATATTCAATCTTTTTCTCCATAAGTTGAATAGCTCTCCCCAAAACGCTAAAACCCTCGATGTTACACAAATATTTGCCTAATGATTATTAGGCTCTCTAGTTATGATGTTAATTTGAGCATTAATGCGCTTTGCCAAGCTATTACTAGCTTGTAGGCAAAATATGACATGGCGTTATTTACTGTGTTTATGACTAGAAAATATCTTTAATAAGTGACAGGCACTAGGGTTATTTAATGCCTGTTTAATATAGTAAATTTGAGGGAAGAAGATGTGATTTCTTCACTGCCCCCGCAACGGTATTTGCAGTTTTACTGCTTAAGTCCGAACACTTGAATTTACTTAATTTCACTGCGCTTAAACGCAGTTAACACTATGGTGCGGAGGGCTCCATTAATGAGGTCATATGAACATTAAGCAACCAAGTATTTTCAAAAAATCATTATTATCACTTGCCGTAATCGGCGCTATGTCGACAACTTTTATTGCTTCTGCAAATACTGAAAGTGAGGCGGCAGACATTGAAGTACTAACTGTGACGGCAACGCGTTCACAGTTAAATATTGATGATGCCTTAACTAGCCAAGTTGTTATAACTCGTGCTGATATTGAGCTTGCCAATCCTATTTCATTATTAGATTTATTAGCAACCGTACCAAGTATTGATATCGCGAGTAATGGCGGTAAAGGGCAAACGGGCGCAATTTTTATGCGTGGTACTAATTCTAGCCACACCTTAGTGTTGGTTGATGGTGTACGTGTTAGTTCGGCAACGGCTGGCAGCACGAGTTTAAATACCATTTCACCAGAAATGATCGAACGTATTGAAATCGTACAAGGCCCTCGTGCGGCGTTGTGGGGCTCAGATGCTATCGGCGGCGTTATTCAAATATTTACTCGTCAATTATCTGATGGCGAATTATTTGTCGGCGCGAGTTTTGGCAGTGATAACTACCAAAAATACAAAGCCGGTGCTGGCTTTAGCCATGGCGATGGTCAAACAAGTATCACTGTTAGCAAAGAAAAAAGTGATGGCTTTGATGTTCAAGAAGGCTTTGAAACTGACGATGATGGCTTTGACTTTACCTCTATAGCTATTCGTGGCCAACAGAAAGTGAGTGCTGACTTTTCATTAGCGTGGTTGTTGACTAGCGACAGTGGTGATAACGAATACGACGGTTACTACAATGGCTCTGACTTTAAAAATCACGCATGGTTAGTGCGAGCAAATTATCAGAGCGATTTTGACGGTATAAACAATCATACCGTGTTCTCGGTTGGACAAAACCGCGACAGTATTGATAGTTTACGAGATGGCGTTTCACAAGGGATTTTTGAAACTCGTCGTAATCAATACTCGCTAGTAAATAGCAGTGAAATCAATTCTGATCTTCAATTAAATTTAGGTGTTGATCATTACCAAGACGACGTTTCTAAAAGTAGTACTCCTTTTGATGTAGGCTCAACTTTTAATATCGAAAAAAGAAATGTTACCGGTGTTTTTGCCCATGGTTTATATAGCAAAGATGCGTGGACTTATGAAGCAACCTTGCGACACGATAATGTTGAAAGTATTGATTCAGAAAATACTTATAACTTAGGTTTAGGCTACAAGTTTGATACGGATAGTCGTTTAGTAGTTAATTACGGTACAGGTTTCAAAGCACCGACATTTAACGACTTATATTACCCGTTTGGTGGCAACCCTGATTTAGTCTCTGAATACTCAGAATCAGTAGAAATGTTTTTTGAATCTAAAATTGCTGACATAAATACTAGCTTTAATATTTATCACTCAAATATTGATGATCTAATTGTTTGGGGTGGTTCACAATCTGAAAATATTGAAGCAGCTAAAATTAATGGTGTGGAATTAGCCTTTAATGTTGAAAAGTTTGGCGGCGTACATGACGTAAATATGTCATATACCGATGCTGAAAATAAAACTACTGGCGAGCAGTTAATACGTCGCGCGAAAGAAAAGTTTAACTACAAATTTACAACATCGTTAAGTGGCGCAAACATTTATGCTGAATATCAATTTGTTGGCGCAAGAACCGATTCTGTTTATGGTCTTGGCATTGTTGATTTGCCTGCGTATCAATTGATTAATTTAGGTTTAAATTACTCGGTATCTGACAATGTCAGTATTTCATCACGAGTAACGAACTTATTCGACAAAGATTATCAAACAGTGAGTGGTTACAATAGCCAAGAGCGTTCGGCATATTTCGGTATTACTTACCACAATTAATTGGCAACCATTTGATAATATTATAGCTTCACATATCAATGGGCAGAGGCATCTTCCTAAAGACAAGCTGATCACCTAACGTGGATCTAAATAAAACCATCAGACTTCATACTCTGATGGTTTTTCTTATTTAGGGTTTACATTATTCCAATGATTTAGACTATTAATTAAAAGTGCTGAGAACTTCTGCTTTGAGCCTATTGCAGGCCTTTACTTCCGTCATGCTTATGATAGGAGATCCGACATTGCGGACATTTCAATGAACCTGACCCCGCAGTTCACGTTATGTAAATTCAAAGCTGAAGTTGAATGAAATCAAACTTGCTGGTAAGTTACTAAAATATTATAAAAAATATTATAAAAAATATTGTTCGCGACCGAATTAATCAGAAATCATCGACGGTTTAATTCGAAATTCGCACTAATGAGCAGTTAGGCATATATATTTCCCTCAAACAAAAGGAGTTAAATTTTAAATGGACGTTTTTTGGTTATCATTCATTACTATTGGTTTTATTTTATTTAATATACTTCCGTGGATACTAGCTTTAGTTTCAAAGAAAGCAGAAGGCTATACTAAATTCTTCTGGTTTTTATCTTCTTTCTTTGTTTCTTGGCTAGGTTATTTCGTATTCTACTTTTTAGTTGTTCGTTCAGAGTATATCAATAAACATACCAAACCTGTTGTACTTAGAAATGAAGACGGGGTTATTATTAGGTAGCAACAAGCCTAAGAAGGGGTTTCAAGCCAGACAAAAACAGTTGGCTGTTTTCACTCCGTTCAACATTTTAGCCAACAATTTTTTGCCTGGTTCAATCGACAAAAATCTTTATGTCGGGCTTAGCACAAAACCGAAGTCCGCTAACGAATTGATATCTTCCACATAAAAAAACTATAGAACCGCCTTAGTTAACTGACTTGTATTTAAGGTGCCTTTTTATATTTGTAACGGAACAATGACTTGTTTATGCTCAATCGAACGCCTGTCTGATTTAACTTTTCAGTACTATTTCAGTTAATAAACATTCTTGCTGGCAAAACAACTTATACAAATGTAATTGGTTTTTTGTCCGGACTAAATTATGGTTTGGATAATTAACTTTAAAATACTTATCTGCCATTAAAAAGTCAGTTAAAAAGCGAATACCAAGCATAAAGGGCATTAACTTAATGCCGACTAATAAACTGGCTTGTTCAATATCACTTAAATCACCATTAAAGCCTGCAATGTAAGCTTGGCTTAGTGTCTTTAATAGATCAATATCAATAGACATGTCGTCAATTTTCTCACTGTCTTCTGCGATCGAAGGACAACAACTACGCACCATATCGCCAAAGTCATGCATGATATAACCCGGCATGCAGGTGTCTAAATCAATAACGGCGATCGGTTGGTTAGTCTCATGACTAAAAAGTAGATTGTTAATTTTGGTGTCGTTGTGGGTGACTCGCTTTGGTAGATTCGCGGTAATATCCGCAACTTCTGTGATGAAAGCTTGCTGAGACAAAATGAAGTCTATACTTTCCTGTGCAGCTAAAAGCAAAGGTTCTTCAGTGTTACTAATTGCATTATTAAGCTGATTTACACGCATAGATAAATCATGAAATTGCGGAATGATCTCTGTTAACTGTTCGCTGTTAAAATCATTTAGCGCGCCAGTAAATTGTGCAAATGCCCCTGCAACTTGCTTTGCCTGTTCGGTATTTGTCATTGCTTCTAATGTATAGCAATTTGGAATGTAATTCAGACTGCGCCAATAGTGGCCTTGTACTTTGACATAGCTTTTATTGTCTTGGCTGCTCAATTGCCAAATCGGTTTTAATGGATAACGCTGCTGCTGGTGTTTTATGCTTAAATGGTTACTGATCAAGTCGGCATTGTTAATGACAGCTAAAGGCTGCTTAAATACTTGTTGATTAATACGTTGTAAAACAAAGCTTATATCGTCAGTTCTTACTAAGTAAGTATTATTAATCAAACCATTGCCAAGCAGGGAAATATTGCAATCTCTAATGGCATAACCAAATTCTAGTAGTACAGACGGCAATAATTTATCGGATAGAAGTTGACTCATATTTAATTGATTATCTTTGATAAAATGGCGGATATAATTTTGGTATCATAAGACATCGATATTGACATAGAAAGTATTCATTGTGTTCAATACTCTAGTGCGCATGTTTGCGGACTAAACGCTTTAAGTTCGTTATGGCTTTTGATGATTCAGTATAAGCTAAAACTATTTCACGAGTAAGTTGCAGTCCTACGATGGGGCGAAATACGATATCGCTACGTTGAATTATTTCACTATGTGCCGGCAAAAAAGCACAACCTAAACCGGCGTGAACTAAGCCTAAAGCATAATCGATGGTGGTTATCTTCGCTCGCACATCAAGGCTAATTCCGGCAATGGCTAAGGTGTCTTGTAAATGGTTCCAAGCACTGCAAGGGGTACGCTGAATAAAAGGTAAGCCATCTAACTGCTTTAATGTCACCGTATCTTTCAGCGCTAAAATGTGATCATAGGGCAGCGCTAATAAGTAGTCTTCTTGCCACATATCAATATATTGTTCGTTCTCATGTAGCTCATCTTTTAAGATAATGCGGGCATCGACTTTTTCTGTATGTGGCACTAAAGTCAGTTCAACAAAAGGATTTGCCGCCGTAAAATCTTTCAGTAGTAAGCTCATACGTTCAACACCTAAGCCTCGAGTAACGCCCAAGTTAAAAGGCTGTTTACTGGTTTTTTCTGAAAAAACATTCTTGATCGCTCCCGCTTGACCTAGCAGCTGTTTCGCTAGAGGAAAGAGTTTATCACCTTGCTCAGAAGGTGTTACCCCGCGGGCGTGACGAATAAAAAGTTGCACTTTTAGTTGGTGCTCTAGTTGCGCTATTGCTGCCGATATTGACGGCTGGGCAATAAAGCAGGCCTTAGCTGCAGCGCTGAAGCTTTTTAATTCATATACCGAAATAAAATAGTTGAGTGATTTTAAATCCATAGCTGTCTTTGTTGAATTACCTATAGGTAAAAACTATATCAGTTAAAGGAAAAGAATGTTTTAACTTTGGCTAATATTTGCTTATTATTTTTGCAATAAAATATTCATACATAACAAACAGGTAATTTCATGTCTAATTCAAGCAGCTCAAACCGCCCATCGTTTAATTGGCAAGATCCACTTTTACTCGAGTCATTATTGTCTGAAGAAGAGCGTATGGTTCGTGATAGTGCACACCAGTACTGTCAGGAAAAACTTATGCCTCGTGTATTAGAAGCTAATCGCAACGAAGTGTTTGATGTTGAAATTATGCGTGAACTCGGCGCTTTAGGCTTGCTAGGCGCAACCTTACCTGAAAAATACGGCTGTGCTGAGGTTAACTATGTTACTTACGGTTTAGTCGCGCGTGAAGTTGAACGTGTAGATAGTGGTTATCGAAGTGCCATGAGTGTGCAATCGTCACTCGTTATGCACCCAATTTACGCCTACGGTAATGAAGAACAACGCATGAAGTATTTACCTAAGCTTGCTACGGGTGAATATATCGGCTGTTTTGGTTTAACCGAGCCTAACTCTGGCTCAGATCCAGCAAGTTTGTCGACCCACGCTACTGCAGTAGAAGGTGGTTACCGCATGACAGGGAATAAAATGTGGATCACTAATTCACCTGTCGCCGATATTTTTGTCGTTTGGGCAAAACTTGATGGCGTAATACGTGGCTTCATTTTAGAGAAAGGCATGGAAGGTTTAAGTGCCCCGAAAATTGAAGGTAAATTTTCATTACGTGCTTCTATTACGGGTGAAATCGTAATGGATAATGTTTTTGTACCAAGCGAAAACCTTTTACCTAACGTGAAAGGGTTGTCTGGGCCATTTGGCTGTTTGAATAAAGCTCGTTACGGTATCGCATGGGGCGCTTTAGGTGCGGCAGAATTCTGTTGGCATGGCGCTCGTCAATATACGCTTGATCGTGAACAATTTGGTCGTCCTTTAGCGGCAACTCAGTTAATTCAGAAAAAATTAGCCGATATGCAAACAGACATTACCACTGGTTTATTTGCTTGTTTGCAGGTAGGTAGATTAATGGATTCAGGCCAGTTAGCGCCAGAAGCAATATCGCTTATAAAACGTAACTCATGTGGTAAAGCCCTAGAGATTGCACGCATTGCGCGAGACATGCATGGTGGTAATGGTATTGCTGATGAGTTTCATATCATCCGTCATATGATGAACCTTGAAGCGGTGAATACCTATGAAGGTACTCATGATGTTCATGCCTTGATTTTAGGTCGAGCGCAAACCGGCATTCAAGCATTTTATTAATCTTGAAATAAAATAAGGCGTTTAAATACGCCTTATTTTTGCCCGTTTTTCATGTTGTATAAATCAGTTAATAGATTTATTTAAGCAATAAATTGCCGCAATGCTTTGTTAAACCAACACTGTTAGAAAAATTTCCTGTGGAGATATGATGTCTGATCGTAATCAATTGGTAAAAGATAACTTTATCAATTTCGTCCGAGCTAAAACCTTACCGCAATCAAGTTGCACATTAAGCCCTGAAGATGTTGGCTTGAGTGACGCTGAGGTGATTGATCTTTTTGAAACGCAAGTGATGAGTCGCCATCTGGACTTGCAGTCACGTGTTATGCAGAAAAAAGGCCAGAGTTTTTATACCATAGGCAGCTCTGGCCATGAAGGCAATGCCGCTTATGCTAAAGCCTTTCGCCCAACCGATATGGCATTTTTACATTATCGTAGTGGCGCATTCATGATCCAGCGTAGTAAGCAGGTACCAGGACAAACGCCTTTATACGATATGTTATTGTCTTTTGCCGCGTCGAAGGATGATCCTATTTCTGGTGGTCGCCACAAAGTGTTGGGCAGTAAAGCACTTTCTATTCCGCCACAAACCAGTACCATCGCTTCGCACTTACCTAAAGCTATCGGCGCAGCCTATAGTATTCCACTTGCTAAGCGTTTAGGTCATCAAGGTGAAATTCCAGATGACGGCGTCATTATTTGTAATTTTGGCGATGCATCTTCTAACCATTCAACTACCCAGGGCGCAATTAACAGTACTTCTTGGGCAGCTTACCAATCGATTCCTATGCCGATAGTTTTTGTCTGTGAAGATAACGGCATCGGTATCTCAACTGCTACGCCTGAAGGTTGGATTGCCGCCAATTATCAAAATAGAGTAGGGCTAACCTACCTTTATTGTGATGGTTTGAATATTTTAGATACCTACAAAACGGCAAAAGAAGCTGAACGAATTGCTCGAGAATTACGTAAACCGGTATTTTTACATGTTCGCACTGTTAGATTACTCGGTCATGCTGGCTCGGATGCTGAGTTTGTTTATCGCGAGATGGCTGACATCACTGCAACTGAGTTTCAAGATCCGCTATTACACACAGCGCGCATTATTTTAGAGAATAATATTCTCGATTCAGAACAGTTAATTGATATTTATCAAAACCTTGAAAAACGAATTGCGGTTATTGCTGATAATGCCGCTAGCAAAGAAAAGCTAACCAGCGCTGACGAAATCATGGCAAGTATTATTCCGTCAATAACTAAGCCGCGAAATACCGTGACGGTTAATGATGAGGCGCGTGGCGAAATTTTTAAGCATGAAAAACACAACTTAGCGAAAAAACAGCATTTAGCAAAATTGCTGAATTGGACTTTGATGGACTTAATGGCTGAATATCCAAGCATAGTTATGTGTGGTGAAGATATTGGTAAAAAAGGTGGTGTTTATAACGTCACGGCTAAGTTATGTGAACGTTTTGGTAAAAGCCGAGTGGTAAATACCTTACTTGATGAACAAACCATTTTGGGCGCGGCCATTGGCTTGGCACACAACGGTTTTTTACCGATCCCAGAAATTCAATTTTTGGCCTATGTTCATAACGCTGAAGATCAAATTCGCGGTGAAGCAGCAACCTTACCATTTTTCTCTAATGGACAGTTTACTAACCCAATGGTCATCCGTATCGCGGGTTTAGCTTATCAAAAAGGGTTTGGTGGCCATTTCCATAATGATAACTCCTTTGCGGTTTTTCGGGATATTCCAGGTTTGATTATCGCCTGTCCATCTAACGGAGCGGACGCGGTTGAAATGATGCGAGCAAGTGTGCGTTTAGCGCAAGAGCAACAACGTATGGTGATTTTTTTAGAGCCTATTGCGTTATACATGACCAAAGATTTACACCAAGAAGGTGATGGCTTATGGACTTTTGAATATCAAGCACCTGCGTTATCAGATGACACGATAGATCTTGGCGTTAAAGTTGCCGGCAAGGGAAAACAGCTGTGTATTTTGACCTACGGTAACGGCAATTATTTGTCACGCCAAGCACAGGCTAAGTTAGCCGAGCAAGGCATAGAGGCACGCGTTGTTGATTTACGTTGGTTAGCGCCCCTAGATGAAAGCGGTATTTTGGCACAAGTGAATGCATGTGACAGTGTGCTTATCGTTGATGAATGTCGTCAAACGGGTTCCATCAGTGAAGCGTTAGTGACATTAATTCATGAGCAAGCTGATGAACATCGTAAGATAAAACGTGTGACAGCAAGTGATAGTTTTATTCCACTGGGAGCTGCCGCTTATGAGGTATTACCATCGGTGGAAAATATTGTTGCCGCTGCTAAGGAGTTATGCCAATGAGCACTGTCGATAATAAAATGAATAGTAAAAGGCAACGCGTCGTGGTTATTTGCCCTGGTCGTGGTACTTACAATAAGGAAGAATTGGGTTATTTGCAGCGCTTACATAGCGATAAAACCGAAATAGTGTCTTTGATTGATGATTATCGTGACAGCCAAGGACAAATGAAAGTGTCTGAGCTTGATGGCATGGAAAACTACAGTATGCGCGTTCATACGGCGGGCGAAAATGCTTCAGCGCTGATTTATGCTTGTGCTTTGTCAGATTACCAAGCGATTAATAAATCAGCTTTTGATATTGTCGGTGTAACGGGTAACTCAATGGGCTGGTATATCGCCTTGGCTGTTGCAGGCGCGTTAAACCCTGAAAATGCTATCACCTTGATCAATACCATGGGTTCAATGATGACCGACGGCTTGGTCGGCGGTCAGATGATTTATCCTATTATTAATGACGACTGGCAAATAGATGGCGAAAAAGAGCAGCAGGTGATGCAATGGTTAGCGCAGGCTAATCAACAAAATGGCTGTGAAGTGCATGTTTCAATTAACTTAGGCGGTTATATAGTTTTTGGCGGCAATAAAGCGGGCTTAAAAGCTCTTGAAGCTTTACTGCCAGTAGTGCAAGACCGTTATCCGATGAACTTATTTAACCACGCGGCTTTTCATACCCCGTTACTTAAAGATGTTTCTAAAAAAGCTATGTCGCTAATGTCGGCAGAGCTGTTTAATGCCCCAGAAATCCCATTAATTGACGGTTTAGGGCAAGTTTGGCAGCCATACAGTTGTGATGTTGAGCAATTGTATAATTACACCCTTGATACTCAAGTGGTTGAACCTTATAACTTCTCTAAAGCGATTGAAGTTGCTATAAAAGAATTTGCGCCAGATAAACTGATTATTTTAGGCCCTGGGGCTACGTTAGGCGGTGCTGTGGCACAGAGCTTGATTAGTCATCAATGGATGAATTTAAAGAGTAAGGCCAATTTTATTGCTCAACAAAAGCTCGATCCTTATATCCTTGCTATGGGATTGACAGAGCAACGTGATCAGGTTTTAAAATAAACACTAAGCTGTGGTAAAATAAAATGGCTGAAAATTTATTTATTTTATACAATAGACTATAGAATTTTTGTATTGAGCTAACTAATGACAACAAGCCGTAAAAAGAATGAAGCAGAATTGATACTTGCCTTTAAATCCTTATTAAAAGAGCAATGTTATGGTTCGCAAAGTCAACTCGCTGAAGCATTAAGTGAGCAAGGTTTCAAGAATATGTCGCAAGCGAAAATTTCTCGCTTGTTATCGAAGCTTGGCGCAGTAAAAATGCGTAATGCCAGTGATCAGGTGGTGTATATTTTACCTGATGAGTTAGCCGTGCCTAAGTCAAAACAAGCAATACAATCGGTTGTGATCAGTGTTAAGCACAATAATATGCAAATAATTTTAAAAACCGGTATTGGCGGCGCACCATTAATTTCTAGAATGTTAGATAGTATGGGAGAGTCGACAGGTATTTTAGGCACTTTAGCGGGTGATGATACGATATTTATTGCGCCGACCGATGTTAACCGTATTGGCGAAATCACCAGAGATATTTGTTTATTATTAGGTGTTTCAACGACGAACTAAGTATTGAAAATAGCTGCAATAGCAATTTGAACGTTACAAATATTATAGGGTAAACAGCGATGTTTACCCTTTTTATGTTCAGGCCGTTCCTAGCCATCTCGGTAATAGCTCCTGCATTACCCTAATGGCTTACATCCATGTAAGAACATGGCTTCTCGGCATTAGTGCATCCTTGCACGTCGACGAACGGTCAGGTTATTTGTTCCAGACATAACCTAAGTACCTACATCCATGTAGGCACAGATTATTTGTTCCAGACATAATCTAAGTACCTACATCCATGTAGGCAATAACGTGGACGAATGGATGTGTAAGAGCGTTTATGTGTCTATCACGTCAAAAACGTAGCGAGACTGGCTATAAAAAGGTTTTTCAGGGCGAAGTAGGGTATTGCTGATATCAGCACCTGAGTTTGAGTTGGCAAATTGCTGGGGTTCGAGGCAAAATGCACCGTATTGTTGGTAATGATAATTACTTTTGCCTACTTGGCTACCATCAAGATAGTTACCTGTGTATAGCACCAGACAAGGTTGATCAGAATAAAGCGTTAATCGGCGACCTGAGTTAGGCTCTATTGCTTGCGCCGCAAAAGTTTCGCCTGATATAGCGGTAGGGCTTGTAAGCCAATAATTATCAAACCCCTTGGCAATCATCACTTGCTCATCGTTGCTGAGAATGTTTTTTCCAATCGGGGTTGATTGCCGAAAATCATGAGCGGTATTGATCACTGGGCATATATCACCGGTTGGATAGATACGTTGATCCATCGGTAAAAATTGCTCGGCGTTAATTTGAATTTTTTGCTGAAAGACATTACCGGTATCATGGCCGGCTAAATTAAAATAACTATGCTGGGTTAAATTTACTATCGTGGTTTTGTCCGTACTTGCAAAATACTCAAGTATTAATTCGTTTTGGTTGTTCAGGCTATATTTAACTTTAAAGTTAACATTGCCAGGGAAACCATTGTCACCATCAGGACTTTTGTGCTCGAGGATTAAACTAACGCTTTTTTCAGAACTTACCATGGTTGCTTGCCATAGCTGTTTGTTTAGCGCCTGTAAGCCGCCGTGGAGTTGATTGTCGAGATTGTTTATTTGTAGCTGATAGGTTATATCATCAATCACCAACATCCCTTGATCTATTCGACCAGCAAAGCGTCCGATAATTGCGCCGAGGTAATAGGGGTCACTCTCATAACCAGTAATATCATCATAGCCAAGAACTATATCGCTTAAACCGCCGTCTTTATCAGGCGTTTCTAAGGCAACAATAATTCCGCCATAGTTGGTTATTTTAACTTGCACACCATGGGTGTTTTCTAAGGTGAAGAGTTGTACATTTTGGCCACATTTGAGTGTGCCAAAATCTTTGGAGGTTATTTGCAGACTTTTGTTTTTGAGGTCAGTTGACATAATTTTTCACATTAATGCGAACAGCAAACTCAGCTTTAAAAATTTACTCGCTATGACTATGTTTTTGTTTTTAAAGCGTAAAAGTAAAGACTAAAGATAAATTTAAGTAACCGTTAATCAACTAAGTTAACGGTTACTATCGCGTTTAGTGGCTGCGGTTAGCTGCAATATGCGCTAATGAAATCAACGCTTGTTTGTGTTCAGATTCAGGTAACATCGCAATAGCATTAATCGCTTTATCTGCTTCTTGCTCTGCTTTTTTCTGGGTATAAACCAAAGAGCCGGTTTGTTTCATGGCCGAAAGAATGTCATCTAAATGCTCCATGCCGTCACCATGTTCGATGGCATTGCGGATCATGGTTTTTTGTTGCTCATTACCATGCGCCATTGCATACAGTAGCGGCAGAGTAGGTTTGCCTTCAGCTAGGTCATCGCCAACATTTTTGCCCATTTCTTGCGCGTCAGCAGTGTAGTCCATAATGTCATCAACAAGTTGAAAAGCGGTACCTAAATGTTTACCGTAGTTCAACATCGCGAGTTCGGTGGCTTCATCTTGTTTGGCAATTACTGCCGCGAGGCGAGTGGCAGCTTCAAATAACTTCGCTGTTTTACAGTAAATAACCTGCATATAACTTTCTTCAGTGGTGTCAGGGTCATTACAATTCATCAATTGCAATACTTCACCTTCTGCAATGATATTTGTAGCATCAGATAAAATATCCATAATTTTTAAGTTATTTAACTCACTCATCATTTGAAATGACCGAGAATATAAAAAATCACCGACTAATACGCTGGCGCTATTACCAAACATCGCATTGGCTGTTTCCCTACCGCGACGCATATTCGATTCATCAACCACATCATCATGCAGTAATGTTGATGTATGAATAAACTCAACGATTGCGGCTAGCTGTAAATGCTCTTTCCCTTGATAACCTATTGCTCTAGCTGCTAGTACTGTTAAAAGCGGACGCATGCGTTTACCGCCACCATTAACAATATAAACACCTAATTGATTTATTAAGGCCACATCAGAGTGAAGTTTCGAAAAGATAAGGTCGTTGACCGCTGTCATGTCTTGTTGAGCCAAAGCTTGGATATTTTTGATATTCATATAGCGTAACGAGTTACCTTAAATGCACTTTAGTGATAGAATGAACGTAATACGTAAGAGTTAATTTTACACGAAATTCATGACGATAGAAGTTTTCAAAGCAACAAGTTTATACTTTAGTAAAAATAATACTATTTCGTTGCTTTTATGCTTGCCCTCTCCGATTTCTTCGCGTAGAATTCGCGCCCTATAATTTTAAATTTAAGCGTCGTCCATAGATGATGACGCAGTACGGAGTAGCTATGTACGCGGTATTCCAAAGCGGTGGTAAACAGCATCGTGTAACTGAAGGCCAAACGGTTCGTTTAGAGAAAATCGAACTTGAGATTGGTGCTGCAGTAGAATTCGAAAACGTTTTAATGATCGCCGATGGCGAGAGCATCAATGTAGGCGCGCCTTACATTGCTGGTGGTAAAGTTGTGGCTGAGGTTGTAAACCAAGGTCGCGCTGACAAAGTTAAAATTGTTAAATTTAAACGTCGTAAGCATTCACGCAAGCAAGCGGGCCATCGTCAATGGTTCACTGAAGTGAAAATTACTGGCATTAACGGCTAATTAGGAGCGATTTACAATGGCACATAAGAAAGCTGCGGGTAGTACACGTAACGGTCGTGATTCAGAAGCTAAACGCCTAGGTGTTAAACGTTTTGGCGGCGAAGCTGTTTTAGCGGGTAACATTATTGTTCGTCAACGTGGTACTCGTTTCCACGCTGGTGACAACATGGGTATCGGTAAAGACCACACTCTATTTGCTTTATCTGATGGTAAAGTACAATTTGAAGTTAAAGGTCCTAAAAACCGCAAGTTTGTAAGCATTATCGCTGAGTAGTAATACGCAAACTTATAAAACCCTGCTGTTACGCAGGGTTTTTTTTTGCAGCTAATACCAATCACACTAGTTATCTGATGGTTTCAACTGGTGGAAATAACCCAAAATTGCGTTATTATTTAATAACTAGAGAAACTAGTTGTTAAAATAAGTGCCTGATATTTGGTGGTATTTCCTACGTATAAGTAGACCAGTTAATTAATGCAATGGGTATGATTTATAGCTATTCGTTTCAAATTGTATAAAAAATGACAATGTTCGAAACTAATTCAGATAAATCATTTATAATACACAGCAGAAAATAAAATTTTGGAGTGTTTTAAAACACCATGAAATTCGTAGATGAAGTAGAAATTCGCGTAGAAGCCGGTGACGGTGGTAATGGAATAGTAAGTTTTCGTAAAGAAAAATATATTGAGTTCGGTGGTCCAAATGGCGGCGATGGCGGCGATGGCGGTGACGTTTACTTAATTGCTGATGAAAGCTGGAATACACTAATCGATTATCGTTTTGAAAGATTTCATCGCGCGAAACGTGGTGAAAATGGCCGCAGCCGAGATTGTACAGGTAAAGGCTCAGAAGATTTATACTTAAAGGTTCCTATTGGTACACGCGCAGTTGATGTTGATACCGGTGAACAGTTAGGTGATTTAACGCAGCATGAGCAAAAGTTATTAGTCGCTAAAGGCGGCTGGCATGGCTTGGGTAATACTCGTTTTAAAAGTAGTACTAACCGCGCACCACGCCAAAAAACTGATGGCACACCTGGTGAAATTCGTAACTTAAAACTTGAACTGTTGTTGTTAGCTGATGTAGGTTTATTGGGTTTACCTAACGCTGGTAAATCTACTTTAATACGTAGTGTTTCTGCAGCAAAACCAAAAGTTGCTGATTATCCTTTTACTACGTTAGTGCCTAATTTAGGTGTTGTACGTTTAGACTCTCAGCGTAGTTTTGTTATAGCCGATATCCCAGGCTTAATTGAAGGTGCTGCTGATGGTGCTGGTTTAGGAACTCAGTTCCTTAAGCATTTAGAGCGTTGTCGTATTTTATTGCATATTGTTGATGTAATGCCGGTTGATGGCTCAGATCCATTAGAGAATGCCAGAACTATTATCGGTGAACTTGAAACTCATTCTGCAGCGCTTGCGGCAAAACCGCGTTGGTTAGTATTCAACAAGTTAGACTTGCTACTTGAAGAAGAAGCAAAAGAAATTACTGATCGCGTGATTGAAGGTTTAGGCTGGGAAGGTGAAGTACGTAGTATTTCTGCTTTTAATCGTACTGGTACTGAAGATTTATGCCAAGGCGTAATGAGCTTCATTGAAGCATTACCACCAGAGGTAGAAGAAGCGCCTATTGATGGTAAAACGGTAGAGTTCAAGTGGGATACTTACCACGAAGACGCTATGGCTGATGCTGATTTAGCAGACGATCTTGATGATGAAGATTGGGACGAAGATGATTACGATGTAGAAGTTGAATATCGTAAGTAACGTCCTCTAATTCAACAATTAATAATTTTAAAGGTGCATTTGTTTAACAACAATCGCACCTTTTTTGTTATTAATAATCACGTATAATATTTTAAAATTTAGCGCTTTGTAACTGATGTAACTCTTATGACTATACTTTCAATGATAGTGGCACATGCCAAAAATCGTGTTATCGGTAAAGATAACGATATGCCATGGCACTTGCCAGCGGATTTAGCTTACTTTAAAAAAACTACGTTGGGTAAACCCATCATCATGGGACGTAAAACATATCAATCTATTGGCCGTGCGTTACCTGGGCGCAAAAACATTGTTATTTCTCGTGACTTAAGCTTTCAAGCTCAGGGAGTTGACGTTGTTAACTCTGTCGACGCGGCATTGAAATTAGTTAACGATAGCGAGGAAGTGATGGTGATTGGCGGTGGCGCGATATATCAACATTGTTTGCCAGCAGCGCAACGACTTTATATTACACACATTGATGCAGACATCGATGGTGATACTTACTTTCCTGACTATGATTTAAAGGTTTGGAAGAAAACGGTAAGTGAACACAGGCCTAGTGACGAGAAAAACAAATACTCATTAGATTTTACCGTTTACGAAAAAGCTTGAGAGCAAATCGCTATTATTAAAGCATAAAAAAAAGAGCGCAGCAGCGCTCTTTTTTGTGACTTAAGCTTTAGCCTACATGAGACTAAAGTTTAAATTCTTGTACAGATTGTTGTAGCTCTTCAGCTAAACGAGCAACTTCGCTACTCGACTCAGCTGTTTGCAATGAGCCCGCTGTTGTTTGTTCGGCAATGGCAACAATTGACTCTAAGTTTTCACTGATTTCATGAGCTACTACACTTTGCTCTTCTGCCGCAGTTGCAATTTGTGAACTTCGGTCGAAAGCTTCATGAACAGCATGGGTAATAGTATCAAGTGCTTTTTCAGCCTCAATACTTTGATCCACACAGTTAGTTGCTTGTTTTTTACCCGTATCCATAACAGCCACTGCTTTTTCAGCACCGCCTTGTAGAACCTCAATCATGTTTTGAATTTCTTGAGTCGATTCTTGCGTTCTACTCGCTAAGGTTCTTACTTCATCTGCTACTACAGCGAAGCCTCTACCTTGCTCTCCTGCACGAGCAGCTTCAATTGCAGCGTTTAGTGCTAATAGGTTAGTTTGCTCTGCTATGCCTCTGATAACATCAAGAATACCACCAATTGACGAACTATCTTGTTGTAACTTATTAATAACTTGTGAAGCTGATTCAACTTCATTAGCTAATAACTCAATAGTTTGACGGTTGCGACCTGAGATAACTTTAACTCGTTCAGCTTCGTCATCTGCTTGTTTGATTTCACCTAAGGCATCGTTTGCACTTGAAAGTACACTTTGTGCGGTACTACTCATTTCAGTTGTTGCTGAGGCTGCTTGTTCTACCTGAGTGCGTTGTTCTTGAATAGCGGTAGTACTTTGCGCTGTTACCGCAGACGTTTGCTCTGCCGCTGTTGCTAGTTGAGTTGAACGACTAACAATACTTTGGATCAGAGTACGTAAACTTTCGATAAGCAAATTACAATTACGAGAAAGTTGCGCGAACTCGTCATTGCCACTTTCGTCTAACTTGCGAGATAAATCACCTGAAGCAACAACGTTAAGCATTTCGTTAACACGGCTCAATGGGCGAGTAATGGAAGTTAATGTGACCCAAGTAATAATGATGGCGAAAAAGATTGAAATTGAAGTGATCACTAAGGTATTAAATGAACCATCAGTTACAGATGTCTTCACTAATGCACCGGTTTCAACCGTTGTTTTATTTGCCAGTTCAACTTGTTTGTCTAGTATTGCATTGGTGTTTTTTATACCTGTTTCTGCTGACTGTAAACTAGCTGTAGCTGCAGCCATGGCATTGAGTTGGTTATTTTTATTAGCAAAAATATTATCGTTACCGCTAATATAGGTACGTAGCTCTGAGAAACTTGAGGTTAACTCTTCAGAGATATCAGACATGCCCTGAAGGTTTAATTCAGTTACCACATCATCCACTGAATCTTTAATGTCACTAAAAGCATTTTCAATTTCATTTGAAACTAGGTCAGCAGATTGTTGATCTTTAATTTCACGATACTCGAACGATGAACTTACAATGCTATTTAATAAAGTTTCTAGGCGCTCGCCTAAGCTGACAGCACGCTGTAATTTAGTTGTTGCGAGGTCATGATCTGCTAAGTCTAATAAAATTGTTGCGGTATCGTCTGCTTTCTCTTCAATAACATCAATTTTATCAATTAGTGTCAAATGTTGTTCAATGGCAAGTTTACGATTATTGATAACACTATCAATTTCGCTTTCTAAAGCTTCATAAACAGAATCAACTTTACGAAGATTGTTAATCAGATTAATTTCATCTTTAACCGTGTTTTTTAAATCGGCTAATTGTGAGCGGAAACTAACTTTACCAGCATCAAATGCCGTTCTGTTTTTTGCCAGTGGGGTAAGTTCAGTTTGGTAATATGCGCGTAGGGTTAAATTCCCGATACTCGTGAGGTCGTTTGCTAATCTGTTGCTACCTTTTAACGTTGGTATAGCAAGCTCATTTTGTTGCTGTGTGGCATTACCAATAGTATTGAGGCTATTCCATGATATTACGCTGGTTAAAATAAGTAAAAGTGAAATAATCGTGAAGCCACCGATTATTTTCATTGCTACAGTTAATTTCATAGATCCCACCAATATATAAATTAAATCATTTGTTGATTACGAAGTAAGTAATAAGCACTCTTATTAATTGCGAGTAATCATTAATTATTATTAGACTACAAGGAATGCCGATAAGTCTTATCGCTAGTATATGCAAGCTGAGCGACTTTTGAAACCTAAGTGATACTTTATCTTAGCTTTTTATGTGCTTGTTCAATAAAAAGTTGCTTATCATGCCATCTCAACATGGTGAGATGCTCTCCCCAAACACATCCAGTATCAAGCGCGTATACGTTTTTAACTAAGCAGTGTCCCATCAGAGCAGCCCAATGACCGAATATCCATTGAGTATTGCCCTTTATATGCTGAAACTCAAACCAAGGCGATAAATTTTTTGGTGCATTCTCTAGGTTTTCTTTGCAAGTAAAATTAAGACTACCGTCCGCATAACAATATCGCATACGTGTAAGGGAGTTGATCGTAAATCTGTATTTCTTAAGTTCGTCATCAGCATTTTGCCAACTCGATGGCTGTTCACCGTACATATTACTTAACCAATACTGGCTCGTAGCAGATGTAAGATGTTGGTGTGCTATTTTAGCTTGTTCGACGGCTAGTTCAGGTGTCCACTGAGGTGATAAACCCGCGTGGCTCATATAGGTTTCTTCATCGGGCAATTTTTGGATAAGAGGTTGCTGAATTAACCAGTCCATTAAAGAAGAAACATCGTTAGCCGATAATAATGCAGCAAGTTGATCTTGTTCTTTTACTTTTTTAATACCGTAATATACGGCAAGTAAATGTAAGTCGTGATTGCCTAATACTATTTTAGCACTGTTACCTAATGATTTAATAAGACGTAAAGTTTCAAGCGAGTTGGGCCCACGAGCGACCAG
Organism: Cognaticolwellia sediminilitoris; assembly: GCA_002104535.1. Classification (GTDB taxonomy): domain Bacteria; phylum Pseudomonadota; class Gammaproteobacteria; order Enterobacterales; family Alteromonadaceae; genus Cognaticolwellia; species Cognaticolwellia sediminilitoris. Next base: position 409,912 of record NBOG01000001.1, on the reverse strand, counting down.
ATCCCCAGCGACATAAAGCTTATCGCTGTTAGTTGAGAAACCTACCCGTGTTAATAAAGCATCTAATTCCCCGTAGCAGCCTTGAATGTCACCGACGAAATAAATAGCCATAAATATGCGCTAATTTAAAATGTTGGGCTTGGCTAGTCGAAACAAGGGGATTTCAACCTGTACTAACTTACCGGAGCTTGTTTGCATTTGGTAATGTCCCTGCATATTACCTAAAGGTGATTTCAATATACAGCCACTGGTATAAGTGAAACTTTCATTGGTTTTAATAAAGGGTTGTTGACCTATTACACCTTCACCAGCAACGGTATTTGAATCGCCATTTGCGTCAGTAATTAACCAGTAACGGCTTAACAGTTGTACTGTTTCAAGGCTATTGTTGGCAATGGTTATGGTGTAACTAAAAACATGTTGATGTTCAGCGTCAATAGACTGTTGAGCAATATATTGTACGACAACTGATACCTCAATATCGGTTGTCGTTACTACATTATTATCATTCATCTTCAAGTTCTGTCGGGTTGTCTGTAACAAAATTAGCTAACATTACAAAGTTTGCCAGCGATAAATTTTCTGGTCGTAGTCCTGGGTCAATACCTAACTCTGTTAGCTGTTCAGCAGAAATCAATTTTTTGAAGCTATTTCGTATTGTTTTACGGCGCTGATTAAAAGCAGCTAAACAAACTTTATTCAGTGAGTTTATGTCTTTCACTGGGTTTTTAATGGTTTTATGAGGTATTAGTCTAACAATTGCTGAATCGACTTTTGGCGCAGGTTTAAAAGCTTCTGGGCCAATTTCCATTACCGGTATTACTTGGCATTGGTATTGAGTCATGATTGATAACCGACCGTAAGCTTTACAGTTTTCACCAGACGCCATTCGTTGCACTACTTCTTTTTGCAGCATAAAGTGCATATCTCTTACTTTGTCTTTAAACGTCAGTAAATGAAAAATCAGCGGTGTTGAAATGTTGTAAGGTAAATTACCAAAAATGCGTAAAGGTTTTTCGTCACTGGCTAATTGCCCAAAGTCGAACTTTAAAGCATCTTCTTCGTAAATGGTTAACTTTGGCGCTAAAAAAGGGTGATGACGTAATCTATGTGCGAGATCTCTATCTAGTTCAACTACGCTTAAGTGACCAGTACGCTCAATTACGGGCTCGGTTAAGGCGCCTAAACCTGGACCAATTTCAATCAGGTTTTCATTAGGTTCCGGGTTAATCGCATCAACAATATTACTGATGATAGCGTCGTTATGTAAAAAATTTTGACCAAAGCGTTTTTTGGCTTGATGACCTAAATGGGAGTTCTTACTCATAATTTTTGCTCAAATTTTATGCTTGGTTATTAGCCAAAGTTATTGCTGTGTTGATGGCTTCATAAAAGCTACCCACATCTGCTTTGTCAGTTCCGGCTAAATCTAAAGCGGTACCGTGATCAACAGATGTTCTTATAAACGGTAATCCTAAGGTAATATTAACCGAAGAACCAAAGCCCTTGAATTTAAGTACCGGTAAACCTTGGTCATGGAACATGCTTAAAATAGCGTCTGCATTATCTAGGTATTTAGCTTGAAAAATTGTGTCTGCAGGTAAAGGACCGATTAAGTTCATGCCTTCCGAGCGCAATTCTTCAAGGGCTGGTATCATAACGTCAATTTCTTCACGACCTAAATGGCCATCTTCTCCAGCATGAGGATTGATGCCGCAAACATAAATTCTAGGGTCGGCAATACCAAACTTCTTGATTAAATCACGATGTAAAATCCGAGCGACTTTTTGCAATCTTTCGTGTGTTATTGCTTTAGATACATACGCTAAAGGGATGTGAGTGGTCACTAATGCCACGCGTAAACCTTCAGTTGCTAACATCATCACGACATCAGAGCAATTAGCTTGATTAGCAAAATATTCTGTATGACCACTAAAAGCAATGCCAGCTTGATTGATCAAGCCTTTATGAACTGGGCCAGTAACGACTGCGTCAAATTCGCCAGAGATATTTTTTTCGCTAGCGATACGCAGTGTTTCAACAACATAATGACCATTATTAGGGTTAAGCACGCCAGGCTCGCAAATATCATCTAAAGCAACTGGTATTACAATCAAAGTACCAGCTTTATGAGCAGTTGCTTCATCATTTGCATCATAAAGCTTAATTTCAAGTGGTAAATTTATCAGCTTTGCTCTAGCAATTAATAGCTCAGGAGAGGCAACTGCAACAATTTGTATAGGCCAGTCTTGCTGAGCTACTTTTATCATCAGGTCTGGGCCGATGCCAGCGGGCTCTCCAGGAGTAATTACAATTTTTTTAAGCACTATTTCTTTTCCGATTGAAGAATTTCTATGTAAGCTTCGTCGCGTAACTCTTTTATCCAACGTGCTCCTTCCATACCAAACTTGCGGTTGTATAGCAGTTGATATACGCGGTTTTCGTTCATTTGTTGAGTGGCGTCTAATGTTCTACGACCAGTTAATTTAGCTATATGCCAACCAAATGATGAGCGGAATGGTTTATGAATTTCATCAATATCTAAACTTGCTAAAGCTTCTGCAAAGATAGGATCATATTTAGTTGGTTCAGCCCAGCCTAAATCACCGCCTCTAACTGCAGTTGGTCCATCGGAGTGCTTTTTAGCAAGCTCAGCAAAATCAGCTTCACCGGCATTAAGTTGCTCAAGAAAACCTTGTAATATAGCTTCTGCTTTTGCTTCACTGAGAATAATAGATGGCTCAATTAAGATATGACTAGCTTTAACTTCTTCAATTTCCATAGTTTGGCGGCCACGGACATCAACTAATTTAACAATACTAAAACCTAAACCCGTACGAATTGGTCCAAAAATACTGCCTTTTTCTTGGCCATCAACTAACTCAGAGAATAAGGTTGGCATCTCATTAATTGTTTTCCAACCTAAGTCACCACCTTCTAAAGCGTTACCGCCACCAGAAGATGTCATCGCTATATTAGTGAAATCACTGCCACTATTAAGCAACTCTAATACTTTTTCAGCACGGGATTTAGCGGCAGAAATATCAGCTTGTTTTGGATTATTAGGAAATTCTATAAGGATGTGGCCTAAACGATATTCTATATCCGCGTTGGTTTGTTCTTTCATTACGGCTAATAAATTACCGACTTCTTGAGGTGATATATAAATACGACGACGTAAACTTGCGCGCCTTACTTCACCTGAGATCAACTCGTTACGAACACTTTCACGATATTTTTCATAATCAAGGCCATCAGAAACCAATGATTGACGGAAGTCTTCCAGCGATTGGTTATTTTCTCTTGCCATATTCGCTAAAGTTTCATCAAGTTGAGCATCACTAATTTGTACACCCATGCGCTCGCCTAGCTGTAAAATAATCGAATCATTAATTAACTTTTCCATTACTTGAATGCGTAAAGCGCGATCAGACGGTAATGTTTGGTTATTCTTTTTCGCTTGTAAAGTAATTGATTTAATTAAATCTTTTACCTCGGATTCTAATACAACACCACTGTTTACAACTGCGGCTACGCGATCTAGCTCAACTTCAACTGCTTGAGTTTGCCCAAATGAGCTTAAAATAAACACCGAGCTAAGAAGTAATAATTTCAATGAATTTTTCATGTAACGTAAATTTCTTTTAATTAGTTATTGAGGAAGTAAGGGCGTTTATAGCCGAATATACTTGAATTAAACATATCTCCAACACTGTTGGAAGATTTTTTGCTATTTATACCATTATATACAAATTGAATATTAAAACTGCTTTCAAATGCATCACGATTTTCGTTTAAGTTACCCGCTTCGTCAATTTTTGAATTAATATTGCGATGATAGGTAAAACGAATACCCCAACAGCAACTACTATATTCAAGTCCGGCGTAACTTTCGATACTGCGCTTACCTTGTAAATCTTGAGTAAATCGACCGACAAGTTGCCAACGCTGAGCAATCTTAACATTAGTTGCTAATGACATTTGTTCTAATGACTCTCCTGAGACATCACGAGCATATCGATGGTTCAATTGAATTGTCTGATTATTGGAAAATAAATAATCTAGCGTAGTTTGGCTTTTATTTGTGACACCTGAATCAGTGTTATATTGAATATCAGAACTAAATTGCCAGTTGCGACTTAAATGCACAAATACATCAGCGGCAAGTGCAGATTTATCTACTAAAACGGTTTGATCGGTATCATCAATACTACTGTCGTTTAAATAAACTATACGCCCTAAACTAAAACGAAACACTTCATTGTTTTCTTCAGTTAACAGGCGACTGGTGACACCCCAAGAAATTTGGTTTGCTTGAGCTATTCTATCAATACCACTGAAACGACGATCGCGAAATAAACCGTTATAGTCGTCCTGTAAGTTGGTTGTGTCATATATGCCAATATTGTTTTGGTTTTTCTGTGGTATATACAAATATTGTAATTGTGGCTCAAGAGTTTGATTGTAATCTTTATTAAATAAAGCGAAGTCACGATCGAAATTTACCCCACCGTGCAATCTAATTTTAGGTAATGTTCTACTGACATTTCTTTCTAATAGACTATCGCTGCTAATATTTTTTTGCCGATAATTAGTTTGAAGTAACTTAACTTCAGAATTTAAAAACCAAGCCGGTGTGACCATAGGGTACAATAAACCCGCTTCTACATGATACCTTTCAGCCGTTGGTTGTGTTTCATCTTCACTATCAAAACTTGAAAATTCAGAATAAATATCAAAAATCCCATCAAAATTAGCCACGTTATCCTGACGACGTATTTCTAATTGCGGTAAGGTTTTGTAGCTGGATTGATGATTACCTAAAAGCTCAAAATCTTGCATTTTTAACGTCGCCTGCCAGTTCTCGGCGAAATAGGCGAGTTCACCTATTTGATAGAGGTATGCGTCGTTGGCGTTAAATTGGCTACTGCCTAAATCAACTAGATAGTTATCATCACTGATGGTCGTGTAGTCAATATGTGCTCTAAAACGTTGAGAAAAAGTACCTATATGTTGAAGACGAGCTAAATAGCGAGAATCGTCGTTACTGGTAAGCTTTTTATCTTTATTGAGATACTCAATATCTATTTGACCTGATTGTAGGCCTTGTAAATATCTAAACTCAGTGATTAATTGTGTGCCTCGCGCTGACATAAAACGTGGTGTTATTGTCGCGTCCATATTTTCAGATAAATTAACATAATAAGGCGCTTCTATTTCAAGACCTGAACTTTTTGAAGAGCTTATTTTAGGGTATAAAAAACCAGATTTTCGCTCATCAGTGATTGGCATTGTTAAATAAGGGATGTATAAAATAGGCACATCAAAAAGGCTAAATCGCGCATGATAAGCTTCAAGCGAATTTGAATCTGAAGAAATAGTAATTTCGCTTGCGCGCATTTGCCAATCAGGGACAGGCCCATAACACGTAGTAAAGCTAGAATCGAGAAAGCTCAAAGATTTGCCATTGCCGTCAATGTTAATTTCTTCAGCACTACCATGACCCGCTGTGCCATTTAACTGATATGACGTTGTACTTAGCGAGGTCGTTTTATTCTGCTGATTGATTTTAAGCGATTCAGCAAAAATATCGATACCATTATTTTGGAAATGTATATCACCATTTGCCGCTACTGTCGCTGTGGCGCGATTAACAGATAACTCATCTGCAACAATAGATTTGCCTTGGCTTAGTAAAGTAACCCCGCCAGTAAAGTTGGCATATTGACCTTTTTTAATGCTTGAAGTTGACGATAAAATGGTGAAGCTTTCATTGTTCACTTCACCTGTGGTTTCAGCAATATTAGGATAAAAGGGAATTGGGCATAACTCAGTCATGCTTTCATCAATATCAGTACTTTGCGCTTTGCTGCCAAAGGGGATTAATATCAGGCAATAAAGGAAAATTTTGTTTAAGGGAAAGCGCATTTATGGTCCGGATAATTAACTTTAAAATTACAAAGCCTAGATTCTGAGCTGCATTTTACCGCTAAAGTCAAAAATAATATAGCAATTTTCATTAGCCTGCTAATTAGTTATATTAGTATCACTATTTTTAAGAGATATCGCTCCTTGGACAACTTAAGAACTAAAGCATTATTACAATGGCTAGCAAGTCAGTTTTCAGCAGAAGAAATTTCAATCGAACCGATGTCAGGCGATGCTGGGTTTCGACGTTATTTTCGCTTTCAGTTTCAAGGCCGTAGTTATATTGCCGTTGATGCACCTGTAAAATACTCTAACAATCAAGCGTTTGTTGATGTACAAAAGATTATGCAAGCGCTTGATATTTCCGTACCTGAGATTATCGCGTTAGATCTTGATCAAGGCTTTTTGTGCTTAAGTGACTTCGGCGATAAGCTGCTTTCTAGCAAATTATCGCCAGAAAATATGCAGCAATATTACACCTTAGCCATTGGTGAGTTAAATAAAACATTAACATGCAAACCAGCGCAGCTAGCAAATTTACCTGATTACGATGAAAAATTTATTCGCATCGAGCTTAATATATTTAAAGAGTGGCTGTTAGAAAAACACCTTAATATAAATTTGAACATAAATGAGCAAGATGAATTAAACGCATGTTTTGACTATCTAATAACCGCTATAACTGCTCAACCTAAGGTGTTCATGCATCGTGACTTTCATAGCCGCAATATTATGTTATTGCCAGATGAGAAACTTGGCATTATTGATTTTCAAGATGCTGTGTATGGCCCTGTTACTTATGATCTTGTTTCACTTTTAAGAGACTGTTATGTTCGTTGGCCAAATGAACTAATAACGCCATTAGTTGAAAGATATCGTCAACAAGTACAAACTCTTTTACCGAATGAAAATATAACGGCTGAAAAATGGCAGTATTGGTTTGATTTAACTGGTTTACAGCGCCATATAAAGGCTAGTGGTATATTCGCCCGTTTGCATCACAGAGATGATAAGTCAGGTTACTTAACCGATATTCCGCTTACTTTGTCCTACATTAAAGATGTGAGCGGCCAATATGATAAACTTAGCTTTTTGCATGAGCTGGTCTCTAAACGCGTTATACCTGCACTTCATAAAGTACAGCTAAGCACTAATTAAATTTTGGAATTTCTATGAAAGCGATGATCTTAGCTGCAGGGCGCGGAGAGCGAATGAGACCATTAACGGATAAGTGTCCAAAACCGTTATTAAAAGTGCAGGGTATACCTTTAATTGAATATCATGTTAAAAATTTAGTCGCCGCTGGTATTAAAGATATTGTGATAAATTATGCATGGCTAGGTCAGCAACTTGTTGATTACCTTAAGTGCGGCAAACAATTTTCTGCCAATATTAGCTACAGTGAAGAACCCGTAGCACTTGAAACGGCAGGGGGAATTATTAAAGCATTACCCATGTTAGTTGAGCATGAAGATGATGTTTTTGTGGTAATCAATGGTGATGTTTTTAGTGATTTTAATTGCCAAGATTTACCTATATTAAGTACAGATTGTGATGCTCATTTAATGCTTGTTGAAAATCCAGAGCATAATATAAACGGTGATTTTGCAATCAGTAAAGGTATGTTATTCAATCCAACCAAAGAGAGAAAAAATACCTATACTTTTAGTGGCATTGCGTTATATCGTGCGCGCTTTTTTCAGCAATACACAGCACAAAATATTAATCAGACAGCTCAACCTCATGCAATTCAGCCATTAGCTCCCATGCTAAGAGCGGCGGCCGACATGGGCAAAGTATCGGCAAGTGTAATGAAAACGGCATGGACCGATGTTGGCACACCAGAACGTTTAGCTAAGCTAAATACAGTTTAAACAATTTTTAGTTAATTAATTATCGAGTTTACAATGCGAATTTGGGGTAAGGTTTTAGGTTTTTTATTTGGTTTTATGCTGAGTAAGCATATTATTGGTGCGTTAATAGGCGCATGGATTGGCCATCGCTTTGATAAAGGTATTGGACTTGATTTCAATTCGTTAGGCGGCTCTAAAAGCGATACCGATCGCCAAGCCGCATTTTTTTATAGTACCTTCTCTGTTATGGGCTATATTGCCAAGGCTAATGGTCAAGTAACGCAACATGAAATTGCGTTTGCCACCGCTTATATGGATAAGCTCGGATTAAAAGGGGCATTACGCCAACAGGCCCAAGAAGCCTTCAGAGATGGAAAAACCACAGGATTCCCGCTGCAAGAGCGATTAGCCACTTTAAAATCTATCGTGGGAAACCGCCAAGACTTATTGTTATTGTTTCTTGAAATTCAAATTCAAGTCGCTTTTGCTGATGGTAGTTTAGACCAAGATGAACGTGAAGCATTACACCAAATTGCTAATGGTTTAGGCTACTCAGCTAGAGAATTAGACAAATTATTAGAAATGATTATTGCGGGAGCTAGTTTTCATCAACAGGGCAAAACCAGTGGCAGTCATAGTTTCGCTCAAGCAGGAAAACAGCTTGAGAATGCTTATAAAGTGTTAGGTGTGTCAGAGCAAAATTCAGCCAGTGAAATTAAAAAAGCTTATCGTAAATTAATGTCTCAACATCACCCAGATAAATTGGTCGCGAAGGGCTTACCGCCTGAAATGATGGAAATAGCGAAACAAAAAGCTCAAGATATACAGGCCGCTTATGAATTAGTTTCAGCGCAAAATAAATAAGGTTCTCACATTGTGCTGATAGTAATACTTAATGCACTAAGCCAATTGCATTTAAGAAAAGAACCTGTAAATTTCAGACATTTGCGGTAGAAATACCGTTAACTGTGGTAAACAGCTTTTGATCTGCTTGCATGATAACTAGTAACTTGCGTAAAATGACATCGGTTTAGAATATTCATCGGATAGCAAACATGGTCTTTTCAGTAACTAACAGGCGACTTATCGCAGTATGGCTCAGTGCTATATTGCTTATATTGTCTGTGGCTGCTTCTGCACATAGTGTTGCCCATATCGATGAAGGTGCTAAAACACACTGTACTTTGTGTTTCCACCAGCATCAACTTGATCAAGCGCTACCGCAGCAAGACGCCGTTCTAGAATGTAATCTACAACAATCTACGCTTTTACCTAAAGCCCAACCAACATTAACGCTTGAGCATAATGTTGTTTACTTAAGTCGCGCACCCCCTATTTTTCTTTAAAACTTATTATTTAACAATTTTTACTGCACTTTTCTGATTTGCTTGTTAGCAAATGGTTGTGCGGTTGTATGTAATTTATTTTAGAGATTTTCAAATGAACAATTTTAAATTTTTTCCTATGCACATAGCTAACAAAGTATGTGTAGCTTTCGCTATGTTGGCTTTTATTCCTTCACTTTCACAAGCGCAAGTCCCTACTTTATCTAATCCAACAGTGAGCATCGCTTTAGATGGTTATTATCAAAATGAAGAACGTTTGATGACTGAAAGAGTAGAAGGTTTTGGTTTAGGTGAAACCGAATTAGCGTTTAGCGCCAGTATTGACGACATGTTTTTTGGCAAACTCACCACAGTGTTTGAAATGCACGAAGGTGAAAGCGAAGTTAATGTAGAAGAAGCTTTTATTCAAACGATGGCATTACCTAATGGTTTTACCTTGCGTGCCGGTCGCTTTCTATCAGATATTGGATATTTAAATAATCAGCATCTTCATTCTGATGCTTTTACTAGTCGACCTAGTGCATATCGAGCATTTTTAGGTGGTCATTATTTCGATGACGGCATTCGAGTAAGTTATATTGCACCAACAGACCTTTATTGGACTTTAGGCGCTGAAGTTTTTACTGGTAAAAGTATCAGAGCTGAGGATGAGTTAGGTGAGCGAGAATACGACAGTACTGGTGTTTATACTGCATTCACTAAAATAGGTGGTGACGTCAGTATAGAAAGTTCATGGCAACTAGGCCTGAGCTATTTACGTAATGAAAATGGCCAGTTAATTCATCAAGATCATAGCGAAGAAGTGCATGAAGACGAACATGATGAAGCGCATTCAGCAGCATACACAGGTAAAAATACCTTTATCGCTGACTTTGTTTTTAAATGGGCGCCTAACGGTAACTATAAATATCAGCATTTAACGCTAAGTGCTGAATATTTTAGTGTCAGTGATTTTATGGCTGATGAATTTGATGGAGAACATTTAATAGACGAAGATCATGAAGCAGAAGCTAAAGCTGAAGACAGGCATAACGCTTGGTATATCAGTGGAGTTTATCAGTTTTCACCAAGTTGGTCAGCGGGCCTTCGTTATGGAAAGCTTAATAGCTACGCACTAGATGAAGAACACTTTGAACTGCAAAAATTAAAAGAAACTGAGTTCAGTGTTGCCTGGCATAACAGTCATTTTTCAACAGTACGATTAGAGGTGAGTCATCAAAGTAGCGAAGGTTTTGAACAAGCTCATGCTGACAATGTTATTAGTTTGCAATATGTTATGACATTAGGAGCTCACAATGCGCATCAATTTTAAATCTGTCCTAAGCGTTGTATTACTATCGTTGAGTCATAACGCATTTGCACAACTAAATATTTTTGCTTGTGAGCCTGAGTACGCGGCGTTAGCAAAAGAAATCGCGCCAGATGCTCGAATTTATTCAGCAACCACTGCAATGCAAGATCCACATCAAGTACAAGCTAGGCCTAGTTTGATCGCAAAAATGCGCCAAGCAGATTTAGTGATTTGTGCTGGAGCAGAATTAGAAGTAGGTTGGTTACCTATGTTACAAATGAAAGCTGCTAATGCCCGAGTCCGTAGTACGGATGAAGGACTGTTTTTTGCCGCAGAACATGTGCAAACCTTAGATCAGGACAGCAATGCAGATCGCAGTATGGGTGATGTACATAGCTTGGGTAATCCGCATGTACACTTTTCCCCGCAACGTATTTTGACATTAGCTCAAGCGCTAACACAAAAGTTGATTCAGCTTGATGAAGAGCAAGCTCAGACTTATATTCAGCGACTTGATGATTTTGAAAAACGTTGGATATTAGCCATGAAAAAATGGCAACAATCAGCAAATCAACTTAACGGTATGAAAGTAATCGCTTATCACTCAAGTTTTCGCTATCTATTCGACTTTACGGGTATTGAACAAGTTGCAGACCTAGAGCCTAAACCAGGTTTACCACCGACAAGCTCTCACCTTGCTAGTTTATTAAAACAAGCCAAAAATGATAATGTTACTGCAATAGTAGTGGCGTCATATCAAAGTGAGCGTGGCGCTAATTGGTTAGCAGAAAAAGCCAATCTACCTGTTGTGGTGTTACCACTTTCAGTAGGTGGAAATGAGCAGAGTCATGATTTATTCAGCTTGTATGACAGTGTATTAGCATTGCTAACGCAAGTGTCGATGCGTAAAGATTAACCCAAGTGTTAATAGGATTTCATCATGGACTATGAGTTACTGAGTATTCTGCTGCCAGCATTTGCTGCCGGTATTTTAGTGTTATCAACCCATGTAGTTTTAGGTAGGCAAGTCTTAAAACGCGGGATTATTTTTATAGATTTAGCCATTGCACAAGTTGCAGCTTTAGGTGCCATTGTGGTGCGTATGGATCATGATCTTTCCGAGCTTGCCTACGCCTATGTATGGATGCCGGCATTATTTGCTTTAGCAGGTGCAGGTATTATCGCTTGGCTCGCTAAGTTTATGAAAGATGAACTAGAAGCCATGATCGGTTGCTTTTATGTTTTATCTGCCGTCAGCGCCATGTTGTTATTGTCGAATGACCCTCATGGTGCTGAGTTACTGAAACAGCTAATGTCAGGACAAATTCTATGGGTAAGTTGGCAACAGTTATTGTTACCGGCTGTCGCTTATAGCGCTATTCTTGCGCTGATATTTACTAAGCCTAAAGTGCTTAATGGTACTTATTTTTACTTGCTTTTTGCGCTAGTCATTACGTTATCTGTTGAGTTAGTTGGGGTTTACCTTGTTTTTAGTACCTTAATTTTACCAGCACTTGCCATAAATAAGCTAAAAAGTAATAAAGCTTTGTTTTGGGCTTATGGCGTTGGATTAGTCGGATACTTATTTGGCTTGATGTTATCTGCAAGTTTGGATCTACCCAGCGGTGCAACTATCGTAGCAACACTTGCTATCATAGCTACTCTATTCAGGTTGATATCACGTACGCGGCGAAATGCTCAGTAATATATTTTTTATTGAAAATTGAAAAAGGAGCATTATTGCTCCTTTTTGTTTTTTAATCATATGATTTTTAATTGTTAATTATCTTTTTTATAGTCCAAAAACTCTCATCAATCGGGGCGTATTTGTCGTAATTTGTTAATGTAAACTAAGCGAGATTTACTTTGTGTTTACCTCGAGTTTACAATGTCCAACTGCTATTATCCGAAACATTTCGTAATAAAATTTAACTTAGTTAACAAAAGTTTACAATTAAGATGCGAGTCATATTTAAGATGCCTATCAAAGCTAAATTTTTTTTGCTATAAAAAGTTGCTGATTTGTTTTAGTTAACCAGTGTTGTATTGGTATTTATTTAATAAACATTTAAAAACAACTATAAAAGCATACAAGGAATTTAAAATGAAAGTCTCAAACAATCGAAAACATGCACTCGCCTTGAGTATAACCGCCGCTCTTTTTACTTCTCAAAGTTTTACTGCCAACGCTGCAGATACCGAGAAAGTTGAGAGAATTGAAGTAACAGGCTCGCACATCAAAAGAACGGATATGGAAGGTCCTTCGCCTTTAACATCTCTTAGCGCAGAAGACATTGCTAACACAGGTGTAACAGATTTAATTGGACTATTTACTAAGCTACCTATGGCAGGTCAAGGGACCTTCTCAACACAAGGTAACAGTAGTGATAACACCAGTAATGGTGGTTCAAGTGTTTCTTTACGTGGCTTAGGTGCTGACTCGACGTTAATCTTAGTTAACGGCCGACGCGTATCTGTTTCTCCATTTGCTAATAACATTGATACTGCATTTGTTGATATTAACAACATTCCATTAGCGGCAATTAAACGCGTCGATATTTTAAAAGATGGCGCATCAGCTACTTATGGTTCAGATGCTGTTGCTGGTGTTATTAATATTGTTTTACGAGATGATATTGAAGGTGCGGAATTATCAGCTAAAATCGGCGATACTGCTGATGGTGGCGGTAAAGAAAAAAATATTAGCTTAGTTTGGGGTAACTCAACGGAAAAAAGCAGCCATACTTTTGCTTTAGATTATTTTGATCGTGAAGAAATTTTGTATGCTGATCGCGACTATTCTAGATCAGCAAACCAAGCCGCTTTGCGTCCTAATGACCCATTTGCTACCGACTTTAGAAGTTCATCAGGTTTCCCTGGCACTATCGCCTTAGCAGATGAAGAATTACGAGGTCATCGTTTAGCTGACATCTGGGGCAATGATACCTGTCCAACCGCTGATATTACTCAAGATAGAGATAAAGATGGTAACTTAACCGGCTATAGCTTATGTCGTTACGACTATGCGCCAATGATGACTTCAGTTCCTGCAACTGAACGTGCAAGCTTTATTTATATGGGTAAATATGAAATTAACGATAACTTACGCGGTTTTGCTGAGTTAAACGGACAACATTCAAAAACCACTATTCGTGGTGCTGGTAGCCCAAGTTTTAATGAGCTATTTATGGATGGCGATAATGTAAACCACCCATTTGCAGATATGCCTACCCATGAGTTTTACCAACAAGATTTAACTATGCGCCGTCGTATGGTAGATATCGGAGATCGTGAAAAACGTGTAACGTCTGACTACTACCGTGCAATTATTGGCTTGAAAGGTGAGATAAATGATTGGAGCTGGGAAGTAGCTTATAACTACATTAAAAGCTCATCAACAGAGCGTGGTGTTAATGGTTTCCCTAATTCTCGTAGAACCCAAGAAGCGATAGACAGTGGTTTATGGAACCCGTTTGAACCATCTAGTAACTCACAAGAAGCGTTAGACTTTATTGAAACGACGACTACGCGAATTGGTAAATCAACCAGTAAATCATTTGACGGTAAAATCAGTGGTTCATTAATGGAAATGAGTCATGGCGACCTTGGTTTAGCGGTCGGTGTTGAATATCGCCAAGAAAGTATTAGCGATAACCCAGATGACCAATTTTTACGTGGTGAAGTATTTGGTACTGAGGCAACTCAAGCCAATGGTTCTCGTGACAATACCGCTATCTTTGCTGAATTGGCTATTCCAGTACTTGATACGTTAGAAGTACAAGTAGCTGCAAGATTTGAAGATTACAGTGACTTTGGCACTACAACTGACCCTAAAGTGGCATTTATTTGGCAGCCAACTGATGCGCTATCAGTACGTGGTTCATACGGTACAGCATTTAGAGCACCATCGTTACATCAAATTGGCTTAGGTAACACAGATGAGTCACCTAACCTTGTTGATACTGTTCGTTGTGCTGCTGTTGGTAATGTTAACAAAGCTTGTGATCCACAAGAATACACAGCTGTATTATCTGGTAATGATGACTTAGGTCCTGAAGAGTCTAAGAGTTATAACTTTGGTGTTATTTATGAAATTGCAGATAACTTAGATTTCTCAATTGATTATTATAACTATGATATCGAAAATGTTATTACTAAAGATACTCAGTTTAAGTTTAGTACTTTAGGTAATGATCCAAGCGTAGTTGAACGTCTACCATCAGCTACTCCTGGCGATCCAGGTGAAGTGGTACGTATTTTTGATCAATTTGAAAATATTGGTAATGTCACTACTTCAGGCTTAGATATCGAAGCTAACTATGGTTTAGAAACTGATATGGGCAACTTTAAGTTTTCATATGTAGTTAACTACGTTTTATCATATGAAGATGCCCGTCCGAATGCTGATGGTAGTATGCGCATTGACACCCAAGAAGGTGACTTTGAGCAACCAGAAGTACGCTGGACATTTAACACGGTATGGGTCAATGGTGACTGGAATGCTAGTATGGCAGTTAACTATATTGGCGCATTTGAACAAGATGCCTCAGTTGCTACTGAAGGTATGAACGATGTTGATTCATGGACTACAGTGGATACAACTGTCAACTATATCGGCATAGAAAATACTACGTTAAGCTTTGGTGCTACTAACTTGTTTAACGAAGAACCGCCGTTTGCGTACCATGACTTTATGGGCTTTGCGAATAGCACTCATAACAGCCAAGGCCGTTTTGTTTACGTAAAAGCTAGCTATAAGTTTTAATCACTTAAATAGTTAGAAATAAGCTTAAACAAAACTATTTAATAGTTTTAATACGTAAAAAGTTCTTACTTAGGTAAGAACTTTTTTTTGCCTAAAGGTGGTTAATTTATTGTAGCCCTCTTGGTTATAACGAAAAAACCAAGAGGGCTACAATGAAAATGAAAATGAAATTAGGAAATATTTATTATGTTGATTCAAAAAGAATTTTATTACGACCAGACTCTTTCGCTTCATTTGTGATGACGGTGCTTTTAATTTTATCCATGAAGGCTTCGAGCTTTTCTCGCGCATAATGTAATGTTGAATCATTGAGTAAAATACAAAACTCTTCACCGCCTAGTCGACCTATTATGTCGCTGTCTCTAAAATATTCAGTCATCAAGTTTGCAAGATTTTGTAATACTAAATCCCCCATATAATGACCATATTTATCATTGACCCGTTTAAAGTGGTCAATATCAAGCATTGCTAGTGTTATCGGCTTATTGTTTCGTTTTGAGTAACTAAGTGAAGCCTGTGCTGCTTCGAAAAAGCCTCTTCTGTTCAATAATGAGGTTAATGGATCTCTGACACTCAGTTCTTTTAATAACTGCTCGCGTTCAATCTGTTCTGTAACGTCTCGCTCAACGGCAGCAAAATAAAATACATCACCAAACTCGTTTTTTAATGGCACTATATTCATGTCTAACCAATATTCTCGGCCGGTTTTAGAATAGTTAAGTATTTCAGCTTTGACCGGTAGTTTTTGAGACAAAGCGGTGCGAATTTTATAGGTAGTTTCCGCACTGGTATTCGGACCTTGTAAAATGCGTGGAGTTTTGCCTAAAACCTCTGCTTTTGTATAACCTGTTAAAGCAGTAAAGGCCTTATTAACATAAACTATTTTGGGGCCAATCTCGCTTATTGGACTCGCTTCAGTTACAACGATAACGTCATTGGCGAGCTCTACTATATCTTCAAATGGAATAGCTTTCTTCTGATGCGTTATATCAACAAAACTGACGACTACTTGTAGGATTTTTTTATTTTCATCAAATTCAGGATAGGCATTACACAATACCCACGTGGTTTTTTCAGTAGAGCTGTCTAATATTCCAACTTCTAAATTGGTAACTGGCTTTTGTGTTTGAATTACTCGATTAACTGGATAGTTTTCGATTTTAAGTTGTTGGCTGTACTTATCAAGAAATTGCCAATTCGGATCAAAAGCGTCTTTACCCAGTGCTTGGTTTCTTGTTAAACGTAACAATTCAAGTGCTTTGGTATTCAAATAAGTTATTTGGGTATCGCTATTATGAACAACTACGCCAGTGTGGAGATTTTCTAATAAAGCAGCAGCATCAAATTGTGATAAATTCACTTAGTTATCCATAAAGGGAGTTTTTATCTACTAAGAGTAAAAGACCAAGTGAGCCTAGTCAAATTATCGCGACTAGTAAGTTTAACTTATTAGTATTAACAGACTATTTGGCTACTGGAGCTTGTTATAATCGATAAGCCTAATTTATCGAAAGTAGCCATTCACTTTAATTTGATTATTATGAATAAAACAAGCACTTGAATGCGGAAAATAAATGCAGCTAAGTTACTTAAAAAATTGCATTTTATCCAATTCCTATTATAAATTAGTAGGTAGACAACTATTTGGAAAGTAAATAATTATGTTAGAAACATTGTTTTCGAATGAATTTATGCCTCATGGTATGTGCTATATGTGGCGTCCAGAGCTACTGTGGCTGCATGTTATATCAGATGCCTTTATATTTCTTTCTTATATTAGTATCCCGATCACCCTAGTTTATATTCTGCATATTCGTAAAGATTTAATTTTTTCTAAGGTCATGGCGTTATTTGGTGCTTTCGTTTTATTGTGCGGTATAACGCACTTACTGGCAGTTTGGAACGTGTGGAACGGCACTTACTGGTTAAGTGGTGGTATTAAAGCTATAACGGCGGTTGTTTCAGTTGCAACGGCGTTAATGTTATGGAAGTTAGTCCCTTCATTGCAAAAAATACCAACTGTAGAAAAGCTAAAAATTGAAGTTGATAAACGCATAGCTGCTGAAAACAAGTTACAAGAAAAAGCACGTATACTAGCTGTTGAATCAAAAAGACTGAATAACTTAAATATTGAACTTGAGGCTTACGCTAACGCTTCATCGCACGATTTAAAATCACCATTACGTGGGATAAGACAACTTGCCTGCTGGATTGAAGAAGACTTAGAAGAAAAAGGTATTACCTTGCCTGATGATTGTCTTGAACATTTCAGTTTAATGAAGTCTAGAATTTCGAGAATGGAACATTTATTAGATGATTTACTGGCATATTCCAAAGCAGGTCATATCTCAGGAGATATGAAATCCGTTGATGTTAAAACACTCTGCTTTGATTTGTTTGAGCTGTTAAATACCACGGCAAAAATGAATTTGCATGTTGAAGACAATATAAAAGAATTTAAAACAGTAAAAGCGCCTTTAATCTTGGTAATTAGAAACTTATTAGATAATGCGATCAAACATAATGTGAAAGACGACGGTAATATTTGGATCACAGTTAATGAAGCAGACGACTTTTATGAGTTTACTGTTAAAGATGATGGCCCAGGCGTTGCCCCTGAAGATTTTGCAAAAATGACTAATATTTTTAGTACATTAAAAGCAAAAGATGAAGTTGAGGGGAGTGGTATGGGCTTAGCTATCATTAAAAAAATCATCGATAAATTTGACGGTAAATTAACGTTTGAAAGTAATGTAGGTGAAGGTTTAACGGTTAAGTTTGAATGGCCGAAGGAGCATCATTTAAATCTGTTACTTTCAACCGCATCAGAATAAATGGAGTAAGTTTATGGCTGAGGACTATAAAAATGTAACAATATTGATTGTGGATGATGATGAAATAGACGTTACAGGCATAAAAAGAGCTTTTAAAAAGCAAGGAATATTAAACCCAGTAGAGAGCGCAACCAATGGGGTTGAAGCATTGGAAGCTTTACGCGGTGAATTGTCAGGTAAACCTTTGATCGTATTATTAGATTTAAACATGCCTAAAATGAACGGTTTTGAGTTTTTACAAGAAATAAGAGCAGATAAAGAGCTACAAACGACCATTGTTTTTGTACTAACGACATCTAAATCTGATGAAGATAAACTATCGGCTTATACAAAAAACATTGCGGGTTATTTAGTCAAATCAGAATTAGATTCGAGTTTTCAAAAACTCATCGATCTATTAACGTCATATTGGCGAGCGATTGAATTTCCAGAAATTAAAAAATAAGGTGTGACATTGAAAATATTACTCGTCGACGATGATATGGTTGATCGTATGGCAACACAACGATTGTTAAAAAAGTCTAATTTAGATATACAAATAACAATCGCTGTTACGGGTCACCAGGCTATTAATGAAATGGAATCAACTGAGTTTGATTTGGTTTTGTTAGACTACAATATGCCCGACTTATCAGGTCTGGAAGTTTTACAACATGTTAATATAAAAGGCATTGGTAAAACTGCCATCATATTTCTATCTGGTTCAGAGGATGAAACTTTAGCTCAACGCTGCTTAGAGTTAGGAGCTCAAGATTTCTTATTAAAAAAAGAAATAAGCCAAGTACATTTACTTAAAGCGATAACACATTCTAAATTACGTCATCAGAATGAAGTAAGGTTAGATCAAGATCGATTAAAAATTCGTGACCTTGCAGAATATGATCAATTAACTGGGCTTTTAAACCGCTATGCCTTTGAGTCTAGAATAACGCAATCTAACGCATTTCGAAATAGGCTCAATATGGGCTTGAGTTTGATGATTCTTGATTTAGATAATTTTAAATGGATCAATGATACTTATGGGCACGATCAAGGTGACAAAGTATTAATTGCGGTCGCTAAACTGTTGGCAAAAGTATGTCGAGAAGAAGACTTCCTCTGCCGTTTAGGTGGTGATGAGTTTGCTATAGCCATTAATTGTGATGACAAAGATTATTCATATGTTGTTGCTGAGCGCATATTCTCCGTATTGAAAAAACCATTACAATTTGACGATTTTAGCGTCACTATTGAATGCAGCATTGGTATCGCTGACTTTACTCTTAAAATGGATGAGTTAAATGATGTACTAAAAAAAGCTGATTTAGCTATGTACAGGGCCAAATCAGATGGCCGAAATCGTTTTCATTATTTTAATAATACTTTACAAGAGATTTCTGAACGTCGAATGTCCGTCGCGTCTGAGTTACGACAAGCTATTGAAGAAGATGAGTTGGTGGTTTTTTATCAACCGCAAATATGTGCTAAAAGTATGAAGCTTATTGGTGCTGAAGCATTAGTAAGATGGCAACACCCGGTTAGAGGTTTATTAGGGCCACACGAATTTCTAGATATCGCCGAAGAAACCGGTCTTATTGTTGAAATTGATCAAATTGTAATGATAAAAGCCTGCCAGCAAAGGCTGACGTGGAAAAATGAATTTATCAAAAATGATGACTTTAAAATTGCCATTAATATTTCTGCACGGCATTTGAAAAGCGATAAATTTTTAGATAATACTAAAAAGGTTTTAGAGGAAATTAAAATAGACCCGAGCTTCATTGATTTAGAAATAGTTGAAAGTGAACTAGTTCAAGACTTTACTAAGGCTGTTAATGTTATATCTCAATTAAAATCGATGGGGGTTAACATGTCGATTGATGACTTTGGCACCGGGTATTCATCATTAAGTTATCTAAAACATTTAAAAGTGCAAACATTGAAAGTTGACCGTTCATTCCTTACTGATGTTCCAAACAGTGATGTAGATTGTAGATTACTCAAAGGATTGATTAACTTAGGTAAATCTATGGAGCTTACTGTAGTGATCGAAGGAGTTGAAGATATTCACCAGTTGAATAAATGCCAAGACTATCAAGCGGATATCATACAAGGGTTTCACTTTTCTAAACCCTTGAGCGTACAAGAATTTGAAGCGTACTATCAGCAATATCAACCAAGTTAGCTCTAAAAGTAGCTACTCTATTTAGTTGCTTTTAGGTTATGCCATGTAAAAAATAACCTAACATAAGGTAATCAAATCAGATTACTTTATGTTAGGTTTCTACTTTCTGTTAAAACAATTGTAATAATTATTTCTTCCTAAAAAAATTCAAAACTAAAACTAAAAACCTGAACTCAGCTTAATTTGGAGTTTTTGATATTCGCTGGCGCGGTAGGTACCGCAGAACATTTATGTGAATTTACTGAACATATCGGCTTAAAAAGAGCGCATGGTATAACCAATGCCCAAGCCTGTTTGAATAGCGCTTAAAAATTTTATTCACATTACTACAAGCATAGTTATCCTGGGATAACAGTCAAAACTTGTCTGAAATTCACCTAATGACGAACAATGTATAAAGATAGATAACATAACCCCATATTTACTTACTAAAGATGCTAGTTAGGGGAGCAGTAAGTTGCCCTTTCAATGTTTGGATATTGTACAAAGTTATTATGGGTGGCTTATTAAATATTGCGTATGATAAATCGTTGAATAATAGGTTTAATTCTTTATTTGTGATAATGATTGTTATACAGTCTATAAACTTATAAGTAATAACAGGGATGTATTTTATGGCTGCAAAATTAGAGAAAAGAACGGTAAATCCTAACTTCACTGATCCCGTTTGGTATACTTCTTTAGCTGTGGACTTCTTAGATCTTAAATTAGGAAGTATTGCAAAAACTTTAGCTAAGGGGTTAAAAAGTGAAACAACTGACACTGCATCAGAGTTAGTTTCAATGTTTATTCATGCCTTTAATCAATGCAAAGATTCTAAAGGTTATATAAGCGCTCAAAAAACATCATATGAAGGTTTATTCGTAGAACATCAAATTGACCCTAGTTTTCCTACACATCACCGCTTATTTCACATTTTATTAAATGAATTGAAACGGAAAAAGTTAGATAAAAATGACTTTTCACTCGATGACAATTGGATTAGCGAGTTAAGACAAGATTTCTCTACTGAATTTGAAGAATTAGTTCGTTTAGAAAGAGACAATTATAAAAATGCATGCCTGTATATCGATAAATTAAAGCAGGAAACTCCTATTGAAGCTAAAATAATACAGCATACAAATGAGTTGATTTATGAGGTGGAGCATGAGCCTCTAGCTATAGAACATCAACTTACACTCCATAGAAGCTATGTTTCACCAAACTGTGTAAGTCAAATAGTAGTAATACCTACCAAAGATGAAGTAGAACAAAAAGAGAATAACTCAGAGTGTTTGATCGAAACAGCTGTAAATAGTATAGAATCAAATGTTCAACCTATAGTTATTCAGGGTCAGCCAGGGCATGGAAAAACTTCCAGTGTAAAAATGCTAGCAAGAACAATTGTCGGGTTGTACCAAGATACAAAAGAGCCACCAATTGTTCTATTATTTGAGTTCAAGTACCTAGGAAATCTCAATAGACCCATAATAGACATTCTTCATCAAAGAGCTTCATTTATAAATGACACTACTTTTTTTCATGGGAAAAAAGTAGTTTTGATTATGGATGGACTAGATGAGCGCCAAGCAACAGATGGCTCAAGTGATCAGTTTTTAAGAGACTTTATTACTAGCCTGTTTGACTTATCCTTGGATATAAATAAAAAACAAGATAGTAGGCTTAACCTTATTTTAACTGGACGCTCTCAATACGTAGGACAAATACAATCATGCTTTAATCAAACTCACACTATTATTGATATTTGTGACTTTGATAGTGATAAACAACAAATTTGGTTGGATTCATTTAATATTCAAAAAGAATTGAAAGGTAACTCACAGTTAACTTTACAAAAGTTCCGTAGATTTAACCTTACTGAATTAGTAAGCCAACCTATTTTACTGACAATTAGTTCAATAATGCTAACAGATGCAGATGGGAAACAGTTGATTGAAGAGTATGGTGGCCAACAAATAAATAGGGCTGAAATATACCGAATAATAATAAAATGGTCATATGAAAAACGCTGGCATAAAAGTGCTAGGGTAGAAAGTTGGAAAAATAATTTATGCTTTGATGACTATTTTAAATTATTACAAGCTATTGCTTTTGAAATGTCACGGCTCGGCGAAGAAACTATAAAAATTACGACTCTAGTTAAGGCTTTGAAAGAAAATAGTAAAAATATATTCAATATCGATATTATTGATAATATGGATAATAATTCTCTAGAGAAACTGTGCTCACAACTTCGTATTAGCTTCTTCTTTCAAGGAGTTGAAGAAAAAGCTTTTTCTTTTATTCATAAGAGTATTAAAGACTTTTTATTTGTCGTCGGAATAGTAGATGCTTCACTCCTATTATTTGACGATTACAATAAGAGAAAACCTGAAAAGATAGATCCCGAACTTATCTCATTATTTGGACAGAAAGCTATAACTAAAGAAGATCACTCTGAATTCTTATTTCAATGGATTCATTTGAGAAAGGAAAGGCTAGATGAATATGCAGAAAATGCTCGTGATATTTGGTACAGGTTAGCACAATTTGAAATTAATATAACTTCTACCAATGCTTTTATTCAGCAAAGAACCTTAGCATTGACTACTTTTAATTATTTACAGCTTGTTTCTCGTTGGTTTCCTATTCTTGATGAACAGGTACGTGTAAAACTTTTTAATAGTGAGTTTGTTTCATTATTTCAAAAATCATCATTTATAAATATCCGGAGCTTATTTGCTTCTCAGCGCCTGAAAAATGAATGTTATGTTTTTCAGAACTTGAAGGGGATTGACTTTAACGGTGCCGAGTACTTCGACTGCGACTTCAGTGATTCAAATATACAGGGATGTCATCTCAGATCTGCTGCATTTATAAGATGTAATTTTACTCGCGTAAAAGAAAGTGCACTTAACCTTGTTAACACTTTTTTCTTAACGTGTAAATTCGATGATATTGAAAGGCTTCGTTTTCAAAGGGGAACTGTATATGCGTCTATTTTCAAACGTTGTTCTTTTGAAAATACATATATACACTCTAGGCATGAGTCACTTGGTAAAATTATTTTTCAGGAATGTAAAATGAAAACAACTTCATACTCCCCTAATTTAAAAGTTAATCAGCAGACAAAAAAAGAGGCATCCCCGAAAATTTTTGATTGAATATAATATTATGTGAACCTGTTATATACCAAAGATTATAAAAAAATCATAGGGTTTTAAGTCAAGATATTATCCCATGACTCGGTGCTACATATACGCTACAAAACATGTACAAAAAATACTATTTAGCTATATGTTGTTGTTTTGGATTTTTAATTTTGTCTGGAAAGACATTGATAGTGCGTTAGGGGACTTTAATTTGGAGATATCACAAAAGGCAGAGTTGTTTAAAGCTATTGTCACTATTATTCCTGTTATCAGTGGAGCCTTAATAGGTTTGCTCGGTGCTGTTGTTGGTAATGTATATCTTCATAAATTGAACTCAAAGAGCAGTAGGCTATTAGAAAAACGATCTAAATTGGAGTTATTGGTAACAGAATGTTTTGAAATTGATATATGGGTAAAAAAACAAAACGCTTACTACTTTCAAGGTAAAGAATATGTATTAGAGCAGCCACCTTTATCAAAAATTAAAGCGCTGACGGCAATGTATTTCGAAGAACTCGAATATAATGTTTTGACATTGTCGTCAGCATTTATCGAATATGAGTGTTTTTTAAAAGAAGCGAAGTTATTAAAAACAAAGAGCGACACTAATAAAATACCATTAGAGCATTTAGAGAGGATAGATGAGTATAGTAATCCTTTATCTTTAGAAACTGACAAGTTAATTAATGCCGCAAAAACATTAATGTCTAAGCTGACAGCCCCCTAACAAGGCTTATAAATCATTCAAAAAAGTTATTATGGGTGGCTTATTAAATAGTGCTATTATTTACTCATTGCGTATTTGTTCGTTGCCTTATTAAGTAGCTTGCATCTACTTTTGACTCGTTCAGGTTTTAGCGTTAAAAATGTAAAAAAATAAATAGCGATGCAGAACATGCATTCAAGCCAATTACCTTTCGGTTTATTCAATTTTTATTCACTTTATTTTATATCGCTTAACTACTGATGTTATTGTTAAATAAATCAGTTTTGCTAGGTTGGCAGGTATACCAAATCCCTAGTAAGTCAATGTTTCCTGCCCTACAAGTGGGCGATATTATACTCGCCGATACACGGCCTTCAACGTTAAACCGTTTTTTTCACCAAGACATTATTATTTTTAATCAACCTAAACAAAGTAATCAAGCCCTAAGTAACCGCAAAACGGATTTACCGTTTTACATCAAGCGTATTATTGCTAAGGGTGGCGATCGCATAGCTATTCATGACCACCAACTTTTATTAAACAGTCAGCCATTAAAAAGTAAACTCGACCAGCAGTATATGGCAGAACAACTAATTAAACCCAACGCTTTTTTTGTAGTTGGCGATAACATAAATCAAAGTAGCGACAGTCGGAGCTGGGGTCAATTACCTAACGATAATGTGGTGGGTAAATTTATACGCGTTGTTTATCGTCGTTAATAACAAAGTTATGATTGTGGACATAATCAGCTCAGAAAGAGCCGGATAAAAATAGTTTAAGCTAAAGTCTATACAAGAAATAAAGCAGCGCTCATTGAAAAGCCAAGAACACCTCAGAACAGGTTTTAGCTCAACTCAAAATACTCCACTATCAATTTTTTAGGCTTTAGTTAGTCGACTGTCAGAATGGCAGAGATGCTTTTACTTGGAGTTCTGTAAATAATTGTACTACTTACATTTTATGCATGTTAAATCAGTTGATCATTAATATAGCTAATGTAATATAAATAAAAATGACTTGAATTGATTTCAAAATGGAAAATTGTAAGGTTAAAGGAACTAATGATTGATTATGAAAGGCACATTCTAGCTTTAAATGATGTTGAGTTAGAGAAGTTAGTCCGAGAATGGGCGGAACAACAAAAATCAAAGTATCATTTGGTCAAACGCTTTGCAGGTGCTGGAGATATGGGAAGAGACGTGGTTGGTTTCTATACCGAGTTAAAGCACGAAGGTAATTGGGATAATTACCAATGTAAACAGTACAATAAAGCCTTACCTACAGATCAAGGTATGTTAGAAATTGGCAAAATTCTATATTTTTCATTTCTTGGTAAATTCTCAACACCCCAAAATTATTACTTCGTAGCTCCTAAAGGAGTTAATCGCAATTTAGAAGGTTATATTTTTAAGCCTGAAGCTTTTAAACATGAACTTATTGAAAATTGGGATAAATATTGTAAAAAATCATTAGCGCCTCTAGATTCTAAGTTAAAAGTATTCATTCAATCCTATGATTTCAAATCAATATCTATTGTGGATATTGACACCATCGTGTTGGATGAAAACTTTAAAAATATACTTGTAGAATGGTTTGGGGGGGAGATGCTTCCAGCACCCGATGGAATAGTACCTGTCCAAGTTCAAAATGAAGAGTCAACCTACATCCAACAACTTTTAATGGCTTATAGTGAGCATGATCAAATTGAATATACAGATATTAAAGAATTACAGGGTCATAGTGATTTTGAAATAGATCTTGAAATTCAAAGAGAAAGATATTTTAGTGCAGATGCTTTTAAACGATTCTATAGAGACAATACAGTAGGGAAATTATTAGACTCTCTAGAAAAACAGGTGTTCAATGGCATCTATGATACAGCCAAACAAACTTACCCAAATGGTTATAAGTGCATGTCTACAGTAATGTCTCAAGCTGCATTAGTAGTTCCTTCAGGTAAATTAGCTGTACATGCCAAAGTCGATGTAAAACAAGGGTATTGCCATCATTTCGTAAATGGGGGTAGATTGAAATGGAGCAAGTAGAAACAGCAGGTGTTTTTAATACTGTATTAGAAGCAGGTTTACGCAGTGTTATTTTGTTAAACGAATACTATCCAACACCTATTGGCTTTGAAGAGATCGTTAAATTAGATTATGTGCTTATCTACTCTGAAGATTTTGGTGGGCCAAATAGCCTACACCCTTCTGTCCCAAATCGAAAAGGTGAATTAGTCGTAAGACGTGAGTTAGTCAGGGATGGCTTGTGCTTAATGAAAAGGTTTGGATTGATAAATGTTAATTGTCAAAAAGAAGGTATTTACTATTCGGTTACCGGGGATGCTGAGCCATTCATTAAGTTAATGAAGAGCGAATATAGTTTAACTTTGAAACATAATGCAAAATGGTGTGTAGAACAATTGAATCAAAGTAGCTTTCAATATTTCAATCAATTTTTTATGGGTATAGCGTTTTGAGTTTAAAAGACAATGGTAAATTAGAAATGGAAGTTCATTCAATCCAATTCACAGGAGACGCTGTTAAAACGGTTACAGTAGACTTTACAACCAGAGTTAAGATTATTAATGGGGCTTCTAATACTGGAAAATCGTTTTTGGTTGATTGTCTTGATTATATGCTTGGAAAAGAGTCCATAGATAAAATTGAGCAAAGTAAAGCTTATTCAGATATCTCACTACAATTATCACTTAATTCAAAACCGTTTACCTTATTTAGAGGTTTTCCTTCTAAAGAACTTGAACTATATGAAGGGCATATCAGAAATAGAAGATCTGACCTACATTTATCTGATTATAAAGTTGGTACTTTAAAAAAAGGAGAAGTGAACCTAAATGATTTTTTTATGTCTCATTGGCTTCAAAGAAACATTAAGTTAGCAAAAAACCTCTCTGCAGAGAAAGTTAGTTTAACAGTCAGATTACTGTCAGTAATTATATGTTCATATGAAGAAAGGATTATCAATAAAAAATCTCCAATCGAAAGCGGAGAAAGAGATGATAAAACGATTAATCGTAATTTGTTTAACTATTTGTTGACTGGTTCAGACTATAGTTCATTTGAAGAACTGATCAAAAAAGATAAATTTGATGGCGAAAAATCTGGTAGAAAGAACTTACTGGTTGAGTTAATAGACAAGCTTAAAGTTGATGTTGAATATGAATATGAAAATGAATCTATAAAAGACTTAAAAAAATACCAAGAAAAAGTAGAAGAATCTATTTCAAAGAACAAATTATTATTAACTGAAGCGCAACTCAGTGTTTCAGAAGTATTAAACTTAAAAAAGCAAACCTCAGAAGAGCTTATAGAAAAAAATGAAAGGCTTAATAGTATTAAGGCTAATCTGAATAATTTTGAACATCTTATAGGTATATATAATTCTGATATCAAAAGGCTTGAATCTCAAGAAGAAGCTGCGTTTTTATTGTCAGTAAATCATAATGGGCATTGTGGGGTGTGTGGTAATAAATCTAATAATATATGTTCGGATTTAACAGACTTAGAGCGATTAAATAGGGCTTCTCTTGCTGAAATTGAAAAAATAAAGAGGAATAAGTTGGAACTAGATTTAACAATAGGATCAATTAATAAAGAATATAAAGACCTAGTTACTGCAGTTTCTAATTTAAATAAAACGCTTACAGAAATAGATGTCCAAATAGCTGCTAGAACACCAGTATTACAAGAAAATGATCTTCAAAACTCATTATTAATGAAACAATACTCAAGTTATCAAGCAAACATTAAACAACTTGAAATGATTGAGGATTTACAGCTTAAATTACAGAAATGTAATTCTGAGAAGCTTCCAAAAAAATATAAATCTCCAGATTTTTACCCTACGGATGAAGTTATTGGTGAATTTTGTGAAATTTACTCTGAAGTTTTATCTAAAATAAGGTACCCAGGTAATAAAATAGTAACGTTTGATTTCAAACAATATGATGTATTGATAGATGGAAACCCAAGGCACCTCAATGGTAAAGGGGTTCGAGCTATTCTTCATTCAGTATTCAAGATAGCGACGTTGTTATACTGTTCTCGTAAAGGGTTATTTCATCCTAAATTAATAATTTTAGATTCACCTTTAGTTACTTATAGAGATCCAACAGAGAGTAAGCATGGAGGTTTATCAAAAGATGAGCAGAAGTTGGCCGGTACTAAATTAAGTTATTATTTCTTAAGTTATTTGAATGAAATTAGCCAAATTGCTCAATTTATTATTATTGAGAATATAGACGTCCCAGATATAAATTGTGATGAAGTTAGCGTTGAAACCTTCCATGGTGAAAACTCATCGGCTCGAAGAGGATTGTTCTGAAACTAAATTAGAGGTTAATTTGAAAGAAAAAAAGCTACTTATAGGAAAGAGTCTTTATCCTGAAATATTGTTCCATTTCTGTGATAAGGATGCTTTGTTTAATATACTCAATAGTACATTCAAAATTTCTTATGCGAGAGAGAAGATTATTGGTGAAAAGAATATAAGAGAGATAGGTGTCCCAATGGTTTCATTTTGTGATTTGAGATTATCAGAAGTTAGTTCACATATGTGTAAATATGGAAACTATGGGATAGGATTAACCAAAGAGTGGGCAAATAGAAAAGGGTTAAATCCAGTTTTATATATAAGTAAATACTCACCTTTGACAGATGGTTTAATAAGTGGTCTAAATGGAGTTCATGCTCATATTCGTAGATTTAAAAATACAGATTCATTAGTTAATGATTTTTCAAATATCCATAATGTATATAGGTACATAAAAAACTATGAAGCTCCTTTAAATAAGAAGGGGTATGAAAAAATAGACAAATATCGCTTTGCAGACGAGCGAGAGTGGAGATATGTTCCTTCACTTGAAGATAAAAGAGTGTTGCCTTTTGTATCACAAAATCAAATAAAAACAGCACAACAAAAAAAAGATCTTAATAGAGAGGTAGAGAATGTTAGATTGCACTTTCAACCAGAAGATATCAGATATTTGATTGTTAATAGTGATAATGAAATATCTGAACTAATTGAGCGCTTGGTTAAGGTTAAACAAATAAACTTCACAACAGAAGCGTTAAATAGACTAAAGAGTAGAATATTGACGTTTGAGCAAATTCAAACTGATATATAAAAGGTTTAAAGTAAATATTTATTATTAAATAGTGTGAATTCAATTTTCTAGATTAAGCTACAAATTTGCTACAAAGAAATATCTTGAAGGTTTTATGTTAATGATTAATTACGCTGTAGGAATGGTGGCCCCTCCCTGACTTGAACAGGGGACCTGCCGATTATGAGTCGGATGCTCTAACCAACTGAGCTAAGGGGCCATCTTTATATTTTCCGCTGATAAACTAGAAAGGTTAATCAAGCGGCGGGAAGTATAAGCATTTTTTATTTTGTTGTCACCACTATAACGTTAAAAAAACGTGATAAATGAGTCTGATAGTTTAATAGTTGAGCGATTTGCAACTTTTGCTCATCGCTCAACTATATAATTGCTTACTTTATGTGCTTTCTAAACGCTAATGGCATTAATAGTAAGCAGAGTAAGAATCCAAATGAACCACCACTTGACGATCTTTTGTTAGACAAATCAGGTGTGGGTAAAAATACCGGTGCTGCCACAATGGTTAATGTTAACGTTTCACTACTAGATAACCCTTTAGTGTCTGTGGCGGTAAATGTTAACTCGATTGTTCCTGCGCTTGACGGTGCGACGAATGTTGCTACTAAAGTGTCTGCATTTGTTAAGGTAATAGTGGTACCCGAAGTTTGCTGCCATAAATAGGTCATAGCATCATTTTCGTTATCGCTGGCTGTTGCAGTTACCGTTACCGTCGCACCGGTGTTAATTTCACTATTCTCCGATAACGTTATAGCAGGAGCCGTATTACTATCATCATCTGATATGGTGACGGTGTGTTGTGTGATAGCCCCTAAGTTACTTTCATCAACCGATGATAAAGTAATGCTGAAGTCTTCGTTTGACTCCTCTTCGTCGTCATCGAGAATATTAACCGTAATGCTTTTTTCTGCAGAGTCACCATCTTGCCAACTAACGATACCAGAAGCTGATTCAACATCTTCACCAATAATTGCACTGTCAGCAGCAAGTAAATATGAAACAGACACAGCACCGTTCGTACTGCCTTGACGAGCCAGGTTAATCGTGAGTTCACCTTGGTTTTCTGGCACTGTGGTGCTTTGTGAGGTGAATGTTAACGAGCCTGTATCTATTCTGCCGTCTATATTAATGGTTAAGTAACTATTGCTGCCTAAGGTGGCGCTGTTACTTGGCTGACTTAGTCGAACGAAGAAGTTTTCTGTAAATTCGGTACCGGAAGGGTCACTTGCAATATCGATACTTATGCTCTTATCAGCGGTGTCGTTTGCTGCCCAAGTTAGTGTGCCAGAAACCGGTGTGTAATCGCTGTTTTCTTGTGCACTGCCGGGAAACAATTGGTAGTTTATACTAGTAGATTGGCTTGGGTTGCTGGCACTTGCACGCTGCACGTTTATGGTTAAAGTTTCACCTTGGTTTGCTGTTGTAGTTTTACTGGCAAAGCCTATTTTTCCTTGGTTAGTTTCACGAGTACGGTCGTTTAAAATATATAAACCACTGTTGATATCGCTGACTAAGATATTACCAGAAGGTAGGAATGGATATGTACCCCAAGCCCCATTAAAACTGGCATTATTTGACGGTGTGTAGGTATCAAAAAAGCCAACATCTACGGGGTTAGCTGGATCTGTAATATCTAACACGGTTAAGCCGCGCTCGTAGTTAGACATGTAATAACGATTGCCACGAACAAAGCCATTATGATCAATAGCGCGTGTAGGACCGGTCCATTGACCTACTTGGGTAGGGTTGTTTAAATCTGCTATTGAGAAAATTCTAACGGTAGAGTTTAAGCCGCCATTTTTTTCATCAAATTCATCATGTAAAAAGACATGCAGCTTGTCTTCAGTGCCCCAACCAGAATGGATATATTGATTGCTTTTAGCTACGTCGTTATATTCTCCAGTACCCATTAAGGTAGTTGCAGATGTATCGGTGATATTCCATAGCTTCATTTCTTTTTCATTAAAGTCGATGAAAATAGTACAGCTGCTACCTTGGCTATTACATTGGCTATCTTTACGCGCATCAGTAATGTTAATTGATGCACCGTCGTGTGTGTAACCTGAGCCAAAAAAGTTGTTAGCAATAGCTGTCAACGTATCAGGATTTGTTAATGAATAACTATGAAATGCGCCGCCAAATCTATTGCTGCCAATTAATTGCAAGCTTGGTGTTAAGCCAGGTAAGGCAATATTGAGTGAGTGATCGACATTGCTGATATAAACATTATGAGCTTTGTTAACCACACGATTTTTTTCTACTAAACTTACTGAGTTAGGTAGTTGATTAAGATTTATGATGGTGACGTAGTCTGTCGCACTATCAACAGTGGCGTAAGCGTATGCTTGCCATGCATTGATGCTTCGATCAAAGTATTGATAGACCTTAATGTCACGCCATGCTGAGTTAGCGCCGCTTATTGTGCCCACTTCTTCAGGTGCCGTTGGATCAGTAACGTTCACTACTGCTATGCCATTTCGTAAGCCAATTAAGGCATATTCATCACCGGTATT
Source organism: Cognaticolwellia sediminilitoris (assembly GCA_002104535.1). Classification (GTDB taxonomy): domain Bacteria; phylum Pseudomonadota; class Gammaproteobacteria; order Enterobacterales; family Alteromonadaceae; genus Cognaticolwellia; species Cognaticolwellia sediminilitoris. The sequence goes on along the minus strand of NBOG01000001.1, from coordinate 378,241 downwards.
TAAATCGACATGGCCCCAAATGTCATTTGCTGCATTAGGTCTGCTAGAAAACTCACTTAACGGCATATGGGCAAGTAAGTCGATATTATTACAAGCAAAATTTCCTGCTAAGCCGTCTACACAATCTACATTGGTTTGTTTTTCATTTAACGTATAGTAGCTATTAAGCTTTGCTTTTAGTGCTATGGCTTTAGGACTATTATCGGAAAATAACGATTTACCATCGGCCATGACAATGAAGCCTTGTTGACGAAGTGGCTCTGCCATATCCAAAGGAATGTTTTTTAATTCAGTAGGGTTACTGCCAGGGCTTTGACTTTGAAAGTGATCAAAGCGATTGTATCCACCCAAAATGGGTACTAAAGCACTTTTTAAATAAAATAACTCTTCACTGGAATCAATACTATATACACCAGAAGAAACTAATATCTTGTCGCCTTTATTGGCTTGATTAACTGCGTAAGCAATGGTTTTACAAGGTCTTAATACTTGATCGCATTTACCAGCGTCTTTACCCGACTGAGCAACAAAGCGTGCTTTGTCATGTTCTGAATGCGCACTTGCTATCAGACTGCTCAGTCCAGCAAGCAATACAAAAAATATCCATGTTAAACGTAACATCGGATAGTCCTTATGTTAATAAAATGTTATACATAGCACTTTAGCGCATTTGAATAACTTTTGAAATCATAGTGTTTAGGCTTATGTATTTCAATTGTTAAGAAAAGTGTCAGTTTTCCTTTAGCCATTTAAGAAATATTCAAGTGGAGATTATGTTAAATAATAAGTTCTATGCATTAAAGGCGATAATCACTGCCCTAATTATTATAGTATTAGCAGGGTGTGATTCCCCTCCACCGAGCAATCAACAAATGAAAGTACAGTTGATGTGGCAGGATAATAAACTTAAATGTGACACTACCTTTATTGCTGGTGTTGAAAATAAAACTTGGTTTATTGAACAATTTCAATTCTTTATTAGTGATATACAGTTTGGCTCTGAAAATTCAGGCTGGCATGACGTTACGCTGATAGAAAATCCTTATCAAACAGGTAACACGGTTTTACTGGGTAGGAATTGCCGAGAATCATCACAAGAAATTAATACAGATAATGGTAAAAATTGGACAGTTGAATTTGAACCTAATGAAAGTATTACTCAGCCTAGCGCTATCCGCTTTACTCTTGGCCTGCCATTCGAAGTTAACCATTTAAATCCGATCAGTCAAAAAAGCCCATTAAATTTACCATCGATGTTTTGGGTTTGGCAGACGGGTCATAAATTTTTGCGCCTTGAGTTAGCATCAAATAACCAGCAATGGTTATTTCACTTAGGATCAACGGGTTGTAGTTCAGCAAGTGTGTTGCGATCGCCAACGCAAGCCTGTCGCTACCCTAATACGATTAACGTTGAACTACCGATACTTAAGCAACAAAACAATAACCTGCTGCTTGGTTTAGATTTATCTGTGTTGTTAAGTGGAATTTTATTAACACCAACATCAAACTGTCAATCAGAACAAGATAGCGAAAGTTGTTTACAGTTATTGAAAAATTTATTATCAGCAACAGATAGCAATGAACAGGAAGCGCCTGCAGTTTTCAGAATCATTGAGCCAAAGTCTATACGTAAAGGTCTTCCCATTGAATAATTTTTATTTAACTCTTTTTAGCATATTTTTAGCGACAACATTGTTAGGTTGTGATGCAAATAAAACTCCAAAAGTTGACTATCAGTGGCCAGTTTTAGCCGGCTTCCCTAAGCCGCAAGTCCCTGAAAATAATCCAATGTCCGATGCAAAGGTCGAACTAGGGAAGCAATTATTTTTTGATAAAAACCTCTCAGCAAATCAACAACAATCTTGTGCTAGTTGTCATCAACAACAGTTTGCTTTTGCTGAGCCGTTACCTGTTTCTATTGGTTCAACAGGGGAAGTAATGCGCAGAAACGCCCCTGCATTGGTTAATATCGCATATAATAAAACGCTAACCTGGGCACATGATGGTCTTACCACGTTAGAGCTTCAAATCTTATTACCAATGTTTAGTGAAACACCTGTTGAGTTGGGTATAACAGGTCACGAGAAAGAAGTATTAGCGCGATTTAATACCGTCAAATACCAAGCGCTTTTTGAAGATGCTTTTGCCGGTCAAGCGCCTAATTTTGAATTAATCGTAAAAGCATTAGCGAGTTATGTACGTAGCTTAATATCATTAAATTCTCCTTTTGACAGTTACGCCTATTCAGGCAACGACGATGCTATTTCTGAATCTGCAATTCGTGGTATGAACTTGTTTTTTTCAGAGCGTTTAGAATGTCATCATTGTCATGGCGGCTTTAACTTTACGCAATCTACTGGCCATGAACAGCAATTGATTGACCGCAGACCTTTTCATAATACTGGCTTATATAATGTTGAAGTTAAGCCCAATGAATTCGGTTATCCTGTTGTTGATATTGGACTAGCTGAAATTTCCACATTAGCCAAAGACAATGGCCGTTTTCGAGCGCCCACGTTACGCAATATTCGACAAACAGCACCTTACATGCATGATGGTAGTGTCGCGACATTAAGTGACGTTATAGATATCTATGCAGCAGGCGGGCGAAATATCGAGTATGGCAAATTCAAAGGTGACGGTCGTGCTAATCGACTTAAAAGCCAGTTTATAAAAGGCTTTGAATTAACAGCAGAAGAAAAGCAGGATTTATTAGCTTTTCTCGACACTTTAACAGATGAAGAATTTTTAACCTCGCCAAAGCATGGCGTTTCTCAAGCAAGTTCGAATTAAACTCAATAACATGTGAGAAAGCCAAAGGGTTAATACAGGGTATGAGCCAGAGGTTATAAAATAGGGGATTAAGATTCTCTACTTTTATATCTCAATAAAAGCACAAAAAAAATCCAGCTAGTAGCTGGATTTTTATGATATCAATACTCTTAAACTGATATTTACTCGCCGTCTAAGAAACTTTTAAGTTGCTCAGAGCGAGAAGGGTGGCGCAATTTACGTAATGCTTTTGCTTCAATTTGACGAATACGTTCACGTGTTACATCAAACTGTTTGCCCACTTCTTCCAAAGTATGGTCGGTATTCATGTCGATACCAAAACGCATTCTTAACACTTTAGCTTCACGAGCTGTTAAACCAGCTAATACTTCGTGTGTAGCATCTTTCAAGTTTTCAGAAGTTGCTGAATCAACAGGTAATTCACCACTGCCATCTTCAATAAAATCACCTAAGTGAGAATCTTCATCATCACCAATTGGCGTTTCCATTGAAATTGGCTCTTTAGCGATTTTTAACACTTTACGAATTTTATCTTCCGGCATAATCATGCGTTCTGCTAATTCTTCAGGTGTTGGCTCTCGACCCATTTCTTGTAACATTTGACGTGAAATACGATTAAGTTTGTTAATCGTTTCAATCATATGTACTGGAATACGGATAGTACGCGCCTGATCGGCAATTGAGCGAGTGATCGCTTGGCGAATCCACCAAGTAGCATACGTTGAAAACTTGTAACCGCGACGGTATTCAAATTTATCAACTGCTTTCATCAAGCCAATGTTACCTTCTTGAATTAAATCCAAGAACTGTAAACCACGGTTGGTGTATTTCTTCGCAATTGAGATAACTAAACGTAAGTTAGCTTCAACCATTTCTTTCTTCGCACGACGAGCTTTCGCTTCGCCGATCGACATACGACGGTTAATGTCTTTTATGCCGTGAACGTTAAGATAGGTTTCTTCTTCTAACATATTCAATTTATAGATACAGCGTTCAACATCTAATTCGATGTCAGCCATTCTTTTTGAATGTGGAAGACCTGCAGCTTTTTGCTCGTCAAACCAATCTTTCGAAGTTTCATTACCTGGGAAGATTTTAATGAAGGTAGTTTTTGGCATACCAGCACCAACCACACAGTGTTTCATGATCAAACGTTCTTGAACACGTAAACGGTCCATAACGCTGCGCATGTTTTTCACTAAGCGATCAAATACTTTAGGTACGATTCTAAATTCTTTAAATACTTCAGCTAAGGCATCAATTGCGGCTTGTGCATCAGCATGGCCACGACCTTTAGCTTTAATGGTTTTATTAGCAAACTCGTAAGCTTCACGTAAAGCGGTGAATTTCTCACGCGCTTCTTCAGGACAAGGACCGGTATCTTCTTCTTCCTCGTCTTCATCGTCAGACTTATCTTCGTCTGCTAATTCTTCTTTAGATAGCTCTGAACCGATATGTGTCGCAGCGGCTGGAATTTCTTCATCAACAGCATCAGGGTCTAAAAAGCCAACAATAATATCGCTTAAGCGAACTTCTTCAGCTTCAAAATTATCCCATTGCTCAAGTAAGTAATTAATTGCTGGCGGGTATTCTGAAACGCTGCGTTGTACTTCTTTGATACCTTCTTCGATACGCTTGGCGATAACAATTTCGCCTTTACGAGTCAGAAGCTCTACAGTACCCATTTCACGCATATACATACGTACTGGGTCAGTAGTTCGGCCGATTTCACTTTCAACAGTAGCAAGTGCTTGCGCCGCAGCTTCCGCAGCGTCTTCATCAGTGTTGGCTTCACTCATCATTAACGTGTCAGTGTCAGGCGCGTTTTCAAACACCTGAATACCCATGTCGTTAATCATTCGAATGATGTCTTCAACTTGATCGGAATCGATAATATCCTGAGGGAGATGATCGTTAACTTCTGCAAAAGTTAAATAACCTTGCTCTTTACCTTTGGTTATTAACTCTTTAAGTCTAGATTGTGGGGCTTGATCCATTGACGAGTGTCCACCTATTTATGGCTATCAAAATTACTTCAGTAAGCCGGAAATTATAGCTATATTTTTACTAAATTACCAGCAGTAAACTGTGCTTGTGTTTATGCTTATTTTATTCGAACGATAATGCTGCTATGCGCTAAGTAAACCGTGCAATTCTTGCTTTTCGGTTAAATTCAAACCACCATTTCGTTCTTTTTCTAATAATTGTTCTGTGCGTTGTTCTATAAAAACATTTAAAAAGTTTTCAATTAAATCTAAAAACATGCTTTCGGCGTTTTCAGCTTCAACGTGATGCTCTAAACACATTAACTTTGTTAACTGTTTTCCGGCTTCCTGGCCTCTAAAGTACTCAATTAATTGCGCACTATTTACCTTTGGATTTTGCTTGCACAGCGCTATTAGCGTGTTTAGCAAAGGTATACCTGGCATCTGTAATTCTTTCAAAATGGCAGGATCGGGTAATGTTTCTACTATATGGGGATGTTCAAGTAATAATGCAATAGCGAGTCGAACAGGGGTGATTTTTGTTTTAGCAACGCGCTTGATTTTTTCATCTTTACTGTAGATACGTCGTAGTTCTTCGAGCCTTTTTTCACTACCGCGGGCAAACTTGTTAGCAATTGAGGTAATGATGCTTTGCTTAAGGAAGCTTTCTGGCAATTTATTTAAGTAAGGCTGGAATAACTCGATAAGTTTCGAGGTGCCTTCATTGGTGCGAAGATCGGTTTGTTCTGACAGATTAGACAGTAAAAATTCTGATAATGGTGTGGCGTTGTCTAATATCGTTTCAAATGCTGCTTGGCCTTTTTCTCTGATCATTGAATCTGGGTCTTCGCCGTCAGGTAAAAACACAAATTTTAAACTGTAACCATCTTGGATCAGTGGTAAGGCATTATCCATCGCTCGCCATGCAGCGTCGCGACCAGCGCGATCACCATCGTAACAACAGATAACTTCTTTGACGGTACGAAATAAGGTTTGTAATTGTTCTGGTGTAGTTGCTGTGCCTAAAGATGCGACAGCATAATCAACCCCATGTTGGGCCAGTGCGACAACATCCATATAGCCTTCAACCACCACTAAGCGGGTTAATTGCTTAACGGCTTGCTTTGCTTCAAACAAACCATATAGCTCTTGACCTTTATGATAAATTCGCGTTTCGGGAGAGTTAAGATATTTGGGGGTGCCGTCGCCAAGTACGCGACCGCCAAAACCAATTACTCGGCCGCGTTTGTCACGAATAGGAAATTGAATTCGGCCTCTAAAGCGATCGTATGGTTTATTTTTGTCACCTTGAATAGCCATGCCCAAGTCAACAAGTTGTTGATTGATTTGGCTGCTACGGCCAAATGTTTTCATCATGCCGTCCCAAGCATCGCTGATATAGCCGATACCGAAGCGCTTAACTATTTCACCACTTAAGCCTCGACCTTTTAAATAATTAATCGCAACGTCTTTGTCGGTGGCAACTTTTAATTGTTGCTGATAAAACCGACTAATTTGTGCCATTAATTCATAGTCATCTTGCTTTTGAATATAGGCTTTTTGATCTTGTTTTTGTTGGGCAGGTGAGCGATTGTTTTGCTCTCTAGGCACTTCCATATTGTAATAGGAGGCTAATTCTTCTACTGCATCTGGAAACTCTAAACGGTCGAATTCCATTAAAAATGAAATCGCATTTCCGTGCTCGCCACAACCAAAGCAATGGTAAAATTGTTTGTCTTGGCTGACGCTGAATGAGGGAGATTTTTCAGTATGAAATGGGCAACAAGCTTGGTAGTTTTTACCGGCTTTTTTTAATGGTACGCGAGAATCTATTAATTCAACAATATCAGCACGTGCTAATAAGTCATCAATAAATTGTCGTGGGATCATACCAGCCATAAATACCTCATAGCATCCAAATAAAACACTATTTTACATAAAAATTATTCGGAAAATAGCAGATTGTTGTTCGCTATTTAAAATAAAACCGCGAGGCCAAGGCTTTCGCGGTTTATATGCTGATGAACAGTGATGTTCAAAAGGAAGTTACCTAACTGTTTAACGTTGCTCGCACTTGGCCACTTACGGCGCCCATGTCTGCTTTACCTTGCATTAACGGTTTTAAAACCGCCATGACTTTACCCATATCAGCCATTGAGGCTGCACCGGTATCGTTAATGGTATCAGTAATCAGTTGGTTAATTTCTTCTGCGCTTAAAGGTTGTGGCAAAAAATCTTCAATGGCGGTGACTTCTGCAGCTTCTTTAGCTGCTAATTCATCGCGACCACCTTCAGTAAACATTTTGATAGACTCTTTGCGTTGTTTAACCATTTTGGTTAGCAAGGCAATGATATTGTCATCAGTCGCTTCGGTGTTGTGGTCTATTTCTGCCTGCTTTATCGCAGATAATGCCATACGAATTACGCCAAGACGAAGTTTGTCTTTGGCACGCATGGCAATTTTCATTTCATCTTTAAGCTGACTAAGTAGACTCATAATTTAATTTACGCTTCTGTTAACTCAGTTGACTTAGATATAACTAAGGGGTCTTAGTACATGCGAACGCGACGAGCGTTCTCACGAGAAACTTTTTTAGCTGCACGTTTTACTGCTGCTGCTTTTTTACGCTTACGTTCCCAAGTCGGCTTTTCATAAGACTCGCGACGGCGAACTTCTGAAAGGATCCCTGCTTTTTCACATGAACGTTTGAAACGACGTAGTGCAACGTCAAATGGTTCGTTTTCTCTTACTTTAATTACTGGCATGTACTTTGTTACCTTAGATATATATCTATATAAAATCGGTGAATAATTTCGGCTTATTGCCTTATCATCACCCGCTCTATTCAAAAATTGGTGCCGTATTCTAATGCGAACGCTATAGTAATGTAAAGTAGTAATGGTTTTTTTAGCCAGTTTTTACCTGTGGCCTTGCTTACCGCGACCTTGTGTTGCTTATAAAGTGTCATTTCATCGTAACGCTTTATCTTTTCGCAACCTTTTATTCGCTATAAATTGAAAGTTGCTTGGTCGGTAGGTAAAATCACCGACCAAATGATACTAGCTTGCTTCAGGTAAGCGATTATCGACTTCTGTTTTAGATGAAATAATTTTAGGTAACTATAAAGCTATGCGAATTTTAGGTATTGAAACATCATGTGATGAAACCGGTATTGCCATTTATGATGATGGTCAAGGTGATCTACCTGAAGGTATAGTTGCGCACAGATTATATAGTCAAATAGCCGTGCATGCAGATTACGGCGGTGTTGTACCTGAATTAGCTTCACGTGACCACGTTCGAAAAACTATTCCGCTTATTAAAGAAGTGCTCGCTGACGCAAACTTAACCCCCGCAGATTTAGATGGCGTTGCATATACTGCTGGCCCTGGTTTAGTAGGAGCATTACTCGTTGGTTGTTCAATTGGCCGAAGTTTAGCTTATGGTTGGGATTTACCTGCGGTACCTGTACACCACATGGAAGGGCACTTGTTAGCGCCGATGTTAGAAGAAAATGTTCCTGACTTTCCTTTTGTGGCTTTATTAGTGTCAGGTGGACACACCATGTTAGTGCGGGTTGATGGCATTGGCCATTATGAATTACTAGGAGAGTCGGTAGATGACGCGGCCGGTGAAGCCTTCGATAAAACCGCAAAATTATTAGGACTTGATTACCCCGGCGGACCGGTATTAGCGAAAATGGCGGAAAGTGGCCGGAAAGGTCGTTATAAATTTCCTCGTCCAATGACTGACCGTCCAGGATTGGACTTTAGCTTTAGTGGTTTAAAAACCTCTGCCGCTAATACCATTCGCAAAGAAAATATTGCGGAGTTAACACCGGAGCAAGAAGCTCAAACTAAAGCTGATATTGCTTATGCCTTTCAAGAAGCGGTTGTCGATACCTTGGCAATCAAATGCAAACGGGCATTAAAGCAATGTAATTTAAATCGTTTAGTTATTGCTGGTGGTGTTAGTGCAAACAGTGCTTTAAGAGAAAAATTAGCCGACATAACTAAGAAACTAGGTGGGGAAGTCTTCTACCCAAGACCTGAGTTTTGTACCGATAACGGTGCCATGATTGCTTACGCGGGTTTGCAGCGATTAAAAGCTGGTGTTGATACCGATTTAACCTTTAAAGCCACACCTCGATGGCCATTAGATACCTTAGAGCCCATCTAAGTTGCTGTATTGCTGATGTTCTGGATTACATGATGATCTGGAGCAGTCAGCATTCAACATTACAAAATCAAAAATATATTTCTTTATACTGCTAACAAGCATGTAGCTTTTTAAATGATGAAAGGGCAGCTGTCCGACTTTGCAAACATTCAGTTTGATTAAAACTCAACGCCAGAAATCACCTAAAGCAGACGTTTTAGTATGTTGATTAGAAAACAGAAAACTGTAATTTTTCCGTTTGATGTTTTTGCTAAGTATTTTTTTTACTTAACTGTATATAAAATAAATATATATAACTAATCGGCCAAAGTGCAAATATGGAAATTACTAGCTTAAAATGTTCATTTTTATATGAATGTGCTTGTGCTGAAAACCAACTTAATAAGACTCCAATAACACATAAAACCTGAAGAATGTTACCAAACCAGTGTACATTAAGGAAATTCATAAAACTGGTATTTTGACTTGCAAATATAAATAACAAAATAGCTGAAGTACCAAATATGAGGCAGCTTCTTGATTCTGAAAATTTTAGTAAGAATAGGCTAAAACCATCTTCCATGTTTTCACTAAAAAGTGGATGCTTCATAGAACTCCATTTAACACCTAACGTTCAATATCGCGCGATTTGCGCATTTTCCCGCTCTAGTATCACGCAGGTTTTTAATTAAACTATTAATATCAAATTTAAGAAATCTTAGCTAGCTAAAGTACTTATAACGAACATTGTTAATTTTATAGCAAAAATTGACTATTACCGTTCTAATTGGATTTTATAGGTTTGGTCGTTTGATCCGACATTGCGGACATTTCAAAGAACCTGACCCCGCAGTTTTTTAGCAAACCGTTGCTTTGTTCAACGACCTACAACTCAACCATAGCAATTTACTATATATAGCAAGACTCGGGCTTGTTCAACACCTGAATAAGGTGTTGGCTACGCGTCACCTATTCTTATTTGTTAGTTGCCACTTCGTCATGCCAGTGCTAACATTTGTGTGCACACTGTGGGTTTAAGGTGATTTATAATGGATACACGAATTCAATTTAGAATTGATGAAGAAACGAAACGTTTAGCGCAGCTAATGGCAGAAAGCCAAGGTCGTACTCTAAGCGACGCATGCCGAGAGCTTGCTGAAGGCTTAGCAGCAGAACAGCGAAAGTCTATGAGTCATGATGCATGGTTGTCTGAACAAATAAATGCAGCGTTTGACAAGTTTGATAGCGGTGAAGCTCGCTTTACTAAGCATGATGATGCAAAAGCTCAGATGGAAGCCAGAAAAATGAAAATCCGCAATCGATGATAGTTTGGGAAGAAGAGTCTTTAAATGATCGAGAGAAGATATTTGAGTTTATATTTGATTTTAATCCTAGCGCTGCTGAAAAAACAGATCTAATCATTGAAGCTAAAGTCGAAAATTTACTTGAGCAACCCTTGATTGGTGTTCAACGGGACCTATGTCGAGGACGATTACTAATTATTCCTGAAGTATCAATGATTGTATCTTATTGGATTGATGGCGAAGTTATTCGAATTATGCGTGTTTTACACCAGAAACAGAAATTTCCACCAGAATAGCATTGGCAACTAACGCTTAATAGTGCCGGATTTGCGCATTTCCCTGAATATAGGGGCATTAAACCCAATCTGTATTTAAACTCAGTTTGGTCAAATCACTTTGAGGTAATGTTTTTAGTCCGCTTTGGTGCTGCCGTATTCATTTTATCAAGGTGAATTAAAGCAAAAATAAAGGTAAGCAATAGACTCATTTCTGCCTTAATTAACGGTATTTTAGGTCAAGCTCAAAACTGAAGAATGTCAGGTTAAGTATGAGTAACTAGAGATGAGATTACTTTTTAGAAAAAGTAATCTTTGGCTCTTCTCCCTGTAAAAGCCTAACAATATTGCCTTTATGCCTGAAGATGATCAATGTTGATAACATTAATACTGGGTAAACATAGATAGGTTTTAATAACCAAGTATATAGTGGCGCCATTGAAACAGTGACAATGGCGGCTAAACTGGAATAACGTGTGAGTTTTGCCACTAAAAGCCAAGTCAGAATAAGTAAGCCACCTAAATCCAACCCAATAGGTAATAACACGCCAAATGCGGTCGCAACTGCTTTACCACCTTTGAAGTTAAAAAATATTGGATACATGTGACCAAGGCATGCAGCTAGGGCTATAACACCTAAGTACATTGGTTCTAGGCCTAAGAAGTAACCTCCCCATACAGGCAGGGTGCCTTTAAGAATATCAAATATGAGTACAGCGGCGGCGACAAACTTATTACTAATACGCAGGACATTTGTGGCGCCCGGGTTATTTGAACCAGCAGTACGTGGATCAGGTAAACTTAGTAACTTGCAAAGTAAAATGGCACTAGAAATTGAACCTACTAAATAAGCCAAAATAACCAAAATAAACGTAACAAGTAAACTCGTGATACTCAGTTCCCTAAAAGCTAGGTGCTGTAAAAGCAATATTTCTTTACAGCTTTTTATCATTGTAGCGCGTTGATGACTAGTTTTTCTAGACCTGCACAGGTAAACTCGCCATTTATTTTGTAAAGTGTTTCATCGTGACGGCTTACGCTAAATCGATTGATAGCATTGCAAACGTACCAAAAGACCATGTAAAGGGTTTAGTGTGGATAAAGTTTATATTGAAGGTTTAACCTTTCAAACGACCATTGGCTTTTATGCTTGGGAAAAAGAAATCAAGCAAACTTTAGTGATTGATTTAGCCATGGGCTGGAATACGGCGCAAGCGGCAGAAAACGATGAATTAGCTAAAACACTTGATTACGCTGAAATTTCAGTCGCTATTGTTGAGTTTGCCAATGCTAATCCGGTTGATTTAATTGAAACATTGGCTGAACGCATTGCAACATTTCTGATGACCCAATATCACATTCCTTGGTTACGTTTAAAGTTAATGAAACCTACAGCTGTGCATAACGCCACCACTGTTGGGGTTGAAATTGAGCGTGGACAACAAGTATCAGGCCACAGCGTGTAATGGCTGAGATTTATATTTCGCTTGGCAGTAATATAAATCGCCAACATTATATAGACCAAGGGCTAAATGCCCTAAATGATACTTTTGGCTTATTGACCTTATCGTCACTATTTGAAAGTGAAGCAGTCGGCTTTGCCGGAAAAGCATTTTACAATATGGTGGTTGGTGTTAAAACCGAGAAATCATTAAGTGACGTAGCGGCTGCATTACGAAGTATTGAATTTGCCAACGGGCGCAGTGAAAATGCGAAAAAATTTAGTTCACGCACCTTAGATTTAGACTTGCTGCTTTATGATGATGTTATTGCAGAGCAACCGGCGCAAATTCCACGTGATGAAATTACTAAAAATGCCTTTGTATTATGGCCGTTAGCCGAAATAGCTGGGCATTTGATACACCCTACGATAGGTCAAAGTTATCAGCAACTGTGGCATTTGTACGACAAGAATCAACAACAATTAAAAAAAGTGCCTTTAAACTGGGCAACAAAATAGGAAAATCTACATAATATGAGCACTATTGACGTTTTTATCTTAGCGATAATTCAAGGGTTAACAGAATTTCTACCCATTTCGAGTTCAGCACATTTGATTTTACCGTCAGCAATTTTAGGTTGGGAAGATCAGGGCCTAGCCTTTGACGTTGCTGTGCATGTTGGTACCTTGTTGGCGGTTGTGCTTTATTTTCGTAAAGAAGTTGGCAGCATGGCTGTCGCTTGGGTTGGAACATTAAAAGGTCAGCGTGATAATTTTGATGGCAAATTAGCTTGGTGGATAATATTTGCCACTATTCCTGCTGGTTTATTTGGTTTACTTGGTAAAGACTTTATCGAAGAGCATTTACGTAGCGCGCTTGTCATAGCTGGCACAACGTTATTGTTTGGTTTTTTACTAGGCTTTGCTGACATTAAAGCGAAACAAAATAAAAGTATTGAAAATTTAGGTTTTAAAGGGGCTATGTTAATTGGTCTAGCGCAGGCCATTGCCTTGATACCGGGGACTTCACGCTCAGGTATCACTATGACTATTGGTTTAATGCTGGGGTTAAGTCGAGAAAATGCCGCGAGGTTCTCATTTTTATTATCCATACCCGCTATTGCCATGGCCGGTAGCTACTTAACCTTAAAACTAATTTTAGAAGCCAATGCCGTAGATTGGTCAGCGATGGGCTTGGGTAGTTTACTTGCATTTATCAGTGCTTACGCTTGTATTCACTATTTTCTTATTCTAGTGGGTAAAGTCGGCATGATGCCATTTGTAATTTATCGTTTAGTATTGGGCGCTGGTCTGCTTTGGTTTGTGCTCGGTTAATTGATACAATATCGCCAATTTTAAAACGCGCTTTGGCGCGTTTTTGTTATACATAATATATAGCCAGATCGCAGATTAACTTTAACAATGGTTTGAACGCGATGTGGCTTTGAATATTCAGCTAATAAAAAGTGAGAAGTTTGATGGATTTGTCTTTAACTGAAGAACAAATGATGATTCAAGATATGGCGCGTAAATTTGCCGAGAGTGAATTAGCGCCAGTAGCCGCGCAGCTAGATGAAACAACGGATCAAACCTTGTTCTTAGCAAACTTAGCAAAGTTAAATGAACTAGGTTTTATGGGCTTAAATATAAAAGCTGAATATGGCGGTGTTGAAGCCGGTAGTGTTGCCTTTAGTTTGGCTATAACTGAAATTGCCCGTGCTTGTGCATCAACAGCGGTAACAACATCTGTTACTAATATGGTGGCGGAAGTTATTCAAGCGGTGGGTAATGAAGAACAAAAGAACAAATATTTACCGAAAATTTGTAGTGGTGAATACCGTGCCGGAGGCTTTTGTTTAACAGAGGCTACTGCGGGTTCTGATCCTGCAGGGATGAAGACTCAGGCAGTTAAAGACGGCGACGATTATATTATTAGCGGCAGTAAGCTTTATATTACTAGCGGCTCGTTTGCTGATGTATTTGTTGTTTGGGCAGTAACTGACCCAGAGGCGAAAAAAGGCAAAGGTATTTCGTGCTTCCTTGTTGAAGCTGATACAGCCGGTATTACGATTGGTAAACCTGAAGATAAAATGGGCCAAAAAGCATCACCGACCAATGAAGTACATTTCGATAATTGTCGTGTACCTGCATCAGCAATGATGGGCGCTGAAAACAAAGGTTTTGGTGTTGCAGTAGGAGAACTAGCAGGTGGCCGAATTGGCATTGGCTCTTTAGCACTGGGTGTAGGGCTTGCTGCTCTTGATTATGCCAAAGCACATATTGTTGACCGTAAGCAATTTGGTCAGTCGTTGGCAAACTTCCAAGGGCTACAGTGGAAACTAGCTGAGCGTTACACTGAAATGGAAGCCGCGCGTTTATTACTAATGCAAGCCGCTTACACTAAAGAGCAAGGACAACCTTTTGGTATGGCTGCTTCTATGGCAAAACTATTCGCCACTGAAAATGCTAATAAAGCTTGTTATGACGCACTGCAGTTAATGGGCGGCGCTGGTTACATTAGAGAATACCCACTTGAGCGTATGGCACGTGATGTCCGTGTTACGTCAATCTATGAAGGAACAAGTGAGATCCAAAAAGTGATTATTGCCCGAGAATTACTACAAAACATGTAGTCTTTTATTTGCATTGAATGATTAGTTTCACAGAGCTATATCTCTTATAGCTCTGTGAGGTTTTAATTGATTAACAGTTTTCGTACTTCCAGTTACGTCCTTTACCCTCACTAATCCATTCAACGGCGGTCGCCAATCGTGTCGCTCTAGTCGCTTCTCTTTTTGCAGACGTTATCCAGTCAAGATAGTCTTTTTGCTTTGAATAACTAAACTCACTAAAGACACGTTGTGCTGCAGGGGTTTTTGATAATGCTTGCGCGAAATCGTCGGGAATGACAAGTTCGCTTTTATCTTTGCGCGGTGCTGCTTTCTTTTTTATCTCATCATTGCTGTTCAGAGCAATAGCTTGTTGAATGTACGATTTTAGTACTTCACTTTCTGGTATATCGGAAATCGAGCTAAACTTAAGCGCTGTTAATTCGTTATTGTCACTTGGTGCGAAAATACCGGCACTGTCGTTTAAAAACTGACCTTTAAAGAAAGAAAAATTAACGTGCTTTTTAAAAGCAGCGAATGCGCAAACTAGGCCTCCACTTTCAAAGCATGGTTGGCGCCATTTAATGGTTTCAGTGATATAGGGCGAAGCGTCATGTATAACGTTTCGTAAGTGAATTAAAATCTCTTGTGCAAAAGGCTCTTTTGACTTTATATACTCGTCTACCGCGGCATTTTTTGACATCTTTACTCCCAAGTCAGGCTTTAATTACCAAAGATATATTTATCATAAGAAAAATTTGCCCAAGTTGCTTGTAACTTTTACGTTTGCCCCCAAATAAAAGCATATGGCTTTATAATTGGAACTGCATTGATGACAAACTCTCTTGCGATCACCTTAGAAAATTTTCAACAAGTTATTCTTGAAGAATCAAAAACTCAACTTGTACTGGTCGATTTTTGGGCTCAAACCATTCCTGAAAGTGTAGAGTTACGAGACAAACTAGCTCATGAATTAGCAACACATCGAGATACCATACTGTTTACGACTGTTGATTGTGAAAGCCAAGGCCAAATAGCCCAGCAATTTGGCATACAAGGTCTGCCAACCGCCGTTTTAGTGAAAGATGGACAACCCTTAGACGGTTTAACTGGCCCACAAACCGATGAAACTATTAGTGAATTTTTAGCTAAATATTTACCCAATGAGCTAGATACACTTTTAGCACAAGCGAAAGCATTATTAGCAGATAATAAAGTTGCTGAAGCCTTTCCTGTCATCAGTCAGGCTTATCAACTAGATAATGAGCGCGCTGATATTAAGTTAGTTCTCGCTAATGTTTATATTCAAACTGGTAAAGTTACAGAAGCAGAAGCACTATTAAAAAGCATTAAAATGATTGATCAAGACAGTGAGTATCAATCATTAATGGCAAAGCTTGAATTAGCGTTACAAGCGGCAGACTCACCTGAGATTCAAGCGCTTGAGCAACAGATAAAAGCTGAACCTGACAATATTGAACTTCAGCATAAGTTGGCAGCACAATACAGCCAAGTTAACCGTAATGCAGACGCATTAACGATTTTATTTAGATTAGTACAAAAAGATGGTTCGGATATAACCAGTAAAGACTTATTACTTGATGTCCTTAAATCATTACCTGACGGCGATGCGTTAGCAACTCAGTATCGTCGTAAGCTTTATACCTTAATGTATTAGGTCGTTTATTCAGTGTTATAAATTAGCTGACATTAAGCGTATTACACAAAAAACGCATAGCAACTAAGTTGTTATGCGTTTTTTGTTATCTATATTTTCGATTTTTTAAATTATGCGGCAGAGTTTAGCGACTTTTTCACTTGAGTTTGCTTTTGCGCTTGAACTTGTTCTTGTTCTTGTTCTTGTTCTTGATCTCGTAATAGGTGTGAAAAATCATTTAAAAACTTTTGAATTTTTTTCGCAACCACTAACTGACAGTATTGATTGTCGGGATTGTTAGTAAAGTAATCTTGATGGTAGCTTTCTGCGCTATAAAAGTTACTTGCGGCTTTAACTTCAGTCACTATTGGCTGAGTAAATGTGTCTTCATCGGTCAATTGCGCTATTTTCGCATGTGCTTCATTTTGCTGTGAAGCATTATGAAATAAGATAGTAGAGCGATATTGACGACCGATGTCATCACCTTGACGATTTAATGTTGTTGGATCATGAATGGCAAAAAATACCGTCAGTATTTCATCAACCGTTAACTCTGAGGGATCAAATGACACTTGCACCACTTCTGCATGATCACCGATGCCGCTAGAAACTTGCTGATAGCTGGGGTTAACAATATCACCGTCAGCGTAACCACTAGTTACTGAAATTACACCTTTAATGCGAGCAAAAATATTCTCAACACACCAAAAGCAACCAGCACCTAATGTAATTGTTTCGATATTCATTTTGTAACCCTCAAAAGAAAATACTTAAAGCTATAAATTATTTTATATGCAAGACGTTTAGACGTCTATATCGTTCAAGAGGTAAAATGTAACACTGAGACGTTTAGATGTCTATATGTTTTTAACGGTAATTTAAATTGTATATCACGACTACACTTTTAAAGGTAATTTCAGTGAAATGAAATGTCAGTCAGTGTGTTTAAAAAACATCTTTAATTACCTGTTAGAAATTAAAGATGCTTTGTCTGAGCAGGTCCGTGTTTGGTTAACACTTAGTTGGAAAAGATATAATTTGATGACTTACTTAAGGCAATAAAAAAGCCTTACCGAAGTAAAACTTTATCAGTGGAGTTGTAAGCTACATGCTGGTGGAACCTTAGCGTTAATTGCTCCTTTTCAGTGGGTATTTCTAATTCAGTCGCAAATAAACGCATTGCTTGTTCGATTTGGTTAACAAATTTCGCATAATTTTGTTCTTCAGCTTTTTGACAGTGAGCAACAAAAATAAACTGTACATTATCAACCAGTTTATCTGCACTCCATCGGCTGATAATGCCACACGGACTTTGCTTTGGATTATAGCCTAGCATTTGTAATTCGCCGACTTTCGATACTAGGTCATGCAAACTGTTTCTGACAATAGGTACTAAGTCATTGGCGATAAGCGCACCATTATTTAAGTTATATTGTTTTGCAACTAATGAAAACGTATCAGTTAAATAAGTGTAAAGCGGGTTGTATGGATCTTCAGAAGTGTTATCAATATCAACTAATTGAGAAACCCTATGATTAACAGTTAAGTCAATAATCGCGTAAGTGATCGAAGATATATCTTCAGTTAATGTAACCCCTTGACTTGCATATCGTTGAATTATTGGCCTGAATTTATGTGCTGTGCTTGTTTTGCAGTTCTTATTTTTTGCAAATAGGTCATAAGTTAAATGTTGGTGATCACGGATGCGTATATCAGCAAATGATAGTTCTATTTGCTCTGAAAACTCTTTCAATAGTGTTTTTACTGTTTGATGAAATTTTGCCGCGTTTACTCTTATTTCGGTACCTGAAGCTAGAAATGCTAAGGTAATTTTTTTGGCTCTGATATTGGCGTCAAAAAATGAATTTTGCAGCACATGTTGCTGCGGATCGTAATAAAAAATAATTTGCTGTTTCGTTTGCCATTGGTGCATTTCCTGTCCGAAACGAACACGCACTAATTTGTCGTTTGCAATCAGCAAACTATTTGTAATGTTATATTTATTACTTAATGCAAACAGCTTATTGGCTAATGATTGGTAGCAAGGATAATAAGTCGCGCCGTTATCACTATCAGTATGGTTAGGTAATTGCGCAAGTAATTTATCGGTTAAAGGAAATTCAGCCAAAATATATTGATTATCCCGTGCATTGTCCGGTATGTAAGCTTTTGGTGCGGCATTACGTTTTCTAACTATCGACATATTAACTCCCTGAAAAAAATTGGTATCGCATAAATACCTATATGAGTGAAGAGACTGGCGCAATTGTATGCAGTTCTTGTTACAGTTTTATGTCAGGTTAATATTTATAGCATTACCTCTGATGGTGCTAGTTCCATTATATTATTGCTCACTTGAGATAGTTAAAGGCACCCATGATTAATGCTTACATGGACGTAAGTACTTATGTTTTGTCTGGAACTGAAAACCTGTGCTTTTAATCTCAATATAAGGTGCTGATCCGGTCGAGCGCTGTTTTCGGATATTATCGCTTCGTTAAGCAAGTACACAACCTTAATGAAATTGGTAACAGATCAGTATTTGCGGATCTTAATAATGCTATTTTCATTAAAGTTGTGGTGATATAGATAAAATGTGTTTTTTGCGATAAAAACGTTGCTTTGTTGGACATAGTTTATCTAGAGTACAGTTAATAAAAGCTTAGGGTTTTAATATAGGAATGTGTCATTCATGTCGATAGGTAACAATGCAGAGTTAATCGCTGCGATAAATCAAATAATGCCATTTGGTAAATATAGTGGGAGAAAGTTACTGCAGCTACCTGAACCTTATTTAGTTTGGTTTCATGGTAAAGGCTTTCCTGAGGGTAAATTAGGTGAGCAGCTAGCATTAATTTATGAGGTTAAACTAAATGGTTTAGAAGATATGTTGAGACCTTTATTAAGAGATTAATTTGTTATCTAGGTGAATTTTTTAGATCGATTTACTATATAAAAAAAGCTAACAAATTGTTTTTAATAGAGAGTTTTTTCGGGTGTTTTTTTAAGACGTTTCGTTGTCAATAAACAAACGAAAATTCGTCGAAATTGATCACTGTTTGACCTTGCATTCACAGCTTTGTTGTTCTTAAATTAATTGTCGGTTGCTGTATTACCTTTATCCGTAAGGTAAACAATAATCGAGGTTATTATTAATAATTATCAAATGCTTATCTAAGAGTTGAGGTGTTATTCATGAGAAGACAGAAAAGAGATAAACTAGGTCGTGCATATTCAAATGGTTACCAAGCTGGCCTAGGTGGTAGAACCAAAGATCGTTGTCCATACCAGAACACAGATACTAAATCAGAATGGCTTGGAGGTTGGCGAGAAGCCGTAACGGATAAAAATATGGGATTTTTTAAATTACATTAATCGTTTTGCATAAATATAAACCAACATTTCTAAAGCTCTCAATTTGAGAGCTTTTTTCATTTCGAAGACTTTGTTATTTAGGGTGAACAAGCAGGGCAATTAGGTTGTTTATTCAGCGTAAATTGTTGCCAGGTATTATTTAAACCATCAAAGATATTAAGTTGGTTGGTTTTGACGGTATTTCCAGTTAAAAATTTGATTGCTTGTAGCGCTTGCATGCCGCCAATGATCGCCAACACAGGTCCTAAAATACCAATGGTTTGGCAATTATTTTCCGGAGCTTTTTTGTGTTTTGGAAATAAGCATTGATAACATGCGCTATCTTCAAGGTTAGGATTAACAAACATATGTTGACCGTCAAAACCCGTTGCCGCGCCAATAATAAGCGGTTTTTTATGCTCTAGGCACTTTTGATTAATCAAATACCGACTCGTGACACTATCAGTACAATCAAGTACTAAATCAACTAAAGGCAAGTAATAGTCAGCTAACTCTTCATCTAGCATTTCATCAAGCACTTCAATATTAGTGCTGCTGTTAAGCTGATGTAATTTATCCGCGCTAGCGTTGGCCTTATTTTCGCCGATATCAGATTCCCGGAACTGTATCTGCCGATGTAAGTTTGATAATTCAATGTTATCGCCATCAGCGAGATAAATGTTGCCAACCCCTGCAGCATTTAAATATAAACTCACCGGATTACCCAAGCCGCCAACACCGACAATTAATACCTTGGCATTTTTAAGGGCTTGCTGGCCGTTTTCCCCAATAGCTTTTAGCATAGTTTGACGGCTATAACGTAATTGCTCTTCAGGACTAAGCATTGTTAACAAGCTCCTTGTAATGGTAAGTGTGCACAGCATTGGCTTTAAATTGTATATAGACGCTTAACGCCTGTGTTAATGCCATGCGCTTTGCTGACCACAAACTGATTTGTGCATAAAACTGTTGCTCATTTACCGTTAATGTCACTAACGCGCTAGTTTTTCCATACTCAATTTTGCTAATTGTCGCTGGTAAGTGGTTAACAATAGAGCTGTGCTCAGGCTTGGTAATACTAATGCTTATATCGCGCGCGTAAATTAAACAAGGTAGTTGTTGAACCATTGTTTGTTGGGACATACTATTTTGAAGAAGTGGCGAATATATACTGCTTTCATCTGTCATCCCAAATGACAAACGAGTTAAACCATACTCAGGTAAATGCTCAGCGATAGTTAATAATAAACTGGTTTTCGGATTACTGTCAGCTACGCTATTTAATGCGTGAATAGCTTGATGAATCCCTAGTGATTGACTGAGTTCTCCAGCCTTAACCATGACTAATTGGTCGGCGATATATTGCAGCTCACTTAAACTGTGGCTGACATATAGCATTGGTAATTTCAGTTGCCGCTGTATGTCTTTTAAAATGGTTAACATTTGTGACTTAGTGGTTTTATCTAAGGCACTAAATGGCTCGTCTAATAATAATAATTTTGGTTCAGCTAATAATGCTCTAGCAATGGCTACCCGTTGCTTTTCACCACCGGATAGGCCGCTAACACTTTGATGTTGTAAGGAAGTTAATTGCGTTAATGCCAATACTGCTTCAATGTTTAGTTTGCTGCTTTTTTGTCGTTTTGCGCCATAGGCTAAGTTTTGATAAACATTTAGGTGTTCAAATAAGCGACTATCTTGAAACACTAAACCTATCTGTCTTTTTTCAGGCTTAATAACGCTTTTATCACTACTACTTTGCAGTACTGTGTCATTAAGCGATAAGTTACCCGTTACGCGTTGTTCAAGGCCGGCAATAACCCGCAGCAGAGTCGATTTACCTGAGCCAGAATCACCATAAATGCCAGTAATAGCTGTTAGGTCAATGGTTTGCTTAACGGATAATTCAAAGCTATTAAAGGCTAAATTAAAATCTAGTTTAAGGGTGGCCAGCGAAGGTTTATTATCGCTTTCGCTGAGTATATTTACCTTGTTAGGAAGCGGCATATTATTCATGAATTAATCGCCTTTACCCGCTTACTGTTATAGTTATTGCCTAATAGATAAACCAAAGAAAGTAGCACTAATGAGGCTATTAATAAGCCTGCCGAGAGTAAATGAGCGTTAGCGTAATTAAACGCTTCAACGTGATCAAATAATGCAATAGATAACACTCGCGTTTCACCCGGAATATTGCCGCCAATCATTAACACTACGCCAAATTCGCCAACAGTATGGGCAAAACCCAAAGCCGTTGCGGTGATAAAACTTGCCTTGGTTAGTGGAAATACGATACTGAAAAAGCGATCAATGGGACCCGCGCCTAACATAGCGGCAGCTTCAAGTTGTTGATCACCCAACTGTTCAAAGGCTTTTTGTAAGGGTTGAACAACAAAGGGTAAAGAATAAAGTACTGAGCCAATAACAATGGCGCTAAAACTAAAAGCGAGTTGGCTGCCCGTGGCTGTTTGCCAAATTTGCCCAGGTAGGGAGGTTGGCGAAAATGCCAATAGTAGATAAAACCCTAAAACAGTCGGTGGTAACACTAATGGTAAAGCGACAATTGCCTCAAAGAATACTTTCTTTTTACTTTGCCATTTAGCCAAATACCACGCTAAAGGTGTACCTATAATTAACAAGATAATAGTTGTTACTGCTGCCATTTTTAAAGTGGTTATTAGCGCTAATATGTCAGCGGAAGCTTCAGTCATGTGACGTCTCGGGATTGCGAATTGCTTGTGGTGAATTTGCCGCTAAATAGCCCAATTCTTCTAACTTATCTTGGCTACTTGCTTGTAAAATAAAGTCTGTAATTTGTTGAGCAAGTTCAAGTTGTTGACTTGTTTTAATGATCACCATCTGCTGGGAAATTCCCTGATAATACTCAGCAGGAATAAGTAAGCCTTGGTATTGGTTCATTTTTAACTGGCTATAAGCCACGATGCCTAAAGGCACTGCTTGGCTGCGCACTTGTTGGAATGTCTGGCTAATATTAATGCCAGTAATTAATTGAAACTTTGCTTGTGACCAAAGGGATAAATATTCTAACGCTTGCTTAGCTGCCTTGCCATAGGGCGCAATATCTGGATTAGCCATGGCTAAATTACCGGTATAGTCATTGAGCACATCTAAACTTGTTAGCTTTTGCGTAGCCGACCATAAAGCTATTTGACCGTAAGCATAAGTTTTACGACTTTTTTCAATGATAAGCGCTTCTTGTTCAAGAAGTATAGGGCGTGCAGCATCGGCGGATAAAAATATATCAAATGGCGCCCCATGTTTAATTTGCTGATAAAGGGTACCTGTGGCTGCACTGATAATTTGCAGGTTGATATGTTCTTTATTGGGTAAATCTTCTAATAATATTCTCAGTGCAGGGGCAAAATTTGCAGCGACAGCGATACGCAGTGGTTTAAACTGTTTTTGTTGCTCGAACGCTAAGGTAAAGCTGGCTTGTAACGCCAGCATAATCAAAAGCAATACGTTTAGTAAGTGTCGAGATTTTGGTGTGTATTTAGGCATAAGTACTATCGAAAAGTAAATGCTACTTAAAATTAAGGTGCGGGACAAAGTTACATGGACGATGGCTTGCATCAAGTTGCTCGACAATTAATTTATCCCAAGCTGTTTTGCAGGCGTTGGTCGACCCAGGTACACATAAGATCACTGTGCTATTAGCCATACCACCAAAAGCGCGAGATTGAATAGTTGAGGTGCCAATTTCAGTTAATGATATTGCTCTAAATACTTCGCCAAATCCTTCAATATTTTTGTCAAATAGTGGCAACAATGCTTCAGGGGTATTGTCTCGTGCGGTAAAGCCGGTACCACCCGTGGTTAATATCACCTGTATAGACTCATCAGCTATCCATTTAGAAACTACAGCGCGTAATTGATATACATCGTCTTTTGAAATTTCTTTAGCAGCTAGTTTATGACCTACAGCTTGTAAGCGCTCAACCAATGCTTGGCCTGAGGTATCATTGTGCTCTTCTCGGGTATCGGAAACGGTTAAAACGGCGATATTTAGTGGAACAAAATTGTCGCCACAGTGAATAGATGAAGTACTAGACATGAGATTTCCTTTGCAAAGATAATAAATTTTTTGCCTGTTGCCATTGCTCAGGCGTATTGGTGTTAAATAAACAACTGCTGTTTTTAGCGGCAATTGCGCGATGAGGTATTTGCGATAACAAGCTTCTTACTGACGGCCCCGATAAATTACGCTTTTGAGCCTTTTTATTATTTAACTCAGTTGCAGGGCTTGCAGGTTTATTCGATTTTATTTGACTTAACGATTGCTGAAAAAACTGCTCAACAAAAGCATTCACCGGTAAATAAAGTGGCAAGTAATTATCAGTAAAAAAGCAGGCACGCTGGCTTAATTCACCGACTTGTTTTAATGCGATAAGCTCGCTGGAGGTCATTAGCGGTAAATCGACCGGCAGAATCAGTAGGGCTTGAGGTTTATATTGATTAATAATACTTTGAATGCCACCTAGAGGCCCTAAACCAGCGACAAGGTCGTCAATACCTTGGTCACCACCACTGACAATAACTTGTGAACTGCCGACAGCATTAAGTAATGACTTACTATAGCTGAGCATATCTTGATTGTTACGTTGCAAATTGGCTTTGTTTTGCCCCATGCGAGAGGATTTACCTCCCGCTAAAACCACACCTAAACAGGGTTGGAATAATTCTATTGCTGCAGTCATTAGCCACCTAACATCGCTAAGTTTTTTGTTGCACCGGTAAGTTTTTCATGCAAAAAATGCGTCTGCTTTTTATCCGTCAACATATTAGTGATCGCGGCCTTTAACGGTTCAACATCATCAGTTTGTAAGTAATCTTTTAGTGATAAGCCTTGCTCGGTAAACAAACATAAATGCAATTTGCCTAATGAACTAACACGCAGGCGATTACAGCTATTACAAAAGTCTTTTGAGTAGGGCATGATCAGGCCAATTTTACCAGCATATTCAGGATGGTAAAACTCTTGAGCAGGTCCTGCGGCTTTATCATTGATGACTGGCAACCAGCCATCTAAGATCAGATTTTGTTTGATCCTTGAGCCTTGAACATGTTGAGCATCAAAAAATTCTTTATTATCGCCAGTTTGCATTAACTCGATAAAGCGTAATGTTATTGGCGTATCTTTTAACCAAGCTAAATAACTGGCAATGTCGTAACCGTTGTACTCACGCATTAATACCGTATTAACTTTGACATCAGTAGTACCCGAAGCCACAGCCATATCAACACCTTTGAGAATATGTTTGAGTTTATCGTGACCAGTAATGGCATGAAATTGTCTAGGATCTAAACTATCAATACTAATATTGATAGCGTCAATTCCAGCATCTAACCAAGCTGGTAAATGCTCAGGAAGCTTGTAGCCATTACTGGTAATGGCTACCTTTTTAATGCCTGGAGTTTGTTTACACTGTGCAATAATATCGGGTAGGTCTTTGCGCAGTGAAGGCTCACCGCCGGTAATGCGAATTTTTTCCGTACCCATCTGAGAAAATGCCGAAGCTAAACGGGTAATTTCAGGTAGGGTAAGAAATTTACGATCGTGATCACATTGATAACCGTTAGGTAAGCAATAGTCACAACTAAAATTACATACGTCCGTGATCGATAGCCGCAAGTAGTAAAACTTGCGTCCGAAGTTGTCTGTTAACATGTCACCTTTCCAAAGTCGGGAGGCAAACAAGTTTCCTTGTTAACCCTGGCAAACTCAAATTTACATTCGGTTTACGGCTAAAGCAGCTTGCCTGAACTTAATGTTCAAATTTAGCTAAGATAGCTCGGCGAAAATTTATGGAGTGTTGATTTTCATTTTTAGTTGAAACTAAAGTGAAGTACAACAGCCCCTTATGATTTACAATTTTATATCATATAATCCAAAGCGAGTATGATCAGGATCAATATAACATATAAAACCTTAGTTATATTATCTGGCCTTCAATAATGACACTATTATGACTTAGTGAACTTTTTACAAATTAAAATTGGAATGTTTTTATGGTTGATTGTTGTTCAGCTCCAGGATTAATGCCTTTTGAACAAGCACTAGAAACAATGCTTGCTGCTATCCCACCCATTACCGATGTTGAAAACATTAATTTAGCTGACTGTTTAGGTCGAGTATTGGCAGCTGATGTGACTAGTCCAATCAATGTACCGCCGCATAACAATTCCGCTATGGACGGATATGCATTTGCTCAGTCCAGTTTAGCTGCCAATAAAGTTTTACAATTAGCGGGTCGCTCTATGGCGGGTCAACCCTTCCAAGGAATGTGTCAAGAAGGGCAATGTATCCGCATTATGACCGGGGCTAAAATGCCGAAAGGTTGTGATACTGTTGAAATGCAGGAAAACTGCCAAGTAACTGGAGAAAACGTTAACTTTGAAGCTCCACGTAAGTTGGGTGATAACGTACGTTACGCAGGAGAAGATATTAAACAAGGACAAGTGGTATTTACTAAAGGTAAGCGACTTTCTGCTATTGATGTTGGGGTATTAGCCTCACTAAGCGTTAATGTATTAAAAGTATTTCGCAAACTTACTGTTGCCTTAATTGCGACAGGTGATGAGTTAACCGCCATTGGACAACCTTTAGGCGATGGCGATATTTTTGAGAGTAACAGTTACGCATTGTCAGGCATGCTAAAAAATATCAATGTAAATGTGATTAACTTTGGCGTTATAGCAGATGATGAAAATGCTATCCGCGCTGCTTTTTTGGAGGCAGATCAGCAAGCCGATGCGGTCATTTCGTCCGGCGGCGTGTCGGTGGGAGATGCTGATTATACTAAGTTAGTGCTAGAACAAATTGGCGAAATTGCCTTTTGGAAAATAGCCATGAAACCGGGCAAGCCTTTTGCTTTTGGCAAACTGCCAAATAGCGTTTTTTTTGGTTTGCCGGGCAATCCAGTTTCCGCCATGGTTACTGCAGATTTGTTAGCCATGCCGGCATTAATGAAATTGCAAAACTGCACTGCAGCACCGGCATTAACGCTAAAAGCTAAAACGTTAACTGATTTAAGAAAATCACCTGGTCGAATGGACTTTCAGCGCGGTGTTTTGAGTCATGAAAATGGTGAGTTAACGGTTAAAAGTACCGGCAGCCAAGGCTCTGGTATTTTAACCAGCATAGCATCGGCAAATTGCTATATTGTTTTGCCTGCTGAACAAGGCAGAGTCGAAGCAGGAAAAATAGTAAGTGTACGTTTGTTTGAACGTTTTTTCGGCTAAATTCATGACTGAAATAAAGAGATCTTAACGTGCCTCAAACCCTTTATTTTATTCCCGGTACTATGTGTAACCAAAGTTTGTGGCAACCGGCGTGGCAATTATTACGTCAGCAATACCATGAAGACTATCAGTTAGTACATTTAACTATTCCTAGCACAGGTTCAATGGATGAAGTGGTGCATGAATTGGCCGCTCAAATTGTTGCCGACGATGCGATTTTAGTGGGTTTTTCACTCGGAGGTTATATTGCCAGTGCCATCGCTTTAAAACTCGGGAGTCGACTGAAGCATTTAGTGGTCACATCCAATTTTCCGAAAAACTTGCCAGATGCTGAAATTAAACAGCGGAAACGGACGATTAATTGGATAAATCAGCGCGGCTATTCGGGTATTCCTAATAAACGCATTGATGATCTGTTGCATCCCAATATTCAACAGATTAAAGCCAATCGTTATTTAGGGATAAAGCAAACGATTACCGAAATGGACCGCGAGTGTGGTGTTGACGTTTTGTTGCATCAATTAGGCGTTTCAATGCAGCGCCCGAATCTAATACCGCTTTTAGCTCAATTGAGCTTACCGATAACATTCTTGGTCGGTGATACAGACTGCTTGGTTGATTTAGCTGAACTTGAAAATGAGTTGTTCCAACTCTTTAACGCTGAAGATAATATTTCATTAATTACCGTTGAAAATACGGGGCATATGTTACCTTTAGAATCACCAGAAGCCTTTACTTCATCACTTGTTAATCTATTCACTGACGCCAACTGAACCCAAAAAAGCTTGCTAAGTTATAGCTTAAACTCTCCCGCTAATAATAAATTTAGTAAAACTGTGCTTGCGAGAGCTAAAGCGTGTAAAATAACGGCAATTATTTTTACTTTAGGATTTATACGTTGAGCGACAGCAAATTTTCATCACTTAGCTTGCAACCCGCAATTTTAGACAACCTTTCATCACTTGGTTACCATGAGATGACCGAGATACAAGCGAAAAGCCTACCGGCTATTTTAGCGGGGCAAGATGTTATTGCTCAAGGTAAAACTGGCTCTGGTAAAACGGCTGCATTTGGCTTGGGTCTTTTGAATAAACTACAAGTTAAAAAGTTTAGGATCCAAACCTTAGTGCTTTGTCCTACACGTGAATTAGCCGATCAAGTCGCGAAAGAAATTAGAAACTTAGCAAGGGCAGTACATAATATTAAAGTACTGACTTTATGTGGCGGTACTCCATTTGGTCCACAAGTCGGTTCGTTGGAGCATGGCGCACATATTATTGTTGGTACGCCAGGTAGAATTGAAGATCATTTAGGTCGCAATACTTTATCTTTAGCGCATGTTGATACGTTAGTGTTAGATGAAGCTGACCGTATGTTAGATATGGGCTTTCAAGCAGCATTAGATAATATCGTTGATCAAATACCACAACAAAGACAAACTTTGCTATTCAGTGCTACATTTCCTGAACAAATTCAAGTAATTGCTAATCGTTATTTACAAACACCAGCGATCATTAAAGTTGAGTCTAATCACGAAAACAGTAATATTGAACAACATTTTTATCAGGTTGAAACTGACGAAGATCGTCTTATTGCAATTAGATCGTTATTGTTAACTCATCAGCCTGAATCCAGCATAATTTTCTGTAATACCAAAAAAGAAACTCAAAGTGTTGCGAATAAGTTAGCTGCCTATGGTTTTGGTGTTGTGGCATTGCATGGCGATTTAGAGCAAAAAGATCGTGATCAAACTTTAGTTCGTTTTTCTAATAAAAGTGCTTCGGTACTTGTGGCGACAGATGTTGCTGCTCGTGGTTTAGATATTGCTGCATTAGATGCGGTATTTAACTATCATATTGCCCATGATAGTGAAGTACATGTTCATCGTGTTGGTCGTACAGGTAGAGCAGGTAGTACAGGTAAAGCCTTTTCATTATTTAGTGACAAAGACCGCTATAAAATTGGCTTGCTGGAAGATTATCTAGAAAGGCGTATCGAAGGTGAAGAGCTGCCTAATAGCGATATATTAGAACGTAGTGTTTTTACTCCTAAAATGGCGACAATACAAATTGACGGCGGTAAAAAGCAAAAAGTGAGACCTGGTGATATTGTTGGTGCCTTAACTGGCGAAAATGGTATTAGCTTTGAACAGGTAGGTAAAATTCAACTAGGCCCAAACTGGGCGTATGTTGCCGTTGATAAAATGGTAACCCGAAAAGCATTAAATAAATTAACCCATGGAAAGCTTAAAGGGCGAACCTTTAGAGTAAGAGAGTTAAAGTAAATTTATAAACAACTATGCAAAGACTCATTTTGTGTGTTTGCATAGTTGATTCAAATACTCCATCAAAGAACTTCCTTGTATTTTTGTTATAGCTCAAAATTCACGTTGATTTTTTCTACTTTAGCAACATCAATTATATTTACATTATGTTTAATACTACGTTCCAACTGAGCAGCCGTTTTAATAGCACCATGCTTTTCTGCAAAAGTAATAATGTCATCACCATTACACATCACTTTTAAAGCGACTTTTTTTGTCGGTAAATTATAAGAGCTGACTGTTTTGTTAAATTTAACTACGTTATTTTTTAAACTTGTTTTACATACATCTATTAAAGCCGATTCAACATATTTATCCATAGCATGACTACTGAAGCTGGTAATCGATAGTACTGAACAAGTGATAGTTACTGCTAATAGTTTAAACGTTCTCATTTTAATTCTCCTGATATATTCCAAAGGTTACTTACGTTACTTACGCTATTAATAGTGAGTCATTTATGATTAAAAGTTGTAAATAAGCACAGATTGAATGTAAATAAATATCTACCTATTGATATGCTTATTTCACTAGTAACTAATTGATTAAAAATGAATGTGACTTGATTCTTAAGGCCTGACTCTACTTTTTATGACATTAACTTTTACATCTGATCAATATTTGAAAAATATTTAAGTGAAAGTGAGTCGTTTATCGTAAGGCAGACAGCAAAAACAATACTGTGTATTAATCTTTTCTGGTGTTTTTACAAAATAAAGGTATGATACTGGTAATATGTACAGTTAACGTTGTGGTGATATATCTATATATTGGATACATGATGTTAATGTTTTGTATTTGGTAAACAGCGAAATAAGGGAAAACAATGGCAGTTGAAAGTCGATTTGTCGTGATAAGACAAGGTGTGGAGGTAGAAACGTTCATGGATAAAAAAGCCGCAGATGAATACGATAAAATGCTCGATATGGCAGATAATTTATCTGAAATGTTTGAACACGCACCTGTTGAGCTTTCTGAAAGTATTCGCGAAGAGCTCAGTGTTTATTTAGCACAAAACCGAGAAGATGTGCTAATTGCTTTACAAGCAAAAAAAGCAAAAGCAGTGCAGAGTAAACCTGTAGCTAAGAAAAAAGTTACTAAAGAAGAAGTAGACGTTGTTGTTGATGAAAACGATAAGCCCACTTCAGATAAACCTAAAAAAGTTAAAGACACCGCTACAAAAACTAAACCGACTAGTAAAGTTGTAGCAGCCTAAATTAAGTTTTTTGTTATAAAGTAATAGTTACACAGTAACAACATATTGGTGGTGCTTTGGAATATCAGTTAATTCGTAGTGCTCGTCGAAAGACCGTGGCACTGCAAGTAAGTAACTCAAAAGTGATTGTTAGAGCACCAAAGTTTGTCAATACGACTTATATTGATTCGTTGATAAAATTAAAAACCACTTGGTTAGAGCAAAAAATAGCACAGCAAAAAAAACAGGCATTATTGAGTCCTCAATATACGTTACAGGCACTTGACGCACATCAAATAAATAAACCATCGATATATATCGATGGTTTGCCCCACAAAATTATTATAGATTTTGGTAAAAAATGTGTTATCCATAATAAAGAGGATAACAGCATAACAGTTATACTCAATCCTCGTTATCAACGTCACGGTCTTAGTTCAGATTTAGTTATCGCAAAAGTAAAGTCAGATCTTGAGGGCTGGTTTAAAGAAAGTATAGAATCTTATATTAAACATAACTTAGCCAGATATTCACAGCAAACCTCTCTGTATTCAACATCATATAAAGTCAGGAAATACAAAGCACGCTGGGGAAGTTGTAATAATCGCGGTGAATTAAGTTTTAACTACCTGCTAAAAATGCTACCGAACTGGGTCGTTGACTATGTTATTGTTCATGAGTTATGCCACCTTAAATATATGAACCATTCGAACAAATTCTGGCTTTTGGTAGCCCAATACTTTCCTAAATATCAAAACGCAAAACAATGGATAAGTGAACATCAGGCTTTTCTTCGTTGGCCGTAACCCCATTAAGTTCAAGCAATATTTAGCACCGCTTTTTAATAATTTAATCTGCTATTTACAAATTTATCATCTAATACTATAAATATTACTTGGTAAGGCAAAGTTAATTCCTTTATTTAAGTTTTAATGTTTTGGCATGAGAAATGCTTTGAAATATTGCTTAGAAAGCATGAAGAAATAAACTTTTCATGCTTAATAGCATTAAATTATTGCTTAAGGAGAGAAAGATGAAGTTAACCTCTGATCGTTGGAAAACTAGCTGTATTTATCTATTATCAGCAATCTTATCATTAGTTTTACTTGATTTACTGATCGGTTTATAACATAAAACTTTAGATTTTATGTGCTAAAAATAGCTATGATTGTCATTATTGGAAGCTCAATATTTCACATTTAAATGTAGCAAGATAAGTTATTGACGATAAAATTTATGCTATTTACACGGTAAATAACAACAGTAATAGAAATAGAGCAATATTTCTATTACCTAATCTGTGGAGCAGAATTAAGTGCTGAGTTGTTTTTATGTCTTTATTTTTAAAACAGATTTATAAAAATGGCAGTCAAACCCGCTATATTATTGAAGGTTAAAGTTGAAAAAACGTCATATTTATTGCCATTAGTAATTAACAGCAGCGCAAAAGTAGGGTAAATTAAGCGTTAATAAAAAAAATAATAAAGGATTAGCGTCAAATGAGTGCAAATGTTCTTATTTGTGATGACTCTAACTTAGCCCGAAAGCAAGTATTTAGAAGCCTTCCCGAAAATTTATCAACTAACGTGCAATTAGCCACTAATGGCGAAGAAGCACTTGAAATTCTAAGAAGTCAAAATGTTGACATTCTATTCCTAGATTTGACGATGCCAGTTATCGATGGTCTAGGCGTTCTGCAAGCTCTAAAAGACGAAAATATTGATTTACCTGTATTTGTTATTTCAGCTGATGTACAGCCTGAAATGCAAACTCGTGTATTAAATTTAGGCGCGAAAGCCTTTTTGCGCAAACCCATACAATTAGATATTTTAAATGAACAATTGAGAACACATGGTTTCCTATGAATGCATTTGACTTAACTGAAGATCAGCAGGATTGTTTGCAAGAATTGATTAATGTTGCAATGGGACAAGCAAGTGATCAGCTTGCTCGTTATTTAGATACTTTCGTATATTTAAAAGTCCCAAGTATTGAGCAAGTCAGAGCTGAACATTTGTTTGACTCATTAAATGAAGACTTAGCGGCTACGGCAATTGTCAGTCAGGGCTTCTTTGGTTATGAAGGTATTCGTGGTGAAGCATTATTAATGTATGAACCGCAAGATTCCCACCGTCTAGCAGATCTACTTGGATATGAAGCCGGTGAGTTGACTTTTGACGAACAAATTATTGATTTAAGTTCCATTTTGACAACCACATTCCTTAATGTTTTTGCTAATCAAATAGATAATCAAATGTCATACAGCGCACCTAGGTTACTCTCTGGGAGTTTAGGTTCAGTTAATAAACACTTGCAACAACAAGCGTTCAATTGGGATTTAGCGCTAAAAGTACGCATCAGTTATCAAGTCACAGATTATTCATTTAACTGTGATATGGTGCTATTAATTCCAGAAGAGGCGATTATAAATATTAAAACGGTAATTGATCGTATCTTGGCAGAGTTTTAACTATGTTAGATGCACTATCTAAAAATATTTCAGATCAATTAAACACTGGAATTTTGATTCTTGATCATGACTTCAACATTCTTATGTGGAATCGATTTTTAAAAGTGCATGCTAATAAAAGTGATAAAGATGTCATTGGTAATAGTATTTTCAAAGTTTTCCCTGAGTTACCAAGAAAGTGGTTCGAACGTAAACTATCCAGTGTTATCCAACTAAAAAACCAATCATTTTGTTCTTGGGAACAGCGCCATCACCTTTTTGAACTATCTCATTCTCGTCCTATCACAACAGATAGTGATTTCATGGCTCAAAATTGTACCTTTATGCCTATTGAAGGGGAAAATGGTGCTGAACGCATTTGTATTTTAATCGAAGATGTTACCGATGTTTGTCATTACCAAACACAATTAACCAAAGTATTACAAGAGTTAGCACTTGCCAATCGTATTGATGGTTTAACGCAAACGTTTAATCGAAAACATTGGGAAGAATGCTTAGCTAGTGAGTTTTCTAGAGCTGTTCGATATAAACAAGACCTTGCCTTAATCATGCTAGATTTAGATGAGTTTAAAGTGTTGAACGATACTTATGGTCATCAAGGTGGCGATATTGCGTTAATTGAAACAGCGAAATCTATCAATGAACTTTTACGCATGGGCGATTTATTTGGTCGTTATGGTGGTGAAGAGTTTGCAATAATTTTGCCAAACACTGATCTCGCTGGCGCCGAAGAAGTCGCTGAGCGAATTCGAATTGATATTGCGAACAATATCATTGAATTTCAAGAACAAAATATTACAGTAACCGTAAGTATTGGTGTTGCTGTTGTAAATGAGCAGGATCTTCGTTATGAAGACCTCATTAGCCATGCAGATATTGCGCTTTATCAGGCTAAAAAATTAGGTCGAAACCGTGTTTGTATCGCCAAGAAAAAAGTAGTTGCGTGAATATATTTAATCAAATATTCAGTCTATTATACTTATATTCATAAGTTAGAACTTTTTATTCATAAATACCGGTTGACAGAAAAATCCATATCAGGCACTTTATAACTTATGAAAAATCTACTTCGCCAAATTATTATTATTACCACCAAAACCACCCTCTCGAGGATCGTGGTCATCGGCTGACGTGTAGAATTTATTTATTTTATCAAGCCCGTGACCTATTAGGTTACGGGCTTTTTTCGTTTTTAGGGAGTATAAATGCGTGTTTTAAAGTTCGGTGGTTCTTCTTTGGCTTCTGGTCAACGCTTCATTGAAGTGGCGAGTATCATTAAAAATAAAAGTCAGTCGTCTCGGTTAGCGGTTGTTGTTTCTGCACCTCAAGGTGTTACTAACCATCTTGTTGCCATGGCAGAAAATATTTCTGATGAAGAGAAATTGCAAAGCGATTTATTGCACTTTCAGCATGCAATAGAAAATATTATTAAAAACCTTTCTGCAACTTTACCTGATTTTTGTCCAAAACATTGTGAAGAAATATTGGCAAGCTGGCAGCAGCAGTTAAGTCGATATTTGCACGGTGCAACGTTATTATCTTATTGTCCTGATCATGTTCGTGCTCGAATTATCAGTATTGGTGAACGCTTAAGTGTTGCGTTATTAAAGTCAGTATTAGCGGTAGAGGACTACGAAGTTAGTGTTATTGAACCGGAAAAATTTCTTCGAACTAATGACATATCAATGAATGCTGTGGCTGATCTTGTGGTTTGTAAAGAACAGTTCCAGCAGACTTACAGTGAACTCAACACTATTGCATTAATGCCTGGTTTTATCGGTGTAGACAGCACAGGAAATGTGACAACATTAGGTCGTAATGGCTCTGATTATTCCGCAGCTGTTTTAGCGGTGTGTAGCGAGGCAGAGTATTGTGAAATTTGGACCGATGTTGATGGCGTCTATAACGCAGATCCTCGCTTAATTAAAGAAGCGCAGTTATTAGATTACTTGTCTTATCAAGAGGCAATGGAGTTGTCTTATTTTGGTGCCAGCGTTTTACACCCAAAAACGATCGGTCCTATCGCTCAGCATCATATCCCTTGTTTGATTAAAAATACGGGCAACCCTGAAGCTCCTGGTACGTTAATCGCCAATGAAAATGATCAAACCAAGCGGGTGAAAGCAATTTCCAATCTTGATGACTTAACTATGGTTAATGTTTCAGGGCCAGGTATGAAAGGTATGGTGGGCATGGCAAGTCGTGTTTTTGCTACCATGAGTCGTGAGAATATTTCACTGATTTTAATCAGTCAGTCTTCAAGCGAATATTGTATCAGTTTTTGTATTTACTCCGCAGACGCTGATAAAGCAAAGCAGAGCCTGCAAGAAGAGTTTGAACTTGAATTACTCAATGGTTTGTTAGAGCCGTTAACATTAACCCACGAATTATCGATTGTGTCATTGGTAGGTGATGGTATGCACCATCAACAAGGTGTTGCTGCTAAGTTTTTCGGTTCGTTAGCACAAGCACGGGTTAACGTGGTTGCGATTGCACAAGACTCTTCTGAGCGAAGTATCTCGGTTGTTATCGAAAGTAGAAAATGTACAGATGCGATGAAAGTCAGTCATCAAAACTTCTTTTCTCATAAACAAAGTATTGATGTGTTTTTAGTTGGTTGCGGTGTCGTTGGTAGTGAGTTACTAGCACAAGTGGCAAGACAACAAGCAAAACTTAAAGCAGACAATATCTCTTTGAAAGTTTATGGTATTGCTAACAGTAAAGGGATGATCTTCGACAGCGAAGGAATCGATGTTGCTAATTGGCAGCAAAATCTAAGCAAGCAAGCGACTGCTTTGCCAGTGAATGTCGACAACATTAAAAACTTTGTCCGTGAAAACCATTTAATTAATCCGGTATTAGTCGATTGCACATCAAATGAAAGCTTAGCATTGCAATACGTTGATTATTTAGAAGCGGGCTTTAATGTTGTAACACCTAACAAGAAAGCAAACACAGATTCTTGGCAATATTATCAAGCCTTGCGAGCAGCAGCACAAAAAACTAATCGTCGCTTTTTATATGAAACAACGGTTGGCGCAGGTTTACCGGTTATCGATACATTGCAAAACTTACTAAAAGCAGGTGATGAATTACTGCGCTTTGAAGGCGTGCTATCAGGTTCATTATCTTATATATTCGGTAAGCTAGATGAAGGTATGTCATTATCGCAAGCGACAGCATTAGCGAAAGAGCAAGGCTTTACTGAGCCAGATCCTAGAGATGATTTAAGTGGTATGGATGTAGCGCGTAAACTGCTTATCATGGCTAGAGAAGCGGGCATGCCGTTAGAATTATCAGACATCGACATTGAACCAGTATTAGCGAGTTCTTTTGATGCTAGCGGCGACGTTGCTAGTTTCATGGAAAATTTACCACAATTAGATCAAGCATTTGCACAACGTATCAGTGCAGCAAAAGCAGAAGGTAAGGTGTTAAGGTATATTGGTAATATCGTTGATGGCAAATGTCAGGTAGCCATTGAAGCAGTTGGTAAAGAACATCCTTTGTATAGTATTAAAGACGGTGAGAATGCTTTAGCTATACTGAGTAGATACTACCAACCTTTACCGTTTGTATTGCGTGGTTATGGCGCCGGAGCGGCAGTAACCGCGGCTGGTGTATTCGGTGACTTATTAAGAACGTTAGCTTGGGAGCAACAACACTAATGAGCGTTTCAGTTTTTGCGCCAGCATCTATTGGCAATGTTAATGTCGGCTTTGATGTTTTAGGTTTAGCTGTTAAACCTGTTGATGGCACGTTGCTTGGCGATGTGGTTACCGTGACACACAGTAATAAGGGCGATCAACTTGAAGTGACCGGTGATTTTGCCAACAAGTTACCCAGTGATACCAAGCAAAATATTGTTTGGCAGTGCTTACTTTTGTTTAATCAACAATTACAGGCTAAGCAACAAGACGTCGCTGCGGTAACAATGACCTTAGATAAACGCATGCCTGTGGGGAGCGGTTTAGGCTCAAGTGCCTGTTCGGTAGTTGCCGCTATCGCAGGTTTAAATGCCTTTTATTTAAAGTATCATGACTTTAGCTTTTCCGATAAAGAGCTGTTAAAAATGATGGGGCAAATGGAAGCACAAATTAGCGGTAGTCTTCATTATGATAATGTCGCGCCTTGTTTTTTAGGTGGTATGCAATTAATGGTGCCAAATCCTGATGTTATTGCCCGTGATTTACCACAATTTGAAGACTGTTATTATGTGATGGCCTATCCGGGTATTGAAGTTTCAACTAAAGCGGCAAGAGAGATTTTACCGACATCATACTCTCGTGCTGATTTAATCAGCTTTGGTCAGAATCTAGCAACATTTGTTGATGCATGTCATCGCAGTGATAAAGCACAAGCGTTTGCGGTTTTGCAGGATATTGTCGCTGAACCTTATCGACAATCTCTTTTACCGGGTTATAGCGAAGCGGTTAGCTTCTTAAAAGGTTCGGGGTGTTTAGCGGTCGGTATTTCTGGCTCAGGCCCAACACTTTTTTGTGTCACCGACGATGAGAGCAAAGCGAAAGAATTTGCACAATGGTTAAATGAAAACTACTTACAAACATTAGCTGACGGCAGATGTGAAGGATTTGTTCATATTTGTAAAACAGATACGCACGGAGCGGTCAGTTTGCCATAAAAGGCTATTAATTTAACGGCTATAAATCGTGAGATTAATGCCAATATAGGAATTTAGTGTGAAATTTTATAATTTAAAAGAAAACGATGAAAAAGTCAGTTTTGCTGGCGCGGTAAAACAAGGTTTAGGACGTAACCAAGGTTTATTCTTTCCAGAAGAAATACCTCACTTTGACAATATCGAAGCTTTACTGGCAATGCCATTAGTAGAGCGCAGTGTCAAAGTGCTTTACCCCTTTGTTAGTGAAGATTTAACTGAAGCACAGTTAACAGACATCGTTACTGCGGCGTTTAATTTTCCGGCTCAAATTCAACCGATCAGTGAAAGTCGCGCGATACTTGAATTGTTCCATGGTCCTACATTAGCTTTTAAAGATTTTGGCGCACGCTTTATGGCTAAATGTTTACAAGCATTTAGTGAAGGTAAAAAAGTGACCATATTAACCGCAACCTCTGGTGATACTGGCGCGGCGGTAGCTCATGCATTTCATGGTATTGACAATATTGATGTGGTTATCTTATATCCGAAAGGAAAAATCAGCCTATTGCAGGAGAAAATGTTTACTACTTTGGGCGGTAATATTCGCACTATTGCAGTAGAAGGAACATTTGATGATTGTCAGGCGCTAGTTAAGCAGTCATTTGACGATCAAGAGCTAAAAGATACCATTGGTTTAAACTCAGCAAACTCAATTAATATCAGCCGCTTACTAGCACAAATTTGTTATTACTTTGAAGCAGTTGCTCAACTTTATCGCCAAAAAGGTCCTGAAGCCTTAAACGAATTAGTTTTCTCAATTCCAAGTGGCAATTTTGGTAATTTAACCGCTGGTTTATTTGCTAAAGCGTTAGGTCTACCGATCAAGCGCTTTATCGCTGCAACCAATGCTAATGACACTGTACCGCGTTATTTGCAAACAGGCGAGTGGTCTCCTAATGAAACCGTTGCGACTATTTCAAATGCCATGGATGTTAGCAACCCAAATAACTGGCCGCGTGTTGAGCATATGTTAAAAGCAGGCTTAGTGGAGAAAGATTGTGTTAGCTCAGTGTCGATTGATGAAGAGCAAACTCAAATGACTATGATCCAGTTAGCCAAATTGGGTTATATCAGTGAGCCACATGCTGCGGTTGCTTATAGAGCGCTGCAATATAATGCCCTTGAGAGTGAGTTTGGCGTGTTTTTAGGGACTGCTCATCCAGCGAAGTTTAAAGATGTGGTTGAGAGCACGTTAGGACAACCAATAGGAATGCCTAAAGAATTGGCTGATTGTGCCAGTGAAACTATCTTATCGACAACAAGCTCTACCGATTTTGCTGAACTAAGAGCTTATTTACTGGCTTAGTTGGATTGATACGTTGTTTCGTAATTTTTAATATATCATCTATTTGGCGACTGAAGTCGCCCCTACAGGTAACTAAGAATTTATCGGCAACAAAAATTTTGTGTTTGTAAGGGCGAATTAATTCGCCCTTCAGGTGATGTGATTATCAATTGTGTTGAGGATTGTTGTTCTTTCGTAGGCGCGACTTCAGTCGCCAAATAACCTAGGGAATCAATATAATAATTAATCACTTGTCTGGGGGGGAGGTCGGACTTTAACCCGAAAAAATCAAAACAAATGAGTGTGTTGGCCTAAAGACCAACCTACAAAGCATAAGCATTTAATCATTTGTAAGGGCTAATATTAAACCAGGCCTACAAAACTTTTCGTGTAATCCATTCGTAGGGGCGACTTCAGTCGCCTAACAACCGATATCGACCATTAATAGCTTATTCGGTAATATCACCAAACAGGCGAATTAATTCGCCCAGCCGAGTAATAATAACCTTGCCACTGCACCTAGATATTACTTAGTGATAGAAATGAAGTAACACCGACTGAAAATGGGCAAAGAGCTGCTTTTTATAACACCAGAATATGCGTTATCATGGTACATCGCAGTAAAGTATTAAATTAAGAGTCCGTAC
This sequence comes from Cognaticolwellia sediminilitoris, assembly GCA_002104535.1. GTDB lineage: Bacteria > Pseudomonadota > Gammaproteobacteria > Enterobacterales > Alteromonadaceae > Cognaticolwellia > Cognaticolwellia sediminilitoris. The sequence goes on along the minus strand of NBOG01000001.1, from coordinate 338,800 downwards.
ATGAGCACGTTAAAACCACACTGGCAAAAAATCATCTCCAATGAGCAGCAACAAAGTTATTTTCAAAATTTAATTCAAGAAGTAGCAAATCAGCGTGCAAGTGGTGAAGTGATACTACCGCTCGAAGTCGACGTATTTACCGCTTATTCAACGGTAGATTTACCCGAGGTAAAAGTCGTGATCTTAGGTCAAGACCCATACCATGGGCTCGGCGCTAATGGTGATACACAAGCGCATGGTTTAGCGTTTTCTGTTCGAAAAGGCATTAAGGTGCCGCCATCTTTGGTTAATATTTACAAAGAGCTGACACAAGATATAGCAGGGTTTAGCACACCGAATCATGGCTATTTAATGCAGTGGGCAGAGCAGGGCGTGTTATTGCTTAATACTGTGTTAACCGTCAAACAAGGGCAAGCACATTCACACGCTAAGCTTGGTTGGGAAATTTTTACTGACAAAATTATTGCCGAGTTAAACGAACACAACTCCGGCTGTGTCTTTCTACTGTGGGGAAGCCATGCACAAAAGAAAGGTAAAAATATTGATCAACAAAAGCATTTGGTTTTAAACGGTCCTCACCCATCTCCACTTTCAGCTTACCGAGGTTTTTTTGGTTGCCAGCATTTCTCTAAAGCAAACGCGTGGTTGACTGAAAGAGGTATACCGGCAATAAATTGGAAAATTAGCGAATAAAATCAGTTGATAACCAAGAAAATTAAGCCTAAAAGAAAATAATTTCCATTTCACTAAAATAGTAAAAATTATTTTCATTAATTGCACAATATTAAACTATAAAGGTAATTAGATTCCTTTATAGGTTATTATTTGAAATTATTTTGCTATTAATTGTTAAATGCTAGTTTTTAATTTCTTACTGCGGCAATGCTGCTAATATATTGCTTATTATCAAAGCAAAATTAGAGCATGTCAGTATGTCGTTAGAAGAATATTTTTTACCTTTTCGTCAGCAAATTATTGGCCAGGATTTACAGCATGAAATTAATGGTGAAAATTTAGCGATAATTTACGCTGACTGGACCGCTAGTGGTCGTTTATACAAGCCAATTGAAGACTACTTAACCAACGAGCTTGGGCCTTATGTCGCCAATACACATACCGAAACTAATTTAACCGGTAGTGCGATGACTCATGCGTATCATGATGCTCAACATATTATTAAACGCCATGTTAACGCTTGCGATAATGATGTTTTAATCACTGCTGGCGCAGGCATGACCGCAGTTGTGAATAAATTCCAACGCATTTTAGGTTTGCGTATTCCTGAGCGTATGCAGTCACAAGTCTGCTTTGCTGAAAATGACAGACCGGTAGTATTTATTACCCATATGGAGCACCATTCAAATCAAACCTCTTGGTATGAATGTGATGTAACATTAGAGATTGTTGACCCCGATAGTGATGGCCTACCTTCTTTATCACACCTAGAATCATTGTTAGAAAAATACCAAGATAGAAAAGTTAAAATTGGTTCTTTTTCAGCTTGCTCCAATGTTACTGGCATTAAAACTCCATATTACCAATTAGCAGAAATCATGCATAAACATGGCGGATTATGCTTTGTCGATTTTGCTGCTTCAGCGCCTTATGTTGATATTGATATGCATCCAAGCAACCCTAAACAAGCATTAGACGCGATCTTTTTTTCACCCCATAAGTTTTTGGGTGGCCCAGGAAGCTCAGGCGTTCTGGTTTTTAATAAAGCACTTTATAAAAATAAAGTGCCGGACCATCCCGGAGGAGGCACGGTTACTTGGACCAATCCTTGGGGTAAACATAGCTTTTTTAATAATATTGAAATGCGTGAAGACGGTGGCACACCGGGTTTTTTACAATGTATAAAAACCGCGCTTGCCATTAAATTAAAAGATGCGATGGGGGTTGATAAGATACAACAACGTGAAGCTGAAATAACCGATTATGTTATGGAAAACTTAGCTAAAAATGATCGTGTTGTTATGCTTGAACCTAACCTTCGCGAGCGCCTTGCCATTGTTTCATTTTACATTCCGGGGGCACATTATAATTTAGTGGTGCGCTTACTCAATGATAAGTTCGGGGTGCAAACTCGAGGAGGGTGTTCATGTGCCGGCACTTATGGCCATATTTTATTAAATGTCGATCAAGACACTTCAAGTAAAATAACGCAGCAAATTGACCTAGGTGACTTTGCTGAAAAACCTGGTTGGATCCGTGCGTCGTTTCACCCGACTACCTCAGATAAGGAAGTGGAATATGTCGTGGATGCGATTAACCAAGTCACAGAAAATATAGTCGCTTGGAGCAAAGAGTACCGTTTTAATCCAGCATCAGGCGATTATGAACATTGCCAATTAGCAGTTGAATTTCCAAGTCTATCGAGCTTTAACGCCTTACCTGAAATGTCATCAACGCTAAAGAATAGTCTTGAAGAAAGACCGTCGATGTTACGTAAATTGTTTGGTTAGCAATCAAAGATCACCGGTGATTATTCTTGATTTATTAAAAAGTAATCATCATTTCAGCCGCTTGACAGCGACAGTCATTATGGCATATCGGACATTCATAGCCCGCTAAGCTGAGTGCTCGCCAGCGATCAGGATGCTCTTTCATTAATATACCACCACACTTAGTAAAATATTTTACCGCGCTATTACCAGGGCTTTGTTTCCATAAGTGGCTAACACCAGCAGTTGCACCTTGTGCTTTTGTTGCAGCAATTGAACGCTTTAACAACTCGCCACCAATACCATGGCCGCGATACTCTTCATCAACCGTATTACATTTGAAATAGCACACCTGCTCGCTCGGTACTGGCCAATCTTTGGTTGAACACCATTGATCAATTTGCCATTGCTCAGCAGCATAAGTAATTCTAAAACCCACTAACTTTTCTTCATGATAAACAACAAAACCGGAGTTAATGCCGTTTTTAATGCCTTTTTCATACCAAGCTTGCATGCTAGTTTCATCAACATAGCCCGCGCCGTGTACTTCGGTAGCTAAGCGAATGACTTGTTGGAAGTCGGCAGGGGTTAATTCTTGATAGCGCAACGTTATGCTCATAATTTTTCAATTTCATTAGTTATTACAGCATTGTACTGTTTTTTTTGAGATACTTTAAGCGCGACTGTTATTTTAAAATAACATCATTTATTTACCTTATTATGGATGTGAAAATGTACGATCCTTTACATGATTTATCACCTGGCCAAGGAGAGCCTTACCCTGATAGTTATTGGGCAAGTGTCTCTGGTGTAGCTCCTGAGCATGACGGAGCAATAAAAGCAGATATCGATGTTGATGTCGCTATTATTGGTGCGGGCTATACTGGCTTATCTTGTGCTTTGCACTTAGCGCGGGAGCACGGTATTAAAGCGCATGTATTAGAAGCTAATCAAACCGCATGGGGTTGTAGCGGTCGTAATGCTGGCTTTATATTAAAATCATCGGGTCGTAAATCCTATGGTCAAATGGCTAAGCAATGGGGTGAAGAAGTCATGCGGGGCATTTATCAAGAGATGGCTGCGGGGGTAGACACGGTAAATAGTTTGATCAGTGAAGGCATTGATTGTGATCAGCAAAGTGCCGGTTACATTAAAGTTGCCCATAAAGCTAATAAACTAAAAGAGTTGGTCGAGTTAGCGAAGCTGCAACAAAAAATGTTTGGTTATGATGTTGAAATATTGACCCAACAAGAATTACGTTCGCAATATATGGACGATCGAAATGCTTACGGGGCAATTCGCTACCAAGATGGATTTGGCTTAAACCCATTAAAACTTGCTTGGGGTTATCAAAAGCTTGCTCGTAAAGCAGGAGTAAAAGTACATTGTTCGTCTCCGGTTGAGCAGTGGCATTCGCATTTAGGCAAACAACAGCTTCATACCCCTAATGGCATTGTTAGCGCGCAAAAAGTAGTGATAGCGACCAATGGATATACCCCGAAAAATTTTCACGCATTAACCACCAACAGAACCTTGCCCGTACTGTCACAAATTATCGTCACAGAGCCGTTAACTGATGAACAAATAGCCGCGTGTAATTTTTTAACGTCCAATGTCGTGATGGACACACGAGCATTAAAGTATTATTACCGAAAATTGCCTGACAATAGAATATTGTTTGGTGGTCGTGGCGCCATCACCGGCAAAAGTGCTGAAGATCCTTATTACGCACAACGTTTACTGGCAGTGCTTAAAACCAGTTTCCCTGCACTGGCGAAAATTAATTACAGTTATGCATGGTCTGGTTGGATTTGTATGGCTTTAGATGACTTACCACATATTTACCAAAATGATGAAAATTCAGTATTTTATAGTATGGGGTATTGTGGCAGTGGTGTGTCATTTTCAGTTCAAGCAGGCAAGCGTTTAGCCCAAAAGGTAGCGGATAAACAAGTACCTAACCTGCCATTGTATAATAAAGCTTTGCCTAAATTCCCATTTGCACCGCTAAGACGAGTAGGTCAGTGGGGCTATTTTCATTACGGTAAAATCAAAGACGATTTCTTTTAAACATCAGTCAACACGATTAGTGCGCAGGCCTTGCTTAAATGCCGTTATATTTGCGGCAACTAAGTTTATTAATGCCTGTTGAGCTTGCTGACTTGCCCAAGCAATGTGGGCGGTTATTTTTAATTTATGTGATTGTGCCGCTAAAAGCATATGATCTTTTGGTGGTGGCTCCTGTTCTAAAACATCCAAAATAGCGCAGGCTAATTGCTTGTTGTTTAAGGCGTTGAGTAAATCGTGGTTGTTAATTAAAGCGCCTCGGGCGGTATTGATTAAAACCGCGTTTGGTTTCATTTTCTGAAAAACTTCAGCATTAAATATGCCGCGTGTTTCAGGGGTTTCAGGGCAATGTAAACTAACAATGTCGGCTTGAGCAATTGCCGCTAAAAATGCCACCCTGTTTGGGCGAATACAGTCGGCATTAGGTCTTTCCGCGATCAGTACTTGCATGTCAAAGGCGTGTGCAATGTCAGCAACTTTTTTCCCCAGTGCACCATAGCCAACGATAGCAATAGATTTACCTGCTAACTCGTCACTACCATTACCATGTAGACAAAACGTGGCATTGTTTTGCCATAAGCCCTTTTGGCAATTGTTATTATGGTGTTCAATTTGGCTAAAATAACTGAGCAGTTGAGCGAAAACATACTGCGCCACAGAATTTTTTGCATATCCACTGACATTGGTCACCGCAATGTTAAGTGCTTTAGCTGCTTTAATATCGACATTGTTGACGCCCGTTGCAGTGATGCAAATGAGCTTTAGCTTCGGCAGTTGACGTAATAATTCATCAGTTAGTTGGACCTTATTGGTTAAAATCACTTCTGCATCAACGCAGCGCGCTACAACTTGCTCAGACGTTGTAGTAGCGTATAAAGTGAGGTTGTCAACGCTATCATTTAATGAGGAAAGATCTAAGTTTGGGCTGAATGTTTGATGATCTAAAAATACTGTTTGCATAAGGACTTACCGTAAGGAGATGAAAGCAAATGAGATAGTCAAAAGATGATTATCTCACTCAACACATAGTACATGAATAAAGGGATAAATATTACACTGCTGGTCTCATGTAATTCAATAGCGTAACGTTCAGATTGAAAACACCCTTCACAACTTAAACTACCCTGGGCGGCCGTCCATGCGAGCTTTTAATAACATTGGGCCATAAAGGATGGAAAATAGGCCAAAGCTGATTAGCCAAAGTAGACCGCTAACATCAATAAAAATTAGCGTCTGAGCTGGAAATCCCCAAGGACCAAAGCTCCTTACTAAACTTGCTAACACTATCGAGCTGAAAGCTAATGACATCAGTTTTGGTGCTTGTAAACTTCTACCGGTATGGCCTAAAGATACCCGCGAAATCATCGCGAGAATAACACCGCCAATCCCCCCCACAGTAAGTAAATGCCAAATGTGGTTGCTTGGCACTTCTGGTATTAAATAACTAATGCCTAAAAGTACTAAACCAAAAGCTAAGGCTTTGATTGCCAAGTGTAATGACCAGAGTAAAGGAACCCCGAATGTTATCCAAGGGCGCCATCTAAACCATCGAATAGCTTGAAAAATTCCCGCGAAGATTAAAATAATACCAAAATAAACATTATTGACGCCAATAACGGGATGTAAAAGCAATAATATAGTGATTAATGCAAGCGTGCCATTAGTAAGCTTTTCTAGCCAAGGTAAAGCTATGGTTTTTGTTGTTTGCGTACCATTGGCGGTGAACATCGGCGTGACACGGCCCGCCATAACAGAAATCAGCAAGGTGATGAGCATCACCGCACCATAGCCAGAATATTGAGTCGATATGGCATTAGGGTAATAAATGCTGGCATGCATCTCAGCGTTGGCAAGGGTAAAAATGAATAATAAAGGTATAAAAAATAGGTTTCGATATTGCTTAATTGCGATAATTGGCTTTGCCAGAATAAAAGCAACACAAGGTAAAAATGACAAATCTATAATTGTGGATACCAATGGAGAAAAATATAGCGGAAAAAATAAACTTACTCTGCCCAGTAGCCATAAAAGTAATAAGCCAGCCAGTACTTTGCCTTTGACTCCGGGTAAACCAGTCCAGTTTTGTACAGCGGTTAAAAGAAAGCCTGCTATGATTGCGCTGGCAAAACCAAAAATCATCTCATGAATATGCCACCAATAACCGCCGCCCAAAGGTTGAAAGTTAACTGTCCCTCGATACAGCATGAGCCAAAGGGATATGGCGACAATACTAAATAGTGCGCCAGCGAGGAAAAAAGGCCGAAACCCCAGTCGAAATAACGGCATTATCTGTTGTTCTTTTTGTAAATCGGTAATTTGCATCATGACTTAACCTTTTGTTTATATAGTGACGATTGTAAAGCACAGAAATGCAATTGTTTTGCTACAAATCAAAGAAAGTATATTTAGTTAATCTGCTGCTATTTTTCGATTTAAAAGGGAATTAATTAACCGGTACCTCTAATTCAACAATTTGCTCTGAAATTAGCTCAAGTTTTTCTGACATTAATGCTTGTGCGTCATATAAGCCGCGATTGTAATAAACGCCACCTAACTCTTGAGTAAAAAAATCTAATAAAAAGTCAGCATCAAATTGTGCTAAATCTTGTTCTAATTCTTTAGCAAAGTAACGTTGTAACTTACCTATTAATAATGACTTTTCGGCCGAAGTAAACTTAATCGGGGGCATAGAAGGGCTCCTTTCCAATTTAAAAAAAACAAAAACAATAGGATTATACTTATTTAATTTAACCTTATGCGCTAAGTGATTAAATAATTAAACAAATTGCTATTATACTGTTGATATGAATACTAGCTTAAGTAATACACCGTGAATAAATCATCGTTTAAACAGTGGTGGCAAACCGATTGTCAATTTTGTCGTAAATCTAGAATGATAATTTTATGGCTAATTTTGATGTTGCTTGCTGATAGCCTTTGGTTTGGCTTAATAATTCACTGACCTCAAACACTGAAGCATTCACTCGAAAAGACTAATTAATTTAACAATATAATAGAGGATACATTATGAGTTATCGTTGGACTGATTCACTTGATATAGCGCTCGATTTAATGGAAGAACACCCCGATGTCGACCCAATGAAACTGCATTTTCCCGAGCTAATGAAGTGGGTACTAGCATTAGAGAATTTTGATGATGATCCTAAACATTGTGGTGAGCGAGTTCTTGAAGCCATTCAATTGGCTTGGATTTCTGAAGCCGACTGAGGTAAGTTATAGCCTCTACTTAAATGATATGGAAATTAAAGCAGGTTGATTCGCGTTTATCACTTTTCAAGTGCTTATATTTGGTTATAATGCGAACACCATTATTCTTGTGATGAATTTTCGTCATTCACTTCAAATATAAAGCACCTATTTCCAATATGACTTCTGAAAATAATCAACGTCCATTATACATACCATACGCGGGCCCAAGTTTGCTCGAAACGCCATTACTTAATAAAGGTAGCGCTTTTAGCGAAGAAGAGCGTTCACATTTTAATTTAACTGGTTTATTACCCCCCCGTTTTGAAACAATTGATGAACAAGTCGAACGTGCGTATATGCAATATCGTAGCTTTGATACTAATTTGAATAAGCATATATATCTTCGTGCTATTCATGACAATAATGAAACATTGTTTTTTAAGTTAGTGCAAGCCCACCTAGCTGAAATGATGCCGATTATTTATACCCCAACTGTGGGTGATGCTTGTGAGCAGTTTTCCGATATTTATCGTAGCTCTCGTGGTTTATTTGTTTCTTATGATCAACGTCATCAACTTGATGATATTTTACGTAATGCAACAAAAAACAAAGTAAAAGTTATTGTGGTTACTGACGGTGAGCGAATTCTTGGTTTAGGTGATCAAGGTATTGGCGGCATGGGTATCCCAATTGGTAAGCTGTCACTTTATACCGCATGTGGTGGTATTAGCCCTGCTTATACCTTACCGGTAATGCTAGATGTTGGTACCAATAATGAAAAACTTCTCAATGATCCTATGTATATGGGCTGGCGCCATCCTCGTATTGAACAAGATAAGTATGATGAATTTTTAGACATGTTTATCAGCGCGGTTAAACGCCGTTGGCCACATGTTTTATTGCAATTTGAAGATTTTGCCCAACCCAACGCAACGCCGTTGTTAACTCGCTATCGTGATGAAATTTGTTGTTTTAACGATGATATTCAAGGTACCGCATCAGTTACCGTTGGCACATTACTCGCCGCCTGTCGTACTAAAAAAGTTCAATTATCTGATCAACGTGTCGCATTTGTTGGTGCGGGCTCTGCTGGTTGTGGCATTGCAGAGCAAATTATTTCTCAAATGGTCAGTGAAGGAATTTCTGAACAACAAGCCCGCAGTCAAGTGTTTATGGTTGACCGTTTTGGCTTATTAACCCAAGGCATGGCAGGTTTACGTGACTTTCAAGAGAAACTAGTCCAGCAAAACTCGTCGCTAACTACTTGGAATATTACTGGCGAATACGCTTCGTTATTAGAGGTAATGAATGAAGCTAAACCCACGATTTTAATTGGTGTTTCAGGTGTACCTGGTTTGTTTACTGAAGGCGTAATTAAGGCAATGAAAGCGCATTGTGATATGCCAATCATATTTCCGTTAAGTAATCCAAGTCGCCAGGTAGAAGCAACCCCTGAGCAAGTGATCAACTGGACTGACGGTGAAGTTATTATTGCCACCGGTAGTCCATTTAAACCTGTTGAACATAAAGGTAAAATTTTCCCAATTGCCCAGTGTAATAACAGTTATGTTTTCCCTGGTATTGGTTTAGGTGTGGTTTCAGCCAACATAAACCGTATTACCGATGAAATGTTAATGGCTGCTAGTGAAATGCTTGCTCAAGCATCACCTTTAGCGAATACCGGTGAAGGTGAATTATTGCCAGCCTTAGTTGAGATTGCAGATTTAAGTAAAAAAATTGCCTTTGCAGTTGCAAAAGTGGCTTACGAGCAAGGATTAGCTTTACCTTTATCTGATGAACAACTGGTTGAAAAAATCGACAGTAACTTTTGGACGCCGCAGTATCGGCAGTATCGCCGAATTAGTATTTAATTAATCATCAAAGGCTATTCATTGTTTTGAATAGCCTTTTCACTATTAAGCACTTCACTCCCTCGTCATTGATCATGTTTTCAGAATACCACCCGTTAAAATCGTAAAGTTGATAAGCCTAGGCATTTGCATTTAATTCGTCTATAATCGCGCCAAAATTTATACCGTATTTTAATTCTAATTTTATTGAGAGGGCTATCATGGCTATCGAACGTACTTTTTCTATCGTAAAACCAGACGCAGTTGCTAAAAACTTAATTGGTCAAATCTACAACCGTTTTGAAACAGCTGGTTTAAAAATCGTTGCTTCTAAGATGGTACATTTATCAAAAGAGAAAGCAGAAGGTTTTTACGCTGAGCACAGCGAACGTCCTTTCTTTGGTGCTTTAGTTGAATTCATGACTTCTGGTCCAGTAATGGTTCAAGTTTTAGAAGGCGAAAACGCTGTTCTTAAAAACCGTGAAATCATGGGTGCTACTAACCCTGCTGAAGCACTTGCTGGTACTATCCGTGCTGATCTTGCTGATAGCATTGACGAAAACGCAGCTCACGGTTCTGATGCTTTAGAATCAGCAGCTCGTGAAATTGCTTACTTCTTCTCTGACGAAGAAATTTGCCCACGTACTCGTTAATTTTAAATTTTGCTTAGTAGGCTGACATTTTATTTGTTTGCCAAATAGCGTTTAAAAATTAATTTGAAGGATTTTACTGTTTAATCGGTAAAATCCTTTTGTCTATTTTAAAGCAAGACAAAAACGAATGTTTTTACAAATGCACATGCTATTGAGAACATTGATTTTTGTTTAGTATAGATTCACTAAATTGTTTGTTTTGATTAAAAAGCGTACAATTTGTTCTGTAATTTTTGTAGTTTTGAGAAGCTTTTATCATGAGTGATGTAACCGAAGTAGTAACCCCAGTGAAGAAAAAAATTAACTTACTTAACCTTGATCACCAAGGCATGCGAGAATATTTTGCTTCTATTGGCGAAAAGCCGTTTCGTGCTGACCAAATTATGAAGTGGATATATCATTTTGGTTATGATGACTTTGAGTTAATGACTAACCTAAATAAAAAATTACGTGAAAAGTTGCAACGTGATACGGAAATTAAAGCTCCAGAAATCTCTGAGAAGCAAGTATCAAGCGATGGCACTATTAAATATGCATTGAGTTTAGAAGGCGGTCAGGAAATTGAAACCGTTTGGATACCTGAAAATGGTCGTGCAACACTTTGTGTTTCATCGCAAGTAGGTTGTGCGCTCGAATGTACTTTTTGTTCAACCGCTCAGCAAGGCTTCAATCGCAACCTTTCAATGGCTGAAATTATTGGACAAGTATGGCGAGTAGCCAATGATATCGGTGCAACTCGTATTGCAGGCACTCGACCAATAACGAACATTGTCATGATGGGCATGGGCGAGCCACTACTTAACATGAAAAACTTAATTCCAGCCTTAGACACTATGTTAAATGACTTAGGTTATGGGTTATCTAAACGTCGTGTCACAGTTAGTACTTCTGGCGTGGTACCGGCTTTAGATATGTTAAAAGAGAAAATTGATTGCGCGTTGGCGATCTCTATTCATGCACCGAATAACTTATTACGTGATGAACTCGTCCCGATAAATAAAAAGTACCCACTAGAAGAGTTTTTAGCCGCCGCAGGACGTTATATTGATGGTTCAAAAGCTAATAAACAGGCGACAATTGAATATGTCATGCTTGATCATGTTAATGATAGTACTGAGCAAGCGCATGAATTAGCGCACGCTTTGAAAGGTTTGCCGAGTAAAATTAATCTAATTCCATTTAATCCTTACCCAGGTTCACCTTATAAACGCTCAAGTAATTCGCGAATAGATCGTTTTGATAAAGTGCTGCAAAGCTATGGTTTAACTGTGATCACACGTCGTACACGTGGTGATGATATTGATGCTGCATGTGGGCAATTGGCCGGTGAAGTTTTGGATAGAACTAAACGCTCTGGAAAAAAAGAGGTGAAAGCTGAGTTAATTTCAGTAAAAATGGTGTAATTGCCTTTAATTCTGACTGACTAAGTGACTGCTCTTTTATTATGACAAAATTATTACCGTTTATTATCGCGTTACTAACAACAAGTACATTAACTGCATGTGTGACACAAAACTATGGCAATGATAAAGCAACGCCATTAATTGAAAATGAATCGAGTAAAAATGAAATAGCCATGACGAGGATCTCGCTCGGATTAGGCTATTTGAAAATGGGGAATACCCAACAAGCCAAATTAAATTTAGAAAAAGCGAAACGTTTTGCACCTAATTTAGTACAAGTTTACACTGCATTTGCTCATTATTATGACACGGTAGGTGAACCTGACTTGGCGACACAAGCTTATGAGCAAGCACTAAGTCTTGACGGACAAGATGCCGATACCTTAAATAATTATGGCGTGTTTTTATGTCGACATGAAAAATATGCCGCTGCTGAAAAGCAAATGCTAAAAGCAATCGCTATCCCTAGTTATATTTTAGTGGCACAAAGTTATGAAAACTTAGCGCTATGTCAATTAAAAGCCCAGCAATTTGAGAAAGCTGAAATATATCTTGAAAAAGCTATCGCTCATAGTCCAAATAGAGCAAGTTCATTGCTACAAATGATGCGTTTACAATATGCTAAAAGTGAATATAAGTCAGCGCAAACTTACTTGCATCGCTTTGAAAAATCTACTCGTAGGTTTAATCCAGATGCTCTCGCTTTAGCATTCAAAATTTTTGAAAAGCAAGGCAATAAACGTATATCAAAAAACTACGCCAATATGTTGGTGAAGATGTTTCCACACTCATTTGAATCTAAACAATATATTTTAAATGAACTTTCTGTGATTGATGCGGACAAACTAGCAGAAGAATATCGTGCGTTACAACGTGGAGAGCATACCAATAGTAACAAAAAGCGTGTTGTGGTTTTATCGCCTAAAACATCAGTAAATGAAGAAAAAACAGGTTTAAGTAGAGATGGATTAAAGCCTATTATGGCTAATTCAGTTATGCCTACAAAAGTTGAAGAGGCCGAATTAAAAGCGAAATCATTTAACGCGAATGAAACTAGTGAAGTTAAAACTACAGTTAAACAAAATGAAGCTAATGCTAAAGACAGTGGCCTTGTGCAAGTAGAAAAAGCACTAGAAACCCCAGAAGCTAAAATTGACGAGCCTGTTGAAGATGATAAGCCAATGGTTTCACTGCCTATTCACGTAGTTAAAAAAGGCGATAGTTTGTTTGCCATCTCAAAACAATACAATATTGTGATGAAAAGTTTGCAGCGTTGGAATAAATTGCGCCGTCCTTATATTTTAAAAATAGGTGATGTACTTTATCTCGCTGATCCCAAATCAGCAGCTAACCGCTAAGAGTAAAGCTTGATGAAGCAAGAGACAAAATATTGAATAATGTAAATGATCATTTGACCGAGATTTCTGATGACATTGAAGTAGTTGGGCCGGGGCGAATGCTCAAAGAAGCTCGAGAATTGCGAGGTTTAAGTCAGCAACAAGTTGCCGATAAACTTAACCTTAGAAAAACCTTGGTTCAAGAAATTGAACGAGAACAATTTGATCTGACTTTACCTGAAGCATTCAACCGCGGCTATTTAAAAAACTACGCTTATTTAGTGAATATTTCGCAAGAAGATGTGTTAAATAGTTATGCTCAATTGGGTGTAGCTCAACGTCAGTATGCAGAAATGCAAAGTTTTTCGAAGGGCACAGAGAAACAAGCTGAACATAAGATGTTAATGTGGATCACTTACCTGATTCTTGCGGTTTTATTTACTGCGACGGTAGTTTGGTGGTTACAAAGACCTTCAGTTCAACCTGAGCCCATTGTGATGGAAACTGATGCGGCCAATGTTGTGATAGTAACTAATGATCTACAACAAGGCGCGGATAAAACGTCTGTTCAAAATGATGTTAATAACAATGTGACCCCTGAATTAATAAGCAATCGAGTAGGTGAGTTAGGCCAGGCGAATGTGAACGGCGCAAGTTTGGTTCCAAAAAGTGTAACCGAAACATTTAACGATACTAATAGTAACTTGTTAAAAAGTAATGATGAAATTGCCGATAATTCACTGAATGAAACTAACGTAAGTGATGCATTAACGTTAAAGAACGAGGCAATCGCTGATGTTGTATTTACATTCTCTGGTGATTGCTGGGTAAATATATCTGATGCTACTGGCGAAAGAATTGCGTGGGGAGTAAAAAAGTCCGGTTATATTATGCGTATTTCTGGCCAAGAACCTTTTTCAATTACTTTAGGGCGTCCCGAGTTAGTACAAATTAATTACAATGATGTTCCAGTTGATATGAGTGTGTTTAATGCTGGAAATATTGCTAAGTTTTCATTACCTCTCGTGCCCTAATACGGTAAAATTTATTTAATTAACGTAACAATCAAGATTGAATTTTTATTATGTTTAAAGAATCTCCAATTATACGTCGAAAATCCCGTCAAATCATGGTTGGTAATGTACCTGTCGGAGGCGATGCGCCAATCACAGTACAATCAATGACGAATACATTAACTACGGATGTAGCCGCGACTGTTGCACAAATTAAAGCGCTAGAAGCTGTTGGTGCTGATATCGTTCGTGTCAGTGTTCCGACTATGGATGCTGCAGAAGCATTTCGTGAAATTAAACGTCAAACCACGGTGCCGTTAGTTGCAGATATTCACTTTGACTATCGTATTGCCTTAAAAGTAGCGGAGTATGGCGTTGATTGCTTGCGCATTAATCCTGGCAATATCGGCCGCGAAGACCGCGTAAGATCAGTTGTTGAGTGTGCTCGTGATAATAATATTCCTATCAGAATTGGTGTTAACGGTGGTTCGTTAGAAAAAGACATTCAAGAGAAGTACTCAGAACCAACGCCTGAAGCCTTGTTAGAATCTGCGATGCGCCACGTTGATATTCTCGACCGCTTAAACTTTCATGAATTTAAAGTCAGTGTAAAAGCCTCTGACGTTTTTTTAGCCGTGGGCGCATATCGTTTATTAGCTAAACAAATCGATAACCCGTTGCATTTAGGCATTACTGAAGCGGGTGGTTTACGCTCAGGCTCAGTTAAATCATCAGTGGGCTTAGGTTTATTGTTATCTGAAGGTATCGGAGACACCTTACGCGTTTCGTTAGCGGCTGATCCGATAGAAGAAATAAAAGTCGGCTTTGATATTTTAAAATCATTAAAATTACGAAGTCGCGGCATTAACCTCATTGCTTGTCCGAGTTGCTCTCGCCAAGAATTTGATGTTATTTCAACTGTAAATGCATTGGAGCAAAGAATAGAAGACATTATGACTCCGATGGATGTCTCTATTATTGGTTGTATTGTTAATGGCCCAGGAGAAGCGACAGTTTCTGATTTAGGATTAACAGGAAGCAGTAAAAAAAGTGGCTTCTATCTCGATGGTATTCGTCAGAAAGAACGCTTTGATAATAATAACCTTGTTGATCAACTTGAGCAGCGCATTCGAGCTAAAGCTAAGATGATGGATGCAAGTAACAAAATAGCGATTCAAGAGGTTGAGTAATTCACCTTTATAATCTGGGAAGTTTGAGGTTATTTACGTTTCATAACAAACTGCCTATAATGCGCGCCATAAGAAGTTTCATTGTTTAAGTTTTTTAAACTAGACCGTGAGTACAGCATTGAATTAATAAACACGAGTGAGAAATTAATACGTGAGTAAAGCAATACAAGCCGTTAGAGGCATGAACGACTGTTTGCCATCAGAAACTGGAATATGGCAAATGGTTGAAGCTGTATTACGCAGAGTCGCCAGTAACTATGGTTTTGCTGAAATACGTATGCCTATTGTTGAATCAACGGCACTATTTAAACGCTCTATTGGTGAAGTTACCGATATTGTCGAAAAAGAAATGTATACCTTTGACGATCGCAATGGTGATAGCTTAACGTTGCGACCAGAAGGAACAGCAAGTTGTGTTCGTGCGGGTAATCAGAATGGTTTACTGTACAACCAAGAACAGCGTTTATGGTACATGGGACCGATGTTTCGACATGAACGTCCACAAAAAGGGCGTTACCGTCAATTTCATCAGTTTGGTTTAGAAGCTTTTGGTATTGCTACCCCTGATATCGATGCTGAAATAATTATGCTAACTGCTCGACTTTGGCGGGAACTTGGCATCAATGAATTTGTCACACTAGAGCTAAACTCATTAGGGTCTAATGAAGAGCGAAGTCAATATCGCGATGCGTTAGTGGCTTTTCTTACTGAAAAAGAACATCTTTTAGATGAAGACAGTAAACGTCGGATGCACACTAATCCGTTACGCGTATTGGATAGTAAGAACCCAGAGGTACAAACCGCATTGGTTGGTGCACCGAAATTAGCTGACTATTTTGGCGAAGAATCAACTACACATTTTGCTTCTGTTTGTCAGCGCTTAGATGCTGCCGGAATCAAATATGTAATTAACGATAGATTAGTACGTGGTTTAGATTATTATAATCGCACAGTTTTTGAGTGGGTAACCTCAAGTTTAGGTGCTCAAGGAACGATTTGTGCTGGTGGGCGATACGATGGTTTAGTCGAGCAACTCGGCGGTAAATCAACCCCCGGAATTGGTTTTGCTTTAGGCATAGAACGTTTAGTATTAATGTTAACCAGTTTAGAAAAAGCTAATAATATTAGAGCACAAGTTGATGCCTACATTATTATGTTAGGCGATGACGTTGAAATAACGGCCAACGGCTTAGCAGAGCAATGGCGAGATAAAGTGCCCGACATTCGCTTACAATGTCACTGTGGCGGTGGCAATATGAAAAAACAAATGAAGCGCGCGGACAAATCAGGAGCCCAAATAGCATTGATTCTCGGTGAAGATGAAATTGCTCAACAAACGGTAACTGTAAAATATTTGCGTGGACAACATGAACAACAAAGCTTGCCACTTGATCAAGTGCCAAGTCTTTTAACAAATTTACTTTAAGGGTTAGTTTTGGATATACATCAAACAGAAGAACAACAAGTCGAAGCAATCAAAAGTTTTTGGAGTGCTAATGGTAATGCGATAATTGCTGGTTTAGCGATTGGTTTCGCTGGTTTTATTGGCCTTAATTATTATAACGACCATAAATTGCAACAAGAGCTAAATACCTCTGAAGCTTACCAAACCATGGTTGAGTCTACGAGTGAAGATAGCGAAGCATTTGAGGCAGCAGGTAAAGCTTTTATCGCTGAAAATTCGGACTCAAGTTACGCTATGTTAACGGCGATAGCCTTAGCTAAAGCTGCAGCAGAGAAGCAAGATTGGGTACAAGCTGAAACTTATTTAACTACTGCAATTGAAAAGTCAGTTGATGAAGGTATTAAAGCGATTGCTTCAGTTCGTTTAGCTCGAGTACAACTTCAATTGGAAAAGTATGACCAAGCACTAACAACTTTAGCAGCAAAATTACCTGCTTCATTTGATGCTAGTGTAGAAGAAATTAAAGGTGATATTTACTTTAAGCAAGGTAAGAATGAGCTAGCCCGTAATGCTTACCAAGCAGCTATTGATGGTGCTACTGAAGGTGGTGCGAATCCAGCATTGCAAATGAAGTTAGATGACTTAGCGCAAGCAATTAATTTAAGTAAATAATGAGTGGAATAAGCATGCTTATGAGTAAACGCTTTAACAGAAAACTGCTCGCTATTTGTATTCTAGCAGTAGGTATCTCTGCCTGTTCATCGACAGATGATGAAGATGAAGATCTTAAGGTTGCAGAGTTAACCGAAATCAAGGCACTTTTTACCCCTGTTGTTAAATGGGATGCAACTGTTGGAAATGGCGTTGGAGATTATTTCTCTCGCATCCAGCCGGTCGCTGGCTATGGAAAAATCTTTAGTGCTAGTCGTGATGGTGAAGCCTTTGCATTTGACGAAAAGAGTGGTAAGCAAGTTTGGCACGCAGACTTAAGTGATATTGAAAATAAACTAGGCTTTTTTGATGATAAAGAGCCTGCCTTAATTAGCGGCGGTCCGGTTGCTGGCATCAATAAAGTTTTTTTTGGTAGTGAAAATGGTGATGTAATCGCCCTTGATGCTAAAAGTGGCAAATTATCTTGGAAAGGAACAATTAAAGGTGAAGTTATTGCTGCACCAGCGCTTGATTCTGGCAAGTTAGTGGTCAATAGCGCTTCGGGTGTTATGAAAGCGTTTAATGCTTCAAATGGTCAAGACGAGTGGCAAATTGAACAAGATGTTCCTCCACTTTCACTTCGTGGTATTAGTGCACCTGTAATCGCGGGCGGCGGTGTTATTGTTGGTTCAGCGGATGGTTCATTATCAGTTTACATTCTAGAGCAAGGTCGTCAAGGTTGGACGGTTGATATCGGTGAAGCGACAGGTTCTACAGAGTTAGAACGTGTTATTGATGTTGATTCAACGCCATTAATTTATGGTGAGAACATCTATACTGTATCTTCTCGTGGTAATTTAAGTGCGGTTGAATTGCGCTCCGGTCGAGTATTATGGCAACGTCAATATTCATCTTATCGTGAGCTTGCGATAAGTGGTAATAGCTTATTTTTAACTGATGTTAAAGGTCATATTTATGCGATTGATCGCAATAATGGCTTAGAATTATGGAGCCAGTTATCTTTTTCTAATCGAGGTATGACAGGTCCTGTTCCGCAAGGTAATTATATTGTAGTCGGTGATTTTGAAGGCTACTTGCATTGGTTAGATCAAGAAACAGGTGAAATAGTTGCTCGTCATCAAGTGGATAGTAGTGGTTTACATGCCACGCCAACCGTAGTGAATAATGTGCTTTATAGTCAAGCACGTAACGGTGACTTAGAAGCGATAACTATTACAAAATAATTATTTGACTAGCTTAGTAATAATTATAGGCTAGTGGAATTTTTAGACTAACATTATAAACGGCTCCAGTGTAATACCCAGTTGAATGAGCTCTCACTTAATGAGAGGTAACTTAATCAAGTGGGCATTAAAGCACTGGAGCCGTTGTTTATTAATAAAACCCTTATAATAATTATTATCTGGTGTTTAAAAAGAAATTTGAGGTGAGCATGCTTCCTGTAGTAGCACTTGTTGGACGACCTAATGTCGGTAAATCAACATTATTTAATAGATTAACACGCAGTCGAGATGCCTTAGTTGCGGATTACCCAGGCTTAACACGTGATCGTCAATACGGTAAAGCCGAAGTTGAAGAGCACCCTTTTATTGTTATTGATACTGGTGGTATTGAAGGTGATGAAAAAGGTATCGATGCACTAATGGCTGAGCAATCATTGATTGCGATTGATGAAGCAGATGCTGTGCTATTTATGGTTGATGCTAGAGCGGGTCTAACATCTGCCGATCAAGGTATTGCTAGCCACTTACGTAAACAAGATAAAAAAGTATTCTTAGTCGCTAATAAAGTGGATGGTATAGATGCCGATTCAGCTGTGGCCGACTTTTATTCTCTTGGTTTAGGTGACACAGTACATCAAATCGCGGCAGCTCATGGTCGTGGTGTCACACAACTATTAACATTAGCGTTAACACCACACATTGAAGAACTTGGCCGTCCTGAAGCACAGGAAAACGATGAATTTGATGGCGAATTTGACGAAAATATTAGTGATGAAGCTTTAGATAAAAAGAATATAGATGAAGCACCTGAAGAAACTGACACGATTAAATTAGCGATTATTGGTAAACCTAATGTTGGTAAATCGACTTTAACTAATCGTATATTAGGTGAAGACAGAGTTGTCGTTTATGACATGCCAGGGACTACTCGTGACAGTGTCTATATTCCTATGGAGCATAATGGCCGTCCTTATACTTTAATTGATACTGCTGGTATTCGCCGTCGTAAAAATGTGACTGATATCGTTGAGAAATTTTCAGTTATAAAAACCTTACGTGCTATTGAAGATGCGAATGTTTGCTTATTGATTATCGATGCTCAAGAAGGCATTAGCGATCAAGATTTGAGTCTACTTGGCTTTATACTTGAAGCAGGTCGATCGTTAGTATTAGCCGTCAATAAATGGGATGGTTTAGATGATCACGTTAAAGATAGAATTAAGTCTGAGCTTGATCGCCGTTTAGGTTTTATTGACTTTGCTCGTGTTCATTTTATCTCTGCTTTACATGGTACAGGTGTTGGGCATTTATATGAATCCGTTGAAGAAGCCTTTGTTTCAGCAACTAAACGTATTTCAACTTCAATGGTAACCAAAATTTTGGATATGGCGGTATTTGATCATCAACCGCCGATGCATCAAGGTCGTCGGATCAAGTTGAAGTATGCCCATGCGGGTGGTTATAACCCGCCAATTATTGTCATCCATGGCAACTTGGCAAAGAACCTGCCTATTTCATATAAGCGTTATTTAATGAACTACTATCGTAAATCATTAAAAATTATGGGTACACCTATAAGAATAGAATTTAGGGAAACCTCTAATCCTTTCGCTGGTAAGAAAAAGCTCACTTATACTGAGCAAAAGAAAATGGCCCGTGCAACGCAAGGGTATAAAAAAGATTAGGTAGTAAAGTTATATATTAAGGAAGTCGGCTGATAATAGATACAGCCGTTTTTCTTAATAATTTGGCTTAAATAACAGTTTAGAATATTGCTTTAAATACAATGTTCCGCTAATGTTAAATTGCTAAGTAACTTATTTAATTATATTATTTTGATTAATAATATAAATTTCGTTTAGATGGAGCCTTTTGGAAATCTATGTCTGATAAATCGATGAAAAAAGAAGGGGCTTCCCGTTTAAACCGCAATCTAACCTTGTTACATCACGGCGCTGTGGTGACACTAGACATGTCGACACCTGCGGGTCAGCGAGGTAAATTTCGCTCGACTTTTATAGGTTACTTACCAAAAAACTACGTTTTAGTTCAATACCCTGAAAGTTCAAAACTCGGTAATTTTTCACAATATATTGTTGAAGGTTTAGGCGTGACAGTTCGTGGATTAATCGAAGGTCATGAAGGTGCCGTTGTTGCTTTTGTCTCTAATGTTAAACAAACAATACAAATACCATCGCGGATTATTGTCCTTGAGTTTCCCCGTGAAGTCAGTTTACAAAACTTGCGTTCATCGATGCGTATTGAAACTTATATTAAAGCCAATATTAAAATTAAAGATGAGAATTGGGCAACAGTGATATCAGATATATCGGTTTCTGGTTGTCAGCTGATGATTAATAATGGTGAAAAACTAACTTTTGCTGATGATAGCCCTATCGACATTGTTATCGAAGACTTCCAAGGGCTAACCAATATCAAACTCAAAGCTGAAGTTTGTAATAGTAGAGTGCAATCAGACGGCGTCATGCTCGGTGTTAAATTTGATGAGTCAAGTAAACTAGAAGTGACTAAGCTCTTACAACAGGCAGTAATGTTACCAGGTTAATTTTCTTTTGTGGCGACCACTTGCGCATCGATAATACCATCTGAAACCTCCACACTGATCACATCCATTTTTTTCAGTTCATTAATACTTTTTAGTACTTTCCCATGTTGAGTCCGTGTGATGCTGTAACCGCGAGCAATAGTAGCTAATGGACTTACCAGATGGAGTTGTTCACATTGTTGGGCGAACTTTTCACCTTTATTGATTAATAACCGTTGTTGGGCATTAATCAGCTTTGATTGCAGTTGGGATACGTGTTGCTGTTTTTGCTTTATTAAATTCAAAGGCGATGAGTTTATTAAGCGTTGTTCGAGATACAAAGGCTTATGTTTGTATTGCTGGAATGCTTTGATGATTAATCGCTGCATGCGAATGGTTAATTCATCAGATTTTTGTTGTTTGTTTTGTAATTGCTGTTCAGGGTGAACTTGATTTAATCTATGGTTCAAATTTTCTGATAAATGCGTAGCACGGTGAAGTTGTTGTTTTATTGCCTGATGTCCGCGATTCACTAATTCAAACATTTTGTTGAGCCGATCATCAAGTGCTATAGAAACTATCTCAGCAGCTGCAGATGGTGTAGGGGCGCGCAAATCCGCAGCGTAATCAGATAATGTCGTGTCAACCTCATGGCCTACCGCACTAATTGTCGGCAATGCAGACTGGAAAATAGCACGCGCGACAATTTCTTCATTAAACGCCCATAAATCTTCTAATGAGCCTCCACCACGGCCAATGATCAAAATGTCAACTTCATTGCGTTGGTTAGCAAGGGCAATGGCTTGAGCAATGTCATATTTCGCTTGTTCGCCTTGGACTAGCGCTGGGTAAATTATTACGTTTAATAATGGATTTCTTCTTTTTAATACGGTGATTATGTCTTTAACGGCCGCACCGGTTGGCGATGTGACAATGCCAACAGTTTGAATAGCTTTAGGAATAGTTTGCTTATGATAAAGCTCAAATAAGCCTTCTTGCTGCAGTTTGTCTTTTAATAATTGATATTGTTGACGCAACAATCCTTCACCTGCAGGCTCCATTTGCTCAATGATTAATTGAAAGTCACCGCGTGGCTCATATAATGACACCTTAGCACGCACTAGTACTTGTTGGCCGTTTTGTGGTGCTATCCTAACCCGACGATTATTGCCTTTGAACATCGCACAGCGTACTTGTGATTTTTGATCTTTTAACGATAAATACCAGTGCCCAGAGCTTGCCGCGATAAAATTAGATATTTCTCCACATAACCAGACAGAATTTAACTCACTTTCTAAGATAAAACGTACTTTTTTGGTCAGTTCACTTACTTGTAGAATATGCTGTTGCGACATAAATGCTTTACTTTTTTTATTGTTAGTACGAATAAATGCAGAGTTGCTTGGTATTATATATTTGTTTAGAGCCTAATCGACAGTTTATTTTCGCTTTATTGCAATTTTAAGTTTACCTTAGTAACGAAAACGGTTAAAATTCTGCCGCAATATTTCCTCCCTAACCACTCATTTTAGAGAGATGTTGCGATGCTAAGAATTGCTCAAGAAGCACTAACCTTTGACGATGTTTTACTGGTACCTGCCCATTCTACGGTACTACCACATACTGCCGATTTAAAAACTAAGTTAACTCGAAAGATCAATCTAAATGTACCTATGATTTCTGCGTCTATGGACACAGTAACCGAAGCACGTTTAGCTATCACTTTAGCTCAAGAAGGTGGTTTAGGTTTTATTCATAAAAACATGACCATCGCTGAACAAGCCAAAAATGTTTCGCAAGTTAAGAAATTTGAAAGTGGTATTGTTTCCGATCCTGTAACGGTTAGTCCATCTGCAAGTATCTTAGATACTATGCGTTTAGCTGATGAACTAGGCTTTTCAGGTTTTCCTGTTGTTGATGATAAAAATAAATTAGTCGGTATTATTACCGGTCGTGATTTACGTTTTGAAACCGACCTCACCAAGCCAGTCTCCGCTTTGATGACCAAAAAAGGTAAATTAGTGACAGTCAAAGAAGGAGCTTCTCGTGAAGAGATCTTGTCTTTGATGCATGAACATCGTATTGAAAAAATATTGATGGTTGATGACGCTTTTACCCTTAAAGGTTTGATCACCGTTAAAGATTACCAAAAAGCTGAAAGCAAACCTAATGCCTGTAAAGATGAATTAGGTCGATTACGTGTTGGCGCTGCTGTAGGTGTTGGTGCTGGAACTGATGAACGTATCGACGCATTAGTGGCTGCTGGTGTTGATGTTTTATTAATTGATACCTCGCATGGTCATTCGCAAGGTGTTATTGATCGCGTTGCTGAAACTCGCGCTAAATATCCTGATTTGCAAATTATAGCGGGTAATGTTGCTACTGGCGCGGGTGCTAAAGCATTAGCTGATGTTGGCGTTGACGCTGTTAAAGTAGGTATCGGCCCAGGTTCAATTTGTACAACTCGAATTGTAACCGGTGTTGGGGTACCACAGTTAACCGCTATTTCAAATGCAGTTGAAGCATTGAAAGGTACTGGTATTCCAGTAATTGCCGATGGCGGTATTCGCTTTTCTGGCGACATCGCAAAGGCATTAGTTGCCGGTGCGCATTGTGTGATGGTTGGTAGCATGTTTGCCGGTACTGAAGAAGCACCTGGTGAAGTAGAGCTGTATCAAGGTCGTTATTATAAATCTTATCGCGGCATGGGCTCATTAGGCGCCATGAGTCAAAAAGAAGGCTCAAGTGACCGCTATTTCCAAAAATCAGATGGTGAAGCCGATAAGTTAGTACCTGAAGGAATCGAAGGTCGAGTTGCTTATAAAGGTCCTGTTGCGGCTATCATTCATCAACAAATGGGCGGTTTACGCTCATCTATGGGCTTAACGGGCTCAGCAACTATCGAGATTATGCGAACAAAGCCTGAATTTATGAAGATTACTTCTGCCGGGATGGGTGAGTCGCATGTGCATGACGTTACTATCACTAAAGAAGCGCCGAACTATCGAATGGGCTAAATTGGGTTGCGCTATTTTAGCTCAACTTCGGCGTTGCAGTGCTCATTGACTAGCGTCAACTCCGCGATAGCGCCTTGAAGTAGAGCTAAAATATTCACAACTGAATGCTGCTAAAAAGATTGAAAATTCAAACACCCTGTACTCACTTTAAGTGCAGGGTGTTGTTATTTATAAACAATACCATTGTTGGTAAAAAGTAGGAAAACAACCATGAGCAAAGACATTCATGATCACCGCATACTAATTCTAGATTTTGGTTCACAATATACTCAGCTAATTGCGCGTCGCGTGCGTGAAATTGGCGTTTACTGTGAGCTTTGGGCATGGGACGTTACACAAGAGCAAATTCAAGGCTTTAACCCAACAGGTATTATCTTAGCGGGTGGTCCAGAGTCTGTTACTGAACATGGGTCGCCACGAGCACCTGAATACGTTTTTGCTGCTGGTGTGCCAGTTTTAGGTATTTGTTACGGTATGCAAACCATGGCCGAGCAATTAGGTGGTGGCGTTGAAGGCTCTGAACATAAAGAGTTTGGTTATGCATCTGTAGAAGTTATTGCGAAATCTGCACTCTTTAATGCTATCGAAGATAACGTTAGCGCTAACGGTAAT
Source organism: Cognaticolwellia sediminilitoris (assembly GCA_002104535.1). Taxonomy (GTDB): domain Bacteria; phylum Pseudomonadota; class Gammaproteobacteria; order Enterobacterales; family Alteromonadaceae; genus Cognaticolwellia; species Cognaticolwellia sediminilitoris. The sequence goes on along the minus strand of NBOG01000001.1, from coordinate 314,159 downwards.
GCGTTATTAGATGTGTGGATGAGTCACGGCGATAAAGTATCAGCAATTCCTGATGGCTTTATCACTGTTGCACAAACGCCAAGTTGTAAATACGCTGCAATGGCTAATGAAGAAAAGCAATTCTACGGTGTTCAGTTCCATCCAGAAGTTACCCACACAAAACAAGGCCTGCGTATATTAGAGCATTTTGTCATTGATATTTGTCAATGTGAAAAACTCTGGACTCCCGCTTCTATTATTGAAGACGCGATTGAAAAAATGAAAGTGCAAGTAGGTGATGATGAAGTCGTGCTTGGCTTATCAGGTGGCGTTGATTCATCAGTGGTTGCTATGCTTTTACATCGCGCTATTGGTGATAAGTTAACTTGTGTTTTTGTTGATAACGGCTTGCTTCGTTTAAATGAAGGTCAACAAGTTATGGATATGTTCGGCGATCACTTTGGCTTAAACATCATTCATGTTAATGCAGAAAACCGCTTCTTAGACCGTCTAGCTGATGAAAACGATCCTGAGAAAAAGCGTAAAATTATTGGTAACGTTTTTGTTGAAATTTTTGATGAAGAAGCCGGTAAGCTTAAGAATGCTAAATGGTTAGCTCAAGGAACAATTTATCCCGACGTGATTGAGTCTGCAGCTTCAGCAACTGGTAAAGCGCATGTGATTAAATCTCATCATAATGTTGGCGGTTTACCTGAGCACATGGAGTTAGGATTAGTTGAGCCACTTCGTGAGTTATTTAAAGATGAAGTTCGTAAAATCGGTTTAGAGTTAGGTTTACCTTACGACATGCTTTACCGTCACCCATTCCCTGGACCGGGTTTAGGTGTGCGAATTCTTGGTGAAGTGAAAAAAGAATACGCTGATCTATTACGTCGTGCTGATCATATTTTCATCGAAGAACTACACAAGCATGATCTATATAAAAAAGTTAGCCAAGCATTTACTGTATTTTTACCTGTGCGCTCTGTTGGCGTAATGGGTGATGCTCGTAAGTATGATTGGGTTGTGTCACTTCGTTGTGTTGAAACAATTGACTTCATGACTGCGCGTTGGTCTCATTTACCGTATGATTTCTTAGGTTTAGTGTCTAACCGTATTATTAATGAAATTGATGGTATTTCTCGCGTTGTCTACGATATTTCGGGTAAACCACCTGCTACTATCGAGTGGGAATAACTGTTTAATTATTATTAAGCCGTAATTTTTTAATAAAACCTCATCGTTGAAAGACAATGAGGTTTTTTTATTTAACACCTGTAGCGCAAGCTTTTCTCGATTAAGCCATTCTAAGCTAAGTCATTCAGTGCTGGCATGCTACGATATATCCATAGGCGGCAAGTAAGCTTTGTTGGCATCAAAGTAAAAATTTCAAAAATAGGAACAACGCGGTGAAACTTTCAAATCATTATCATCAATTAGGTGAAGCATTTTCCCAAGAGGCAAACCCTACGCCAGTTTCTGAGCCTGTTTTACTGTTATGGAACTCGCCACTTGCAGAGAGCTTAAGTCTAGAATTTTCTCTATCAGATGATGCAGAATTACTTGCGCAATATTTCTCCGGTAGTCGTTTAATCGACGGTAGTAAACCGATCGCACAAGCCTATTCTGGTCATCAATTTGGCTATTTCAATCATCAGTTAGGTGATGGCCGAGCGCATTTGTTGGGGGATATTAAAGACAGAAGTGGCCAATGTTGGGATGTGCAATTAAAAGGCTCAGGTACAAGTAACTTTTCAAGAAGTGGTGACGGTCGTTGTGCGCTTGGTCCCGCTCTGCGTGAATTTATTATGAGTGAAGCTATGCATGCCTTAGGTGTACCAACGACTCGATGTTTATCAGTAGTCGTTACAGGTGAAGCTGTGTATCGGGAACAACCATTACCAGGGGCCGTCGTTACACGCATTGCGTCTAGCCATATTCGTGTTGGAACCTTTCAATATTTTGCCGCACGAAAAGACTTTGAAGCTATTAAAAAACTAACCGTTTTTGCGATTAATCGTCATTTCCCTGAGATAGAAATACACAAAACATCCGATGAAAATTCTAATGAAATAGCGCTTAATAGCCAGCAAGTGGTGGACTTTTTTGCTGCGATTCTTAATAAGCAAGTTAAGCTGGTAGTTTCGTGGCTACGTGTTGGTTTTATTCATGGCGTGATGAACACTGATAACAGCGCTATTTCAGGCGAAACTATAGATTATGGTCCTTGTGCCATGATGAATCATTATCATAGCGATACCGTATTCAGTTCTATCGATAGAAACGGCCGTTATGCTTTTGGTAATCAAAGTAAGATAATGCAGTGGAATATGGCCAGGCTTGCTGATTGCTTATTGCCGATTATTGATGAAGATGAAGCGGTCGCCATGGCTAAAATTGAACCTTTGTTAAGGCAGTTTGCTAATGATCTTCAGTACGGTTATTTTGCAATGATGGCTAATAAACTTGGCATTACTGAGTTATCTGAAGGTGACGTTGAACTCATCAATGATTTGCTGGCGTTAATGCAAGAAAGTAAGGCCGACTATACTCAGTTTTTTGTCACGCTAAAGGGGCATTTGACTCAAATTAAATTAAATGAATTTTTTATAGAAATAGGAATCGTTGAGCAAGAAATCCAAGAAAAATGGCAAGCATGGTTAACACGTTGGTATGAAAGAGTTGTCGCAGATCTCATTTCAGCTGAAGTGTTAATGGCAAAAAATAACCCGCTAGTTATCCCAAGAAATCATCATGTTGAGCATATATTGGCTACTTGCCAGACTACAGGTAACTTGTCACCGTTACTGGATTTTTTAACTGTGTTACAACAACCTTATACTCAGTTGGATGAAACCAAGCATTATCAAGATAAACCGAGCGATGATGATGAAAACTATCATACTTTTTGTGGAACTTAGCACTATTTTATTATCACACAAAGTATCCTATGAACTTATAAACAAGCCGATTATTAATGTGAATCAATTATGACTGATAATAAATCTTGCACGACAAACACTCAATTAACCTCATTGCTGAAACAAACTTTCGGCTTTGACGAATTTAGAACTGGGCAAGAGCAAACCATCAGTCAATTACTTAAAGGCGAATCATCCTTAGCTATTTTTCCAACCGGTGCTGGTAAGTCTTTGTGTTATCAATTAGCAGCAAGCAATTTGCCACATTTAACGATAGTGGTATCGCCATTATTGGCGTTAATGAAAGACCAATTAGCTTTTTTGCATGCAAAAGGGATCGCTGCTGCGAGTATTGATTCAACATTATCCTACGAACAAAGTCAGCAAATTACTCGTGATGTACGCATGGGTAAGATTAAAATATTAATGGTGTCAGTTGAGCGTTTTAAAAATGAACGCTTCCGCCAGTTTATTGAGTCGGTTGCTATCTCGATGTTGGTGGTAGACGAAGCTCATTGTATTTCAGAATGGGGGCATAATTTTCGTCCTGATTATTTAAAACTTCCGCGCTACAGGCAAGAGCTTAACATTCCATTAGTGTTGTTATTGACCGCGACGGCAACGAAACAAGTTAAGCTAGATATGGCGAATAAGTTTGCCATTGCACCAGAACATATAGTTCAAACTGGTTTTTATCGCAATAATTTGGATTTATCTGTTTTGCCTGTTGAAGAAGCTGAAAAAAACAATGTACTGTTGGATGTTATCCGCCAACAACATGGTTGTGGCATTGTTTACGTTACCTTGCAACAAAGTGCGGAAAAGGTAGCACAATTCTTACAGCAGCAAGGCCTTGCTGCAAAAGCTTACCATGCTGGCTTTCAGGATGATGAACGTAAGCAAATTCAGCAAGACTTCATGCTAGGTAAAACCCCGATTATTGTTGCCACTATCGCTTTTGGCATGGGCATTGATAAATCAGATATTCGTTTTGTTATTCACTATGATTTACCAAAGTCTATTGAAAACTACTCGCAAGAAATTGGTCGTGCGGGCAGGGACCGAGGTAATGCTGCTTGTTTTACATTAGCCAATCTGGACGGAATTCATACAGTTGAAAACTTTGTTTATGCTGACACGCCAGAAAAAACTAGCATCGATTATGTACTGAGCAATATTCGTAGTGAGATGCAAAATGGCCAATGGGAATTGCAAGTATTAAGTTTGTCCAATGCCAGTAATATCAAACAATTACCCTTGAAAACATTATTGGTTCAATTAGAGTTACTGGGCGTAATCACGGCTAAATTTACTTACTTTGCTGATTTTAAATTCAAATTTGTTACACCGAAAGAGCAAATTGTTACCGGCTTTAATGCTGATAGAAATGAGTTTTTAAGCCAATTATTTAATTGTGCAAAAATGAAAAAGGTTTGGGGAGAGCCAGACTTTGAACTCATGTTTGAGCGTTATCAAGCACCAAGAAAAAGAATTATTTCAGCGTTAGAGTATTTAGCTGAACAGCAACATATTGTATTAGAAACTAAAAAGGCAACGGAAGTATTTAGTGTTAACACTACGGCACTAGAAGCTAGTGACTTAGTTGATAAGCTGTTCGACTATTTCTCTGATAAAGAACAAGCTGAAATAATACGTATTAGTAAGCTGATTGATTTTTTTCAAAGTGATCGCTGCTTAACTCAACAACTGTGTCATTACTTCGACGACCAAGTTGCGCCACAAAATTGTGGCCACTGCTCAGTATGTCGTGGTCAGGTGGCAATTTTACCTTACTCCAGTAATCATCAAGTGGTCAGTATAGAAACAATTTCGCTGGCGGTTAAACAGTTACAACAGCACTTCCTAACGTCAAAGATGAAAGCTCATAGCAGCCAGGAAAATATATCTGTCGAAACAATTTGTCGGTTTTTATCAGGTATGAGTATACCGTTATTTTCGCGAACTAAAGTCAGGCAATTAAGTTACTTTGGAGTTTGTCAGCATATGCGTTACGCCGAAATTAAGCAAAATGTGCAGAGTTGCTTCGCTTGAAATGAAAATCTAGCTTGAGTTAGGTTTAACTAACTCAAGCTATGTTAAACTTAGTGATTATGGCCGCAACCGCCTTCGCCATGTACGTGACCATGAGCTAACTCATCTTCAGTGGCATCTCGCACTTCTAATATTTCAACATCAAATTTTAAATCGATGCCTGCAAGAGGATGATTGCCATCAACAGTAATTTCGTCATCGGTTACATCGATAACAATAACGGTTTGTTCACCATCATCTGTGGTTGCGCGCAATTGACTGCCCACTTCTAAATCTTCAATCCCGGCGAACATATCTTTTGGTACAGTTTGTACAAAACCATCTTCACGTTGGCCGTATGCATTATCGGCAGCAACTTCAACTTCAAATTTATCACCGGCTCCACGCCCCAGTAATGCAGCTTCTAAACCAGGAATAAGATATTGTGAACCTTGAATTACCGCTAACGGGCTGTGATCATATGAACTATCTATTAAGGTGTCTTCGCTATCTGATACAGCGTAATGTAGTACAACAACTTTGTTGTCGGTAATTTTCATATTATGTCCTATTCCGTTTCTGTATTTAATTTGTAAGGTAATGATTGTATAGTTAAATTTGAGTTTTGTGTTTTTATTCTTAGCTCAGTTTCGTTATCGATATCATTGGCTAAAACGCCTTGAAGATAAGTCTGTTTATTATCAGCTTGATAAACCGCTAATACATCACCAGCTTTTCGCCAATTTTCACCCAATTTCTTTTCGATAACATCTCCTATATTAGCAGCCATATCTTTCCCCGCAAGGGCGAAAAGCGCACGCTTGTTTTTACCGAGATATTGCATACGAGCGACGGTTTCTTGGCCTAAATAGCAACCTTTAGTAAAACTGATCCCGTCTATGGCTTGTAAATTCAACATTTGCGGAACATATTCTGCTACATATTGTTGAGCAAGTTGCGGAAAACCAGCGGTTATTTCTAATAAGTTCCAAACCGAATCATTATAAATTGGCAGGTCAAATGTCGCCGAAAGCTCAGCTAAAGTTTCAGTGTTGTCGATAATAATATAACGGTTAATATTACCTGCGATGTAAACTAAGGTGCTGGTGTTTTCCTGTACTACTGGAGTTTGGGCATCGGGTACCTGTTGAAATATATCTGCCATTTTTTTAGTCGCTTGTTTACCAGCAATAGCTAAATAAGCATTTTCTGAGTCATGGGCAATTTCAACTTTAGCAAAAACGCCAAATTTTTTCAGCTCAGCTAAAGATTGTTCGATTGAACTGGTCGGCTGGATGAGAAAAAATTTCCCTTGGCGGTCAATTAAACGAAAGGCAGAAAATACTTTTCCTTTTGCATTACAGTGTGCCCCGTTAAGCAGTTTCTTTTGATCTAATGTGCTTACATCACAAGTAACTTGCCCTTGAAGATATTTTATTTGTTCTTCACCGGCTAAGGTTATGGCGCCTAAGTTATCAAGTGAGATTGCAAAAACTGCTGGTAATTCATCAAAACTAGGTAATTCATTATTCATTTATATGTCATCCGGCAATATTGCAGAAAAAAGCTATTAACTTCATAGGTGAGGACATTTATTCTTATTTCAAGCAAGTCAGTTGTTTTTTATGCTACTTTATAAGGATAAAGATTACTATTTTCATGATCAATTCGTGGCTATTTTAACTGCGGATTTGTTAGAATACAGTATGATTTTACTAATGAGAGTGATGTATGACATTAACGGATAATAAACCTCGACTTCGATGGGCTTGTCGACGTGGAATGCTAGAGTTAGATGTACTTTTTATGCCCTTTGTTGAAGAAGCTTACGATGGCTTATCAATTGAAGACAAAGTAACCTTTGAGCGTTTGTTAGAATGTCAGGATCCAGAGCTATTTGCATGGTTTATGGGACACGAAATTTGTGAAGATCAAGAGCTTAACGCCATGGTTCAATTTATACTCCAGCGAGTTAAAGTATAATATTCAGCTTGTACCTTCTCTGCACAGGGTAGTGCTGAACTCATTATTTTATCTTGCTATAGCCGTATTCAGTTTAACCTTATTTTTGGGTTACAAGCTTTGGTTAGGTTTACTTATCGTTTTTACTGCCCTCATTGTTATTTTGAGTTATCTGCAAGCTTCAAAACGGCAACAAAGTAAATGGTTAACTAGACTCACAGCAAAACATCATTTAATTAGATCAAATTTTGTTTTAACAGACAGTGGCGCTTGCCAGTTTGTTGGGCAAGCTCCATTGCAATTATCGGCAAATTCCCAGATTAATCTGTGGGGCTATTGGTTGATATTTAGCACAAGTGATGATGGCTTTTCGAAGTGTTTTATTTTTAAAGATAGTTTGACTGGTGAAAACCAGTCGCGCTTAGCACGCACTATTATGCGCGTGCAGAAATCACGAGAGTTAAACCATTAATTGAACACCGGTTAACTTGGGCTAAGTATTGTAATTTTCGCTTCTGTTAGTAAATCAGGATAATCAAGAGTGTAATGCAGCCCCCGGCTTTCTTTACGGTCTAAAGCTGAGCGAATAATTAATTCGGCAACTTGTACTAAATTTCTTAATTCCAATAAGTTATTAGTAACCCTAAAGTTACAGTAATATTCTTCTATTTCACTTTGTAATAACTCAACTCGATGCAGTGCTCTTTCCAGGCGCTTAGTGGTACGAACTATGCCAACGAAATCCCACATGAAAAGTCGTAGCTCATGCCAGTTATGCTGAATAACAACTTCTTCATCAGAGTTAGTTACTCGGCTTTCATCCCAAGGCGGTAGGGTGATATTGGCTTGTTGATGATCGAGATTTTGTTCAATATCAATAGCAGCGGCTCGGGCAAAAACTAAACATTCTAGCAGAGAATTACTTGCCATTCTGTTCGCGCCATGTAGGCCTGTATAAGCAACTTCACCTATGGCATATAAGTTTTCAATATCAGTTTTACCTTGTTTATCAATCATAACACCACCACAGGTGTAATGAGCTGCTGGCACTACCGGCATCGCTTGTTTGGTTATGTCGATACCTAACGCTAAGGTGCGTTCATAAATAGTCGGGAAATGTTGTTTAATAAAGTCGCTGGGCTTATGACTGATATCTAAATACATACAGTCAGCACCTAGTCGCTTCATTTCGAAGTCGATAGCGCGAGCAACAATATCTCGCGGCGCTAATTCCGCCCGTTCATCAAAGCTAGGCATAAATCGACTACCATCAGGACGCCTTAAAATAGCACCTTCGCCTCGTAAAGCTTCAGTTAATAAAAATGTCCCGGCTTCAGGATGAAATAAACAGGTAGGATGAAATTGATTAAACTCCATATTGGCCACTCGACAACCGGCACGCCAAGCCATGGCTATACCATCACCACTTGCGACATCTGGATTTGAAGTGTATTGGTAGACTTTACTTGCACCACCCGTTGCTAGAATAGTTTTTTTGGCAAAAACACTTTCAACATGTTCGTCATTTCTATTCCAAACATAGGCACCAATACAGGCTCTTTCACCATTTTTTGCAGCATCATTATAGACAAGATCAATGGCGTTATAGCGCTCGAAAATACGAATGCGGTGATGATTTTTCACTTGCGCGACTAACGTGGTTTGAATTGCTTGACCGGTAGCATCTGCAGAATGAAGGATTCTTCTATGACTATGGCCACCTTCACGTGTTAAATGATAACGAATATCGCCATTTTCAGCCGGAATGTCTTGATCAAAGTTAACGCCTTTATCAATTAACCATTCTAAGCATTTTTTTGCATTCTCAGCAGTATATTGCACTGTGGCTTCATCACATAATCCAGCACCTGCAATTAAAGTATCGGCAACGTGCGAGGCAACACTATCGTTTTCATCGAAAACAGCTGCAATACCACCTTGTGCATAAAAGGTTGAACCATCATTGACTTGACCTTTACTGAGGATAATAACATCTGCATTTTGGGCTAAGTGAAGTGCCAATGATAAACCTGCAGCGCCACTGCCGATAATTAAAACGTCACAATTATGTTGTAGATTCATATAATCTTGAAATTGAGGTACAATAATGGATAGCCCAATATTAGCTTTTATTGTGGTTACAGAACAGCAGAAAACTATTTTTATAAATAAAATTTAATTTTTTTCAATATTTATCGAACTTTTTAACATAAGGCTAGTCCTACTTGTTGCGTTTGCCATGAGCCAGATGTAAACCAGATGTAGATAAGTTAAATAATGGTGAGTAGGAGATACGGCTCAAATGAGCGAACAGAACGTTGACCAAAAGTTGGTTGAGCGGGTGCAACGTGGTGATAAAAACGCATTTAACCTGCTGGTAACGAAATACCAACATAAAGTAGCAAATTTGGTTTCCCGCTATGTTAAAAACCATAGCGATGTACCGGATGTAGTACAAGAAGCATTTATTAAAGCTTATCGAGCTTTACCTAACTTTAGAGGTGATAGTGCTTTTTATACTTGGTTATACCGCATTGCTGTAAATTGTGCGAAAAACCATTTAGTGGCTGGAGGACGTAAACCCCCCGGTTCAGATATAGAAATTGAAGATGCAGAAATGTATGATTCAGGTGACGCATTAAGAGAGAACGCATCACCTGAAAAGTTATTATTAACCAATGAAATTAAGCAAGTCGTATTTAAAACTATAGAGCAATTGCCGGAAGATTTGCGAACAGCAATCAACCTACGAGAGCTAGAAGGTTTGAGTTACGAAGAAATTGCAACAGTAATGGATTGCCCTGTAGGAACGGTTCGCTCAAGAATATTTAGAGCTCGTGATGCAGTTGATAAGAAGATTAGGCCGTTGTTGCAACAATAGTAAATATAGTATTATCTAACAAAATTTTTTATATTTTGTTGTGTAATTAATAAAGTATTAGTTTTTTAAGGTGTCAATATGAGTGTAAATAAGTTTGAGACAGTGTCGTCAATCGTTGATAATTATCAGCCCAATGATGAATTGTTTGAAGAAATACTGAACGACTCTCACTTGTCAGCAACATGGCAACGTTATCATTTAATGGGCGATGTCATGCGTGGTGAAACCTCGGATGTTATTGATCTTGATTTATCATCACAAATAGCCGCAGCGATAACCGATGAACCAACAATATTAGCGCCACGCACAAACAACGCTTTTACCAGCAAATTAAAAGCGAAAGTTGTTCAGTTTGCTAAGCCATTTGGACAAATGGCAATTGCAGCCTCTGCTGCCGGCCTAATGGTTATGGGTGTTCAACAAAATACTGCGGAAACTGATGCTTTATTACCGGCAAGCCAAGTAGTAAAAACCATGCCATTTGGTGGTACTGCTGAACCGGTAAGTTTGAATTTCCAACAAACTAGCCGTCCCAGTGAGAAAGAAGCATTTGTTGAACAGCAAAGGCGCTTTCAAGCATTATTATCTGATCACCAGCAACAAATAAAGTTAAGCTCTGTTGTTGTTAACAATACCCCTAAACAAGATAAGGCTGAAGAATCAGCTAAATGAAATTAATATCAAGTCTGCTGCTATTGGTTACCCTTAGCACATCAATAGCAGCCAACGAAAACGAAAGTGAAAATGAAAAAGCCGAACCTTGGCTTGAGCGCTTGGCAACTTCATTACAAACACTGAATTTTAGTACGTCATTTGTTGTTGTTAAAAATAACCAAGCTGAACCTTATCACTGGTTCCATGGCTTAGATGAAAATGGTCATGAATTAGAAATTCTATCCTTGCTAAATGGACCGCGTAGAGATGTTTTACGCAAACAAGGCATTGTCAGCTATATTGAGCCTGAACTTCCTCCTTATTCTGTAACATCTCAGCAAATCACTGGCCCTATCCCCGCAGTATTTCGAGGTGATATTACAGCGCTTGGGAAAAACTATGACTTTGTTTCTGTTGGACGAAGTCGTGTATTAGGTCGACCTGCACAATTAATTCGGATTGTTTCCAAAGACCCTCATCGTTATGGCCACTGGCTATGGCTTGATCAAAAAACCGGTATGCTCTTAAAGCTGGCGTTAGTAACTCGTTCTGGTCAATTACTCGAGCAAATTCAATTCACGCATTTGGATATTACCGCCGACATAAGTGAAAGCTTACAGCAGTTGCAACAAACAACTTTGCCAAAAGTAATCGAAATTCCTGATGGTTATCAAGAACAAGTGTTGCAATGGCAAGTAAAATGGTTACCTGATGGTTTTGTTCAGCTAAATGCAAATCGACACCGCATTTCTTCAACTAAACAACCTGTTGAGTTTATGCTATTCAATGATGGCTTAGTCGATGTATCGGTTTATGTAAATCCAAGCGAAGATAATCAACGTGCTACAGATTATGTAATGGATGGCGCCACACTGGTATTAAATCAAGTCGTCAAAGGTTTTGAAGTTAGCGTGGTTGGAAAGATCCCAGCGATAACGGCTAAAGCAATTGCCGATTCAGTTGTACTGTTGCCTAATTCAACACCATGATAGAAGAACAAGCAACTGTTGTCGCAATTGACGAAGATAATGTCACTGTTACTAGCACGATAAAATCAGCGTGTGGTAGTTGCCAGCAAGTAGATAATTGCGGAAGTGGTCAAGTTGCTAAAGCATTTCCGCAGAAAAAACTTTCACTGACTGTCAAATCTCCATTGGCATTAAGCCTCGGAGATAATGTAGTGCTCGGTTTAAACGAAAGTGCGCTATTACAATCGGCCTGGCAGGTCTATTTATGGCCGTTAGTTGGTTTGATAGCAGCGTCATGGCTTGGTCAATGGATGGTCATAAATAGCATTTTGAGTCATGAGATTTTTGCTATCGTTTTAGGTGTTATTGGAGGCTATTTAGGCTTTTCTTTAGCAAAAAAGCAGCAAATTAAAAGTGCTACATGTGCAAAACTTGCCCCGAAAATACTCCGTAAAGAAAATCAAAATATCGTGATTACAGAAATCACCGATTGATTCGCAACAAAAGATAGCCCCAGCGCGCTAAATTAGCTAAAATCTCGCCATTATTGAATTAACTTTAAACTTATTTGACTTCCAATTTATGAAACATATTCGAAATTTCTCTATTATCGCCCATATTGATCACGGTAAATCAACATTATCAGATCGCCTAATTCAACATTGTGGTGGTCTACAAGAACGTGAAATGGAAGCCCAAGTACTTGATTCAATGGATATTGAGCGAGAACGTGGTATTACCATTAAAGCGCAAAGTGTAACGCTTGACTACAAAGCCAAAGATGGTGAAGTTTACCAACTTAACTTTATCGATACTCCTGGCCATGTTGATTTCTCTTATGAAGTTTCTCGTTCATTAGCATCTTGTGAGGGTGCTTTGCTTGTTGTTGATGCGGGTCAAGGTGTTGAAGCTCAAACCGTAGCAAACTGTTACACCGCAATTGAGATGGAATTGGAAGTAATTCCGATCTTAAACAAAATTGATTTACCACAAGCTGATCCTGAGCGTGTTAGTGAAGAAATTGAAAATATTATCGGCATTGATGCAACTGGTGCTGTGCAATGTTCTGCTAAAACAGGCATTGGCATTGAAGATGTATTAGAAACCATTGTTGCCAATGTTCCAGCTCCAGAAGGCGATCCTGATGCGCCGCTGCAAGCCCTTATTATTGATTCATGGTTCGATAACTACCAAGGTGTCGTTTCATTAGTGCGAATTATGAATGGCTCAGTGAAGAAAGGCGATAAAATGGTAGTGATGTCGACCGGACAAAACCATATTATTGATAAAGTTGGTATTTTTACACCTAAACAAACTGATACGGGAGTTTTACGTACAGGTGAGGTTGGTTTTATAATCGCGGGTATTAAGGAGATTCATGGCGCACCAGTAGGTGATACCATTACTATTCTTAAAAAAGAAGCCGAGAAAGCATTACCAGGCTTTAAAAAAGTACAACCGCAAGTATATGCAGGTATTTTCCCGATTAGTTCAGATGACTATGAAAACTTCCGTGATGCCTTAAATAAACTCAGTTTAAATGATGCTTCATTATTTTTTGAACCAGAAAACTCTTCTGCACTTGGCTTTGGTTTCCGTATTGGTTTCTTAGGTATGTTGCATATGGAAATCGTACAAGAACGTTTGGCGCGTGAATACGATCTTGATTTAATTACCACAGCACCAACGGTGAATTATGAAATTGCTTGTACTAACGGTGATATCTTATCGATAGATAATCCAAGTGATTTACCCGCGATTAATAATATTGAAGAAATTCGTGAGCCAATTGTACAAGCGAATATTTTGGTACCGCAAGAGCATTTAGGTAATGTAATTACCTTATGTATCGAAAAGCGAGGCGTACAAAAAGATATTATTTATCATGGTAATCAAGTAGCTGTCACTTACGAATTACCAATGGCTGAAGTCGTTATGGACTTTTTCGATAAGTTAAAGTCAACCAGTCGTGGTTATGCTTCTTTAGATTATCATTTTATCCGTTTTGAGGCTGCAGATATGGTACGTGTTGATGTAATGATCAACGGCGATCGTGTTGATGCATTAGCTATGATCACTCATCGTGCTAATTCTGTACCACGTGGCCGAATGTTAGTTGAAAAACTAAAAGAGTTGATCCACAGACAAATGTTCGATATTGCTATTCAAGCAGCCATTGGTAACAACGTCATTGCACGTACTACTGTTAAACAATTGCGCAAGAACGTAACGGCTAAATGTTACGGTGGTGATATATCGCGTAAGAAAAAATTATTACAAAAACAAAAAGATGGTAAGAAGCGCATGAAACAAGTGGGTAATGTTGAAGTCCCACAAGAAGCGTTTTTAGCCGTATTGAAATTAGATAAATAATTTAGTACTTAACTAAATATAAGATAGGAATAATATGGCAGTTTACTTCTCGATATTTTTAGTCATTGTTACCATCGTTACTGGTATTGTTTGGCTAGCGGATAAATTTTATTTAGCTCCGCAACGCCAATTAAAGCTTGTTAGTGCTCAAGCCCAATGTGAAGGTGAGCTCAGTGATGGGATTGTTGAAAAAATTCTTGAGCCACCTTTTTATATTGATACACCCGTGCAAATATTTCCGGTAATTGCTTTTGTATTAATATTGCGCTCATTTCTTTATGAACCTTTTCAAATACCTTCAGGCTCAATGATGCCAACGTTACTTGATGGTGATTTTATACTTGTGAACAAATTCAATTATGGTTTACGTGATCCTGTCGCGCGTAATAAATTTATTGAAATTGGTTTACCTGATCGTGGTGATGTTGTGGTGTTTAAATATCCACGAGATCCTCAAATTGACTACATAAAACGTGTGATAGGGCTACCGGGAGATCGAGTGATATATAAAAATAAAATTTTATATATCAAGCCTGCATGTTCTGTTGCTTATGATAAGTGTCCTGACTTTGAACAAGTTAAGCAGACGTTTAAAAACAAAAGCGATTATATCGATGATGGCATGCCGTTATCACGTTATACCTCAGTAATGGGTGAAAAAACTCATGACTTTTTAGTTAATGAGCAAATTTTACCTCGCACCCAACACTACTTTAGACAAAGTGGCACACAAGCCAATGAGTTTGTCGTTCCTAAAGGCCATTACTTTGTTATGGGTGACAATCGAGATAACAGTTTAGACGGTCGTTTTTGGGGCTTTGTGCCTGAAGAAAACCTTGTTGGTGAAGCTGTAGCTGTTTGGATGAGTTTTGATTTTGAACGTACCCCTGATAGTCTTTTACCACGTTGGGTACCTACTGGCGTTCGTTTTTCTCGAATTGGTGGAATTGAATAACCGTGTTACATACTCCTGCTGCGATTGCTCGGCTTTCACAAAAAATCGGCTATAGTTTTAAAGAACCAAAGCTTTTATTGCAAGCCTTAACACACAGAAGTGCAAAAGGTTCACATAATGAGCGTTTAGAATTTTTAGGTGACTCTATATTAGGTTTTGTTATTGCTGAATCTTTATATCAAAAGTTTCCAAAACAAGCCGAGGGTGATTTAACGCGAATGCGTTCAAGCTTGGTTAAAGGCGTTACTTTAGCGGAAGTGGGACGCGGATTCGATTTAGGTCAGTATTTGATTTTAGGGCCGGGTGAATTAAAAAGTGGCGGACATCGACGAGATTCTATTTTAGAAGACGCCATTGAAGCAATTATTGGCGCTGTTTATTTAGATTCAGATTTACCGACATGTCAGGCGCTAATTTTATCTTGGTTTGAAAAGCGGTTAGCGGAAATTAAGCCGGGTAATGAACAAAAAGATCCAAAAACACGCCTCCAAGAGTACTTGCAAGGGCGGAAAATACCTTTACCGCAATATGATGTAATAAATACGACAGGTCAATCACATAACCAGCAGTTCACAGTACGTTGCACTACCAGCATACTTGATAATGAAGTGATTACTAAAGGTAGTAGCCGACGTAAAGCCGAACAGTCAGCCGCTTTGCAAGTTCTAGCATTAATCGAACAAGCTAAATAGCTTGTTCGACAATTAAGTTGAAAACAAACTCATGACAACAGAACAAAAACATTGTGGTCTTATTGCCATTGTTGGCCGTCCTAATGTTGGTAAATCAACATTATTAAACAGTTTACTCGGGCAGAAGGTCAGTATTACCTCTCGTAAGCCACAAACGACACGTCACCGTATCTTAGGTATTTTGACCGAAGGCAACAACCAAGCGGTCTTAGTCGATACTCCAGGTTTACATTCGGAAGAAAAACGTGCAATTAACCGTTTGATGAACCGTGCCGCTAGTAGTACTTTGGCGGAGGTGGAAACAATTGTGTTTTTAGTTGAAGGTACTCATTGGACTCATGATGATGAAATGGTACTCAACAAGATTAAAAATAGTGGCGCCCCGTGTGTGTTAGTTGTTAATAAAATTGACAATATTCAAGACCGAGACAGTTTGCTGCCGCATTTGCAAAAGTTAGGCGCTATGCATAACTTTGCTGACATTGTGCCTATTTCGGCTAGTAAAGGCGAAAATGTTGCTGCGATTAAAAATATTTGTTTCAACGCTTTGCCAGAAGGTGATTTTTGGTTTCCTGAAGATTATATTACCGATCGTTCTAGTCGCTTTATGGCATCAGAGATCCTTCGTGAGAAGCTGATTCGCTTTACAGGTGATGAATTACCATATTCTACGACAGTTGAAATTGAGCAGTTTAAAATCGATGACAAAGGCATTTTGCATATTAACGCGCTGGTGTTAGTTGAGCGAACGACTCAAAAACGTATGGTTATCGGTAATAAAGGTGAGAAGTTGAAAGTTATCGGTCAAGAAGCTCGACGTGATATGGAAAATTTATTTGAGCGTAAAGTCTTTCTCGAAACTTGGGTAAAAGTTAAATCAGGTTGGGCAGATGACGAACGCGCTTTAAGAAGTTTAGGTTACGGCGATGATTACTCGGGCTAACAGTTAGCAAAACTATTGTAATTGGTTTGCTATAACACAAGACAATGAAAGTCTTTATTTAGGGTGTCGATGCAAGAAGTTACGCAATCAGCTTTTGTGCTCCATAGTAGGCCTTATCGAGAAAATCAGCTATTGGTTGATTTGCTCACTGAGCATGATGGCAAGCTGGCGGCATTAAGCTATATTGGCAACTCAACTAAATCAAGTCGCAAAGCACTATTACAACCTTTTTTACCCATTAATGTTACGTTAAAAGGTCAGCAGGGCCTGAAAAGTTTGCTCCGCGTTGAACCTATTGGTAAATCGTTTTTTTTACAAAAAAATGCCTTATTCAGTGCTTTCTACATTAATGAGCTGTTGGTTAAATTACTTGGTGATAATGACGCTTGTAATGCATTATTTCAGCAATATAAAAGCAGTTTAACGTCGTTAAGTGAAAGCAATAATATTGAAGTATGTTTACGGGAATTCGAATTAGCGCTGATGGATGAACTCGGTGTTTCTTTTGATTTTAGTTTAGTATTTGAACATAGTGCTGCAGGTTTTTATTATTTGCCAGACGAAGGGTTTATCCCCGCTTATACAAAACTTAAGCAACCTTGTTATAACCGATTACATTTACAAGCAATCGCACAAAGCGATTTGACTTCGCCAGAAGTACTGACAACTTTTAAAGCGTTAATGCGCCAAGTGATAAATCATTTACTCAAAGGCGTACCATTAAATAGTCGAAAATTATTTAGTAAAAAAACATTGTAGTACCTGACATTTAACACAGAATATAAACAAGAGATTGAATATGAAAGATATTTTATTAGGCGTAAATGTAGATCATATTGCCACCTTGCGACAAGCGCGTGGTACAAACTATCCAGATCCTGTCTATGCAGCCTCTGTTGCTGAGCACGCTGGTGCAGATGGTATAACAGTACATTTACGTGAAGACCGACGTCATATTCAAGACAGAGATATTTATGTCTTGAAACAAACGTTACACACACGAATGAACTTTGAGATGGCCGTTACTGATGAAATGTTAGCTATTGCATGTGACGTTAAACCTGTTTTTTGCTGCCTCGTACCAGAGAAACGTGAAGAGTTAACCACAGAAGGTGGTTTAGATGTTGCCGGTCAACAAAATAAAATTAACGCTGCAGTGGCTCAGTTATCAGGTGCTGGTATTCAAACTAGCTTGTTTATCGATGCTGATAAAAAACAAATAGATGCTGCAGTGTTGAGTAAAGCGACTTATATCGAAATACATACGGGTAAATATGCTGAAGCAGAAACTGAAGTAGAGCAGCAGCAAGAACTTGCTCGTATTATTGAGGGCACAGAGTATGCTCATAAGTTAGGCTTAAAAGTTAATGCAGGTCATGGCTTAAATTATTTTAATGTTAAGCCTATTGCCGCGATTCCAGAGATAATAGAGTTAAATATTGGTCATGCTATTATTGCGCGTGCAGTCATCGATGGTTTAGATAAAGCCATACGAGATATGAAAAAATTGATGCTAGAAGCGCGTGGTTTAATATAATCAGTTTACCTTAGGGGGATAAGATTTGTCAGTTGTTGGAATTGGAACCGATATAGTTGATATTCGCCGCATTGCGAAGATGTCAGAGAATGCTCAACAACGTCTAGCAAAACGCATCTTAACGCCCCTAGAACTTGAAAAATATCACACCATTAAACAGCCTGAACGTTTTCTTGCAAAACGTTGGGCTGGTAAAGAAGCGGCTGCTAAAGCGTTAGGTACCGGGATTGCCAACAAGGTATCCTTTCAGCATTTTGACATAGTATCGTTAGCTTCAGGGCAACCCACACTCGAGTTAAGCGCCCACGCACTACTCTTAGCTACAGGCTTAGGTGCTAGCACTTGGCACATATCCCTTTCAGACGAAGAAAATTACGCTACTGCATTTGTCATTCTTTCAGCTTAATATTTTTTGTAATACGCTTAATTCCTTCGCTTAAAAATAAATAAGCGCTAGAAATCATATCTGTTCTATACTTAATTTAGATGTTTGTAACCGTATTGGATTGAGGAGTAGATATGCAGTCACAAAAACAACCTATCGTTGATCGACGCCAAGAGCCGCCAGAGCAGTCTGTTTGGTGGACTAAGCTATCTTTAGCCCAAAAATTTTCTGCGAGTAGTTTAGGAAAGTTTGGTTATGAATTATGTTTTGTTCGTAATGAGAATGGCTCTAGCATTGCCGTATTAACATGTAACTCAGGTGTTGCAGTTATAACTGAAGATGGTGATATTAATACGTCGCCAAATATAAAAGTGAGGTAACTTATTCTCGGCTTAGATCGTTCTATACATTTGTTCATTCATGCTCTAGTTGCTTGATAAATGCATCAGCACCTTCTAGCACTAAGTCTATTTGTTCAAAAAACTCAAAAAACTCAGGCTCTAAATCATCGATAGCGATACCACGCTTTAATTCAGTTTCAATCTCATGTGTTACCTTTCCTAAACTCGGCACCCCTGAATAACAACAAGCCCCATTAAGCTTATGAATTAATACTTTAAGTTGTTCTATATCTTGCGAAATTAATGCTTCCGAAATATTTGTTTTACTTTCTGGCAAGCTATTAACCAATCCAATAAACATATCTTTAGCTAAAGTCGCTTTTTGACCGGCGCGTTGTAGGGCAAGTGGCCAATCAATAATTTTAGGCCTATTACTGACTACAGGTTTAGGCGTCGGAGGTGCTGGTTTAGGGCGATTAGCCAGTAGAGTGGAGTCACAATATTCGTAAATACTGTGATGTAACATCGCTTCATCAATAGGTTTTGTGATAAATGAGTTGAAACCATTATCGAGTAATCTGTTTTTCTCTTCGCCAAAGACATGTGCGGTTACGGCAATGATTGGAGTCTGTTCATTCAGGGTTTGTTGACGAATTATGGCTAACGCTGAAATGCCATCCAGTACTGGCATCTGGATATCCATAAAAATGAGAGCGAACTTTTCATGTCGACATAACTCCACGGCTTTGGCACCATCGGTTGCAATGGCTACCTCTGTAACTTGTTCAAGTAGCAACTCTTTAATGAGCTTTAAATTTGCTTCATTGTCATCAACTGCTAAGACTTTAATCGGTACTTTATTTTCAGAAGTCTCAATTAATCTGTTCAGTTCAACAGCTGTTTTAGGGACCAACGTTTTACTTAAACGTTGTACCGTTATTGGTTTACTAATACATGTTTTCGCGCCACTTGAAATCAATGCTTCATGCAAACTTGGTGAATTACTATTAATGGCTAAATGTATCGAAGGGATAATATCTTTAAGTTTAAAGATTAATTTTTTTATATCATTAAGTGCAGACGGTGTAACGTCGTGGCCAATTAAAGCATAGTCATAAGAAGAAAGTACTTTTTCATTAGCTAAAAATTCTGCCACTTCACTGCGTTGGCTGATGGCTGTAACTTGCATTTGCCAACTCGCTAAAATTTCACTTGTGGCTAAGCGACTCGCAGCATGAGGCTCATAGTATAAAATTGACTTACCCATCAAACTCTCAGGTACTGATAACTGCATGATAGGTAATGGGTTAACTTCACATTGGAAAGTAAACCAAAAAGTAGAACCTTCATTCTCAACACTTTCAAAGCCAATATTACCGCGCATTTCAGTAACTAATCGTTGTGATATAACTAACCCTAAACCAGTGCCACCATAGATACGGGTTACACTTTTATCGGCTTGCCCGAATGCTTCAAAAATTGAGTTTTGTTGCTGATTTGGAATACCTATGCCAGTGTCTTGTACTGTAACTCTTATTTTATACAAGTTTTTAGCAATAATACTGCCTTCTAAATTGATATCGACTGAGCCTTTATCAGTGAATTTAATAGCGTTGCTGGCTAGGTTAACCATGACCTGTTTAATACGCATAGCGTCACCAATCAAAGAGTCTGGTGTTTGTGGGCTAACGCGAAGTGATAATTCGATATTCTTTTTATGGGCGCTAGGCGCGAGTAAGGTTAAGGTTTCGTCTACGGCATCGCGAATTGAAAAAGGAATGTTTTCAATGATCATTTTACCAGCATCGAGTTTAGAAAAGTCTAAAATATCGTTGATGATCGACAGTAAATTACCGGCAGAACGTTCGATGGTTTCTAAGTGATCTCGTTGTGTGTCACTTAACGGCGTTTTTAATACTTGTCGGGTAAAGCCAATGACACCATTGAGCGGTGTGCGTAATTCGTGACTCATATTTGCCAAAAATTCAGATTTTACTTTGTTGGCGTCTTGCGCTTTTCGTTTGGCAATATCTAACTCGACGTTTTGGATTTCAAATTGCTCTAAACTCTCACGTAAATCAATAGTAGCTTGGTCAATACTGCGCTGCATTTCATCTTGGTAGTCACCTAAAGATTGCGCCATGGCATTAACACCATTCTTTAAAAAGTTAAGTTCCCCGACTAATTGCCCGCTAATACGGCTTTCAATTTTACCTTCTCTGATACGGTCTATGGCTAACACCATGGATGAAATGGGTTTAGTAACACTGTTTATCAGTTTATAAGCAAAAATTGCACTGATAATGATGCCAATCAGTAAAATAAAAAATACTTTAATTAATAAATGTTGTTGAAAATATTTAATGGTACTTTTGTCAATTTGAATTGCGATATAGCCAATAACATCACTATCTACGTTGAGCGCTTGACCACTTTTTTGATTAGTAAATTCGTCAATGATCGGGGCACGATAAACCAGATAATCATTATAATCGTCATACATGATTCTATTGGGCAAACTTTGCCCTGCTTTAATTCGCATGGTGTGCGTATCACCGTGATAGGCGCTGGTAACAAAAACTTGGTTATCTTTTGTGAAAATGGCAATGCTTTTAATAATGTCTGATTGACTGCGATGACTAAAGCCAATCAGTGTTCTTAAGGTATCTCTTTTTTTCTCTAATAATGGCGCAGCACTACTTATAGCGAGAGGAGAAATAATACTCGTGGCTCGTTGATAAATAAATTGATCGAGTTCGCTATAGCGACTGTAGGTTAAATACCCGGCAACAATTAAACTGATAATAGTCGTTGGAACGATCGTAAGTAAAATTACCCAATCTTTTAGGCTTATTTTATGCATTATTTCTTGAGTTTTAGTGTGAAATTATCGGGTTAATAAAGCTATAATGGCACAGTTCAGGCTAATACCAAATAGATAATCGTTCACTATGGCAGCAAAGCATTATTTCTAGCTGCTCGTTTGATGGCAAACTAAGATAGTTATGGCAAATTTTTTTAAAGCAAGTCCGAAAAAATCTCCAGCAAAACAAGCTTTATCATTGACGATTAATCGTCTTGATCCGCAAGGCTATGGTGTTGCTTATCATGAAAAAAAACCGGTGTTTATTGAAGGTGCACTGCCAAATGAACTCGTTGAAGTAAAAGTTTTTGAACAAAAAAGTAAGTATTCAAAAGCGAAGCTAATGCGAGTAATAAATCCAAGTGCTGATAGAGTTGATGTTAAGTGTAAACATTACTTTCAATGTGGTGGATGCAACTTGCAGCACCTGAAATATCAACAACAATTAGCTTTCAAGCAAGAAAACATTACTCAATTGTTTGCTCGCCAAGACTTAAGTGACAAACTGCCATGGCAATCATATTTGGAAAGTGACCCATGGAATTATCGCCGGAAAGCTCGAATTGGTGTGCAATATAATAAACGTGGCGAACCGATTATTGGTTTTCGCCAACGTGAAAGTAACCATTTAACCAAGATAATGTCTTGTCCGGTATTAGTTAAAGAATTTACGAATATTTTTTCAGAGTTAAACATTACTTTAGCTAAAGTGTCAGGCAAAAATGCAGTTGGTCACGTTGAAGTAATTGCCGCTAACGAAAATGTTGTCGTCATTCGTCAGTTAGTTAAGTTAAGCGCCCAAGATAAGCAACAATGGCAAGATTTTGCTAATAGAAACCAGTGGTTAGTTTATTTTGACGATGGCAAAGTTGTGACAGCTTTAGGCGATAGCAAACGCTTATCTTATGCATTAACGGACTCAATCGATATTGAATTTTCAGTAAATAACTTTATTCAAGTTAATCATATAGTTAATCAGAAGATGGTCAAGCAAGCCATTGCTTGGTTAGCGCTTAATGAAGATGATAATGTACTGGATTTATTCTGTGGATTAGGTAATTTCAGTTTGCCTATTGCCCAACAAGTTAACTCGGTTGTTGGTATTGAAGGTGTAGATTCAATGGTTGCGAAGGCGCAGGAAAATGCTGAAATAAATA
Source organism: Cognaticolwellia sediminilitoris (assembly GCA_002104535.1). Classification (GTDB taxonomy): domain Bacteria; phylum Pseudomonadota; class Gammaproteobacteria; order Enterobacterales; family Alteromonadaceae; genus Cognaticolwellia; species Cognaticolwellia sediminilitoris. Next base: position 291,517 of record NBOG01000001.1, on the reverse strand, counting down.
ACATAAAAAACTGTCATTTTTACCAAGCTGATCTTAACAGTGATTGGCATCAGCAACCTTGGGCAAAGCAACATTACAGTAAAGTATTACTTGATCCTGCTCGTGCTGGAGCATACCAAGCGTTAACACAATTAATAACATTTAAAGTTAAAATTTTGCTTTATATTAGTTGTGACCCAGTATCTTTAGCACGTGATGCTAAGTTGTTGGTCGAAAACGGTTATAAAATTGAAAAAATTGCCTTAATGGATATGTTTTCACAGACAAAACATGCTGAAACTATGGTAATGTTTAGCTTATATTCATAGCACTTCAATATGCAGAATTGTGCTTGAGTTTGCCCTGTACTTAGGCTGGCATCGATTGAAGTAGCGTGGGTATATAAGTCGATTGAGTTTAATCATTTAAATCGATTGTAATTGATTTGGAGGTAATAGGTTTCATGGTATCTGTGCGCAAGTCACATCAAATGTCGACAGCAAATTTTGAGCAATGGTTAGACAGGCTTGAATTAGACCAAGACAAAAAAAATGCCTTAGATAAATTATATCAACAAGTCAGTGATTTATTTGATGACAACACGACATGCCAAACTAAATCTTTAGAGATGGTGGAGATACTGTCTGCGTTAAACCTTGATACCGACTCTTTATGTGCTGCGTTTATCTGTCCTTTATACGAATATAACTTTATAACGATGGAATATATTGAGGAGCATTTCTCTAAACAAATATATTTACTGTGTAAAGGTGTTGGTCAAATGGAAGCGATCAAAGCACTTCAACAATCACAAACCAATAAAGTTAGCGCAAATCAAATTGATAATATCCGTCGCATGTTACTTGCGATGGTTGAAGATGTCCGTGCTGTTGTTATTAAACTCGCTGAACGTTTATGTCACCTACGTTTAGTTAAAAATAGCGACGAAGAAACCCGAGTATTAGCAGCTAAAGAAACCAGTAATATTTATGCTCCCCTCGCTAATCGTTTAGGTATTGGCCAGTTAAAATGGGAGTTAGAAGATCTTTCTTTTCGCTATTTACACCCAGATGTTTATAAAAAAATAGCCAAACAACTCGATGAAAAACGTCTCGACAGAGAGCGCTATATGGCGGAGTTTGTGGACTACACCTCTAAGCAGTTAGCAGCATCAGGTATTAAAGGTTTTGTTTATGGTCGACCTAAGCATATTTATAGCATTTGGAAAAAAATGCAGCAAAAGTCATTAGATTTTGACCAACTTTTTGATGTCCGCGCGGTGCGTATTATCGTTGATGAATTACAAGGTTGCTATGGTGCCTTGGGTTTAGTACATACCAGCTGGAAACATTTGCCGAAAGAGTTTGATGATTATGTTGCCACACCTAAAAGTAACGGTTATCAATCAATTCATACCGTGGTGGTTGGCCCAGAAAATAAAGCAATTGAAGTGCAAATTAGAACACAACAGATGCATGATGATGCCGAACTTGGGGTTGCTGCGCATTGGCGTTATAAAGAAGGTAATGCCAATGGTAAAACTTCTGGTTTTGACGAAAAAGTCAGTTGGTTAAGAAAAATACTTCAATGGCAAGAAGACGTGTCTGAAAGTGGAGAGTTACTGGATGAACTTCGCAGCCAAGTATTTGAAGACCGTATTTATGTTTTTACTCCCAGCGGTGATGTTGTCGATTTACCGAGTGGTGCAACACCACTGGACTTTGCATACTATATTCATTCCAATGTTGGTCATAGTTGTATTGGTGCAAAGGTTTTCGGCAGAATCGTTCCTTTTACACATAAATTACAAACTGGCGATAAAGTTGAAATATTGCGCAGTAAAACGCTAAACCCAAGTAGAGATTGGTTAAACCCAAGTTTAAATTATCTTCATACGTCACGTGCTCGCGCGAAAGTTCAGCATTTTTTCCGCCTACTCGACAGAGATAAAAACCTTGCTGCGGGTAAAGAAATGTTAGAAACAGCGCTAACAAAATTACAAATTCCATTAGCTAAAGTTGACTTATCAGTAGCGATAGAACGTTTCAACTTTACCACTAAAGATGATTTATTTGCTGCAATCGGTTCGGGCAATACTCGCTTATTACAGGTGGTACATTGCATACAACAACAAGATGAAAAATCAAAGCCTGAAGAGGTTATTGATCCCCAAAGTCTTATAAAACAACCTCAACAAGCAGATACACAGACCAGCGATAACAATGGTATTACAGTCTCTGGTGTAGGTAATTTATTAACCCATATGGCGAAGTGTTGTCATCCGGTACCGGGTGATGAAATTTTAGGTTTTATTACCCAAGGTCGTGGTATTTCAGTACATAGAAATGACTGTGAACAACTTGCTAATTCATTAGAGCAGCAACCAGAGCGTGAAGTTGAAGTACAATGGGGCATCGATAATAAAAAAAGCTATCAAGTCAGTATTAATATTATTGGTGGTGATCGCCAAGGACTGCTTAGAGATATCTCTACTATTATCTCCAATGAACGCGTTAGTATTATTGGTCTTGAAAGCAATACTGACCATGCCAAACAAAGTATGAGTATGACCATCAAAATAGAAATAGCTAACAACGAAGCGTTAAGCCGATTATTGGCTAAATTAACACAACTTGATGATGTTGTTGAAGTTAAAAGATTATAGGTAATAAGTATGCTGTCAGCTAAACCTTCAATAGAAAAACTCCGTTGGATCATGTCAGAGCTTCGTGACCCTGAAACAGGTTGCCCTTGGGACATCAAACAAACATTTTCATCCATTATTCCCCACACAATCGAAGAGGAATGCAAGTTGTCACGGGTATTAAATAAATCATTAATAAGGATATAAAATGAAAGCATTATTACGATTGTTTGTTGTTGTTTGCGTAAGTGTGTCTTTAATGGGAGCTAGCAAATGGGGGAAAACATTTTGGGAAGGTTCACCTCCTTCGAATTTTTACTATAAAACTTTTTACTCTTGGGGTAAGCATTATGATGACGTTATTAATAAAAATGGTACTCCTAATGAAATTATTGAAAAGCCTTTCAAGAATGAAATCTATAACCGATTAGATAAAAAAGTAACGCTGAAATATGATGATGTTTCTATTCAGTTTTATGTTTATGATTATGACAAATACGATGATGGTAGTGAAATTGTTACTATTAAGCATATTCAAAAAATTAATTTAACTGGTTGTGGTGAAGGTTTAAGCTTTAGCTCGATTACTTGTAATGGTGAGGATGAATTAATTCGTCAGTTAGGTAAGCCTAGTCGTATTGAAGGCTACAATTATATTTATATGGTTGCTAACCAAGATGTAGGGGATGCACCAATGACATTCACTATCCCAGACAATAAAATAACTAATATTGAGTGGACAACCGCCACTCATTAATTATATAGGCTCTATTTAGTATGCTGAACGACAGCCCATCAATCGAAAAACTCCGTTGGATTATGACTGAATTACGTGACCCAGAAACAGGTTGCCCTTGGGACATCAAACAAACATTTTCATCCATTATTCCCCACACAATCGAAGAAGCTTATGAGGTTGCTGATGCTATTGAGCAAGAAGATTTTACTGAGTTAGAAAAAGAGCTTGGCGATTTGTTATTTCAAGTGGTGTTTTATAGCCAACTTGGCGCAGAAGAAAAGCGCTTTGACTTTGATAGTGTCGTTAGTGCTATTTGTGAAAAACTTATTCGTCGACACCCACATGTTTTCGCTAGTAGTGACTTTCAGTCAGATGCGGAAATAAAAGCAAACTGGGAAAATGAAAAAGTTAAAGAGCGCCAACAGAAAAATAACAATGACAATCTCAGTATTCTCGCCGATATTCCGCGTAATTTACCGGCATTATCACAAGCGGCAAAAATTCAAAAACGCTGTGCACATGTAGGGTTTGATTGGGACAATATTGATGATGTCTTTGCTAAAGTCGAAGAAGAGGTGCTAGAGGTAAAAGCAGAGTTACATCATAACGAAAGCGCCTTAGCGGAAGAGCTGGGTGACTTAATGTTTGCTGTAGTAAATTTATGCCGACATGCCAAACAAGACCCTGAAGCCTTATTGCGACAAGCTAACCAAAAATTTAGCAAACGTTTTAATGGTGTTGAAGCGCAAGTTAATCATTCAGATAAAAGCTTTCAGCAACATTCATTAGATGAGCTTGAAGCTTATTGGCAACAAGTTAAAGTTTCTGAAAAATAAAAAAATTGAGGCAAAAATGATTACACTACCGATATTAGTCGACAGTAAAATAACCCTTAATAACAACATCGTGACTTTGGCATTCAACCGTCATGATGTTCGAAATGCTTTAACCGGTACGGCCATAGCAGATGATATTGTTAATACCGTCGACTGGATAAATAGCACGCCTGAGATTGCTGTATTGATTATAACTGGCGAGGGCTCTGCGTTTTCCTCTGGCGGTAATATTAAAGATATGGCTGAGCGAGCCGGCGACTTTGCTGGCGATGTGCAAACGTTAGAAAGGCGTTATAGGGAAGGTATTCAACGAATTCCCTTAGCCTTACATAAGTTAGAAGTGCCAGTCATTGCAGCGGTTAATGGTCCTGCGATCGGCGCTGGTTTTGATATTGCTAATATGTGCGATATTAGAATAGCGTCAACAAAAGCTAAATTTGGTGAAACTTTCGTTAACCTAGGTATTATTCCAGGCGATGGTGGAGCGTGGTTTATGCAGCGCTTAATTGGCTACCAAAAAGCTGCAGAGCTAACCTTTACTGGTCGTGTAATAGGCGCCGTGGAAGCAAAAGAAATAGGCGTGGTGTTAGATATTACCGAGCCAGAAGACTTACTGATAAAAGTTAATGAATTAGCCAGTGAAATTGCGGCCAAACCTGTTGCTTCTCTGCGGTTAACTAAACGTTTAATGAAATTAGCTCAGCGCACTGAATTACCTGATTTTCTTGATATTTGTGCTGTATTTCAGGGCATGTGTCATAACAACCCCGAGCATTTATCTGCCGTAAACACCATGATAGAGAAACTAGCAAAATAAAAGCCAACGGTATGTTTAATTACAATCGTTAAATATACCGTTTGGACAATCATATTTCATCACGGCCTAAGATAGCTTAGGAAACTTTTACTGAACTGAACTGAACTGAACTGAACTGAACTGAATGTTGTTATCGCAAGTTGAATTATCGCGTTGATATTAAACAAGTTCATTATGTAAAGCCTGAATAAAAGTGTCTATCGCTGTTTTATCAATATCTAAGTGAGTAACTAGGCGCATTGGGTTACCAGCGCTGAGTAATATATTGCCATCTTTTAATTTTTCAACAAGATTAACAATATCTATATCTTCAGAAAACGTCGCAAAAACCATATTAGTTTCAACATGATCAAGGTTTACTGAAATGTTGGCAAATTGGTTTAATGCAGTAGCTAAATATTTTGCATTTTCATGGTCTTGTTGTAGTTTAACGGGGTTTTCTGCCAGTGCTATTTTGGCTGCCGCGGCAATAATACCGGCTTGTCTCATACCGCCACCAACGACTTTTCGCCAGCGTTTCGCAGCTTTAATTAAGCTTTCTGAACCCAGTAAAATTGAACCAATTGGTGCGCCAAGCCCTTTCGATAAGCAAACTGACATTGAATCAACGTGTTGACAAATTTCTGTTATATCAACATTCAACGCTGTAGCCGCATTGTAAACACGAGCGCCGTCTAAATGTAGCGCCAAGTTGTGTTCTCGGGTAAATTCACGTGCATTTTGCATATACTCTAACGGCAATACTTTCCCGTTTATGGTATTTTCAATACTCAGTAATGTTGTACGAGCAAAGTGAGAATCGTCTGGTTTTATTGCAGCAGTAAGCTTTTCAAAGCACAAGGTACCGTCTTTTTCATTCTCGATAGGTTGTGGCTGAATTGAACCTAAAATGGCAGCACCACCACCTTCAAATTTATAGTTATGAGCTTGTTGACCACAAAGGTATTCATCACCTCGTTGGCAATGCGCCATTAATGCTAATAAGTTCGCTTGTGTACCTGAACTACAAAACATAGCACGAGCAAATCCGTGTCGTTTTGCAGCCCAAGACTCAAGTTCATTTACCGTAGGGTCATCACCATAAACATCGTCACCGACTTCTGCGTTTGCCATCGCTGTGCGCATTTTTTTACATGGGCGGGTTACTGTATCGGAACGAAAATCTATCATGGTGTGCCTCTTATTGATTAGGGGAACTAAAAAAGGCATCTGATACGATGCCTTTAATTAATATCAGCTATTGTTACTCAGCTAATTCAGCATTGTGATAAATATTTTGTACGTCGTCACAATCTTCCAACATGTTAATGAATTTTTCGAAATTAGCTAAATCGTCTTCACCTGAAATTTCAGTGTAGGTTTGCGGTACCCAAGAAATTTCTTCAACTTCTAATTCAACATCTGCCATATTTTCGGCAAATTCTGTTTTAATTTTGAAAAACTCTGTATGTGGCGCGTACACAGTAATAATGCCGTCTTCAAGTTCAACATCAGTAACATCAATGTCAGCCATCATTAAGCTTTCCAATACCGCTTCATCGTCTTCACCTTTAAAGGCAAATATCGCTTGGTGATCAAACATGTGTGAAACTGTACCAGATGAGCCAATTTTTGAATTGGTTTTGGTAAAACATTGGCGAACATCTTTAATGGTTCGATTGCCGTTATCAGTTAAACAATCAATAATTACCATACAGTTACCCGGTCCAAAGCCTTCGTAGCGCGATTCTACGTAATCTTCTCCGCCAACACCTGATGCTTTTTCTATCGCTTTCTCAATTACATGCGTAGGAACTTGATCTTTTTTAGCTCTTTCAATTGTACGACGTAAAGAAAGGTTACTGTCTGGATCTACGCCACCATTTTTCGCTAGTACGTAAATTTCTTTACCATATTTTGAATATACTTTAGTTTTTTGACCCGCAGTTTTGGCCATTGATAATTTACGGTTTTGGTATGCTCTGCCCATCTGAATACGTCTCGTTGCTGATGAATTTAAATTTCTATGCGCTAGATTCTAACGGGTAGTGCCAGCTATTTCTAGTGCTGAGCCTATTTGAACTTTTAAAAATTAACAAAGCGTGTGATTATTATCCTTAATAATGCAAATTTATGCATGTTGTGGTTGTTTTAGGAGCGCTTAGTTGAAGTTAATTTTTGTTGCCGATATTTATGGTGTTACTGAAAGTTTCAAAATGTTGTGTCAGCAGGTTATGTTAAATATTCCTCGACAGTTTAATGCTGAATACCATTTGATAGGGCCATACAACATTCAACCACAAGCATTTGAGTCTGAACAAGATGCATATCAATATTTTATCGAAAACGTGTCTCAAGCAGGCTATGTTAAAAAACTTGAAGCGGAGCTGCTAACAATACCAGGGGTTAAAATATTAATTGGTTTTAGTGTTGGTGGTAGTGCTGTTTGGCAATTATGCGGCGAAAAAAGTTTGGAAAATAGCCTCGGCGCTATGTGTTTTTATAGCAGCCAAATTCGTCACATGACTAAATTAACCCCTAAGTTACCGATAAGATTAATTCTTCCTGTCGCCGAAAAACATTTTTGCGTGCAAAAATTACGCGAGGATTTGACTGGCAAGCTAAATGTCACTATTGAGCAAAGTGAACATTTGCATGGATTTATGAATCAAAAATCGCAGAATTTTGATCCACAGGCTTATCAATATTATATGAAAAAAATTGTCGAGCTTATTCCTTTAGACAAGTCATTTGATATCAATGATAAATAGATAAACCTAATTCTTCAGCTAAATTAGCCAGTAAATTCGTGCCTATAACCGAGTTACCAAAGCTATTTAACGGTGGGCTCCAAGTACAAATTACGCCGTAATTTGGCACTATTGCGATAACACCGCCGCCAACACCACTTTTAGCGGGTAAACCAATAGAGAAAGCAAATTCACCTGACTGATCATACATGCCACTGGTTGATAATATAGCGTTCACTCGATGAGCATCTTTGGGCGAACAGATAACTTCATTAGTTACGGGGTCGATACCTTTATTCGCTAAAAAAAGTAAACTGTTCGCTAATTGTTCACAACTCATCGCTATTGCACACTGGGTAAAGTAATGGCTTAACACCTCGGGAATTTCCGATTCAATATTGCCAAAACTTTTCATTAAGTAGGCTAATGCAGCATTACGATTTCCATGTGCGAGCTCAGATTCATAAACATGGCAATCGATATAAACAGAGTCGTCATGGGACAATTTACGCATAAAACTCAAAAAAGCTAATTTACTCGCTGAAAAATGACTAGTAAGCACATCCGCAACTAATAAAGCTCCGGCGTTTATCACAGGGTTTCTAGGTACACCTTTTTCCCATTCTAATTGGATTATAGAGTTAAAGGCTTGCCCAGAAGGCTCCATACTTACTCTTTGCCATAAGTCATCTCCGATCCTATTCATCGCCATTACTAAACCAAAAACTTTAGAAATACTTTGTATAGAGAAGGGCACTTGGTAGTCGCCCGCACCAACCACTTTGCCATTAATGGTAGCGACACAAGCACCGATACTTTTTGGGCAAACTTCTGCTAATGCAGGGATGTAATCTGCAACTTTACCCTGTGTATATAGAGGTCGCTGAGCTTCCAAGAAAGCTGCTAATTTTACCTTGAGGTTATCGATGTCTTTTATCATAAAGCGAGCTTTTTTAACTTTTCAATTAAGGAAATAAACTATGAAGATGCGTGCATTATGCACAAAAAGTGATACATGCCTAGCCTTTTATTTCTGAAGATATATCTACCATAGTAGATAGCTAAGGATGTGATGTTTTTGATAGTAGCATAGATGGGCGGTGGGTTTTAGGGGCTTACAACGTCAGCTAAATAATTTTCACTTTATCTAGCTGCGTTGTATCAAAGGGTTGACATTATTCATTAAACTACAGACGGTTTGATAAGCTATGGTAATGAGTAATGTTAGCTGTTTATTCAATGTCCCACTGACTAATTGAGATATGCTTAATTTCAATTATAAAGTTAATTGTTGAGCTGATTTTTTTGCAAAAATTAAGTTTCATTTTAGCTTCCTAGTTTTAATTTTAAGAGATTAATCAGAGAATTCAGTAATACTTTCTACTTGCTCTTGAGACACCAGGCGATTAAATTTTTGTAAATTACCCGTTGTGATTGAGTTGTCATCGATTTCTACAGCGATTTCAAAATCTTTTAAGGCTGCAGTTATCTGGTTTTTTCTATATCTTGCTACACCACGGTTACTATAATTTAGTGCTGTTAAATATCGAACTTTGTTACTTTGATGTTTCATAGATTCTAAACTTGTAATCGCTTCTGTGCAGGCTGATTCAGTTTTATCGCTTTGTTGAGATGTAGCTTGCAAATATGCGACGCACAAATTCATTTTATTAGCATAAAAATCTTGTTTTATATTGCTAGCAATTAATTTTTTGATACCAGATTCGACTTTACCTTTAGATAGCTCTGAGGTGCCAACTTCGCCTTTGACAATAGCTACTTGGAATTTATTATCATCGGCTAAAGTGGTATAGCTATTAGTTAATAATAAAGTGGTTAATATTATTTTTTTCAGTTTAATTTTAATCATCATATAATCTCTATATTGTTTACGTATCAAGTTGATACAGCGCTAATATAAAATGCTATCTGGTTACTGGCAAACGATTAGAATACACCTATCAAGTGAATTAAATTCACTTGTACATCCTTGGCTTAACAGTATCAGTGCAGAAGTGTTTTAGCTTGAACATCAAACGGCTAACTAAGGTGTTTTTTCAGCTTATATTGACTATCATTAAGAGAACATTAAACTTTTTATTCATCATAAATCGTGAAGGTTTGCTTTACCCAATCAGCGAATAAAGTCAGATCGGCATTATTATCCATATTTTCATGCTGTATAAGATAATATTTATCATTGGTATTTAACTCCTCGTCGAATAACTTTACCAGTAGTTGCTCACTGAACCAGGCTTTGCTCATAGGTAAAGGCACTAACGCTATTCCCATGCCTTGTTGGGCTGCTCTGGCAACACCAAACATACTGTCGAATTGGATAATCTGTTTAGGATCAAAATCATCAACACTATTTTTGTCAGCCCATTGATGCCAAGACCAAGGACGCGATCTATGAAGAATCAATGGCGTACTTTTTAATGCTTTAAGCCCCATGTTTTTTAATTTTTTATATAGTCTCTTGTTACAAGCTGGTACATAGCGAATAGGAAATAGCTCTTGCACTATTTTTGCATTGGGTTTGCCATTTGCCAGTACAATAGATAAGTCTGCCGATTGTGCTGGCGCGCTATTAGACTTTACCGTTTCGAGTTGCAAGTTAATCGTTGGGTTGTTTTCAGACCATTCTGATAACCGAGGAATAAACAACTCGCTAGCAAAAAACTCAGGTAAACTGATGGTAATAGTTTGATTATGCTGCATTTGAGTAAATTCTGATATGGTCGACTCTAATTGGTTGATTATCGGCTGAATCGATTGATAAAACTGCTTTCCTGCACTGGTAAGTTCAATAGTTCTGGTACCTCGGTTGAATAAAGCGATACCTAATTGTGCTTCGAGTTTTTTTATTTGATGGCTGACTGCTGAGGGAGTTAAAAATAACTGTGATGCTGCATGTTTAAAACTTAAACATTTTGACGCTACGCAAAATGAGCGCAGGCCACGTATAGGGGTTTGGATTGACATAGTTAACATGATTTAGTGAAGTTAACATCTGATAGCAAAACTCAAGCCGAATTTTAAGTTGTTGATTATTATAGCTTATGATTTTATTTGAAGTATCAAATTTCTTTTGGTTGCACCTTGATAGTGAGTTTGCACCAAAATGAGCTTGTGTTAAAAAATAAGAAAAAAAAAGGACATCAAAAGATGTCCTTGAAATAAAACAAATTTACAATTTTAGATTGTTGCGTTGAATCGGGGGAGATTCAAAACCAAGTACATCGTATATTCATTCCATCACTGCGGCAAACGAGATAAATTCGTTTATAAGCTGAATTATTTTCACTTATTACATTGAGCAATTTAGCACCATGATAAGCGAGTGATATTTTATCTTTCACTTCATTTTTATTAATAACCTATTGTAAAAATAATCAGCTTAAATCTTATTCTAACTAGCATTCGTTGTGCATGAAAAAAATCGATTCAAATTCTTCCCCAACTAATTGGTGATATTTTATCCAAAAATAATCCCATGTAGGGGTTTTCCCCTGCATGCAATGGGGACAGATCCTGATAGTCAGATAGATAGAAATGTCGTCCAATGATTAATGTAAATCAACTTACTTTCAGAGATGGGTGGATACAAAAATGAAATCATTAATTAAGAATATGGCATTGACCATGTCAATCGCAGGTATCAGTCTCAACGCCACAGCAGCAGCCGTTATTGGTTCTCAATTAGAGCAACAATTACAAAATATGACTGCAACAGACAGCGCCATGGTAGTGGTTTCTTATGATCAACTAGAAGCGCTAAGCACAACACAGTTACAAAGCCTTTTAAATATGGGGTTAGCTCAAGGTGTTCAGTTTCAATCTTTACCAATCATTGGTGTAATGGCCAACCCATCTCAAATTAACCAATTAGCCACTATGCCGGGTGTACGCTCAGTTTTTGCTAACCGTACATTAGAATATTTCAATGCAGAAGCCCGTGAATTAACTGGTGTAGAAAAGCTACAATCAAGTGATTTCGAAAACAATAATGGTATTAAATTCACCGGTAAAGGCGTTACCGTTATCGTCAATGACTCTGGTATTGATGCTACTTTAGATGATTTAGAATACGGTGCTAAAGTTGTTGAAAACGTGCAAGGTGTTACACATGCCCAAGCTATTTCATTAACTGGTGTTGACGGTGTTTGGATTGCAGGTCAACCCAATACTGATTTAAATGTAGGCCACGGAACACATTGTGCCGGTACAGTTGGTGGTTGGGGTTCACACTCTGACGGTAAATATAAAGGCGCCGCTACAGGTGCTGATATTGTAGGTTATGGTTCTGGTGCAGGTCTTTCTATTTTAGATGCATTAGGTGGTTATGATTACGCGATTAGCCATATATGGGATTTTAATTCACCTATCCGTATTATGAGCAACTCTTGGGGTTCAAGCGGTAAGTTTGATCCAGCAGGTCCTATATCTTTAGCGTCATATAAAGCACACAAATTAGGTATGATCTCGGTATTTGCTGCAGGTAACAGTGGTGCTGGAGAAGATACCCACAACCCTTATGCTCAAATTCCATGGGGCATGTCAGTTGGAGCAACCACCAAACAAGGTACTTTAATTGATTTTTCTTCACGTGGTAAACGTGGCGAACAGGCTGACTTTACTATGCCTGATGGCTCAACTTGGACTTATAAAAACGAAGTAACGATAGTTGCACCTGGTGTAGATATTATTTCAACCCGTGCTAAAACTAACCTTGCTTCTAATGGTGGCGCTGACGATGTTGGTGTTATCGAAGATGAATACTTACCTTTTTACACCATGATTTCTGGTACCTCGATGTCAACGCCACATGTAGCAGGTATTATTGCTTTAATGTTGGAAGCAAATCCTAACTTAACGCCACTACAAATTAAGCAAATCATTCAAGAAACCGCGACTAATATGCCAGGATACGAATCTTGGGAAGTCGGTGCCGGTCATGTTAATGCTTATGCCGCAGTAGCAGGGGCACTGGGTTACGACCAGCAAAATAGCGTGACGGTTAATAATTTGAATGAATTTAATGCCAACGCTATCCTGACTTCTGGTGGCGAGCCTGAAGCATTTGAGGTGCTATTTTCTCCTGTTGGCGAGCCAGAAGTTCATACTTTCGACGTTGAAGCTGATGCTGCTTGGATCAGCGCATCTTCTGAAACGCTTGCTAATTTGGTGAAGCTTAAATTAGAAGCACCAGATGGAACGGTTTATTTCGGTAACTTAACGACTCCTGTATTGAGCGATACCATGCGAGTTTCTGCCCCTGCACAAGCGGGTCAATGGAAGCTTTCTGCTTACGGTATAACTTCACTTTCAGGTGTTCAAGCAGATCCAACAGGTACATCAAACGGTCCTGGTCTTCCGGAATACGTAAGTGGTGAAATCTCTATTTTGAACTCAGGTGGTTATGAAGGTCTCAATGATATTGCTGGTCATCCAGCGGAAAAAGCGATTGAGTTTGCGGTAAGTGAGCGTTTAGTTGATAGCAAAAATGACCGTTTTTACCGTCCAGATGCTAACTTAAAACGTCAAGAATTAGCTAAATTCTTAGTCATGGGATTATCAATCAGACAACAACGTGACATCTTGAATGAGCAAAAAACAGACTTTGCTGATGTAAACAATAAGTATGCGCCTTTTGTTGATGCAGTAACAAACGTAGGGTCTGCACTTAAAGATAGAGTTCAGAACCAATGGCCAGTGATGTTATCAAATGGCGAGAGTTTTTATCCTCGTGCAAATGTTAGCAAACAAGAGCTTGCTTATTCTTTAGTTCAAGGGCTAGGACTTGAAACACAAGCATTAAGTTTCTCTGGAGAATTAACAGTTGATTATAAAGGCGAGCGTATCCCTGTAATGGACTCAGCTTCTATAACACCTGTGTTGAAAGGTTATGTTCAAGCAGCATTAGATATGTCACTAATGGGGGTACGTTTTGCACTAGAACAAGGTCCTTATGACTTGTCACCAAAAGTGGTTGCATACTTTGAGCCTTCGACAAATATTAAACGTGGTGATTATGCCGTTATTATTGGTCGAGCATATGATAGCTATTTACGTTAATTGCTAGTAGCTTGTAAACAAAACCAACCATAAATCAGGTTGGTTTTGTTGCTACTAATTCGACCAAACTGCTTGCTAATCTGCTCAATTCAACGTAGGTTCTAGTAAGTAAAGACGTAAAAACAACCTGAGTTTAGAATTAGGTTCGTATCCAGAGGAAAAACTATGTTGAACATAAAAAATATAACGACTAAAGCTTTGGCGGCAACCGCCATTTTATTCAGCACTTTATCTTTCGCTTCACAGCCATTAACCGTTAATGTTCAAGGCAACAAGGTAGAAGTTCTTGTGCATCTACCTGGAGATATTTCTGCAGACCTTACATTACATTTTGAAAATGCTGTTGGGCTAACTAAAGAGAGTTTAGGGCTTAGTGCAGAGTTAATTGATGTTACGTCATTAGATTTCATTGAACGCTTACCAGATACAATCAACATTACTCCAGCTGCGGCTTTTCCAATGATGATCACCATTGAACCTAAAGCAGACAGCGGGTTTTCATTTTCTGGTGTTGCTACTGTAGATTTACACACGCATAACTTGGAATATACCGCAGGGACACCTTTCCGCTTCTTTAAGGCACCTTTAAACGGTGAATTTAAAGATATTACTCAAACTTTGGGCTCAGGTAGTTTACGAACTAGTGGTTCAACTGGGAAGTTTTCACAGTTTATAATCGTAGCTGACTTACGCACACCATTAATGGTTGTAGAACAAAAGTTTAATGATTTACAATCTGCTCTTAATGACTTTTCGCCAAAAATAAATGCCGCAGTTTACTCTGCGTTATCGCAAGATATTAACGAAATTAATCAATTGATATTATCTCAAGATTACAATACAGCAAGTAACAAGCTTAATGCTTTTAATCGCCGTATTAATGACAATCGCGGTCTAAGTATTCCAGACGTATGGCGCTCAAGTAGAGACATTAGTAATATCGCAGGTGAATTGATCGCTTACGCTAATACGCTACGATTTAGCTTACGTCTAGTTAATTAGTACAACAAACAGTTATAAAGGGTGTAATTATGCCAGCTAGAATTACGGTATGTTATTCAAACCAACCTGCAGTAGAAAGTTTCCTGTATGAAGGTAGCGGTTATCGTTTGGGAAGAGCAAATGATTGCGATCTGTTGCTCGATCACCCAACTGTTTCTCGTCAGCATGCGCAAGTCGCGCATGCTAATGAAATTTGGCAGCTTAAAGATGAACGAAGTCGTAACGGTACTAAAGTTAATGGTATTGCCATTACACAGTCGACATTAAAAACTGATGCACTTATTTCAATTGGTGAACTAGATTGTTTATTTGAAACCAAGTCTTCTGAGCAGCTAGATGCAATAATCAGTCACAATCAGTGGCGTTTATCGTCTAGTCAGTCGCCAATTGCTATACCGATGAATGAACATTTACAGCAAAATTTATCAGCACAGCTGCAAAATATCATCATGTTGACGGGTACGCAGCGGGGTATAATATTACTTGGCGATTCATTACAAACTTTAAAGGTTAGTATTGCCCATGGTATGCAATTAACTGATTTTAAATTAGCTGATTTTGAGGGCAGTGTTGGTGCTATAACTCGTTGTTTTGAATCCGGTCAAGCAGTTATCGCCATGGATGTAACTCGAAATGAATTGCTTTGCGCACGCAAAAGCATAGAGCTTAAAAAAATATCCTCACTCGCATGTATACCATTATTTTATGAGGATAACGTTGTCGGTATTGTTTATACTGATAGTAAATTATCAGACAAAGTATTAACTGAGTTAGATATTGAAATACTCAGTACCATGAGTCAGCAAATTCAAGCATCGGTACAAGCTATATTACTGCAGCAATCGATAGATTCATTGCAACTACTTCTTGATGATAACTCGATAAGGACATCTGGTAAAAAAGACAATAGTTTGCTTAACTTGTGCCATTAGTTATTTTTAAAATAAAGGCAGCATGAGCGCTAAAGAAGAGTCAGAACTTATTAAACCAGTTGAAGATCCGCAACAGACTACACAAATAATACAACCAGCTAACTCACTGTCTCCCGGTGAGTGCTTGGTTGGACGATTTGTAATAAAAAAACTGCAAGGCCGGGGACGATACGGCTGTGTTTACAGTGCTTATGATCAGCAACTTGATGCTGTAATTGCCATAAAAGTACTTGACCCCTTACTGAGCCAAAATGAAAGTAACTTAGCAGATTTTAAGAATGAACTGTTACTAGTACGCCAGCTTAGCCACCCAAATATTATTCGAGTGCATGAATATTATCAGCACCTAAATTTACACTTTATAACCATGGATTGGATTGAAGGCAGTAGTTTAGAAGATGTTATCGCAAGCCAAGAATTGTCCTGTCAACAAATACACCACATTATTGAACAACTTTTAAGTGGTTTAGCTTTTGCTCAACAAGCTGGCGTAACTCATAAAGATATTAAGCCTGAAAATATCATGCTTGATAATGATGGTAGGCTTTATATCGCTGATTTTGGC
The DNA here is from genome assembly GCA_002104535.1 of Cognaticolwellia sediminilitoris. Lineage (GTDB taxonomy): Bacteria > Pseudomonadota > Gammaproteobacteria > Enterobacterales > Alteromonadaceae > Cognaticolwellia > Cognaticolwellia sediminilitoris. The sequence continues at coordinate 275,196 of NBOG01000001.1, read as the reverse complement.
TTGTCAGTGCTTAATAAAGCTGAGGCCTCTACAAGCGTTTTAGGTACACCATATTATGCACCACCAGAATACTTACAATTAGGTAAACTAAATGCCAGTACTGATTTATATGCTGCTGGTATAGTTATTTTTCAACTTTGTTGTAATGCCTTACCATTTAGTGGCGATTCAATTGATGAGATTGTACAAAACAAATTACTAAATAAACCTAAATTTAACCCAGTACATACTGAGCTTAAATTAATAAAAGCTTGGTTATTATCTTTAATTTCGGCACATGCCGCCTCAAGACCTCAGAATATTGAAAAAGCTCAGCAACAATATATTGCCCTGACCACAGATAGAAAAAACACTTCAAAAGCACCACTATATTATGGAGTATTTACAATACTATTGTTGGGGATGGCGGCTCTATTTTGGCAATTTACTCAACCCAGTCCTATTAAGTCGAATGCAGAAAGTCATTATGCTGTTGCCATTTTGCCGACTTCAACGAAAGATGAAGAGTTTAATCAAAATTTTGCGGATTACTTAAATTATCAATTAAGCGAAATCAATAGTTTACGTGTAATTGATCAAGCAAGGTTAAAGCAATTATTAGCACAATTGGGTATTAAACTACCATTAGATGAAAGTAAAATTGAACTGATCACAGATCTACTTCAAGTTGATGTGCTAATTAGTCCTGTCAGTTTAGTGGCTGGAACTGAAGCAAAAGAAATGAAATTCGAACTTGTATTTGTTGATGGTTTTAATATTCATCGAGAGACTTTGTTAAGCACCGCTTTTAATGAAAAAGACTGGCAATTGTCGACAGCAGATTTTATAACCAGTTTTAAAGCCCGTTTAAATCTTGAGGAAAAAGAACAAAAAGTATTGAGCTATGAACAAAATCCGTTAGTTGATTTATTTGCAATTAAAGCGTTTATTTCGCAAGGTAACTTTGAAAAAGCCCAACAAGCATTGACCCCAATCCTGAATGATTACCCTGAGTCAGCTCAGGCGTGGTTGCAACAAGGTGAATTATATTTAGCACAAAATTTAATATTAGAAGCTGAACAAGCCTATGGTAAAGCCGCAGAATTTAGTAAAACTAATTCATATACTGCAAAACTTGCTAGTGCAAGGCTAAATGATTTGGCAGGTAAAGTAGAGCAAGCACAGGTCGATTATTTAGCCTTAGTTAACGCTTTCCCTTTTAATACTGAACTTAAAGTGATGTTAGCAGAGTTCTACTTTTTAATTGAACAGCATAAAAAAATGGAATCATTATTACTGGATGTAGTAAAGATTGATGCTAATCACCCTAAAGCTTGGTTTATGTTGGGCAGAACTGCCTTTATACAAGGCGATTTAGAAAAAGCCCTCAATGAATATTTTGTTAAAGCCTTAGTTACCGCTAAAAAATTGAAAAATCAGTTAAAAGAAGGCGAAGCACTTAATGCCTTTGGCGTAGTTTATGAACAATTAGGCGAAACAAAATTAGCCTTTGATTATTACCTAGAAGCATTAACGATCAGAAAATTAATCGGTGATCTATCTGGAGCAGCTACAACCATGACCAATGTTGCGGCCATGTATATAAATAGCGGAGAGTACCAACAAGCCGAAAAGTACTTGAATGAAAGCTTAGCTATATATCAGCAGTTAAATGATCAGAAAGGCTTAGCTAATACCTACAATGAACTTGGCAACTTGGCTGAAGAGCAAGCGTCTTATCAGGTTGCCTTAGAAAATTATCGCCAGGCATTAAATATTCGTATTGAATTAGGCAATTTAATGCTTCAAGCAGAGAGTATGAACAACATAGGTTATACCTATTTTATGCTACTCGACCCTGATAACGCCTTGGTATATTGGCGACAAGCAGAGCAGTTATATCAACGAATTCAATTTCCCATCGGCATTATACATGTTAGACAAAATTTAGGTCAGTTAGAGCTAGCAAAAGGTAATTGGCGAAATGCCTATCATTTGTTTAATAACACGTTAACTGACGCTAACCAGTTGAACAGTAGTGAAGAATCATTGGTGTCGCATAGTTACTTAACCAAGTTAGCTTTCCTACAAGGTAACTTTCAATCAAGTATTACTGAATTAACTGCGCTTTATAATGAAGCTGAAAAATTACAAGATGTTCGAGCTATTGCACAACTTGGGTTATGGTTAGCCGATTGGTCATTACAAATGGGAGATGTTGCTGAAGCAGAAGTTCGGCTGAGAAAAATTAGTGAAATCGTCACTAAATATGGAAATAAAGAATATAAAGCTACTTACCAGTTTTTAATGAGCCAAAGCAAAAATAGCGTTGCTAGTACAATGTTGAGTATGACCGAATTAGTTACCGACCATGCTCATCAAGTTATTCATATCAGGCAATTGATACAACAGGCAAGAGATGAACTACGTGCAGGCAATAAAGACATTAATCGATATTTATCATTAATTTCAGAAGTAGACTTTGGCCTATATCAATATGAGTATATAGAATATTTAGAGCTTTTAGCGGTACAACAATTCTATTCTAAAGACTGGTCTGGGCTAACCAGTACGTTACGAAAATCTGATATTTTACTTAGAAAAATGGGCGATTATTGGCGTAGTTTTCAGTTTGACCGTTTACGCGCTCAACTTGCGATTGCTGAACAGCAAGATGCAGAAAAATATCATGATAAAGTTCGTCAAAAACTAAAAGGCTTAACAGAAAACTTACCAGCAGAAATGTTTTCAAACTTTTTAGAAAAACAAAATTATTTTAACTTAAATGACTCGCTACAGGAATTACTGCGCCATGAGCAATAATACGGATATGTCAAAGTTGGTTGCACAACTTAATGAAAAACAAAAACAAATATCCCAACAGTTATATTTTGGCAACGAACAAATGCGCGGTTTGGCAAAGCGGGTTTGGCGAGTGCAAGAAGATGAACGCAAGCATATTGCGCGTGAACTACATGATGGTGTCGGGCAATTATTAACCGCATTAATTAATCAATTACAGCAAGTACAAAAGGGTGACCCCACCATTGCATTAAGCGAAAGCATAGACTTAGCGCGGCAAGCCTTGTCGGATACTCGAGTTATTTCACGCTTGATGCGACCAAGAATATTAGATGATCTTGGGCTTATTCCTGCTTTAGAATGGTTAGTCAGAATTATGGGTGAACCGGAAGAAAATGTAACCATAGAGTTTCATCACCAGGTAAACACAGAAATAGACAGTGATACACAAACATTAGCTTTTCGTGTCATCCAAGAAGCCTTAACTAATGCTATTAAGCATGCAAAAGCAAATACCATTACCTTAAATTTAATCGCAACAAGTAAGCTACTAATGATTAAAATACAAGATGATGGTGTTGGTATGGCTTTAGGCACTGAAGATAATCCTGATGGCTTTGGGCTAGGAGCAATGCGTGACAGAGTGAGTGCTTTTGGCGGTCAGCTGACCATCAACTCTTCGCCTAATCAAGGCTGTGAAATTAAAGTATTAGTTACAGGGCGGGAAATGTCATGATCAGTGTTCTTATTGCAGACGACCATACCATTTTACGTCATGGCTTGGTCAGCTTGTTAAGCAAAGATGAAAATATTCGTGTTGTTGCAGAGGCTGCAGATGGCTTAGAGGCAATCAAAAAAGCCTTAGAGTTAAGACCTAGTGTTATTGTAATAGACATTAGTATGCCAGAGTTAAATGGTATGGAAGCCGTTAAACGTTTACATGAACAATTGCCAGAAGCTAAAGTATTAGTGCTTACTATGCATGAAGAGCAAGAGTACGTAATTCATATGGTTAGAGCTGGCGCTTCGGGCTACTTATTGAAAGACAGTGCCAGTGATGAACTGATTGATGCAGTTAAAGCGTTAGCCGCAGGTAAAACTTATTTTAGCCAATATGCCGCTAGTGTTTTAGCGACACAATACAATAAACCGGCAGAAAACTGGCAAGACCCTTATAAAAACCTTACTAATCGAGAACGTGAAGTATTTCATTTGATTATTGAAGGCAAAACCACCAAGGAAATTGCCCGTTCATTAGACATTAGCGTTAAAACCGCGGAAAACCATCGTGGAAAAGTATTAGATAAACTTAATGTTGCGAACGCCGCCGAACTTGTACGTTATGCAGCTAAAAATCATCTATTAATGTAATCTTTTTTAGTGTTTTGTAACCAATAAACAGCTAATACATCCAACTTTTACAAAGTCAGGTGTTTTACCTTGATCCTTATAGGGGTTTCCCCTGATTCTTTAATGCCTTGATGTTTGACATGCTCGTTGTGTTGAAACAATTAAGGTGACTCAAATGCTTAAAACTAAATTAAAAAATAAACTACTAATTGCAGGTCTAATGGGAGCTGGGTTAGGTTTATTATCTCCTAGTCTTTCTGCCAAATCATTTGGTTCTGAATTACAAGGCCTAGTCTCAAACGCTGCTGTACAAGATGTTTTCGAAGTCGTTGTGACGTTTGAAGGCGAAGGTGCTATAACACCTGAATTCACAAATATCCTAGAAACTGCTGGTGTAACTGGTGGTGTTAGCTTCAAGCAGTTACCAATCGTTGGTATTACCGCTACAAAAGCGCAAATTGAACAAATTTATGCTTCAGACAAAGTTCGATCAGTTTACTATAACGCACCATTATCATTAGAAAACGATGGCGCAACACAAATTACCGGTGTTGATCGTTTACGCGCTGATTCATCAATGCGTAACTTAGGTATGCCATTTTCTGGCCGAGGTATTGGTGTTGTTGTAAACGACTCTGGTGTTGATGGTACTCATACCGATATTAAATATCCAAACCATGTTGTTCAAAATGTTTTAGCACAAACTAACTTAAATTCTCTTTCAGATTTATTGCCGGTTTCTTATCAAGAAGATATTGCCAACACAGATATTGCTGGCGGTCATGGCTCTCATGTTGCTGGTATTATTGGCGGTAATGGCGCTATGTCGATTGGTAAATACCAAGGTGTTGCCCCTGGCGCAAAAATTATCGGTTATGGTTCAGGTGCGGGACTATTTATTTTAGACACTATTGGTGGTTTTGACTATGCATTAACACATCAATTCGATTACAACATCCGTGTTATTTCAAACTCTTTTGGTAGCACCAGTGATACTGGTACTGACTTCAATCCTGATCACCCAACTAACGTAGCTACTAAAGCGCTTTCTGATAATGGCGTGATTGTAGTTTTTTCTGCCGGTAACTCGGGTAGTGGTGAAGCTACAATTACGGGTAACTTTAAAAAAGCTCCATGGGTAATTACGGTTGCAGCTGGTGATAAAGAAGGTAATTTAGCTGACTTTAGTTCACGTGGTGTTAAAGGTAAAGGCGGCGAAGTGATGGTTGGTGATGAAGTTTTCCATTGGGAAGATCGTCCTACTGTAACTGGCCCAGGTGTTGATATCATTTCTACACGTGCTTCTTTATCAAGTTTAAGTGCTTTAAGTGTTGGTGATGATAGCGAAGTAATGGCGCCTAACCATGTACCTTATTACACTTCGATGAGTGGTACTTCTATGTCAGCTCCTCATGTTGCTGGTATTGTTGCTTTGATGCTTGAAGCTAACCCAAGTTTAACTTGGCGTGAAGTGAAAGCCATTTTACAACAAACAGCAACCAACATGCCGGGTCGTGAAACTTGGGAAGCTGGTGCAGGTTATGCAAACGCTTATGCTGCTGTTAAGTCTGTTGTTGATGAAAGCTTAAACTTTGGTAGCACAACTAAAATTGAGCGTAATTTTAACGCGAAAGCCTTAACTTCTGTTCAAGCAGAATACCCTGAAGTTGTAACGTTTAGCCCAGTAGGTGATAACGAAGGTACTGTTATCCCAGTTAAGCCTGATGCCTCTATGGTTATGGTTCGCGCTAATATTGACGACAATACTGTTGGCTTATCATTGACTAGCCCAAGTGGAAAACGCTACGGCTCTAGTATTGCCTTACCGGTATTAGGTCAAAATATTGCCGTAACAGCACCTGCTGAAGCTGGTGATTGGGTTTTGCAAGCACACGGCATTGGTGGAATTTCAGGTGTTGATGTTGACCCAACTGGCGTAACTAATGGTTATGCAGCTCCAGGTGATATTGATGTAACAGTTAAAATTATTAAAACTGACGGTTATACAGGTCTGGGTGATGTTGAAAACCATCCTGCAAAATCATTCATTGAGTATGCGGTAAGTGAAGAATTAGTTGATGCAAATGCGACTGGTTTTCAACCTGATGAAGTGTTAACTCGTCAAGTATTAGCTGATTTTTTAACTTTAGGTGCGGGCATTCGTCAGTCTAATTTAGCGACAACTAGTAGCTTTAATGATGTTGATGGTCAATATTTTGCAGCAGCCAATGCGGTTAATACCAAAGGTGCAGCTTTACGTAATACAGCACAAAATCAAGCGCCTGTTATGAAGGCTAATGGTACTAGTTTTAACTCTCAACAGTCAGTTGACCGTAATCAGTTAGCATACTCTTTAGTACAATCATTAGCATTACAACCTTTGGCTGAAAGCTTTAGCGGTGACATTACTGCAATTTTTCAAGACCAACGTGTAACGCTTGCTGACCAAGACCAAATCCCTGCTGAGTTAAAAGGTTATGTACAACTAGCTTTAGACTTAGGGATATTAAATGCAAACTTTGATATTGAACAAGGTCCGTATGATTTAGAACCAACCATTATTGCAAACTTTAATGGTGATAACGTTGTAACACGTGCTGATTATGCGGTTGCTGCTACACGTTTTTTTAACAACTATTAATAGTTGAACTTCTCTGGAAGCAAAGCCCACCAGTTTGTATTAGGTGGGCTTTTTATCCTCTCAGTAGTGATAGAAAAATAGTACTAAACATTTAGCATTGAATAAAAATCGAGCCATTGTCAAATACCAAAAAGGTAAAACCTCATGAAATATAAATTTTTAAACAAAGTCGTTATTACATCAGTTTTTATTTTTAGTTGTGTAATGAATTCTGCCAATGCTGGATTGATCACCATTGGTGCATTAACCAGTAACGATGATGGTTCAACTGAAGTTATTACAGACACTTTAAATAATCTTGAATGGTTAAGATGGGATCACTCTGCTAATTTCAATTATTCTCAAGCTCTAGCTCAGAATGCTCTTTCAGGCTGGACTATAGCGGGTGCAAATGAAGCTAATTTATTCCTCGATGCGTTATATAATGGCTTTAGTCATGGTTGTTCCGATAACATTCAAGACTCTTTATTTTGCGTAGATAGTGGTAGCTTTTCAAGTGAAGAATACACTGCGTTGTTAGGCGACTCATCGACACGTGGTACAAGCAGTATTGATGCTGCATGGTTCTATGATGACGAAGCATTAGATGGTAAAGCGGGTTATTTAAAGTTAGGGTCAGGCACGAGCAATGAGAAATTTAATACTTATGGCAGTATCGCTACAACTGAAGAGCATAGACTCTTGAGTAATGGAACTATTGGTTGGTTAATGTATCGACCAACCGCAGTGCCTGAACCTACCACATTTGCTATTTTTGCTTTAGGTTTGCTTTGCCTTACTATACGTCGATTTAAAAAGTAGCCTTAACGTCATTAATTACTGCGCTCCCAGCATAAATTGACAGGTTTTACTTTGCAGCCAAGCGATTATCGCTTGGCTTTTTTATGTTCAGGATGAACGGTCAATTTTTTTGTTCCAGACAAAAACTAAGTACCTACATCCATGTAGGCAATGCCATGATCACTGGGTCGTTCACTGCCATCCATGGCATCACGACATTAATGTGTCCATACATGTCATGTGAAAGAATGGCGATGTTCAGGTTGAACGGTCAGGTTATTAGTTCCAGACAAAAACTAAGTACCTACATCCAAGTAGGCAATGCCATGATCACTGGGTCGTTCACTGCCATCCATGGCATCACGACATTAATGTGTCCATACATGTCATGTGAAAGAATGGCGATGTTCAGGTTGAACGGTCAGGTTATTTGTTCCCGACATAACCTAAGTGCCCACGCCATCAAAGCCAAAAATCTTTATTCTGATCGACAAAATAAGTACCTACTATTGAGAATAAACTTACTTCTCATACCTCTTGTAAACTAAAGTGTTAGGCATAATTAAAGCTTTGGAAGCATTTTTGTCTAAGCAATTTCAAAGCGCTGTTGAGTACTCCTTAATTTATTTTAAATTGAATACTTCACCTAAAATCTTGTATATTTATATTAATTATTAAATTTTCTGCTAAATTTATATAGACACCAATAGTTTAAACACCATTTTGTTTAAACAACTCCATTACAAGGCTAATAAAATTTGTATATTGTTCGTAAACTAATAATTGTTATGCTGTCGGTTATGTTTGCTTTAAATACAAAAGCTAGCACAAGCCTGAAAGATATACGTATAGTTACCGAGCATCTTCCCCCTTATCAAATTGCAGTAAATAATCAGCTAGAAGGTGGAATCGTTGGTTTAAAAATAAAAGAGCTATTATCAAATGTCTTACCTGAAACCCCCATCGAAGTTTTACCATGGGCACGAACTTATCAAATAGCCTTAAACACTCCTAATACCATCATATTCTCATTAGTGAGAACCCCTGAACGTGAAAATAAGTTCATTTGGATAGGCAAAGTCGTTAATGTGCCCATGAAGCTAATTGCTTTAAAAGCTAGTGAATTACAGCCTGTTTCAAAGCTCTCTGAACTAAGCGATATTCAAATTGGTGTAAAACGACTTGATGCCGTTACGATATGGCTGGCAAGCCAAGGACTTCAGTTCGGTAAAGAACTTGTCGAGGTCAGTAATACAACAACGACCATGCAGTTGTTAGAAAAAGGTCGAATTGAAGTCATTCCTTCAACTAATCAGGTGATTGACTTTTATTGTCAAACAGCAGGGTGTAAAAGATCAGATTTTAAAACAATCTATACTTTTCAATGGTTTTCAGAAGAGCTTTACCTTGCTATGAGCCTTGGCAGCGATGAAAAACTGGTAGAGGAATTAAAAGCAGAGTTTCTAAAATTAGATTTTTCGGATAAATGAAAATTAAATTTATAGTGTTGATTATGCAAACTGTAAATAAAAATATCACTAATAACTAATTTCTTTGTTTATATGTTAAGAGGTTTAATAAAATCAGATTAAGTTATGCATATTTGAAATGACTATTTTTGAAACGACTATGTTTGAAATGGACAACTGCATTACACAAAAACGGACTTACATTATCAATGCAAGTCCGTTTATCGTTAAGTAGATATTGTTGAATTATTTATAGTTTGATTTTACTCATAATGACCAAAAGTAATATTATCAAAATAACTCTCGTTATCAGCAGACCTACCATCAAGATTAAAGTCAGGGAAAACAATAATTGAAGTAATACCTATGGTTTCTGCCATGCCAATGCGACTGGTGAAATCAAAAGTTAGCTCTTCCCATTCATTAATTTTAGTATTTGCCACTTTAATTTCAGGCTGAGCTGCAGCGCCAACAGAGAATTTCAATCCTACATCACTGATAACTGACTTATACACCATAATTTTAACAATGCTATTAGTTGCATCCATGGTAAAGGCCGGTGTTTCTCCATTAGTTTCAGTTCCAGCCCACGGTTGACCGCCTACGCGAGCCGTAAACATGGCAGAAATAGCTGAATCGTTAACAGAAGAGCTTGCTGGGTTAGCAACAAATGCTAGGGCAGGATTATCGTCATTTTCAAATACAGCCCATGTGAAATCACCGCCTAAACCACCGGCTTCAAAATCGAAAGGTGTACCAACGGCAACAAATTCATCTTGCGTAGGTGGAGTACTATTTTCATCGCTATAAAAAACGACATTATCAATACTAAACTCAGCGCCATCACCAGTTCCCCAAGCAGGAAACATCATGATCAAATTTACGTTAGTTAAGCCTAAATCTGCGACATTGAACGTATAATGCACCCAAGTATCCAGCATTGGTGCTTGACCTTCAGCGCTGGTATTTAAATTCACCTCAGCAACACCACCACCTTCAAGCTTTAACATCCAGTTGGTATCACCCGCGGTTGGCATTGCAGTAACTTTTAGATCAAATTCTAATGTCGTTCCTGCTGGAGTATTAAAGGCTACACCATCAACAGCATCTCTAGCATTAAAACCGACAACAGTATCGCCATTAATAGTGAATTGAGTCACTTGCCCATAGCTTGGGTCTGAATCTGTGATAATTGCTGGCGTTGTACCTCCACAACAATCCCATGCTGGCCATAGAGGATTTGCGCTTTCTTCAAATACCACTAAAGCTGGTGTTGGATCACTAGTAGCTTCTTCGACCGTAATAGTAAATGTTTGCTCTGTATCAATGGTGCCGTCATTAACGGTTAATGTGATTGCTGTTGCCGCTACATCACCCGAAGCAGGCGTGCCGGCTAGCACTCCTGTGGTGCTATCAAATGTTAGCCAAGAAAGAGCGCTAGGAATACTTGCCGACATCATTAATGTGTCATTGTCGGCATCAGTCGCCATTAATGTGTATGAATAAGCTTCACCAACTGTTGCGCTTGTTACAGGTGAACTGGTAATTACCGCGGGATTATTTATCGGCTCAGCAACGGTTACCGTAATAGTAAATGATTGAGTCACAGAATCAGTGCCATCACTTACAGTAAGTGTGATGGCATGATCACCAGCATCGCTTTCAGTAGGTGTACCACTCAGTACTGCGGTACTACTGTCAAACGTAAGCCAATTAGGTAGCGCAGTTGAGGTTAAGGTTAGCGTATCGCCATCAGCATCACTCGATACTAAGGTATATGAATACAAGGATCCTGCTTCTATAGTTGTAATTACTGTGCTTGAAATTACTGGCGCAGAATTTTGCACTGGGGTTGGCTCTGGATCAGGTTCTTTTTCTGTTTTGGAGTCTGAGCCGCCACATGCGCTTAATGTTAAACTAACGGCTGCAGCTATTAGGGTTTTACAGCATTTATTATATTTATTATTTGAACACGTCATTTGCTTTTCCTAAAACCCATTAGACATGGTCAACTAACGTAAAAAAATTGAGTTGATATCATATTGAGTTATTTTTTAATTATGGTTTTAATTGCGAACTGAAAGCATGCTTACAGTTGTTAATTACTCATAGCGAAGTTGAATCGATGTATTTTCACGCTCCAGGCGTATAAAAATTCAACAGTCGCTAAAAGTACCATACAGTAATAAAGCGCTATATCGCTTGAGATCCGCTGAAGCGATACATTTGACGCTATGAAAGGGTAAAGCGGTACATTAGTGGGTTAAGTGAGGAAAACTTGCTCTGAATATAAAATAGATAATGGTAACTTTTTGAAATGTCCTCTCTTGTAGGTGTTGAACAATAGTCACAAAAGTTTGTTTAAGTACAAAAGCTCTTAACTTTAAGAGCTTTTTTGCATTACATGTTTAGAAAACAAATGCCTTATTTAATAAGTAAAAGTTCAGTTTGACGGCCATTTAAATACCACACGCCAGTACTATCAAATAGTGCATCTTCTTCTAGCATAATTCGAATTTCTTTTTTCCACTCATCAATATAAATAGCATTGTTAAGCTCGATGGAATAAGCGGTATTTAAATGCAATGGATAATCGCCTGAGCCGACAACACCTTGTTGAGCATCCCACATACCCAGTGTTGTGCCTGCAGCATGACCATGGTAACCGAGTGGGTGAGTATAAATGGTTGGTTTTAACCCCATAGCAATGGCTTGTGCTCTTGAGGCTTTTAAAACCTCATTACCACTGTGACCAACTTTGAAATTTGCAGTGAATACATCCTGTAATGCATTGCCTTGTTTTAATGCATGCTTCAGATAACTCGGCGCTTGTACTTCACCTTTTTTTAAAACATAAGCATGTTGCTGAGTGTCGGTGTTAAGGCGTAAATAACTGATACCAAAGTCAACATGTAATAAATCACCTGGTAAAATAACTTGTTTATCATAACCATTAGTAAAGCTGGACTCATGATCAAAGGCTACATCATCACTACGCTGTATCGACACACTGGGATGAAACCAAGTTTGCAGTTTTAGTGCTTTAACTCTTTCTCTAAGCCACCAAACCACATCATCAGTAGTCGTTTTATGTGCTGTAATGACTTTACTAGAAAATGCTTCAGCTATTATTTCATGGGCTATTTTTACAATATCTTTATAAACAGCAACTTCTTCAGGAATTCTCTGCTCTAACCACGCAACGGCCAACGGCTCAGCTGAAACCAGTTTTGATTTATAGTTATTGGGTAAATTAGCCAAAAGATTTTCTTTGTCAGTTGCGACAAGGCCGTCAGCATGTGCCCAATGCTTTGATTGGTTTATAGCAATGGTATTGGGATTATATTTTGCAATTAAATCGACCAAGGCTAACCATTGATTTGGCTGTTTTGTTTTATCCCAAGCTTTTTCAAAAACACTGCCAACTTTATATGGCGCAATCGCATAAGCACCTACGCTACCATCTTTTGTACGAGCAAATACAAGGATGGTAGTTCGACGAGCTGATAGCCACGTAGCTGGTAAAAGCGTTTTAATAATCGGATCTTCATTGTACTCACGACTGATGATAAGCCACATATCCATATTATGCTCACTCATCAACTTTGGTAACAGTTGCTCGACACGTAGGGAAGTTATGTTATCGATGAACTCAGCACGATCGCGCATAGGTAAAATTGAATCTGCTGAATTTGAGGCATTACTGGGTAAAGAGAAACTGATTAAATTAATGAGTAAAACTAAAGTTAGATAGCGCAAAATTAATCCCTATTGATTTGGTTTGCTTAAGTAAATTTAAGTTACTCGTTTTGTTATAAATTTACTAGTTAGCCCAATAAATTATCAAGCTTTTATTTTCAAACTGAATCATTATTGATCAGATGTTAATTAATGATGGTTCGTTTTTTAGTATTCAAAGTCATGATAATAACCTCGCTAAAGCGGACATGAGCTTTTGTATTACAAGCGGCAACAAAGAGCCTAGTGACGTTACGCTTTTGAGAAACCAAGAGCATATTTAGCGTAAGTTCAACCGAAATACGATACTTCTTGTAGGAGGGAAGCTCAAAACCGTCGATGGTATTTAGTACCAGAACGCTAAATATTGCCACACTGCGGTCAAGTATAATCCTAAAAATGATATAAATTACATGTCAGCTTTGAGGTTATAAAAACTGACAACAGTAATGATTTCATGTTTTTGTAGCACATCGAAAGATAAGGTCAAAACCATTGATAAATTTAATGCTCCTTAAAATAGAGCTAACACCGAACCAGTATCTAATTGATTTTACTTTTAATTAGTGGATTATGGAGTTCAAAACTTATTCTGTCATCTAGATGTAGGCGGCTATATAAATGACCGAAGTGTTGATCAAACATGGCCTTTAAGGTGCCATTTTTAATGATCAGTTCTAGCCCTGTATTTAGGCGTTTCGCGAGTTCAGGATTGTTGGGGTTTACATAAAAAACTACAGGAAAATTATAACGAAGCATTAATGTTGGCGCTATAGTTAAATCCAACTTTTCCAAATCAGCTTGTTGATATACTTGTTCAATTTCATTGGCTCCCAGAGCTAAATAGTCGAAGTCATTATTCACTAAATAATGAAAAATAGTTTCAAAATCACCTAGCTCAACAGTGTTATATTGGTTTGCTTTAAATAAAGTAACATCTGCCCAGCCAGTAGGAATACCTGAGCGCATTTTTTTCATTTCTTCGGTCTGCTTTATTGCATCAAAACGTGCTGAATCTGTTTTGCGAATGATCAATAATCGTTGACCAAGCAAGCCCTGCATTATGGGTTTAGCTATTAAAATTTTGTTTTCTGCATTGAGTTTAGGGTTGCCTTGTACAGTGGCAAAAACATCAAATAATTGCTTGCTAAAAACGCTTGCTTCTTCACTAATTGATAGGTTACGTTCATCGATATCAATACTTGTCTCCATCCCCGCAGCGCTGAGAGCAGCTTGCAGTACTTGTTGTTCGTAAAGTTGTCTTGAGGGCGTTTTATTGCCGTTCCAGAATGATATTTGATGAGCCTGTGCCGTTAAGGGGACCAAGAGCATAAGGCAAATCAGGTAATGACGAGTCAAACAAAATAAATCTTTCAATGGCAAACCTCTTAACAATGGATGGAAAAATGAAGGGCTAGTCAAGGTTGATTTGAACAATACCCATGCAAATTAATCTCTATATTATAATAAATCATTTCTTTCTAAAGACTACATATAAGTATTAACTTTTAATATTAGGCGAACCTGACAATTTCCTATTGTCTTTTTCAGACGGGGAGTTTTATCAAGAGTACATGTTTAAAAATGCCTATTTTCTTACCAAACTTCAAGCTTTATGGACTTCCCAGATTTCACTAGACAGTTTGTAGTTCAGAAAAATACGCTTAGCCACTTTTTCAAAATCTAACGTTAGAACACTAGATTTTCTACAATGAATTTCAATTTTGAAAACCTAACTTTAACATTTTTGAAGTTCGTCAATAAAAGTGCTGCTTATTATTTCGGCGTTATTAACTTTGTGATCAGCCACTAAAACACCCAGTTCTGATTTACAGGAGCCACAATTGGTGCCACATTTTAAAGTGTCGCCTAATTGCTCAACTGAACTGCAACCATTATCTATGGCGCTAATAATTTCTTTTTCGCCGATATTGAAGCAACTACATATCTGCTTCCCTTTAGCAAAAATATCATTGGCAGTGCCGGATAATAAAGAGTGAATATCATCCTCAGGTATAATAGTTTCACTGAAAACATGTTCAAGCCATGCCTGTTCGATTGATGGCTGGGTTGCAGCTATATAACAGAGCAATACTAATTTACCAGCTTGTAAGCAAATAACGTAATGAGTATTGCCTTGGGTAAATTGCAGCCATTCACCTGATATTTGGCTAGTTTGTTGGCACCAATGTAAAATATCAATTTCTGATTCTGTATTAGCGAATTGAAAACTCATGCCATAACTTGTTCTTGATTTGGTCCAAAAATCGTTAGTTATTTGGCTTTGCACAATAAAATATTCACTAATGTGCAGTTGTCCAAATTGTTTAAATGCTGTTTTACTCAACGCGATCGCGCCGTGTTTAATTTCAGGTTGTCCAGAAATAGGGTCGGCAATACTTGCATATAAGTTACTGACATTAGCATTTGATGCAAATTGTTCATTCCAATGTATCGGCATAAAGCATTCATTAGCACGTTGGTTTTTATCCAACTTGGCATGAACGGTGGCGCGTCCAGTAGATGAGGAAACATTAACTATTTCGTTATCTACTATGTTTAATCGTGCGGCATCTTCAGGGTTTATATAGATATAACACTTATCGGTATGAGCGTTAAGTTGCGCGGCTTTACCCGTTCTGCTCATGGTATGCCATTGGTCTCTTAACCGACCGCTGTTTAATCTAAAAGGAAATGTTGTTGATGTTTTTTGTGTTGGCTGTTGCGGCGTGATGGCAAAAAATATCGCTTTTCCTGAATGCGTAGAAAATTTTCCATCTTCATAAACGCGTTTTTTACCTTCAGGGTAGTTGTCGTTAACCGGCCATTGTACGGGTTTTAAACGGTTATATTGTTTTTTGGTGATAGTTGAAAATGCCGAAATATCAAAGACACGTTCACCATTGTTTTCAAAGCCTGATAGCTGTGCAAACTCTCGAAAAACGTCACTAACGTCTGTATAGCCAAAGCCTGAAAAGCCCATCGTTGTGGCAACATCTGCAATAATCTGCCAGTCGTGTTTTGCTTGGCCATTAGGAGCTATTGCATTGGTTTGACGAGAAATACGACGTTCTGAGTTAGTAACCGTACCGTTTTTTTCTAACCAGGGCGTTGCCGGCAGTTTTACATCAGCAAAGTCTAAAGTATCATTGTTTTCAGCACAGTCAGAGACCACAACAAACTCACACCTGTTTAATGCACGGGCTATTTTTTTACGATCGGGCAAACTTACCATCGGGTTGGTCGCCATTATCCAAACAGCTTTAATTTTACCTACATCTATGGCGTCGAAAAGATCTACGGCTTTATAACCGGCTTTATCAGCTATAGTTGGCGATTGCCAAAAACGCTGAACGGTTGAACGATGCGCTGGGTTTTCAATATCCATGTGAGAGGCTAATTGATTAGACAGACCACCAACTTCTCTACCGCCCATAGCATTTGGTTGACCCGTAATAGAAAAAGGCCCGCAACCATCTTTGGCAATTTTTCCTGTCGCTAAATGACAGTTAATAATGCTGTGGCACTTATCCACACCAGAACTCGATTGATTGATACCCATGGAATAGAAGGTTAGTACTTTTTCAGTGCGGGCAAACAATTGATAAACACGTTCAACCGTTGCTTGTTCCAGTTCGCAATAAGCTGCTACTTTAGCTAATGACCAGTGACTTGCCGCTAAATATGCTTGGTCGAAATCTTGGGTGTATTGCTCAATATAGGCTTTATTCAGGGCATTATTATCATTTAAATAGTTTAGTAGACCATTGAAAAAAGCCGCATCAGTGCCTGGCTTTAGCGGTAAAAAGTGGTCAGCGATTTGGCAGGTTGCGGTTTTACGTGGGTCAATAACCACGACTTTCATATTTGGGTTGCGTTTTTTAGCCCGCTCAATGCGTTGAAATAATACTGGATGAGTCCAAGCGGCGTTAGAGCCGGTTATTAATAGCAGCTCTGTACTGTCTAGATCCTCATAGCTACAGGGCACAACATCTTCACCAAAACTGCGTTTATAAGCCGCAACGGCAGAAGACATACAAAGACGAGAGTTTGTATCAATGTTGGCCGAGCCTATATAGCCTTTCATCAGTTTATTCGCGAGGTAATAATCTTCTGTTAGCAATTGGCCCGAAACATAAAAAGCGACTGAATCAGGACCATGCTCTTTGATGATTTTTGAAAACTTATCAGCAACATGCTTGGTTGCCGTTGCCCAATCAACGGTTTTTTGTTTTATTTTTGGTTCAAGTAAGCGGTTGGTTAAATCGGTTGTGGCTAATAAGTTGGTGCCTTTAACACACAGTTGTCCAAAGTTAGCAGGGTGCTCTGTTGTGCCGACTAAAGCTTGGGCTTTGCCAGCTTCAACAGTGATATCAACACCGCAACCTACACCACAGTACGCACAAGTTGATTGAACAATATGTGACGCTTGAGAACAACTCATAAATTTACCCTTAAACAACAAATAGCTCGAAGTGAAAACCTGATTATCAGGGCTACTCTTTTACTTATATTTACTTACTTTTGTCTTGTGATGCTTAGCTAGACAAAAAGCTGCACTTGCTCATCAATAATACGAGCAGGGAAAACATCAATACTTTTCTCAGCTTGTAAGCATTTACCCGTGGTTAAGCAGTAATGCTGTTTATACAATGGCGAAGAAACAACGATGTTGTCTCCTATGCTGCCGACTATGCCGCGATAAAGTACATTGGCTTCGCCAATAGGATCATAATTGTCGACGGCATAGATTTTTTTTTCGGTATTGGGTAAATGAAAAATAGCGACTTGCTTCTCTTCGAGCCCTTGCTCGATTAATGCACAAATACCTGAATCTTTAACTAGATCACTAGTCTTACAAATGGTTAACCAATGTTTAGTTGGATTAGCCATAATTGTTTCAGAAACATGAGTTTCAGCTATGCTTGAATTTGACATGATGTTCTCCTTACGCTTCTTCGGCAATTTGTGAAATTTTGGTGTCTAATAATACTTTTGTAGCTTTTTCATCTTTGGTTGCAGGGCGAATTTGCTCACGCTCTTGTACAAAAATGATATTGCTGTCTGGCTTTGACGAGTTTACAAAAGGTTTAAACCGTTTCAGTGCTTCTGGATCGCTCAAGGTGGTTTTCCATTCACATTGATAAGTATCAACAATGGCAGCCATTTGTTGTTCAAGGTGATCAGTCAGGTTAAGGCTGTCTTCTATAATCACTTGTTGTAAATAGTCTAAACCACCTTCCATGTTGTCCATCCATACCGATGTTCTTTGTAGACGGTCGCCAGTGCGGACATAAAACATCAAAATGCAGTCAATATATTTAACTAAGGTTTCATCATCTAGATCGATGGCAAAAAGGTCACCATGGCGAGGCTTCATGCCGCCATTACCACAAATATATAAGTTCCAGCCTTTGTCTGTGGCGATAATACCTATGTCTTTACTTTGGGCCTCGGCACATTCACGAGTACAACCGGAGACGCCAAATTTAATTTTATGAGGGGCTCGTAAGCCTTTGTAGCGATTTTCTAAGGAAATCGCCATGCCTACCGAGTCTTGAACGCCAAATCGACACCACGTTGAGCCAACACAAGACTTAACCGTACGAAGTGATTTACCGTAAGCATGACCAGTTTCAAAGCCTGCATCGATAAGCTCTTGCCAAATAGGCGGCAATTCTTCAACACGGGCACCAAATAGGTCAACACGTTGGCCACCGGTTATTTTGGTATACAGATTATATTTTTTCGCGACTTGCCCTAAAACAATTAATTTATCAGGGGTGATTTCGCCACCTGCAACGCGTGGTACGACCGAGTAAGTGCCATCTTTTTGCATATTGCCTAAGTAGGTATCGTTAGTGTCTTGCAGTGACAAATGAGCTTTTTTCAGAATATAGTCATTCCACACTGAGGCCAATATAGAGCCCGTAACTGGTTTACATACTTCACAGCCATGGCCTTTACCGTGTGAGGCTAGCAGCTCGTCAAAAGTTTTAATTTTTTCTACGCTGACAATGTCAAAAAGTTCTCGGCGTGAATAAGCAAAATGCTCACAAATGTCTTTCTTAACTTCTACACCGCGGCTAGCAAATTCTGTATCAGCAACATTTTTCAATAAAGCGGCACAACCGCCACAACCGGTACTTGCCTTAGTACACGTTTTAACATCGTTGATTGTGCAAGCGCCTTGGTCAATTGAACTAATAATGTCGTCTTTAGTTACGTTATGACACGAACAAATCATCGCGGTGGCAGGCAATGCGTCAGCACCTAGAGATGGCTTTTCACCAGAAGATGGCAGTATCAGTGTTTCAGGTGATTCAGGTAAATCTATGGCATTAAGCATGTATTGTAATAGCGAGTCATATTCACTGGTATCACCAATTAATACCGCCCCCAGCATTTTAGTTTTGTCACTCGAGACAACAATTTTTTTGTAAACGCCTTCAGGCTGATTTTCATAGGTATAGGTTAGTGAACCAGCTGTTTTGGCATGAGCATCACCAATCGAGCCGACCTCAACACCCATTAATTTCAATTTGGTACTCATATCGGCACCGGTAAACGACGCTTGTTCACCGATAATATCTTTTGCGGCCACTTTAGCCATGCTGTAACCGGGCGCAACTAAACCAAATATAAAGTTGTTCCAAAGCGCACATTCACCAATGGCATAAATATTTTCATCTGAAGTTTGGCATTGATTATTAATAACAATACCGCCTCTTTCACCTAGTTCTAGGTCGAAAGATTTCGCTAAATTGTCATAAGGTCGAATGCCCGCGGAGAATAAAATAAGGTCGGTTTCTAGTACGGTGTTATCACTAAAGCAAAGTTTATATCGACACGTTTCGCCGTCTTCAATGACACTAGTGGCTTTTGATGTATGGACTTGTACACCAAGCGCTTCAATTTTTTCTTTTAATAATCGACCACCACCAGCATCAATTTGAACACCCATTAATTGCGGAGCAAATTCAACCACATGAGTTTTTAAGCCTAAGGCGGTTAGGGCGTTGGCTGCTTCAAGTCCGAGTAAGCCACCACCAATAACAACACCGACTTTACTGACATTGGCACTCGCTTGAATATCGTCTAAGTCATCTATGGTGCGATAAACTAAACAATGGTCACGATCTTTACCTGGAATAGGCGGAACAAATGGATAAGATCCAGTCGCTAGAATTAGTTTGTCATAAGCGAAAACTTGGCCACTTTCTGTCACTACATTTTTTTCTACTCGATCAATATCAACTACTTTAGCATTAGTTTGGAAGCTCACATTCCAATCTTGGTAGGTTTTCTCATCGGTCATCGCTAAGTCTTCAGCCGTTTTACCACTGAAGTATTCAGAGAGATGAACGCGATCATAAGCTAGGCGAGATTCAGCGGACAAAACTGTTATCTCAATGGCTTGGTTTGCTGCGCTCAATTGCGCTAATTGCTCAACAAAATGGTGACCAACCATGCCGTTACCGACAACGACCACTTTTTGTTTTTTGATGATGTTTTCAAGACTTGAGCTCATTTTATTTACCTGCTTCAATAGTGATATTGTTTTATAACGTTTGATAACTCTCAACTTATCTATTGATGAGTTACTGTTATAAGATGTTCTTAATTAACTTAAAATTTAGCGCCAACCCAAAGCCAAACTTTATCAGTGTCAACTTTTCCTGAGGCTGAATCACCCGCTGAGTAAGCTGCGTACTTTATGCCTGCGCTATAATTTTTATAAAATTTCTTGGTAAAAACTGCGTTTATTTCAGAGCCTAAATCGTCAACGGTATCGCTTGCTTCGTCAGCTGAAAAATCATGCAAGACAACTGTCCAACCACCGCCAAAAGCTTGGCCTGAAATTGAAGCATATAGATCGACCAAGCCTTCTTTTGGCGTAGTTAAAAACTGATCTGTCCAACCATTGAATTTATGTAGTGTCGCCAGCGGAGTAGAGAAACCGTACATTGCATCGTCACTCGCCAGTATTTCTGCACCTAATTTTAGGGTTACGGCATCAAACTTATAGCCGCCTTCAATAGCGATGTAACTTGTTGAATAGTCTGATACCGCGGTATCAGCGGTTTGAGTAGCAAATTCAGCAGAGTATAAAAACAGGTTTTTTTTGCCGGAAAAACTGACACCAAAGGTGTCTAAACCGTTCGACGTTCCTTCATTTACCTCTAATAAATAGCTGTAAGCAGTTAGTTGCCCGTATGGCGTTTTATAGGCGATATTAAGTAAATGATCTTTTGAATGAAGGTCTTTTGCTTGTGCAAAAATACGATTACGTTTGGTGATGTAGCTATAGTTGATTTTGATCTTGTCTGAAGCAGCATAATTTATCGTAGCAGCATCGAATGTTTGTCTATCTTGACGCCAGCCGACATGCCCGACATAGCGGTGGTTATCTAGTGTGATAACTTGGCGACCTATCTTCGCGGTGACTTTACCTTGCTGGTATTTTACAAAAGCTTGATCTAATTCAGTGCTTTCTGGATCGGCTATAACAGAATATTGACTACCGTTGCCAACCGTATCGTTATAGTCGTTAACATTGGCTATTTGTCGAGAGTCTTCAAACTCTAACACGCCTGAGAAGCCATTATAGCTAGCACTGGTATAATTTAATCGGCTACGTAATGTTAATGCTGAGGCATCTTTTGCTGTATTGTTTTGATCAACAGCTTCATAACGAAAGTTAAAATCTACACTGGTTTTAGCTTCAACTTCCTGGTTTTCATGCGCTGAAACATTGGTGATGAATGAAAAAATAAAGGCAGTGAGTGTTGAAAGTTTAACGGCTACGTTTTGCATGGTTTATTCCTTAGTGTTCTTTTTGTTTTTTGTTGCGTTGGCATTACGCAACACTAGACTTTACTTGTTCTGTTTCATCGGGTTTACTCGCCTCAGGAGGCGGTATCACTTCAACTTTCCTTTGCTTTTCATATAAGAAGGTTAAAACGGCTGAACGAAGTCGGTTGTATTCCATGTCTTCTGCTAAGGCTAAACGGTTTCTCGGGTGCGGTAAGTTAACGTCTAAAATTTCACCTATGGTTGCTGCGGGCCCATTGGTCATCATGACAATACGATCAGAAAGCAACACCGCTTCATCAACATCATGAGTGATCATAATCACGGTATTATTGAGTTTTTGTTGGATCTCCATTAACGAGTCTTGCATATGTGCACGCGTTAAGGCGTCAAGTGCGCCAAAAGGCTCATCCATTAATAGTATTTCTGGCTTCATTGAAAGGGCTCTGGCAATACCAATGCGTTGTTTCATACCGCCTGAAATTTCATCTGGTCGTTTGTCTCTAGCATGATCCATGTGTACTAAACGTAAGTTATGTTCAATCCACTCTTTCATTTCTGCTTTCGACATTTTATTTTTAAAAACCTGCTTTACTGCCAGTTCAATATTTTGATAAGCGGTTAACCAAGGTAATAGCGAATGGTTTTGAAAAACCACCGCGCGTTCAGGACCTGGTTCAGTAACTTCTTTGTTATGTAGTAAAACACCACCCTTTGTAGCTTTATGCAAGCAGGCAACAATATTTAATACCGTTGATTTACCGCAACCTGAATGACCAATAAGCGAAATGAACTCACCTTTTTTAATTTGTAAGTCAACACCTTGTAATGCAGTAAAGTCGCCTTTTGGCGTTGGAAACACCATATCAACTTTGCTGATGTCTAAAATAATACTCATGTGAATTCCTTAATATTTTATTGGCTATAATTGCGCGCTTGATTTGTCCCAAGACAACATTTTTTGCAGTTGTAACATGCTGCGGTCAAGGAGGTAGCCAATAAGGCCAATGGCTAAAACTGCGGTCATAATACGGCTGAGTGACTGCGAACTACCGTTTTGGAATTCATCCCAAACGAACTTTCCTAATCCTGGATTTTGTGCCAGCATTTCTGCCGCAATAAGTACCATCCAGGCAATACCTAGTGACATTCTCATGCCGGTAAAAATGGCTGGGATTGATGCAGGTAGCACAATTTTTTGAATATGTACGAGTTTAGGTAGGCTTAATACTTGACTGACATTGACCCAGTCTTGATTCATTGAAATCACACCAAATGAGGTGTTTATCACCATAGGCCAAAGACTACATAAGGTTACTGTGATTAACGAGGTGATAAATGATTTAGCAAACATGGGGTCAACAGATACGTATACCGAGCTAACTACCATAGTGACTAATGGCAACCAAGCTAAAGGAGAAACAGGTTTGAAAATCTGAATTATTGGGTTAATTGCACTGTTTAAAGTAGGGCTTAAACCAATAGCAATACCTAATGGAATTGCAATAACCGCAGCCAATAAAAAGCCACTCAATACCGTTATTAAGCTAGTAAAAATTTGATCTATGAAAGTTTCTTTACCGGTATAAGTTCGTTCTTTAGGCTGATAACTTGGATCTTTTGCCATGCGTGTTTGATTTCGCTGGTCTTGGCGAAGATAAAAAGCGTCTTTCTTAACACGCTCAGCATTATGCTCGGTAATTAAATTACCTACTTGGGTAGCTACTGCACTTGGTCCAGGAAATTTACCTAATGAAGTGTCAATGCTGCTGGCGGTTAACGACCATAGCAGCAAAAAACAGCAGATACCGGCCAAAGGTAATATAAACGTTTGTGCTTTGGCTGAAATATACGTCATGATCAATTTCTTGATATTCATCGGCGAAACTCCTGATCTTGTTTTGCTTATTAAAACGGTCATTTTGTTCTCCTTGATTCGCTATATTCTGTCTACAAATGTGCTACTAAAGTTTGTCACCGGCTTTTAAACCAATTTTGAACTTGTTGATATACGCATTAGGAGATGTTCCGTCATAAACAATATTGTCAATAAAGTGCTTTTGGGGATCTCTGTAGCCGTCTTCAGCCACTAAGTCAGAGAAGTCGCTTTTCGATAAAGTTTTGTCATCAATTAATGATTGTGCTGCTGCCATGTAGATGTCAGGACGGTAAACTTTTGCGGCAATATCTTTGTACCAGCTATCAGGTTTGTCATCGCTAATTTGACCCCAACGACGCATTTGAGTTAAGTACCAAATGGCGTCCGAGTAATAAGGGTAAGTAGCGTTGTAACGAAAGAATACGTTGAAGTCAGGTACTGAACGTATATCCCCTTTTTCATACTCAAAAGTACCTGTCATGCTATTGGCGATAACGTCGTAATCAGCACCAACATAGTTTGATTGGGATAAAATTTTCACTGCTTCTGGGCGGTTAGCATTATTGTCGTCATCTAACCATTTTGCTGCACGAATTAAGGCCCGTGTTAAACGAATAGTGGTAATGGGATATTTTTCAGCAAATGCTTTAGTAATACCGAATACTTTTTCAGGGTTGTTTTTCCAAATTTCATAATCGGTAACAACTGGCACACCAATGCCTTTAAAAACAGCTTGTTGGTTCCAAGGTTCGCCTACACAGTAGCCATAAATAGTGCCAGCTTCCATTGTGGCTGGCATTTGTGGTGGCGGTGTCACTGACAATAAAACTTGAGCGTCTATTTTACCTGAGGTATCACCTTTATGCGGAGCGTAAAAGCCCGGATGAATATCACCTGCCGCTAGCCAGTAACGTAATTCATAGTTATGCGTTGATACGGGAAATACCATACCCATGTTGAAAGGCTTACCTGCATTTATATACTTTTCTACTACGGGCTTTAATGCATCGGCTTTTATTGGGTGCACAGGCCTGCCATCAGCTTGCTTAGGGATATTGCCTTTCATTTGTCGCCAAATTTCATTGGACACAGTAATGGCATTACCGTTTAAGTCCATTGAAAAAGGTGTGATGATGTCAGCTTTAGTGCCATAACCTATAGTTGCCGCTATTGGTTGGCCAGCCAGCATATGGGCGCCGTCTAATCGGCCGTCAATAACGCCATCAAGTAACACTTTCCAGTTCGCCTGTGATTCAATCGTGACGTATAGGCCTTCATCTTCAAAAAAGCCTTTTTCATAAGCGATAGCGATGGGCGCCATATCGGTTAATTTAATGAAGCCAAACTTAAGTTCTTCTTTTTCTGGATAACCTAACTCGGCTGCTTGTAAAGGTGAAATTAGTAATGTGCTAGAGATACACACACCGGTAATAATTGCGTGGCATAGCTTTTTGCATACATTCATAAAAGGTACTTCCAACATGCTTTTCTCCAAATAAAAAAGCCCGCAGTACTTCGGATGAATCCGAGTGCTGTGGGCTTCAATGCCAAACTAATAATGACTACGTCGTTGCAGTGCGCTTAGTTTTAACGAAATAAGTTTTAGTAAGTTTTCATTGTGTTTTTAAAACAACCGCTGTTGATTGAATTAATATGAAAACGATATTTACATACAGCACATTTAATGCCATTAATTTATTGTCTTTAAAATCATGCGTTTAATTTTTTTTATGAAAGGTTGGTTATCTGAATTGACTCATAATTGGGAGACACTTGCACTATTTTGGTGTTTTTTATCGATATATTTAGTTGCTTCTAAACTAATACTCAATCGGTTCATTGGTATTTTTTTAGGTGTTAAAAGCCGTCCGATAAATATCCTTTTTATAGATCGAGGCAATGTTTAACTCTGTTCTTTGTTGGGCATTAATTTGACCGCATTCTTGCATTAAGTCAGCTATGGTTTCAGCACTTTTATATGCAGGGGCATTGAACGTAGGATCCTTTAAGCTAGAGAACTGGTGGTAACTTGGTATCTTACGTGGTGTTGTATTGTTAAGTGTCAAGCAACTGCCAATTAACGAGGGTGCAATAACATCTATTTGAGTGTCTAAATACCTTGCTCGACTTAAAATTCGTGCCGCTTCAAAGCGATTTGGGATATTTTCAAGCCACTGACATGCCTCATATAAGGCTGATATCAAAGCAGACGTTGTTTGTGGATGTTTAGCTTGCCAATCAGACATTAACCCTAACACCTTCTCAGGCATATCTTGCCATAAATCAGATGAAGTAACACCGGTAATACCAACGCTTTCTCGAACCGCTTTAGCATTCCAAGGGCTGCCAACACAAAAACCGTCAAGATCACCAGAATGCATTGAAGGAACCATGTTTGAAGGTGGTACAATTAACATATTAATGTCTGAAAGCGTAATGCCACCTTTTCTAAGCCATTCAATAAGTTGATAATAATGACAGCTATATGGAAAAACTACCGCGAAGGTTAACTTATCACCTTGTTTTTTACGTTCGCTTATTTCACGGCGCAGTAAGCTCGCCGAGAATGGCATACTGGCTTTGTTATTATGCTGTGATAATATTTTTTGATATAGCTTAGTAGATAACGTGATGCCATTACCGTTACGACTTAATATCATAGGAGAAATAACCTTAGCATTTTCACCGTATAAACCTAAGTTACTGGCAATGGGCATAGGCGCTAACATTTGTGCAGCATCAATAATGCCTGAATGTAATTTATCTCTTAATGTCGTCCAAGAGTTTTGTTTAGTTAGCTTAACGTTAAGTCCCCACTTTTCAAAAAATCCCATTTCATGAGCAATCACTACAGGAGCACTATCTGTTAAAGGCATAAATCCAAGACAGATACTTTTCTTTTCAACATTAAACATAATTTTTATTCTCTTGAACTCTTTAAAGTTCTCAAAAGTGTTAAAAAATACTGGCAACAGATAGAATATTTTTCGCTACGTCGTCCATTTTTTGGCTATTATCCATCGCGATTTTACGAATGAAGTGATAAGCATCTAATTCGGAAAGCTGTTTTGTTTCCATCAACCAACGTTTAGCTTTATCAATATTTTTTTGGCTAGATAGCTTTTGCTTAGTGTCTGCAAGCTCTTGTTTTAGTTCTTGAAAAACATCAAATCTAGCAATAGCAACATCAATGATGGATTTCACTCTTACTTGACTAACATCGCCAACCACATAGGCACTAACCCCTGACTTAACCATTTGATTAATTGTGGTATCTGTATTTTGTTGCTCTGAAAAAACAACGATAGGCTTTGGGGCGAATTTGGCAATTTGATTGAGGTTTTCAAGCATATCTCGGTCGGGTGACTCGATATCTATTATGATGACGTCTGGATTTAACTGTTCAACGTCTTTTAATAAAGGAAGGCCAGAATGACCAATATGATAAATGTCGTATTGGGCGGTAGAAAGTACACTCATTAACTCTTTTGCTTTTACATGGTTATTTTCTGCAAGTAATACTTTTAACCTCATAAGAGGCTGTTGATTTTTAATGTTTTTTTTCGGTATTGATAAGGTGTTTTTTGTCAACTTTATTAAATCAAACAACATTATGGGAAATATTACAAAATACAAGGCAGTATTCATGCCAGTAAATTAAGTTGTTTAATATCAGTTGCTTGCTGTTTTCGAAAAGTGGTTCCGCCTGCGTGGCGTCAGTTTATGATGCAAGCCTGCACCAAAATAAATAAAGTTTACTCATTCATTTATTATCATCATCGAAACTAATCCACAGAGTATGAATATGAATGAAGTTGTTATCTTGGTTATTCCGACACAAGGTTGGTTAATATTGTCTGGTTTGTCGTGACAGTACTTTAGAAACTGTCACTGAAGATGTTTTAGATGTAGACGAATTGGAAGTAGGCGATGACTTTTAATGATCTACTTCATTCTCCTCACACTGTTATGGTTTACCAAACACTTGCTTAAGTAACTCAGTCGTTCTTTTAGTCGGGTTCTCACGTATTGCTGCTTCCTCTTTTGCGAGATAATCAAACACGCCTGCTAAGGTTTCTGTTTGTACAAGTGCTATTAGGTTACTGCTAACATCAGGGACAAAGGGCAGCGATTGATATTTTGACATCATATTATCGTATAGCTTTAATGCGCCGACGTTCTCCAAATTTTGCTTTATAATCGGCTCCATTGCTTGGGAAATTGGCTCAGACATTTGCGCTTTAAAATATTGTGTGGCCGCGTCATTTTCACCTTGATAAATGGCTTGAATATCTTGAAGTGTAAGATTATTAATGGCTGTTAATAAAATAGGGCCCGCAGCTGGAATAGCTTGTTCTGCAGCTTCATTTAGCTTATCTTCGAGTTCAGTTGTCCATTGGCCCATGCCTATTTTGTCTAAAACTTTTCCGACACTGGCTAATGTTGATGGTAATTTAATTCTTAGATTAGGGTTATTGGCGAATGCGCCACTTTGCTGCAAAGTATTAACCACTGACTCTGAACCTACAGACAATGCTTGTTTAAGTCCTTTGGCAATTTGATCATCATTTAAAGCAATTTGGGTAATATCACTTTCTTTGTTAAATATTTTTTTTGCTTTTTCCCACCAATTATCTCCTGCATTTGCTGATGACACTATGAGCATCGAGCTTAAGACAATGACGACAAATTTCATTGATATTTTCGCGTCTAACATAGGTAAAATTCCTTTAAAGTAATGTGCGTGTAATCTGTATGCAAATAGCGGTTTTCGGCTTAGCCAAACAGTCCTTTTAACTTGTCTTTAAGTTTATCTTTTACTTTGTCTTTTACCTTATCCTTTGCACCAGAGCTGACATCGGGTCGTATTTTAATATCATGAAACGGGCCGGTTATTTTTATCGGGATCTCAACACCAGAGCTATCGCTTTCAGCTGCTTGACCTTGAGTAGATGCGACCATTTTTGATTTAACCTGTAAGTTAACTGTTGTTTTTGGAAGGTCGATATCACCGGTACCTGAAATTCTGATAAAAGGGTTATTCAATGATAAGTTTTTGGTATTAGCGACGCCATTATTAACCATAAACTCTGCTTTTAAAGCGGCAAAGTCAGTTTGAGCAGCATTGCTAAAGTCACTGTCTAAACTCACGGCAGATAAATTGCCTTGCATAATACTGCTTGCACTCTTAGCAATCGCAGCTAAGTTAACCCCTTTGACTGCACCATCAATAAAGTTTACCTTCAAATCGCCATTGAGATGATGAATAAAGTCACGTTGACTACTACCTTGGGTAGAAACGTCCCAAGCTAATTGACCTTTACCCATTAATTTATCAAAGCCTATAGCGTCTTTAAGTAGTGGGGCGGCATTAATATCGGCTAATTCAAATTTACTGCTGATCAAGTACGGTTTTTTAGCTGCATTGACTTTAACTACACCGCTGCCACTGCCTTGATAACCTTCGAAGCTTTTCAATTGAACAGTGGCAATGCCTTTGTCCAAAGTAAACGCAATGTCGTTTTTGCCAAGCTTAATTTCCCGAGCGAACAGTTGACTCGATTGAATAGAAATTTTGGCATTTAATGACTTCAACGCCGACAAATCTAGCGTTGTATCATCCCAAACTATCGGTTGACCGGCAGGTTCCTGCTTTACTGGCTCTGCTGAACTTACTTCAGGTAAATAAGGGTTTAGGTTTAATACCCCTAAGTCGATATTACTCACAACTTTTAGTGGCGTAGATAAGGTGATAGCTGTTGAGCCTTTGAAGGCAAGCTGGTCGAGTTTTACGACCAACTCACTTAGCTTAAGTGTATCGCTAGCAAAGTGCATATTAGTGCTTAAAGAGAATTGATTAAAAGCCTCTGCTTTGGCATCCATTGCTATGCTTTGCCAATTTAGCAGTTGCTTAACAGAGTCTCCTGAAAGTGATAATTTACCTTTGAGTTCTTGTCCTTTTTGTAAAACTTCACCTGTATAAGTTAATTTTGCTAGCGCTGATGTTAAGGCTACATTAACAGAAAATGCTTGGTTATTAATGGCCTTGGCTGGCGTTGTAATACTTGTTTCAAGTTCAAATACTTGCGCCATATATCGCACGCTACCTGAAACATTAAGTGTTTTTTGCAAAGACGGCAGTGATATCGCTAAGCTTAGCTGATCAATGACTTTGCTTTCGCTACTTTGATGGTCGATAAAGGTGAGTTTGCCACCATTTATCTCGACTTGTCCGAGACTGATATCAAAAGATTCTGGCAAAGCAGATTTTTCATCACTTGTAGGAGATTTTTCCGGTAGGTTCTTTGTGCTGCTATCTACTTTCGCTACTGATTTTGTCAACGGTGAAAACTGCCAGTTCACCTTACCCTCAGCCGTTTTCTCTAATAAAATATCTGGGTTGTTTATAACAAACTTTTCAATGGTTAATTGGCCGGAAAATATTGAAAGCCAAGGGATGTGGATCAGCAACTCATCAATGGTCGCCATATTAGGTTTTGAGCCACCTTTAGCATTAGAAAAGTGAACGTCGTTTAACTCCAATAACAGTGACGGAAACACTTTTAAATTAAGTTCGCCATTAACGGTTAATGTGCGTCCTGTTGTTTGCTCGACTTTGGTACTGACTTGGTCAAATATATCTTGTGTTGATATAAGCTGAGTGGCGGCGACAATTAATAACACAATAATAACTGTGATGATTGCCATGGCTTTTAAAAATATTCGCATAGTGGTACTTAATTAACTGAAGATAACTGTAACTATAGTAAAAAAGTAGATTAAATTCACAGGATTAAAAGAAATAATGTCAAGGGTGCAATAAGGTTGAACTAATGAGGAAAGTTTACCTATGCTGGAGAAAATACAGCCGCTAAATGAGTTTCTGATTTCAATCAGTGCCAGTTTTAGATAAACCAATTGTTATTTAGATAAATTTTAGACTAAAGCATGCTCCTGTGCATCCATGCACTCGCCTATACCGTACACCCTGTACATAAAAACCTTACCATTGCTGTTAAGGTTTCGTTTCTTTCTTTCGGAATGAATGGTGCCGGACTCGGCTCTGGCATCCTGCTTCGCTCTACCTTCTGCATCCATACAGTCGTGCCGGAGTCGAACTGCTGAACTTAAATGAGTTACTGATTTCAATCAGTGTCAGTTTATTTAGACAAATAAAAAAGCCTCAACATTGCTGTTGAGGCTTCGTTATGAATGGTGCCGACTGCCGGAGTCGAACTGGCGACCTACTGATTACAAGTCAGTTGCTCTACCAACTGAGCTAAGTCGGCACACGAAAAACGTGTGCGATAATTATATTCTAACGAACTAATTATCTTGGCACCGAATCAACGACGGAAATTGTTGACTCTAAGATGGTGCCTCGACCCGGAATCGAACCAGGGACACGAGGATTTTCAATCCTCTGCTCTACCGACTGAGCTATCGAGGCACATTAACAACCATAATGATTGTCCTGTACATTGTCTTCTTGGCTGTGCCTTGAAGACGGGGCGTATTAAACTGTTTTTCGTTTACCCCGTCAACCCTTTTTTTTAAATAAATGTCCGTTTGCCGCTTTTTTCAACGGATTGTGCTTTTATGGAGCAATTTCGCTGAAGTTTTTCAATTTTTTGTGACGTTTTTCTTAATTAAGCACGAATGAGTAACTTTGCTTCGTTGTTGATTAAGTATCCAATTATTTCTTTTCTGGGGTATAGCCTTCGATTTCTGGCTCTTTACCTTCAAAAAGGTAAGCAACCATGGCTGATTCTAAAAATGCACGGTCATCTGCGTTTGTCATGTTCATTTTTTTTTCGTTAATTAACATGGTTTGCTTTTTTTGCCAGTGGCCCCAAGCTTCTTTTGAAATATTATCAAAAATACGTTTGCCTATTTCGCCTGGGTAAAGTTGAAATCCTAGACCTTCGGCTTCTTTTTGTAAGTTTTGGCAAAAAACGGTACGGCTCATAATAAATTCTCTTTTTGTAAGGTAAATATGTATATATTAATTAAGCAGGTAGTTGCTCAAGTTGTTTGATTAATTTTTTCGTCGATGCGGCTAAACCTACTGACGCGACTGTAGCTAAATTGTACCATTGCAATGTGCTATTTTCGCTAATTTCTTTTGCGGGTAACATTTCACAATCCACCACAATAGCTTCTATGTCGAGGTGAAAGTGGCTAAAGGTATGGCGAAAGTTATCTAAGGCGAAGGTAGTGGTTTGTCGTAAGTTTAATTTTGTTAATAAATCGCTCAACTCACTGATATCTGATAATTCTAAGAAACACCATAATCCGCCCCAAATACCAGCTGGTGGGCGCTTTTCCATCAGTACTTGTTGGTTAACTCGTGGGATTACCATAATAGTACTTTTTTCTGGGATGGTTTTTTTAGGTTTCTTTTGAGGGTAATTTGCTTGCTCGTCACTCGCATTTGCTAAGCAAGTGGTTTGAAGTGGGCAAATGTCGCATTTAGGTTTTGAGCGCGTGCAAATCATTGCGCCTAAGTCCATCATGGCTTGGTTAAATTGTGCAACGCCATCTTTAGGTGTCAGTACTTCGGTGATCGGCCATAAGGTTTTTTCATAAATAGCTTGGCCCGTATGACCTTGCACTTTATAACAGCGAGCTAATACGCGTTTAACATTACCGTCTAAAATTGGGTGATGTTTATTGAGCGCTAAGCTTAATATTGCCCCTGCGGTTGAACGGCCAATTCCAGGTAGCGCAATAACCTCGTCAATATTTTCAGGGAATTTCCCTTGGTAATCATCGCGAATAACTTTTGCTGTTTTGTGTAAATTTCGCGCTCGTGCGTAATAACCTAAGCCGGTCCAATGATGCAGTACGGTATCTTCATCGGCGTTGGCCAAGTCGATTATGTTAGGAAAGCTTTCCATAAACCTTAAATAGTAAGGAATAACAGTAGCTACTTGCGTTTGCTGTAGCATAATTTCTGATATCCAAACGCGATAAGGTGTTTTGTCTTGCTGCCAAGGCAAGTGTTTTCTACCTTGTAACTGAAACCACGATAATACTTGGTCGCTGAATACTTGTGCAGATTTGGCTGATATAGTGGTTTTATTTGTCATAGCGGCGCCAGTGTAACCAAAGGATAAAGCAGACTCAACCAGACAATGTCATGCTTGTTCTACAATCACCAATATGTAAAAGTATTTCATCAGAAAAATCAGCTCAATGTTTGTTTGTGGGTATGCCTTTAAAGCATTATTAATCACTGTTGATGATTAACCCTTGGCGAAAGTGTTATTTGCGGCTATACCTAATAAAGCCAATACGATAACTTCTCGCTTTTTAATTATAAATCAAATGAATACGAAATTGTTCGCGCTCAAACGACCAAAGGGAATTCCTTATGCATAGATCAAAAGTTATCGCGACATTTCGTCCGCCATTTTTGCTGTTAACGCCGATTTGTGTTGGCTTGGGCGTGGCGTTGGCGATATTTACCGCTACGGAAATCGATTGTAAATTAGCCTTAGTGGCACTCGTTGGCGCGCTATCGGCTCATATTAGTGTTAATACTTTGAACGAATATTTTGATTTTAAAAGTGGCTTAGATTTACAAACCAAGAAAACACCGTTTAGTGGCGGCAGCGGCGCTTTGCCTATGCACCCTGAGCTGGCTTGGTTAACCCTAATCATCGGTCTTGCTACCTTATTATCTACTGTGCTCATTGGCGGCTATTTTATCTATAAGCTAGGCATGATTATTTTTCCAATCGGACTGTTAGGTGTATTGATTATTTTAACCTACACCCAGTGGCTTAATCGTAATCCTGTTTTGTGCTTGCTTTCTGCTGGATTGGGCTTTGGCTTTTTAATGGTGGTTGGCACCTATGTAGTACTTGCTGGGGAATATCATAACCTTGCTTGGTGGGTTGCCTTAGTGCCGTTTTTATTGGTTAATAATTTATTGTTACTCAATCAGTATCCAGATATACAAGCAGACAAAGCGATTGGCAGAAAAACCTTTCCAATCGTTTTTGGTATCACCGCTAGCAATATTGTTTATGGCCTGTTTATGCTGGTAGCTTATGCTGCGGTTATCACACTGGTGCAGCAAAAACAGTTGCCGACCTTAAGTTTAATTGCGTTAATTCCGGCCTTATTAGCGCTATTTTCGCTAGCCGGGGCGGTTAAATATGGTGAGAATATCGCGCAAGCGCCGCAATTTATGGCGGCGAACGTCGCAGCTGCTTTACTCACACCGCTATTACTCGCCGTGTCTTTACTTGCCTAGTGAGCTAGGTACTGTTGACCACATTAGGTAAGTCTTAACCATTATGTAAACCTAGCCTTAAACGAAACTAGGGCAGCTGATGAGCGATGCCCTTATGGCAATCAATACAGGTGTCACCGCTTTCTGCTATGCGCTTGGGTTGATGTTGCTTTTGTGCGCGTTTTGACTGAGCGGCTAAATCCATGGTTTCAAAAGCGTGACAATTTCGACATTCACGAGAGTCAGTCGCTTTCATTTGTGCCCAGACTCGTTGTGCCATTTTTTCTCGATGGGCGTTATATTTTTCCGGACTGTCTATGGTGCCTAACATCTTATGCCAGACTTCCCTGCTGGCTTCTATTTTTCTAACCACTTTATGGATCCAAGGTTTAGGAACATGGCATTCAGGACAGCTGGCTTTAACGCCGACTCTGTTTTGATAATGAATGGTGGTTTTGTATTCTTGGAAAGCGTTGTCTTGCATTTCATGACAGCTGATACAAAACTCTTCGGTATTGGTGATCTCTAAGGTCCAATTAAATGCACCCCACGCCATTACGCCAAATAATGCAGCTAAAAAGGCACCGATCGGTAAGCCAAACAACCACCATTTTTTACTTGGTATCCATAATCCTTTCCAGTTCATTTTCTTGTCCTCTGCATTATTGTTGGCTGGCGTAATAAGCAATTAAGGCATCCCAATCTCCAGCCTTTAATTGCTCAGTCATTTGGCGCATTTTCTTGTCCATTTCACGGCTACCGTCAAGATAATGTTTTATTGATTGCTGTAAATAAAAGCTATGCTGCCCCGCCAAAATGCCAGAGTCATCGTCGGGATCACTGCCGCCATCGTTGTGACATCGTTTACACTTGCTTTCATGGACGCTTTTACCTTTAGCCACTAATGCTTGTTCAAAGGCTTGTTTCGCAGTAATAAATGGCTTTTTAGCATAAAAGTTAGCGATTTCTGCAATTTGACTATCGGTTAATCCATCAACAATTTTTTTCATGTCGGTTGCCGGTTTACTGGTATCACCAAAGCGATAGCTTGAGGTTACTGCCGGTCGAACGTCATCTTTGTAAGCAAATAAGGTCGCTTCGATATACGCAGAGGAAGCCCCTGCGATGGTTGGCATATCGGCTTCTGGGTTAAAGCCTTCCTTCCCATGACAATCCATACAGTCGGTAATATATTTTGCTGGCGTTGATGCACTACAAAAAACACTACTGACTAGTGGTAAAAACATGAGTAACGCTAAGGCTTTCTTATTCATTTTTTTCTGATTCATCGATAGAACTCCTCAATATTAGATAAACATACTTTGTCATACTGGCTAAGCTCAGCATGGCAAAGAGTTAAAATTGGTATGTTAAGCCCAAGACAAAATAATTAACTTGATAATGATGACTAACCGCGCCAAAGGTTAATAAATTATCGACGGTATTAACGTCCACATAGTCAACGGCAAAGTCATCGTTCTCTAAACGCTGGTGTTGATATTGTAACTGGGCTTGTATTTGCGGATTAATTTGATAACTAAACTTAAGGTTAAATTGCTGCCAAACACTGTTTACTTCAGGCAATTTATCTTGGCTTGGAGTGCTTATTGTTGTTGCACTTGAGCCATCAGAGATAATGGCCTGCAGAGATAACGCGAATTTTTCATCTAGCCATTCTTTGATATCAAGGGTCAAGCCAAAACTATCGACTTGCTCCTTAGTATCATTAGTCCACAAGGCTTCATTATCACTAGCTTTGGCTTGAGATGTGATCTCTTCGATTTGGTAATAAGTACTAAGTGTAGTTTTTTCACTAACTTGCCAACTGAGATCAGCACCATAATGGTAGTTATGATTATGCTGTAAGCCTAGAGAAGATGCCTGATAGTTTTGTTTACTTAAGGCGCCAGAGACACTGGCGTAAAGTTGCTCGTTTAACGCTTTACCCACTTGCAAACTGAGTTTGTTTTGTACGCGTGCGGCAAGGTTATAGCGCTGTAATAAGGGATTTTCATCGCTTAGTTGTGTACTTAAGCGCATCGGCAAATCTGCGTCGCGATTAAAGTGACTGGCGCGAATGGTTAATTGTACGCCCGCTTCACTTTGTAGCAATAATGAGCCGGTCACGCCATGATTGTTAGTTTTATGTTTGCTGATGCCATGTTCGGTTTTTGAGCTTTTACTGAACTCGATGCTAGCCTGTTGGCTAGGTAAAAATCGCCAAAAGGTTGTCAAAGACAACTGTTCCTTCTTCGTGTCATACAGCGTGTTCTGTTGTGGCTGTGCGAAGTAAGTATCACTAAACACTGGCGTGAACAGATATTGCTGACTTTGATTGTCGCGTTGATTAAATAGATATTTAGCTCTAAAAGATAAACTGCTAGACCAGCGAGAATAAAAGCGCAGTGCATAATCTGAGGTGGCGATTTTCGCGTCAAAACTATCATTGGGTAAGCTTTGCTGTAATAGCGCATTGCTGGAGTATGGCAGTAGGCTATTGTTCTGACGCATTTGTCCAAATGCCGCGTATAGTTTTAAAGAACTACCTGGCAATAGCTGATAGTTTACCTTAAGCCGGACTTTATAAGCATGGTTATCGGGGTCATGAGCAATTTCTGCCATTTCAGCACCAGCAACATAACTGGAAAATGGATTCTCATAATGTATCGATTGATACTCATTGCTAAAACGCGATAAAAAATACGATAAATTAATGCTTAAATCGTTAAGTTGATAGTTGAGCTGTGCATCTATTTGCTCTGTTTGCTCATCTATTACCAGTGGTAAGTAACTCGCATTTAATATTTGCGCCGCAGAAGATTGCTCAATGCCTGATTTTTTAAGTTTTTGATAATTTATGGCATAGTCTAGATTCTGATCGGTAAAATAACGCCAACTGAGGCTTAACTTTTGCCAATCGACACCACTATTGAATTGACGCCAAGTTGTGGTTTCAAGTGGGGTGGTGCGTTGATCTAAATATTGCCAACTATCGGGTAACACTAAGGTGTTATTTTGTTGCTGAAACGGGGTTAATAATGCCTGGTTTTGGCGTAGGGGGATTTCTTGATAAGCGAAAGAGAATTGATAGTGGCCATAATAGCCGAGTTTAGACGCTAGGTTTAAAGAGTCTAAACCCGCGTTATCGACTAATAATTTGGCATAGTTTCCTTGTTCGGTGAGATAGTTAACCTTAGTGGATAAAAACAAGTTGCCGTTCGACTCGATGCCAGAATAATGGCCAAAATGATAAACATCGTCAGACAAATAGCCGAAATTAACCTGTACATTGCCGGATAAGGTTTTGGGCTTTGGGCAATATTCACATAGCCAATCAGCATTAATTGGTTTGGCTTCTGTTAATGTTGAAGCTGAGGATGAAGTTGGGCTTGCAATGCTTTGTTCTTCACTTTCATTCACCGGTACATCCGCATAAGCAAAGCTGACTCCCAAACTGAAAGCTAATAAAGTTAATATTGAAATTATCGACAGTGATAAGTGCTTCATAATGTGCTCCTAGCGTTGCAACTGTGAGCCAGAAGGATGGTTTGAACCATGTACTTTAGAATGACAATTATTACAGCTGCGGCCAAGCAGGAAAGCGGAGGATGATTGTTGTGGTAAGTTTGAAGAGCCAAAACTAAAACTTGGGTGACCTTGAGAGCTATGGCAATTTTGACATAAATACGGCGCCCGTTGTGTTAATAAATTTGCTTGGTTACTGCCATGTGCTTGATGGCAATTAAGGCAGCTATCGGTGACGGGTTCATGTTCCCATAAAAACGGTCCGCGCTTTTCTGCATGACATTGAAAACATGTTTCATTGACGGTGTCGGCGATTAATAGATTATCACTATTGCTATCATGGGGTTGATGACAATCGCTACAGCCCATTTGTCCGCTGCGCAATGGATGTGTTGAAGCACGGTGTGCCATCAGTTTTGCATTTTTATGGCATTGGCCGCATTGCTCAAGCTGATTGCTTTTAGTTAATATCGGATCTTCACTGACATGAATTTGGTGACAGTCATTGCAAGTTAAATTATTGACTTGATGGCTGCTACCTTGCCAATGCGTTGCTGCAGATTTTTGATGGCAAGATAAACAAATGGCAGATTTTTCTTCGGCGGCAATGTTATCTTGTGCGCTAAAGGCAATCATCGGCGCGCGACTCTCACCTTTACGTAAGCGTTTTACTGCATGCTCACCCACTGCGCCATGACAAGCTTCACATTGTAAGCCAGTCGTTGAAAACGGTGCATTTTTACTGTCCTTACTGCCATGGGCTGAATTGAAAATGGCCATTACCGGAAAGTTTGAAGTTTGGTCGTGACATTGCAAGCAGGTGTCGGCACCATCTTTAGAATAGTGTTCAATTTCGCTTGATGCAGGAGTTGAGAAGGCTAAATTGCTATAAAATATTGCTAAACAAAATGTCAGGGTTAAGTAAATTGGGCTAACTAGAAAGCAAGTTTTTGCTAACTTTTGCCCGCACTTAGACAAGAGTGGTGCCAATGAATTAATTGCTGTTATTTGCACTGCTATTTCACCCCGTGAACGACTTTGACATCGCTGAGTGCGCCATCACCATGACAAAACACACAAGTTTCGACCACGTCAAAGTTGTCTATTTCTGCTTGGCTAGTACTAAAAGACGCGCCGCCATTTTGCAGCATATGTGCTTTTGATAAAGGGTCGTCATGACATGAAGAGCACACCGCTGCTGTTGGCGTAACTTTCAAATCATCTGCCCGCGCTGCTAAGCTGGCACCGGAATCAATGGTTGTACCTTGTACTTGCTGTTTCAGTGGCAATTGATAACTGTCTGCGACATGGCAGGCCTGACAGTTGTTTAATTTTCCAGGGTAGGTGACAGTACTAAAGTCATGTTTTGAATTACCAAAACCATAAACAATAAAGGGGTTTTCTCGTTTTCCACTGGCGTGAATGGCGTGGATCATATGCTTAAAATCAACTGATTGTTCTTTTAAACCATCAGCAGGGGAAGCAGGGCGACGATTTATGTCGGTTGCACTAGGGTTGTGACACATGAGACAGGCAGGGATGTTGTCATTACGATTATCACCGTGCAGGCTTAAATTAACATGGCAAGTTTGACACTTCTCAATGGTTACCACATCGCGTCTAGCTATTGCGCTAAAGTCGGTAATCGTGAAATAGCTCACGACTGTTTTTACCGGCACACGATCGGTAAAGCTACCATCATTATCTAAATCGAGGGCCGGGTGCCCTTCGAGTGCTACCGAGCCTGAGCCTGTTTGTCCAGCAGGAATGGCGGTTGTCGAGGTGACGGTAAAACTACCATCACCATTGTCAAAGGCGCTGGTTAGTGGGTTTAGCGATAATGCGTTAGCGACTAAAGCTCCTGTACCTTCGTTGTTATATTCGGTGGTACTCCAAGCGATATCGACGGCAATGCGTGATGCCCCGCCGCCAGCAGTAAACTCTGCATCATTTAAAATGTCATAGGCGGCATCGCCTGCTTCTGGGTTGGTAATGGAAAAAGTCACTTTAGGGAATTCACTTGGCGCGGTATTAGTTACCGATAATATATTAAATTGAAATTTACTAGTGGCAACTTGTCTGCTGATTTGATGTGAGTCGGCAATGCTACCAACAAAGCCTCCTGCTCTATGGCAAACGCTACATTCGCTGTTATCTGTCATTATACCGCCCGCATGGCCACCTGATTTTCCTAAGGCAAAATCAATGTCGTCGTGACATGAACCGCAGGCCTCTATGGTTGGCATACTTTGCCAATTCCCCGCATTCGGCGTTTGGGTATCTGAGCTGTCATGGCATTTGCTACAATTGCGAATATCCATCGGCAGGGTGACCTCAGAATAATCATGCTTAGTATCTCTAAAACCCCAAATCGCATATTCATTACCGGCAACAACGCTAGGTAACTGCTCACCACGATGAATTTTATGGATCATCACCGTGTAATCAACGGTGTTGCCACTGTTGGCATCAACGCTGCCAGGATTATGACAAGTGACGCACATTTGGCTCTCTACCCGGCCACCACCGTGTAGCGCCAAGCCATCATGGCAAGTATTACAACTTTGTGTTTTAACTATTTCTCGGCGAAAAATATCGCTAGTAGCGCCATCAGCAGGTCGCCAATCATAAATAACATTGGTTACCGGTTGCTCATTGCCACTGATTTGAATCGCCAGTCGATGGCTAAACTCTGGCTGATAAGTTACGGCTATTGGGCTAGTTATTTCACTGATATTGTTACTAAAGGTATAGCTATAACTACCATCTTGATTATTGGTTAAAGTGCCAGTACGGTCTTGGGTCGCTTGAATTGTGGTCTCTGTGCCAGGGCCATTACCATCGGCATCTTCAGTGGTGTTTATATAGCTTTGCCATGCACTGTTGTTGCCGTGGCTGCCGGGGATTAATTTAGCCAGTGAAAATCGCGGGCCAGAGAGATTAACTACAGGTAAACCCTTTTGGTCTATAACGGTGAAATTAACTACAGCGGTACTGTTAATTTCGACTGAGTTTATTGTCACCATCAAAGCCGTTGCGTTAGTCGAAACTTCGGGAGCACTGGGGGCAACTGGGCCGGTTTCGCCAGGCGCGCCATTTTGACCATCTTTACCATCACTACCGCATGCCAATAACATTAAGGAGAGTAAAAACATCAGTAAAGTCATTAAACCTTTTCTTAACCATAAAGGCGTAGATTTGTGGAAGTGTTGAGCATTAGCCATGAAGTTTATCCCAGAGAAAAGTCATTTTTGTGGAAATTTTTATGATTATGGTCACTAGAGAGCAAAGCTAACGCCATAGTGTGAAGATAGTACAGCTAAGAATAACCGCGAATATTGCTAAGGTTTTCACCACTTAAATAGCATCTTATTGCCGTAAACTTGATCTAGATCACATTTGTTGTACTGATAAATATATTGCTAGTACTGGACAGTAGTTACATTATTTGCAATTTTTTTAGCTAAGTTATTGGCAAACACCTCGCTTAGTACTAGACTGCCGAACAAAACAAGTATTCGAAGTTTTAGCAGCAACGACGGGAAATAAAAATGAAAATAGATGCAAAAAATCGTAGTAATCGTTTACGTAAAAAATTACGTGTTGATGAATATCAAGAATTAGGTTTTGATATTGCTTGGCAAATTGATGAAGGCGCCGACAATGAAGCGGTTGATGCTTTTTTAACTAAGTTTTTTGATGAAGCGATTGATCCTAATGGTTTAGGCTTTGGCGGAGAGGGTGATACTTTGTGGCATGGCTTAATTTGCACTCAACAATTAGGTAAATGCACCGAAGAGCACCGTCAATTAGTAGAAAAATGGCTTACAGATAATGGCGCAACTGCCGTTACAGTTGGTCCATTGTACGATGTTTGGTGGGCTGAGTAGCCTTTAGCAAAAAAGTTATTATACGGGCGCAAAATTAAAGCTTGTTAGGTGTAATGCCGCGATTGAATTTCAGTCATTAAACAAGGATAATACGCGCCCAAATTCGATGACACAACTAAATAATAGACAGTATTATGACAGACAGAAGCCACAAAACCGTTGAACAAGCAGAGCAAGAAGGCAAGTACATTCGAAAAGTACGAAGCTTTGTTAAACGCGAAGGCCGCCTTACTAATGGTCAAGCAAAAGCTTTAGAGCAGTTTTGGGATACTATGGGCTTGAACCATCAAGATGGGCTGATTGATCCTAGCGCATTGTTTGGTAATGACAATCCAGTTGTGCTCGAAATTGGCTTTGGCATGGGTAAATCATTAGTCGAAATGGCTAAAAACGCGCCTGAGCTTAACTTTATTGGTGTAGAAGTACATCGTCCTGGCGTTGGCGCTTGTATTGGTTTAGCGCAAGAAGAAGGCGTTAATAACCTTAAAGTATATGAACATGATGCTATAGAAGTGTTAGCCGACTGCATTCCAAATGAGTCGTTAACAACGGTGCAATTGTTTTTCCCTGATCCTTGGCATAAAAA
Organism: Cognaticolwellia sediminilitoris; assembly: GCA_002104535.1. Taxonomy (GTDB): domain Bacteria; phylum Pseudomonadota; class Gammaproteobacteria; order Enterobacterales; family Alteromonadaceae; genus Cognaticolwellia; species Cognaticolwellia sediminilitoris. The sequence continues at coordinate 233,500 of NBOG01000001.1, read as the reverse complement.
GAAGCATCATAAACGTCGTATTGTACAAGCGAGCTTTGTTGAAGCCATTCGTCAAAAGCTAAAAGTTGGCGGTGTGTTTCATATGGCCACTGACTGGGAAAACTACGCGGAATGTATGTTAGAAGATATGACCTCATCACCTGGCTATAAAAACTTATCGCCGAACAATGACTACGTACCGCGTCCTGATTCACGACCATTAACTAAGTTCGAAAACCGAGGGCAAAATTTAGGTCATGGTGTTTGGGACTTACAGTTTGAAAAATTAGCTTAATATTTTTTTGCTAAATAGGTTAAATGAAAAAAGAGCGATAACGCTCTTTTTTAGTTTTACGCTTAGGTAAAAATATTTAACTTAGCGATGTAATTTATCGCTTTCGATATGAAATAAATGCTGACAATTACGCAGGTTGCCAGTTTCCTTTAGCCAGTTTTCATCAATGATCTCTCTCATCAATGCCGCTTGTAAAATTCTGCTCGTTGATGCGGTCCAGTAAAGTATAGTGGCTTCTTGATGCGCGGGAGTATTAGGCTTTTGCTCTGTTCGACTTTCAGCCATTTCGGCAATAATTGCTGCAATAACTTTAGGTTTTAACTCTTGTGTAATCTGCTGCTTAAATTGAGTAAAGTGTTTAGCCCGCATCAACTGCCAAATTAACCAAATCAAAAATACCACTGCGAAGGCGACTATAACGACAATAATTTCCAAAATAATACTCAAACATCTACAAAAAAATCTGAGCTATCATAGCAGCATTTGTAATTTGCCAAAATCAAATTTATTCACCCTAAACTCAAGAAAATGTATGTTTACATATTTTGTTCAAATGAAGTGAACGTTAGCAATGATATTCTTGTATTGACGATATAGATTTTCAGTGTTTGATCTAAAACAGGTAATCGCTTGTATTAACCTTCTCAGCTAATTGCTAATAAACTCTTTAGCTAGCAAAGGGTTATTAATTTTGGTATTAATAGATGAACTATGAACATGCGCTGTAATTGGGCATAAAAATGCACAACTCGCACGGAATTAACTGTTATATTTTAATAAGGATATTTATGAATTTTAAATTGTTAAGTGTTTTCCTCTGCTTTATTTTAATATCTTGTGATGACAATAATAAAAATCACTCAACAAATATTGAAGAATTGAGGTCTACTATTCTAGAAAACCAAGACAAATGGAAATCGAGTTCCCTTTCAGATTATTCCTTTACTTATCAGAGCAGCCTTAGCGATTGTCCAACAGCTGATGAATTGCCAGCTGTTGATATTAATGTTGAAGATGGCTTAGTAGCTTCAGTTTTTTATTCAGGTACAAGTGAAATAGCCGATATTGACAATGCAACTACCATTGATGATGTTTTTTCTCACCTATTCTTATTAGTTGAAAGTAAATCAATCCAGTTTACTGCTTCCAAAGGTAGTGAAGAGTTACCTAGCTTTAATGAAAACTTAGGATACCCTATTAGTTTTTATGTTGATAAAAGTGACAAAGATTGTGATGCCATTTATGTGAGAGTCTCCAATTTAAAATAAAAATACAAGCCATTAAAGTAGGACAAAAAAGGCAAGGTATAAGTAGTGCCTTGCTTATTTCCATTACAATATTTTGCTTGTTAATTTGCGCGTAAGGCTTCTAGAAATAAGTATTGAGTTCTGAGTCTGATTACGGGAGTTATACCGTTGACGAGTAATTTGACGAGTTGGCACACATTGATAGTGATGCATAACCTGAGAGAGTAAAACGAATAAAATCAGAAGTTGAATGTCGTTCTTATACTGAAAGAATTCTTCTCGAGTTTTTAATGCGACTATATTGTTTGAATTCATATAGCCGCGTTGCCAACATTAAGGTTTAAATTGTGCGCCTTCGTGCATTAAGAGCTTGGCTTTTAAGGCTAAACCGCCAGCGTATCCGGTTAATTTACCATTACTACCAATCACGCGATGACAAGGTACGATTAAGGCGATGGGATTTGCTCCATTAGCTGTGCCAACAGCACGTACAGCTTTTTCATTATTAATACTTTTAGCTATCCAACCATAACTTTTAGTTTCTCCACAGGGGATTTTCATTAAAGCTTGCCAAACTTGCTTTTGAAAATTAGTGCCGGCGGGTGCTAGTGGTAAATCAAATTGCTTTCTTTCACCTGTAAAGTATTCGCTGAGTTGCTGTATCACGGTGGTAAACTTACTGTTATCTTCAGTTAATTCATCGGTAGAAATCGGTGATTTTCCAGCTTGAAAAGCTAATGCGCTTAAACCCTGTTCATTGGCGGTTAAGGCAATTTCGCCTAAAGGTGATTGATAAGTACAGTAATACATTGTTCGTTCCTTAAATTTCTCTAGCTCGATGATAAGTGCGCTAGTTCTATAATGTTAGAGATTGCCATAAATAAATCGCAGCATAGGCACGCCAAGGTCGCCATTTTTCCGCTAGAGCTAAAATATCTTTATTTTTAGGTTTTGTCTCATCGACAGTTAAAGCCTTAATAATACCTAAGTCGGCGCTAGGAAAAGCGTCAGGATCACTTAAACCTCGCATACCAATATAATTAACTGTCCAGGGCCCAATACCTTTTAGCTGCGTTAAAGCTTGTTCTAACTCTTCAATGGTTAAACCTTTGGTAAATATCGCTTCATTTTCTTTAAAGTAACTGACCCACGTTTGTAGGGTAGCGATACGAGACCGAGTTAAACCAATTTCTTGATAATCGACATGCATTAATGCATTTATTGTCGGAAAGTATTTTTTTACCGCTATATCTTCAGGTTGTTCTATTTCTACAACATCATCACCATATTTTTCTGCGATGCGTTGTGCCAGCGTCGTTGCGCCTTTTACTGAAATTTGTTGTCCTAAGATGGCTCTAATTGAAAATTCAAAAATATCCCAACAACCCGGTAACCTTAAGCCTGGAAACTTTTCAATAACTTGCGCTAGTTTCGGGTGTGCAGTTAAATGCTGATGAATAATTTGCATATCTGCATCGAGGTCAAACATCCGACGAACACGGACAATAATTTGATGCAAATAACTATAATCAGTTAATTTAACGGTTAAGTTTAAAGCGTTTTTAACTGGATGATGGCTTACTTTTAGCCATCCTCGGCAAGATTCTAGGTCAAGGGTACGAAAATAATGCTCTGTCGTTATATCTTCAATGTTGCTCATTTGTCTTGAGCGAAAAAAACTTAACATTAATGGCCAATCAAATGGTGCTTTGTATGGCAGTAAAATAGTCACTGGCTGATCGGAGCTGATAATTTTATTACCTCTTATCTCGCTAGGAGTCGTCTTGTAGGTCTGCATTATCACCTCATTGAACCTTCGGATACTATTAAAACCTGCTGCGAACGCTACGTTTGTGATACTTAATGATGTCGATATCAGTAGTTTATGAGCCAGTAATAAACGTTGCTGATGGAAGAATTCACTCGGTGGCAAACCGTAATATTGCACAAATAGGCGACGAATTTGCCTTTCACTGATAGCCAACTGCTTAGCGCACTTTTGTAAGCTGTAGCTATTCTCATAATATGCTTGGGTGATTTGTTTTATTTTTCTCGGTAAAGGTAAGTTTGGCGCTAATTGTGGAAAACAACGTTTGCATGGACGGAAGCCCGATTGTTGAGCTAATTCGGCATTTTCATAATAAGTAACATTTTCAGGTTTGGGTGGACGAGCAGGGCAAATAGGTCGGCAAAAAATACCGGTTGTTAGTACCGCAGTAAAAAATCTACCATCAAAACGAGCATCTCGACTTAACCTGGCACTTTCGCAAACCTCAATACTCAACATATTTTATTTCTACATATTTCATTATTTTTTAAATCATACCCTAGGTAAATTAAATGACTAGCGAAAATCGGACAAGGCCTCAAATATAAGTGAATAACTAATTGTACAGAAGGTCAATTAGCTTAATTAGACAAATTAAACTCAATGAGCGTGATTAAAATCTGATTTTTATTTATAAATTATGGCTTTGCAATTTGACTTTATTGCACTCTACTATTTTAATAGTGATAGGATGTAAATAAGTATTATTAAAATGATAAAAATAATTCGTGGATAAAACTAAAGAAACTAAAAGTGCTTTTAATAGTAAACTTAGCCGTAGAGTCTTTGTTTATATCTTTTTGTGCAGCTCTTTTTTATCTGTTTGTTCAACGTTAATTCAAATATATGTAGATTTTCAAACTGAAGTTTCATCATTAGACGATCGCTTTAATGATATTGATTCGAGTTTTAATCAGTCAATTTCGACAAGTTTATGGGATTTTAACGAACCGCTAGTGGAACAACAAATTGGCGGTATTGAACGCTTGCCTGATATTCGATATGTAAAAATAACCACCAGTTTTGGTAAGGTATACCAAGCGGGTGATGTTACAGTCGACGCGAAAAAAATACAAGAGTACGCCATCGCTTTTGAAGGTAATGTTATAGGCACACTCGTAGTTTCCGCAGACTATGAAGATATTTATCAACAATTATGGCAAAGAGCAGGTTTTATATTAACTTCTGAATTTATTAAAATTTTTATTGTGGCCATTTGTACGTTCTTTATTGTTCATTGGTTAATCACCCGCCACCTTTATCGCATTACTCAGTATTCTAAAGCGATGAACAGTGAAAATATTAATACACCACTATTCCTCGAAAATCGTAGTAAAAAAACCGATGAGCTAGATGAATTAGTATCAGCAATCAACGATATGCGTTTGACCTTAAAAAACGATATTATCCAATTAGAAGATGCTGAGAATGCTTTAATTAACCTTAATGGTGATTTAGAGATTAAAGTTTATGAACGTACTGCTAAACTTGCTGAAAGTAACCAACAACTTCAAGAGTCACTGGATAATTTAACCTTAGCTAAAGATCATCTTGTGCAGTCTGAGAAAATGGCATCGCTAGGACAACTTGTTGCAGGTGTCGCTCATGAAGTTAATACCCCCTTAGGTATTTGTGTCACATCTGTTAGTGCTTTAAAAGAGCAAGTAGCTGAATTGAATCAAGGATTAGCGGATTCAAGCTTAACGAAAAAACAATTAGCACTCAGCTTAAATATGTTTGATGAGTATCAAAAAATTATTGAGCGCAGTTTAAATAAAGCGGTTGAGTTAATCCGTGGTTTTAAATCAGTTGCTGTTGAACAACATACTGATCCGAAGATTAATATCAATATTGCACAACATGTTAAAGATATTGTTAATACAGTAAGAACATTATTTAAACAGAAAAACTATATAATTAACATCCAAGTAGATGATGATATTAACTTGGTGACTTACCCGAGTGCATGGAATCAAATATTAACTAATTTTTTAACTAACTCTCATATTCATGGTTTTGAAAATCGACAAGATGGTGAGATTAGTATTGAATTTAAGCTGGATGATGAATTTCTTACCCTAATTTATAAAGATAACGGTAAAGGTTTAGACTCTAAAATTAAAGACAAAATATTTGACCCATTTGTAACAACAAAGCGAGGTCATGGTGGTTCAGGTTTAGGTATGAATATTGTCTACAATTTAGTAAGTTCCAAGCTTGGCGGTCAAATTAATATTGACTCAAATGAGCAGGGCTGTTGCTTTATTGTCAAAGTGCCTTTAGAGCAAAATGATGACCAATCTATAGAAATAGAGTCAAATACTTCCTTATCTTAAGTAAGGGGGGATATCCTCTTTGAAATGACTTATTTCACTATTCTTGTATACCTAACAAATACTTCCACGAGTGAATTTCCTGCCTTATTCTATTAAAGCAACTAAGCTAAGTATGTCGACAGTAAATTTATCAACATTGTTGTAATTTATTACAAAAATGTAAGTTATTGACCTAATGTTTTTGTGTTTATCGCTAGGATCCCTATAATAGCGTTAACTATTTTAGGAAGCCCGATATGAGTATTGTATACAAAACTAGAACTCAGTTAGTTGTTGAAACACTTAGAGAAAAAATATTAAGTGGTGAGATAAAAGCAGGGCAGCCTTTAAGACAAGCAGCACTAGCGAGTGAGTTAAATGTTAGTCGCATTCCTGTTAGAGAAGCACTACTTCAACTTGAAGGCGAAGGGTTAGTCGCCTTTGAACCTCATAAAGGAGCAACGGCGACAGAGCTAAATGCTGATCAAGTTGATGAATTATTTGAACTGCGTGCAATGCTTGAAGCTGATCTATTAGCAAACTCATTACCACGACTGAGCAGTGAAAAACTCGAAGAAGCGACCGAATTACTTAAAAAGCTTGATACTGCGTTAGGTAAAGAGAATGCAGCTAATACTTGGAGTGAACTTAATTCTGATTATCATAACTGTTTATATTCTCGTGCTGAAAGGCCCCAAACACAAGAGTTGGTGAACAGCCTCAATAAGAATGCTGATCGTTACATTCGCATGCATTTACTCTGGGCTGGCGGTATTTCGAAAGCAGAATCTGAGCACAATGAAATTTTAGCCTTGTGTAAAGCCCGTGATGTTGAAAAAGCAGTTGCATTACTGAAGCAGCATATCTTAGGATCTCGTGATGAAATTAAAGCTTTTTTAAGTGAACGAGAGTCAATTATTAATCGTAATTAGTTTTATCTAAACAGAAAACGAAAGATTTTATACGTTCATATTTACTTGAAAACCTTGGTGTATTTATGAGCAAATATTGACTTTTCACTGGTTTATCTATAGTATTCTGCCGCCTTCAAGCCCCGAAAGATAACGATTTGCGTTCAGATTGCTTATCCTTAAGGCATTTCGGGTATAAAACAAAAAATATTTCAATACGAGCGGGTCATTTCGAACGCTTGTGTATCTCATGTTCTAATCAAAGTAGAGAAAATAATGTTTGAATTACACGCCAGTAAAGCGGCAAATTTAAAAAATGATGTCCTGTCGGGCATAACAGTGGCGTTAGCATTAGTGCCTGAAGCTGTTGCATTCGCTTTTGTTGCGGGTGTTGAACCCTTAGTAGGCTTATATGCCGCTTTCATGGTTGGCTTAATTACCTCTATATTTGGTGGTCGTCCAGGCATGATCTCTGGTGCTACTGGCGCTATGGCTGTTGTTATGGTGAGTTTAGTTGCCATTCATGGCGTTGAATATCTATTCGCCACTGTAGTATTAACTGGGTTACTGCAAATTTTAGCTGGGTTATTCAAATTGGGTAAATTTATCAGGTTAGTGCCCCATCCTGTAATGCTTGGTTTCGTTAATGGTCTCGCTATTGTGATATTTCTTGCCCAGTTGGGGCAATTTAAAGTTACTGATGAAAATGGAGTTCTAGCTTGGATGCAAGGCAGCCAGATGATGACAATGGTTGGTTTAATCGTGTTAACTATGGCGATTATCCACTTTTTACCAAAATTGACCAAAGCGGTACCATCTTCACTTGTTGCTATTGTTGTTGTCACTTTACTTGTTCAAAGCCTTAATTTAGACGCACGTACAGTGGTTGATTTTGTACGTGATATGACTAACGATCCTGCGGCGTCAATTGCTGGCGGCTTACCGCAATTTAGTATTCCTAGCGTGCCATTTAATTTTGAAACACTGCAAGTTATTTTACCTTTCGCGCTTATTCTTGCTGCTATTGGTTTAATAGAATCATTATTAACATTAACGTTGATAGATGAATTAACCGGTACTCGCGGTAAAGGTAATAAAGAATGTATCGCTCAAGGTGCGGCTAATACTGTTACTGGATTCTTTGGTGGTATGGGTGGTTGTGCGATGATCGGCCAATCAATGATCAATGTAAATTCTGGTGGTAGAGGTCGCATGTCGGGCGTTACTGCAGCACTTGCTTTGCTCGGTTTTATATTATTTGCCTCAGGTTTAATTGAGCAAATTCCACTTGCCGCGCTTGTGGGTGTTATGTTTATAGTTGTTATTGGTACTTTTGAATGGTCGAGTATTAGAATTTTAGGCAAAGTGCCAAAAGCTGATGCCTTTGTTATTATTTTAGTTTCAGCGGTCACTGTCGCTACTGATTTAGCGATTGCGGTAGTTGTTGGTGTTATCGTTTCAGCATTAGTATTTGCTTGGGAACATGCCAAACATGTCATCGTTCACCGTTCAATAAACGCTCAAGGTTCAACAGTTTATGACGTTAATGGGCCATTGTTTTTTGGTTCAGTGTCGAGCTTTTTAGAGCAATTTGATATGGAAAACGATAGTGATGACGTTATTGTTGAATTTAAAAATTCACGAGTAGCTGATCACTCAGCGATTGAAGCGATTGATACTTTAGCTGAGCGCTATATTAGTCGTGGTAAGCAAATGCATTTGAAACATTTAAGCAAAGAATGTACTCAGTTGCTAACTAAAGCTGGTAGCTTAGTTGAAATCAATGTCATTGAAGACCCTGATTACCACATCGCCAGTGATAAATTGGGTTAAACTCCTAACTAAGTTTGAATTGGGTATATACTTAAAGGGCTATACCCAATGGCTTTACTTAATTCAATTTAAACAAAGAATGATCAGATGCAGTTAGAATTTTTTGATGTCCCTAGTCCGTGTATTGGTATTTGTCAGTCTGATGACAAAGGCCAATGCTCAGGTTGCTTTCGTACCCGAGACGAACGCTTAGATTGGATATCACTTGATTCTAACGCGCGTCAAAAAGTCATCAAGCGTTGTCAGCAGCGCAAAAAGCGTAAAACTCAACCCGCAAAAGTGAAAGTAGCAGAAGTCACTGTTGAAAATAAACAAGCTTCTTTGCTTGATTCTCCTAGTAAAATCCACATCGAAAACACTCGTGATATAGACTTCGGTGATTTTGAACTTTAATCTACAATCTCAATAAAGTTATCTAATTACATTTGTCGCAGATAGTTGACCGTTCAACGCAATTACCTAACTCCTCCTGATGTCTACCTTGTTGTCAAAGGCAATTCATAATATTGTTACTAACTATAATAAGATGCACATACAAATTTGACTGAATAACATAATGTTTTTCTGCAATGTATAACACAGGAATATTTTTATGAAAAAATTTCTCCCATCGTTAGTTATGGCAGCACTCTCTGTTGCCTTAACTGGCTGTTTGCAAAGTGAACAGCAGGACGAAAAAGTAGTAATTAATAAAAACCCATACCCAAGTACTTATAAAGCACTACCTTTGCAAACTACATTAATAAAAAATGCAACGGTATTAACAGGTACTGGCAGTCGTATGGATAATGCCGACGTATTAATGGTCGATGGTAAAATAGAAAAAATTGGCAAAGATTTAACTGCCGGTGATGCCGTTGTGATTGATGCCGATGGTAAGTGGATTACTCCGGGTATTATTGATGTGCATTCACATTTAGGTGTTTATCCAAGTCCGTCAGTAGAATCTCATTCTGATGGTAATGAAATGAGTTCACCAAATACTTCTGAAGTTTGGGCTGAGCATAGTATATGGCCACAAGACCCAGGTTTTGAAGCTGCCCGAGCTGGCGGTATTACTACATTACAAATTTTACCAGGCTCAGCCAATTTATTTGGTGGTAGAGGGGTAACTTTACGTAACGTACCAAGTCACACTATGCAAGGTATGAAGTTTCCAGAAGCACCATATGGCTTAAAAATGGCTTGTGGTGAAAATCCAAAACGTGTTTACGGCAGTCGCAAAATATTACCATCAACACGTATGGGCAATATGGCAGGCTATAGAATGGCTTGGGCTGAAGCCACAGAATATAAACGTGCTTGGGAAAAGTATGAAAGTGACTATGCTGCAGGTAAAAATCCTGTTGCGCCGGTTCGTGATATCGAGCTAGACACTTTAAAAGGCGTGTTAGATGGCGACATATTAATTCATAACCATTGCTACAAAGCAGAAGAAATGGCGATGATGATCGACCTAGGTAAAGAATTTAATTATAAGTCTGGTACATTCCATCATGCCATTGAAGCATATAAAATTGCCGATACACTAGCTGAAAATGGTAACTGTGCAGCAATGTGGCCAGATTGGTGGGGCTTCAAAATGGAAGCCTACGATATGGTGCACGAAAATGTTGCGATTGTAGATGCGGTTAAGAATTCTTGTGCTGTTGTACATTCAGATTCAGCTACTACTATTCAGCGCTTAAACCAAGAAGCAGGCAAGGTTATGTACCGAGCCAACGAAAATGGTTTTGATATAGCCCCTGAATTAGCAATTACATGGATCACATCAAATGCTGCTAAGTCTTTAGGTGTAGCTGAGAAAACAGGTAGCTTGGAATCTGGTAAAAATGCAGATGTCGTTATTTGGAATCAAAACCCATTTAGTGTTTATGCAAAAGCTGAGCAAGTGTTTGTTGATGGTGCGAAAGTTTATGATCGTTTTGATGAAAAATATCAAGCGAAAAGTGATTTCTTGTTAGGTCAAAGGTAAGGTGAAAAAAATGCAGCATTTAAAATTATTTAAATCATCGCTGATTGCTTTGGCACTAGCGACTTCTTCAGCTAGTTTTGCTGAAAGCTTTGCAATTACTAATGCAACAGTACACACAGTTACAGCGCAAGGTGTGCTTGAAAATGCCACCGTTGTTATTGAAAACGGTAAAGTTATCGCTATTAACCCAGAAACTGTTAATGCTGATGTTACTATCGACGCTGAAGGTAAAATCTTAACTCCTGGCTTTATTGGTTCGATGAATCAATTGGGCTTAGTTGAAGTTAGCGCAGTGTCTCGTAGCCGAGATGCGGGTGACAAAAAAGCAGATATAACCTTCGATGCTAGTTTAGCTTTTAACCCTCGTTCTAGCGCTATTGCTTATAGCCGTAAGGGTGGCATTACCAGCAATGTTGTTGTCCCACGTGGTGGTGACGATATGTTTAAAGGTCAAACTTTTGTTGCAGACTTGTCTGGAGAATTTGATAGTGTGCGCGTAAGCAATCATAACGTCATTATTGATTTAGGTGCTAAAAGCAAGGGCTCTCGTGCTTTGTCATTGCAAAAACTTCATGAGCAACTTGAAGATGCAACTAAAGCGTTAGCTAAAGCTAAAACGAAAGACAAGAAAGATAAAAAAGAAGCAAAAGAGCCGAGTCGTGAAGACCAAGTGATTAATGCTTTGCTAAGTGGTGAAAAAGCGCTAGTGGCTTATGCTGACCGTGCAACTGATTTACTGGCATTGTTAAAGCTTAAAGCAGAATTCTCATTAGATCTTGTGTTAGTAGGTGCTGCCGATGCAGTGTTAATTGCTGACAAAATAGCCGAAGCAAAAGTGCCGGTTGTTATGGCGGCACTAGAGAACTTACCGGGTAGTTTTGATTCTTTGCATGCCTCGCTTGAAAATGCTGGAAAGTTAAGCCAAGCTGGCGTAATTGTAGCGCTAACAGTTAGTGGGGATACTCATAATCTTTATCAACTTCGTTTCGATGCAGGTAATGCTATTGCCAATGGTTTAACGCCTGAAGCCGCGTTAGCATCAGTTACCGCCAATGTTGCTGAAGCCTTTAACCTTGATAGTGGTAAAATTGCGGTCGGTAAAACTGCTGATTTAGTTTTATGGAGTGCTGACCCATTCGAATTAAGCTCAAAAGTAAGCAAAATGTGGATTTCAGGTAAAGAGTATTCAACTGAAAGTCGCCAAGATGCATTGCGTGACCGCTACAACACGAAAAGTGATATGCCTAAAGGCTATATCAAATAAGGGTAAAACTTCAAAAGCTATAAGTTTACCAAGCCACGTTTTTACGTGGCTTTTTTATTTGTATGATTAAAGTGGCGTAAACTTTAATGCTTTCATCCAAGGTTTTTATTACCTAAAATATTGTAAACTGGATATGAAATTTTTCGATGCACTATCGCAAGTTCTATTGTTAGGAAAGAGTTAACTAAATGTTTAAAATATTATTAGAAAATGAATTCGGTAAAGTTGAGCAGTATGAACTTGCTAATGGGCTACAAGCCTTACGATTTAAGCATACAACAGGACAGGGGTCGGTTAGCTTATATGGTGGGCAAGTACTCAGTTGGCAACCTATTGACCAGCAAGCAGTATTTTGGCTTAGTGACGATAGTCAATTTAGCGCAGGCAAAGCTATTCGAGGTGGAATTCCCATTTGTTGGCCTTGGTTTGGTGGCAATGTGAAATTGCCAAATGGTGAAGTCAGCTCAGTCAGTAATCATGGGTTTGCTAGACAAAGCCAATGGCAGCTGGCTGATTTAAAGATATCTCAGTCTGGAGTTGAAATATTGTTATCACTAGAGGGGGAAAACCTTTCACCATTCTGGCCAACTGCATTTGAATTAAAGCAAACGTTAATGTTTGGCGAATCATTTAAACAAACGTTAACTATGAAAAACCTTTCTGCACGACCAGTAGAATATACGGGGGCATTACACAGCTATTTTTGTGTTAGTGCGCCAAGTCAAACAGACATCCCAGCCTTAAATGGCCTTAAATTTGAAGACAAGTTGGGTCAACCGATTAACGACAGTAACAATAATGTTTCGGCATTAAAAAGCTGCGCAGGCCCCATTGATCGTATTTATCATAATAGTGACACCATGATTATTATTGATCACAAATGGCAGCGAGAAATTGAGGTGAGTAGTGAAGGTTGTCAACAGTGGGTTTTATGGAACCCAGGTAAAGAGGCTAAAAGCATGCTTGATGTCCATCAAGCTGGAGAAGATGAGTTTATTTGTTTAGAAGCGGCTAATACACAGTGGCAATCAATTGCGAGCAACGACAGCGTTAGTATCAGCCAAACAGTAAAATTACATAGTAAAGGGTGATTTAAATAAAAATGTGCTTACTTAAGGGCATTAGTTAAAAATAACACTTTGATTTCTACCATTATTTTTAGCTTCATATAAAGCCTTGTCAGCTCCTTCAATATAATCTTCAATGTTTTTATCTTTTAGGGATAATTCACATATACCAAAGCTAATGGTGGTGGTAAATGTTCCGCTAGTTGTTGAAATAGGGAAAGATATAGCGGCAATATTATTTCTAATGCGCTCTACTATAATAAGAGCTTGTTCGGCTGATGTTTCTGGTAACAACATCACGAATTCTTCTCCACCCCAACGGCCAACTACATCTATTTTACGTAATGTGTAAGACAATTGCTCAGATACTATCTTTAACACATCGTCACCAACGAGATGGCCATAGGTGTCATTGATATTTTTAAAGTTATCTATATCAGCTAACACCACACAAAGGTTTTTGTTATTTTTTGCTATGGTATCAAAGCGGGAATGTATATGACTGCGATTAGGTAACTGCGTAAGGTAATCAGTTTCAGAATGTGTAATTAAGCGATTTTTTAAGTAACTAATGCTATTTAAAAGTACCAGGTAAAAAATAACCGCAATAAAGAAAAACAGCAAAAATCGACCGATAAATATTTTCCAATACTCATTTTGTTCAACAGCAGGTGGAGACACAATAAACATACGCCAATTTAATTCTTGAATTGGCATCTGAGAAATTAATAAGCCATCTTCGGTATTGTAGACAAATTCAGAGCTTAAATTTTTGTCAACTTTACTGTTTTTGATTAGTGATTGGTGCCAAGGTAAATCACTGAGTCTAGTGATCAGATCTTTCCTGTGATGGCTTTCAGATCTCATGATGCTATTAGAAGATAAGGTGATGATGTTATTGCTATCAACAAAAAACAACTCAAAACCAAAGCGCTCACTGTATTCTTTGAATTTGCTAGCGAAATAATTCAGGTCGATGGCAACGCCGGTAAAACCGATAAACTCGCCGTCTTTGTTACGTATTTTATTATCGAAGTATAAGTGTGGATCTTCACTGTTTCCTATATCACTAAACTGCTCACCTGGTAAATCTTTTAGGCGATGATACCACTCTGCTTCTTTGCTATTTAATAACCTTTCTTTGGAATTTGAGTCGAGCATAAGGTTATGCTTCTCTAAGGCGATAAACGCTAACATATTGTATGATTTAGAGATTCTACTTAAGTAATCCGCAATAAATTCCTTATCAATCTCATCTTTGCTGGCATAGTCGATAATAAATTGGTTGTGAGCCATGAAATTTGCCACGTTTAAAGGTCGTAGTATTTCACTTGTGATTAACGAAAATAGTGGGGTAATAGCGCTTTGTACTTGTTTATTATGACTGTTAATAATGTCTTTGAGGGTAAAATAAGACGTCAAAATAACCGTGACAATAGTCACGAAAAATAAAACGGCTATGTAACGATCAAATTTATTACCAAACTTCATGGAAATTAGTATTACCTAACAAATATCATATGTTGTATTTATAGCGTAAATTGAAATTTTTAGCTACGATTTTATCCTACGATTTTCAGTTATAAATGCTGGGAAAAAGTTGTTTACTAGTTGATCCTTAAATACTTATTCAGCAAGGCTTGAGTAAAACTCGTTTTGAGATAAAAGCCTCGTGGCAAAGTCATAAATGGTTGACCGTGACGATTAAATGCTTGTGTTTTTGCTTGGCTGTTAGCGCCTTTTGGTCTTAATTGTAAAACTTGTCCGTGTTTGCCGTGTATATTTTCCACGTTACCTAAAACAATCATATCAGTAAGCTCTTGCCAGTCTAAAGCAAGCAATTGCTCTTCTTCCATTGAAGGTGACCAAATAAAAGCGGTGCCTACAATTCGCTCTGCAACCGGAATGCTTCGTTCTGATATCACAGGTATCCACAACACTTTAGCGAGTTTATTGCGAATATGACTGGTTTGCCAGCTAGCTCCGACTAACCCAGTTAAGGGGGCAACACAAACAAATGTAGTTTCTAACGGCTTTCCTTGGCAATTTATCGGTAATGACTTTAGCTCAATGCCTAAGTGAGGGAAATCAGGTTCAGGTCTAGAGCCTGCGCTAGCGCCTAAAACTTGTTCAAGTAATAAACCAATCCAGCCTTTTTCGCGTTTAAGATCTTTAGGTACAGCGACATTAATCGAGTCGGCTATTTCTCCTAAAGTCATACCGGCAAGGTTTTGCGCGCGTTCGAGTAACTCAGCTTCGCTTTTAGGTATATTACTGTTACTCAACATTTACCTTTTTAATAATATTGTTTTGTTTGGCATATTATCATTCAGCAAAGTAGTTTTGAGCAAGGCAATTATGTCTTGTAATTTTATTTAGTAAGGTTTGTAGTCACAAAAACAAAGTAAATACTGACATTTAGTGACAATTTCTGTTAATAAATGTTTGCCCAAAAGTGCAGAGTGTGGAAGAATCAAAGCATTATTTAATGCTGTCAGGAGTTCCTGTGATAGATGCCGAAGGCTACCGAGCCAACGTCGGCATAGTAATAATCAATGACAGGGGACAAGTATTTTGGGCAAGGCGTTTTGGTCAGCATTCTTGGCAATATCCACAAGGTGGGGTTGACGAGGGTGAATCTGCAGAACAAACAATGTATCGGGAATTAGACGAAGAAGTTGGTTTAAAACCTGAGCATGTTAAAATTGTAGCGACCACTAAGCATTGGTTAAAATATAAATTACCAAAAAGGTTAATTAGACACGAAAGCTTACCTGTTTGTATTGGTCAAAAACAGAAGTGGTTTTTACTAAAGCTTACAGCACCAGAATCTGCGGTTGATTTATTGCATTCAAGTCACCCTGAATTTGACGACTGGCGTTGGGTGTCTTACTGGTACCCAGTAAGACAAGTTGTGTCGTTTAAACGCGAGGTATATCGCAAGGTGATGAAGGAATTTGCTTTAGCGGCAATGCCTAGTTATCGCCAAGAGCGTCGCCGACGTCGAGCTTGATTTTTGTTCGCCTTAGATTATTAATATGTCTTAAAAAATAGCTCACTCCGGTGAGCTATTTAGTTTAAAATTATTGAATTAAGTATGAATATGGATGACATAGTTTAATTCAGTGATGTGCGCTGATTCCGTAAAGCATAAACCCAACCATACTGATTTTTATCATCAGTTGCGTGATTGCACTAATATCAAACTTAATAAAAGGGACTGTGATGCTGACTATTTTACGCCGAATTGTTCTAGAGTTTAGCCAGGCTTCAGAGCTTGACCAAGCTTTAATGCGCCTTGTTAGTCAGATTAAAAGTGCCCTTGCAACTCAATGCTGTTCAGTTTATTTGGCAGATCATCAAAATCAACACTTCATTTTAATGGCCTCAAATGGTTTAGCCGAGAATGCCTTTGGTCGAACAAGTGTCGGCTTTACTGAAGGACTAATAGGCTTAGTAGGTCAACGTGAAGAACCTATAAATATTGCTAACGCTCAACAACATCCTGATTTTATTCATGCCCCTGAGGTTGAAGAAGATCATTATAAAGCGTTTTTAGGCACGCCAATTATTCACCAGCGCAAAGTGTTAGGCGTCTTAACGGTTCAACAGGAAGATGCTCGAACTTTTAATGAAAATGAAGAAGCATTTCTAGTTACATTATCAGCCCAATTAGCAACTGCTTTAGCAAGTGTGGAAGCACAAGGCATGATTGAGCTGTCCAACAATAATCAGCGCCATTGCAAAAGCCTTGTTGGTATCGGAGGCTCCGCGGGTATCGCTATAGGCGAAATGATGGTGGTGCATCCAAAAGCTGATTTGTCAGTAATACAAGTCAGCAAAGTTATTGATTGTGATCAGCAATTGTCAACGTTTGAAATTGCAAGATCACGAACTGTTGCTGAATTTACCCAAATGAGTGAACAGTTAAAAAAAATAATTACCGACAACAGTCTTGATATTTTTGATGTTTATAAGCAGTTACTTGATAGTGACAACTTTACTCGGGAGATTACAGCCAACATTGAAAAAGGTTGGAGCGCAGAAAGTGCTTTAAAATTGGTTGTCGATGGTTATGTCATGCAGTTCGAAGCCTTAGATGACGAATATCTGCGTGAACGGGCTTATGACATTAAAGACTTAGGTAATCGTTTATTAAATAACATGCAACAGGTTGTTGAACAAGAACAACCAAAGCCTAAGCAGTTTATTCTTGTGGCTGAAGATGTAAGCGCCACTATGGTGGCTGAGCACCAACACTTAGGCTTAATCGGTATAGTCTCTATTACAGGCTCAAATAGCTCACATACAGCTATATTAGCCAAAGCATTGAACATTCCAGCAATAATGGGTGTTGACTATCTCGCTATTCGCCAATTGGACAAGCAAAATGCGATTTTAGATGGCTATGCTTGCCAGCTCTATATTACTCCGAGCGATGCGCTCATAAGCGAATATCAGCATATTTTAGCGGCAGAAACTGCTCTACAAGCACAAGTGGAAGAAGCAGAGCATCTACCAGCCAGTACAACTGATGGACATAGTGTTAGCTTATTAATAAACGCCGGTTTAACCGCAGGCTTTGAGTATTCTCAAAATGTTGGCGCTGATGGTATTGGTCTATATCGCACTGAAATTCCATTTATGAACCGCAGCTGCTTTCCATCTGAAACAGAACAAACTGCGTTATATAAAGATGTATTAACATCATTTGACTCAAAACCCGTGACCATGCGAACGTTAGATGTTGGTGGTGATAAGTCTTTACCTTATTTTCCTATTATTGAAGCAAACCCTTTTCTTGGCTGGCGCGGGATCCGTATAACATTAGATCATCCTGAGATTTTCTTGTTGCAAATTCGTGCCATGCTTAGGGCAAATTACGGCATTGGCAATTTGTCTATAATGTTACCTATGATATCTAGTATCACAGAAGTAGATGAAGCTATTAGTTTGATTAATCAAGCTTACTATGAGCTTAAATCTGAATTGTTATGTGATGAAGGGGCTATTTTACCAAGACCTAAAGTGGGTGTGATGTTAGAAGTGCCTAGTGTGCTTTTTCAGTTAGAAGATTTGGCTAAAAAAGTAGACTTTTTCTCTGTTGGTAGTAATGACTTAACGCAGTATTTATTAGCCGTTGACCGTAACAATAGTCGAGTGGCAAGTTTATATGATTTTTATCATCCCGCTGTTTTACGTGCCTTGCACTATATTGCTCAAGAGAGTGAAAAGTTAAGCTTGCCGGTAAGTATTTGTGGAGAATTGGCCAATGAACCTGCGGGGGCGCTTTTACTCATCGCAATGGGATATAATCAATTAAGTATGAGTGCACATAGCCTTGCGAAAGTTAAATGGGTGATCAGGCATGTTGAGTATCGTAAGTTACAAACATTATTAACTGAAGTTTTAAAGTTAACTAATACCGCAGATGTACATAGTTATATGCATAAAGAACTAGTGGGTCTTGGGTTGGGTGACTTTATTCATGCAAAATTACAATAACGGGTTTATATTTTTACACCATTATGATTTAAGTGAATTAAATGTTTATTAGTGTTTTCTTAGCTTGTGGTTTATTAGGCGCAATAGTTGGCTTTTTTGCCGGCCTGTTAGGGATCGGCGGTGGGCTGATCATTGTGCCGGTTTTAGTGTATTTATTACCCTTATTAGGTATCAGTGCAGAGTTGGCCTTCCCTATGGCACTTGCAACATCATTAGCTTCGATAATATTTACCTCGACCTCAGCAGCATTTGCACATCATAAAAATGGCAACATTCCTTGGCCAATAGCAAAGAAATTAGTCATAACCGTTGCTATAGGTGCTTTACTTGGCGCTATTATCGCCGGCTTACTTTCATTAAAAGCGTTAACGATTATATTTGCCAGTGCGGTACTTATTCTTGCCGCTTACATGTTTTTATCGATTAAAGTACAGCGTACTGTCGAATTACCGACAAACTGGATATTGCAATTAATTGGCTTGATTACAGGCGTGCTAGCAAGTTTAATGGGCATTGCTGGTGGGGCAATTTTAGTGCCCATCTTAATGTATTGCTCATTATCAATGCGCCAAGCCATCGGTGTAGCGACAGCAAGCGGCATTGTCGTCGCTTTTTTTGGTGCTATTGGTTACGTGGTGATTGGCTTTGGCAAAAGTGCTTTACCAGACTGGAGTATTGGTTATATTTATTTACCGGCTTTACTAGGGATTGTTTTAACTTCTTCCTTATTTGCCCCACTAGGAGTTAAAGCTGGCGCTAATTTATCTTTGCCTTACTTAAAGAAAGGTTTCGCGTTATTTTTAATACTTGTCGCAGTAAAAATGATCTGGTGGTAAACGATCTTAATTATTATTGAGTTAGCTTTGTCCTTCTAGGCTTTTATGGCATAATTTTACCGACTAATAACAGCATTAAAAACGAAACATTCAAATAGATTAAATCTATGTCTTGCTTTGTTATTACGTGTTGCTCGTTTACGAACAATCATCAATTCTAATTAATAGTGTAAAAAAGGAAAACCTAGTGAAAGCATATCTTGATTTAATGCGCCATGTCAGGGATGAAGGAGTTGAAAAATCTGATCGTACCGGCACAGGTACTAAAAGTATATTTGGCCATCAAATGCGTTTTGATCTTTCAAAAGGCTTTCCGTTAGTTACTACGAAAAAGTGCCACCTTAAATCAATCATCCATGAACTATTATGGTTTATCAAAGGCGAGTCTAATATCGCTTATTTAAAGCAAAATGGCGTGAAAATTTGGGATGATTGGGCTACTGAAGACGGCGAACTTGGTCCAGTATATGGGGTGCAATGGCGCAGCTGGCCAGGCCAAAATGGTGAGACTATTGACCAATTAGCACAATTAATTACAGATTTGAAGCAGAATCCAGACTCTCGTCGACATATTATTACCGCCTGGAATCCCGCTTTATTGCCTGATACATCAATCAGCCCATCAGCAAATGCAGCTCTTGGGAAGCAAGCATTACCGCCATGTCATACCTTGTTTCAGTTTTATGTACTAAATGGTAAATTAAGCTGTCAACTCTATCAGCGAAGTGCTGATATTTTTCTTGGAGTTCCGTTTAATATTGCCAGTTATGCTCTATTTACTATGATGATAGCGCAAGTTTGCGATTTGGAGCTTGGTGATTTTGTTCATACCTTCGGCGACGCGCATCTGTACTTAAATCACCTCGAGCAAGTCGATGAGCAATTGTCACGTGAACCATTGCCTTTACCTAAAATGTGGATTAATCCTGAAGTGAAAAGCATTTTTGATTTTACTTTTGAAGACTTTGAATTACAAAACTACCAAGCGCATCCTCATATTAAAGCCGCAATTTCTGTATAGCTATCCAGCTATACATGCAGCTTACTAATAGTCATGTACAAATTAATAAAGGAGTGCTTAGTGCGCTCCTTTTCTTTTTGAGCCTGAGAATTTCAGCCCATAATTATTAAGTTATCATTAACTTTAACTTAATAGATGACTCTATTTTATCTGATGATTGCATTGTTGCAGATGGTTTACTCGCAGTGAGTCGATATAAGCTACTGAATATACATACGATTAAGATTTTCATAAGGAGTTAGAAAGTTTATTGAGTATTCAGTCAGTAAACTGAAAGACTAAAGCAATAAAATTAAATTCGGATGAAAGTATTTTTTGTTAAACCTTGATCTTAATCAATACAATTCATCTGCTTTACTGCGATAAATATGACTGGAAAACTACCTTTGTTTAATTTTTTAAAATGTTCAAAAAACAGACTTTTATTTAGCGATAATTCACTGTATTGTATTAATTATTGAAGGTGCTAAGTTACTAATAAGGAATGTTCATGAGCGCTGAAAATGCACTTTACATCATACTCATCGAAAAAATTAAACAAGATGCATTAGTGCTACCAACATTGCCAGAAATAGCGCTGAAAGTTAGACAAGCTGCGGACAACCCTGAAACTAGTTTAGCTAGAATGAGCGATATTATTGCCTATGACCCTGCGTTATCTTTAGGGATGCTGAAGGTGGCAAATAGTGTTGCTTTTGGTCGAAGAATTAAGGTTGAATCTGTTTCCCAAGCAGTTACTCGAATTGGGCTGAGTCAAATAAAAAGTATTGCCACGGCGATGGCTGTTGAACAAATGTTTGTTTCTGAAAATTATGTTATTTCTCAGCATATGCAAAACTCTTGGTATAAAACGGTCAATATTGCTTCAGTGGCAATTACATTAATGATGTTATATTTGGAGAAAAATAAACAGTGTGATTTCAGTTTAGATACCTTAACTTTAGCTGCACTTATTCATAATGTCGGAGTGTTACCGATATTAACAGAAGCAGAGAGCCATCCTGAAGTATTTGCAAACCCTACGTTTTTGCAACAAGCAATTGCAAAATTATCAAATAAAATTGGCGGCGAAGTAATTAAAGCTTGGGGGTTTTCTGAAGATTTTACAGAGTTAGTCATAAACTGGAGTGATTTAACTGTCTTACCCAAAAAAGCGCATTATCTAGATTTTATTCGAGCAGGCGCTGTTTATCATGAGGTTTTTAAAAGTGAATCTACTCGTAATACTCTACTGAAAAATTATACCGCAAAAGGCATTTTACCTAATGCTAATTTCATGAAGTCTAAAGAGTTTATAGAATTATTGTCACAAGTGAAATCGATGTTTTAATTTTTAGTTTATACTGACTTCAGAGCTTCGAAAACGAATCATAAAAAAGGGCGCTAACAAGCGCCCTTTAAAGTTGATTTTGACGTTAACTTTCTAAGTAATCACTGGCTTTAAGTTCAAACTCAGCTAATAAGTGATCGATAAATCGGTTAAGCTCACCTGCCATAAGTGCAAAGTCTGCGTCAAGTTTTGCCACTTTATCATCACTGTCAATGTCATCATTTTGCTCTTGAATAACATCATAAAACTTCAAGCGCTTAACGGCTAAATCGTCACATAAAATAAACGATAACGACTCATCCCATTCTAAAGCGACTTTAACAACATATTTATCTGCGTCTAAATGCGCCTTAATTTCTTCACTGGTTAAGTCTTGATTTTTAACTCTTACAATCGCGCCGTCATCACCTAAGGCATTAAACTCTGCTTCCATACCAAGTTGGAAGTTTGCGCCTAAGTTACTTTCTACTAACCAGTCAGTCATTACTTCATCTGGAGCTTTTTCCGGTGCAGGAGTTGTTACAGGTAAGGTACCAAGTGACTTACGTAATAATGCTAAAAAGTCTTCTGCTTTGCCACGACTACTAGTGTCAATAACGATGATATTATGAACCGAATTAATATACGCGCGAGTGTCACTAAAGCGAGAAAATGCTCTAGGCAGTAATTCAAAAATGATATCTTCTTTAAACTGCTCTTTCTCTTTTTTAGTGGCGCCACGAGATTGCTCAGCTTCTAATTGAGCGACCTTTTGTTCCAACATATCTTTGACAACGGGAGCAGGGAGAATTTTTTCTTCTTTACGTGCGCATAATAAATAATTGCCGTTAACTGAGTGAACAGGCGAATCGCCATGTTTACCTAAAGCGTTTACCCAACCAAAATGTGACTGCTCAGTTGATGCACAAGGAGTAAACAAATTTTCTGATAATTGTCTCTCTAAATCAGCTTCTGAACAATCAAAAGGGCGAGTGAAGGCAAAAAAGTATAGGTTTTTAAACCACATTAAAATAATCCTATGCCCTAAAACGGTGGGCGAATAATTGAAAAACGACGGCTATATTAACGTACTTAATCGGTTCGCGCACCCCTTAGATTAATGCAGTAGCGATTAGGCTGTTTAGCGCATATTATCAAATTTGATATGGTAGCTGAGACCTTTTTCTAAGACAGAATGCGCTGTCAGGCTACCATTTAAAGTGTCATGTACTAATGTTTTAACAATGTGCGTACCTAAGCCTGTACCGCCATGATTTCCAGCTGTGGTATAGAATGGGTCAAATAAGTGCTCTAATTGTTCTTCAGATAAGCCATGGCCATCATCTTTATAGATAATATGTACATGTTCACCGTTTAGTTGCACTGAAATATTAATGACACCACGGTTAATATCTTTAAAGCCATGTAAAATTGAATTTATGATCAGGTTAGTAAATATTTGAGAAAGCGCGCCTGCGTGACAGTAAATTTCTGCATTTTCTGGGCAATCTACTTTAATGGCATGATTGGTTTTTTTTAATTTAGGGTGTAATGATTGAATAATCTCATCAATATATTTACCTAAATTTACTTTACGGATTTTATCACTTATCTGATCAACGGCTACTTGTTTATAGCTGGTCACTAATTCAGAAGCTCGTGTAAGGTTATTTAGCAGTAAGTTCATACCTTGTTCAGAGTTACTGGTAAAGTCATTCAATACACGTTTAGATAACTTATTTTTATCGATATTGCTTTTAAGTTCGGCTAATAAATCGGCTAAATAAGTTATCGAGGTGATACTGACACCGATAGGGGTGTTAATTTCATGGGTAACTTCAGCTGACATTTTCCCAAGAACGGCCATTTTTTCAGCTTCAAGTAAGCGCTCTTGGGCTTTATTTAATTCGATGATTGAGCTTTTTAATTCATGGTTTGTTTCTAAAAGTGTTTTTTCTGTCAGGCTTCTTCGGGTATTTTCTGCTTGCAGTTTGCCTTGTTGTTCTAATAACTCACGCTGTTGCATTTCCATTTTTAACATCGTGGTGCTCAATGATGAGGTTTTTCTAGCTACCTCTTGCTCAAGCATTAAATTTTGCTCATCCAGTTTACTATAAGCGGATATAACTTTACTTTGCGCTAACGCAAGTTGCTCTTTAAAGGTGACTAATTCGTCGATCAAATTATTGTAAGCATTTTGCAGGATATTGAGTTCATTATTTTCATAATTAATGATGTGTAATTTAGACGCTTCAGGATCATCGATATCAAATTGATTAATTTGTTCTGTTAACTCGTTTAGTGGATTAGTTAGCAAGTTGGAAAACGCTAAGGAAAACAATAATACCAACGCTGCAGTTTTAACCATGGCATTACCAATAAGAAAGAAAATACCCACTTGTATGCGATCAAAAATAACTTCATTACTTGATAGCAAGGTAACAGAGCCTACTTTTGTCGTTCGGCCTGAAAATTCAAAAATTAATGGAAATGAGTGGCCGAATAAACCGGAGCTATGAGAACTAACGTTAAAATATTCACTGTTATGAGGCTCATCGTCAATCGACTCAAGATTTAAGCTACCTTCAGCCGCAGTTAAGCCTAACTGTGCAATGACTTGGTTATTCTCATCTGTTACTTTAATGCCTTTTATCATTGGGATAGCAACCAAGCCATCAGCGATCGCTTCAGCTTGTTGAGTATTAAGTTCCCAAACAGCACGAGTTAAACTGCCGCTAAAGGTTTTTTCGAGCGTTAACAGTTCACTGGTAATATGGCTTTTTGTATTTATATACTCAGCGCCAATCTGCACGCCAGTGACGATAAACGTCAATACAAAATAAAAAGACAGTACTCGTGTAAGTAATTTTCGTGACAGACTAGTTGCTTTCATTAAATATTTCTTTTATTTAGTATTTCTTGATTCTAGCTGTTTTACATAAGGTTAAAAGTTTTTTTTTAAAATTAGCAGCACTTAACTTATATTATTCTGATTTTAGTTTAGAGTAATTTCAAATATGTGATTAGTTTAAAATGTAGTAAACCATTGATTTACTTATTAACAAAGTATTAATACTTCTCAGATTGTCGGTTATAATCAACATTAGTAACTTATTATGCCAAAATGATAGTAATTAGTTGCTTCGTGTCACAAAAATGTCATATAGGTTTGGCAAAATAGACGCAATTATTTTTAGCATAGTAAATTTTTAAAAGGTATCAAGATGAAATACTCATATAATAAAATCGCTGTTGCGCTATTGTCTTCTTTATCATTATCGGCATTCGCTGCAGATGTGGAAGTATATGGTAAAGCTAACCTGTCTTTACAATCTTCTGATGAAGGAGCAGGTTCATTCACCGAGATTAAAAGTAACGCTTCGCGAATTGGCTTAAAAGGTAGTCATGAATTAGGTGAAGGCTTAACGGTTGTCTATCAAGCTGAATTTCAAGTTGACTTAGATGGCGACAGTGACGATAACATCACAGCCCGCAATCAATATGTTGGTTTAGTTGGCAGCTTTGGTGAGATATTACTCGGTAAAAATGACACCATGGTAAAACAATCACAAGGCAAAATTGATTTGTTTAGTGATTTAAACGGGGATATTAAAAACTTATGGAAAGGTGAAAACCGTATGGCTGATACGCTTTCTTATAAATCACCTAAATTTAACAATTTTCAAGTTGGCGTAACCTATATTGCTGAAGATGCTGTAGATGCTGACAACGGTGTTTCTTTAGCGGTATTCTACGGTGATGCGAAACTGAAAAAAACTAAAGTATTTGCCTCTGTTGCCATGGATTCTGATGTAAAAGGTTATGACATTACCCGTGCTAGTGTGCAAGGTAAAGTCGCTGGCGTTGTATTAGGCGCGATGGTACAAACTCAAGAAAAAGTCGACGGTAGCGGTGAAATGGACGGCTACATGGTGTCTGCTAAATATAAAATGGATAAAGTCACTTTTAAAGGCCAATATCAAGCAGCTGATTTTAAAGACGGTGATGATAAATCAGGTATTACCATCGGTGCGGATTATTCATTAGCCCAAAGCACCAAACTTTATACATTTTATAGTAGCTTTGACATGGATAGCGAAGCCGATGAAGATTATTTAGGTGTTGGAATTGAATATAACTTCTAGTCATCTTTAATGCTGCTATAATTATATCCAACCATCTTATGAAGCCGCATTGTGCGGCTTTTTTCTTGCTTATAGTTTTGCTAGTATGCTCAATTAAAACTACCTTACAGTGCGGCGTAGCTTTATATGAAATGGTATTATATTGTCGGCCATGTCAGAATAATCAATAGCTGAGTTTAAAATACTCTGTAGGCGATTTTAAGCAATACTTCGAATATTGTCATAAAACTGTCACATTTATTCATCACAATGTTTGTAAACGGTTTACGCTATTAGGACGGATACATGAATAGACAGATTTTGGTGGTAGAAGACGAAGCTCCTATCAGAGAAATGATCAGCTTTGTATTAGAACAAAATGGCTTCAACGCCATCGAAGCAGAAACTATTGAACAAGCCCAAGCAAAAATCAAAGAGCCTTATCCAGATTTAATATTACTCGATTGGATGTTACCTGGTGGTACAGGGGTAAAGTTAGCCAAAGCGCTAAAACAGAATGAATATACCCGCGCTATACCTATAATCATGCTGACAGCGCGCGCTGATGAAGATGACAAAGTGAAAGGTTTTGACGCAGGTATTGATGATTACGTCACTAAGCCTTTTTCACCGAAAGAACTTATTGCTCGTATTAAAGCGGTCATTCGTCGTGTCGCACCTACTTCCTTAGAAGAAACAATAGAGTTTCATGGCATTAAGTTAGATCCTGTTTCACATCGGGTATTTATTAATGACAAAAGCCTCGACTTAGGTCCAACAGAGTTTCGTTTATTACATTTTTTTCTGACCCATACCGAACGAGTTTATAGCCGCGAACAATTACTTGACAATGTTTGGGGTACTAATGTATATGTTGAAGATAGAACCGTTGATGTCCATATTCGACGATTGCGCAAAGCCATTGCTGGCGAAGGTCATGAGAACTTTATTCAAACAGTTCGTGGGTCTGGCTATCGCTTTTCCGGCAAAACCCAACCTTCAGGTTAATCAATTAAGTTATGTATTTTCGCACCTCAGCCCGCACGCTTTTTAGCCGTATTATAAGCCTACTCATTTTCAGTGGCATTGTTGGGTATTTTTTTGGCCAAACATTACTTTTTATAAGTGTGGTGTCGTTATGCTTACTGGCATGGCATTACAGTCATTTATATAAATTAATTAAATGGTTATGGCAAGGAAAGTCAATATCACCACCGCAAGCAAGTGGCATTTGGGGGCGCATATATGATGGCTTATATCGCCGTATTCGCAAACAACGCTTAAAGCAAAAGCAGCTCAATGAGCGTATTAGGAAATTTCGCGATGGTGCCGAAGCATTACCTGATGCGGCGATAGTACTTTCTACTGAGTTGAGTATTTTGTGGGGTAATAAAAAAGCCTCACAATTGTTGGGTGTGCAATGGCCGAACGATGTTGGGCAACGTATTGATAATTTAATACGTTATCCCGAATTTGCCCAATACCTAGATGGCGGTAATTATGACATTCCTTGCTTAATTATTTCTCCTATTAACCATGATTTACAGCTTGAATTGCGCATGATGGCTTATGGCAGTGATCAAATTTTATTACTCGCTCGTGATGTCAGTAAAATACAACGATTAGATCAAATGCGCCGAGATTTTGTTGCCAACGTATCCCATGAACTTAAAACACCACTGACCGTCGTTAGGGGCTATGTTGAGATGGTGCAAATGAGTGAAAGTGCGCTCGCACCTCAATGGCAAAAAGCATTTACTACCATCGAAACTCAAGTCTCAAGAATGGACCGGTTGGTCGATCAATTATTAATTCTTTCAAAGGCAGAGAATAATGTGGGTGCGGAAAATCACCAACAAGTTAACTTATCAGATTTATTGCAAACTATCGTTGAGGATACTCAATGGTTAAATCAAGATAAACACCATAGCATCAGCCATGATATTGCACCGAATATAGTCATTAAAGGTAATGAGCACGAATTAAAAAGCGCCTTATTAAATATTATTTCAAATGCGATAGCTTATACGCCTTCAGGTGGAATTATTAAGATTGTATTAGAGTATCGTGACGATAAAATTCGCTTCAGCGTTAAAGATAATGGTCCTGGCATTAAATCTGAGTATATTAACCGCTTAACTGAGCGTTTTTTTCGTATTGATAAGTCTAGATCACGTGATACAGGTGGCTCTGGGCTCGGATTAGCAATCGTTAAGCATGTTTTAAATCACCACCAAGGTGAGCTTGAAATAGTAAGTGAATGGCAAAAAGGTAGCGAATTTATCATTTATTTTAGCGCTCAGGCGGATAAGTAATCTTCACTATATTGCTTCCGTTTCTGATTTTTTGTAAAAACAAGTTTGTCACATAAATGTCACATACCTTACTTATTATTGTCACATTCACTTTCTATAGTGTACTGAAATTAATTAAAGTTCTCAGCGGAGAGTAACATGAGTTTAAAACGTGTTTTAGGCGTAATTGGTTTATCAACTATTATCAATTTATCGGCAAATGCAGTTGATAATGATTTACCTGAATATAAGAAAGTGAGTGGAGTTTCTGGCAATGTTTCATCTGTTGGCTCAGATACGTTAGCAAACATGATGACTTTTTGGGCAGAAGAGTTTAAGCGTACTTATCCTAATGTCAATGTTCAAATACAAGCAGCAGGCTCTTCAACTGCACCGCCGGCTTTAACGGAAGCCACGTCTAATCTTGGCCCAATGAGTAGGAAGATGAAAGCCCGTGAAATTGAAGCGTTTGAGAAAAGATACGGTTATAAACCTACCGCAGTTAGAGTCGCCATCGATGCTTTAGCTGTGTTTGTTCACAAAGACAACCCTATTAAAGGGCTAAGTATTGAACAGGTTGATGCAATTTTTTCAAATAACCGTAAATGTGGCGCCAATAAAGATGTTGATCGCTGGGGGGATTTAGGACTTACCGGTGATTGGGTCGGAAAAGATGTACAGTTGTACGGTCGTAATTCGGTTTCTGGTACCTATGGTTACTTTAAAAAGAAAGCGCTATGTAAAGGTGACTTTAAAAACACTGTCAATGAACAACCTGGCTCTGCATCTGTAGTGCAATCCGTTTCAGCCTCACTCAATGGTATCGGTTATTCCGGCATCGGTTATAAAACGTCGGGTGTAAGAGCATTGCCATTGTCGAAAAAAGGCGAAAACTACATTGAAGCCAATATGGATAATGCAATTTCTAAAAAGTACCCGCTGTCACGCTTCTTATATGTGTATGTTAATAAGCACCCGAATAAGCCTTTAGCACCTATGGAAGCAGAATTTATGAAAATGGTGTTATCAAAATCAGGGCAGAAAATTGTTGAGAAAGATGGCTATATTCCATTGCCTGCATCAGTGGTTGCAAAAGAGTTTAAGAAATTAGCGTTATAAAAATTCATTTGAAATAAATTAAAGGCATTAAAAAAGTTCGCTATCTTACTTTCACTGTTAAGTAAGAAATGCGAACTTTTTATTTTTACATCAGATTCAATCTAATTAATTCAACTACAAATTACAGAGAAATTAATAAGCTCAGTTCTTAATTGATATTTTTAGCGAGAAATATCAACCATTAAATCGTCAGCGAGATTTTCAAGCGCAGCGATCATGTCATTAATACTATTTTTCTCTGTAGAAATTGTCACTTTGGCTTTAAACAGCACATGGCCTGAATGTGGAGCACTTTCTTGTGTACTAACCAGTTTTAGTAAATTACCACCTTGATGATGAATAGCTGAAGAAATTTCCTTTACGATGCCAGATCTATCATTTGCCGTTAACTCTAAAATAAGTAACGTCTCAGGTGCTGTCTTATTCTGAGCTGCGTGTTCGATGTGCATTTTAAAGTCAGGCAATGCCGCGAGATCATCAGATAAAGCTTGTGCATTCTCTGCTGCTACTGCAATTTCGACAACACCGGCAAATATACCCGACATATGATGCAGACTAGATTTTTGCCAATTGGCATTATGCTTAGAGATAAGGTCAGATAAAACCTTTACTATGCCGGTACGATCATGGGTAGTAAAAGAAATAATAAGGTGATTCATGGTAAATCCTTTGAATATCGGGAAAATTTATTTGAAGTGTAAAAGCTTAATCATGAGATAACTGTGACAATTCTTTATGTAGTTGTTCATCGTCGCCTAGGTTGAGTTCAATTAAACGTCGTAAAAGACTGACACTGTCAATATCAATGGCAATACATTGTAAACCTACTTCAAAGTTGGCTTGATGGACAACGGCAACATTCATTTCTATCTCAATGTCAGTGTGATCGAGTAGAAATGAAAGTACTCCATATTGATGCTTGATGGGAATATCTTCGCTATTTAAATGGATTAATGCGCCATTTAATGAAATGTCATGTATTTTCGTATCAAACTGACTATTGCCTATAGTCAGCTTTGCTTTCATGGAGCAGAGTACCCGAGTGAATTGACGTCGATTTTGCATTACATTTCAATTTGGTAATTGTCGTATATTTAGCATAGCTTTATTTTAAAAAAAAGGCACCTTAAATTATTTTTAAGGTGCCTTTAGATTATTGTAGACTAAAACCGTTTAGCCAATTTTTTTATACTTTATACGATGTGGTTCAACTGCTGCAGGACCATAAGTTTTCTTGAGCCAAGCTTCGTAATCGGTGAAGTTACCTTCATAGAAGTTGATTTGTCCTTCATCACGGTAATCCAAAATATGGGTGGCGATACGATCAAGGAACCAACGGTCATGCGAAATAACCATGGCGCAACCCGGAAACTCTAATAACGCTTCTTCGAGTGCTCGTAAAGTTTCAACATCAAGATCATTGGTTGGTTCATCGAGTAATAAAACGTTACCACCAGTTTGTACAAGTTTGGCTAAATGTACACGGTTGCGCTCACCACCAGATAATTCGCCAATAATTTTTTGTTGATCGTTGCCTTTAAAGTTAAAACGGCTCGCATATGCACGACTAGGGATTTCAAAATTGCCAATCTGTAAAATCTCATGACCTTGAGATATTTCTTGGTAAACCGTTTTACTATCATCCATATCATCACGGAATTGGTCTACACTAGCGAGTTTAACAGTCTCACCAAGTTCAACCGTACCTGAATCAGGTTTTTCAGCGCCAGACATAATTTTAAATAATGTAGATTTACCCGCGCCGTTTGCACCTATAATGCCAACAATCGCGCCCTTAGGGACACTAAAACTTAAATCGTCGATAAGTACTCTATCACCGAATGATTTGGTTAGATTTTTAACATCTAACACTTTATCGCCTAGGCGTGGACCAGGTGGAATGTAAAGTTCGTTAGTCTCGTTACGTTTTTGATGATCTTGACTATTAAGCTCTTCAAAACGAGCCATACGGGCTTTACTTTTTGATTGGCGTGCTTTTGGATTAGAACGAACCCATTCAAGCTCTTGCTTAATGGTTCTTTGTAAAGCATTTTCGCTCTTGTTTTCTTGCTCTAGACGAGCATCCTTTTGTTCTAACCATGAAGAGTAATTTCCTTCATAAGGTATGCCATGGCCTCTATCAAGCTCTAATATCCAACCAGCAACATTATCAAGGAAATATCTATCATGGGTAATTGCAACAACAGTACCGGCATAATCATGTAAGAAACGTTCTAACCAAGCAACAGACTCTGCATCTAAATGGTTTGTTGGTTCATCGAGTAATAACATGTCTGGTTTTTGTAGCAATAAGCGACAAAGGGCAACACGGCGACGTTCACCACCACTTAATACCGCAATTTTTTGCTCCCAAGGTGGTAAGCGAAGGGCATCAGCAGCACGTTCTAGAACATTGTCAATGTTGTGGCCGTCTTGGCTATTGATAATGTCTTCTAATTGACCTTGCTCTTTTGCTAAAGCGTCAAAGTCAGCGTCTGGCTCAGCGTATTCAGCATATACTTGATCTAAACGCGCCATAGCATTTTTAACTTCAGCCACGGCTTCTTCAACAATTTCACGAACAGTTTTAGCTTCATCTAATATTGGCTCTTGCGGCAAATAACCTATGTTAGTGCCGGCTAGCGCTTTTGCTTCACCTTCAAATTCAGTATCTACACCGGCCATAATTCGGAGTAACGTTGATTTACCTGAACCATTAAGACCTAGCACACCTATTTTTGCACCAGGGAAGAAAGAAAGTGAAATATCTTTTAAAATTGTACGCTTAGGAGGAACCACTTTCGAAACGCGGTTCATCGACATAATGAATTTATCTGGTAATGGTTGTGCCATGAGAAACCTTTTGATTTATTTAGGAAAACAATAATGCTGATATTTTAGGTTAAAGCACAAGGGCAAGCAAATGTGAATGTGGGTATTTTTATGTAAAGCGCGATTTAAAGTGAGTAGCCAGCATAACCTAGAAGTTAAACCGAACTTTAGTCTATTGTATAGACGTGGTTTCGACCACAATCTTTAGCTTTATAAAGTGCGATGTCAGAGCGGGCGTAAAGATCTTGAAAGCTACTATCGGATGATTTTCTAACTGAAATCCCTAAACTTATTTTTATTGGCAGTGTTAAGTTATTATCAAGGGATATGGGCTTTTCATCGAATAACAATCTTATTCTTTCTGCGGTGTTTTGGCTTTCTTGCTTCGTCGTATTTGGCAGTAATATTGAAAACTCTTCGCCGCCGATCCTGGCAAATATATCATGATCCCGAATAGTAGGATTAATGACTTTGGCAATTTCTCTTAATACTTGGTCTCCGACAGGGTGACCGTATTGATCATTAATGGCCTTAAAGTGGTCGACATCAATTGAGATAACTGAAAGTGCTTGTTGGTATCTTTTCGCTCGATTAAATTCTTTATTGGCGTTTTCAAAAAAGTAGCGTCTATTGTATAGCTGTGTTAATTCATCAACATTTGCCAGTTGCTCAAACTTTTCTTTCAATTGATATAACTCAGTGACATCAGTTGAAAAGCCTAAAACCGCTTTAGCACCACCTTTCATGTTGTATGGAATTTTGGTACTTAAATAATGATGAAGATTATTTTTTTCATCTAGTAGGGTTTCATTGATAATAATTTTTTTGTTGCTTTCGAAGACTAATTTGTCGTTTTTCCAAAGCTTTGCTGCTAATTTCGCGGGCATAACATCCAGATCACGTTTTCCAATGATGCTTTCTGGCGGCTTGCCAAAAAGAGCTGCAACGCGCCTATTTACATATTTGTAATATCGTTTGGTGTCCTTAATATAAATATGGGCATCTACATTATCTAAAATTGCATTAAGTAAGTTTTTTTGTTCGTTATTTTCAGCTTCAAGGTTTTTTTGCTCGGTATTGTCCATGGAGATACCAGACAAACCAATCACCAGGCCCTCTTCATCAAAAATAGGTTTTTTTATAGTTCTGTAATAAGTTACTTTTCCCGTTGATTTTATGACGTTTTTTTCTTCTGAGGTAATGGTTACTTTATCCCTAATGACTTTTAAGTCATTCTCACGTAATTGATCCGAAATAGCTAAATCAAAAAAATGACTGTCATCTTTACCTAAAATATCTTGAACTGATGTTTGAAATAGCGCGGCTACATCGGCATTAACATAAGTATATTTCCCCTCCAAATCTTTGCTGTAAACGTAAGAGCCAATATTATCTAGAACACTCGACATTACTTGAGGCTGCAACTTAATCTGTAGGTTTTTATCGTCTTTTTTATCTGGCATTTACACTTCCAATTAATGCTTTTTCAACGTCAATATTTGAATGCAGCTTTGAAATAACACTAAAATGATAATTGCACAATGTTGAGCGCTATTAAATTTAGAGTGAGTTTGATTTAATTAAGATTAGTCGTATTTTAACTAAGTGCATAATTTATGATTTTTTATTTCGCAAGTTGTTAAGAGGTGACAACAGCATAAGTAATAACTTAACGGCGGGGCTAATTACTTTTCAGCGGCAATTGGTTTAGCCTTACTTTCTTTCCTGTTTACATTTCTGAATGTTTTAACACTTATAAAAGTGGTTTTCTTAATGCTTCTCTGCTTATAGATGAGTAAATCTAATCGAGCAAAATAAGTTAAATAATGGCTGTCACAAAACTGTCATACAACTATCTTATAATCGCAGCAGTTATAAAAATCATTACATTTAAAGGTACTTTTAAGTGGCTATAGCGTCGACATCTGCAAACTATCGAAAGGTAAAAAATTCATTAGCTAAATGGATCATTACCCTTGGCGGTATCAGTGTTCTGTTTACCTTAGTGCTAATTTTTCTATATTTACTCTACGTCATTAAGCCTATTTTTGAATCAGCAACAGTGGAACCTGTAGGGCAGTTTAAGATTGAAGAGGGATATAAAGTATTAGCGACAGGCACAGACGAACTTAAAGAAGTTGCCTACACTATTTCCGAAAATGGCCAGATTAATTTTTATCAGTTAGTGAATAGTGGTCGCTATAAAGCGGGAGAAAAAATACTATCCAAACAGCTTGTTGAAGATGGCGAAACCTTGCGCCATTTAGTTGATATCGGACAAGAGCAAAAACTCTTACTTGATAGTGCTGGTAACGTGCAATTGATTGAACCGCACTTTACGGCAAGTTTTGATACCGGTGAACGCGTGATTATGCCTAGCGTGCGTTATCCACTGGGAGAAGCTTATCTCCCCATTGATGAGAACAACATTGCCCTTAACAAGCTTAGTTTTGCTATGGATGATGAAAAAGCCATATTTGTTGGCTGGACACAAGACAAGCGTTTGCTCAAAACAACGTTATTAGCAGAAGACGATTTTAGCTATGACACCACTTATGAAGCGCAATATCAAATCATCGACTATAACGCGAATGTCATTGACGACATTCTTGTCACCCCCGACCTGGCGATGGTGTTTATTCGCCAAGCCAATCAAGTAGCCGTTTATTCACTCGATGAAGATACAGAGCTAAAAGCCACTATTATTCCGAACTTTGCAGAAAATAAATCGACAGCTAATCATATTACCGCCATGGCGTTATTATCCGGCGGTAGTTCAATTTTATTAGGTGATGATGGTGGTAACGTCAGCCAATGGTTTGAAGTTGCCACAGAACAAGGCCGTGAGTTTAAACAAATTCGTCAATTTAAAGTAAGTGATACTGAAGCTATTATTGCTATTTATACCGAGCAATTTCGTAAAAGTTTTTATACTGAAACACCTTCTGGTGAAATGGGCATGTTTTACACTACCAGTGAAGCAGACTTATGGCGCGGTAAACTACATCAAGGTGACGCGCAAGCTTTTGCTATAACACCACGTTCAGACGGTTTAGTGGTATTTACTGACCAACAGCTTGCTATTTTTTCTGTCGAAAACGAACATCCTGAAGTGACATGGCAAGCGTTATGGCAAGAGGTTTGGTATGAAGGTTACCCTGAGCCAGAATTTATTTGGCAGTCAACATCAGGCTCTGATGACTTTGAAGCGAAATTTTCATTAGTCCCTATTTCCTTTGGAACGATAAAAGCGGCGATGTATGCAATGATATTTGCTGTGCCTATCGCGTTAACCGCAGCAATTTATACCGCATATTTCATGACCCCAGGTTTACGCAGAAAAGTAAAACCGACCATTGAATTAATGGAAGCCTTACCGACGGTTATTTTAGGCTTTTTAGCGGGACTTTGGTTAGCGCCAATAATTGAAATTTATTTACCGGCTATATGCTTGTTACTCATATTTATTCCATCATCGGTATTTATAACCGCGTTTGCGTGGCATAAATTGCCTCGTACTTATAAGTCTCTTATCCCAGAAACTTGGGCTCCGATTATTCTAATTCCAACCATTTTATTAGCAGCGTATGCAGCGTTCGCTTTATCGCCATTACTTGAACAGCATTTATTTGGCGGCGATGTAAGGCAGTTTATCACTAATGATTTAGGTATTGATTTTGACCAGCGCAATGCCTTAGTGGTTGGAATAGCAATGGGCTTTGCGGTAATTCCAACCATTTTTTCGATGGCTGAAGATGCTATTTTTAGTGTTCCTAAACATTTAACCAGTGGCTCTTTAGCACTCGGCGCTACTCAGTGGCAAACCTTAATTAAAGTGGTGTTGTTAACAGCAAGCCCTGGCATATTCTCAGCTGTAATGATGGGACTTGGGCGCGCAGTCGGAGAAACCATGATTGTTTTGATGGCGACCGGTAATACGCCAATTCTTGATTGGAGCATCTTTCAAGGCATGAGAACACTGGCCGCGAATATTGCCGTAGAAATGCCAGAGTCTGAAGTAGGAAGCTCGCATTATCGGATCCTATTTTTAGCGGCCTTTGTTTTATTTGTTTTTACCTTTGTTTTTAATACGCTCGCTGAATTTATACGTCAGCGTTTGCGTGAAAAATATAGCTCGTTGTAGGAAGGCGCATAGTTATGAATAAATGGTTTAAGTCTGGCGCGCCTTGGGTATGGTTGTCAGCAGCTGGTGTCAGTATCAGTTTGATTTCGGTTTTAGGATTACTTTGGTTAATTGCTTCTCGCGGTTTAAGTTATTTTTGGCCTGCAGATATCTATCAATTTGATATGACCGATGAACAAGGTAAAAACTTAACCGTTATTGGTGAAATTTATGACCGAGAAAGTATACCGGTATCACAGTTAGTGCATTTAGACCTTGCGATAGACAAGTCTGCAAAAACCATTGAGCGATTACTGATTAAAACCGGTAACCGTGAATTAGTCAGTTTAGATTTTCGCTGGATTTTAGTGCCTCAAATTACTCAAACGACGCTACCTGAAGATATTGTCGTTATTGAACGAAGAACGAATGGCAATTTTTACGGCTATATTGAACAAATAGTACTTGATGGCAAAGCCGTCGAAGAAAGTAAAATGGATGAATTACTTGAGCGTGTTAGTGATTTTCAAGCAGAGATAGCAGAGCTACAAACAGCTGATATTGGCGCAATTAATTACCAAATAGAACGTACACGTTTACAAGTACGAAAACACCAACTTGATGACACGCTTACCCCTGAGCTAGCACTAATGCTAAAAGAGAAAGTGGCAGGCTTACAAGCAGAGTATCAAGTTTTAGAACGAGCTTTGATGGCGCTACGAGAAAAAGTGGCTCGTGATCAAATCATTATGCGAGCGATGGATGGGCAAAGAGTCACCATTAATTTTGAAGACATCATAAAAGTGAGTTTCAATAACAAACTCAGTTTTTTTGGCAAGTTGCAGATGTTCATAAGCCAAATAGCCGCATTTGTTAGTGATGACCCGCGTGAAGCCAATACTGAAGGTGGTGTGTTTCCTGCGATATTCGGCACGGTACTGATGGTGTTATTAATGACTGTTATCGTTTCGCCGCTGGGTGTAGTGGCAGCAATTTACTTACATGAATATGCGGGTAATAACGCATTGACTAAATTGTTACGTATTGCGGTGATTAATCTCGCTGGTGTGCCGTCAATTGTTTATGGCGTATTTGGTTTAGGCTTTTTTGTTTATATGGTTGGAGGCAGTTTAGATCAGTTATTTTATGCCGAAACCTTACCTAGTCCAACATTCGGTACACCGGGAGTTATGTGGTCTGCAATTACTCTCGCTATTTTAACTTTACCGGTGGTAATTGTGTCAACAGAGGAAGGGCTTTCACGCATTCCATCAGCAATGCGCCATGGCAGTTTGGCGTTAGGGGCGACCAAAGCTGAAACGTTATGGCGCATTATATTGCCGATTGCTAGCCCTGCAATTATGACCGGCATTATTTTAGCAATAGCACGCGCAGCCGGTGAAGTTGCGCCCTTAATGTTGGTCGGGGTGGTTAAAATGGCACCGAATTTACCTCTTGATGGTAACTTCCCGTTTCTACATTTAGACCGTAAGTTTATGCATTTAGGTTTTCATATTTACGATGTTGGTTTCCAAAGCCCTAATGTTGAAGCTGCAAGACCTTTGGTCTACGCCACGGCTTTATTATTGGTCAGTATTATAGTGGCATTAAATATGACCGCGGTGTCAATTCGTAATAGATTACGAGAGAAGTACCGAATGTTAGAACACTAAACTCGATAAACAGCACAAAATTTTAACACGCATAATTAATATATGTGGGTAAAGCTCCCACTAATAACGAAGATTTAAGAGAATACTATGATTTCTGTTAGGCCAAAAAATTTCTCAGCAAACTTATCTGCTCAGCCGGCTAAGCTTGACCTTAATAATCTTGCACCCGAACAAGTGGCGTTAGAAATTAAAAATCTAGATTTATATTATGGTAACAAGCAGGCCTTGCAAAATATCTCCATGTCGATACCTAAAGGGCAAGTAACCGCTTTTATTGGACCCAGTGGCTGTGGTAAGTCAACGTTGCTACGATGTATTAATCGCATGAACGATTTAGTCGATATTTGTAAAATTACGGGGCAAATAAACCTTAACGGTGAAAATATTTACGAACGTCATACCGACGTTGCAGCACTAAGGCGTAAAGTGGGTATGGTATTTCAACGGCCAAACCCATTTCCTAAATCAATTTATGAAAATGTTGTTTATGGTTTACGCATTACCGGTGAGAACAACCGTCGCGTATTAGATGAAGCCGTTGAAACTTCGCTGCGTAGTGCCGCGCTATGGAAAGAGGTTAAGGATAGGCTACATGAAAGCGCTTTAGGGTTGTCAGGCGGGCAACAACAGCGCTTAGTGATTGCTAGGGCTATTGCTATCCAGCCCGAGGTGTTATTACTTGATGAGCCAACTTCGGCGTTAGATCCTATTTCGACCTTAACTATTGAAGAGTTAATCAATGATCTAAAACAGCAGTTTACCGTGGTTATTGTCACCCATAATATGCAACAAGCGGCGCGAGTATCAGATCAAACAGCTTTTATGTATATGGGCGACTTAATTGAATACAGCGATACTAATACGTTGTTCACCACGCCAATGAAGAAAAAAACAGAAGATTATATCACTGGCCGCTACGGTTAAATAAAACAGATGCAAAGCAGAGGACTTTACTGTGGATAATTTAAATATTGGTCGTCATATTTCTGGCCAATTTAACGAAGATTTAGAGCGTATTATTAATCATGTGATGCACATGGGCGGTTTAGTTGAAAAACAGTTAACTGACGCTTTAACGTCGGTTTGTGATGCGGATGAGAATTTAGCAAAGCAAGTACTTAATAATGATTATCTTATTAATAATGCCGAAGTCAGTATTGATGATGAATGTACGCGCATAATTGCTAAGCGTCAGCCTGCCGCGGGTGACTTACGCTTAGTAATGGCCATTGTAAAAACCATCACTGACTTAGAGCGAATAGGTGACGAAGCAGGTAAAATTGCTAACGTTACCTTAGAAAGTTTATCTGGAAAGCATCAAGACCTATTATCTAATTTAGATAATTTGGGCCGTCATGTTTTAACTTTTTTACAAGCCACATTAGATGCTTTTACCCGTATGGATGTTGAAGCTGCGGTAAAAGTTCATAAAAGTGACGATAAAATTGATCGAGAATATGAAGCCCTAATGCGGCAATTAATGACCTATATGATGGAAGACCCACGCTCAATTCCACAAGTCATGAGTGTTATCTGGTCAGCACGTGCCTTAGAGCGAATAGGCGATCGTTGTCAAAACATATGCGAATACATTATTTACTTTGTTAAAGGGAAGGACGTACGTCATACCATGGTAGAAAATTTTGAATCTTTAAACTAACGAAAAACTAACTTATTATTTGGTTTAGTTTATTTGCCATATTTAGTAATGTGTGGCTAATATGGCATATACTTTTAATTAAACTGAATATAACTAATCATTCTATAAACAGCCACGTTCTTGTTAGAAAGCCTTTGAAATAACTTTCAAATGCTTTAATATCCGCGGCGAATAAATAACAAAGAGCTAAAGCTCCTGGAAATTAATTATGGCTAGAAATACTATACTCGGCATATTTGCCAAATCGCCAATTAAACCCCTAGAAAAACATATTCGAATAGTACATAAATGTTGTAGTCAGTTAGTACCTTTCTTCGCTGCTGCAATGGAAGAAGATTGGAGTAAAGCAGGCAAGGTTCGAAATAAAATCTCTAAACTTGAACGAGATGCCGATGAATTAAAGCGACAAATTCGTTTAGAACTTCCCGGCGGGCTATTTATGCCTGTTGACCGTGCAGACTTACTTGAGTTGCTTAGCCAACAAGATAAGATTGCCAATCGCGCAAAAGATATAGCTGGACGTATCTTTGGCCGCAAATTAATAATTCCTACCGAATTACAAGAGCAATTTATTGCTTATGTTGCCCGTAGTATCGATGCTGCTGAAAAAGCTGCAGATGCGATAAATGAATTGGACGACTTATTAGAAACAGGATTTCGTGGTCGTGAAGTTGAATTGGTCACAAAAATGATCGCTCAACTTGACGAAATTGAAGATGATACAGATGGTATGCAAATTAACTTACGTAAAGATCTTTTAGTGATTGAAAAAGACTTAAATTGCGTTGACGTTATGTTTTTATATCAAATCATCGATTGGGTTGGCGACTTAGCTGATCTTGCCGAACGTGTTGGTGCACGTTTAGAAATTCTTTTGGCTAGAAAATAAGGCTTACTCATGGATATTTTACTCACACATGGCTCAACGTTAGTCATGATCGCTGCTGCCGTAGGTTTTTTTATGGCTTGGGGCATTGGTGCTAACGATGTTGCTAACGCAATGGGAACATCGGTTGGTTCAAAAGCATTAACCATTAAGCAAGCCATTATCATCGCTATGGTTTTCGAATTTGCCGGGGCTTATTTAGCCGGTGGTGAAGTTACTTCAACAATACGTAAAGGCATTATTGATCCTGCGTTATTTGTTGATATACCTGAACTGTTAGTGTTCGGTATGATTTCAGCCTTATTAGCTGCTGCAACATGGTTACTCGTCGCATCTATTTTGGGCTGGCCGGTATCAACCACACATTCAATTGTCGGTGCTATTATTGGTTTTGCTGCTATTGGCATAAGTCCTGATACCGTAGCATGGGGCAAAGTTGGTGGTATTGTAGGTAGCTGGATTATTACACCATTAATTTCAGGTGTTATCGCTTTTATTATCTTTAATAGCGCGCAAAAGCTGATTTTTGATACAGATAAGCCTTTAGAGCAAGCTAAACGATACGTGCCATTTTACATGTTCTTAGCGGGTTTTGTGTTGTCGTTAGTGACCATTAAAAAAGGCTTAAAACATATTGGTTTAGATAATGTAAATCTTGGCTTTTATAATTTTGAAATTAGCGGCGCAGGTGGATATTACCTTGCAATCATCGTTGCAGTCCTTGTGGCAGTTGTCGGTAAATACTTTGTTAGCCGTCTTAAGTTTGACGATAAAGCAGATAAAACCACCCATTACGCTAACGTTGAAAAAGTATTTGCAGTGTTAATGGTAGTTACTGCTTGTTGTATGGCATTTGCTCATGGTTCAAATGATGTTGCTAATGCAATCGGACCTTTAGCTGCAGTGGTTAGTATTGTTGATAACGGCGGCGAAATTGCTAAAAAAGCTGAACTTGTTTGGTGGATTTTACCACTAGGTGGTTTAGGTATTGTTGCCGGTCTTGCTTTGTTTGGCCATCGTGTAATTGCTACTATCGGTAATGGCATTACGCATTTAACGCCAAGTCGTGGTTTTGCGGCAGAGTTAGCCGCAGCATGTACTGTTGTTATTGCTTCTGGTGCAGGTCTACCTATTTCAACTACACAAACTTTAGTTGGTGCTGTGTTAGGTGTCGGGATGGCGCGCGGTATTGCAGCAATTAACTTAGGTGTTGTGCGTAATATTGTTATTTCATGGGTAATTACTTTACCTATCGGTGCTGGCCTGTCAATTATCTTCTTCTGGATAATCAAAGCGATATTTAGTTAACCGATTAAAGTTAATTAAGAAGCCGAAATAGATAATTAAGCCAGTATCATTACTGGCTTTTTTGTGCAGTTATTTTAATGAGTTATTCTCATTTACTTACTCTACATAGTAGCCGTTGGTTTTTTAAGCTAACGCTTGGCTTGAAAGGAAAAGGGCTTGCGAGTGAGATTAATTCACTATATTATGACGCCTCTTTCAAAATGAATACGTTATTTATTTAATTGAAAGATAGTGCCTTGATAGCTCAGTCGGTAGAGCAGAGGATTGAAAATCCTCGTGTCCCTGGTTCGATTCCGGGTCAAGGCACCATATCAGAAGGGCCTGCAAGCAATTGCAGGCCTTTTTTCGTTTTTGTCTGGAACTAATAACCTGGCAGTACATTGACGTGCATGGATGCAATATGCCTAGGAAGACAGTTCTTACATGGACGTAGGTACTTAGGTTTTTTCTGGAGCAAAAAAAACTGACCATTCGTCCTGAATATCGCTGTTCTTTCACATGACATGTATGGACACATTAATGTCGTGATGCCATGTTCTTACAAGGATGTAAGTCATTAGAGTAATGCAGTAGCAATTACCGACAAGGATGTCGGTACTTAGGTTATGTCTGGAACTAATAACCTGTACCGAGATGGCAATGAACGACCCATGTGATCGCAGCATTGCCTACATGGATGTAGGTACTTAGTTTTTGTCGGGAACAAAAAAACTGACCGTACATCCTGAATATAAACGCTCCTGTGCATCCATGCACCCGCGTAATACCGTACATCCTGTACATAAAAAGCCCGCGAGTGGCGGGCTATTTGTAGTCGAATAATAAGGGGGAGGTTATTTATTCTGAGCTTGTTTTTCGGCAACTTTTGTCGCTCGGCGTTGTTCGATTACTTGTTTTATCTCACCGCCGATATGCTCTTCACCACGGGCTTTGGCTAAGTTAATTTGCTTCTCACGCTCTTGGAAGCGACTACGTTGCTCATCAGTATATTTATCGTAACAGCGAGGGCAGCTAACACCTTGAACATAAT
Source organism: Cognaticolwellia sediminilitoris (assembly GCA_002104535.1). Classification (GTDB taxonomy): domain Bacteria; phylum Pseudomonadota; class Gammaproteobacteria; order Enterobacterales; family Alteromonadaceae; genus Cognaticolwellia; species Cognaticolwellia sediminilitoris. The sequence continues at coordinate 191,066 of NBOG01000001.1, read as the reverse complement.
GCTCACTTTTTTTCTCTTCTTCGGTGATCGGGTAACGACATGCAAAACATTGATCATATTGTCCACGCTCTAAATTGTGGTTGACTGCAACTCGGCCGTCAAAAACAAAACATTCACCTTGCCACAGGGTCTCTTGCTCTGGCACATCTTCAAGGTATTTTAAAACACCACCTTCTAAATGGTATACATCTTCAAAGCCTTGCTCTTTTAAGTAAGCAGTGGATTTTTCGCAACGGATACCACCGGTACAAAACATCGCGACTTTTTTGTGTTTGGTTTTATCTAAGTTTTTTGCAACATATTCAGGAAATTCACGAAAAGTTTCAGTGTTTGGGTTAATCGCGTTTTTAAAAGTACCAATTTCTACTTCGTAATCATTACGCGTATCAATGAGTAATACTTCAGGATCGCTGATCAGTGCGTTCCAGTCTTTCGGTTTTACGTAAGTGCCGACAGTTAATGTTGGGTCGATACCTTCAACACCCATAGTAACAATTTCTTTCTTTAATTTAACTTTAGTACGTTGGAAAGGATTGTCTTGGTGAAACGAAGATTTAGTCGACACACCAGCAAGGCGACTGTCGCTATTAATAAAATCTAAAACGGTATCTATACCCGCTTGCGTACCTGCAATGGTGCCATTAATACCTTCAAGTGCTAAAAGCAACGTGCCTTTAACGCCGTTATCTTCCATAACCTTTTGTAAAGGTGGCTTAATGTCTTGAAAATTTTCTAATCGAACAAATTTATATAGTGCGCAAACTGTGATGTTATTCATGTATTTATGACCCATTGAGCGAGCCTGATAGTAAGTCAGGAGCTATAGATTGAATGTAGACTACCTTTTAAAGCAGCAATTAAAAGTTCTATCAATTAATAAAACGGCCGCATTCTAACAAATGTGCCTAGGTGAAAATAGTACTTTGCTTATTTTTTGTTATCTGCTTTGTTGGTTAGTTGTGGAAATTTAAGGTTAATGAGGTAGTAAAGTGCATAAAATACTGTGTAAACATATCGCTGCAACATATTGTTGACAGTTGTATATTAAGTATATTTTATTGACATAGCCTTTAAGGCTGCGCTTGTTATAATATTGCGCTATTGCATACTTAACTTTTTTGGAGTTTTTTAACCCATGTCTACCACCAATTTATTGAACGAAACACATAATCCGTCTTTAACCAGTTGGGTTGAATCTGCTAATGTGGAGAATTGTGACTTTCCAATCCAAAATTTACCTTTCGCGAGCTTTAAGCGTAAAGACAGTAAAGAAGACTTTCGTGCAGGGGTTGCAATTGGTGATCAGGTTTTAGATTTAAAAGCACTTTTTGCCCTGAATGTTTTTACCGGTGACGCTCAATTAGCACTAGAGCAATGTTGTAATTCACAATTAAATGCTTTTATGTCGATGGGTAAGCATTTTTGGAGTGCATTACGCCACGCATTATCACAAGCATTAACGCAAGGCTCTGAATTACAAAGTTCATTAGCAACATGCCTAGTTGCTCAATCGAATGCTGAATACGCTTTACCTTGTCAAATTGGTGATTACACAGATTTTTATACATCAATTCATCATGCGACTTCGGTAGGTATTAAGTTCCGTCCTGATAACCCACTATTGCCAAATTACAAATGGGTACCTATTGGTTATCACGGCCGTTCTTCTTCAATTGAAGTTTCTGGTAGTGATTTCAAACGCCCTAAAGGTCAAACTAAAGCACCTACGGCGACAGAGCCTTCTTTTGGTCCATGTAAACGTTTAGATTATGAAATGGAAGTCGGTATATTTATTGGTAATGGTAATGATTTAGGTGCGCCTATCAGTATTGAGAATGCTGAAGATCACGTTTTTGGCATGTGCTTATTTAATGATTGGTCGGCACGTGATATTCAAGGCTGGGAATATCAACCTTTAGGTCCATTCTTGTCAAAAAGTTTTGCATCAACGGTTTCTCCATGGATTATTACTTCAGAAGCACTAGCACCATATCGCGCGCAATGGACCCGTGATAATGCCGACCCGCAACCTTTGCCTTATTTGGAATCAGAGCAAAATCGTGACCTTGGCGCTTTAGATTTAAATCTACAAGTGTTAATTCAAACTGAGGCAATGCGTAAAGCCGGTCAAGAGCCGGTGCAGTTATCACAATCTAACTTTAAAGACTCATACTGGACAGTTGCGCAAATGGTAGCGCATCACACCGTTAATGGTTGTAACCTCCGCGCTGGCGATATGTTTGGTAGTGGTACGCAGTCTGGCCCTAATCCTGAAGAAGCAGGTTCAATGCTTGAATTGTCAAACGCAGGTTCTGAACCGATTACATTGCCAAATGGTGAAACGCGCACTTTCTTAGAAGATGGTGATTGTGTGATCATGAGAGGATGGTGTAAGAAAGACGGTGTTGCTCGTATCGGTTTCGGCGAAGTAAATGCTACAGTTTTAGCTGCTGATTAACTTTTACAAAAAATATAGACTCTAAAAAGCTCCACATGGTTGGAGCTTTTTTTTATCAAAAATTTAAAAGTATTTTATTTATAAATCAATGTGGTTAACAGGCTATTAACACTTTTGAGTATACATTAATCACTATTTTTCCATTGTTAAATATATTGTTTCAAAAAAGTTCAATTTAATTATTTATTTTTTTTGATTAAATATGATGACATTTATTCATATTAATACGAAAAAGTTCGTCCATGATGCGTTTGAATTTTTTTCTACAGCGCAAGCCCAGTGTAGGCTTCAGCTAGGTTATATTTGTTAATTTCACCTTTTAGCAATCACTAGGCCTTTGCATAGCAATTCTTTTTATCTTCTCCTTGGTAAATTTACTTTAAAAACACTACTTGTAATGCGTATCTAGCTGTTTTATAAATAATCTAGCCTTTGGTTTAATCACGTATATAATAATTTAGGTATACGTGCGGTGATAAGCACAATAGGTCACTATAAAATTATAAAAATAGAAGACGATTAAAAGTATATTCATATATTAGGAAGGAAATAACATGTCTAAAATATTTCAAACAGGAACGTTAGCCCTTGCTGTAGGACTAGCGCTAGGAACAGCCCCTAGCTTTGCTGCAGGCTTCGAAGAAAAAGTTAAAAAAGAAGACGTTGAGCGTATTGCTGTCGTTGGTTCACGTTCTGCACCTCGCTCAGTTGCCGAATCTCCGGTACCAATTGATATCGTTGGTGGTGATGAACTTGGTAAAAATGCTTCAAGTGACATGCTAGATATGTTGCAAGCAGCTGTACCATCTTTTAACGTTCGCCAACAACCTATCTCAGATGCAGCATCATTTATTCGCCCAGTTAACTTACGTGGCCTTTCTTCTGATTCAACATTAATTCTATTAAATGGTAAGCGACGTCATCGTGCTTCAGTTATTGCCTTCCAAGGTGGTGGTGTTAACGATGGTGCTCAAGGCCCTGATGTTTCAGTAATTCCAAGCGTTGCTTTAAAACAAGTTGAGGTATTACGTGACGGTGCTGCAGCACAATACGGTTCAGATGCTATTGCTGGTGTAATGAACTTTGTACTTAAAGATGATGCCGATGGCGGTTCAATCTCAGTTAAACAAGGCTCTTACTACGAAGGTGACGGCGATTCAACAATTGTAGACGGTAACATTGGTTTACCATTTACTGATGATGGCTTCGTTAACCTTTCATTTCAATTAAAAGAGTCTGATGCGACAAGTCGTAGTGTTCAACGTCCTGACGCACAAGCGTTAATTGACGCTGGAAATACACATGTAGCAAATCCAGCAATGGTTTGGGGTAATCCAGAAATTGAAGATGACATTACGTTATTTGGTAATGTTGGTCTTGATTTAGGTGACGATAAAGAATTCTACATGTTTGGTAACTATTCGAGCCGAACAGGTACTGGTGGTTATTACTTCCGTAACCCACAAAATCGTGGTGGTGTATTCACCGACGGAAATGGCGATTTATTAGTCGGCGCTATGGATGGTAATGCTGCGGATTGTCCAAACATTGAAATTACAGCGGACGATGTAAGAACTCAAACAGATTACATCAACGGTGTAGCCAACAATGATAACTGTTGGGCATTTAACGAGTTATTACCAGGTGGTTACACACCACAATTTACTGGCGATATCAATGATACGTCATTAGTGATGGGTACTCGTGGTGAGGTTAAAGGCGGATTCTTAGACGAAGCTATGTATGACATCAGTGGTACAGTAGGTCGAAATAAGTCTACTTATACGTTAGTTAACACGGTAAACCCGTCAATGGGTGCATTGAATGCTGATCAACCTGGCCTTGCATTTGAAGCGGGTTCTTACATACAGTTAGAAAAAGCGTTTAATGCCGATTTAGTTAAAAGTGTTGATATGGGCTTATCAGAGCCAGTCAATGTTGCTGGTGGTTTAGAATGGCGTCAAGAGAGTTTTGAAATCATCTCTGGTGAGCAAGCATCTTGGCAACAAGGCCCACTTGCAAGCCAAGGGTTTAGTGTAGGTTCTCATGGTTTTGCTGGTTTCTCTCCTGAGTCTCAAGGCATTAATAAACGCCAAAGTATTGCGGCTTATGTTGATGTTGAAGCTTACGTTACTGAAGAGTTGTTATTAGGTGCTGCTTTACGTTATGAAGATTTCTCTTCATTTGGTAACACCACAAACTATAAGTTAACGGCTCAGTATCAAGTCAATGATGAGTTATCTATTCGAGCGTCTCACAGTACAGGCTTCCGTGCTCCTACAGTGGGTCAAGCCAGTGTTGTTAACACGCAAACATCATTAGTGAACGGTGAGCTAATTCAGTCGGCAACTTTCCCTCCTACACACCCTGTTTCGGCAGAGTTAGGCGGAACAGAGCTGCAACCTGAAGAGTCAGTAAGTTACGCACTTGGTATGGTTTACCAAAATGGTGATTTCTTCATGACAGTTGATGCTTATAACATTGAAGTTACAGACCGTGTTGCTCAAACAGATAAAGTGTTCATCACACAAGACAACGTTGATAATTTGCAAGGTAAGTACCCAAGTCCAGAATTATTATTAGGTGGCTCAGTAACTTTCTTTGCTAATGATTTTGATACCACAACGAAAGGTATTGATATTGTAGCGAACTATGGGATGGAGTTATTTGAAGGTGACACTAAGTTCAGCCTTGCATATAACTTTAATTCTACTGAAGTCGATGATCCAGGTTTGTTTACATCGGGCTTTAAAGTGCGTCGTTTAGAAGAAGGTATTCCTGAGCACCGTGCAACGTTTACCATTGCTCAAAACTGGGAAAACGTAAGTATGTTTGTTCGTGCTAACTACTTCGGTGAATGGTTTGCTACGCATGCTGATGAACCAGATGAGTTCAGCTCTTACGGTTGGTCTGAAACTGTAGGATCTTCTTACACAATCGATGCTTCAGTTAGCTACTTCTTAAATGATAGCTGGACATTATCAGTTGGTGCTAACAACCTTTTCGACAAAGAAGCACAAGAGCTTCAGAAAAATGGCGGCGCTTACGGTGTAGTTAGTGGTAAGTACTACGAAAGTGGTCCATACGATTATAACGGTGGTTACTACTACGTTAAAGCGGCTTATAAATTTTAATTAAACCGCTAAGTTAAACCTAAAAAGCCATATCAATGATATGGCTTTTTTATATTCAGGACGAATGGTATAACGCGGGTGCATGGATGCACAGGAGCGTATATGTACAGGATGTAAGCAATGCTGCGATCACATGGGTCGTTCATTGCCATCTCGGTAATTGCTCCTGCATTACTCTAATGACTTACATCCTTGTAAGAACATGGCATCACGACATTAATGTGTCCATACTTGTCATGTGAAAGAGCAGCGATATTCAGGACGAATGGTCAGGTTATTAGTTCTAGCTAAAACCTAACCATCAATCACAATAATTTACTTTACTATCTAGAATATTTAAAAGTTTTACTTTAAATAGTCACATTGAAATTCGCTCAATAGTTTAAGCCTTTGTTCTGCTATCGCTGTTTTAATTTCAAGTCCTTTTAAGCCTTGTTCAACAAACGGCTTAGCGGTGACTCTATTAAGAAGTAAGTAGGCGTTAAATAGGAAGTCTTTTTGATTATATTCACGCTTTTCAAAACCAAGTCGACCGGTAAAGTCAGCTTGGCAGCAAATCAAAAAGTCACTAAATTCGTCCGGCTTTCGCCATACGTCTAATTGGTCAAATAATTTTAAAAGTGTACTCGGCTTTAGTTCAAACGCTTTATGGACCTGTAAATGAAATTGACACACTTTTAAGGCAAGGCTTTTGTGTGCTGAAGGCACACGTAAGCGAGTGCACAGCTCTTGAATTAACGCTAATCCAGCGATTTCATGGCCAGGGTGAGAAGGGAGTACATCTTGTCCAGTTAAAGATTTTCCTAAGTCATGACAAACACTGGCAAATCTCACGGTTGTTTTATCAGAAAATAAAACAGCTTGCTTGAGTACCATCATAGTATGCAAACCAGTGCAAATTTCAGGGTGCCACTTTTCTGGGTTAGGAATACCCCATAGACTGTGTAAATCAGGCCAAAGTGATGCTAACGCTTGGCATTGATATAGCACTTGAAAAAACATTTCAGGGTTTTTCTCACCTAAGCTTCGCTCCATTTCTTGCCAAACGCGTTCACCCGATAGACATTGTAATTCACCACTGTTACTTAATTGGGTCATTAGCGCTAAGGTTTCTGGTGCGATAGTGAAGCCATATTCATGAAACCTAGCGGCAAAGCGAGCGACCCTTAAAACCCGTAGCGGGTCTTCAACAAAAGCGGGAGATACATGTCTTAATATTCGATTATGGAGATCTTGCTGGCCACGATAAGGGTCTATTATTGCACCAGCGTTATCCATTGCCATGGCATTAATAGTCAGGTCTCTGCGCAATAAGTCTTCGTCGAGAGTAACATCAGCAGAAGCATTACAATTAAATCCGGTATAGCCTTGGCCTGCTTTTTTCTCGGTGCGCGCGAGTGCATATTCTTGTTTACTTTTGGGATGCAGAAATACGGGAAAGTCTTTGCCAACTTGCACAAAACCGAGCTTGATCATTTCGTCTACGCTAGAGCCAACCACCACATAATCTTTGTCAACGGCAGGGCGTTTTAGCAAAGAGTCTCGCACGGCACCGCCCACCAAAAAAGTGTTTAGTTGTTCAGTAATATCTGGCATGTGTTTCTGCAAACCTCTGAAAATAAATTAATATCGTTATTTAATAAATAAAGTTTATCACAATTGCTGATGATTTTTGACATCTGTCCGTGTTCAGGTTAATTTCACAGGGTCGTTTCCTCAGTTAAAATTTTCTATGTATACGAGTTATTTTGGGTTAGAAGAAAAACCTTTTTCAATTGCGCCAAATCCTGATTATTTATTCATGAGTGATCGGCATCGTGAAGCCCTAAATCACTTAACTTATGGCTTAGGCGATACCGGTGGATTTGTTTTGCTAACGGGGGAAGTCGGTACCGGTAAAACCACGATTAGTCGTCGTTTAATGGAAAACTTACCTGAAAATACTCAAGCGGCTTTCATTCTAAATCCTACGTTATCTAGTCAAGAACTTTTAGCGACACTTTGTGATGAACTGAAAATTCGTTATCGTAAAACTGGCGCTACTTTAAAAACGTTAACCGATAAAATTCAGCAAAAATTACTTAAAAATCATAGCGAAAATATTAATACGCTTCTTATCATAGATGAAGCACAACATTTACAACCTGAAGTTTTAGAGCAATTAAGACTTTTAACCAATTTAGAAACTAACACTAAAAAGCTGCTGCAAGTGATCTTAATAGGTCAGCCTGAATTACAACAACTTTTGCAGCGCAGAGATTTACGACAACTAGCGCAAAGAATAACTGCGCGTTACCACTTGTTACCTTTAAATAAGCAAGAAGTTGAGCAGTACCTTAAGCATCGACTCTCTGTAGCAAAATGTTTTCGAAACATCTTTGATAAAAGTGCTGTAAATGCCATTCATAAAACCTGTAAGGGTATTCCTCGTTTAATGAACCTGTTAGCGGAACGCTCGTTAATGAACGCATACAACAGCAACAATGCCGTGGTTAATCGGAAGATTGTCTTACAGGCTGCGCACGATGCCTTAGGTGACGAATTTCAAGTGATCCCTTGGTGGCAGAATCGTTTACTTAAAAGCGTGAGCTTAATTGCAACCTTTGGCTTAGTGCTTGTCGCGGGCATTTGGTGGGGTTCTCATCAACTTCAGGAGACAGGACTTGAAGTAAAGCTAACTTCTGAGAAAAAAGAATTACCTGAACCGCCATTAACAATAGCAACAGTGGCTATGCCAACAGAATTAACTCAAGAGAATAGTCCTAGAAATACTGAAAGCAAAGACATATCGGCTGAGGTAACTAATAATCAGTCAGTTCCACTCTCCTCTAAAAATGAAACACCGATTGAGGCGGAAAAAACTAGTCGATTACTTAAACCTGAGCCTAAACTTGCTAATTCCCCAAGTACTGTGCAACCAAGAGCAAATGTTTCCGTAAAAGTACCTGCTAAACCAGCAATTCAAAACTTTGCCGTTGAAGCAACTGAAGGGGTTTCGGAAGCATTATTGGCAAGTTTTCAATCAGCGATTGAAGAAACTAAGAAAGTTGATGAGTTCAATGTTAATGATGAAAGTATACAAGATTCGTCTGACGAGAGTGAACTTCTACATTTAACGCAGATGCCAACGTGGGTGCAAGATGGTGTGCCGACATTAGCATTTGAGATGCACATATACTCAAGTGATGGTCAAGGTTGGGTTAGAGTTAATGGCCGAGATCGTTACGAAGGAGATTATATAGGACGCGAATTGTTACTGAGTGAAATTAGACCTCAAAAGGTTGTCTTAAACTTTCGAGGGGAAAAATTCATTATGGATGCATTATCGTCTTGGCATTAATTTCGAACCATTAAAGCCTTGGGGCGCTACCGACTTTTTATAAAATATGATGGCGGGTAACGGTAAAAACACCGAAGGTTTTTATCGAATTTCTTAAATTTAATCTGGAAAAACCATATTAAAGAATGCTGGTAAATTTAAGTTAAATTCTTCAGGCTTAATACAGCAATCAATTTGATCTTGATGCTTTGATAATGACAAATCTAACTCTTGAATTGGTACCACTTGGTTCATACGCGTGTTATAAAAGACGTTAACAAACGGGTTTAATGGCTTGTTTTTGTTAAGTTTACTGATTAGGCCGAGTTTTCCGCTTGAGAGCTTAACTAGCGTGCCAATCGGATAAACCCCTAAACATTGGATGAATTTCTCTACTAATTCACCATCGAAAATTTCACCTGATTTTTCTTGTAGAATGCCAAATGCTTTAATCGGTGACATACCGTGTCTGTAAACTCTATCGGCAGTCATCGCATCGTAACTATCAACAATAGTAATCATGCGTGCATATATACTCAGTTTTTCTGCTGGTAGGCCTTGGGGATAACCTGCTCCATCAAGTCGTTCATGATGATGGTGGGCTATGTTTAATGCGATTTCAGAAATGTGGGTTTCTTGACTAATGATTTCTACGCCATAATCGACATGTAATTTCATTATTTTATATTCTGCTTCAGTTAACTTACCTGGTTTATGTAGAATATGATCAGGAACTTTTATTTTACCAACGTCATGTAGAAATGCACCGAGGGCAAGCTGCTCTATAATATCTTTATCAAGACGTAAATGTTTAGCGAATATACTCATTAATATACTGACGTTTAATGAGTGTTCAACAAGGTATTCATCTTTAATGCGCAGACGAGCCATACAACTTAATGCGTCTTGATTACGAAAAACTGAATCAACAATAGCATTAGTGGTTTTGCTAATGCTTTTCATGTCAATTTGCTTGTCTTTGGCAATATCGAGCAGCAGTTTTTGTTGAAGATCTTTCGCGTTACTGAATAGCGACTTTGCTTTTGACATTTCTGCACTAAAATTATGTGTAGATTGATAGATATCCACGTCTGCTTTTTTAGTTGGAGTGATTACAGACTCCTGCTTGGCATCGGAATCAGCTGCTGTTACTTTTGTTTTTGAAGGGTCTATAAATAACTGTTTCACACCTAATTTGTGTAAAGTATCAACTATAGCTTTACTTGAGATATAGCCTTGGGTTTTAACATCAGCAGATTTTTTAGCTGTCGCAACACTTACAACATACATGCCTAACTTTAATTCAGAAATATCAATTTTAATTAGGTTATTAGTCATTTTACTCGCTTGTAATACATTTATGGCTACTGGCAAATTAATATTTAATGCCGGTAGCCATAACTATTATTTCTATAATTTATAATACTGTTAATTTGAAATTAATAGTACTGCTAATTTCAGTTTAGCATCATTGCTATTATACGTTATTGCCAGCTTGGCAATTTAGCTTCGTAGTTTTCAATTAGCGCTAACTTATTCAATGTCCAACCGACACTGTCAACGCCATTTTCTAAGCAATATTGATGAAAGGGCGCTAGGCTAAAGTCATATTGTTCATCTTGAGTTTTAACGGTGCTATTAGCCAAATCAACAGTAAAGTGTTGAAGTTCACTATTTGATTGCTGAAATAATTTTTCAATGACCTCTTCTGGTAAGGTAATCGGTAAAATCCCAATATTAATACAATTAGCATAGAAAATATCGGCAAAACTTGAGCCAATGATCACTTTAAAACCAAATTCTTGTAGCGCCCAAGGTGCATGCTCTCGACTTGAACCACAACCAAAATTTTCACGCGTTAATAAAATACTAGCGCCTTGGTATTGTGCTTGGTTAAGAATGAACTCTGGATTGTTTTCATTGCCAGCAGCATCTAAATAACGCCAGTCATGAAATAGATGCTGACCAAAGCCAATACGAGTGGTTTTTTGCAAAAATTGCTTAGGTATAATTTGGTCAGTATCAACGTTGGCTGCATCCAAAGGTACAACTAAACCGTGATGTTGAGTAAATTTTTCCATGTTATGCTCCTTGAACTTGCTGGTTTAATTGGGTTAAATCGACAAAATGTCCGGCAATAGCCGAAGCCGCTGCTAACTCAGGGCTGACTAAGTGAGTACGACTACCTCGACCTTGGCGACCTTCAAAGTTACGGTTACTGGTAGAAGCACAACGATCGCCTTCGGTTAATACATCGTCGTTCATACCCAAACACATTGAGCAACCAGGTAAACGCCATTCAAACCCAGCGTCAATAAAGGTTTGTGCTAAACCTTCCGCTTCCGCTTGAGCTTTAACACGGTATGAGCCAGGCACAACAATAGCCTCAACGGTAGGAGCTACTTTTTTACCCTTAGCAATCGCTGCTGCCGCGCGTAAATCTTCAATTCTTGAATTAGTACATGAGCCAATAAACACTTTGTTAATACTGATATCAGTAATTTTAGTGCCTGCTGTTAAGCCCATATATTTTAAAGCAGCAACACATGAGTCTTTTTCTACAGGGTCAGTAAAGTCATCTGGTGATGGTACAACGCTGTCAATTTGTGTGACTTGACCTGGCGTTGTGCCCCAAGTGACTTGTGTTTTAATGTCTTGTGCATCAAGTGTTAAGTAGCTATCAAAGGTTGCTTGTGGATCTGATTTTAATTGCTTCCAGTCATTAATGGCTTGCTGCCAAATCTCACCTTTAGGTGCATATTCTTTATCTTTTAAATACTCGAACGTTGTAGCATCTGGAGCAATAAGGCCAGCTTTAGCGCCAAATTCAATACTCATGTTACATACCGTCATACGCTCTTCCATGGTTAAGCGCTCTATGGCTTCGCCGCAATATTCAACTACATAACCAGTTGCGCCAGCGCTGCCCGTTTTGCCGATAATCGCTAAAATAATATCTTTAGCACTAATGCCCGGGGCAACTTGACCTTTCACTTCAATTTTCATGGTTTTTGCTTTGGTTTGACGTAAAGTCTGGGTAGCAAAAACATGTTCAACCTCAGAAGTACCAATACCAAATGCTAAAGCGCCGAATGCGCCATGCGTTGCGGTATGTGAGTCACCGCAAACAATAACCGTGCCGGGTAACGTTAAACCAAGTTCAGGGCCGATAACATGGACAATACCTTGGTTTTTATGGCCCATACCAAATAATTCGATGCCAAACTCTTTACAGTTTTTTTCTAATGTTCGTAATTGATTTGCAGCGCCTTCACCGGCGGCATTAATTTCAATAGAGCGAGTTGATATATTGTGATCCATAGTCGCAATGGTGCGTCCAGGATGGCGTAAAACCCGGTTGTGAAATTTTAAGTTTGCAAAAGCTTGTGGTGAGGTCACTTCATGGATCAGATGGCGATCAACAAAAATCAACGGTGTTTCATCTGCTTTTTCTTCAATAACATGACTTTGCCATAATTTTTCATATAAAGTACTAGGCATTCTAGTGTGCTCCTGCTGATTTTTCGTTGTTGCGGATGTATTGGCAGATAATGTCGCCCATTTCTTCGGTTGACTTAGCCATGTGACGTTGATCTGCGCTTAATAAGTCGCCGGTAAAGTTACCTGCGTTTAATGCCGCTTGAACGGCTTCTTCTATAGCATTAGCTGCATCTGCTTGATTTAAGCTGTAACGTAACATCAATGCTGCAGATAAAATTTGTGCAATTGGGTTGGCAATGCCTTTGCCTGCGATATCAGGCGCGGTACCGCCTGCGGGTTCAAACATACCAAAGCTTTGTTCATTTAGGCTTGCCGAAGGTAATAATCCCATTGAGCCAGTAATCATGGCGCAAATGTCTGATAAAATGTCGCCAAATAAGTTCGAACATAACATCACGTCAAATTGAGCAGGATCTCTAACTAATTGCATTGCTGCATTATCAACATACATGTGTTCAAGGCTAACTTCTGGGTAGTCTTTTGCCACGTCGATAACCACTTCACGCCATAATTGAGAGGACGCTAATACGTTTGCTTTGTCGATCGAAGTCACCTTATTATTACGCTTTTGAGCTGCTTGGAAAGCTAAATGGGCAATGCGGCTAATTTCTTTACGTGAGTAAATCATGGTGTCAAAGGCTGCTTCATTTTCTTGCCCTTGATTTTGGCGGCCTTTGGGCTCACCAAAGTAAATACCACCCGTTAACTCTCTGATCACTAAAATATCAAAACCTGCAGCTGAAATATCAGCACGCAACGGTGATAATTGTGACATCGCACTTTGTAACTGAGCAGGGCGCATGTTACAAAACAAACCGAAATGACCACGTAAACCTAACAAAGACGCTCTTTCTGGTTGCTCAGTTGGTGGTAGGTCACTCCATTTTGGTCCGCCGACAGAGCCAAATAAAATAGCATCGGCTTGTTCACAGCCCTTTATCGTACTGTCAGGTAATGCTTGTCCATGATTATCAATAGCACAGCCACCAACATCATAATGTTTTGTACTTATTTCAAAATCGTAGTGTTTGGCGACAGTTGCTAACACTTTTTCTGCTTGTGCCATTACTTCTGGCCCGATACCGTCACCGGCTAATATTGCTATCTTTGACATTGTGTTTAAACCTGTAAATATAAGTTTTAAATGGATTCATTAATATTTTGATGAGTTTTGCAAGTCACCAATAAGGGTAATCTATTTCTTTAGTTCAGTTTTTAGCTCGGCGATGGTAATAGCGCGATGAATACCGTTTAACGCATTGACCAAAGCGTTCCCCGAAGCTTTAATAACATCGGTATCTAAGCCATAACCATGGAAGTTTCTGCCTTGCCACGACACCACGATATCTGCTTTACCTAACCCATCCTCGCCTTCACCTTTGTTTGAAATTTTGTAATCGCTGACTTCAAAGTCAATTTCAATGGCTTTTTTGATGGCACGGTATAAGGCATCAACAGGCCCATTACCGGTAGCAGAAACAATTTTATGCTCATCGCCAATCGCTAATTTGATACTTGAAGTTGCGAATTCACTGCCACCACTTTGGACATTTAGTGTTTGTAAACGATAAAAGTCTTGTTGGCCTTGTTGTTGAATATTAAAAAGTAACGCTTCTAAGTCATCATCAAAAACCTGCCCTTTTTTATCAGCTAAGGCTAAAAAGTCGTTATAAAGCGCTTCTAATTGATAATCAGACTCTTGGTAACCTAAACTTTCCATACGATGTTTAATAACGTGGCGACCACTGCGCGAAGTTAAATTTAATTTGGTTTTGCTGATGCCGACACTTTCTGGAGTCATGATTTCATATGTGTTGCTCGCCTTTAACATGCCGTCTTGATGAATACCTGAAGAATGACTAAAGGCGTTGCCTCCGACAATCGCTTTGTTTAATTGCACAGGCATATTACATAGTTGGCTAACTAATTTTGATGTACGGGCAATCTCTTGATGGTTAATTTGAGTGTGCACACCTAGTAACTCTTGGCGAGTTTTCATGATCATGGCGACTTCTTCAAGTGAACAGTTACCCGCTCGTTCACCAATGCCGTTAATGGTACATTCAATTTGTCTTGCGCCAGCTTGCACTGCAGACATTGAGTTGGCAACTGCCAAACCTAAGTCGTTATGACAATGGACAGAGATGACTGCTTGATCAATATTTGGTACACGATTGAATAATGTCTCGATAATACCGCCAAACTCGTTGGGTAGGGTATAACCAACAGTATCTGGAATATTAACCGTCGTTGCACCGGCTTTAATCGCGGCCTCTACCATGCGACATAAATTATCGATTGGCGTTCTACCAGCATCTTCGCAAGAAAATTCAACATCATCGGTAAACTTTCGAGCAAACTTAACCGCGTGAATAGCCATGGCTTGAACATCAGCAAAGCTCTTTTTCAATTTCTGTTGCACATGTACATCAGAAGTTGAAATAAAAGTATGAATGCGAAAATCTTTTGCGGGTTTTAGTGCATCGGCACAAGCTTGAATATCGGCTTCAACTGCACGAGCTAATGCACAAACACGAGAGTTTTTTACCGTTCGAGCAATTTCTTGCACCGATTGGAAGTCGCCTGGAGATGACACGGGGAAACCAACTTCCATGATATCGACACCTAAGCGTTCAATAGCGTGTGCTATTTGTAATTTTTCATGTACCGATAAGCTAGCGTTTAATGCTTGCTCACCATCGCGTAAAGTGGTGTCAAAGATGATAACTTTATCGTTCGAAATGCCCATGTGTCGTCCTGATTTATTTAAATTTTAGCGTTAAATATCGGGCATAAAAAAACCCGCGTAAGTTAGCGCGGGTTTAGTGTTTTATATTGTTATCTATTTATTTTTCAAGCAATAAAACCTAGCCGCGCATGGAGAATACGAGGAGGAGGCTAATTCGAATGATGCTTGAATGTAATTTCATTTTTAGTTTCAATCGCCGAGAGAAGTAATATAAATAGTTAGTGCGTTATTAATAGCGCATTCCTTTGGTGGCTGTCAATAAAAAAACGATTTAAAGTTCTTAGAGTTTAATAAATACCGCTAAAGTAGATTATTAAGCAATGCTTAGGGCCTTATTTGCTAGTTTCGCAGTGTAATTGCATTGAGATAAGTTTTGTTTGGATAGGCGAGAACCATTATAATTTACACGCAGGTACCCTTGGGTAATATTAAACATATATTTATATAGTTATATTTTTCCATTTAAAAATGACTCGTGTTAAGTAAACGTAATGGCTTCTTTGTTATGTTTGAAAATTTAACACCTCGTAGATTACGCACAATTGATAGTGAGACTTCATTAATGACAGTTAAAAAGTACCTTTTCTTTATTAGCCAAAATTACAGCTTTGCTATTTTGAGGCCCCTTCAAAAAGCTATAGAGTCAAGAGGAGGAGAGGTTCGTTGGTACTTGTATGGAAGTGAAGTAAATCATACATTTTTACAAGAAAACGAAATCAAACTTGAATCAATTAAAGCAGTTAAAGCTTACCACCCTATAGCTGTTTTCGTGCCAGGAAATACAGTACCTGCATTTATTCCAGGCTTAAAGGTTGCGGTGTTTCACGGCTTTAATTCCGGAAAATTAAACCGTAGAGGGTTTGAAGATCACTTCAACATCCGAGGGTGCTTTGATCTTTATTGTACCCAAGGGCCGAATACGACAAAAACATTTCAGGCATTAGCAAAAAAGCACGGACATTTTTCCGTTGTTGAAACAGGCTGGCCGACGTTAGATCCACTTTTTAGTTCCGTGGGGGGAAAACGCACCGAAGAAAATGCTAAACCGACAGTTTTAATGTGCTCAACATTCTCACGAAACTTAACTTGTGCCCCTATTTTGCTAAATACGATTAAACAATTAAGTCAGTCGGGAAAGTGGCATTGGAAAATACAATTTCATCCTAAGATGGACGCAGCAATTGTTGAAAATTATAAAGCTATTCAAAGTGAAAATTTAACCTTTATAGAAACCGATGATGTTATACCATTGCTTCAAGAAGCCGATGTTATGCTGTGTGATACCTCATCCGTTCTGATCATGTTTCTATTGCAAGGTAAGCCCGTTGTAACATTTAATAATATTTCCCCCAGTGATTACTTATTAGATATAAATACACCAGAAAATTTAGAATCTGCTTTGGAAGTCGCGTTGTCGCAACCTAAAGATCTAATGTGTAATATTAATAAATTTATTAGTGAAACACACCCTAAACAAGATGGTCTGTCATCTCAACGAGTATTGGATGCTGTTGACAGGATGCTGAATGGTGAAATAGTGAATGTAAAAAGAAAGCCGTTAAATATTATTCGTGCATTTAAACTACGCCGAAGTTTAGGGTATTGGGGGCTGTGAAGCTTGTTTTCTAGTAATGATAATTTGAAATATAGTTAATTAGCGCCTTTAGAAATGTTTTTTATGAATTTAAGCTACTTGTAAAGTCGGCGCATAAACTTTTAAAATGCTTATATTTTTCTAGCAATAAACAATGAAAGCTATAAATTATATTCAACTTTAACAAACATGTTCGCTTGTTTTTTAGCGGCTATATCGTTATCAAATGTTGACTTGCTAAGATCTAAACCTAGAGTATAACGCCAGTTTTTATAACTATGTTGCACTTTAGTTGAAACCATAATCATATCTTCGGCTATTTTGGTCAAAGGGTTACCAATAATATTGCTGTCAGGATCTCTGTCATTGTTATCTTTATTGAGTTGTAGGAGGCGAAGCTTAGTAGTAACTTTCGTGTTTGGGCTAATACTTGAAATAAAGCCTAAAACCACACTAGTAGCATCGTTATCGTACAAATTACCTAATGTTCTTTGTTGGTAACGCATGCCCGTACGGTATATATGGTGCTCATAAAAACAATTACCAATATTGCGGTCATCTGTATCTGAGCAGTCAGCAAAGGTATCTGAGTATTCTAAATAAACGGTCGTAGGGGCAGAGAGAATTTGCAAGTGAGTATCTAATCCAACTTGAACCTTTGGCTCTGTTAAAAAGCTTAATGAGCTACTGTTATCGCCATCTTCGGCAAAATATTGACCATACAAACCGATTGGGGTGTCTAGTACAGTGAATGAGTAACGTAAGTCATATCCTGCTTGTTGGTTACCCGGCTCATTTTCTTTATTTATTCCGCAATCTAATCCGGAAGCACCACAATTATCTTTACCTATTAGCACATTTGCAAATGTACTCAAGCTACTTGGGCGGTTTTTTCCACCCCATTGTGCTAAACGTGTGAGTCCAATTTCCAAGCCATCTATTGGAGTAAAGTTTAATCTAAACCCCCAAAGAAGCGTGTCTTCAATAATGCGGTTATCGTCCATAACCCCCATAAAAGTCGTCATAGTCCAAGGCACTTCAATTTCAGTGAATGGAATAGTGACAGGGATTGCAGATTTTCTTGATAAAGACAAGGCTGTAATTGGTCTTGCGTTGTTGGTTAAGCTTAAGTTACTGTCCCAACCTGGGCCCCACCATCGGTCTTGTTTGCCTAATGAAAATACCCAATTACCAATAAAGCCAGCAACATAACTACCGTCTAAACGTGTTTTTTCTCCATCAAGTGGAGACATGGTGTAGCTTGATGAAATCCCGACCGCAAAATTGTCAGTCATGAAGTTAGATTGGAATTTTATGTTGTTTTTATCGCGAAAATCTTCGCCAAAACTTGTGAAACGCTTGTCATTTGTAGCAACAGTAAGCTCTAGTTTTTTATTGTTGCGCTTTGCCATCCGAAATTGATGATTGACATAATCATACGCTTGTTTTTCGTCGTTATCTAAATCAGAGTAATTAACATTTTTTAAATCTCGGCCAATATCATGCCACATGAGCGGGAATGTTGTGACGGGGGTTTTTATATAACCAGCATCAGCTAATTGTTGAATACTTACCCTGAGGTATATGTTCGAAGTATCAATCCAAGGTTCAGCAGTAGTCAAAAAACAGAAAAAAAGTAAAGTGTACGGTAATATATGTAATTTCAAAATATGCGCTTCAGTCTATAATTATAAATCGAGAAATTTCTTAATTTGGAGTTAAACTTACCCCCAATTTTCCATGCTGCTTTTACGCCTTGAAAATAAGCGCGGGACTATTAAACCTAAAAGTAATCCAATGCCTAATACTATTGCACCATTAAAGAACCATTGTTTTTTGATACTAGTGTCTTGATTTTTTAATTGTGATTTAGTTTGTGTTAAATCCATATTAAGTGCTGAAATGTTGTTTTGTAGGTCACTTCGCTCAGATTTTAACGCGTCTATTTCACTTACTGCATTATTGAGTTGATCTGTTAGGGCACTTTTTTCAGCTTGAAAGCTAGCGAGTTTTTCATTAAGGTCAGCAATAACGTAGCGCATGCCTGGTTTTGTTGAAACATACTTACTTTCAACCCAGCCGGTACGGTCTTTATCAGTAATTATTTCACTGTAATCATTTTTAGTTTCACCGGTGATTTGTACTTTTTCACCAGAGTTAACCGTACCTAAAATGCGGTAGTTTTTACCTGCACCAGTGTGCATATAGACAATTAAATCTTCAGAAATATAACCTGCAGTTGCAGAGGAACTAGCCTCTTCGGCGAAAGAAAGTACAGGTAATAAAAGTAGTAAAGTAATGAGTGTTTGTTTTATGTTCAT
Organism: Cognaticolwellia sediminilitoris; assembly: GCA_002104535.1. Lineage (GTDB taxonomy): Bacteria > Pseudomonadota > Gammaproteobacteria > Enterobacterales > Alteromonadaceae > Cognaticolwellia > Cognaticolwellia sediminilitoris. Next base: position 171,990 of record NBOG01000001.1, on the reverse strand, counting down.
CATGAAATAACCAATAGCGCCATTTAAACAAAGAATGGCAGAGATAGTAGGACTTTGGCGGAATGATAGCAAGTGGTGTTGCTTAGATTTCTAAGATTTTTGCTATAAAATATCAATCATGTAAGATTAACGTTATTATTTGCCATCATTGTACATTAAATATTGTCGAAGCAGATGATATGCTTGAATTTTAACTAATATTGGAAAAGTATGACCACCGAAATAGAGCTTAAATATTTAGTTTTAGGCGATAATACCATAGAAAAAATCACCGAAATATTTAACCGTGAAAATATTCAGTTTTCTTATCAGCAAAAGCAACTGACCAATTGCTATTTTGATACCTCAGACTTGAACTTACGACACCATGATATGGGGTTGCGGGTTCGTCGTAACAATCAACATATTGAACAAACCATCAAAACAGCAGGCCAGGTTGTTGGCGGCTTACATAGCCGACCAGAATATAATATAGATATTAAAAGCACTTCACCGGAGTTAGCACTTTTTCCGAAAGAAATTTGGCAAGCTGACCAAGTTGTAAATCAGATACAAAATGATTTAATGACACTGTTTACTACTAACTTTACCCGTAGTACCTGGTTGATTACTGATGCCGATAACAACGTGATAGAGCTAGCTTACGATCAAGGTGACATTGTCAGCGCTGAGCAAAGTGAGTGTATTGATGAAATTGAACTTGAATTGGTTGAAGGCGATAAATCGGCGCTGTTTAACTTAAGTTCCTTACTTTTTAAAGCCTTAGCATTACGACCTGGTTTAAAAAGTAAAGCAGCAAGGGGGTATGCACTTTGGGGTAACAAAGACAATATAACTAAAAATAAACCACAAAACTTTATCTGCCATCAACGTTCAGATTCTATAGCAAATGCTTTTACTTATGGTTTAAGTTTTGGACTGACACGTTTGCAAAATAGTATTGAAGAATATTTATCAACAGAAAGCTTAAAAGAATTAGTGGAAATTAGAGCGAACTTAGCTTTAATTCGTCATGGTTTTTGGTTGTTTGAGCATTACTTAACACCTGAAGAGTTAGTAATTAGAGCTGAGATTAGCCATTTTGTGCACTTACTTGCCTGGGTTGATAATGCCATACACTTGCAAGAATTAACTAATAAAACAGGCAATTACCGTAAAAAGCTAGATTTTAGCAAACAACTTATCAAGCAACTAAAGTTAGAGAAACGTCGTTTTCCTAATGTTAGCGAAATTATTCAGCTTTTACATAGCAGTCGATTTAATCAATTACAGTTATCCATATTACAGCTATATCTTTCTCGAAGTCAGGACGGAACATTACAACCTGAACATAATGAAAAATCTTTAGTCATTTTTGCTCAAGATAAAATTCAGCTGAGTTTAAGTGAAATGAGCCTTGAGATGAAAAACACCACCAGTTTGGACTGTCAGCAATACATTGCTCAAAGTAAGCGTTTGTATCGTAGTTCATTAACCGGCACTTGGCTGGCGGGATTATTTGATAACGAGTTGCGCGATAAATTCCGCCGACCTTGGTTAGATATTCAGCAGGGCATAAGTGAGTTGCAATCGTTGTGGATCATCCACCAACAACTCGAAAAACTTGATGAAGCCCCGCAAAAACTTGTCGAATGGCAACAAAGTAAAATGGAAGGATTATTGTTAGCATTAAACAACTCTAAAGCTATTGCTGTTTCAATGACGCCATATTGGTATGAGACAAATTAATAATCTTGCTGTTATTTATCAGTATATGGACGTTCCTACATTATTTTACACCTGAGAGAGTATGACTATTTTTAATCATCAATTTTCGTTATTCCAGGCTTCCAATAATGCCTTTAGCCGAGGTTTGTTTTTTTCAATCGTATTGCAGTGCTTACTTGTATTGAGCGTATTGCCAAGTGTTAGTGTTGCGAAAGTGTATAAACTACCCGCCGCTGATTCTCGTTTAATAGGTGAAGTACAATATCATCAAGTTGTTAAAGGAGATTATTTTCAAGAACTTGCTGAAAAATATAATGTTGGCTTTTTAGCGTTAATGGCTGCTAATCCAGGTATAGACCCGTTTTTACCGCCGGTTGGAGAAGAGTTAATTATTCCGACACAGATGCTATTACCTTTTGGAAAGCGTGAGGGGATCATTATCAATTTACCAGAGTTGCGCTTGTACTACTTCCCTGAAAACAGTGAACAAGTTCATGTCTTTCCTGTCGGTATTGGTCGGCAAGGCCTCGAAACACCGAAAACCATTAGTTATATTAGTGAAAAGCGTAAAGATCCAACTTGGCGTCCAACTGAAGAGATGAAGCAGCGATATTTTATCGAGCATGGTAAGACACTAGCTGATGAAGTGCCCCCAGGGCCAAATAATCCCTTTGGTAAATACGCATTGCGTTTAGGGACTAGTGTTTACCTAATACATGGCTCTAATCAACGTTTTGGCATTGGAATGCGAGCAAGCTCCGGCTGCATTCGACTTTATGATGAAGATATTGAATGGTTATATAATGAGATTAAAATCAACACACCGGTACGCATTGTTGAACAGCCGATCAAACTATCATATGAGTCCGATAAAAGGTTACTTGAGGTGCATAGCCCATTAACTGATGAAAATGGCCAAGTTGGCGAGTTAAATATTTCTTATACAGTGTCACGCTTTATTGGTCAACTTCCTGAAAATAAAGAAATACTTCAGCAACAAATTGAAAATCCTAAAGGTATAGTTACTGAACTAATTGCTCAATAAGGCAGTCGTCTAGGTTTTGCGGGATTTAGTCCTTTCTGAAAACAGAAAAGCACGTAATTAGATAATTACGTGCTTTTTAATTTAAGGTATCAAATTTAATCGATAACGCTTATTTTTTGTAGCTTGCAACCATGTTATCAATACGTTCATTGGCTTTATCTACAGCCATGTTTGTATCTTTAATCGCACTGCTCATTTTGTCTTGTTTTGCACCTAAAGCGTTAACTTTAGTTGAAACAGAATCTGTTTTAGTTGAAAGGCTGCTAACTTTTGCTGTTAAGTTATCAACTTTTGTATTTAAACTGGCAATGTTTGCTTCAAGTGCAGAGTTGTTTGCACAACCACTGATGATCGCAACTAATGTAACTAATGTTAATTTTTTCAATAGCATAATATAATCCCTATGTTTTTATTTTGTAAGCAAGTATGAGTATGGCACAAACTTTATTTAGTTCCTAAAAATTCATGTTATTTAAGTGTCTTACTTAAAGATTCAACTTTTTCATCTAATTTAGCGAGTTGTTTTGCCAAGTCATAATTTTGCGCAATAATCTGACTATTCTGCATTCTAAGCTCGCGATTTTTAATATTAGTATCTGCAAAACCAAATATTTTATTAGCAAAAACAGCTCCGATACCACCTAAAATACCGACCCCTAGAATGAACATAATAAAGACAGTGGCACGGCCAACAAATGAGATGGGATAAACATCGCCGAAGCCAATGGTAGTCGAAGACATCACCATCAACCAAATTGCATCGCTATAGCTTTTTACTGGTGAAGCTTCAAGCCCGAGTTCAGCCTGGTAGGTAATGTAGCCAAGCGTTACATTGAGTGAAACAAATAAAATCAAGGATACAATTGCGATAAAGCCGTAATTATAATTTTTTACCCCGAACGCATCGACGCTATATAAATTACTTTTTTCCATCGCTTTTTGAACAACTATCATCTTAGTCTCTCATCATCTCTGGATTGATGGTATTGGATTTATTTTGACCTTAATCTACGAGGTCATTATCAACGTAGTTGATCAAATCATCCATCAATTTTTTCTTAATTTCAAGCTGTTGTTCAGCTGATAAATTATATTTTTCAGCTAACAATTCATAATCGGTAGCCGATAAACTAACGGTTAATCTTGGCCTTTTAGGACGTTTATTGGTGGGAAGTCCTAGAATATCGCGAATTTGCTCTGATGGGCTTATACCCGCTTCAAGGGCTTGCTTTCTTATCGCGAGTTGAATTTTTTCATCCATATCAAAAGCAACTTGAACTGCTTTTACAGCTTTGACTGATGATTGCCATTTTTCAGGTAATTTACGTGCCACAATTAACTTCCTGGATACATATCAACGATGTCAGTCGTTGGTTTAAACAAGGTCAAAAACACTTCAGTATCGCCATCTTGCCAAACTTCGATATCGACGCCTTTATCTTGATCTTCATTATACAAAGTATAAAGTTCGAATTGTTCACCACTGTCTTTACCTTCATAAGGAGATAAAGTGTCTTTTCGATAATCTTTACGATGAAAAAAACCAACTTTAGCGTATGTACTCTGTTGATATAAATCGCTAGTCCAACCAGACGTAGTGTTATTATCAGCTAAGCGTGACAGTTGGGCTTCGCCAGGTTCTTCAAATATCTCTGAAAACTGTTCGAGATCAAAAAGTGTTTCAACATCTTGGTGTTGTACTTTCAACGAAAACTTTAAATAAGTTTTATCATCAACATCTAAAGTTAAAAATAATTCTATGTTGTCCGTACCGACAAGTACCCATTCAATTTGAGTTTTATGCTCAAACTCATAACTATTAACCGCACTGACCTGAAATTCTTGCGCTCGAAGGGCTTCGGGTAAACCAAAACTATCCGACATTACAATGATGTCACCTAAGGTTAGGTCTTCTACATTGTTGAGTTTGCGCTCTTGTGTCGGCTTTTTGAATATACTTTTAAAAAAGCTCACTTTGTACTCCTAATGCCAATGGCGAAGTCGAGACTGATGTAAACTAAAAAACCGCTTAGCATCATCGATGTTAAGCGGTTACGGTATTTAGTGTGTTACTTTTGTTTAGCTTTTAAACGTTCTAAAACTGAGTTTGCATTGTTGTCATTAGCACCAATGCCAGCTTCTTTAAGCTTAGCTTCAAGTGAGCTATCTGAATTTTCAGACTCAAGAACCTCCGCAGCTTTCATGCGATCATCAAACTTCTGTTGCTTAGCTTTAATACGCTCAAGCGAGTCTTTAGCACTTAAAAGCTTAGAGTTACTTGATGAAAAGTTATCTGTAATGGCTGACGTTGCTTTTTGCACGCTCTCTGTGGTTTTAACCATAGATAATTGACGTTTATATTCAGCTACTTGACGCTCACTCTTTTTAACAAGTTCTTTTAAACGTTCAGCATTACCTTGAAAGCTATCTAGCGCTTGTTGCTGCGTTGTTAACTCATTCTCAAGGGTTGAAATTTTTTCGGCAACGGCTAATGCTAATGTTTCATCGCCTTTATCAAGCGCTTGAACAGCGTAACCTTCGTGCTCAACAATTTCACGTTTGATACGGTCTACATCACGGCTTGATGACATTTGTTGTGCCATAACACCGGTTAGGTCGCGCTTAGCTTTTGTTAAGTGATTTTCAGCATCACGAATTTCTTGTTCAAAAATACGGGTCGCATTTGAGTCAACAATTGATTCACCCACTTCAGTTGCACCACCGCGAATAGCGGTCATAATTTTTTTAAAAATACTCATAATTTACTCCTAAGGTGGTTGCTTAAATTAAGTAATCACTCATGTCGTCAATAATTTCTAGCGCATTGTTGCTTAATACGGCTAGTTCGTGTTCGATATCATTAAATGTTGAGCTAATTGCTAACGCGCCAAAAATGACATATTTATCACCAATTTTTGAAAATGAAGACAATGGCATTGGAATGTTCATTTCTAACATACTGATATGCATCTCATCTATATGCTCTGGCTTAACTTCCTCTTTACCCCAAAGGTAAGTGATGCATAGAATTTGATCATCGGTTACCGATACAAAAATAGGTAACTCTTCACGGCCAAGTGCAGTAATTTGTAATACATCTACTTCACCTGAAATAGGCTGGCAATCAAAAACCATCCCGGTATCTGACTCATCGGCTAAAGTGTTCAAGTAGTCAGCTAGCTTATGAATATTCATGTTATTCCTCATGTTCTAATAAGTAGCGTAAAAATCAGTCATACTGTTTTTACTTAACGACATATTATGTCGTGTGGGGTTAATTTAGCACTGTGACATATTATGTCAAGTGCTAATTTCATTTTTCTTTCTATATCTTAACTTATTTGCTTTTACTGTAAATGGGCATTATTCAATCCCTGTTGGTCTTGCCATGCTTTTTGGTGCAATTGATAAATAGCGTGGCTGCCAAGGTAATTGATCGGGACGTTTTCGCTGTTTTGATAAAAGTTTTTAGAAAACTCAAAGGCATTAATCACCATTGGCAATGTTAGCCAATGATGTGGAGTAGGGAGCTCAGACAAATCCTTTAACCTAGTCAACGGTGCTGCGCCCATTTTACTCGCGATAGTCCAACCCCATTCACCAAAACTAGGAACGTTGTCATGGTATTGCTGAACCGTTGAAAACCCAGCCGCTTGTACTGTTTTACCAATGGCAATAAAAGCATCTTTAGCATGATACGGACTGGCTGATTGAATGCTTATTAAGCCATCTCCAGCGAGCAATTGTTTTAATCTTGCGTAAAAATTTACCGAATAAAGCTTGTTTAAGTCAGGGTGGCTAGGATCGGGTAAATCGACGATGATGGCATCAAATGTTTGTTGATTTTGCAAGAGTTTATCAATGGCAAGAAACGCATCAGCGGTAATTATATTCACCCGGGGATCTTGTAAGCTTTTCTGTGTTAAGCCTTCAATCGCTTTAGCAAGAGACTGTGGTAATTTATCGTGCGGTGCTGTAAATAAAGCAATAAGCTCAGTATCTAAATCAACTAAGGTAACGTTCTTGGGTTGCCATTGTAAAACATCTCTTAATGCTAAACCGTCACCTCCGCCAATAATTAAAATATTGTCGTGGCGGGCTGAACCGGCAAGCACTGGGCTCACTAAATAACTGTGATAAATAAATTCATCTGATGATGAAAACTGCAAACGACCATTTAAGTAAAAGTTAATAATATTATCTTGTTCAGGGCCTATATTTCTTTGCGTAAAAGTCACTTGTTGGTAACGTGTTTTATCACTGTAAACCACTTTATCGAGATAGAGTAAGTTACTCATTTGACTTAACCAGCCGTTGCCGAATTGGTATATGGCTATGATCATAACCAGTAATACCGCATGGGCGGTAATTAAGGTTTTTCGCCAAGTAAGTTTCTGCCAGTAATAAAGGATAAAAATAGTGCCGGCAATTAAGTTTAAGGCTGCTGTTAACGCACTGGCTTTACTAATGTCTATAGATAATAAAAACATCACCCAAATGGCAGCGCCAATACCGGCACCTACATAATCTGCGCCATAAATAGTACCGAGGTTATTTTTCAGGTGCTTTTGATGAATTTCTTCACGAATACGGGCAATCAGCGGTATTTCCATACCAATAAAAAAGCCTAAAATTAGTCCGAAAAAATAAGGGCTATTGAAGGCTATAAAACTTAATTGTTTAAATATTCCGCCGCGAGGATAGGCATCAGGAGGTAGGTTGAACATTGCACCCAATATTTCGGGAAAGGTTTGTGTTAACGCGATTAAACCGCCAATAATTAAGATTGAACTACTGCCCAGAAAAGCAATAATGAGTTCAAGCCATACAAAACCATTAAAAGCACACTGAATTTTACGTGCCGCAAAAGCGCCTAAGCCCATTGCCACAATCATTAATCCGATCATGGCGTAAATAGTACTTTCCATTATACCCAACACTCGACCCGCATAATGCGATAACAAGTATTCGTATATCAAACCACAACCTGCTAAAACGGCCATGGTTAAAATTAACAGCACATCGTCCCAAAGCAGGCTTCTGCTTCTTGTCATGATTATTCCTAGTTCGAGTTAATTGAGTAAAAAAAAATCAAGCCCAAAGAGTTGAGCTTGATTATTTAATGTGACAATTTTTATTACGTTATGCCATTAACGCCGTAAGAATAAGCGCGATAGAAATACTGATGGCCATTTCAACACAAGCCACACCAATATTATGCTGCTGATCTACTTCTTCGACTAAGTTAATACCCATTAGCACTAATCTTTTAGCAATTGTGGTTAAAAGGGCAACCAATAACGTCATTACCATGCCAAATACTAACCAACCTACTAAGTTGATCATTAAGGTTTCTGGGCTATAAGTTAAAAAGTGACTTGCTGCTGTCACAGCTAAAGCGGTACTAATGACCTGACCAGCATAGCGAATAGCTAGGGCTACTTGACCTTCTGCAAAGGCATTTTGCATAGTATTACCAGGGTTATTTGCTGCATATTGGCGTTCTTTAATGCGAGTAACGAGTACGAGCATTGCTTGAGAGACAATAAAGCCGGCTGTAATAGCTGTAAAGGTATTTATATCTAAGCCATAAACCCAGTGTAATACTGCGCGAATGATAATTGCCGTGGCTATTGCTCCTGAGGCATCAACAAGGCCAACAGCGATATTACGAGATTTAATCTCGGCATTTTTATCAATTTTATTAAGCGCAAAGCGGTCATGAAAAATTCGGCCGACCTTAATTAAAATTAAGCCGAATATGCCATAGCTGGCCATGCCAATAATTTCCATTAAGTAACTATCGGCATTTTCACCGCTAATAGCGCCCGTTAATACAATACCTAATGCAGCTACACTACCTGCGACACTTATACCAAAGGCAAAGTTATCTTCTTTGGCGAGCTCGTCAGTAGAGTTTACTTTTGCTGATATACCACTGATAAAGCGCATTGCTCCAAGTAATATAATAGCGATAGTAATATCAATGGCTAAAAAGATTAATAATTCTAGATTGAGGCCAGTTATTTCAATAAATGTATTCATATTTATCCCTACTTTCCACGTCTAAAGCTACGTGAGGTTGTGCTTTTACTGTTTCTGAAGCTAGCATTTTTGGCGCTTTTACTTGATTTTGCATAAGCACTTTTATTGGTGGTTTTACTAGCAAATCGATTGGCACTAGTTTGTGCGCTTTTACTCTGGCTGGAAATACTTGACGCACCGGTTCTATTTTTACTGTAGGCGCTAGTGTATTTTTGGCCACGGCTTTGAAATGATTTTTTGGTACGAGTATCAATATCATTTTGTTTTTTCAGTTGGCTTGGTGAACTGTAACGTTTACGGCCATAGTCGTTATAATAACTATAATTTCGGCTGCGCCCCCAATCGTTATAATAGGTTCTGCGAGAGCCAAATAAATCGCCCATCATTGAATACATGCCATACCATGCCCAAAACGACATGCCATTAGAGCCCGTGGTCCAACTGCCGTAAGCCGGGTTACCAATAAGTTGTTCGCCTGTACCAAAGTCTTGGGCTTTATTCGCCGCCATGCTTTGTGCTTTCGTCATGGCATTTACCCGCGGTAAAGTCCCTTCAGACATATCAGCTAAAACATTGAGCGGATCACTTAAAGCATCCGAATAAAGTACCGGATCAGCTGCTTGATAAAGGTTTAAAAGCTCATCGTAAATGGCTTGAGAGTTTTCAAACATTTGCGGTTGAGTTTTAACGGTGTTTAAGCGATCAACTAAGGCAAGAAACATTGGCCCCTTGGTGCCCGTATCTTTTAAAAACTCTTCAATTAAAGGCTTATAACTCGGTTTGTCTTTCAGCAGGCGTTCTCCGTATTGGCTAATTAAATTAGCATTACGAACTTGGCCATTTTCAAGCGCTTTAGCGAGTAAATCAATACGTTGTTCAGTGAGTGGAATTTGCTGTGTTACTTGCTCTTTTATGGGATCTCCACAAGCACTGAGTAGTAACATCAGTATGAATATAATTGATTTTAGTGGCTGCATTTCTGCCATAGTGTCCCCAAAAATGCTATGGTAATCATTCATTAATATCACTTACGACATATTATGTCTAGTTTTTGCGTGTATTCAATGAAATTAGTTTGTTAGCTATTATATATTATTAATTTGTACGTGTAGTTTTTATCGAGGATAACGTGTCAACTTCAACGCATTTGTCTCTTTCGCCGTTACTTGAATCTCAACTAGAAAAAAGTTGGGTGCAATTTACACAGCAACATCCCACTATTGCCGATTGCTTATCACCTGAGCGTTTAATCTTGTTCAAACAAGCAATGACCTTAAGTGACTTTATCCACAGAAGCGCAATACAAGCACCTGAATTACTTATTGAGCTGTTTAATAGTGAGCAGTTACTATCCCATAAAACACCGAATTATGAATGTATACTAACCAAAAAAATTGAGGAATGCTCGACGGAAGAGCAACTTCATCAATGTCTTAGGTTGTTTCGATTAGTACAAATGGTGCATATTGCCGTTGGTGATTTTTTGTTGGATATCCCACTTGATGAATCACTCAAACGACTATCTTTGCTTGCAGACACCTTGATAATTTCTGCTAACAATTGGTTAGAAAAATTTTGCCAAGCGAAGTGGGGCGTTCCTGTAAATCGGGCTGGTGAAGAGCAGAACTTGCTGGTTTATGGTATGGGAAAACTCGGTGGACAAGAGCTGAATTTTTCCTCTGATATTGATTTGATTTTTGTTTATCCTGAAACTGGAGAAACACAAGGTTTAAGACGTAGCATTGATAATCAAACTTTTTTTACCCGTTTGGGGCAAAAGTTAATTACTGCGCTAAATCAAAAAACAGTTGACGGTTTTGTTTATCGAGTTGATATGCGCTTGCGACCTTTTGGCGATAGCGGTCCGTTAGTGTTGTCCTTTAATGCCATGGAAAACTACTACCAAGACCAAGGTCGTGATTGGGAACGTTATGCGATGTTAAAAGCACGACTGATTGGTGAAGGGAAATATCATGGCCAATTATCTAACATGCTACGACCCTTTGTATATCGTCGTTATATTGATTTCAGTGTCATAGATAGTTTGCGACGAATGAAAGCGATGATAGCGCAAGAAGTTAGGCGTAAGCATCTAAAAAATAATATTAAACTTGGCGCTGGCGGGATCCGTGAGGTTGAGTTTATTGTGCAAGTATTCCAAATGATCCGTGGTGGTCGGGTGACTGACCTGCAGCACCGAAACTTGTTAACGGTTTTACCTTTATTAGTGAGCCACGGCGAAATTAATCAACAAAGCGCTCAAGTATTAACCGATAGCTATCGATTTTTGCGTCGCGTGGAAAATATAATTCAAGCATTGAATGATCAACAAACTCAAACCTTGCCCGACAGCGGACTGGATCAACAACGATTATTGACAGTGCTTGATGATGATAACTGTAAAACTTGGCCTGAATTTATTAACCAACTAGAAAAACACATGGAAGGTGTTCATCAGCAATTTGATCAGCTTATTGGTGAAGAAAGTCCTAATCGTCAAGCCGTTGATCAATATTGGACTACTTTGTGGGATAGCCAATGGAGCGATGAAGAATCAATAGCGTGGATAGAGCAATCGCCACAGTTACAACAAGACAATAGTGGCGTAACCTTTTGGCAAAGTGGAACGCTATGGCAGACCTTACGAGATTTTAGACGCGAAATGCGCAAATCAACCATGGGTAATCGCGGCCGGCAGGTATTAGACAAACTGATACCGACTTTATTGTGGCATTTAGCCGATATGAAACTGGCGGATAAAACTTTAGCGCGCGTGTTAGGTGTTTTAACAACTGTTGCGACAAGAACGGCTTACCTGGAATTATTATTTGAAAATGAAGGCGCATTAAAGCAGTTAATCCATTTGTGCTATAACAGTAGCTGGGTTGCTGAACATATTGCAAAATTCCCAATATTACTAGATGAGTTAATTGATCCTAAGCTATTTCATAAACCACCTTTATTAACTTCTTACGCTGATGAACTTCGCGAAACTATGTTACGAGTGCCTGAAGAAGATCAAGAAGCACAGATGATCACTCTACGTCAGTTTAAACAAGCCAAACAATTACGCATTGCAGCTGCTGATATTACTGGGATTTTACCCATCACTAAAGTTAGTGATCATTTAACCGCTTTAGCAGAAGCGATTATTGCAGAAGTTTGTAACTTAGCCTGGCAACAAATCACACAGCGCTTTGGCAGACCTACCAGCAAATTAGAGGTGCTAGACAAAGGTTTTGCGGTAATTGGTTATGGTAAATTAGGTGGCATTGAACTCGGCTATAGCTCTGATTTAGATCTGGTGTTCGTTCACGATGCCGACTTAGCTGAAATGACATCGGGTGAAAAATCAATTTCTGCTGGGCAGTTTTACTTAAAATTAGCACAACGCATGATGCACCTTTTTAATACACGCATGGCTAACGGTATTTTATATGAATTAGATATGCGTTTACGCCCGTCAGGAAATGCCGGACTATTAATGGTACATATTAATACCTTTGGACATTACCAATCTACAGACGCTTGGACATGGGAACATCAGGCGTTAGTAAGAGCACGTATAATTTATGGTCATCAAGTATTAGCAAGCAAATTTACAGAAATTAAACGTGACGTTTTAATGAAAGTACGTGATAAATCATTGTTATGTGAAGATGTCACTAAAATGCGCAATAAAATGCGCCAACACTTAGACAAATCAACAGCAGAAGAGCTTGATATTAAACAAGGTCAAGGTGGGCTTGTTGATATTGAGTTTTTAGTACAGTACTTGGTGTTAGCTCACAGTGCAGAAAATCCTAAATTAAGTGAGTTTTCAGACAATATAAGTTTACTTAAACATTTAGCAAGTATTGGCGTTATCACTGAGCAACAACGACAGGTACTAGAATATAACTATTGTAAATTGCGAGACTTTAGCCATCAAGCCACTTTGCAAAATGATCCGGCGATGTTACCCATTCAAGAATGTGACAATGAGCATTACCAAGTGATAGAAATGGTAGAAAAGTTATTACAGTAGGCGAAGGCGAACTAAGGTTGTTCGCCAATTTATACCAAACTGAAAATAATGAGTGAACTAGCTTTTATTCGCAGGGAGTAACATACATTCGTTGACTAAATAGGGGATAACATCCTCAATTATAACGATGGTTCGATGTTTGTAACAAAAGTAAATTGAAAGGCCATTTTCAAAGTGTCCTTCAATAGCTTTGCCGACTTGGTATGAGGTAGTGATAATATTTTCATTAACTCGAAAAGCGTCCTTCACCATAAAATCTCGATTTAGCCACCAAATAACCTCCAAACCATTTTCTTGTCCATACTCTGATAATTTCTGAAATAAAGTTTCACCGAGGCGGAAAGGATGAGTTTCGGTTTTACCCGTCCAATCTTTACGTAAAGGTCTAGTTGTTAAGCGTTTAGCTTCTAATATTTCTTCTAAGTTACCGTTAGGATCTGGCAGATAAACAATATTATTTCTAATTCTCGGACCATCATCATCACCATGCAAGTTAGCATAAAATCGAGAAAGCCCATCCGCTGCAGCATTTTTACTTTTTTTAGGTGGAGCTTTCTTGACTTCAGTAGGCTTAGTTTGCGCTAAGGCTTCAGTGTTAACTTCTTCTTGGGCAGGAGCGCTTTTGGTTTTAACCGCGGCATCAGTTGCCGTATCGCCTTCAAATAAAGACAATACATCTTGATTGAACAGCATTGCTACCGCTAAAACGATAAGAACAATACCTAAAAGCGATGTTCGAAGCCAAAAATTCATAAGTTACTTTTCTAAATAATTAAGTGAAGGTTTACCCTAACATAACGGCCAAAGGTTATTCCAATGCTATGAGAATAATTCACAGCTTAGCTCAACTTTAGCGCAAAAGCACAAGCCAACTTATTTATATAATGAAGGGTCATCCTCGTTAGGGCGCGTTTTAAAACGACGATGTAGCCACATATATTGCTCAGGTTTAACCATAATAGCTTTTTCTAATTCTTGATTTACTCTTAAAACATCGGCTGTATCGTCACCGGTAGGAAAGTTTTCTAACTGAGGCTTAATCTCTAAAGTATAACCACTACCATCATCATTGCGAGTGGGAATTAACATATGCGTTTGACAATTTTTTTGTCGGGCAAAAATCAACGTCCCTGTGGTAGATGCTGCTTCAGGTACTGCAAAAAAAGGTACAAAAACACTGCGATTGCGACCGTAATCTTGATCTGGTAAATAGACACAGGCCTCGCCATCGTGTAATGCACGAATAAGTCCTTTGACATCACGTTTGCCTAACATGTATTTGTTTGAACGGCCACGGCCACGAAACTGAAAATACTCCATTAACTGATTATTATGCGGACGGTAAAAAACCACCATCGGGTGTCCAGTGCCTATTCCGCGACAATTAATTTCGGCGCTCAAATAATGCATGGCTAGTAGTAAAACACCTTTGCCTTGTTTTTGAGCGGCTTCAATATGCTCAAGACCAACCACTTTTGTTTTGCGTTTTACTCGCCAATTTGGCCACCACCAACCCATGCCGGTTTCTAGTAAAGCAATGCCTGTATTTTCAAAATTACGTTTGAGCATGACTTCTCTTTCATCGGCAGGCATGTCCGGAAAGCAAAGCTCTAAATTTCGTGCTGCAACTTTCTTGCGGCTTGAGCCAACTTTATAGAGCAGGCGACCGATCATTTTGCCGAGAAAAAGCTGAAACCGATAAGGTAACCACGAAATGGTATAGAGGATAAATACCCCAATCCATGTTGGCCAATATTTGGGTAACAGAAAAGATATTTTAAAATTTGGCTGTAAAACTTTGTTTTTACTCACGGGATGATTTCAACTCATTGAATTGCTTGTGTTACAATATTGGTTATTATATCTGTTATAGGGCACAGGATGAAAGTAGATATTCCCGCTTTTGAAAAAGCGCGTGTTTTAGTCGTTGGTGACATTATGTTAGATCGCTATTGGTCTGGACCAACACAACGTATTTCACCTGAGGCACCTGTGCCAATTGTAAAAATACATCAAGACGAAGATCGTCCAGGAGGCGCGGCAAACGTAGCGTTGAACATTGCCTCTCTTAATGGTCAGGTTACTTTACTGGGTATTACAGGTAAAGATGAGGCGTCAAATACTCTGCAAACACAACTGGGTGCAATGAATATCGCTTGTGAATTTATTCAAGCAGAAACTCACCCAACTATTACCAAACTTCGAATAATGAGTCGTAATCAGCAATTATTACGCTTAGATTTTGAAGAATCTTTTGCAGAACTTAATAAAGATTCGTTACTTGAACGAACCGAAGCCTTAGTTACTCAACATGATCTTATTCTCTTATCAGATTATGACAAAGGTACTTTGTCAGACGTACAAGCATTAATAAAAGTTGCTAAAGCGCATAATGTTCCAGTGTTGGTTGATCCGAAAGGTACTGATTTTTCTCGCTACCGTGGTGCGACACTAATTACACCAAACTTGGCTGAATTTGAAGCCGTTGTAGGTCACTGTAAAACAGAAGCTGAAATTGTTAGCAAGGGCCAAGCGTTACTTGAAGCGTTAGATTTAACGGCAATGTTAGTCACCCGTAGTGAGCAGGGCATGACCTTGTTACGCCATAATCAAGAAGAATTTCATTTACCGACACAAGCGAAAGAAGTTTATGACGTAACCGGCGCTGGAGATACTGTGATTGCGACACTTGCACTCGCCATTGCTGCTAAAGCTGAATTTGATCAAGCCAGTGCGTTAGCCAATATCGCTGCCGGTATAGTTGTCGGTAAATTAGGTACCTCAACGGTTAGCGAAGCAGAGTTAAGTGCTGAACTATCTTCAGGACAAGAAAGTGGTTTCGGCGTAATGACAGAAGAGCAATTAAAAATAGCTGTTGAACTAGCGCAAGCGCGTGGCGAAAGCATTGTTATGACCAATGGTTGTTTTGACATCTTACATGCGGGTCATGTTTCTTATCTAACAACAGCAAACACCTTAGGTACACGTTTAATTGTTGCAGTAAATGACGATGCCTCAGTCACAAGATTAAAAGGCCCTGGTCGACCGGTTAATTCAGTTGATCGTCGCATGGCCGTATTAGCGGGTTTAGGTGCTGTTGATTGGGTTGTACCCTTTAGTGAAGACACACCACAACGCTTAATCGCTAATATATTACCGAATACCTTAGTTAAAGGCGGCGATTATAAAGTGGAAGATATTGCTGGCGGCGCTGAAGTTATTGCCGCAGGTGGCGAAGTTAAAGTACTTAACTTTGAAGATGGTATATCAACAACCAAAATAATCAACGCCATTAAGCAAGAAGACTAAAGTGTTATTTCACCCTTGAAATAAGTCGATTAATTGAAAATGAATAGTTAAAGGAGCTGATGTTTAGCTCCTTTTTTATCTTTAGCTGATGTTCATCACTTTTTTGTAAATTTATAAAAGCTATTTTCTAATAAAATATAGGTGTTTCATTCAACATGGTTCATTACATTGTTATAGCGACATTATTAACTGGCTCCATTGGCTTAATGTTATTTGTCATCGGGTCAATATTTACTGCTGTTGTGGCTTTAGGTAATAAGCAAAACATATTTGGTTGGGCAATTATTTTGTTCTTGCCACTATCATTAGTTTATTGCGCAATGCACTGGGATAAGGCTTCATACTCTGGAAAAATGGTATATTGGGGAGCAGGTTTGTTAGTTGTAACCGCAATTACACTAAAAGTGGGCGGTGTCATTTAGCTTAAGTATAAAGCTGATGTAGGTTTATGAATTTAATAAAAAAACTGATTAACAAAACGACTCCTTAGCTTGGATCTGTAGGTAATTAAAAATTAAAACACCTTATACAGCAAGGCATAACTGCAATATAAGGGTTTTCTATAAAAATTATATCTTTCCAGAGAGGGATGAGGTTGGCGAACTTTCTTCTATGCCAGAAGCTGACATTGACAGTGCTTATCGATTAATACTGCGCCCCCCTGAAATGGCATATCAATATAAAATTGAGGAACGTTATCAACCTTGTACAAGTTGGGATCTACGTCATGACTTATAACAACCGCATTTAAATTAAAGGTGACGAATAATAGCAATAAAGCCGAGAGATATTTCACAATCATTTCCTTATTAATGTTTGTTTTTATTAGTCTTAATCAATTTTAATAGATTCATTTGACGAGTTTTGTAGGCATTGTTTTCAACGTTTTCTAAAACACTTTTTCTAATAACTAAGTTTCTCATTTCTAGAGCTTTATCTAGCTCTCCATTAGCTTCATAGCCATCAGCCAAACTATCATAGGCGTCAGCTTTATAAGGATAATTCTTAACATTTTCCTTAAGAATATTGATTGCCGTAGTAAAATCATTTTCTTTCAATGCGTTATAAGCTACTGCATTAATAGCTCCGTAGCTTGGTTTTATTTCATAGCCATAAATTTCTGATTGTTTTTTGTAGAACTCTTTGACTGCTGGAATACCTTGAGCAATAGTCTCTTGACTCGGGCGCAATGCAGCATATAGCTTTTGGAAAGCTAATGAGTGTCCGGCAAGAGCAGTAGTGTTGTGGGTTTCAGAGGGATTTAAATCGGAATTAAATTTAAATCTTTTTCGATTATGTGAATTGAGTGATTTTGTATATCGTTCATATGAACTCAACATATGACCACCTTCACTCCCCATATTTACATAAAGGTATGTATTTAACTCGTCTGAATTTTTTAAAAAGCTTTCTGCCTCTTTGAATATGATCTGTTTATGCCACCATAAGCTAGGGCTGAATGCGAAGTGCGCTTGAAATAGTTCTGGCCTCGTCTGCAAAGCATAGATAGAAAGCAACCCTCCTAAGGAGTGACCTGACACTATTTTGAAATTGTTTGCACGGTAAGTTTTATTAACATATGGAATAAGTTCTTTCTCAATAAAGTCTAGAAAGTCATCTGCACCACCTGAAATACCCCATTCGTTGTAGCTTTCATCATAGGTAGGAGTGAAGTCCCTTGTTCGATGTGTGTTTTTTATAGCAATGATAATCATCTCTTGTGCCATGTTAGATTGATTCAGTAAATCTAAAGTGCCTATGGTATGAGCAAAGTTTCTTTGTCCGTCCAACAAATACAGGACTGGATAATCAAGCATTTTATTTTCTTTATAGTTATTGGGTAAATGTATTAACAAATCTCGTTGCTCTGACAAAACGGTTGAATACAAGCTGTCAGTTATTGAAGTGCCGCGTACATTGGCATTTACTTCCACAGAGCTAATTAAAAACACAAAGAGTAGAGGTGCTATCTGTTTAAACATAAAAGTTTCCATTATCTTATTAATATTAGAGAGTTAATGTGACGAATAACCATAGAAAAGTAATGATGATGTTGGGAAAAAAGGTGATGAAAAGGTGAATTTTTAAAATTAACCGGCATATTAGAGAACTGAGGCTCATTTGTTTTTCAATATAACTTTCGGTGTGATATCGTTGAATAAGATGACTGATTTGGGATTTATTACAGTAGGTTATGATCAAATTTGGCGAGTATATACTCGATGTAGAACATTCACGTTTACTGAATGCTAGCGGTAATTCTGAAATACTTATAGAGCCTAAAATATTTGAATTACTACTACTGTTCGTTCAGCGTCCCAATGCTGTTATCTCAAGACAAGATTTGCTTGAACAATTGTGGGTAGGCTCCCTAGTTACCGACAATGCTATCAATAAATTAATAGGTAACCTTCGTAAGTTACTGGGCGATGATGCTAAAAATCCGAATTACATCCAAACTGTACCTAAACGAGGGTACCGTTTAGTTTGCAATGTCGAAGTACTAGAGCAAACCGCTTTTATTCAAAATGATTCAAACTTAATTAATGAAAACATACCCCAAATGGCTTCACTTGGTTTTTGGGGAGAAAAATGGAAAGCTTATATAGCGATTTCTTTAGTTGTTATTTTGGTCATTGCTTTAAGCACTCTCGTGATACTTAAATCTAGTAACAACAGTTCCTCAAATATTAGTTATTCTTTGGCATTAACACGAGACCAAGGCGCAGAGCTTTCTCCTATAATGCACCCAAACAATACGCACTTATATTATTTAAAAGAAAATGATGAACATACAGGTCTTGAGCTATGGCTCAAAAATATTAACACCTCCGTCACTAAACAAGCAAAAGTAATAAGCAATATTAGTCAAATCATTTCTATCATAGAAGATAGTAATGCAAATCAAACTATCATCTTTTACCTTGATATATTGGCGAATAAATGCGGTGTTTATCAAGAAATTTTGCCAGCGCCAGAAGTGCTAAATCAAGTAGGCCAAGCCCCAAAAAAATTATTTGATTGCGGTGATAAGAGAGTCAAAGATATAGATTATCATCTTGGTCAAAATACTTTTTATTATGCTGCTCAACCTAAGAATTATTGGCCGAATCAAATTTATGCTTTTGATGTTGAAGCTGGAGAGCACAGGATTGTTACCCAATCACAACCCAAGGGCTGGGGACACCATAGTCTTGATATATCCCCTAATGGCGAAAAACTTTTAGTAATGAGTACAGAAAGTGATTATAAAACGCAGTTACTGTCGCTAAATTTGTTGGATAACAAAATTACAAAGGGGATCAAGTTTGAAAAGCCTGTGTACGAAGCTATATGGCATCATGACTCAGAGCAAGTGTATTACTTTGCTCCTTCACCTTCTCAGCGAATCATCAAAAGTGACATAAATGGCGAAAATGCTACTGAAGTTATCAATATATCAGAAGAAATATTGCCAAAGCTTTCAAGGTTGCCTGACAGTAAAAATATACTCTTTAGTACAGAGAACAAAAACTATAACAATCGCTGGTTAATGTCTTTGAAAAACAGTGAACCTATTGATAATTCATCAGTACTTGATGTTTATCCTGCACTATTTCACAACAGCGACCAGTACCTATTCGTTTCAAAACGAAGTGGCCGTATGCAATTATATTTGGCAAACAACCAATATCAGCAAGCCAAAGTAGTCACTAATTTACTTAACTCTTATTGGCTTAAATACGTTTCAATTTCTGAGGACGATAAACATGTTTTATTAAATGTTGATAACAAGGTTTATCAAGTTCCCATAAGTGAACTAAACCCAAATGAACCTTTGACTGCATTTAAATCAGAACATTTAATTCATGAAAGTAAAAATCCAATCATTTCTTTGGATTGGCTTACGAGCCAGGGTGTAGCTATTACTAGGGTAATTAATGGAAACCCTGAGTTGGTAATAGTCCAGCTTTCTAACAATAAAAAGCTAAAACTTGATGGAAGATGGGCGTATGGGCTAAAAGATAGTGAACACCCTGAACTTATGTATTTTATTGAACAACAAAGTAACGTCTTGTACCAAGCAAGCTATGCATCTCTTGATGACACCCCTTCTACTAAACAATTAAGTTTTATTAATACGCAAATATCACTACCAACTGATTTTTATCATGTGAAAATAGATTCCAATATCTTGTATTACGTTAATGCCGAAAGAGGAAACGAATACCTTTACGTGGTGCCCTTAAATAAAAAACATGAAGGCAGTAAGCTATTATTGAATGACTTCTCAAGTTATGACGTAAGCAAAGGCAATATCATAGTTAGTGATGTTGAGAGCATAGAAGGTGATGTTCATCGTACTATGTATTGAACGTCCGGTTACGTATCTTTGTTAACATTGAGTTTGTGATTATTGGAGACTTCTTCAACTAGCAATAAGCGGACATACAAGACTTCTCTAAAAGATCATTTCTGGTGAGGCTCAGTGGTTAAGTCAGTTATCCTTTATAAGCTTGCCAAGAGTCATCCGCTTTCCAGTTAGATATCCACTCAGGAATACCACTACTAGGCATGGGTCGAGCAATGCCATAACCCTGCGCCAACTCACAGCCTAGTTTCAGCAGTTCTACTCCGTGTTCGATTGTTTCGACTCCCTCTGCAATTACTTCGCGCTTGAATGCTTTAGCTAAGCCAACAACGCCTTTTACAATCGCTAGATCGTCTTCATCTTCTAACATGTCACGCACGAAGCTCTGGTCGATTTTAATCATGTGCGCAGGTAAACGTCTAAGATAAGTGAGTGACGAATATCCCGTACCAAAGTCATCTAAGGCAAAGCCTACGCCCAGCTCATGGCAAGCATTCATGGTCGCAGACACCTGACTGATGTCATTTAACGCACTGGTTTCCAGTATTTCCATTTCTAAATAGTGCGGGTTAACTTCGGGATGGGCTGCCAATAATGCTGATAGGCGAGTGGTGAAGTTATCTTGCTGTAATTGATAAGCACTAATGTTGACACTGATAGGCAAGTTAACGCCAATGCTTTGCCATTGATTTATTTGGCTCAAAGCAGTGGCTATAACCCACTCCCCCAGTTCCAGACTAATGGCGTGACCTTCTATCGCCGGCAAGAACTCTAAAGGTGGGACTAAACCACGAACAGGATGCTGCCAACGAATTAACGCTTCTACGCCGATCACTTCGCCGGTGTTCATATTTACCTTGGGTTGATAGTGCAGTAAAAACTCTCGTCGATCCAAAGCTGAACGAACATCAGCTATACTTTGCCCCCGAATAATGACAGCATTATTTTGGGCGGTATCAAACAGGTGATAACGGTTCTTGCCTGCGAGCTTAGCGATATACATAGCTTCGTCGGCGTGACGTATGAGTTGGTCTGCGTCTGCAGCGTCTTGTGGGTAGAGGGTGACACCAATACTGGCTGAAACTTGCATTACAGCATCGCCCAAAGTAACAGGGTCAGCAGCGGCCTTTAGTAGTCGTTTTAATACAGGCTCACTATCCTTGGACTTTTCTAAATCACCCATTACTGCGATAAATTCATCACCGCCAATCCGTGCCAGCGTATCACCTTCACGTAATGCTTCTTTCATGCGATCTGCCACTTCAATGAGTAGTTCATCTCCTACATTATGGCCATAGCGGTCATTGACGGCTTTGAAGCCATCTAAATCCATAAATGCAACGGCCAATGAATTATTGCGGCGTTGACACTGCACCATGGATTGGCTCAGACGGTCAGCGAGTAATACACGGTTAGGCAGATTGGTGAGTACGTCGTAATGAGCCATTCGTTGTAGTTGCTTATGATGCTCTGCATTTTCAATACTTTCAAGCTTGAGCTTTCGGTTCAAACGGACAAATATTAAAATGGCAATCAGCATTAGAAATGAGGATATGGGAAGTACCCAAAGAACAACGGTTGATAATTTAATACCTGTTTGTACCTTTACCGCCAACCAATTGTTAGCAATCTCAGCTTTTTCTTTTTCGCTTATACTCAGAAAAACTTTATTGAGAATGCCGACCAGTGGCTCTAATTCAGTTCTCACTGCCATAGATATTTCTAAGTTATAGGGTGAAAAACCTGTGATAATGAGATCAGCAAATTTTTCTTAATTGATGGTGTAGTTGGCGCTTGAAATCTCCGAGATAAAGGCGTCGAACTTATTATTATTCAATTTACTAAGCCCATCGGCGATCGAATCAACAGGAATTATTGTTATTTCAGGATAGTCAGTCTCAATAAACTCCACTAAAGCATACCCAGAAGGAATTCCTATGGCTCGCCCTTTCAAGCTCTCTAAGGTATCTGCATGAAATCCATTTTTACGAGAAATTAGTACGGTGGGTGAAGAAAAGTATGGCTCGGTAAAAAGCATTGACTTTTCACGCTCTTGAGTTCTAACAATGGCTGACATAACGTCAATTTCATTATCTTTAACAGCAGTGAGCAATTCAACCCAACTATAGTTTTTTTCTGCTTCAATCTTTAATGAAAGTACCTTTGTTATATAATCAATATAATCGGAAGATAGACCTAAAAAATTACCGTTATCATCAACATATTCATAGGGATGCCCGTTGGAGTTTATACCTAATCTTAGAGAAGAAAGTTGTTGCAACCATTTTCTTTCTGCCATGGTTAAACTGGCAAGAAATGTGTTATTGCTAAAAAAAGGTTTTATGGACGGTAACCACTTCTTTTCTAATTCAATGAGTGACTGTATTGGTATATTATTAATACCATCGTTTATTATTTTTAATAAACTAGGTTGTCCTTTAGCTAAAGCAGCATGGACAGTATTATTTAATAGCACTTCATCAGAGATTGTATATACACCATCTAGTCTTAATATCGTTAATTCGACTTTTAGGTTGGGAATTTCTCCAACAACGGCATCAACTTCATTATTAAGTAACTTTTTAATACCTTCTGAAGTATTTTCATACTTTACAAGCTTGAGTGACGGATATTTTTTGGCAATATAACTTTCTTGATAACTCTCAGCTTGAACAGCAACTTTTGCATCTGATAATCCTGAAAACTTAATATCTTTAGCATACTTATTGCTGAAAATGATTCCTGATTCAAGGTTATGAATAGGATTTGAAAAATCAGCCCATTGTTTTCTTTTATCATTAATGAAGATGCCCTGAATTATTGCACCTTTATTTTTTATTGTATCCATTGCAACATCGAATGGTTGCATGACTATTTCGATGGGAATATTATTTGATTTAGACCAAAGACGCCAATATTCAAGGTAAAGTCCTGTAGTTGTGCCATCTGGAAGTGTAAAACTAAATGGACTGGAATTTTCCACACCTATAATTCTGATACTTTCACGGGGTTCTCTTTTATCTTTAGCAGAACAAAGGGATGAGAAAGAGAATATCAATAGTAAAGTAAGAATAGTCTTCATATGACTTTGCAATATCTCTTGTAATTATTTATTTGAGGGTGTCTTTCATCATGGAACTGGTTGAGGTTAATGATGGAATTACTTTATCTTACATTAAAAAATTCTTAACATCCAAAAGCACGGATCTCCTCAAATTTTTAATGATCGCTCCTCGAACTTTGCTGACGATAGCTGTTGATTATTCTTTGGGTCAACAAATAGCCAATTGCTGACCTAAGCTCTTGAGTTACTAACGACAGTTCAGAGCTTCAATCCTACCTGATGATTTTGTCGTTTGATCCAACATTGCAGACATTTCAAAGAACCAACCCGCAGTTCCAAGTGAAACTTTGCATATTATTTATCCTATATTGAGGTCTGTTGATCTTTGTATGTAAGTGTTAATTTCATATAATAAACTTCGCAAAAAAAATAAGGGGATTATCACTCCCCGATTACCGTCCACAGATGAAGCATGGTCGAAGCAAAATGTTATATTGTTTGAAGATAGAGTTTATAACAAGCTTCGCTTAGGCTCTAATTAGCTATGCGAAGAGGGGTATCCTAATTAGTGAATGTAAATTCCTTACGCCGTAAGCGGCGAGGAATTAAACCCACAGAGATTAAAATAATGATCGAATGAATCAGCTTTTATAAAGGTTCCATTCTTTCTGTTCTGAGAAATATCGGAGATAAGCTAATTGTTCTTTGACTTTTAAGGCTTCAGGCCGAACATTTTGAATACAGCTAATTACCTTTTCAATTGGCCAGCCGTAGCAAGTTAAAATCATTGCCGCGACTAATCCGGTCCTTCCTTTACCACCTTTGCAGTGAATTGTTAGACAGCCTCCATTGATAATCGTGGCTAATATGAGTACTTGATATTGCTTCCATTTATTTTCAAATACTTTATTTGGCACATCATCATCGACTATAGGTAACTGTAACCAAGTAATTTGTTGCTGTTTGCACAATTGAGGAATGAACTCTATTTGATTTTCTGTCATCTCTTCATCAGACATCAGTGTCAACAATACTGTTGTACCTGCCTGTTTCAGGTCTTTTAGCGATTCGTTTAACTCAACGCTTTTTGTTCCTGGACACGGTGTTAAAATAATTCGTGCTCCATTTTCTATATATATCGAGTAGTAAGGGTGTTTATTCATAAGACTTCTGTATCTAAAGCAAAAACTGTTTTGGGTAATAATAGGGTCTGTTGATCTTTCGAGATTAGTTTACATTCGTTTGCTGGGGATTTATAAAAGACAGAGCCTTTGTAATGTGGTTATTCCACATAAAAAAGGCGATAACACTGTAAAAATTGCCAACAAAAGCTGCCCGAAGGATTCGGCTAAAAACGCTTTACTCTTTGCTGAGTAGTATTTGCTTAGAGTGTCTAGGCTGCATACTATCCGCCGCGATTAAAGCGCTTTAATCTCTAACAAAATTTAACCGCGAAAGATCAACAGAACTTAGATTTTTTTCTATTTGGTGCGATTTTTTACTTCTTCATAATGCATCATAAGATTATAGGTAGAGCTATCGTGAGTGGAGGCAATAGAGTTATTATGAAGCTCTTTTTCAACTCTACTGGCTAAACCTTTACCCAGTTCTACTCCCCATTGGTCAAAAGAGCATATTTGCAAAATAATGCCTTGAACAAATATTTTATGTTCGTAAATAGCAATTAAACTACCAAGGGTAAATGGCGAAATTTTATTCATTAATAAAGTATTGGTTGGCCGGTTACCTTTGTGAACTTTATGTGGTGCGACTTTATCTATGTAGCTAGGTGTGCGTCCTTTTACTATTAAATCGTCCCTAACTTGTTGTTCATTAACACCAAGCATTAAAGCTTGAGTTTGCGCGAAAAAATTAGACATAAGTGCTTCATGGTGCCCTTCAATAGGCGTGACACTTTCTACAGAACCAATAAAGTCGGCCGGAACAATATTATTACTTTGATGTAAATATTGATAAAAAGCATGTTGACCATTAATACCTAATTCTCCCCATATTGAAGGAACGGTTGGATAAGTGATCGCTTCACCATCCCAATTAACCGATTTACCATTACTTTCCATCTCAGCTTGTTGCAGATAAGCAGATAGCATGTGTAAGGATTGATCGTAAGGTAAAATAGCTTGGGATTGCGCACCTAAAAAAGTGCAATTCCATAGGCTTAATAACGCTAATATTACCGGAATATTCTTTTCTATTGGTGTATTACAAAAATGGCAATCCATTTCATAAGCACCATCTAATAGCGCTTTGAAATTATCAAAACCAAGGTTGATCGCAATAGGAAGGCCGATAGCAGACCATAATGAAAATCGTCCGCCCACCCAATCCCACATATCAAAGATGTTTGCTGCAGATATGCCATATTTCATAGCGTTTTCTTTATTGGCAGTAACGGCGATAAAATGTTTTTCAATTACGGAATGATCAAATGAAGACGCCGTTAGCCACTTTATCGCTGTTTTAGCGTTTAACATGGTCTCTGTCGTAGTAAATGTTTTACTCGACACAATAAATAGCACTTTTTCTGGATTTAATGGCCGTAGTACTTCAGCTATTTGAGTACCATCAACATTCGACACATAATGGACGTTAACGCAGTTATCACTAAACCTTTTTAATGCCTCCGTCACCATTTGAGGTCCCAAATTAGAACCACCAACGCCAATATTTACTATATCGGTGATACGCTTACCCGAATATCCTCGCCATAAACCTTGACGAATATCTTCACTAAACTTTTTAACTTGTTCTAGTGTTTTTTCGATGTCTTCTGAAATATTTTTGCCATCTACCCAAAGTGGTCTTTTAGAATGATCCCTTAATGCTGTATGCAAAACAGCACGATCTTCAGTTTTGTTGATACGTTCACCGCTGAACATTTTTTCACGCCATTTTTCTACTTCACACTCTTTGGCTAGATCGGTTAATAGCGTAATAGTTTCTTCTGTGATCGCATTTTTAGAATAATCTAATAGTATAGAGGGCAGTTTTATTGAAAATTTACTAAATCGCTGGCTATCTTTGGCGAATAAGTCCTTCATTTGTTGATTTTTCATTAGTTGCGCATGTTTGGTTAATTGTTGCCAACTATTAAGATTTTCTCTAGATTGCATGTCGATCCTAGGTAAGTATCAATAAGTTATGTCGAATATTAGATATCAGTTAAGTGTGGTAATGCCGTGAAGGCCCCTTTTTTCTGACAGGTAAAAGCACCACAGTTAGCACCAAATAACACCGCAGAAGAAACGTGTTCACGTTGCTCAATAATTTCATATAATGAATTTATATTTTCATGTTCTCCCAGAGATTTGGCGAGTGAAAATAGAAATCCTGAAATAAAGCTATCACCGGCTCCAGTAGTATCAACGGGAGATATTTTAGGTACTGTAAGCATTATTGAAAAACTAGCGCAAGTTACTTGAACAGGGTTTGGACCATCAGTGATGACAATAAGTTTAGCGCCAAGTAATAGTAATTGTTGTACATAAAAATTGACATCAACCTGCTTTATTTCTGCTAAGTATTCGGCTTCGTCTTTACTCAATTTGACTATATCGCTCGCTTCGATACATGCTTCAACTCGGGACATCAATAGGGATAAGTCATGCCAAAGCTGTTGACGTAAATTTACATCAAAGCTAATTAATACGTTATTTCTCTTAGCATTTCTTATCGCGTAAAGTGTATCACTATACATTGGCTGGCTAGTTAATGTGTTTGAACAAAAATGAAAAAAACCAATGTTTTGCCAGTTAATTTTATCAACTTGAGATATGCCATATTGCATGTCGGCAGTATTATGTCGATAGAAATTAAATGTTCTCTCACCACGAGAGTCTAAGCTAACTAATACTAATGCGGTATTTGCGCCTTCTATTCTTTTAACGAAATCGGTATTAACGCCTTCATTTTCTAGCGATTGCATGAGCATGTTACCAAAATTGTCTTCGCTAATACCTCCAGCAAAGTATCCTGTTCCACCTAACTTAGCATAGGCTACTGCGACATTGGCAGGCGCGCCTCCAGCTAACGGAATATAACTTGGGTCATTGACTGACGTTGGCAGAAAATCGACCAACACTTCGCCATAACTGAGTAAAGAAAACATAGATTCACCTTGAAAAAAAGCCCATATAAAATGGGCTTGTTCATACTGTACTGTTACTTACGTTGTTAATGACAAATTAAAAGTCGTATTTAAGCGTAATACTACTTGTTCTGCCGTTAATCGTTCTTGCTCTGATAATATCATTCGCAGGAATGTTACCTTCTTCAGCTTCTGTTATACCTGTAGTGTCAAACAGGTTATTAACATTTAAAGCAATGCTAAACGTGTCTGAAAGGTAATATTGAGCGAAGGCATTTACTTGCGTGTAGCCATCAAATTTAAGGATGTCATCTGCACTTTGATCACCACCATCTTGCGCATAAGCTTCTGAGGTACCTATTAAACTAAGACCCGCAGAGCCTTGTTCAAAGTTATAACGGGTAGTTAGTGAATAAACAAAGTCAGCTTGTCTTCTTGGTGTATTTCCCACTGAGGCTGCATTTACGCCATCTTTGGTAATTTCTGCATCAGTCCAAGTAACGTTACCGCGAATGTCAAAATTACCGATGTAGTAAGCACTTTCTAACTCAAGACCATATGATTCATATACACGGTCAAAGAATTTTTGGCTTGTTGCTTCAAAATTTTGTTCTTGTGTTTCAGCAAAGAAAGCCGTCGCAAATACTGATAGTTTATCTTGGCGAAACTTAATGCCGGCTTCGAACTGATCAACTTCATCAACAGCATCTTCATCGGCTACTGAGCCATCAGCGGCAATTTTACCAAAAGCTAAACGGTCAGCATTAGCGGTACCGCCATGGCTTAGTCGGCCAAAAACAGCTAAATCGTCATTTACAATGTAGTTAGCACCAATTGAGTAAGATGTGTAGCTCCAATCGTAATTAACAATAGAAGGTGCACTATTATTTACTGAAGATACGCTCATTTCAGGCACTGATATCTCGCCATCTCTGTTCATGTCTATTTCAGATTGCACTGCACCAGCATATGTACCTGTGGCTTCACCGCTGTCATGACGAACACTTGCATCGATAGTAAAATCACCAAAAACTGAGTTAATGGCAATATAAGGTGCTGTTACATCATATTGAAGGTCGTAGTTACGTGTACAACAATTGCCCCACGCTGGAACACCATAAGCAATTAAACCACTATCAGAAAAGCTTGTACCGTCAGCCGCTGCAACATTAACAAGTGCTGCGTTGTCGCCTTTAACTTCTGATAAGTAAGAATTCCAAAGCCATGATTGCTCGATATTTTGTAATGACTTGTAATAACCAAAAGTGATGTTGGTATCACCAATAGTTTTTAAGATTTTTAAGTCGTTAACCATAAAATCTAAGTTGCTCATTTCAACATCAAAGGTATGAATACGCATTAAGTTAGCGCCAGTATAAGCACTACCTTGTTGAGGTCCATTAGCATAAGTCAATTGCGCGCCTGTACCCGCTAAACTATCAGCAAGCGTTTGGCTATCTTGAATGCTTTCTGAAAATGGCGAGGTAAAACTACCTTTCGTGCTTGACGTTCTAAATCTGTTTTCAATCGACCAGTCATTACCTAAGTCAAATACAGCCTCTAAACCAATAGAGTCAACCGTTGGGTTCATACCATCACGCATGTCTGCACGACGAAGATTACCATCACCGTCAGTGCTTAATATTGAGGTGAAATATGCTGAATGAGGCGTATCAGACGAAGGATCGAAACTACCCACTGACTTGCCATTTGAACTGGCTGGCATGGGTAAGTAAGCAATGGTTTTATCATCCAAATGCTTGTAATAAAGTCTCACGTAACCTTTATCAAATTCTTTCGTAATATTAGCTTTAATTTGTCCGCCTTTATTACCGGTATAACCCGCTTCTCTTGGGCCTTCACCTTGACGATAAAAACCACCGAGATGGAAATACATGTTGTCGTTTAGCTCACCACCAAACTCAAAATCTGTACGGGTATGATCGTAATCTAAACCAATGGTTGTTGCTATGCTGCCAGAATCAGATTCACCGGTTTTACTGATAATATTAATGATGCCGCCCGGAGCATTTGTGGCGAGAGTAGAAGCCGAACCACCACGAATTGATTCGATTGATGACATTGTGCTATCGAGTCT
Organism: Cognaticolwellia sediminilitoris; assembly: GCA_002104535.1. Taxonomy (GTDB): domain Bacteria; phylum Pseudomonadota; class Gammaproteobacteria; order Enterobacterales; family Alteromonadaceae; genus Cognaticolwellia; species Cognaticolwellia sediminilitoris. The sequence goes on along the minus strand of NBOG01000001.1, from coordinate 142,236 downwards.
AAGGAAAATATCGGCATTACCAAAAGCTATATCACCAAATTGTAAAATGGGTAATCCATCTTCTTGTAATTGTAAGAATTTTGCGCCACCAGCTGCCACAGGAAGACCACGTACAGCAATATTTGCGTTACCTTCACCACCAGACGATTCAGAGCGAATACCAGGGATTGATCTAAAAGCTTCGGCTGAACTTCTCGGTGTTGTTACTTCAATTTGATCAGCAGACAAGCTACTTACCGAGACACTTGATGCCATAACAGTAGAGCCTTTACCTGCAGCACCCGTTATAACTATTCGTTCAAAATCTAAGCCTTTTTTTTCTACTGCGGCTTCATCGGTTATTTCTGCGGCACTTAAGCTTGAGCATATAGCTAAAGTTAATGTGCTCAATAGTAATTTTTTATATGTGAACTGTTGCATTTGGTCACCCCATGTTGCTTTTATAGTATGTTTTTAATTATTAAAATAGTTATGTTTTATACTGCAATCAACTTAATCGATTAAGCTTGATTATTATTTAAAATATGATTACTTTGCAAGCACTTTTTAAATTTTATTTATTTATTTTTATTATTTATTGATAACTAAGATGATTTTTAGATAGAGCAACTAGCAGCTATTGTTAGTTTATTAGCTGTAGATCAATTTTGAATAGCTATACGACTTAATTCCGTATATGCCTGGGGAGCTTATCCCTATAAAGTTCTTCTCCTATACCAGCTTATTGATTGCTTAAGCTGTTAACGAATAAAGGGTATAAGTAAATTTTCACTTATACCCTTTATATTACATAGCCTTGCTAGCTTAGCTACGACGCTCAGCTAAATCACATTCAATTTGTGTTAATTGAGCACGGTCAATTTTATAGAAAAGTATCAACACGGCTCCCAGAAAAAAGAATACCGCGGGCAATATGTTAAACATATAACGAATACCTTCAATTGATTCAGGTGTTTGGGTTTGATTAGCAACAAAGCCAAATGCAGCAAGAATAAAACCCGGTAATGCACCACCTACAGCAGAGCCAAACTTCAATGAAAACATAGAAGCTGACACCGTTAAACCTGCACTATTGTTACCTGTTTTCCACTCTCCATACTCCACACAATCGGTATACATGGTGAATAACAAGGTGATTGCAATACCAAAGGTAATAATCCCTAGCGTGTGAACTATAGTCGTAAGTGCGACATTATCTGGTGAGATTGTAAAACCAAAAAATAATAATATTGCATGGAAGAAATTAGTAACAAACATTAATTTATGTTTCTCAAAGCGTGCGACTAGCATAGGGGTAATCAGGGCACCAAATAGCTGGCCTAGTAAACCACATGAAATAATAAATGTGGTTTGATCCATCCACAAAAACACATTGCTTCCGTCGTCATTCATATAGTATTTTGTGTAATAAGCGATTGACGCAAAACGTGCAACCAAGCCAACAACAACAAAAACCCCAGTGCCAACCAGTATCAACCAAGACTTGTTCTTCAGTAAAGTCGACAGATCATCCTTGATACTAGCCTCATGCTTTTTAGGCATTACTCTTTCTCTAGTAACTGCAAAGGTATACCAAAAAACGGCGACGGAAAGCACTGCAAATAAAATGATAGTTAAGCGAAAACCAAGTAGTTCATCACCACCACCTAAAAACTCAACTAAAGGTTTAGCGGAAGCTCCAACCACTAGCGACCCTATTGAAGCAAAAATAAATCTAAATTGTGCTGCTTTAGTCCGCTCGCCTGATTCAGGATGAATAACTGCCATGAGCCCTGAATAAGGAACATTAATCGCGGTATAAGCGAGCATGACCAATGAATAAGATACGTAGGCAAAAATTAATTTACCTGTGTCACCAAATTCAGGACCTAAAAATAAAAGGTAACCAAGCAATGCATAAGGAATTGCCATCCAAAGCAAGTAAGGTCGGTACTTGCCCCACTTAGTGGTTGTGCGATCTGCAAGTAAGCCCATAGCAGGATCACTAATGGCATCAATTACTTTTGTCACCAATAACATGCTTGCCGCAGCAGCAGCAGAAATACCGTACACATCCGTGTAATAATAAAGCAGGAAAAGCGCAAAGAACCCCATATAGAAGTTTGAAGCCATATCCCCCATGCCATAACCTACCTTTTCTTTAAAAGATAATGGCTCCGTATTAAATCTTGTTTTCATAATTATAATTTCCCCAAACTACACCCTTAACACCAAACTAAACAACACTTTAAATAAAGGTTAACCACACAGTTAACGTTTTGTAGTGTGTATATTTGACCATGCAATACGATTGATTTTTTTTGTTGATGTTTTTTAAGCTAACTGAGCCACAAATTTAAAGCGCTTTATCAAATAAAGAGGCAAATGCATATAGACTCGCTACATCCTATTTATTTAATAAAGGGCTTTTAGCAAAATAATAGCTAAAAAGTTAACACCGTATTCAATTCTTATCGTCTTAACAACTTAAAAAGTAAAAATTATTCTTGATTAAAGTTGCATAGTATATAAACATAAGTCTTAATCGATTAAGATGCAACTTGAAATTAAATGGTAAAGTTATGAAAAATAATGTTCAGCTAATCACCTACATTGATAGGTTAACCGGTTCAGATACTAAAACATTAAACAATATTTTAAATGATCAACTGGCAGATTTATTCTCTGGCATTCATTTATTACCATTTTATTACCCTATTGACGGTAGTGACGCAGGTTTCGACCCGATAGATCACACCCAAGTTGACAGCCGATTAGGTAATTGGAACGATATAAAAGTATTAGGTGAAGGACATGAATTAATGGCCGACCTTATCGTTAATCATATGTCGGCTAAGTCTAAAGAATTTCAAAGTGTATTACAGTATGGTAAAGAATCTCCGTATTGGGATCTGTTTTTAACAAAAGATAAAGTGTTCCCTGATGGCTTAAGTGAAAGTGATGCTGACAAAATATACCGCCCTAGACCAGGCAGTTGCTTTACCAACTTTGCGTTACCTAATAATGAAAGTGCCGACTTTTGGACAACGTTTACTGATAATCAAATAGATATAGATATTACATCAGACAAAGGTAAAGGATATTTAAATCGTATTTTAAAAACATTTTCTGAAAATAATATTAAAATCATCCGCTTAGATGCGGCAGGTTATGCGCTTAAAAAAGCAGGAACCAGTTGCTTTATGCTAGATGAAACTTTTGAGTTCATTGATGAGCTAAGTAAGGCAGCAAATGATTTAGGCATTGAAACACTGGTAGAAATTCACTCTTATTATCAAACTCAAATTGAAATTGCACAACGCGTTGACCGAGTTTATGACTTTGCTTTACCGCCTTTAGTGTTACATAGCATTTTTACTAAAGACTTTACCGCACTAACAAAATGGTTAAATATTTCACCCAAAAATTGTATTACTGTGTTAGATACACACGATGGCATTGGTATCATTGATGTGGGCCCTATGAATGGAAAATCTGGCTTACTCAATAATGATGAAATTGATAATCTTGTAGAAACTATTCATGTTAACAGCGCTGGTGAAAGCCAAAAAGCAACAGGAGCCGCCGCGAGTAATGTCGATTTATATCAAGTAAATTGTACTTATTACGATGCACTTGGCCAGAGTGATTTTGACTATTTAGTTGCCCGAGCTATTCAGTTTTTTGCACCAGGAACCCCGCAGGTATATTACGCAGGTTTGTTGGCTGAGAAGAATGCCATGGAGTTATTATCAAACTCGAATGTTGGCAGAGATATAAACCGTCCATACCTTGATAGTGCCGATATTGAAGCAGCGCTAAAGAAACCGTTTACCAAAGCGATGATCGAACTTATTAAATTACGTAATGATTGTTCAGCTTTTAATGGTGAGTTTTCAATTGTTAGTGAAAAATCTACATTAAAAATGTCTTGGAAATACGAACAGCAGAGCATCACGCTAATGGTTGATTTAGTAGAAAATGTCGCACATATTGAAATAAATGAAGATAATAGCTCTCGTACTATCAGTTTAAATAATCTGTTGAACTTGTCGTAAGTAATGATGTATTACATATAATGCTAAATAGATATTAATACAGCGTTTTTTATATCGTAAAATCAGTAGTATAATAATCAGCAACTCTATAGTTGCTGGTTTTTATTAAAATAACGGTAAAAGGTAAACATGACTGACAAGAAAGTTTGGACGCTTAAAAGTGTTGCTAAAGAACTGGGGGTATCAAATGCCACCGTTTCAAATGCATTCAATAGACCTGACCAACTCTCCAAAAATAAACGCATTGATATTCTTGAATCGTGCAAAAAATTAGGATATTCAGGTCCAAATAAAGCCGCCCAGTCGTTAAGAAAAGGTCAGTCTAATATTGTGGCTTTGGTGCTGCCAGACAGCCTTGAATATATGGTAACAGACCCAGTAGCAAGTGACTTTGTGAAAGGTGTTTCGTCGGTTTTAGAGAAAAATAAAGTCAACTTACTTTTGTTTTCAGGTATATCAGATAACATTAATACTGTTGCTGATTTTGTTGATGGCTTTATTTGTTACGGCTCACCTAGAAACCCTGAATTAATAGAACAGCTAAGAGTAACCTCAAAAAAAGTAGTCACGGCCGATTTTGATATAGACCGTAATGCCTCTGTTGGAATAGACAATGAAAAAGCGGCTTATGAGATTGCAAAACTGGCCATTAAATCAACTGATGATGAAGTTGCCATTTTAGGCTTAAGGCTACTAGAATCTGATCTAACGTGTCGTGTATATGAATTACCTACGACGAGTAATGCCTTGTGTTCTATCTCTCATCAGCGTTTAAATGGTTACAGACAAGCTCTTAAAGATTCAAATGTTAATTTAAGGTCGGATCGTGTTTGGAATCTTCCTAAAAGTAACCATCATTTTGCAGTAATTGCGGCTAAAGAAGCGCTAACATCAACTCCTCGTCCTGATGTTTTACTTTGCATGAGTGATATTATTGCCTTGGCGGCAGTTAAAGAAATTCACGCAATGGGACTTAAAGTACCTGAAGATATTAGAGTGGTTGGCTTTGACGGCATTGATGAAGCTTTACGCTCAACTCCAGCAATAACTACTGTGCATCAAAATAGTGAAGAGAAAGGTATTAAAGCTGCTGAACTATTTATTAATAGAGCTACTAACTCAGTTGTGATTTCTTATCACATAGAACATGGTGAAAGTTGCTAATTGGCTATTTATCGCTCCGCCTTTGATATTGAGAGTTAAAACCTGTGGGGTCAGGTTCGTTGAAATGCCAGCAATGTTGTTTACCTCATTAGCGTCAGATATTTTGAATTCACTTAAGTATTATTTGTCGGATCACTTGTCGTTAGATAAGCCAAGGCTAACGTCCGGTTTCGTATCCTAGCCGACATTAATAGAGGTGAATATTAGCCACCATTTTTGACCGCATCATGCTCTAAGCGGAAGTTACCCGCCTCTCTATCTACCACTTTAATGACTGTTGACAGAATATAAGCCCTTGTAATAAAAAAGCACTAGATTAGGTAAATAATCTAGTGCTTTAATCATATCCACTTTAGCTAATATGCTAGCTAACGTGGCAGAAACTTCTTTGTCATGGACAAAGCTAGTTTTATGTTTATTTAGCTGCCATTAAACCTTGGTTTATATCGGTTAAGTCTTGTTCAGTAATGGTGCCGCCTGAGCGTTTTAATGTTAATACACTTTGAATATAGTCATAGCGCGTTGACGATAAATTACGTTTTGCGTTATAAAGATTTCGCGTGCTATTTAGTACATCAACGATAGTACGCGTACCCACTTCGAAACCTGCTTCGGTAGCTTTTAAGGCACTTTGAGCACTGATCACTGATTGTTCTAGTGAACGTATGGCTGATACTGCGGCAATGACCGTATTGTAGGCATTACGCGTATTACGTACGATGTTACGATGTGTCTGCTCTAAACTTTGGCTAGCGGCGACATAATTACTTTGCGCTTGGCGTACGCCACTGGTGATAGCTCCACCTGAATAAATTGGTACATTTAACGTGATGCCAATAGAGTGGCTATCAAGTGCCGCGGTATTCACGCCATTAAAGTCGTTATCGCTAGAGTTAATATTGCCGCTTAAGCTTAAAGAAGGGTAGTGACCTGATCTAGCGATGTTGATATTTTCTTTCGCGATATCAACACTGATTTTTTGCGCAATTAAGTCTAAATTTTTAGCTTCAGCCGTTTGCTGCCATTCATTTGCACTGTCAGGAGCTGGTCGTGAAGTACCAAAGCGTTCGGTATTTAAAACATCTAAATTGCGTGGATAAATGTTGGTGATAACGCGCAAGGCTTCTTCTGCGTTAAACACTTTATTTTCTGCTCTAATTTCATCGGTTACGGCATTGTCATATTGTGCTTGGGCTTCGTGCACATCAGTAATTGCAGTTAAACCAACAGAGAATCGTTGTTTAGTTTGCTCAAGTTGACGTTCAATCGCTGTTTTTTCTGCAATTGAAAACTCTAAATCATCTTTTGCTCTTAGCACGTTAAAGTATGCTTCGGTTACTCTAACAATTAAGTCTTGCTTTGCCACTTGGTAAGCGATATCGCTTTGATGTGCTAGCTTTTTTGCGTTGTCTAAGCGTAACCATGTAGAGTGACGATATAACTCCATACTAAGTGTTGCGCCATAACTAAAGCTTTCAGTATCAGTACTGATGATGTTACCTGTAGTACTGTCAAAACCTTCACTTTCACCATCGGAAAAAGTTGCTGAACCACTGATCTGTGGTAATAAAACAGCTCTTGCTTGCTCAATACCTTCTTCAGTTGCTAAATATTGCGCATGAGCTCTCAGTACCACTGGATCATTCGCTTGAGCTTGCTGATAAACAGACAGTAAGTCTTCAGCATTTGCTAATGTGCTGCTTGCGGCACATGCGAGACCAATCAATAATGAGGTTATTGTTTTATTCATGATGAAGCGATTCCTGTAATAATGAACTTATATCGAGTTGAAAAAATTAATTTACTCACTCGGTATTACTATTATGCTTTTAATTGTAACTATCTTATCGCGAATACGGAATTAGCTAAATAAAATAAGTGTTTAGGGAAGTATTCTAGTGTAACAAAATGTTAAGTGCTAGTGTAAGCAAAAAATTGCTTTGAAACTTATAAGGAACACCCAATGGCGTTGACGCAAGAGCAGTTACTGCGCTTTAGTTTGAATGATGTAGAAATAATTGGAAAGTCGCGTAAATACCAAGGCTTCTTTGCCTTAGACGAATATCAATTTCGGCATAAACTTTACGCGGGTGGCTTTAGCAAAGTACTAACACGTGAGGTGTTTGAACGTGGTGACGCCGTGGCATTATTGCCTTACGATCCCGTAACTGATCGCATCGTATTAATTGAGCAATTTAGACCAGGGGCACTTCGCAGTGATACGGGTCCTTGGCAGTTAGAGTTAATCGCAGGCATGTTTTCAGAAAATGAATCGCCATTAGATGTTGCTATAAGAGAAGCAAAAGAAGAAGCAAATTTAGATATTGCGCCAGAAAATGTAACCAAAGTGATGAATTACCTGTCAAGCTCAGGCGGCATGAGCGAATCTATTCACCTATATTGTGCCAGTGTTGATAGTAAAAATGTTTCAGGAGTTTATGGTTTAGCAGAAGAGGGAGAGGATATTTTAGTGCATGTAATATCACGCCAAGACGCTGAAAAGTTACTTGAACAAGGAAAGATCTCTAATGCTGCCACTATTATTGCGTTACAATGGCTGGCTCTTAATCTTGATAAATATAAAAAAAGCTGAGAATAAATGTCAGTTGTTGCAAAAAAGTATCGTCCACATTTACCCACATTAATGACTTTATGCGAAGTCAATTATATGTTGATGCTTCGAACGCTTGCAGATAAAGAGCAAGTAGGTGAGCAGCGTTGCTTCTTTATATCTGACTTTTTAAGTTACCGAGTTCAAGTTAAGGAAGTCACAAAATACACCACCTTACTAACTATTTGCCAAGAAGCGACTATCACGGGCTATAATTTAACTAAATTATTTCGACCTAAAATGGTGGTTCGACTCTATCATGATGCTCGAATGGCAGAAGTGATCAGTAATCAAGATGTAAATCAGATAAAACCCCGTTATGATTATCCGAATGAGAAAATGCATTTGCCCGATGAAAAGCAACAAGTAAACTATTTTTTAAAAGAATGGCTGCAGTTATGCTTACAATTGGGGCAAGTCGATATCAACATAAAGAATATTTTGTAAATTAATTATGGTTAATAACGTTGTCATCGCACAAATTAGCGACAGTCATTTATTTGCTGATTGTGATGGTTTGCACCATCAAGCAAATGTTTATCAAAACTTAGTTAATGTGCTGACAGACATAAAAAAACAGTCGATGATTGATGTCATCGTTTTTACTGGTGACTTAACCCAAGATCACAGTGACGAGTCATATCAACTTTTTGTCAAAGCGTTTCAAGTATGTGGAATAACCAAACCGGTTTATTTCGTGGCGGGTAATCATGACGAGCCTGCATTATTGTCACACTATTTATCTCAAGCCCCCTTTAAGCAAGATAAAATTATCGAAACAGCACATTGGCAAGTCGTGTTGCTGGAAAGTAAAAGTGCTACGCCTGCTGGCGTTTTTAGTAAGGCCCAAGCTAATATTGCGCAGTCAAAAATTAAGCCAATGAAATCGCAACTGCTATTAATGCACCATCATGCAGTTGACGCAGGATTTTTTATTGACCAACATGGTTTAGAAAATAAAGCCGATTTTCAGCAATTTTTAAATCAACATCGTACAATTAAAGCTATTGGCTGCGGCCATATCCATCAAGCATTAACCTTGCCTGTTTTACTCTCTGAAAGAACAATAAATTTGTATACTTGCCCTGCTACATCCATTCAGTTTGATATGAACTCAACAACCGTTAAATCCAATGGACAACCGCCAGGCTATAGAATTTATACCCTCGCAGAGAATCAAGAAGTAACCAGCAAAGTAGTTTTTGTTTAGTCGCATTAGTTAAGTAGAAAAAAAGAGACAGTATTATCATGATTAATATGTTGTATATTCACGGTTTCAATTCTTCACCAAAGTCGATGAAAGCAGAGTTGACCAAACAATATTTTGCCCAAAATCATCCTCAGATAAATTTTTATTGCCCACAAATAGCAAGCTCACCTAATGCAGCGGTTAAACAACTTGAAGCTATTCTTGCACAAGCCCCAAACGAGCAGTGGTTATTAATGGGGTCATCGTTAGGGGGATATTTTTCGACTTATTTATCAGAAAAGTATCAATTGAAAGCAGTATTGATCAACCCTGCTGTCACTCCGTTTGAATTAATGCAAGACTATCTTGGCGAGCAATTAAACCCTTATACACAAGAAAAATACCACGTAGAAGAAAAGCACATTGCAGAGCTAAAAGCCCTTGAGCAAGAAAATATTTCGAAAAATAACTACTTGGTCATGGTACAAACCGGTGATGAAGTGTTAGATTACCAACAAGCCGTTGAAAAATACCGTCATTGCCAATTAGTAATTGAACAAGGTGGTGATCATAGTTTTATCGACTATGAAAAAGCATTACCTAGCATTGCGTTATTTTTTAATTTACCATCTAATTTAGCCTAAACATTATCAGAACATTTAAATGAGCGAACAATATAATTCCGACTCCATTGAGGTCCTAAGTGGCCTTGACCCGGTACGCCATCGTCCTGGCATGTACACCGATACCTCTCGACCTAACCACTTAGGTCAAGAAGTTATCGATAACTCTGTTGATGAAGCATTAGCAGGGCATGCACAAAACATTACCGTGATTCTAGATAAAGACCAGTCATTAGAAGTCATTGATGATGGCCGAGGTATGCCGATTGACATTCATCCTGAAGAAGGCGTATCAGGGGTAGAACTTATTTTTTGTAAGTTACATGCCGGCGGTAAATTTTCAAATAAAAACTATCAATTTTCTGGTGGTTTGCATGGTGTAGGTATATCAGTTGTCAACGCCTTGTCAACGCGTGTTGATGTCACGGTAAGACGCGATAGTAAAATCTTCGAAATGGCCTTTGAAAGTGGCTTTAAAGTAGAAGAGCTAAGAGAAACAGGTACGGTTGGGCGTCGTAATACCGGCACAAGAGTAAAATTTTGGCCAGATGAAAAGTATTTCGACTCAGCAAAGTTTTCAGCGCGTAGATTAGTCCATTTATTAAAAGCTAAAGCGGTGCTTTGTCCTGGCTTAACGATAAAGTTTCATGACAAGAATGAAGATAATAAATATCAATGGTGCTATGAAGATGGTTTAGTTGATTATTTAAAAGAGTCGGTTAAAGGTTATGAGAGCTTGCCAGAAGAACCGTTTGTTGGCAGTTTTTCATCACAACATGAAGCAGCTGATTGGGCGGTAACGTGGTTACCTGAAGGTGGCGAGTCAGTTGGTGAGAGTTACGTTAACTTAATTCCTACCGTACAAGGTGGTACGCATGTTAATGGCTTGCGCCAAGGCTTATTAGAGTCAATGCGAGAATTTTGTGAATTCAGAAATTTAGTACCGCGCGGTGTAAAATTAACCCCTGATGATATTTGGGATAAATGTTCTTATATTTTATCGGTGAAAATGGAAGACCCTCAATTTGCCGGACAAACTAAAGAACGGTTATCTTCGCGTCAATGTGCGGCATTTGTTACCGGCGTAGTGAAAGACTCATTTAGTTTATGGCTCAACGAACACACTGAAATAGCAGAATCGTTAGCAGAGTTTTGTATTTCAAATGCGCAACGCCGATTACGCGCCAGCAAAAAAATTATTCGTAAAAAGGTCACGCAAGGACCCGCCTTACCAGGCAAGCTAACCGATTGTGGTAGCCAAGATATTTTGCGTACCGAACTGTTTTTGGTTGAGGGTGACTCAGCCGGTGGTAGTGCAAAACAGGCCAGAGATCGTGAAATTCAAGCAATTATGCCGCTACGAGGCAAAATTTTAAATACCTGGGAAGTTGACTCTGGGCAAATACTGGCGTCACAAGAAGTTCATGATATTTCAGTCGCGTTAGGTATTGACCCTGATACTGAAGATTTATCAGGACTGCGTTACGGAAAAATATGTATTCTTGCTGATGCCGACTCTGACGGACTACATATAGCGACCTTGTTGTGTGCGCTATTTACTCAACATTTCCTGCCGCTAGTGCAAGCTGGTCATGTTTATGTTGCGATGCCGCCGTTGTATAGAATAGATGTCGGTAAAGAAGTGTTTTATGCCTTAGATGAAGGTGAAAAGGACGGTATTTTGGACCGTATTGAAGCCGAGAAAAAGCGCGGTAAAGTCAATGTTCAGCGCTTTAAAGGCTTGGGTGAAATGAACCCGTTGCAATTACGCGAAACAACTATGGACCCGAATACTCGTCGCCTAGTGCAGTTAACTGTTGATGAGCATGCAGAAACCATGGAGCTTATGGACATGTTATTGTCGAAAAAGCGTGCCGGCGACCGTAAAGAATGGCTGCAATCTAAGGGCGATATGGTTGAATTAGCACTTTAACTGTCTTGTTATTGAGTTTATGTCAACAAACTCAATATTTATCTAGTTGATTTCTAGCTAACTTCATTCAGTAAAGCATGGAAATTAAAGCTATAGTAGTAAAACGCTATAGCTTTGTTGGGACATATAATGATTGAACATCGTCTATTGCGAAGTATTTGTCACGCCTCTGTCGGTACAAATGATTTAGCTAGCGCCAAATCATTTTACACACCTGTTTTAGCCACCTTAGGTATTGATATTGTATCTGTATATGATAATGCCATTGCGTACGGTAAGGGATATCCAGAATTTTGGTTACAGCAACCTTTTGATCAGTTACCAGCAACAAACGGTAATGGTGTTCACTTTGGTTTTGTTGCCTTAAGTCAGCAACAAGTTGATGACTTTTATCACTGTGCGATTAGACTCGGTGCCCGTTGTAATGGTAAACCTGGGGCAAGGCCTGAGTATGGTGAGCCTTACTATGGTTGTTTTGTTATTGACCTTGACGGCAACAAAATTGAAGCAAGCTATTGGCAACTAAATGAAAAATCACTTTAACTTTAATTATTAAGCTCGGCTAATTGCAGTTTTATTGTCAATATAAATAATACTTTATCATTGGCTTTAAATCGTTTTATACTGAAGATTGAATATTCTCGCATGGGCTGTTGGAGCGCGAAATTTGTTAAAAAGCTTTTTAAAATTTACCTTTCAAAATAGTGGCCCGATTCTCTTTCTTTTATTGTTAATATCTTGTAAATCAAATGCTTTGCAATCAGTAACTGATACCGATTTCAACAATCTTTTGTTACGTGCAGAGCAACTTAATGACAGCGATCCTAAAGCCGCTTTATTGTTATTAGACGCTCATAAAGAAGAATTAAACGTCCAGCCAATTACCACCCAAGTAAACTATTATCGTATTCAATCAGCTGCATATGCTGACCAAGGCTTATATAGTTTGAGTAAGACTTCCGCAGAGCAAGGGTTAAAACTTGCGAAGCAGATGAATAACCCCAGCATATACATTGCTGAGTTGGCTTACACTAAAGGTTTTACATTAGAAAGTTCGGGTGATTTTGATAGTGCCTATAAATTTTATCAAAATGGTTTAGACGTTGCTCGCTCAATGAATGATAAGGAATTAACGGCGAAAGGGTTGATCAATATCGGTGCGTTATTTTATTTACGTAGTGATTATAAACAGTCATTAATAACCCTCAATCAAGCTTTAAAATTGGCCAATGAACTTGCGGACGACGCATTGTTGGGAAATACAACCAGTGAGTTGGGTATTTTATATGGATACCTTGGCGAGGACGAGCAAGCTAGTGATTATTTTCAACAAGCCTATCAGCATTTTAAAAAAGCAGGTAAAAATAATTATGCTTTGCATAGCTTACAAAATGTAGCTATTAACCATTCAAGTGGCCAACGTTACGAGCAAGCGATAGAAGTTTACAGAATACTAGAAAGTGAAATACAACCTAACACTAACAATGAATTTATTGCCAGTGTATATAGAAGTATGGCCTGGGCGCTGCTTAAAAAAGAAGATTCAGATACTGAAAATGCTTATCGCTATATAATGTTGGCGGGTGAGTATGTTAAGGAAGTTGAACAACATTTTGTTAAAATTCAATATTTGATTGATAAGGCTTATATTTTAGTTGAGTTGGAGCGAAATCAAGAAGCACTAGATATTCTAGAGCAAGCGGACGCTTTTATCGAACGTAAAGATAATGGGCTATATGACATGAGTGCCATTGATATAGTCTTTCTAAAAGCTAAACTGCATTACGCTTTGGGTCAGTACAATAGAGCATATCAATTGCAAACAGATTTTTTCAGTAAGTATCAGGCTTATGAACAGGAACGTGAAACAACAGAGATTGATGAATTAAGACTGCAATTTGAAAGTGAAACAGCTCAACGTCATAAAAATATATTAGAAAAAAAACAGCATATTCAGAATTTACAACTTGAGCAAATGGCGCTTGAATCTCAAAGTCGTCAAATGCTTCAAATGGTGTTAGCGGCGTGTAGTTTGATCTTAGCCTGGGTGTTATTCCGTGTCATTAAAGGGCAAAAAGTTCTGATTAAAGCGACGCACACAGATAGTTTAACTGGAGTGATGAATAGACGTCGACTGCTACAACTTGCCCAAGAATACTTTTTAACTGCTAAAGAAAGCCAAGAACCTTTTAGTATCTATATGATTGACATTGATTTTTTTAAAAAAGTTAATGATCAATTTGGCCACAGAATTGGCGATAATGCTTTAAAAGAGATGGCGTTGTTAGGTCAACGTTTGATGCGTGATAGTGATGTTTTTGGCCGATTTGGTGGCGAAGAATTTATTGCATTATTGCCTAATACCAACGGAGATGTTGCATTTGAAGTTGCCCAAAGATTACGTCAAAATATTGAGCAAGCAACATGGCAAACACAACAGATAAGTAAACTGACCGTGAGTATTGGTGTTGCAACTTACCATATCAATAACTATCGAGACTTTCCGGCACTGTTAAAAGCTGCTGACGAGCAATTATTAAAGGCGAAGAAATCAGGTCGCAATAAGGTTAGTTATAATGATTAAGCTTTTTAAACTAATTGTAATCATTTCAACTTTGTTGTTTTTTCCAACATTTAACAGCATTGCCGATGAAGTTTTAGGCCAACAAAAAGTTTTTAAAAAAATTGAAAATCCAATTTCTCAAGAACAAGAAGAGAAAGTGGTTTTAGATATCAGTGGTGAAGTGCTGGCATTGGTTGCTTTAAGTGAACATGACAAAGCGGCGGCGCAAGTTAAATTGCTAGCATTGCAAGAAACCAGTTACGCATTTAATTTTGCAGAACAATACTTGCTCAATATTACTCGTGCCAATATTTCTAATATTGATGGACAAGAAAATAAAGTCATCAACTGGCTAAATAAAGCGATAAAACTTGAGCCCTTACTAGCCAAAAAGCAACTTGATTCACCTTTGTTTGCTGGAGCATATTTAACCCTCGCCAATATTTATGCTCGTCAGGGCGAAGATAAACTAGCTTTTGATAATAAGAGAAAGTACATAATAAAATACTTTGCTAACTTGAATGAACAGAAAGCGCTGCGGGTTAAGCGCTTAAATGAAAAATATAATATTGAAAAGAAACATGAAGAGAATGAGTTATTGACTCAGAACAACGAAATTAAGCAATATGCTCTTGCCAGTGCTGAAACAACCCGAATACAACAACATCGCAATATAGCTATTTTTATTGTTTTAGGCGTTATTTTTTTATTATTGTTAATACGTCAATTTAAAATTCGGCGAGCATTAAAAATATTAGCAAAAACAGATAATTTGACTCGATTAGCTAATCGTCGTTCTTTCTTTAAAAGTGGCTATACATTTATGACTCAAGCATTGAAGCAAGATAAAGAGTTGAGCGTTTTAATGTTAGATATAGACAATTTTAAGGCCATTAACGATCAGTTTGGTCATGATGTTGGTGATAACGTTATTTGCCATGTTTCTGCGTTAGCAAGTGACAGTATGCGATCTCGCGATGTGCTTGCTCGCATTGGTGGTGAAGAGTTTGCCGCTATTTTACCTGACGCAAACATTGAGCAAGCTAGAGCAATAGCTGAACATATTAGAGAAAAAATTCAAGGCAGCGCTTTTACAAACCAAGATAATAGTATCGAAATATCGGTAAGTATTGGTATTGCGACTATTCGTGAGGTTAGTGAAAGTTTCGATGGTTTATTACATGCTGCCGATATGGCAATGTATAAAGCAAAAAAGAATGGCCGCAATCGAGTTTCTAGCAATAGTGTAGAAAGCGAAGAAAAACCAAGTTAAATGTCATTTCATGATATTTATCTCCTAAAAGTATTCTTTCCCTAAGCATAATCGGATAAGCTAACCCTAGAACAATAACAATAAAATTTCGTTTAATAACTCAGCATTAATCGGACTTTTTTAGGAAAATATTTTCATGTCAGATGCAATCGACTTTAGTTTGGACGGGATAGAACAACGCCCGTTAAGACAGTTCACTGAAGAAGCTTATTTAAATTACTCGATGTACGTTATTATGGATCGAGCTTTACCGCATATTGGTGATGGGCTTAAGCCGGTACAACGGCGGATAGTATATGCAATGTCGGAACTTGGTTTATCCGCATTGGCTAAATATAAAAAATCTGCTCGTACCGTTGGTGATGTGTTAGGTAAATTCCATCCACACGGCGACTCTGCCTGTTATGAAGCTATGGTGTTAATGGCACAGCCTTTTTCTTACCGTTATCCATTAGTTGATGGACAAGGTAACTGGGGTGCACCAGATGATCCAAAATCATTTGCTGCTATGCGTTATACCGAGGCGCGCCTATCACGCTTTAGCGAAGTGTTATTAGCTGAGTTAGGCCAAGGCACGGTTGATTGGACGCCAAATTTTGACGGCACCATGAAAGAGCCAAAAACACTACCAGCACGTTTACCTCACATATTGCTGAATGGTATTACCGGTATTGCTGTTGGTATGGCCACAGATATTCCTCCTCACAATGTCCGAGAAGTAGCTACTGCATGTATTCACTTAATCGAGCAACCGAAAGCTGAGTTAACTGAATTACTAGAAATTATCAAAGGCCCGGATTACCCAACTGACGCCGAAATAATTACCCCGAAAGCGGATATTGAAAAGATTTATCAAACCGGTCGTGGCAGCATTAAAATGCGTGCGGTTTATGAAGAGTTGCATGGTGAAGTGGTGATCACTGCTTTACCACATCAAGCATCTGGCGGAAAAATATTAGAACAAATTGCTAATCAAATGCAGGCTAAAAAGCTGCCAATGGTGGTTGATTTACGTGATGAGTCCGATCATGAAAACCCAATCAGATTAGTGATTGTTCCTCGTTCAAATCGTGTTGATATCGAACAATTAATGCAACACTTATTCGCCACTACAGATTTAGAGAAAAACTTTCGTGTTAACTTAAACATGATCGGTTTAGATAACAAACCTGCGGTTAAAAATATTAAGACTATTTTAAGCGAATGGTTAGATTATCGTCGTGAAACAGTACGTCGTCGATTACAACATCGTTTAGATAAAGTATTGGCGCGTTTACATATTTTAGATGGTTTATTAATCGCCTATCTTAATATTGATGAAGTTATAGAAATAATCAGAGGCTTCGACAACCCGAAAGCTGAGTTAATGTCACGCTTCGAGTTATCTGAGCGTCAAGCAGAATCTATTTTAGAAATTAAACTTCGTCAACTTGCTAAACTAGAAGAAATTAGGATCCGTGCGGAGCAAGATGAGCTAAATATTGAGCGTGAATACCTAGAAAAAACGCTTGGCTCAAAAGCGCGTATGAATACCTTAATGAAAAAAGAAATTCTTGAAGCGGCAGAAAAATACGGTGACGATCGTCGTTCAGTTATTGTTGAACGCAGCGAAGCCAAAGCCTTATCTGAAAAAGATTTAATGCCAAGCGAGCCGGTAACCGTAGTTGTTTCTGAAAAAGGCTGGGCACGTTGTGCAAAAGGGCATGACATTGACCCCAAAGCCTTAAGTTATAAATCAGGCGATGAATATTTATGTGCAGCAAAAGGCCGTAGTAATCGCCCTGTAGTGTTTATAGACTCTTCAGGTAGAGCATATGCAACAGACGCACATAGCCTGCCAACTGCGCGCAGTCAAGGTGAGCCATTAACTGGACGTTTTAATTTATCCAGTGGTGAAAACTTCGAAAAAGTACTGATGGCTGAAGACGAATGTCGTTATTTACTTAGTAGTGATGCTGGCTATGGTTTTGTTGCTAGCTTTAGCGATATGGTCAGTCGTAATAAAAACGGTAAAGCGCTATTGAGCTTGTCTGCTGCTGCAAAAGTAATGACACCCAAAGTGATTAGTGACCTAGATTCTGAGTTGGTGCTATCTATAACTTCAGAAGGGCGCATGCTTGTTTTCCCAATTAAAGACTTACCGGTGTTAAGCAAAGGCAAAGGCAATAAAATTATTAATATTCCTACTGCTAGAGCCAAAACACGTGAAGAATATGTCACATTAATTGAAGTCCTGCCGCCAGAAAGTGCAGTAACCTTGCATGCAGGTAAACGCAAGCTTACTTTAAAGGCAAGCGATATTGAGCACTATAAAGGCGAGAGAGGTCGCAGAGGTAATAA
Source organism: Cognaticolwellia sediminilitoris (assembly GCA_002104535.1). GTDB lineage: Bacteria > Pseudomonadota > Gammaproteobacteria > Enterobacterales > Alteromonadaceae > Cognaticolwellia > Cognaticolwellia sediminilitoris. The sequence goes on along the minus strand of NBOG01000001.1, from coordinate 124,503 downwards.
GTTACCTCGCGGTTTACAACGTGTAGATCAAGTGGTTGTCGAGCAACCTACGCAGGAAATAGAGCCAGAAGTACCAGAGAGTTAACTTTCCTTACGTATTGTTTTCATAAAGCCCTAAAATTAACCTTTTAGGGCTTTTTTATGTCGGTCTTAACCGATTTTTGATTTTAATTTCCTGGGCAACAACTTGGTCTACATTGTTTAAATATTAGGACAAAAATTGTTTAGGTGACTTTAGGTCAGTTTGGTTTGCTAAGTTGCCTAATCAGGCCCACAAGTTGTGTAATTTTTTGATTTGATAATTGTCGATAATCAAAATATGGACAGATAATAACGCCAAGACGTTCATTGATTGCAAAATCTTGACTCAACCAAGTACACTTCTCACTTAAGCCAAGTTCATCAGCGTAGCCCTTGCCTAAAATAATATGCAGCTTGTGATTTTGTTCATCGGCCTTCACCTTAGTTTCTGGCAATTTAAACGCCGAAAAAAGTAAACAATGCCGACTGTCTTTCTGTAATAGTGAGTTGTCTCTTAAGTGTTGCCAAGTAGTGAAATTTGCAGGCGCCAGTTCGAACAATAGCTTGGCATAGACATTAAATATTTTTCGCCAATGATTACCTGTTTCAAGACAAATATGCGCTATCTCAGCATTTTTCAAAGGCATAACATAGGATAATTCTTGATAGATGGGAAGCGGTGGACGGTTTCTAATATAGTATTTAATGGTGGCTTTTTCGTCACCTAAACCGACAGGAGTGTAGTGCATTAACGTATTCCCAATAAAGCGGTTAATAAACGCCTGTTGTATGAAAAGGCAATAAAAAACCCGGTAATGTCCGGGTTTTTAGTCGTTTAATTTAGCGCTAATATAATTACACTTAGTTAAAACTCTTTCAACATACTTTCCAAAGAATTATCAAGTGCCTTTAATTCTTTTTCGAGTTGAAATTTTTCCTTCAGTTGTTCAATTTCACGCCACTTTCTTTTTTTATTGTTACTTGAACTTGATTTAGGTTGTGTTCCCAAAGAGTCCAAAACTTGTTGAAATTTATCCATGGTATGCTCCTTTTTTCTACAACTGCAGCGTTTTAATACCATGAAAAGTAGGGTTATTGCAATATTAATCTATTACCATACCTTGCCCATTCTTCAACTCTTTGAATATAAAGGTTTTTTAAATGTAAATTATTATAGTAATGCAGCTAATTGTTGCTCAAGTTTAACTTGGTCAATGGTGAAGTTTCGAATGCCTTCAGCTAACTTCTCTGTTGCCATGGCATCTTCATTCATTTGCCATCTAAATTGTGCTTCCGTTAGTGGGGCATCAGTTGTTAATGGCGCTTGATCACTGAACAGCTTTTGCGTCACTTTTGCTGTTGAATTTGCCAATTCATCCATAAGGTTTGGACTAATAGTCAGGCGATCACAACCCGCTAGCTCTAAAATTTCACCAATGTTTCTGAAACTTGCGCCCATAACAACAGTTTTGTGGCCCATGGCTTTGTAGTAATTATAAATACTCGTTACAGATATTACACCAGGGTCTTCAGTGGCGGAGTATTCACTACGTCCAGTGTCTTTTTTATACCAATCTAAAATTCGACCAACAAAAGGAGAAATTAAATATATCTTAGCTTCTGCACAGGCTTGCGCTTGAGCAAAACTAAATAATAAGGTTAAGTTACAGTTAATGCCTTCACGCTCTAATTGCTCAGCAGCTTTTATGCCTTCCCATGTTGAAGCTATTTTGATCAAAATACGGTCATTACTAATGCCAGCTTCGTTATACATAGCGATAAGTTTATGGGCTTTCGCTATTGATGCTTGTGTATCAAATGATAAGCGTGAATCAACTTCAGTTGAAATCCTACCGGGGACTATTTTTAAAATTTCTAAACCAATTAATACCGAGAGTTTATCCGCGGCGTCGATGACTTGCTGTTCAGCATTTGACGATTGACTCTTTGCCCATGTAACAGCAGTGGTTAGCAGTTGCTGGTAATTAGGTAACGCCGCCGCTTTTAATAACAAAGAAGGGTTTGTAGTTGCATCTTGAGGCTGAAACTTAGCAATTGCTTCAATATCGCCTGTATCGGCAACAACTGTTGTCATTGCTTTTAATTGAGAAAGTTGATCGGTCATGACATGTCCCTTGACGTTAATGATGAAAATAGATGATTTGAGTAAGCTTTGAAGAAATATTACAACATTTACCAGCAGTGTTGAGTGGAAATAGTGAAGTTTCTACCTTATTCGTCTCTATTTGTATCAAATTTACATTATTTAGCAAGTGTGTAGGTTAATTAATTAACAATATTCATCGTGATGCTGATAGTAAGCTTAGGGTGTAATTGATCAATGAAGGTGATTATATTCATTTTTCTCTGTGTTATAGTGGCAAAAATTTTCCCAAATTAGAGTAAATAAACCATGTTGCTTGTTGTTTCTCCAGCTAAAAATTTAGATTATGAATCTCCCGTTGCTACCGAGCAATTTTCACAACCAGCGTTGTTAAAACACAGTAAAGTGTTGATTAAAAAGTGTAAAACATTGACCCCTGCTGATATCAGTTCTTTAATGGGCATTAGCGATAAATTGGCCGGATTAAATGCTGCCCGTTTTGGTCAGTGGTCCACGCCTTTTACACCGGAAAATTCACGACAAGCAGTTTTGGCATTTAATGGTGATGTTTATGCAGGTTTAGATGCTAAAACGTTCAGCGAAGCAGACTTTGCCTTTGCCCAACAACATATGCGTATATTGTCAGGTTTATATGGTTTATTAAAACCTTTGGATTTAATGCAAGCTTACCGACTTGAAATGGGCAAAAAGCTAGATAATGAGCGCGGTAGTAACTTATATCAATTTTGGGGTGATATTATCACTGAGCATTTAAATGCTGCGATAGCCGAACAAGGCGATAATATACTGATCAATTTAGCATCTAACGAGTACTTTAAAGCGGTAAATAAAAAAGTATTACAAGCCGAAGTGATCACACCGGCATTTAAAGACTGGAAGAACGGCCAATATAAAATGATCAGTTTTTTTGCCAAAAAAGCCCGAGGTTTAATGGCCCGATATATCATTGAAAACCAAATTAGTGATATTGAAAAACTAAAAGCATTTGATGTTGCGGGTTATCAATATTCTGAAGAGTTTAGTAAAGGCACTGATTGGGTTTTTACTCGCAAAGAAGCAGGTTAGTCAATTCGAAAAATTAACAGAAAAAGCTATAAAAACAATTGTTCCGATTTATAGCTTTTAACTTATTTTAGAAGGTTGAGAATTAGCGGGCAAATGATTAATGTGTATCTGACCCCATTTAATTCGGTCAGTATCTGACCCCATTTAATTCAAATATTTACTTATTACACGCACATGCTTTTTTACCATTTTTCTGATACCACTCTTGGTAATCACCGCTTGAACAAGTGCGCTTTATATCAGGGCAGCTTGCAGCGTTGTAACTGGTATTAGTATTTGTGGCTTTTTCAAAAACAGTCCCAAAAATAACATTAGCGATTTGATGACTCACTGGTTGAGTTGAGCAGCCTGAAATCAGGATTATGGTAAGTAAAGTCAAATACTTCATGCGTTCTCCGTTTGCATATAACGACTTAAAATAGTGTGATTTAATTTTCACACGAAATAGTCGAACACTCTATTATATTTACAAATTAATAACAAACTAAAGTATTCAAAGCCAGTAAACGAACTTGAAATTTAACTCTCTCAAAAATATAAAAATATAAAAACCTAAACCAAGTCACTTGGTTTAGGTTTTTATTTTACTGAAAGCTTTTAACTAAATGCTAATAACTTGCTTAATTATTTCTTCGTGCGTTTAGCAATTTTTTTCGCTTTTGCTTTCTTTTGAGCAACGGTACGCTTTACTTTAGTCTTTTTAACAGCAACACGTGCTTCTTTGTATTTAGGTCTTAGCGTCTCAATTACGCGGCGAGGTAAACGTTCTTTAATATAACGTTCAATTTTGCCGATCACGGTCATGTCATGTGCTTCAACCAATGAGATAGCAGTGCCTTTGTTTCCCGCTCGGCCTGTTCGACCAATACGATGTAAATAAATATCAGCAGTGCGTGGCATATCAAAGTTAATGACATGGGTAATGTCATCAATGTCCAAACCACGAGCGGCAACGTCAGTAGCAACTAAAACATTAACAGTGCCATTACGTAAACGCTCAACTGAGGTGTTACGTTTGTCTTGCTGCATTTTACCTTCAAGCCACACACATGGCACATTATCGCCATAAAGTTTGCCTGATAAGTATTGAACGGTTTCACGTTTATTGGCAAATACCACCGCGCGCTCAACTTCTTCTTGTTGCAGTAAGTTAAGTAATAAAGCGAATTTGTGGTCTTTGTCGTCAGCGAGGTGCATCCATTGATGGATCTTGGCTTTTTCTTTACGAGAAGGGTTAGCTTCTAAAAATACTGGTTCATTTAATAGTTCACGTGAAAAGCGCACGACTGCTGCACCTTCAAGTGTTGCTGAAAACAACATGGTTTGTTTACGCCAGCGTGCTTCGGCAACAATGCGGTTGATGGTTTCAGCAAAACCCATATCCAACATACGGTCGGCTTCATCTAAAATAAGAATTTCGATTTCGCGACTGTCAAATTGTTCGGTTTCAATGTATTCCATTAACCGGCCAGGGGTTGCAACTAAAATATCAGTGTTACTGGTTAATATATCTTTATGGCTACCATAGTTAACACCACCGGTTATTACCGCTGATTTAAGTTTAGTTAACGAGGTTAGCTTTTCACATTGTTCATGTGTTTGAATGGCAAGTTCGCGGGTTGGCGATAAAATTAGCACGCGTGGAAAGCCAGGACTTTGGCGTGGGTAGTCTAATAAATGTTGAGCCGCAGGTAATATAAACGCGGCTGTTTTTCCCGTTCCTGTGGGGGCTGAAGCTAATACGTCTTTACCTGTCATTGCTACAGGTAGTACTAATTCTTGGATAGACGTTGGCTTTTTAAAGCCTAATTTTTCAACGCCGCCCAATAACGCGGAATCTAGGTCAAACTGTTCAAACATGTAATAATTTTCTTTAGGGATTAATAGTGCGGATTATAATGGCAAAATCAGATTTATCCTAAAGATCTTGCCATATTTGTGTATTTATTATGAAATTTTTGCTATTCCGTTAGTATATCGGCAATTTCAAGGTTAATTTGTTGGCACCAAGTTTTTATACGCGCTTCACTTGCGTCATATTGATTGTCTTCGTCGAGTGCTAAACCAACAAAATGTTGCTGATCGTCAGTTAATGCTTTTGATGCGGCAAACTCGTAACCTTGATTTGGCCAATAGCCAATAACATAGCCACCTTGCGCTATTACTTGTTCGTGTAACATACCTAGCGCATCTTGAAACCATTCGGTATAACCAATTTGATCGCCCATACCATACAAAGCCACAATTTTACCTTCTAGATCAATGTTGGCAATCTCTGGCCAGTGTGACTCCCAATCTTCTTGGATTTCACCATAATCCCAAGTTGATATACCCAGTATTAAAATGTCATGGTTTACCATTTCTGCAAGAGGCGTATCTTTTATATTAAATAAACTTACGTTTTCTGTGCCAATTTCTGCTTGAATTTTTTCAGCCGCAATCTCGGTATAACAAGTGGTTGAGCCATAAAATAATGCGATATTCATTGATAATTTACCGAAGTTAATGCAAACCACTTTACGTGGCGGATAAGCTAATGGCGCGATTTTAACAAAATTCTCGCAAATAAGAAGCTTTGCATTGTTATTGAAAACAATATTTTTGATGAAAAACTACTGATTGCTGTATGTAGTGTTATTGCAATTAAATGCTTTTCACTGTAATTTTAGCCGCCTATAAGCGGTCTTTGTTATTTGTTGAAGATTGCCAATGTAATTTTCCGCTATTTCCGCTTAATTAAGGTATGGAATTAATTTATGACTATGAAGTTTTTATTATTAGCCGCATTTATTGTGCTTAGTTTGAGCAACAGTGTAAGTGCGAATGCACAACCGACAACGACGGTTGAAAACAGTGTTATGTTACCCGCTAAGTCAACTGAATTTGATTTAGTTAAAGCCAATTTAACGAAAAAATTAGGTTTCAATATTGCCAGTGTTAAGGCGTCACCGATGGCTGGTGTGGTTGAAGTTATTACCGACCAAGGCTTATTTTATGCCAGTGCCGATGGCAGCTTTTTACTGCATGGAAAAATGTATGGTATCAGTGACAGCGTCAGTAATTTAACAGAAGAAAGTTTAGCGCAAGTACGCATTGAAGGAATGGCTAAATTTTCTGATGATATGATTGTATACCCAGCAAAAAATGAAAAGCATGTGGTCACTGTTTTCACAGACATTACTTGTGGCTATTGTCGAAAAATGCATGAACAAATGGATGATTATAACGATAAAGGTATAACTGTTCGTTATTTAGCGTATCCACGCAGTGGTGTAAAAGATCGTTTAGGACGTTATTCTCAAGGCTTTAAAGATTTACGTTCTATTTGGTGTCATGAAGATCCACAGCAAGCTTTAACCAAAGCAAAAAGTGGCTCTAATGTTGCGGCGCGAGTATGTGATAAACCAATTGAAGATGAATTTAACTTTGGTCGCCAAGTTGGCGTCACTGGCACGCCAGCAATTATGTTAACTGATGGTATGATGGTACCAGGTTATCAAGACCCTGATAAATTATTACAATTGCTTGATACTGTTCAACAAGGCGGCTAATCGTTATTTATTGTTAAGCACTCATTAGTGCGTAATTAATACCTAAAATGGCAAGTGATTTACTTGCCTTTTTTGTCTTTAACATTTCCACATTCAACACGTTTAAAGGTTATACATGCATAAAGAGATCATTCGTCGCGAAGAAGTAAACGATGAACACTTACCGGCAACACTACATCCTATTATTCGCCAAATTTATGCCCGCCGTGGTGTTGAAAATAAAGAACAACTTGAATTAACCGCGTCACATTTATGCCCCGTTGATACCTTATTGGGCTTACCTCAAGCTTGTGAAATTTTACATCAGGCGTTACAAGCGCAAAAAAATATCACGGTGATTGGTGATTTTGATGCAGATGGAGCAACCAGTACCGCATTAATGATGGAAGCTTTGCAAATGTTAGGCTCAACAAATCATCATTTTTTAGTGCCAAATCGATTTAAATATGGCTATGGTTTAACGCCAGAAATTGTTGATATCGCCGCTGCACAAGGTGCACAAGTGTTAGTGACGGTTGATAACGGCATAAGCTGTATCGCCGGCGTTAAAAGGGCGAAAGCTTTAGGATTACAAGTGGTGGTCACTGATCATCATTTACCGGGCGCTGAGACTCCGCCTGCCGATGCTATTGTTAATCCCAATCAGCGCGGTTGTAATTTTGCCAGTAAGTCGTTAGCCGGTGTTGGTGTCGCTTTTTATTTTATGTTAGCACTGAGAAAATACTTACGCGAACAAGATTGGTTTGAACAACAACAAATTAAAGAGCCTAATATAGCTCAACTACTTGATTTAGTTGCGCTGGGTACTGTTGCTGATGTGGTGTCGTTAGATGCAAATAATCGTATTTTAGTCGAGCAAGGTCTGAAGCGCATTCGTGCAGGTGCAACACGTCCGGGGATTCAGGCACTTATTGAAATTGCGGGTAAAAATCAGCAGAAGTTAGTGGCCAGCGATTTTGGTTTCGCACTGGGTCCCCGCATTAATGCTGCTGGTCGTTTAGACGATATGGCGTTCGGCATAAATTGTTTACTAGCGCGTGACTTATCGACCGCACGAGTAATGGCGGCTGATTTAGATGACTTAAATAAAGCTCGCCGTGAAATCGAACAAGGAATGCAGCGTGAGGCAGAACAAGTTTTGGCAAGCCTTGCGTTTAGCGAAGACAACTTGCCCCATGGTATTAGTTTGTTTCATGGTGATTGGCATCAAGGGGTTATCGGTATTGTCGCAGGCCGGTTAAAAGAAAAGTATCATCGTCCGAGTATTGTTTTTGCCAAAGCCAATGACGACGACAGCACGAGTTTCGCGAGTGATGATGTTGAAATCGGTAATGATGAAATAAAAGGCTCTGCTCGCTCTATTCCAGGTTTACACATTCGAGATTTACTCGAATATATCGACAGTCAGCACCCAGGTATTATTTTAAAGTTTGGCGGCCATGCTATGGCTGCCGGTTTGTCGATACCGATAAGTAAATTTGATAAATTCTCAGCACTCTTTGAGCAATACGCTGAGCAATGGTTGAGTAAAGAGGCTTTGACTGGGGTTTTACTTTCAGACGGTCAACTCATTACCAGTGATATGACGCTCGGTTTCGCTCAGCAATTGCGTGAAGCAGGGCCGTGGGGACAGAATTTTCCAGAACCGTTATTTGATGACGTATTCACTATAGTTCAGCAACGAATAGTTGGCGAGAAGCACTTAAAGCTAGTGGTAGAAAAGGATCAGCAAATATTTGATGCCATTGCCTTTAATGTTGATATTAAACGTTGGCCTGATCATCAAACCAAACAAGTAAAACTTGCCTATAGGCTCGATATTAATGAATTTCGTGGTAAACAATCAGTGCAGTTGATGGTTGAACAACTAGATTAGATTTTCGCAAGGTAGCGGTGCTTTAATTACTTAGAGCAGGCACAGTAATTTTTTACTAAAAAATTATATCAAAAAGGCCATTTCAATACTCAAGCAAACGTTTATTTCATCGTATAATTACGCTACAATGCGCGACTGTTTTTTTGTTATTTTTCCTTTGTACACCAATTACGGCGTGATAGTTAAAAAGTATGTTAGAAGTTAATCCAGTACTGAATAAAATTAAAGAAATTCGCGAACGCACAAATATGCTTCGGGGGTACCTTTGACTACGACCAAAAATCAGAGCGTTTGGTTGAAGTTACACGTGAGTTAGAGTCTGCTGATGTTTGGAATGACCCTGAGCGCGCACAATCTTTGGGTCGAGAACGAGCAGCATTAGAAGCTGTAGTAGAAACCATAGACGAGATGGACTCAGGTTGTGAAGACATTGAAGGTTTGGTTGAACTAGCGGTTGAAGCAGACGACGAAGAAACCTTTAACGATGCGCAAGAAGAAACCAAAACATTAGAAGCTAGCCTAGAAAAATTAGAATTTCGCCGAATGTTTTCTGGTGAGCAAGATGCCAATAACTGCTATTTAGATATTCAATCAGGCTCTGGCGGTACTGAAGCACAAGATTGGGCTGAAATGCTGATGCGGATGTATTTGCGTTGGGGTGAAGCAAATGGCTACAAAACAGAAGCCATTGAAGTCACCGGTGGAGATGTTGCTGGTATCAAAGGTTGTACTATTAAATATACTGGCGAATATGCTTTTGGATGGTTGCGTACCGAAACTGGCGTACATCGCTTAGTACGTAAATCTCCGTTTGACTCAAGTGGTCGTCGCCATACCTCGTTTGCTTCAGCTTTTATTTATCCTGAAATAGACGACAATATTGAAATTGATATTAATCCTGCTGACCTTCGTATTGATACTTTCCGTGCCTCCGGTGCTGGTGGTCAACATGTCAATAAAACTGACTCTGCTATACGTATTACTCATGAGCCAACAGGGGCAGTGATAGCATGTCAGGCGGATCGTTCTCAGCACAAAAACCGCGCAACCGCGATGAAATTGCTAAAAGCTAAATTGTATGAAATGGAAATGCAAAAGCAGAACGAAGGCAAACAAGAATTAGAAGACGGCAAGTCTGATATCGGTTGGGGCAGTCAAATTCGCTCTTACGTATTAGATGACAGCCGCATTAAAGATTTACGCACTGGCGTAGAAAATCGCAATACTCAAGCAGTATTAGATGGCGATTTAAACAAATTTTTAGAAGCTAGTCTAAAATCTGGCTTATAAATACCTTAATGAATATTACGTTAAAACACGAGAAATAAAATGACTGATCAAGCAAACCAAGACGAAAACAAGTTGATTGCCGAGCGTCGTGGCAAATTAGTAAAAATTCGAGAAAACTGTCCGGCTAATGGCCACCCTAATAAGTTTGATCGAAAACACTATGCTGCTGATTTACAAGCTGAACACGGTGAAAAAGATAAAGAAACGCTTGAAGCTGAAACTGCAGAGTACAGCATTGCTGGTCGTGTTATGGCAAAACGTGGTCCATTCTTAGTGTTACAAGACATGACCGGACGCATTCAAGCTTATGCACACAAAACCGTGCAAAAAGACATTAAAGAGCGTTGGGGCACATTAGACATTGGCGATATTATTGGTGTTACCGGTACTATGCACATGTCTGGTAAAGGTGACTTATATGTCAACATGGATAAATACGAGTTATTAACTAAATCTCTTCGTCCATTACCTGAAAAATTCCATGGCTTATCTGATGTTGAAACAAAATATCGTCAACGTTACGTTGATTTGATCATCAATGAAGACACACGTAATACTTTTAAAATTCGTTCAAAAATAGTTGACGGAATCCGCAAGTTTTTAACTGACCGTGATTTTATGGAAGTTGAAACGCCGATGCTACAAACTATTCCAGGTGGCGCTTCAGCTAAGCCTTTTGAAACTTTTCATAATGCCTTAGACATTCAAATGTATATGCGTATAGCGCCTGAGCTTTACTTGAAGCGCTTAGTGGTTGGTGGTTTTGAGAAAGTATTTGAAATTAACCGTAACTTCCGTAACGAAGGTTTATCAACACGTCATAACCCAGAATTTACCATGATCGAATTCTACCAAGCCTATGCTGATTATCATGATTTGATGAACTTAACTGAAGATATGTTACGTACACTTGCAGAAGACGTTATGGGCTCAGCAATTATTCGTAACACAGTTAAAAACGCTGACGGCGAAGTAGTAGAAGAGAAGTTCTATGACTTTGGTCAACCATTTACCCGTTTATCTATGGTTGATGCAATATTAAAATATGGCAACGGCCTTGATGAAAATGTATTGCGCAATCCTGAAGCAAACTTTGACGCGCTTAAAGCGATGGCAAAATCAGTCGGTGTGAAAGAAACTGATGCTTCTAAAGTTTGGGGCGCAGGTAAATATGTTTGTGAAATATTTGAAGAAGTTGCCGAGCATATGCTTGATCAACCAACCTTTATCACAGAGTACCCATGGGAAGTCTCTCCATTAGCACGTCGTAATGATGATAACCCATTCATAACGGATCGTTTCGAGTTCTTCGTTGGTGGTCGTGAATTAGCTAACGGTTTCTCAGAGCTTAATGATGCAGAAGACCAAGCAGCTCGTTTCCAAAACCAAGTTGCAGGTAAAGACGCAGGTGATGACGAAGCAATGCATTATGATGCTGATTATATTCAAGCACTTGAATACGGCTTACCACCAACAGCTGGTGAAGGTATTGGTATTGATCGATTAGTGATGTTATTCACTGATTCTCCAACCATTAAAGACGTTATTTTATTCCCACACATGCGTCCGCTTGCTGAATAAAACAATCGAAATAATTTGAGTTACGGCTCATATAAATGAAAAAGCACCGATAGGTGCTTTTTTTATGCCGGTATATTGGCCAATGGCTGGCGAACTTATAATTAATATAAACAATGACTTAGCGAATGTGCTTTAATATTGTAAATTTATGCATTTAAGATTAATGCTCTTCTTTATCAATAGGTTAGATAGGTTTCGGATGATGGTTAAGTGCAATAAAGATATCGCTAATTCATGACGCTAAATTGTTAGAATTTGTGAGTGTAAAGTGGTGTATTTATAATGTTCTGTTAAGTTTAAAAGGTTGCTGTTCAAAAATAAGCCAATTGTAAGGAGAATTATAATGGCATTTGAAGTTACCTTTGAGTTAAAAGAATCAGATTTAGAGCATTTTCGAAATGTGATGCGAGAAGCAAAATCAAACGCAAAAGCGTTATCTGAAACGGAAATTTTAGCCAACGCTAAAAGTTTAAGTGAAGATGTTAAAGGCAATGTGCCACCATTTGTGAGCGAACGAATTAAAAAATTAGAAACCTTGGTCGCCATGATTGAAGATGATGAGTGGCAAATTCCAGATGAAGAGCGCAATGACGTATTAAGTGCCTTAGCCTATTTTAGTGACCCTGAAGATTTAGTGCCTGATCATATCCCCGTACTCGGTTTTTTAGATGATGCCATTATGATTGAGCTGGTCGCTGAGGAACTAAAAGATGATATTGAGGCCTTTTTAGAGTTTTGCCGCTATAGAACACGTGAAGAAGGTCGGCACAGTGATGCAGCCATTACTCGCGATGAATGGTTAGAGTCTAAACGAAAAGAGTTGCATAGCAGGTTGAGAAATCGACGTTCTAGTCGCCGTGGTGGAGGCTCGGGTTTTCGTTCCATATTTTAATAAAAGAGATAACCTGCTCGGACTAATAAATGCTACAAACTACCCTTAACCCTAAATCAGGTTGACAGGGTTTTAAGAAACAAAGGCCGTTAAAGCGGCCTTTTTTAATATCCAAAATACCCTAGAGCCTTTGTCTATTAAGCTGTGTGAAGGTAGATGCCTGAGATTACTTTGTTAGAAATAACATCAAAACAAAAAACGCAATAATTGTCCCGTTGAAAGCAAAGATATAACCGAAGCCTTTTAGGCCTTGTTTTATGGTGTAGTTATTATTACGTAAATACCAATACCAAATTGCGCACATTATTATTGGGATGAGAAAAAATAGTCGTATCATTTACGCTAACTCCTGTGTTTCTGGTTTAGAAGGCTCTCGCCAAGGTGCGACTTTTAGTAACATTAACATACCCGGTACGGCTAAGGCGGTGCATAAAAAATAAAAGTTAGTCCAACCTATTTGTTCAATAATAACGCCAGTAGTGGCATTAGCAAAAGTTCTAGGTAATGCGGTTAGGGCGGTAAATAGCGCAAACTGAGTTGCCGCAAAAGCAGGATTAGTTGCACGCGCAATAAAAGCGGTAAAAGCAGCTGTACCCAAGCCAACGCCTAAATACTCAAAGCCCATAGCAAATGCTAAAGCATAGGTGTTATGGCCTATTTCTGCTAATGCTGCAAAGCCTAAGATACTCACTATTTGTACAAAACCAAATAACCAAAGCGCGCGATTAATACTCAATTTGATCATAACAATGCCACCAACGGCTAAGCCGATAGTCATAGCAATGAGTGATGCTGTTTTTGCAACCACACCAATTTCAGTGTTGGTGAAGCCTAAATCGATGAAAAAAGGTGTTTGTAAGGCAGTTGCCATACTGTCGCCAAGTTTATATAAAAACAAAAAGGCTAAAATCTGTAGTGCAGACTTAAGCCCTTTTCTGTTTATAAAATCTTTAAAGGGAAGAACTACCGCTTGTTGCAGTGTTTTCGGCGCTTGTGCAGCACTATTTAATTCTTTAATGGCTAAACTTAGCATGATACCGATAAGCATAAAGGCAGCAACAATAATAAATACCGCCTGCCAACTGATGTGGTCAGCGAGAATAAAAGCTAATGAGCCCGGTACTAAACCTGAAAGGCGATAAGCTTGAACATGTATTGAATTGCCTAAGCCGAGTTCATGATCTGGTAATAATTCACGTCGATAAGCGTCGAGTACAATATCCTGGCTAGCACTAAAAAAAGCGACTGATGCTGCTAAATAAGCAACACTCCAGATATTCATCACGGGATCAACAAAACCGAAACCAGCAATTGAGAAAAGTAATAATATTTGGGTAAGTAACATCCAGCTTCGTCGACGGCCCATGACCGGTAAAGAATATCGGTCCATTAACGGCGACCACATAAACTTCCAAACATAAGGAATACCGATAAGGGAAAATAAGCCTATTTCGGCTAAGCTAACGCCTTCTGAGCGCAACCAACCGGGCACTAATTGATAGAGGATAAATAGTGGTAATCCGGAACTAAAGCCGGTGAAGATACAAATTAGCATGCGACGATTAAGGATCGCTTGCTTAAACGTTGGAGATTGCATTGCTCAAAGCCTAGTGAATGCGAGAATATAATGCAGCTAGGCTATCAAAATGTATTAGTAAACAGAAGTTTAATCTTGACTAAAAGTTAATTAGCTTGTGAATAAGAGCAAAAGTATAACTAGTTTTCTATCTAATAAACACATGTTAGGGAAGTGGTCGCCAACCGATGCAATCAATAGGGTAACTACCCTTGCCAGAGAAGAAGTCTAAACATGTAGATATTTCACTTTTTAAGTATAAGTCGTGTTCGAGCTCGTTAGCGCTATGTAAACTCAACTCATGCATTATATGCCAAAATACTCGCTCTCTGGCGTTACTCGGCGTTTCATCGGTTACTTGCAGCAACGTCCATTCTGCCATGGTATTGTCGACGAATTGGTCAAGCTCGGTATAGTGCAGGGAATGGTTAATAACCGCGGTGATATAGGCTTTGATTTGAATAATTTTTTCATTGATAAACTGCTCAATTATCATAATATTCCTATTTTACAATGTTACGAATAGTTAACTTTGCTAGAGAAATATAATCGCATCTTTCGGCAAGTGACTTTGCTTAACACTGTTTAGTTATCGTAGATAAAGCTAAAATTGTCAAAGTTAAGCTCAATCAAATTGTACTATTATATAATTTACGGGTGTTTTATATTTAGAACAAGTAAAAAGTTACTTTGTCTGTATACTTTAGTGTTTTTTTGTATTTTCAGTGAATATATTCTGAGAATTTTCTTAATCAATAGAAGGGCGCTTGCGATATTACGCCCAAAACTTTAAGAAAGTGAAGGTGTTATAATGCAGGTAGCAGACTAGCTTTTATTAAAACTACCGGCTCAATGGGGACATTCTCCCAACCCATACCATCATTGTAATCGGTTTTTACTTTTGCCATAGCATCAACAACGTCTTGACCTTCAACGATGGCACCGAATACTGCGTATCCCCAGCGTCTGCCTGGATCTAAGCTAGTATTGTCGGCGACATTAAAAAAGAACTGTCGATTTGCGGTATGAGGACGATTTTCTTTCGCCATGGCAATGGTGCCTATTTCATTTTTTAAGCCATTCCCTGATTCGTTTATAATGTTTTCTTGAACTTTTTTCATTTCAAAGTCTTTGGTATATCCGCCACCTTGAACAATAAAGTTTGCAACAATGCGATGAAAAATAGTGTTGTCATATTCACCGCTAACCACATAGTTTAAAAAGTTATCGACGGTAATTGGCGCACGAATTCTATCTAATTCAACAATGATGGTGCCCATTGAAGTTTCTAATTTTACTTGTGGAAATAAATTGTCAGGGTCAATGGTGTTGTCTTTTGCACTGCTTGCAAGTGAAATAAGTAGTAACACTATTGTGGTAAAAATTTTCATTTGCCCATTCTCTTTTTCATGCATGGTAAATCACATGCAGGGTGATTCAATTGTATAATTACTGCAAAAATTGTTGAATCTCTTCACTTTTTACAATTTCCGTTAATAACTTCGCTAATTGTTGATTAAAGTCACGCTCTAATACAGCAATATCTGCCTTCAAAGGACCTTTACTCGTGCCACTGGTTTTGAATGACTTTGTTAAAGTCCCTTCGCTGTTGTTGATGACTACTCGAAAAATGATTTCGTTGCTAGCGCCATATTTTAATAACGTTTGCTCCACCTTGACCAAAGCACTGTCTATGATCACTTCAACTTGATTTTTAGCTTGTGGTTGTATTGTTAAACCATGAGCTTTTAGCGCGCTGCTAAGTGATGTTTCTACTGACTGCTCAAGCGATTGTTGCGCTGGGTATAATTGTGCAGGGTGCTCAAGTTGTTCAATTTGAACAATATGGCTTAATGTTCGCATATCCTTAACGCGCAACTGTATTTGTTTTTGTTGAAAAGCGTTGCTGCTCCCTATGTGTAATTCAGGGCTGACAATCACTCGTTTTATTGGTGCACTACAGGCAATGAGTATTGAACTGACAATGACAATTAATAATTTAGTTAGGCTTGGTTTCATTAGTGTATCTTCAAAGTTCTGATCAGCGTTTTATCGCTGAAATAGTGACAAATTTATCATTACTGGCAATTAATTTTTCATTACCAAAAATGCGTTTTAATTTTATATGGTAAGCCAACTGACGATTGCCAATAATGCGTAACTCGCCGCCTTTTTTCAATACTCTGTGGCTATCTTTAAACATCTGCCAAGCGATATGATCAGTAGTTGCGGTTTGTTGATGAAACGGAGGATTACATAATACCAAGTCAACACTGCCACCTTCGACACTTGTTAAACAATCATTTAGTTGAAAATGACACTGCTCAACAACCGCAGGTAGGTTTTCTTGAATGTTTAACTTTGCTGATTCAATTGCCATATATGACTCATCAATAAAGTGAACATGTGCATCGGGTTGCTTTGATAATACTTGTAAACCTATTACACCATTACCACAACCAAGATCAATTACTTGCGTATCAGCCTTTACAACGGGCAAATTTTGCATGAAGTAACGGGCACCAATATCAAGTTTTTCGCGTGCATAAACATTGGCATGATTATGCAAAGTATAATCTGTGTTCTCAAGTGGCCATGAACTGATTGAAGTTGCAGACAAAGCATTATCATTATCAAATTCGCTAAACACTAATCGTGCTTTCTTTACTGCTAATGATGTTTTTGTACTGCCTAAATAATTTTCAAACAATTTTAGCGTTGAACTGTGAATTTCTTTCGCGCGGTCTGCGGCAATAAATATCACGTTTTTATTGAGTTGTTGCTTAATTTGACTCAATTGATAACACAGTAAAGCTTTACTTTTAGGTATTTTAAATAACACGATATCAATATCTGTCGGTAAATCTTCTAGGCTGGTTAATAAGCTTATATTGTCATTTGATAAACCATTTTGATCGATATTATGCTCAATACCTTGATGGCTTAAAAATGAGTCATTCACGCAATACAGCTGATGCTGAATTAAATTGCAGCTTAACGCTCCAAAGCTATCATTAAAGATCAGTATCTTTTTCTGTGATGAGGCTAATTGTTCTTGTTCAAGGTAATTAAGCAGATATTCGTCGGCGGCATCCCAAGCTTGCAAACTACGGTTAACTTGGCCAGTAGGAAATCGGTCGAGAAAAAGATTTTTGTCATTTATTATAAAAGGACTGATCATAGTGATAAATACTTGGTTAGCGTGATTGATATTGTGACAAAGTTTACCTCGTTGAGCTAGCTTAATGGTTAATTTAAGGTAATAATCGTGTGAAATATTCCTTTTAAAATTAATATGGTCTCAGCTAGTTAAAAATATAGCTGTCAGCCTTCTAGATAGATGGCATAATTACTCACAATGAGTAAAATTAAAGCTGTTCCATTAGCCGAACTGTCTGGGGAAAATAATATGACAATAGAAGCTGTTATTGAAGAAAAACTACTATCCGCGTTCTCACCAATTCATCTTGATGTAATAAATGAAAGCCATCAACATAATGTGGCACCTGGAAGCGAGTCACATTTTAAAGTGATTATTGTTGCAAAAGCTTTTGAAGGTGAAAGATTAATTAAACGCCATCGCGCAATCAATTCGGTTCTCGCAACTGAGTTGGCAGAAAAAATTCATGCTTTAGCACTACATACATACACCGAAAAAGAATGGCAAACTTATTATGCTGAAAATACACCGCTTTCACCTAAGTGTTTAGGCGGGGGGAAATAACGCTGTAAAATTAAGTGTCTATAACTTATTAGCCACAGTACGGCGGTATGTTTTTAACTTGTGGTTTAGGGAGATAGATCTTAACCTAAGTTTGATTTTTGATGCATTATAAAATGTATCTATCGTTTGATTTTGACCATTAAAATAAAAATAATAAATGGAAAATTATGTTGATATCGTTAGCAAAGAAATTTGTGCAAACCATCGATCTAATCACTGAGATTTTAGGTAAAGGGGTTGCTTGGTTAACCCTGTTAATAGTGTTACTCACTTTTAGCATTGTGGTGCTCAGGTATGGGTTTAATCTTGGCTGGATAGGCATGCAAGAGTCAGTACTGTACTTTCATGGCTTGGTTTTTATGTTAGGCGCGGGCTATACGTTAAAGCATGATGGTCACGTTCGGGTCGATATTTTTTATCAGCAATATTCAGCGAAACAAAAAGCCTGGTTAAATTTATTCGGCAGTTTATTTTTACTATTACCTGTGTGTATTTTTATATTTTTTATTAGCGTTAATTACGTGATCTCTTCATGGCAAATCATGGAACAATCGCCTGAAGCGGGCGGTTTACCCTTAGTTTATCTCAATAAATCGTTAATCCTTCTACTTGCCGTTACCTTAACTTTACAAGGAGTAGCTGAAATTCTACGAAATGTAATGGTGTTATTGCAGGGCCCTGCAGAGTTGGTAGAGGCTGACAATTTACAAGGCAATTTACAAGGTATGCTCCATGACAATCAGACAGGTAATAGTCATGATGTTGAGGAGATAAAGTAATGGAATATTTAGCGCTATTAATGTTTCTTTGTGTCTGTGGTGTGTTGCTTTTGGGATACCCTGTCGCGTTAACACTTGCCGGAACTGCATTGTTCTTCGCGGGTATTGGTATCAGTTTTGATATATTTGAAAGCTCTTTTTTGCATGCTTTACCTAATCGTTTATATGGCGTGCTGAACAATCAGACGTTATTAGCGGTACCGCTTTTCGTTTTTATGGGGGCAATGTTAGAGCGCTCAAAAATAGCTGAAAATTTACTTAATACCATGGCGTTATTATTCGGCCGTTTTAATGTTGGATTAGCCATTTCAGTGACCTTAGTTGGCATGCTTTTAGCCGCGAGCACCGGTATTGTCGGTGCAACTGTTGTTACTATGGGCTTATTGTCTTTACCTACCATGCTCAAACGCGGCTATAGTCCAGCATTCTCAACGGGCATTATTTGCGCGACAGGTACGCTAGGTCAGATCATACCGCCGTCTATTGCCTTAGTTTTGCTAGGTGATGTGTTATCAAGTGCCTATCAAAAAGCACAATTATCGATGGGGATTTTTAGTCCTAAAACTGTTTCGGTAGGAGACTTATTTGCTGGGGCGGTAATTCCAGGCTTGATACTAGTGGCTTTTTACATTCTATATTGCATTGGGGTCGCTATATTTAACCCAAGTGCAATTCCTAAACGCGACCCATCAGAAATAAAAGATGATCAACAGTCATTGACCATAGGCTTATTGCTTTCTGCTTTAATTCCGCCGTTATTATTAATGTCTGCGGTGCTCGGCTCAATATTGTTGGGCTATGCAACACCTACCGAAGCGGCCGGTGTTGGCGCAATGGGAGCATTACTTTTAGCTATCTGGAAAAAACAGTTAAACAAAGTTAACCTGACCGCGGTCATGCAAACCACGGTAAAAATTACCTCCATGGTATTTTTGATCTTAATCGGCGCAAGTTTATTTTCATTAGTCTTTAGAGGCTTTGGCGGTGAAGAGTTGGTTCATGGTCTATTTCAGCAAATGCCTGGAGGTGTTGTAGGCGCTACCATCATTGTTATGTTGGTGATGTTTTTATTGGGCTTTATTTTAGACTTTATTGAAATCACTTTTGTTGTGGTACCTATTGTGGCACCGGTACTATTAGCGATGGGATTAGATCCAGTTTGGTTAGGCATTATGATTGCCGTTAATTTACAAACGTCATTTTTAACGCCGCCTTTTGGTTTCGCTTTATTTTATTTGCGCGGTGTTGCTGATAAGTCAGTATCAACATCAGCCATTTACAAAGGTGTTATTCCTTTTATTATTATTCAGTTAGTATTACTGTGTATTCTTTCTTATTGGCCAGGCTTAGTGACTTGGTTACCTAATGTTATTTATGGATAAACTTATGATCAGAAATTCTATGCGCTCATCAGCTGTCATCATCCTTGCGTTATTAAGCCTGACTGCTTGTGGTGATAAACAAAACACGGTTGCGGCAGCGAAAGTTGACCAGCCACAAGAGAAATTTGCTTGGAAACTAGTGACCTCATGGCCAAAAAACTTTCCTGGTTTAGGTATGGCACCTGAAAAATTTGCCAAACATGTTAATGCCATGAGCAATGGTCGCTTAACGGTAAAAGTTTATGGTGCAGGTGAATTAGTTCCAGGTTTTGAAGTATTCGATGCAGTATCACAAGGGACTGTCGAAATGGGTCACAGTGGCGCGTATTACTGGAAAGGTAAAATTCCCGCCGCGCCAATTTTTAGTGCCATTCCTTTTGGTATGACAGCAACCGAATTCAACGCATGGTTACATTATGGCGGCGGTATGGAACTGTGGCAGGAAATTTATCAACCTTTTGGTATCAAGCCATTACCTGGCGGTAATTCAGGAGCCCAATTTGGCGGTTGGTTTAAAAAAGAAATTAATTCTGTCGCTGATCTGCAAGGATTAAAAATGCGCATTCCTGGGCTAGCGGGTGAAGTACTTAAAAGTGCAGGCGCTACGCCAGTAACGTTAACCGGAGGCGAAATTTTTTCAGCATTACAAAGTGGCGCAATTGATGCGACAGAATGGGTCGGCCCATACAACGATTTAGCTTTTGGCTTTTACCAAGCTGCTGATTACTATTACTCTTCAGTGTGGCATGAGCCCGGTACAGAATTAGAGTTTTTAGTTAACCAAAAAGCTTTTGATGCCTTACCTGCTGATTTGCAGGCGATTGTAGAAGTTGCAGCCAATGCTGTTAATGAATCAACTTTAGCCGAATATAACGCTCGTAATAATGCGGCACTTAAAACCTTAATAGAAGAGCATAATGTCCAATTACGTCAGTTCCCTGCCGAAGTGATGCAAACGTTAAAGCTTCATACTGATAAATTAATTGCTGAGCAGGTGAAAGCAGATAAAGATTTTGCTCGAATTTGGCAATCATACAGCGAATTTTTAGAGTCGATGCGAGAATTTAATAAATTAACCTTGCAAGCGTATTACGAAAATCGTTAATTTTTTCAAGTATTCGTAGATTATTTGTTAATAATCTCGATTATTATCACTGGTCGCACCTCATAGAAGGCAAAGCAAGAGTAAACTAGGCGGCAAATTTATAAGTTGTCTAGTTATTCAGACAGTAAATTAAACTTAATTATTTTAATTAAGCATTTTCAACTCAAATTGTTGTTTTTCATCTTCGAGCACTTCAGCATGAATAAAATATGTTGAAAGTCCTTTAGATTTTAAATGACACAAAGAAGGTATAGTTATGGTTATTAAACCAAAAATTCGTGGTTTTATTTGTACTAATGCTCATCCTGCCGGTTGTGCAGCGCATGTAAATGAGCAAATTGCTTACGTAAAAAGTCAACCTCAAGCTAATACTAAGCCTAAAAATGTCTTAGTTATCGGTGCCTCAACAGGTTACGGCTTATCATCTAGAATTACAGCTGCTTTTGGTAACGATGCTAAAACATTAGGTATTTTCTTTGAAAAACCGCCAACAGAAAAGAAAACAGGTTCAGCAGGTTGGTATAACACTGCGGCGTTTCAAGCGGCTGCTGACGAAGCTGGCTTATGGTCTAAAAATATCAATGGCGATGCTTTTTCACATGAAATTAAAGCCAAAGCTATTGAAACTATAAAAGCAGAGTTAGGCGAAATTGACCTGATTGTTTATAGCTTAGCGTCACCGCGTCGTACTGATCCTGATACTGGTGAAGTCTACTCGTCGACACTAAAACCTATCGGTGAAAGTGTTACCACTAAAAATTTAAATACCTCTAAGCGTATTATTGATTCAGTATCAGTTGAAGCAGCATCAGAAGAAGAAATTCAAGGTACTATTGATGTTATGGGTGGTGCTGATTGGGAGCTTTGGATAAAAGCCCTTAATGAAGCTGGAGTTTTAGCTAATGGCTTTAAAACAGTTGCTTATACATATATTGGTAAAGAATTAACTTGGCCGATATACGGTCACGCTACTATCGGTCGTGCAAAAGAAGATTTAGATCGCGCGTCAACAGCGATTAAAGCCACTACGGCTGATATCAAAGGTGAAGCGTATGTCACTTCGTTAAATGCTGTCGTTACTCAGGCCAGTTCAGCCATTCCGATTATGCCATTATATATTTCGGCAATGTTTAAAGTGATGAAAGCTGATGGTACATACGAAGGTTGTATCGAGCAGATCCAAGGCTTATTCAGAGAAAACATTTACGGTGAAAACCCAACGCTCGATGAAGCAGGGCGTTTACGTCAAAACAACAAAGAGCTTGAAGATAGCGTACAACAACGTGTAACTGATATTTGGAATACTGTTGACACCGATACTATTGACGAACTAACCGATTATGTTGGTTATCATCAAGAGTTTTTAAAATTGTTCGGCTTTGATGTTTCAGGTGTTGATTATGACGCTGATATTAGCCCTGAAGTTGCGATTAACAATTTACTGTAACCAGCTCCTCGGTTGCTAACATTTTATCGGCTGATTTATTGAAACTGTATGAATGTTTAACCCCTCTAAAAAACCGACATAACGTCGGTTTTTTTATTTCTGTTCTTTGTTGTTTATTATGCAAAATATAGACTATTTTTAACTATGCGAATCAAGACATAGTGCAGCAGAAAAAATCACATTTTAAGGGAAATAATGACTGTTTCGTCGAAAATCAGCGTTAAAAAAGAAGATTTTGCTCTATAAATACGCGAATTATAGATTTTTCGACTAAATTGTTATTTATTGTCGCGCTTTACATAGAATCAAAATGTCGTTTTGTGCTAGAATCGCGCCAGAAATTTTAACTAGAGCCGGTGAACCTTAATTTATCAAAAGTAAATTAAGAATTAGCTGAAATACACTGAAATCGAAGGTTTATTTTTATTGTCCGTACTCTTTGCGAGTTTTTGCAAGATTTGAGTACAGTCACAAAGTAAATTAGAGATTTTGATACTCCCATCAAAAGTAGTGCATGTGTTTATGATTACAATAAAAAAAGGTCTGGATGTTCCTGTAGTAGGTGCCCCCCAGCAGGTAATCCATGATGGTCCGTCCATCAAAACCGTTGCAACATTAGGTGAAGAGTTTGTGGGTATGCGCCCAACCATGTTTGTTAAGGTTGGAGATAGCGTTAAAAAAGGTCAGGCACTTTTTGAAGATAAAAAGAATCCTGGCGTTAAATTCACAGCTCAAGCTTCAGGTGTTGTTAAAGAAATTAATCGTGGTGAAAAACGCGTATTGCAATCAGTCGTCATTGAAATTGGCGGCGATGAGCAAGAAACGTTTACCAGCTATGCTACTTCAGAACTCAACTCAATTGCTCGTGAAGATGTTGTTTCAAACCTAGTTAATTCTGGTTTGTGGACTGCATTACGTACACGTCCATTTAGCAAGGTTCCTGCGGTAGATGCTACTCCCGTTGCAATATTTGTTAGCGCTATGGATACTAATCCACTCGCAGCAGATCCGGCCATTATTATCGCCGAGCAAAGCGAAGCATTTGTTAATGGCTTAACTGTTCTTTCTCGCTTAACTGACGGTGAAGTATTCGTTAGTAAAGCACCAGGAAGTGACATTGCTGTTAATTCAACCGCTACAGTTACTGAATTTGCCGGAAAACATCCCGCTGGTTTAGTTGGTACACACATGCACTTTTTAAAGCCAGTTAGCGCTGATAAAGTTTCATGGCATGCCGGCTACCAAGATGTAATCGCTATCGGTAACTTGTTCACAACAGGTGAGTTAAACAGTAATCGTGTTATTTCTTTAGCTGGTCCAGCTGCTAAGAACCCGCGTTTGGTTCGCACCACTTTAGGTGCAAGTGCTGCAGATTTAGTTGCTGACGAATGCCTTGATGGTGAGTTGCGTGTTGTGTCTGGTTCATTGTTACTAGGCTCAGTAGCTTCAGGTGTACATGGCTTTTTAGGCCGTTATCACACTCAGCTTTCTCTTATCCTTGAAGGCAGAGGAAAAGAATTTATTGGTTATATGTACCCTGGTCCGAATAAATTCTCTGTAACGCGTGCGTACATGTCTCATTTCTTCCCTAAGAAGTTATTCAACATGACGACAACAACTAATGGTAGTGCTCGAGCGATGGTGCCAATTGGCAACTTCGAACGTGTTATGCCGTTAGACATTTTGCCAACAATGTTATTGCGTGATTTATGTGCCGGCGATACTGACGGTGCGCAACAACTTGGTGCCTTAGAGCTTGATGAAGAAGATTTAGCCTTATGTACGTTTGTTTGCCCAGGCAAAACAGACTACGGCGTAATCCTTCGTGATTGCCTAACCACAATTGAGAAGGAAGGTTAGTCATGGGCTTGAAAAAGTTTTTTGAAGATATCGAACCGCATTTTGAAAAAGGCGGTAAATTTGAAACTTGGTATGCGCTTTACGAAGCGGTTGCAACAGGCTTATTTACACCTGGCCAAGTAAACAAAGGTCGAACTCACGTTCGTGACAGTATTGATCTTAAACGTATCATGATCACAGTTTGGTTAGCGGTTTTCCCTGCCATGTTCTGGGGTATGTACAACATAGGTTTTCAAGCAACTGACGCATTAGCGGCCGGTTATGCTTTACCTGATACATGGCAAGTTGGTTTGTTTGAAATGTTAGGCGGTAGCTTATCTACGGAATCAGATTGGTTCAGTATGATGTTCTATGGTGCTATGTTCTTCTTACCTATCTATGCAACTGTCTTTATTGTTGGTGGTTTCTGGGAAGTATTGTTTGCCTCAGTGCGTAAACATGAAGTTAACGAAGGTTTCTTTGTTAGTTCAATACTATTCGCGTTAATCCTACCGGCAACTATTCCGTTATGGCAAGCCGCTATCGGTATTACTTTTGGTATTGTTATCGCCAAAGAAGTATTCGGTGGTACAGGTAAAAACTTCTTAAACCCTGCATTAGCAGGTCGTGCGTTTTTATTCTTTGCTTACCCAAGTGAAATCTCTGGTGACGCTGTTTGGGTTGCTGCTGATGGTTTCTCTGGCGCAACAGCATTAAGTGCAGCAAACCAAGGTTTGGTTGAATACACAATCAATGCTGATTGGTGGAATGCTTTCTGGGGTTATATTCCAGGTTCAGTTGGTGAAGTATCTACTGCAATGATTATGCTTGGTGGTGCTTATATCCTATATAAAGGTATTGCTTCATGGCGTATCGTATTAGGTGTGTTTGCCGGTATGGTTGTTACGGCAATGCTATTTAACGCTATTGGTAGCGATACTAATGCAATGTTTGCTATGCCTTGGTACTGGCACTTAGTTACTGGTGGTTTTGCCTTCGGTATGATGTTTATGGCTACTGACCCTGTGTCAGCGTCATTCACTAATACAGGTAAATACTGGTTTGGTGCGCTAGTAGGTATCATGGTTGTTCTGGTACGCGTGGTTAACCCTGCATTCCCAGAAGGTATGATGTTAGCTATTCTATTCGCTAACTTGTTTGCACCTCTTTTCGACTATTTTGTTGTTCAAGGGAATATCAAACGGAGGCTTGCTCGCAATGTCTAGTAATAAAGAAACGTTTGGCAAAACGATTGGTTTTGTATTTGTTGTTTGTTTAGTTTGTGCCGCCTTAGTATCAATTTCGGCTGTGACTTTAAAACCATTACAAACGGCAAACAAGTTGCTTGATAAGCAAACTAAAATTCTTGAAACTGCGGGTCTTTTAGAGACAGCAGGCAAAGACATTGTTGCTACTTACAACAAACGTGTTGATGCTAAAATGATTGATTTAGCAACGGGTAAAGTTGTTGAAGGTAATGTCGATACTTTTGAAGAACGTGCTGATGCACGTGATCCTGCAAAAAGTTCAAAACCTGAAAATGATATAGCCGGTTTAAATCGTCGCGCTGATAAAGCGGTGGTTTATTTTGTTAAAGATGAGCAAGGTAAAGTGGCAACAATCGTTTTACCGATTGTTGGTTCAGGCTTATGGAACTTGATGTACGGTTTTGTTGGTTTAGAGTCAGACATGAATACTGTTAAAAGCGTTATCTACTCTGATCATAGTGAAACCCCTGGGCTAGGTGCTGAAGTGCTTAACCCTAAGTGGAAAGCATTATGGCCAGGTAAAAAAATGTTTGATGAGCAAAACAATGTTGCTATTAGAATTGTTAAAGGCGGCGCTAAAGCTGGCGATGTTCACGGTGTAGATGGCTTATCTGGTGCAACATTAACCAGTAATGGTGTTGAAAACACATTACGTTTTTGGTTAGGTAAAGAAGGTTACGGCCCATTTATTACTAACTATCGCGCTGGAGGACTGAACTAATGGCTACTGATACTAAAAAGGTTTTATTTGGACCTGTTGTTGATAATAACCCTATCGCATTGCAAGTACTTGGTGTTTGTTCTGCCTTAGCCGTAACTAGTTCTCTACAGAACGCTTTAGTTATGACTGTTGCTGTAATGCTAGTAACGGGTTTTTCGAACTTATTTATTTCACTTATTCGTAATCAAATACCATCAAGTGTTCGTATTATCGTGCAAATGGCGATTATCGCATCACTGGTAATTGTGGTTGACCAAGTATTAAAAGCATTCTCTTATCAATTATCTAAAGAGTTGTCGGTATTTATCGGTTTGATCATTACTAACTGTATCGTAATGGGGCGCGCTGAAGCTTTTGCTATGAAAGAAAAGCCTGGTGTGAGCTTCTTAGATGGTATCGGTAATGGTTTAGGCTACGGCGCTGTATTGATCGTTGTTGCTTTCTTCCGTGAACTATTTGGTTTTGGTACTTTATTTGGTATGGAAGTTTTTACTTTGGTACAAAATGGCGGTTGGTATCAAGGTAACGGCTTATTAGTCTTACCATTTAGCTCATTCTTCATTATCGGTTTAATTATCTGGGCAATTCGCCAGTACAAACCAGAACAAGTAGAGAAGGACTAAGCAATCATGGAACATTATTTAAGTTTATTTGTTAAAACCATCTTTATTGAAAACTTGGCGTTAACCTTTTTCCTTGGCATGTGTACATTCTTAGCGGTTTCTAAGAA
Source organism: Cognaticolwellia sediminilitoris (assembly GCA_002104535.1). Lineage (GTDB taxonomy): Bacteria > Pseudomonadota > Gammaproteobacteria > Enterobacterales > Alteromonadaceae > Cognaticolwellia > Cognaticolwellia sediminilitoris. The sequence continues at coordinate 97,531 of NBOG01000001.1, read as the reverse complement.
AGTTAGCACAGCAATAGGTCTAGGTGTTGCGGTTGTTGTGGTATTAGGTATTGCGGTACCTGTTAACCAAATCATCTATCAAGCGATTTTAGCGCCAGGTGCGTTAGATAGTGTGATGGGTGTTACAAACGCAGCAGACTCTATAGATTTAAGCTTCTTGTCATTCATTACCTTTATCGGTGTGATTGCGGCATTAGTACAAATTCTTGAAATGGTTTTAGATAAATACTTTCCAGCGTTATACCAAGCGCTTGGTATTTTCTTACCGTTGATCACAGTTAACTGTGCAATCTTCGGTGGCGTTTCATTTATGGTAGCGAAAAACTTAACCTTAGGCGAAAGTGTTGTTTACGGCATTGGCTCTGGTGTAGGTTGGATGTTAGCTATCGTATTGATGGCGGGTATTCGTGAAAAAATGAAATACTCAGATGTACCTGACGGCCTGAAAGGCTTAGGTATTACGTTTATTACTGCAGGATTGATGGCATTTGGCTTTCTTTCTTTCGGTGGTATTTCACTTTAGGTTAATGTCGGTTTTAGCTGGCACTTGTTCGCAAGTATTTAAGCCTGCTAAAGCCCTTAAAGAAGAATAAAGGAAAAGTCGATGGAAATTATTATTCTCGGCGTATCGATGTTTACCGCGATAGTACTATTATTAGTTATGGTGATTTTGTTTGCCAAATCTAAATTAGTGTCATCAGGTGACGTTACGATCAGCATTAATGGCGACCCAGAAAAAGCGGTAACAACTGCAGCTGGTGGTAAACTTTTAGGCGCACTAGCTGACCAAGGTATTTTTATACCATCAGCCTGTGGTGGCGGTGGTACTTGTGGCCAATGTCGTGTCGAAATACATTCTGGTGGTGGAGATCTTCTCCCTACTGAGTCAGGCCATATTAATAAGCGTGAAGCAAAAGAAGGTTGTCGTTTAGCATGTCAAGTGGCTGTTAAACAAGACATGGATATTGTACTTGAAGATGAAATCTTCGGTGTTCAACAATGGGAATGTGAAGTTATCTCTAACGATAACAAAGCAACTTTCATTAAAGAACTTAAGTTACAAATTCCAAATGGCGAATCTGTACCTTTCCGCGCTGGTGGTTATATTCAAATTGAAGCGCCAGCGCATCATGTAAAATATAGCGATTTTGATATTGATGACCAATACAAAGGTGATTGGAATCATTTTGGCTTTTTTGATGTTGAATCAAAAGTTGATGAGCCAACATTACGTGCATACTCAATGGCAAACTACCCAGAAGAAGAAGGCATTATTATGCTGAACGTGCGTATTGCTACGCCGCCTCCTGGTCGTTTACATTTACCTGCTGGTAAAATGTCTTCTTATATCTTCAGCTTAAAACCTGGTGATAAAGTGACAATTTCAGGTCCATTCGGTGAGTTCTTCGCGAAAGAAACTGAGAATGAAATGGTATTCATTGGTGGTGGTGCTGGTATGGCGCCAATGCGTTCACATATCTTTGATCAACTTAAGCGTCTTAAATCTAAGCGTAAAATGTCGTTCTGGTATGGTGCTCGCTCGAAACGCGAAATGTTCTACGAAGATGATTACAACGGCCTTGCCGCTGAAAATGATAACTTCGAATGGCATGTTGCCTTATCAGATCCTCAACCAGAAGATAACTGGGATGGCATGACAGGTTTTATTCATAATGTATTGCACGAGCAATACTTGAAAGACCATGAAGCGCCTGAAGATTGTGAGTACTACATGTGTGGTCCTCCAATGATGAACGCTGCAGTTATTCATATGTTGAAAGATCTTGGTGTAGAAGACGAGAACATCATGTTAGATGATTTTGGCGGCTAATTTTTTGTAACTTTTACCTCTTTGCTATTTCACTTAATAGCGGCATCGAAGGTGCTCATTGACTAGCGTCAAATCCGCGCCATCTCTTTGCTCTAAAGTGAACTAGCTTTGAGTTGAAAAGCTACTTGAGCTTGTCAATTATTAGACTAAATTAAAGGCGACTTCGGTCGCCTTTTTTATGTACAGGATGTACGGTATGCTGCGATCACATGGGTCGTTCGTTGCCATCCATGGCATCACGACATTAATGTGTCCATACATGTCATGTGAAAGAGCAGCCATGTACAGGATGTACGGTCAGGTTATTAGTTCCGGACATAACCTAAGTACCTACATCCATGTAGGCAATGATTAGGCTCATGGATGAACAAAAACGTGATTAATTCTATGGCGAATAAGGTGCGGCTCTTGATCATTTGTAGGTCGGGCTTTAGCCCGACAAAATCAAAACCAATACGTGTGTTGGCCTAAAGACCAACCTATAAGATACTTTGTGTTGATTATTTGTATGGCGACTTCAGCCTTATTTATTATGTACAGGATGTACGGTGTGACATGGGTTCATGGATGAACAAGAACGTGATTAATTCTATGGCGAATAAGGTGCTGCTCTTGATCATTTGTAGGTCGGGCTTTAGCCCGACAAAATCAAAACCAATACGTGTGTTGGCCTAAAGACCAACCTACAAATTACTTTGTATTGATCATTTGTATGGAGAGTTCAGTCTTATTTATTATGTACAGGATGTACGGTGTGACATGGGGTCATGGATGAACAAAAACGTGATTAATTCTATGGCGAATAAGGTGCTGCTCTTGATCATTTGTAGGTCA
>NBOG01000001.1:62858-94679 GCA_002104535.1 Cognaticolwellia sediminilitoris | reverse complement strand
GTACGGTGTGACATGGGGTCATGGATGAACAAAAACGTGATTAATTCTATGGCGAATAAGGTGCTGCTCTTGATCATTTGTAGGTCGGGCTTTAGCCCGAAAAAATCAAAACCAATACGTGTGTTGGCCTAAAGACCAACCTACAAAATACTTTGTGTTGATTATTTGTATGTGATGTAGGTCGGGGTTTAGCCCGACAAAATCAAAACCAATACGTGTGTTGGCCTAAAGATCAACCTAAAAATATTTTGTGTTGATCATTTGTATTTGATGTAGGTCGGGCTTTAGCCCGACAAAATTAAAACCAATACGTGTGTTGGCCTAAAGACCAACCTACAAATTACTTTGTATTGATCATTTGTATGGAGAGTTCAGTCTTATTTATTATGTACAGGATGTAGGCAATGATTGGGGTCATGGATGAACAAGAACGTGTATGTACAGGGGATGCTATTATTTCACCCTAATGGCAATTCAAGCGATTGATACTTTGTACTATTGTAAAATTGTTACGCATTCATTAACCCTAACTGAGGTTAAATAATAATTTTTGGAATTTAGTTATGTTAAAAGCGTTAAATCTTTTTAAAATCAAAACTCTGCTACTCATCGCATCGTTGTTGGTGCTTAGTGGTTGCTTCCCAAGTAACGATCTTGGCCGTAAAGAATACTTGCTCCAAGGCAATACCATGGGCACAACTTATAGTATTAAAGTGGTGGGCGAAAACATTGATAAAGCAAAGCTACAACAAGGTATTGATGCTGAGCTGATGCAACTAAATCAGGAAATGTCGACTTATATCGCCGATTCTGAATTATCTAAGTTTAACCAATCCACTTCTCTTGAACCGGTTAATGTCTCGATGGGTCTTGCGCGAGTTATTAAAGAAGCTATTCGTTTAGGACAACTCAGTAACGGTGCTTTAGATGTAACCGTAGGGCCATTAGTAAATTTATGGGGCTTTGGCCCAGAATACCGTCCTGAAACTGTACCAAGTACTGAACTACTTAACACCACCAAAGCCCGTATAGGCTTAGATAAGCTAGTTTTTGAAAATAATACCTTAGCGAAAAAAATCCCTGATCTTTATGTTGATTTATCAACCATTGCTAAAGGCTATGGCGTAGACTTAGTTGCCGAGTATATTGAAGCTAATGGCATCAATAACTACTTAGTTGAAATCGGTGGCGAAATGCGACTAAAAGGCTTTAAGCATACGGGTGAGCTTTGGCATGTTGCGATCGAAAAGCCATTAAGTACTGAACGTGCTGTTCATCAAATTATTATCCCAAAAGACAATGCTGTTGCTACATCGGGTGACTATCGTATCTATTTTGAAGCCGATGGCCAACGATTTTCGCATATCATAGACCCAAATACCGGAAAGCCAATTAACCATAAGCTGGTCTCTGTTACTGTCATTCATCCATCTTCGATGACAGCTGACGGTTTATCTACCGCATTGATGGTAATGGGCGAGGAAAAAGCTTTAGCTTTTGCTAACGAGCATGACCTTGCCGTTTACATTATTGCTAAAACTGATCATGGCTTTGTTGAGCAAAGCACGGTAAAATTCATGCAGTACCTTAAATAAGGCTGCGTGAGTAATGGTGAATGGCATTGAGTGCAATATTCATCTAACTGTTATTACTAGGTAAGTAAACATTATGGCAATATTTTTAATCACCTTAGGTTTTTTTCTCGTTATTGTTACGGCAATGGCCGTAGGATATATCTTTCAAAAGAAAAGCCTTGCCGGTAGCTGTGGCGGTCTAGCCAGTGTTGGTATCGACAAATCGTGTAACTGTGATAACCCTTGTGAGAAACGTCAAGAGCGTGATCGCAAAGCTGCTTTAGCTGTTGGTGATATCAACGTAAAGAATATTTAATCAACAGATAACATTAACATTTGGTGAAAACTGAGTGTGATCGAATGTTGATATTAGACTGATCAAAATAGATATTAAAAAGGTGAGCTTAGCTCACCTTTTTTGATCGCACCATACTCTGCATTCAAAGCCTTTTAATTCTTGCTAAGCGAGTAATTTTTTATCGGATTTAATATTAGATTATTCGCTCAATAAACCAGTATGTCGCGATAACGGCAATGGCAATATTAAGGGCTAATACCAATCGAGTTTGGTACCAACTTTTGGTTCTAAAGGCTAACAAGCATAAAAATGCTATCGCGATAACCGTTAATTGACCTAACTCAACACCAATATTAAAGGCAACCAAGCTCAATATATATTGGCTCGGTGGTAAGCCTACGTCAGCTAATACTGAAGCAAACCCCAAGCCATGTAATAAACCGAATGCAAAAATAACCGGTAGCCGGCTATGACTAACACTGTTGCTTTTCGCGCGATATATATTCTCTAAGCCCACATAAACTATAGATAGGGCGGTAAGTGGCTCTACAATATCACTAGGAAGCGATATTACGCCATAAACCCCTAAAGCTAAGGTGATAGTGTGCGCCAAAGTAAAGGCTGAAATTTGCCAAATTAAGCTGCTTTTACGCTTAGCGAATAATAATAGGGCGATAACAAACAGAATATGATCTAAGCCTTTAGGCAAAATATGGATAAAACCTTGATAGAGGTAATCGCTGGTTACCTTAAATGCAGAAGGTGTTACGTTACTTAATGACTGCGCTATTTGATAATTACGGCTGAGGCTGTTGCGGCTAAGCATCTCTTGTTCTGGGCGAACAACATGTAAGACAATATCCCCGAGTAATGGAGAGAACTGAATAGCGATTTCTTTGGCTTCACTTGGAAAGTCTCCAGTTGTGCGCAGCGAAATTTTATAATCATCTAGGCTTTCAGGTTGCGAAATAATGCGTTTTAGCAATTGTAATTGCAAACCTTGCAGCTGACCTATAGCTTGCTGAGTATCACCAAATTGAAGATACGTTTGTTGACTGATATCTAATGTTAACTGTTCAAGTAACTGCTTTTGTTTTAAAAATGATAAGGCACTAAGCGTTTGAATTACTTTGTTATCAGCGCCGTTAATGGCTAAATGCTGCTTAAGTAAATGTATAAAATCAACAGTTACCACTAATTGATAGCGTTCATTATTTTCCAATGAAAGCGTTGCTTTATTAATATCATCTGTATGCGCGAAGCTCGCTGATGTTATTAACAAACTAGCTAAAAATAGGCTGCATAGCAAAAGCCAGGAAAGTGTGCGAGTAAACAAGTTAACAACCTCTTATTTGGATAAATTACCGGAAAAAACAGCGCTAAGCTACCGTATCTTTGATGAATTTAACAGTATTGTTTTAAACGGCGCTGCTAAATGTCTAATTCTGCTTTTATGTACCTTAAAAAGTTTCATAAAAGATAATCAAACTATACTTTGAGAAGTAATTTGACTGTACTTTTATACAGTTGTAATGATACTCTGCTTTTAATAGCTAACTCAATCTTCGGGTTTACGTTGTATGGAAAACGTCGAACATCCGCATAAAAAAATTATTCACATTGATATGGATTGCTTTTATGCCGCCGTTGAAATGCGAGACAATCCAGCGTTGCGTGATGTAGCAATTGCGGTTGGGGGCAACGGACCTCGCAGTGTGCTTTGTACATGTAATTATAAAGCTAGGGAATTTGGCGTACGCTCAGCTATGCCAAGTTCACGTGCAAAAGCATTATGTCCTGATCTGATCATAGTTAATGCTCGCATGTCAGTTTATCAGCAAGTATCGGAAAAAGTTAGAGAAATATTTTTACGATATACCGATTTGATTGAGCCGTTATCGCTAGATGAAGCCTTTCTTGATGTCACCGATTGTGAACTATTTTATGGCAGTGCGACGTTAATTGCTGAGCAAATTCGACGAGATATTTATAACGAACTCAACCTCACAGCATCAGCCGGTGTTGCCCCTAATAAATTTTTAGCTAAAATTGCCAGCGATGAAAATAAGCCTAATGGACAATGTGTCGTTGCCCCAGAGAACGTTAATGCTTTTGTTGCTGACTTACCATTAAAAAAAATCCCAGGTATTGGCCCTAAAACCAGTGAAAAATTAAAAGCCCATGGATTTGAAACATGCGCGGATGTAAGAGCCAGTTCTGTGGCAAATTTACAGGTGATTGTTGGAAAATTTGCCAACGCGTTATATCAACGTAGTTTTGGTATTGATAACCGAGCCCTTGAAACAAAACGGATCAGAAAATCATTGGCCATTGAAACAACACTGTCAGAAGATATTGATTCAATGGTTCAGTGCCAAGAAGTACTATCAACACTGTTCATCAAATTAAAAGCACGATTACAACGACATCAAGACCGAAAAATTAGTAAACAAACCGTAAAAATAAAGTTTGCCGACTTTCAACAAACCACAGTCGATATTCAATCGCAGGCATGCCTTGAGGCCGTTTTTTTAGATTTATTGCAACGTGCCATGACCCGTGCAAATAACAGAAAAGTACGTTTAATCGGCTTGTCGCTTGGCTTTGCAGAAAATAAAACAGCTGAAAAGCAAAATCAATTAGCGCTATTTTAAGTAAATCTCCGCTCGGGTGAACAATACTAAATCCATGCAGGGATTATTTAAGTGTATCGATGGTCTAATCTATGCTCTAAAAACTATCTATTGTGGTAAAAGTCATTAAGATTGAATGATGCTAGCTTTGAAAGTTCAACTTTGCAAAGTAGTAATCGACAACAATATAAAAATCAAATTTAGTGGGGAAATTATGTTTAAAAAAACCTTCATGGCGTTAACGCTAATAATGAGTGTTTCAGCTAATGCAGATAAAATGTCTGAGGCTAATATAGCAGTGCAACCTGCCGCAGGTGATGTTTATATGTTGCAAGGTCCGGGTGGCAATATTGGGGTTTTAGCAACAGACAAAGGCTTGTTACTGGTTGATGATAAATTTGCCCCGTTGGCTGAAAAAATTGAATCGGCCATGAAAGGAATAGAAGATAAAGAACTGAAATACATTATTAATACTCATTATCATGGCGATCATACGGGCAGTAATAGTTACTTTTCACACAAAGCCCCCATATTTGCTCATGAGAATGTTCGCAACCGCCTTAGCAGCAAAGCTGACCATCAAGTCGACAGTTTACCTGTGGTCACTTATAAAGACGGAGTTACTATTCATTTAGCTAATGAAGAAGTACAGCTAACACACTTAGCAAAAGGGCATACGGATGGGGATACCTATGTTTATTTTAAAAACTCTAACGTATTACATACCGGCGATTTATTTTTTGAAGTAGGCTTTCCTTACGTTGATTTAAATAGTGGTGGCAGTGTTAAGGGCTATTTAGCCAATGTTAGACATATGTTGCAGCATACCCCTGATGATGTTGTGATCATTCCTGGGCATGGTCAATTAACCGATAAAAAAAGCTTACTAGCGTTTGCACAAATGATCGATTTCAGTATTAATAAAGTGAGTGCAGCATTAGCTGCAGGCAAAACTGAACAGCAAATCCTTGCTGAAGGCATAGGCGAGAAGTATCAACATTTGTCATGGGCATTTATCACTGAAGAAAAGTGGCTGAAAACTTTAGTCGCTGATTTAAAGTAACATCACTCCTTGGTATATAAGAGGAGAGGTTGTTTGATATAATGTGATTTTGAACATTATGTTGCAAGGCGCAGTGAGTTAATGGCTGAAAATCAAAACCAATGGCTTAGTCAATACGACGAAATGGGCTACTTTGTGGTGCGAAACTATTTCAGTAAAACTGAAATGGCTGAATTAAGAGCGGTGATATTAACTTTTCATCAACTATGGAAACAGGACAACGACGTCTTTTACCAAGAAGACGCTTTTAATTCTTCTTTAATTACCGGTAGTGAGTATTTATCACCTGATGAGAGAGTAAAACTGTTTAATTTTATCAGTTCAAAAAAACTCATGACGGTAATAAAGGCTTTGATCCCATCAAAGCCTGCTTTTATGAATACTCAACTATTTTTCAATCCTGTTAACCCAAAGTTAAAAGACTTTTGGCACCGAGATTGCCAATACGATCATGATATTGAAGCGCAAAAAAAAGTCATTCATGAGACACAAGTGGTACATTTACGGGTGCCTTTATTTGATGAACTTGGCGTTGAATTAGTTCCAGGTACGCATAAACGTTGGGATACTGAAGAAGAGTTTAATGTCCGACAAGAAGAAAAGGGCAGGTTGAGCAGTGAACACCTAACGACAGGTAAAAAAATTAAATTAACAGCAGGTGATTTGTTAGTTTTTTCGGCAGATATGATCCACCGTGGCTTATACGGTTTAGATCGATTAGCGTTGGATATTTTGGTATTCGACTCTGCCGCTAATCTCGCTGATTTTGTTGATGATGATTGTTTACCTGATACTCAAATGTTGAATGAAATTTCAGACCCAAGATTATTTAAAAACACCTTAGATTTAAAAACGTCTACTTAACTTTTAAAGTACTGTCGTCCGACGTAAACAGAACATTAAAATCACCTTTCTTGTAGCCATTTAGTAAATTGTTTGGGCGTTAATGGCTTCGACATGTAATAGCCCTGTGCAAGTTGACATCCCTTATCTACTAACCAATCGAATGCGGCTTTGGTTTCTACTCCCTCAGCAATAACCCCAAGGTTCATGGTTTCGGCAATATTTAATATCGCTAAGGTCAACAATGCATCTTTTTTGTCATTAGGGATTTGTTGGATAAATACTTTGTCGATTTTTAAAGAGTCGCCATTAATATGCTTTAAATACGAGATATTACTTTGGCCGGTACCAAAGTCATCAATCGAAACCGCAATACCAAGGGCTTTTATTTCATCTATGGTTTTAGTCGCCTCTTTAGGGTTTTCCATAAAAGCTGTTTCAGTTATTTCTAATTCAAGTCTCTCTGCGGTAATTTGATATTGCTGCATGCAATTTTTGAGTTTACTGACAAAGTTTGGCGACTCCAGATCTTCGATAGAAATATTTATCGCAACCGTTAACTTTTTATCCCAATAAGTCATCTGTTTAAAAACGCTATTGATAACCCAGTCAGTTATTTGTGTCATTAACGCAGTATGCTCCGCAAGCACAATAAACTCATCAGGTGGTATCATACCTAAATCAGGATGACGCCACCTGAGCAATGCTTCCACGCCAACACAAGTGTTATTTTGTAAGTCAATTTTGGGCTGATATAGCATATATAATTGTTCAGTGCTTTGTAGTGCCTCTGGCAAATCACATAACACTTGAAAACTTCGTTGTTGAGACCTGTCGTTATTGACATCATAGTGCGCTAAGGGAATATGATTTTTCTTAGCATCTAATAGCGCAGAGGCCGCGGCTCTAATAAGTTCATTTGGTTCAGTAATATCATTTGGATAAGTTGCCACTCCTATTACACCATCAAAAGTTACTGGTAAAGGGCCACACATAAAAGGTTCTTGAAGGTAGTCTTGGATTTGAGCAAGTAGAGCGTTTACTTCTTCTTGAGTATGATCGACCACTAACCAGGCAAATCGATAAACAGCTAAGTTGTAAACAGTAACGTTTTTATTTTCTGTTTTACTGAGTTTTTCGGTTGCAGAACGTAAAAATCGATCACTATTTTCATGCCCCAAAGACTGTAATAGTGAAGTATATTGTTCATGACGTGCGAGATCCGCAATAATTACATCAAACCGCTCTGATGACTGCTTCTGGAAAGTACTTTTAATATCATGCTGTAATTTAAGGCGATTAGGCAGTTCAGTTATTGGATCAAGAAAACCATAGGTCAACCTCATATTAATTTGATCGATTACTAATGACGCAATATCAATCAAACTTTTTATATGGGTTGCATTAACTTTTTCTCTGGGCTCTGTGTCAATGACACATAACGCGCCAAGTGCGTAACCTTTCTTATCGATTAACGGTACACCGGCATAAAATCGTATGTGCGGAGCTCCTGTCACTAATGGATTTTCTTTAAAGTCATGATGATTTAATGTGTCATGGACGACAAATACGGAGTCATTTCTGATGGTATGTCTGCAAAAAGAGATATCCTTTGATGTTTGGCTAATTGGAAGGCCGATGTTGGATTTAAACCATTGTCTAGAGTCATCTAGTAATGTGATAAGGGCTATCGGTGTACCACAAATTTTTTGAGCTAGGGCGGTTAGAGCATCAAAGCTTGCTTCGGGCAGCGTATCTAATAGCTTTGATGACTTTAATGCCGCAAGCCTTTTTTGCTCATCAATTGGCATTTTTAATTTTGTCACAGATATAGCCGCTTATATTTACGTTGAATATAACTTAAGCATAGCTTGAACTATCAAATTGTCAACGCGATTATATAGGCGTAAGTCTATGTTTTTAATTGCTAAACAGTGCTGTTCAGTTTTGCTTACATGGAGGCTTTTTTTAATGATAATTGTAATGCTGGCAGTACTAAAGTTCCTTATTCATTATGCACTTTTTAACTCTGCGAGGATTATTGGTGCATATTACCTCCGAATATGGAGAAATAACTACCTAACTCGGAACAGCGAAAACTTACCGGTTTGTAAGCTATTGCCTTTATAAACAGAGTACATATAACCACTTAACATATTACTGCTCAATTGATTGATAATAAGCTTATTTGCAAATGTAGGGTGTTCAGTTGTGATGTTAATCACTCTATCCTTAATAATCATATTTTTAGTTAAAAATGCAGTTTCATTAACAAAGTTTTGACCATTGATAAAAAGCGTGAAAGTTGATTTTTTATCGTGATGTACTTCTAAGCTGAGTAATTCAGGTTTGTCATCTGTTACTAATACCCCTAGCCAAAAGCCATAAATGCCATCGCTATCATGCAGACTAAGTGACTCAATGTGATGTTGGTATTTTTTGATAAATGACCTGACCGTTGATTGATCTTTTTGCTGATCTAGTTGGTATGTTTGAGAGAATATTGCTTTCCCGTCAGCGTTGGTATTAATCTCTATTACTTTAAATGAGTTTTCTAAATAAGGCGCGAGAATAAGTCGGGATGATGCTTCACTGTTACGTTTGATATTGATAATACATTCAGAAGTTGTACAACTGATGTTCTCATCAGTGAAATCGAACTTTTTAGCTTTTTTAAAAGCACTGGCTATGTTGGCGATAAAAAATCTATGGTTACCGTCTTCATTTATTTCAAGAATACTGTATTGGACTACATTGTTATTAATCCCTTCCCATAAACCCGGTTTTAACTCTAAACTCTTAACAGACTCGGCAGTTACGTTAAGTGAAAGTAACAGACAAAGTTGAAGCCCTATGATTACAGGTAAAGCTTTAATGAATTTCCATATTTTCATTTTTATTAATTCCATATTTTATAAATCATCTTAACAAAATTAGTGAATGTTACTTAACTGAAAATATCATTAAACTTCAACAGTTTTGGGCTTCAAGGCTACACAACACAACGAAATCTATGGCTATTAATCCGCCGGTAAATTTTCATCTAAGGTCTTTAGTGAGCGTAAAAATAAACCCAGGCCGCCAATCGCTAGTATTAAAATAACAATTAAATCAAAAGCGCTCATGGTTCTAAAGCTGAACCTAATCGATGATATAACACCAAAAATTAAAGCGGTAATAGAGCCTAAACTCAGCACCCAACCTAAAATGTTTTTACTGTTGTAAAAAATTAGACCTACGCCAAACATAAATGGGATCATGATCATGCCACTGGTCACATTATAGTTACCGCCCATGGCTGAAAAACCATATAGACGCATGCCCATGCCAAAACTTGATGTTACTGAAATGGCATTGAGTAACATATAAAAACCACCACACATCATGATTAAGCCAATAAAAAACTGACCTAAGCCACCGGATGTTCCACCTGCTCCTCTCATAAAACTTTCCTCTTTTTATTTTTCAGCGGAATAAGGATCTTCAGCTAACAGATAAGCACGTAAATCGGCTTTATTGGGTTGCTGAGATAACCACTGTCGTAGCTCTTTAACTTTGTCGTAAGTTTCTTGGCCAAACTTATCTTTATAAATTTCAGCGAAGTTCTCCTTTGTGCTGCCAATTCGAATATTTCTTTGCCAGTGCGCAGTTAGGACTGAGTTTAAAGAACCTGCTAATCCTTCATCTTTTAATAACTGCCACTCGCCTTTATCTAACCAAATACCACCAACACTTGCACTGTAGTCAATACGATGTGAATTTTTACTGCTTAAACGCAGCTTTCTCATGATTAATCCGGTAACAGGGCATAGTAAAGCAGTTTTAGTTTCTTCAGCTTCACAGTGGCTTTCTACTTCAAATGTAAACTGTGGATTGCGTTCTTTCCACGAAACATAATCTTCAACTAAAATCCAATTACCCTGACAATTAGAGCAGGTATGACAGCGGAATTGACCATCCATAAAACTAGGTAATAACTGTCCTGATTTACAACTAGTACATTTCATTTTTACAACCTTTTTATTATTTGAAATAGAGTCCCAGCCACCATAGCAGGGACTCAAATACTTTATTCTGCGGGTTCTTGTACGGTATTTACATCGGTATTAGGTTTAAAGTTAGATTGTTGCACGACCGATTTTGCATCATCAATTAATGAATGTTTACCGGTGATCAAGTCATTTAAAGTGCCTGACTCCTTATCCACTAAACCAAGCTCTTGTAACATTGAATCGATCATAGGAGCATTAGCACGGTAATTTAACGCGGCTGACGTTATTTGCTCGGCCAAGCCGCCATTTGTCGAAGATTCATTACTGCCTGAGGCTGAATTTGAATTGCCATAACCTTGCAAAATTTTAATGCCATCGATATTTTCTAATGGCTTGACTGAATTAGCGATCATTTCAGGTAAGGTTTTTAAAATCGCTAACGATTTTTGTAATTCAATTTGTTCATCGCGCAGGGTATTTTCAGCTTCATATAGCGCTTTTTTACCAGCCGCATCAACAGCATATATTTTCTCATCGGCTTCTGCTTTTAATTTTTTCGCATCGGCACTAGCTTTTGCTTCGGTCAGTACTGCGGTTGCCTTATCTTCTGCGGCACGTTTTTCTGCATCAGCTTGTACAGTAATTCCGACAGCATCACGCTCTGCTTCTTTCTTCGCATCGATAACTTCAATTTCTTTGCGACGATTAGCTTCTGCGACTTGTCTTGCGGTTGTTACGGCTTCTTCTTTTTCAACACGATCTTTTTCTGCGCCAGCGGCTTTCGCACGCGCAGCTGACTCTGCTTCAGACTTTTCAGCAACTGCAATTTGTTTATCTTGCTCTGCCACTTCAATATCACGCTGTTGTTGAATACGAGCTTGCTCCAATGCCGTACGTTTATCAATTTCACGTGACTCTACATCGCGACTTTTAGATATTTCAGCAACTTCAATTGCTTGCTCTTTAGATATTTGTGCTTCTCTTTCTTCGCGCTCTTTATATTCGCGAGTTTTGGCTATTTCTGCTTTTTGTTCAACACGCTTAAATTCTAGTACTTGTTCTTGGGCGATACGAAGCTCTTCTTCTTCTTTTTGAATTTCAAGTGATTCACGCTCAGCGTCTAAGTTTCTACGTTGAATTTTAACGCGATTGTCTTGTTCAATATCGTTGGTTTCTTTACGCTTTTCTTCAATAATTTTTGTCAGTCTTGCGCGACCTTCAGCATCAAATGCATTATTTTCGTTAAAAAAGTGTAAATCCGTTTGATCAAAGCCGGTTAGTGAAACAGACTCTAATTCTAAACCGTTCTTTTCTAGGTCATTAGCGACGTTTTGCTGCACCTTTTGTACAAAGTCAGCGCGTTGCTCATGCATAGCCGTCATAGTCATCTCTGCGGCTACGGTGCGAAGAACGTCAACAAATTTAGACTCCATCAACTTTTTCAATTCTTCAACACGCATCGTACGGCTACCCAAAGTTTGGGCCGCCATAGAAATTCCTTCAGTGTGAGGCGCTACACGTAAATAGAAGTCAGCTTTTACATCAACTCGCATTCTATCTTTGGTGATCAATGAGTCTTTTTCTGTTTTTTCAACTTCAATGCGTAGCGTGTTCATGTTGACCGGAATGGTTTCGTGTAAAACAGGTAAGCAAATTGCGCCACCATCCTTTACCACTTTTTCACCGCCCATTCCTGTTCGTACAAAGGCAATTTCTTTTGTGGCACGCACATATAATTTAGCGAAAATCATCCCTATCGTAATGACAGCGATGAAACCTACACCGACCATCATTAATATAAACGTGGTGTTAGAATCTAAATTTTCCATATTTAATCTCCATTTTGTTATTTTATCTACTGTTGTTTAACTCTTGTTTTAATTCTTGCTCAGGCCATAAATTATGTTATTGGGTAAATTTTACCGCAAGCCAAAAATGATCTTTTTTCTCCACCAGCACCACCTGTTGACCTTGAGTAAATTCTTCATCATTACTGTCGGGTGATACTAAAACGTAGTGCTTTTGTTTATAGCTATCGACTAAAGAAGCCTCTGCAGGACTACCTTGTTTTGCTGTCCCAATAGTTATTGTCGCTATTAAGCCATTAAAGCTGCTATTTGATGTTGCTGAAGATTCGTTTTTAGGTAATAAACGGCTTAAAGGCGCACCAATATAATGAGTCAGGTATAGCGCGATTATTAAAGATAAACTGTAACTGAGTAAGCTAGGTAAGCTAATTTCAACGCTATTTAGTAATAGGTAATTTAAGCTGTACCCTGTCATGCCAAAGCTGGTTAAAAATAGCACTAGCCAAATTAGTAAAGGTAGGCGGTTTAAACATAACCAACCCAATAACGGTGTTAAGCCGCCTGAATTTATATTGGTATCAATATCTATATCAAGGTCAATCGGCGATATATGATCAAGTAAGTTCATCATACTTAATCCGATCAACATACCAAGACCTTCAAGTAGAGCCAAAGCGAGCACTGAACAAAGGGCAATGGCGAAGCCAATATTTGTATCTGCGAGAAAAAATTCAATCATATGGTGCAATCCTTTACCAATATTTTTTAAAGTTTACGTTACACAAAGTGACATAATATGTCAAAGTGAACGAGTAACATCCAAAAATATACCACTAACTTTATATAATTAACCGTAAAAAAAACCGCAAAGTAGCGGTTTTTTTATTTAGCGTATTTACAATTATTGATGCGAACGTAAGTTTAACGTTGTTGACGCGGCATCGTAAATTATTACTCTTTGATACTCTGGCATTAAGTAACTTTCAGATGAACCAGCCGAAATCACTTCTGAAAATAGCTCAACTTGGGCATCATTATATTTACTTAACGTTAGACCTTGTGCAGGGTCAAATCGATAGAAATAACTATTGCCATCGGTGTCAATGTGAGTGTTAAAGCTTTGTACATTATCATTGCTTTGTAATAAGCCATTGTCAGTATAAGTTGTACCGTCAAAACTGGCCCATTCACTACTACTGTTAGCAGTATAAATAGTATTACCATCGTGGCTTAAGGCAAATTTTGACAAGCTGGTAAAAGCAGTATTTACATAACTAGGCTCTGTAGTAACTGAAATCATCTCAGTAGCGAAAGCGTTATAGCCTAAGTCAAAGCGTTCTAGTGATGTTGTTGCCTGTTTATAAGCCATAAAAACATCAGTACTACTTGCCTGGGCAATAGTAGATACGAAAGCGGCATTTTCTTGATCCCAGAATTGACGGACTAAGTTAAGGTCAGCATATTCAAGCGTCTGCGTAATAACCACTGGCGCACCAGCAACCATTTTAATCATCAAAGGTCTATATTCTATGGTGATGCTATCACTGTCTATTTGCCTAAAGAGGTAAGTGTTTAAGTCAAATCGGTAGTGATTAATGCGCGTTTGCTCCGTTTCGTCTTCATCAAGGTAAGTTTCACTATTTGACGCTAACAGCATTGAGCCATCCGGGTGAACTACTAAATTAGTTAAATCTACGTTTATCAAAGGTGATGTCGTTGTATTAACTAGCTCACCGGTTATTACATGATAAGTTTTGATTTTATCGCCTGTTGCAATATAAAGATAAGGACGCATAGGGTCTAGAGCGATACCTGCTGTGTTGTAGGTAATGTCACTTATGTCGACATCAGTGCTGTCGCTTGAACCTTTATTAAAGCTTACATTTATACTTCCCTCTAATGCGCTTTCAGCCGAGGTAGGGGAAATGGTAATTACTGCGTTATGAACACCGTTAGTGGCAATGTTTGCAGGGATACCAGTGATAGTTAGGGTGTTATTAACGTTATCAACAGATAGCGATAACCAATCAACACCTGTACTTGCTTGCCACGCAATATCGTTTTCACTATTGCTTAGAATATCAACGGTATGAACTAGTGTTTGTTCAGTCGCCAAACTGTTAAATGCGAGGGCAGGGATGTTACTGCTTAACCTAATAGCATCAACGGCAAGCTCAACAGTAATTACTTTTGTTGTACCACTCACTGGGTCGTATATCGAAATACTGGCAGTCATTAAGCCCCAGCCAGTAATTAAGCTGGTGTCGATATCGATTAATATAACATCGCCATTTTCATCTGTTTGTGGGGTAACTATTAACCACGGCGCACTAGAAGTTGCTTGCCAACCTTCGCCAATATTTGAAAGAGTAATTTCTTGCTGTGCTATGTCGCTATCGCCTAAATTAGTAGTAAATGACAATGATTGAGCAGAACTAGTAAATTGACTTAAATTAATCACATCGATAGCATTCGCCGACGTTAAAACACCACGGCTATCACCATTGGCAATTAATAATTGTCTGGGTTGGTTGTTGCCTAAGGGAATACTGTTTGCAATAGTTTGTTGATGGTTATACACGTCAATTTTAAAGCCGACGCCAGACTCAAATCTTACATAATGAGGACGATCATTAGCACTATATGCAAGCGCTAAATCAGTAATTGCTTCGTCATCGGTTAACACGCCATTATCAATAAATGTGGTGCCATCAAAGCTTATCCATTGACTGGTAGGGCTAATAGCGTAAATATTTTGTTCATCAGCGGTGACAAAAAAGTCATTAATTTGATCATTATCGCCTAATAACTCAGGACGATAAGTATGAGTGATTTCCGTGCTTATAGGAGTACGACCAAAGTCATTTATTTTAGCTTCAATGCGCTTGATTGACATAAATTCATCAGCTGAACTTGCATCTAAAGCAAATAACGTTTGGTTTTTATGCGCGATATTAAATGCACGGGCAAAAAATGCGTTAGCACCATCAAAACCAAGACGTTTTAAGTTCTCATCAGCAAATTCTAAAATGCCCGTAGCCACAAAGTATCGACCATCTAATCGAATAAACTTGGTTGGTTCATTAGATATATCTACATCTGTTAATTCAACAAACGTCATATCAGCTAAATTAATTTGATAACGATGTGTTGTGGTTTCACTGGTATCTTCATCAATAACAGTAGTTTCAACTGCCTTAGCTAACATAAAGCTAGCATCAGGGTGGATGATAAGTTGCTCAAGTAAAGTATCTTCGGGTGAGATAACCGTCGTTGATAACAATTCATTGGTATAAAGGTGGTAACTTCGTAATTCGTTGCTGGTCGCAACATAATATTGTGGTAAAAGGGGATCAGTGACTACACCATTACTATTAGCAGCAAGATCTAGGGTGTTGTTATCGGTGTTAAGTTCAGATTTATAAAAGCTGACTTTAATGTTCTCAGCGATTGCTGTAGTTTGCTCATCACCACTAATCATGATGTCTGCCATGTTGGTAGTGTTATTATCTAAAGCTGAGCTGTCAGCTGTAATGGTTAATTGATTAGTTTCAGCATTCGCTGTAAGCGTTAACCATTCAGCATCAGTGGTTGCTTGCCATCCCCAAGGTAGCTGACTGTTTGAATTAATGTTAATAGTACTTTGGCTATTGCTAACATTACCTGTTTCAGCGAGTGCTACAGTAGCTTTATCAGCAAATAAGTAAATGTTATCTAAGCTTAATTCAACAGGGTAGTTGGTTGTGCCAAGCGGGCTTGTGATATCAATAGTCGCGTTGTATAAACCTGATTCTGTAAATTCAGTTAAAATTGGTGTTGTGGTTATCGTGGTTACACCTTCAGAAAATGTTTTATCAACTGTTAACCAAGGTACTGAGCTGGCGACCGTCAAATTGTCTTCGCTTGAACTCAATTGAATCGTTTTTTCTTCTATACTTTCAACACCAAAAGTGTCATCAAAAGTTAGCGCCTGCCAAACTAATAATGAAACATTGATATCAGCATGAGCCAAGTTAGTCGTCGCAGTATCACCACTCGATAACCTTAAAGTCGTACCGTAAAGATCAGCGTTGATTCTGTGAGCATTAACGACATCGATGTGTATGGTGGCAGTAGTGGCAGTGAGGTTTTCAACTCGATATTCTAGCCAACTTACAGGTCTTGCCGTAGGAGCAAAACCTAATAACAGTCCGCCACCATCAAAGGTCACGTCTACCGCTATTGTATGAGTTTCTTCTTGTAAAAATTCATTTGTAAACGCTACCGATGAATGAGAAGCACTAACGCTAAATACCGGTGCTTTTTCGTTTGAACCACCACATGCTTGTAAAAATATTGAGCTAAATATAATAACTAAAATTAAACGCATGTTGTTAATTTGTCCCTTCATACAGGTCCCTGTTTTTATTGATAGCTAGTGCTTAGCTTTATTATTGACTAAATGTTAGCTTGCACAGCTAATGCATTATTTCAATTGAGTTAAGTTTATTTTGCGCGATTATGAACATAATGTAAAACTTATCATCAACAATGCTTAAAAAATTGACGCTCAAGCCAATAGGGTTTGGTGTAATTGTATGTATTTTAAGTGTTTTTATGCAGTTTTAAGGTGCGATTTTTATGAGGTGTTGGTTTGATAATATCGATTTTAAATAATCTTAAATTCGATAGCAGACACCAAGCAATTCATTTGTTTATTTAACCTCAGGTCGGGTTATTGAACTTTATTAGCTAACAATGAATAATAACGGCAGTCGACAAACAATAAAGTCCGTTAACTTAAAAAGGTAATACGGTGATATTTGTGCCAATTTAAACACAAATCTAACAATCCCTCAGCAATAAAAATATCGATAATTTATCAAATAGATTGGTATCTTCAAGCAGAGCTTGCGTATAATAAGCACCTTTGGTGCGTCCCTAATATAAGATCCACACAATAAAGCTAAAAAGTCGGTGCTTTATGCAAAACATGGTTTCTCATCGAATGAAATCATGACACTATTAAACGCTTAAACAGAATTAATTTTTTCGAAAAAGTTGGAAATTCAAATGATTAAAACTAGTGCCCAATTGCGTCAGGCATTTTTAGATTTTTATGCATCTAAGCAGCACCAAATTGTTGCTAGTAGTTCGCTCGTTCCTGGCAATGATGCGACATTATTATTCACCAATGCTGGTATGGTGCCATTTAAAGATGTTTTTCTTGGTGACGAAACTCGTAATTATACCCGTGCCACCTCTTCACAGCGCTGTGTTCGCGCCGGTGGTAAACATAACGATTTAGAAAATGTTGGATATACTGCGCGCCATCACACCTTTTTTGAAATGCTAGGTAACTTCAGCTTTGGTGATTACTTCAAAGTAGAAGCGATTAATTACGCTTGGGAATTTTTAACCTCAGTATTGGAATTACCAAAAGAAAAACTTTTAGTGACCGTATATGAAAGTGATGATGAAGCTTATAATTACTGGCTAAACGAAATTGGCGTTCCAGCCGAAAAAATTATTCGTATTGGCGATAAGTCTGCCGATAAAAAGTATGAATCAGATAATTTCTGGTCAATGGGCGATACTGGCCCATGTGGTCCTTGCTCTGAAATATTTTACGATCACGGTGAACATATTTTTGGTGGTCCTCCTGGTTCTCCAGATGAAGACGGCGATCGCTTTATCGAAATTTGGAATATCGTTTTCATGCAATACAACCGTCATGCTGACGGTACCATGGAAAATTTACCTAAGCCTTCTGTTGATACAGGAATGGGCTTAGAGCGTATTTCAGCAATTAAACAAGGTGTACACAGTAATTACGAAATTGATATTTTCCAAAACTTAATTCGTGACACTGCAAAAATACTTGAATGTGAAGATTTAGAACATAAGTCATTACGCGTTATTGCTGACCATATTCGTTCATGTAGCTTTTTGATCACTGATGGTGTTTTACCATCAAATGAAGGTCGCGGTTATGTTTTACGTCGTATTATTCGTCGTGCTATTCGCCACGGCCATAAATTAGAAGCCAAAAGCTTTTTCTTTCATAAAATAGTTGCTTCACTTGCCGAGCAAATGGGTGACGCATACCCTGAACTTGTTCAGCAACGCGCAATTATCGAAAAAATCTTACGCATTGAAGAAGAGCAGTTTGGTCGCACATTAGATCGCGGCATGGCGCTACTTGAAGATATTTTATCAGCACTTAAGGGCGATACTATTGCCGGCGATGATGTTTTTAAACTTTATGACACCTACGGCTTCCCAGCCGATTTAACTGCTGATATCGCTCGTGAACGTAACATTAGTATTGACCATGATGGTTTTGACGCTGCAATGGCACAACAACGTGTGCGTGCACAAAAAGCTAGCCAATTTGGTACTGATTACAATGACACACTTAAGTCTGAACAACGGACTGAGTTTAAAGGTTACACGCGTAGTGAAATGTCTTCTACGGTTGTTGAACTGTTTAACAATGACTCATCAGTTAAACAGTTAAGTGCCGGCGAAAGCGGTATTGTGGTACTCGATCAGACACCATTTTATGCAGAATCAGGTGGACAAGTTGGTGATAGCGGTTTATTGCACATTGGTGAAAGTACTTTTGAAGTAACAGATACTGTTAAATTAGGTCATGCTTTTGCCCACAGAGGTGTTGCTCATAATACCATTAGTTTAAATGAACAGGTTAAAGCTGAAATTAATAGTGAACGCCGTGCGGCCATCGTTAAAAACCACACAGCTACGCATATATTGCATGCAAGCTTACGTAAAGTTTTAGGCGATCATGTCACGCAAAAAGGCTCGTTGTGTGATGATGAAAAATTACGCTTTGATTTTTCTCATTATGAAGCAGTTACTCGCGAAGAATTAGATGCAGTTGAGCGTTTAGTCAATGAACAAATACGCAATAACTTAGCGCGCGAAACCAATTTAATGCAAATTGAAGAAGCTAAAGCGAAAGGCGCAATGGCACTGTTTGGTGAAAAATATGACGATGAAGTGCGAGTAGTTACCTTAGGTGATTTCTCAACCGAGCTTTGTGGTGGTGTGCATGTAGAACGCACTGGTGATATTGGTTTATTTAAAATTGTATCTGAAGCGGGTATAGCTGCTGGAGTTCGTCGAATAGAAGCGGTAACAGGTGAAGCAGCATTAAACTATTTCGCTACTCAAGAACAAACGTTAGGTAATATAGCAGCGTTAGTTAAAGCGGATACGGCGAATGTTGTCAGCAAAGTTGAGCAAGTAATTTTGCGTAACAAGCAGTTAGAAAAAGAACTTGCACAATATAAGCAAAAGCTTGCTAGCCAAGCCGGGGCAGATTTAGTCAGCCAAACTATCGATTTTAACGGCGTAAAAGCACTGATAGCTAACTTAGAAGGTGTTGAAGCTAAGTCACTTCGTGGCATGGTTGATGACCTTAAAAATAAAATGGGCTCAGGCATTATTTTATTAGCAACAGCAAGTGATGACAAAGTAAGCTTGATTGCCGGCGTAACTAAAGATCTTATTGGTCAGGTTAAATCTGGCGAGTTAGTGAACGTTGCTGCACAAGAAGTCGGTGGTAAAGGTGGTGGACGCCCAGACATGGCGCAAGCCGGTGGCAGCCAACCTGAAAATATAGAAGCCGCCTTAACAGCAGCACAAAACTGGTTAAAAGCTAAGCTAGGTTAATTTATCCGTTAACTAAAAAATTTAAAATTAACAGAAGGGACTTTTAAGTCCCTTTTTTTTATTGTTTTTCTAAAAGTTGAATACCCACATATAGAATGAAAGTAATTAAAGAGTATATATTTTAGACTGATGTTAAAAACTTGTAATATTTTGATTCGGAAATTCATTTTTAGAAAAATATTTACCTAAATTTACAAAAAACTATCATTAATATGTTTATTGTTTCACCAAGGTTGTTAAAATAGCCATTAATTGCTGCAAATGCATTCTACTATTAGTTTTATAAGTTTACTGCTGAACATGGAAATTTCGACTTTGTATAAGGAATTATCAATGTTTAATAAGTTTTTTAGTAACTTATTGTGATCTTTAGTGCACTTTTGCAAAAATTAGACTAAATTTAATTTGTTACTAGCTTATATATATTTAGTGGATCTCGTTTTTAAACATAAAGGAAATTAAGATGTTAATATTAACTCGCCGAGTTGGTGAAACGTTGATGATCGGAGACGACGTCACAGTGACAGTGTTAGGTGTGAAGGGTAACCAAGTTCGTATTGGTGTAAATGCGCCGAAAGAAGTATCAGTACATCGTGAAGAAATATATATGAGAATACAATCTGAAAAAGGTGAGGGTGATTCCTCAGAAGATTAATTTGAATTATATTCTGATAATTAAAGCCGACAATCGTCGGCTTTTTTGATCTTACAATAAAATTTTAAGGACTTTAATATGCGCTTTTTTAACGATTAATGTTTGAAAAGTGAGCGTGTTGTTTGAATTCTCAACAAACAGTCAAAAAATAGGAATAAATGCTGAAAAAAGTTTGACTTATTTTTTTAATCCCTTATTATTCGCACCCATTGGAGAGGTGGCCGAGTGGCCGAAGGCGCTCCCCTGCTAAGGGAGTATCTGGTTTATCCCGGATCGAGGGTTCGAATCCCTCCCTCTCCGCCATTCTTTTAGATTGGCACCGTAGGAACAACGGTATTGAAATAGTTCATATGAATGTAAGTAGCATTAACTAGGTTGTCTACCTAAGTAAATATTATCTAGTTCATTATCTCTTTAAGTTGAGATATAAATAAAAGCTTTAAATAAGGACGCGTAGCTCAGCTGGATAGAGTACCTGGCTACGAACCAGGCGGTCGCAGGTTCGACTCCTGCCGCGTCCGCCACTTTTCTTTAAGTGGCTAAATAAAAAAGAGTAGCTAGTATTAAAGCTAATTAAAAAATAAATATGTGATGTATATTGTTTTTTAAATCAATATTTATCTATCTTGAATCAAGATATAAAATAACGATTGACCGCGGACGCGTAGCTCAGCTGGATAGAGTACCTGGCTACGAACCAGGCGGTCGCAGGTTCGACTCCTGCCGCGTCCGCCACCTTAAGAAAACCAGTCTAACGACTGGTTTTTTTTCGCCTAAAATTTGTCAAATCTTCAATCTCTCCTATTTAACACATTCAACCGTCTCAATTTCGCTTTTGCATATACATAATGCTAAGGTTTTAAATTAACAATATTATTAATTCGATCACAAAATTTGGTTTACTTTTACCAAAAGCTGACTAGTTGGTTATACTGTTTTATTTTGCATATTGTATATTATCTTGGTTTTTTGGCGGCTAATACCCGCTATTCATAGATTTGATATTGTATACAATCTGCTATTTATGCCCTGTTGTATAAAAAAATGACGAAATATTATTACATTTCGCTGCTTTTTTGCACTTATTTAGCTTGACATTAATTTATTTAATTAATTTGTCAAAATGTGTTTGCTTTTTATACATTGGAGTGATTATTCTAATTATATAAAAATTACTTGAGAGTAAAAATATGGAAAATCTTCAAGCGTTATTTGTTGAAGCTGGCACATTAATGTTTGCCGGAATGGTATTCGTTTTTGCCTTTTTAGGTTTATTGATCGTTTTTATCAATGTTGTATTGGTTAATTTGGCCAAAAAATATCCAGATGCCATTGTTGAAGCTCGATCTTCAAGTAAAAAAAATAATAAAAAACAAGATGGTAACGGTGTCTCACCGGCCGTTGTTGCAGCAATTTCTTCTGCTGTTACTCAATATCGTCAAAACCAATCTGTAAAAAAATAGGATATGACCATGACTAAGCCCTTAGGAATCACTGAAGTTGTCTTACGCGACGGCCATCAATCTTTGCTCGCTACGCGTTTGCGTTTAGAGGATATGTTACCCATTGCTGCGAAAATGGATGAAATTGGCTTTTGGTCAATTGAGTCATGGGGAGGAGCAACATTCGATTCCTGTATTCGTTATCTAGGTGAAGATCCATGGGAGCGTATTCGTGCACTAAAAAAAGCGATGCCAAAAACCAAGCAGCAAATGCTATTTCGTGGTCAAAATATTTTAGGTTACCGTCATTATGCTGATGACGTTGTAGAAAAATTTGTCGAACGTGCCCATGTAAATGGTATTGATGTGTTCAGAATTTTTGATGCTATGAACGATGTTCGTAATCTAGAAACATCGATTAAAGCGGCAGTTAAAGTAGGTGCTCATGCCCAAGGCACATTAAGTTATACCGAAAGCCCGGTTCACACGCTTGAAGGGTGGTTGACTATGGCTAAGCAACTTGAAGATATGGGCGCTCATTCCCTGTGTATTAAAGATATGGCCGGTTTATTGAAGCCTTACGATGCCGCAGAGTTGATTGGACGTTTAAAAGAAACGGTAGCTCTGCCTATTGCCTTGCATTGTCATGCTACTACCGGTTTAAGTGTTGCAACACATATGAAAGCTATTGATGCAGATATAGACGTAATAGATACGGCTATATCATCAATGAGTATGACTTACGGCCATTCACCAACAGAAACCATAGTGTCGATTGTTGAGGGCACACAGCGCGATACAGGCCTAGATATGGTCAAGCTTGCAGAAGTGGCAACATACTTCCGTGATGTTCGTGAAAAATATGCACAATTTGAAGGTAGTTTACGCGGTATCGACGCCCGTATCTTGTTAGCACAAGTTCCTGGCGGCATGTTAACTAACATGGAAAGCCAATTAAAAGAGCAAGGTGCTGCAGATAAGCTAGATGAAGTATTAACTGAAATTCCAAAAGTACGTAAAGACCTAGGTTATATCCCGTTAGTTACACCAACTTCACAAATCGTTGGCACGCAAGCGGTGTTAAATGTATTAACTGGTGAGCGTTATAAGTCAATTACCAAAGAAACTGCCGGTGTACTCAAAGGCGAATATGGTAAAACTGCGGATAAAGTCAACGCTGAGTTACAAGCTCGAGTACTTGACGGCAAAGAAGCAATAACTTGTCGTCCAGCTGATTTACTTGACCCTGAAATGGACAAGTTAACCGTTGAATTACAGCAAATTGCCGTAGAGAAAAACATTAGTTTAGCTGATGATTCTATTGACGATGTTTTAACTTACGCTTTGTTTCCGCAAATTGGTTTGAAATTTTTACAAAACCGTAATAACCCAGATGCTTTTGAACCTGCACCGACTAAAGCGTCTGCAGAAAAAGCTAAAGCGGCAACATCAGCAACTAGTTCAGCCAGTACTGGGCCAGAAAGCTACGCCGTTAGTGTTGATGGTAAAGTTTATGATGTGGTTGTTGCGCCAGGCGGATCAATTGAGAACATACAAACCGCAACAAAGGCATCTGCACCAGCTACACCATCAGGCGGTGAAGACTTAAAAGCGCCATTAGCCGGAAATATTTTTAAAGTGCTAGTTCATGAAGGTGATGAAGTAGCAGAAGGCGAAGTGGTTATCATCATGGAAGCGATGAAAATGGAAACTGAAATTCGAGCAACTAAAGCCGGTGAAATAGCCGCAATTCACGCCAGAGAAGGCGACTCGGTTGCCGTTGGCGATGCATTGTTGAGCTTAGTATAGGAAAACCGATGGAATCATTAAAAGTATTGTGGCTGTCAACTGGCCTAGCTAATTTTGAATTAGGCCAAGTTATCATGATGTTGGTTGGCTGTGGGTTACTCTACCTAGCCATCGCTCGTAACTTTGAACCTTTGCTATTAGTACCAATGGGTTTTGGTGCTATTTTAACTAATATCCCTGTTGCTGGCTTTTCAGAAGTGGGCGGTTTGCTGCATTTTATTTATTATGCAGGCATTGATACCGGCATATTCCCATTATTAATCTTTATGGGTGTTGGTGCGATGACGGATTTTGGCGCGTTAATCGCTAATCCTAAAACCTTGTTATTAGGCGCTGCTGCTCAATTTGGTATCTTTGCCACCTTATTTGGTGCTATTGCTTTAAATCTTGTTGGACTAGACTTTTCCATGAAAGACGCGTCTGCCATTGCCATTATTGGTGGTGCTGATGGTCCGACAGCAATATTTTTAGCGTCAAAACTTGCCCCTGAATTATTAGGTGCGATTGCTGTTGCTGCCTATTCTTATATGGCGCTAGTACCGATTATTCAGCCACCAATTATGCGGGCATTAACCACAGTAGAAGAACGTAAAATTGAAATGGCGCAATTACGCCATGTAACCAAAGTTGAGAAAATTATTTTCCCACTTGGTGTTTTAATGATGACTATTTTCTTCTTACCGGCTGCAACACCACTAGTAGGAATGTTTTGTTTAGGTAACTTAATGCGAGAATGTGGCGTGGTTGACCGTTTAAGTTCAACGGCTCAAAACGAGTTAATCAATATTGTTACTATATTCTTAGGTTTAGGTGTCGGTTCAAAACTAAGTGCTGATCAGTTTTTAAATGCAAAAACCTTAGGGATTTTAGCGCTTGGTGCTGTTGCCTTCTCTATTGGTACTGCTACCGGTGTCTTAATGGCAAAACTAATGAATAAGCTATCAAAAGAAAAGGTTAACCCATTGATCGGTGCTGCGGGAGTGTCTGCTGTACCCATGGCGGCACGTGTTGCTAATAAAGTAGGCTTAGAAGCAAACCCGCATAACTTCTTGTTAATGCATGCAATGGGACCAAATGTTGCTGGCGTACTAGGCTCAGCAGTTGCTGCGGGTATTTTATTAGCACTGGTCGGCTAAAGTCAGTGGTATAAATTCGATTGGTATAAGTTAAATTGCAATATGTTTGTCGATAGCAATAAAAAGGGAAGCACTTTATAGAGTGCTTCCCTTTATTTTTTTTACACCGTTATGTGGTTTTATAACAGATAAATACGGTAGCGCTATGGCTGAAGTTTAAAGTTATCCCACCCATCAGTGCTTTTCTCAAAACACACTCTGTCATGTAAACGGCTAGCTCTACCTTGCCAAAACTCAAGATAATTTGGCTTTATTCTCCAACCTCCCCAAAACTCAGGTAAGGGAACTTCTTTGCCGGCAAATTTATTTGTGTAATAAGCCACGTTATCAGCCAATTCAGTATCGCTTTGAATTTTACTGCTTTGTCTAGATGCCCAAGCGCCAATTTGGCTACCTCGGTCACGGCTGTGAAAGTATTTCGCTGATTGTTCAGCACTAACTCTTTCAACACACCCTTCAATTCGAATTTGGCGCTGCAATACATTCCAATGAAAAAGCAAAGCAATTTTGTCATTTTCATTTAATTCGTGGCTTTTTCTACTGCCATAATTAGTATAAAAAACAAAACCATCTTGGTTAAACTCTTTGAGTAACACCATACGACAACTTGGTTGGCCATCAGAACTTACGCTACTTACAGACATAGCTTCAGGTAATAATATACCCGCTTGATTTGCTTCATCGAACCAGAGCTTGAATAACGAAAGTGGATCTGCGTTTTTATCAATTTCGGGTAACGGTAAGGCAACGCCTTGACCAAAGGTAAATAGGCAGCGAAGTTTCTCAAATAAAGTCATAAGGGTGATAACTGTAAAGTGAAGATAGTAGCCTAATGATATCAGTTCTGTGCTAGAAACAAATCGATACCGCGTAATAAAATCGATTAAATTTTGGTGAATATTGACAAAGTATGAGTATTTTACAAACGCCAACGTTATTGTGAGAAATAATTAAATATCCCAGTCATCTGAGTCATCTAATAATTCTTTTAAGCGTTTACGTTCTAACAGTTCTTCAATGCGCTTTCTTACTTCACACTTGTGAGCAGCTTGCCCGCCTTTAGGGAGGTCATTCTCGAAAGTTTCTTGCTCGACTTCTGGCTCTTCAGAAGTGGTGTTTTCTAAATCATCGTTCATTTTTATACCTACGGCTTTTACAGAAGTTGCTGCAATTACAATAAATAGTGGTTTATTTCCATGCTGCTATTTTCTATTACACAGTTCAGTCAGTTAAATTCAAAGAGTGAAGCGATGCTGATATTACAGAGAATATTGATTTCGCGATATCATGAAAGTTACGGATATATAATCAAAAAATATAAAGCGTTTATCGATAAACTGAACATAGGTAACGAATCGCGGATTTTCAACTAATTATTTTTACTTTTCAATAAAAATATCGCGACAACAGTGCTATGTGTCGAATTTATATGCTGTTTTACCGCAGTTGAGATATTTAGCTTTGTTGAGTGCTCTGTTAGACTGACAGTACTTGGTTTGAACCAAGATTATTTTTAAGGTTAAACGGATGTCGATAGAAAACTTTGAACGCTGGTGTCAGCAACTACAGCAACTCACGTTAGCAAAACGCTGGCGCAGCTTAGTGGTGTTAGTTGGCGATGAAAACTGGACTAAACAGCAGCTAGAGATAAGTTTATCGCAACTATTAAACTCTCAAAGTGTTAGTGAAAAATCCTGTAATCACGGGCTCGTTTTTGGTGATATTGAAATACTTCACTCTGACTCTCAGCTTAACTCTCTGTCTGACGCTCAAATTCATTCTCAACTCACCAAGGTTAACCGTAAAACTTACGCGCAGTATTTAGGAACAGAACAAAGCGTTATTGTATTTAAACCTGAACCGGGGATTTCAGCTGAAGCTGACAATTTTATGCCAGAGGTTAACCTTGATATTGATGCTTTTGCTGCGCTTTCAGGCACCATAGTTGCCGGCGGTATATTGCTATTATTGCTAACGCCAGAGCAAGTAAAGCAAGAGAATAACAGTGTTCACAATGACTACTTTTTTCAACGATTTTTGCGACAGCTAGCCAGTGAAAATTGTTACTTTATCTCCCAAGCACAAGCTAATTTACCTGCTTTAACTGTCGATGAACCTGCGCAAGATAAAGGCCTGACATTTAATAGCGAAGCCGAAGTAAAAGCTACTCAAGCCAACCAAGCAACTCAAGCCAGCATCACAGACTTACCTTACGCCAGCGTGACACAAGAGCAAGCTGCAGCGGTTGAGGCGATGCTGAAAGTATTATCTGGGCACAGAGACCGACCTTTAGTGCTAACCGCTGATCGTGGCAGAGGCAAGTCGTCTGCGTTAGCACTGGCTGCTTGTCATATGTTATCGCAAGCTAAACAGCCGTTGAAAATAATTATCACTGCACCCAGTAAGCAAGCTTTAACGGTGTTTTTTGACCAAGTTCAGCAGCAATTACCGGCAGCGAAAGTGAGTAATCAAGGCATTGAGCATGCAATGGGCACGATCAGCTTTTATCCCATTGATGTTATTTTGAAAGAACGTCCGAAAGCGAACTTAGTCATGGTTGACGAAGCTGCGGCATTACCGGTTTATTTATTACAGCAATTACTTAGCTATTATCATCGTTTAATTTTTGCCACCACCATTCACGGTTATGAAGGAGCAGGGCGCGGATTTAGTCTTAAGTTCCATCAAGTGTTGCAACAAACTATGCCGAATTTTCGAAAAATGCATATCAATCAAGCAATACGTTGGGCCAGTGATGATCCGTTAGAAAAGTTTGTTTTTAGCAGTTGTCTTCTTAATGCTCAACTACCACAACTTGATAGCGAAGCATTAGCGATAGACACTTTAGACCCTGCAAATAAAAGCCAAAGCGCTAGCTTACTTGAACAACAAAACTCACTACTGTTAGAGCTCATCAGCCCGAAATCGTTACTGAATAACGAAGCGCTACTACAGCAAGTATTTGCCGTGTTAGTAACAGCTCACTATCAAACCTCGCCAAGTGATTTAAAGCTGCTATTAAATAACCCTGCTATTTCATTGTTTGTACTTAAGCAAAATAACGACATTTTAGGGGTAGCATTGTTGATGAGAGAAGGCCATGTTGACCCGGAACTCGTCAAGCTTGTTAACGACAGTCAACGCCGCTTGCGTGATCAATTTTTACCGCAGTCTTTACTTGCGCATTGCGGTATTAAAAACAGCTTTAATTATAGTTATCAAAGAGTCATGCGTATTGCTATTCATCCGCAGATCCAAGCCAAAGGCCTAGGTCAGATTTTTTTACAGCAAATCGAACATCAGGTCGCGCAGCAAGGTGCTGACTTTATAGGTGCAAGCTTTGGTGCAAACCCCTCGTTAGTTAACTTTTGGCAGCAAAGAGGTTTTAGTATCGCGCGAATAGGTTTTACAAAAGATAAAGCCAGTGGTGAACACTCATGCCTGGTGGTTAAGCCACTAACAACCAGCGCCGAGGCATTAAATAAAGCCATAACCACTGAGTTTTATCAGCAATTTAGCTATTGGTTAACAGATGAATTTAAGCACTTGCCGGCAAAATTAGTTTGGCAGGTACTGCATGGCGATTTAGCGTCAAAAACATCTATTCTTAACGGCTCAGATGCCCAAAGCGTAAGCGACTTTATTAGCGGTCAACGACAATTTAGTAGCTGTGTATATGGTTTACATCAATGGCTAAGTCAGCATTGTACTCAATCTTTCGATGCTGAGGTTTTACCGGCCATTGCTCGCATATTACAAAAAAAATCAATCGAAGACGTTTGCCAGCAGTACGGTTTTAGCGGTAAAAAAGCCTTAAACCAACATATGATTAACTATATCGCGAAATATCAAACAGTATTGCAGCAGTAGTAGTCACTTTTGGCGAACTTAGCTTTTACTTCAAGTAAAGTTAAGCCTAGCGAGACTATTTCTCAGCAATACTTAAATTGAGTAAAGACTGCCAAAGTGTCTTACGGGCATTACTATCTAAACATCTGCAGTCATTACCCGATAGCGCCCCTGAGGTAATTAAATTAGCTAACAAAGTCGTTGATATCTCAACTTGAGCTTTGCCATGACACCCTTCATTAACTTGTTTCGCACCCATCATTTTTCCTTACTAACCGAAGATAAATTAACAATAATTGAAAATCACGATTAATGCAAATGATAATTATTATCACTTAATTGATGTTAATTCATTGGTATTAAAATAGTTAATCAGCCGTTAGAATAAGCTTAAGTTTTATACCTGTTTTGCTATTTTTTTGTGAAGAGTTTGCTAAATTTTTAAGGAAACAGGGCTATAGACACCGGTGTCATTAAGGAAAGTCATGCAAGAAGTTATTCGAGTTGAGAACTTAACGAAAAGTTATAAAGATATTGTCGCGGTCGACAATGTTAACTTCTCCATTGAAAAAGGCCATTGCTTCGGTCTGCTCGGGCCTAATGGCGCAGGTAAAACCACCACCATAGAAATTATGGAAGGTATTATCAAAGCAACCAAAGGGCAGGTGTTTTATTATGGCAAAGCCATTGATGAATCAATGTCGCAACAAATTGGTATTCAGTTTCAACATACCGCGCTGCAAGACTTCCTTACGGTCAAAGAAACCTTAAATTTATTCACCTCGTTTTATCAACATACGGTACCTCATAGCGACTTAATCGAGTTATGTGATTTAAGTGAGTTTTTAGACCGTGATAACCGACTACTGTCTGGCGGTCAACGACAAAGGTTACTGCTAGCATTGGCACTGATTAATGATCCCGACATTGTTTTTCTTGATGAGCCAACCACCGGACTTGAC
This sequence comes from Cognaticolwellia sediminilitoris, assembly GCA_002104535.1. GTDB lineage: Bacteria > Pseudomonadota > Gammaproteobacteria > Enterobacterales > Alteromonadaceae > Cognaticolwellia > Cognaticolwellia sediminilitoris. Next base: position 64,938 of record NBOG01000001.1, on the reverse strand, counting down.
CCACAAGCCAGACGTAACTTTTGGCAGTTAATTAAAAATATCAAAGCGCGCGATAAAACCGTCGTACTCACCACCCATTATATGGATGAAGCGCAACAATTATGTGATGACGTGTTAATCATGGATCATGGCCAAGTTATCGCTCGAGGCACGCCAAGACAATTGTTGAATCAACATTTTAATGAAGTATTTATCTATTTACCTGAAGAGCAAGTGCCGGCAAAGCTATGCCAAGAACATCAATGGCAAATTAATGAGCATCAGGTCGAAATTACTACCGCCGACGTCGAGGCAACGATAGCGCTACTATTAGCTGAAAAAGTTTCTCTCACCGGTTTACATGTCAAATCACCTAATTTAGATGATTTATTCTTAAAATTAACTGGTCACTCTTTAAGGGATTAATCTGATGAATTTTTCACGTTTTTATGCTGTTGTTAAAGCCCGTAATATTGAATTTTTCCGCGACCGTTCGTCATTAGGGTGGAACTTACTATTCCCAATATTAATGTTAGTTGGCCTGTCTTTTGTTTTTTCAGGTGATGATCGTGCCGTATATAAAGTCGGCGTGATAGAGTTAGCGCCCAAGCAATCGAGTTTTTTAGCTACCAAGTTTATAAACTTTATCGACTATCAAGACATCGAGTTAGCTAAAGTGAAACTAGAGCAACATAGCCTAGATTTGTTGGTTGATTTTAAAGGCGAAAAATATTGGGTTAACCAAGGCTCACCGAACAGCTACTTAGTTGAAAAAATATTTTTGAATGAACACGATAACTTTAAACGACTGGAAACGCAGGGTAAAAAAATTCGTTATGTTGACTGGGTACTCCCCGGTATTTTAGGCATGAACATGATGTTCAGTTGTTTATTTGGTGTTGGTTATGTCATTGTTAGGTATCGTAAAAATGCGGTATTAAAACGCTTAAAAGCCACGCCGTTATCGGCCTTAGAGTTCGTTTCAGCACAATTAGTTTCACGCTTATTTATTGTAATGTTCATGACATCCGTGGTCTACATTGGTTGTAACCTGTTTTTTGATTTCTATATGCTTGGCAGTTATTTCGACCTGTTTATTATTGCGGTATTAGGCGCATTTAGCTTGATAACATTAGGTTTACTGGTTGCTAGTCGCAGTAAAAGTGAAGAGTTAATTGGTGGGTTATTAAACTTAACCTCATGGCCGATGATGTTGTTATCTGGTGTTTGGTTTAGCTTAGAAGGTGCACCCAATGCTGTAAAAGTTTTTGCTGACTTTTTACCGTTAACCCATTTAGTTGCTGGCGCTCGTAAAATAATAACTGAAGGTGCAACCTTAATGGATATTAGTTATCACGTAGCTATTCTTGTTGGCATGAGCATGGTATTTCTCGCCTTAGGTGCTTATTTATTTAGTTGGAATACTGAGCGTTAAGACATGGTTTTCGATATCAAGTTACCAACGGGGTTACGTCTCGAATGCTATTAAAAATAACCGGTATATTTTTTGTAGCGTTGGCGTTTATTGGTGCTTTTATACCGCTTTTGCCGACCACCCCTTTTTTATTAGTCGCGGCGGCTTGCTTTGCTAAGTCGTCACCGCGATTACATCAAATGGTATTAGATAATAAAGTATTTGGCCCGATAATTTATCATTGGCAGCAATCTCGAAGTATTCCAAAGCGAGCAAAAATCATCGCAATAAGCTCAATAGCGTTGGCAGTACTATGGTCATGCTATATTTTACCAACAGTCTTGTTAAAAGTTTTAGTCCTGATATTAATCATTTGGCCAGTAATCTTCCTTTGGCGTTTACCAATTTCTGATGGCAATTAAACCTTGAATTATTTATCGGTTTTAGGTGTCCCCGGTGGTTAAACAATGTGTTGTGTCTAGAGGGCAAAAAAGTTTTAAGTTTTAAGTTCTAAGCTGTCAGCTATCAGTTATAACAAGCACACCAAGTATGGCTTTGAGGTTAACTGAAAGCTTAAAACTGACAGCTTATAGCTATTTTTATTCACCACCGAGAAGGGCAGAGGCGCGCTACGCGCTACACCGAGAGGATATTAATCACCGTAGGGGCGAATTTATTCGCCGTACC
>NBOG01000001.1:0-62848 GCA_002104535.1 Cognaticolwellia sediminilitoris | reverse complement strand
TGGCTAGATATAATCGCAAAAAGGCGACTGAAGTCGCCCCTACGAAGGATGCACCTTTATTTTTGTAGGTTGGTCTTTAGGCCAACACACTCATTATTTTCTCATTGTTTCGTCCCTGTAAATTATATGTCTAGGTTTTCCTCGGTGTAGGACGCAGTCCCGCGGTGTTCTCGGTGGTTAAATTTGTCTATGTCTAAAGGGCAAAAAAGTTTTAAGTTTTAAGTTCTAAGCTGTCAGCTATCAGTTATAACAAGCACACCAAGTATGGCTTTGAGGTTAACTGAAAGCTTAAAACTGACAGCTTATAGCTATTTTTATTCACCACCGAGAAGGGCTGATAAAAATTTTAACACCAGAATGAGCTCAAAGTGTTTGATCGCGTAAAATCGGTAATATGGTCACTAAATTATAAAGAGAAATAATTACGTAGTTTTTGACTACGTTGTTTGGTGAGTGGTGATTAGCTTTTTTTATGCGCATAGTTTACCCTACTCAACACATAACTCGTCATGTATACAAAGGGTTAGTGCACAAATTATAAAATAAAGGATTAAATTTTAATGGCAGAACAAACGAATAGAATTCAGCGTAATACTAACCTCATTAAAGGCTTTATGGCACTTGTCATTATTATGCAAGTAGTACAGTTTTATCAAACTAATGTACTGGATTTTGGCGCAATTGCAGGGGCCATTGGTGTTTTATCTTTATTGCGAGGCTTGTTGTTGTCACCACAAGTGTTAGTGACACCAGTGAGGCGCTGGTTTAATACTAAATTTATATTTTCAAAGGCGAGTTATCGTTATTTTATGTCAGCTTTTGTGCTGATTATCGTTAGCGCTTTTTAAGTTTATAGGGCATTAGGAAACGATTCAATTTTAGAGGCCCTATGGATATCAATGTTAAACAAGCTGAAGTTGCTGATGCTAAAGCGCTGAGTAATATTACCAGATTAACTTTCGCATTAGCAGGCCCTGAAGGCGCCGATGCACAAGAGACTCAAGGTTATATAAGCGAGTACTTAAATGACTCTGCCTTTAAGGACATGATCAGTGATGAAAACATCTTTGTTGGCTGTGCTCAAACCGGTAAAAATATCGCTGGTTTTTTTGTTTTGAAGTTTGGCAGTCAACAACCCAATTCAGTGAAGTTGGAAAACTGCGCTGAGCTACAAAGGTTATATGTTTTACCTGAATTCCACGGAAGTCATGTCGCCAAATCATTAGTTTTAGCAGCCTTTGAAGTCAGTAAAGTCAATGATATGAATGCTATCTGGCTTTGCGTGTTTAGTGAAAATAAGCGCGCAAAAAGATTCTATGAAAAGTATGGTTTTAACGAAGTTGGTAGTATAAATTTTAAAATGGGCAGTGAAATACACCTTGATACTGTTATGGTTGCCGATGTAGTTAATCGTCAGTAATAAGCAAAAATTATTTATAAAAACGTTTGATTAATTTAACGTTTTTTACATTCGGTCATATTTTCTTACAAGCTTAATTTGTGTTAGTAATCAATTAACCTTAAATTAAGTCCAGAATTACTTTAATTATATATTCGTTTATTTATTTAGATTAATAAGGATTCACATAATGTTAAAAAAATGGTTGGTACTCGCTGCTATTTTGTTAGCTGCATTGGTTTCATATGGTTATGGCTTTTCACACGGGCTATTACTGTTTATCGTGCTAGGGATGGTGTTAGAGATGGGCTTTTGGTTGGGGATTTTTGGTAAAAAAACGTCCTTTGATAAAAAAACATAAAACACCGAAAGTAAATTATTTCCTCCCAGAAAGTTAACTAGCTTTAGTTTTAAGTCTACCTAACTGCGCCCTAAAACCCATCAATAAAAATCAAGTTATCATGAAACGTTTAAGTGCTGAGAAGGGCTTAGCATGAGCTGTTGATATGCTAATCCTGCAAGTGTGCGGTTATTCACTTCTAATTTTAATAAGATTGCCGAAACATGTTTCTTAACCGTGGTTTCTTTTATGTCGAGATCATAAGCTATTTGCTTGTTTAGCTGACCATCGGCTATTCGAGTTAGTACTATATATTGCTGAGGAGTAAGTTGACTTAATTGTTTTGCTAGCTTTTGATGAGCAACGTCAATTTGTTGATCGGCGTTAAACTCGATATGTTCTGGTAACCAAATTCCCCCTTCAAGTACAGTATCAATCGCTTTAGCTATAGTAGATAAATCTGCAGATTTTGGTATAAATGCTGCTGCGCCAAAGTTTATGGCTTTTTGCATTGTTTCTGAATTGTCATCAGACGACACCATAATCACGACGATATCGGGAAAGTGATTTTGCAGTTGGGTTAAACCAGTAAATCCGTCATTGCCAGGCATGTGTAAGTCGAGAAACACAAGTTCAAGGCTATTGTTCATGCCAACGGCTTTAAGTAAATCATGGAAATTATCTACTTCTAATGTTTCATCATCATCAATACATTCCACAATTGCTTGTTTTAACGCGGTACGAAATAAAGGATGGTCATCGGCGATGATTACTTTGGCTGCTGACATTAAAAACTCCAGTACGTTATTTATTTTTGGCTAATTATTTTTGGCTAATTAATTTTGGCTAATTAATGAAAAAGAGCTGAATAATTCAGCTCTTTTTATTTCACTTGTTAGAACAATAACACAATCTATTAAAATTGATATCCAACAGTTAACGTTACTGTTCTTGGGTCACCAAAGTAACCAATTAACGTGTTATCGCCACCTAAACCTGGTGCGTAACCACCATCAGGTAATGGCGCTACAAATTGATAACCACCGATCATGTATTCTTCATCAGTCAAGTTTTTAACATGTAAGCCAGCATTCCAGTTACCGTCATCGCTATACCAAACAACACTAACGTTAGCTATACCATAACCTTCTTGTGTAAGTAAGCTGTTCTCTTCAAATAATACATAATCGTCACGGTAGTAGTAACTTGCGTTAACTATAAAGTCACCAACACTTGATTCAATTGTGTAATTAGCACCTAAGTTGAAAGTGTAATCTGGCGTATTTGAGATACTAAATAACTCTGACTTATCGAATTGAACACCAGTATCTGGGTCTGTATCAATAACTTCTTTAAAGTTACTGTCAATAAAACCAAAGCTGGCTGATAACATTAAGTCATCTGTAGCTAGGTAAGTAAATTCAGCTTCTATACCTGTTGCGTCTGAGCTACCAATATTACCTAAGCGTTGGTTTAATTCAGATGCATCTTCGCTAGGAAGTATAGAAATATACTGACGGTCTTTATGATCAAGTGAGAAGAACGTAACATTGGCACGTAAACGGTTTTCTAACCACTCACTTTTCATACCAATTTCAAAAGAATCAACTTCTTCAGGGTTCGCTGCTGGTTCTGCACCTGTTGCGCGTGGATTAAATGTTCCAGACTTAAAGCCTTGTGAAAAGCTAGTAAAGAACATTAAGTCATCACTGGCTTGGTATTCAACACCAATGCGCGGTGTAAATTTAGACCAATCATTTTCATCATCAAGTACCACAGGTACTAATTCACCATCTGGTCGAACATAACCATCAACCCAACCTGACTCTGGATAAACAGTGTCAAATATTAGACCGTTACGTACGATAGCAGCCTTTTCGTCTTTCGTGTAACGAGCACCAGCAGTAACTGACCACTTTTCAGATAAGTCATAGCTTATTTGTGCATATGCCGCAGTACTTTTCGAGTTACTACAACCACTCACTTCACGCGTTAAACCGGGTAAGCCAAGTGATTGGCCGAATACTTCTAAAATAGCTTCAAACTGACCACATGATTCGCCGTCATAATAATATAAGCCAGAGACAAGCTTGTAATTATCACCAATGTTATTAACTTGAATTTCATGTGTTTTTTGCTTGTCATCATAGATAGCAGGAACATCAAAAATTCTTAACGATGTGTTATCAAAATCAATATTTGTCGGCGAATAACTCTCACGTGATGAAAATACATATTTTAATGTTGTAGCATCACTAACATCCCATTTTGCGCTAAAACTAACACCTTCTAATTCAACTTCATTCCAAGTAGGTAAACTCGTATATGAGTCAAACTTACTATCAGGCACAGGAGCATCTGTTAGTACACTAGGAAGTAGGCGGTAACCACCTTTAGAATTTGAGTCGTCTGTTGTTTTGTCCCAGTTAAAACTGAAAAGTAAATCATCAGAGGCATGGTATTCAAGGCTAATACGGCTAGCCATTAGATCTTTATTGTAGTTTTCTTTATCTTGATTAGCTAAGTCTGAGGTTAAGAATTCACCGTAACCGTCACGTTGCATATTCGCTAAACCAAAACCAATAAATAACTTATCTGCAATCAATGGGTATTGACCAGTTATTTTAATGTCTTTTTGGTTGTATTGACCAATAGTGCCTTGGACTTTTAATTCCGCATCACCCGACATTTCTTTGGTTACGTATTTAATTGCACCACCAATAGTGTTTTTACCGTAAAGTGTGCCTTGTGGGCCACGTAAAACTTCAACGCGCTCAACATCGAGCAAATCAAGCACGGCACCTTGCGGTCTAGCGATATATACATCATCGATATAAATACCAACACCTGCTTCATAACCCCATAGAGGATCTTGTTGACCAACACCACGAATGAAAGCGGTAATCGTTGAGTTAGTACCACGGCTACGTTGTAAAGTAGTATTTGGAGAGAATTGTTGTACTTCTGTTATGAGTTCAATGCCGCGTTCTGACATTTCATCAGCGCTAAGTGAAGTCATCGTTACTGGCACTTCTTGTAAACTTTCAACCGACTTTCGAGCGGTTACTTCAATGCGCTCCAGTGATGGATCTTCTTTAACCTTAGTGTCAGCCTCTGCAGCCATAACAGTTTGGCCAGCAAGTGCTGCAGAAATTGTTATGGCTAAAATACTCAGCCTTCCGGTATAACGCTTCATAATCTTTCCCCGTGTTTTATATCTAATAAATCGCTAATTTGCGTACTTTATTTTTGTCGTTAGTGTATTTAAAACTCTATCGTAAATTTAACAGAAGATAATTTGTACTATAGTAGTATACAACCGTAAAATCACGATAAGCTGCTGTATTTATATAGTTTTATATTATTTTATCTTGTATTTTATTGCCTTTAACGTTTGAATTAAGTCAGTATTTACTCGTTAATTGATAGAACTTCACAAATTCCATGCCTTAGCTAAGTGTAATGAGGTGCTAATAGCGCTGTTAATAACAAAGGGCGCTTCAGTGCTTTCATCACCTAATTTAGGTGCTATGGCAATGCCATGACCCATATTTTCTATTTCGATAAGCTCAACTTTTAGCTTTTTATTCTGATCAAGCCATTGGCTAATTTTATAACCTTCGTGCTGTGAAATTTTCACTTGTTGCTGAGATTGTGTTAATTCAGCCCAATGAAGTGCAAGGTGCTTCGAGTTAATAGGGTTAACTACTGCGTCACTTTCGCCTGTCCATATTGACAATGAAGGCCAATGTGTAGCTGTGGTGTTTATCTTTTTAACTAGTTTGGTTAATTGATCTGCATCTTGTGAAGGCCTACTTCGCATACAAGCAATAGCGGTAATTAAATTATCGGCACATGGGTATGGAATACCTGCGATAATGGCTCCGGCGGTAAATAATTCAGGGTAGTTAACTAACATTGAGCTTGCCATAGCCCCACCTGCCGATAGTCCGACAATATATATATGATTAAAGCGCTGCTGTGAATTAACCTGATTAATCATATTCTTAATAGATAGACTTTCACCAGAGTCTTTATCTATATCTTGTGTAGAAAACCAATTGAAGCAGCCTTTAATATTATTAGCCTGACTTTGCTGGGGAATAAGAAGCGAAAACTGTTTCTTTCTTGCTAAAGCAATTAAACCACTTTGCTCAGCTAATGCTTCACCTTGTTGAACACAGCCATGGAGCAACACTACTAGGTTTTTATTCGTTTTTGCACCGGGAATATAGCTAGCGCTCAGTTCACCAGGGTTTTGACCAAAGTCAGTTAATTCATGTGTTTTAGCTGCAACTGTTGAACTGTAAGCTGTGATGGCGGCAACGATAAATACCGATAAATATCTATGCATAATAGTGTTCCAGAATTAAATAATGACGAGAATGCTTTTAGCGTAGCACCTTAAAAGCACGCTAATTTATAATGACAGCATGGCGTATAAAACACTGATAATGAATGGTACTTTAGTTCCAGAATAATGTTTAAATTATTATTTTAAAAGAAAAAACTAGTTGTTTGATGATTATTTCTAGAAACGTTAAGCTGTTGTGGTGAAAGTTCGCCTAATCAGTACTAAACCATTAAACTTAAGGATACTAATATGCACTTTAAACAAGTGATGCAGGCTTTATATTATATAAAACCGCTGCTAAATTTTATTTCTGTTGCTTGTTTAGGTTTTATTGTTTATTTATTTCTCGTGTCGACAATTAACATGCAGAATGCCTACGCGATGCCTAGCTTGCTTTTAGCTGTTTGGAGTTTATTGATGAGCGCATTAATCGGTTTATACAGTCATAAACCAAGCACAGACAATGTCGATAAAGGTTGGTTTGCTCGAATGAAGAGCAAAGTAGGTAAAGGATTGTTTAACATGGTTTCCTTGATTTTTGCGCTGGTCACTTTCGCATTGTTATATGTAACTATCAGACTTTTGAGGTTGTGAAATAGCCTCCTCAACTCTTAACGCTAAAGCTTAAATTTTAGCTATTCTCATGTTGTTAGAATAACTTACACACTGAAATCAATGGCAAGCAGAGCTTTACAAAGTACCTGTTTAAATTTTCTGCTTAGTATATTATCAATTAATCGATTTAAAATTATCTCAATTAAAAGGGTGATAAAGAATGGAACATGAACAGCACTTAGCTTTACTTGGATCTATAGCTCAAGGTGATAAGCAAGCATTTTCAACTCTATACCAAAATACTAGCAAGCAGCTTTATGCGGTAAGTTTGAAAATGTTACGCCGTAAAGAGTTAGCAGAAGAAGCATTACAAGATGCCTATGTTCGTATCTGGCACAATGCCTCAGAATATCGCTCAGGCAAGGGCAGTGTTTTAACTTGGATGATCAGTATCGTACGTTATCGGGCTTTAGATATTCTGCGATATAATAAGATTAGAAAAGAAGATGAGCTCGTCGATAGCGATAATTTTGATATTGACACCCCAGAGCAAACGTCTGATTCTGAACAGCTATTATTAGATCAATGTTTACAACAATTAGATCTTCAACAACGTCAGGCTATCTATTTAGCATATTTTAACGGTTGCTCTCACAAAGAGGTAGTTAATCACCTTAACAACCCTTTGGGAACGATTAAAAGCTGGATAAGACGTGGTCTTATGAGCTTACAAAGTTGCTTAACGTCATGAATTATCAATCAGAAGACCTCAAAAATGCCTTAGCGGCAGAATATGTATTAGGCACATTACGTGGACCTGCACGTCAACGCTTTCAAAAGTTGATGATGCAACATTCATCAATAAGTGAAGCAACTCAAATGTGGGAGCAACACTTAAATGGTTTAGGGCAAAAGATTGCGCCAGTTATGCCTGATGCGATTGTTTGGCAGCGCATAGAGCAGCAATTAGGTTTAGGAGCTCAACCGGAAAAAACTAATGTTGTGCCAATCGGTAAAGCTAAGCCTAAAATTTGGCAAAGCATAGCCGCCTTTGCGTCAGCGGCTGCTGTAGTGTTGGCGGTATTATTGGTAAATGTTCAGCCAACCTCGTCACCTGAAATACAGCAACTTGCTTTGATCAATAATGAAGCAACAGAGCTGTTGTGGGCATTAGAGATTGGTAAAGATAGCATTGGCGTACAAGCAACAAAGCAATTACAAGCCAAAGCGAATGCTGATTATGAATTATGGATTGTAGCAGAGGATGGTCGAGCACCTATCTCGTTAGGTATTCTGCCTAAATCTGGAAAACTACAATTAACCAAGCCAGATTTGTTTGATCAAATTGACATCGCAGCATTAGCAGTTAGTTTAGAACCGCTAGGAGGTTCGCCTAATGGTTCGCCAACTACAGTACTATATACTGCTAAATTGGTCATTATTTAAAAATATTTTAAATTTATTTAAGTTAATAAAAACATAGTGTTAAAAAGCGAAACGAAAGTTTCGCTTTTTTTTACATTTTTTTGCATCCAATTGTTACTTTCGATCGTTTAACTATATGAACAGTTTAAAAAGCAACCAATTAAAAGCTAACAATTGAAAATAAAATTTAAAAAGGTAATGTCATGAAAAAATTTAAAATAACACTTCTTGCTTCAATAATAATGAGTGCAACTTTATCACAAACAGTTACAGCATCGAGTCATCGTGAAGCACCTAATCTGACACGTATGCCAACAGTTGATTCAACAGATTTTTACGCATTTAACAGTTACGAAGAAGGCCGTGGCGATTACGTCACGTTAATTGCAAACTATATTCCACTTCAAGATGCCTACGGTGGACCTAACTATTTTGCTATGGACCCAGCCGCAACCTACGCAATACATATTGATAATGACGGTGATGCAGTTGAAGACATTACTTTTAGTTTTAACTTTAGCCAAATGCTTGCTAATAATAATACCGGAGTGGCATTGATGGTTGGAAGCGACGGTGCCAAAAAATCAGTAGGTGTTCCGCTTAAAAATGTTGGTGGCATAAGCATGGCTGATCAAAGTGCCGCTAACTTTTCAGAAAGTTATACCGTTAAAATGACCACTGGCCCGATGGCGACAGGTTCAAGCGTTAGTGTAACTAATAGCACTTCAGGCGGTGCAAGTTTCGGTAAACCACTTGATTACATTGGTAATAAAACTTTCAGCAACGCTGAGCAGTATGCTGCTTATGCTAATAGTTTTATCTATTCTGCTGCAATCCCTGGTTGTGATGCCGCAGCTAAAGTATTTGTTGGTCAACGTAAAGATGCTTTCACAGTTAACTTAGGTAAAGTATTTGATTTAGTAAACTTTGTACCTGTTGAAGGTGATAGTGCTCCAGGTAGCGGAGATGGCGAAGGTTTTCCAGGTGGTATTACCCAATCAGCAATGAATGATGATTTAGCAGATAAAAATGTTACTAGTATTGCCATTGAAGTTCCTACTGCATGTTTAACAGGGACAGGTAATGGTGTCATTGGTAGCTGGACTACGGCAAGTTTACCGCAAGCACGTATTTTAAATCCAAATGCGAGTTTCGATAACACTGAAGTTAATGGTGGTGCGATGACACAAGTTTCTCGTCTAGGTTCGCCATTGGTAAACGAGCTTGTTATTGGTTTAGTGGATAAAGATAAGTTTTCAACTTCACACCCAAGCAACGATGGTCAATTTGCCGATTATGTTACGCACCCAACACTACCTGAATTGTTAAATATTTTATTTAAAGATGCAGTTAATACTACATTAGGTGCGAATATTGAAACATTAGCGCCGACTAACTTTCCACGTGTAGATTTAGTTACAGCATTTTTAACTGGTTTCCCAGGTGTTAATCAATTGGCAACAGTAACCGCTGCTGAAATGCTACGTTTAAATACTGGTATAGCTGCAGTTTCTGCAGATATGCAATCGTCTTTTGGTGTTGCCGGAGATGATTTAGCTGGTTTTCCAAACGGTCGTCGCCCTGGTGATGATGTAGTCGATATTGCACTACGAGTAGTCATGGGACGCTTGTGTTACCCAATTCCAGTTAATGGAGTAGACACTGATCTAGGCCTATGTACGACTGAAGATGCTAGTGTAGGTAATGTTCCATTTACTGATGGCGCACCAAGTAACGCAGCTATGATGGGAACAAGCTTTCCTTACTTAGCAATGCCAATACCAGGTTCTAAATAAGGGGAGCAATGATGAAATTTAATCAAAGTAACACTGCGCTGAGAGCCAGCACGAGTCGATCTATTAAATGGTTAACCATGAGCTTAGCCGCCACAGTCATGCTATCAGGTTGTAATTTATTTGAAAGCGATGACCCCAAAGAAGTAGCAGAAAATGTTCCACCAATAACGGTGACGGTTGATTTAATCACGCAAACAGAAACGGCTATTACTGACATGTTAACTGCCACTGACAAAAATGGTGATACTTTAACGTTTAGTCTTGCTCAACAAGCAATGTTAGGCATGGTAACCGTCAATAACAATGGTGAGTTTACTTATCAGCCCAACGATGAAGTAACGGGTAGTGACAGTTTTACCTACACGGTTAGTGATGGCATGAATTCCGCTGTTACAGGGACGGTGAACATTACCATTGAAGCTTTAGAAGTGTCTTTTGCAAGTTATAGCCGAGCGGCTTTTAATCAACAACCTAGTGATAAACCTTTGGCCACAAACGGTCGAGTTTTTATTCAAGATGTTGAAGACTCAGCTGCTTACGACGATTTACTCGGACAGTAAAGCAAAGTATGACTGCGCCAAGGACGGCGCCCTTTTTTAAGAGATCACTATGAACTTACATTTTTACAGTAGATATTTGAGCTGTCATAGAATTAGAATGATTTTAATACTTTCACTTATGGTATTTACAACTACTAGTCATGCTGAAAGTTATGTACCGAGTTCAGATCAAAATGTGGTGGCTAAGTGGACTATACCAACAGCTGCACAACAACCGAAAACTTTTATTGCCCAACTCATAAAAGATGCAAGTAAGCCCGGATTAGCGAGTCGATATTATGGCAGAGCCAGTGCGCTGCTTAAGCCTTTATTAGCCAAAAATCCTAATGACATAGAGTTGCAATTTTACTCGGCTACAGTACTCCAACACTATCATCAGTTTACGCAAGCACAGCAATTACTTAACCAGGTACTTTTACAACAGCCACAACATATCGCTGCTTGGTTAATGAAAGCTAATATTCATATGGTTCAAGGGGATTTAACCGCAGCGAAAACAGCTTGTTTACGCCTCCTTGGGCAAAGTAGCCTTTTACTTAGTTCGGCATGTTTACTTGAAGTAAATGCAGAACAAGGAAAGGTTGAACAAAGCTACCAACAATTGAAAAATATTGTCAAAGTTGCCGGTATCATTCCTAACGACCAAAATGTATGGATTAAGCAAATATTAGCGGATCTAGCTCACCGCCAAAAGTTACCCGAGCAAGCACTTAATCATTTGTCAGACATTCCATTATTGCAAGCCCCTGTTAGCTATTTAGCGTTATGGTCCGATATACAATTATCGCAGCAGCAGTATCAAAAGGTGCTTGAAATGCTTGGACCAATTGTTGAGAACAGTGATAGTTTTGATGATGCATTATTATTACGTTTAGCATTAGCTGAGCATCACGCTAAAGCTGCGGATGCTATTTGGAATAATCGTTTAGATCAAAGAATTGCTATACGTTTACAGCGAAATGATACTGCGCATGCAGCTGATATTGCTCGCTATTATCTCGACATTGCGCCTGATGCAAATAAAGCATTACATTGGGCAGAGATCAATTGGCAGCAAGCAAAGATGACACCAGATAAGTACCTATTAGAGCGTGCTAAAGCGGCACTGCGACCTCCTGAGTCATTAACTAAGACATAAACGAAATCAGTGGTAAATTTACTTGAAAGTAACGAGATATTATATGAATCAGTGGTTTAAAATAGGATTAATTAGCTTAATATTGATGATAACCCATAGCGTTGCAGCTCATCAGTTAAGTACAAGCTACATTATTGCTAAGATTGACGACACAGGCCACATTAGCGGCGAGTGGCAGTTGAGCTTAACAGATTTAGAACTGGCGATTGGACTAGACGCTAATAGCAACGGCGAATTAACTTGGGGCGAAGTTAAAGATAGCCAGGCTGAAATCGCCAGTTATTTATCTGAGCATTTATCAATCAGTCGTAAAAATCTTAAATGCCAACTCAGTTTTGACCTTGTAGAACGCTTACAAGATCATGCAAATGAAGCTTTTGCGGTCACTGACTTTTCAGGGCAGTGCGCTATTAGTGGTACTTTAGAGCTTTATTACAGCGCTATATTTTCAGAAGACAGTAGTCATGAAGTGATCGTTAATATAGGCGATGGCTTGCGGTTACATAGTTTTGTTTTGGATGATAAAACACAAAAAATAGAACTAGATTTAAAAGCAGGAAGCTGGTTAACAACCCTTAAACAATTCATTTATCAGGGTATAGTTCATATTTTGATTGGTCTTGATCATATTTTATTTTTGCTGGCGCTTTTACTGCCAGCAGTACTGCAACGTAAAGATAATAAATGGCAAGGTATTGGCGATGTTAAAACCATATTGACCAACACAGTCTGGATAGTCAGTGCTTTTACGTTAGCACATTCATTGACCTTAACCGCGACAGCGTTAGGTTGGTTAAGCCCAAGTAGTCGTTGGGTTGAATTAGGCATAGCATGTTCGGTTTTATTTGCCGCATTAAATAATATTTGGCCCCTCGTCATACGCTTAGCTTGGTTAACTTTTGCTTTCGGTTTGCTCCATGGTATGGGCTTCGCCGGCGTTTTGGGGGAGTTAGGCCTACCGGCAGACCAACAACTTCTGAGTATTTTAGCTTTTAACCTTGGCGTGGAGCTGGGACAGTTAGTTATTTTAATATTACTGCTGCCTGTATTGATATTATTGCGAAAAACTAAGTTTTACATTCAAGGTGTTATGCCGATAGGTTCGTTGCTAATTGCCTTGATGGCAGTACAATGGATTACCGAACGTTGGTAACTTGCCTAATAAGCAGCTTAGTAAACCTATAATGAAAAAAGCCCTAGTTAAGTTATTAACTAGGGCTTTATTTTTGTTTGCAGAAAAATTAGAACTGAGCTTTGCGGTATTCTTCACAAGCGATTTCATCTTCACATTCGCCGTATAAATATAAACTGTGATTAGTTAGTTTAATTTTATGAAGTTTGGCGACATCTTCTTGGCGCTGCTCGATAACATCATCTTCAAATTCAACAACTTTGCCACATTTTAGGCAAACAAGATGATCATGATGCTTTTTATGACTTAGTTCAAATACCGATTTACCACCTTCAAAGTGATGACGAGTAACAATGCCAGCGTCATCAAATTGGTTCAATACACGATACACTGTCGCTAAACCAATCTCTTCATGCTGTTCAAGCAAAATCTTGTATACGTCTTCAGCACTGATGTGTTGGTTATTTGGATTTTGTAAAATAGCCAAAATTTTAATGCGTGGCAGGGTGATCTTTAATCCGGCTCTTTTTAACTCTTCATTTTGTTCTGGCATTAATTTTAATCTCAATATTTGGCTCTTAATTTAGGGAAAATTATAGGGGGTTATGCCCTTGGTTGAAAGGGCTAGTTGTAAATGATTATCTAATTCGTTGGTTTTATTGGCTTAAAGCTGCATAATAACAGTCTGGTCTGATGAGTTTAAGTGTTTAAACCTTAATATTTATGTGGATACTCTGATTATTTATAGCTTTAAAAGGTAAAGATATGTTTAAAAAAGCATGGCAAATGAAATTATTATTAAATATTTGGCCTCCGTTTCTCTGCACAGGGATACGTGTAGTCGATATTTCAGATGATTTTCGTAAAGCGACTGTTCGTCTGAAACTAAGCATATTTAACAAAAATGCGGTTGGAGTTCACTTCGGTGGCTCGTTATACGCCATGACAGATCCTTTCTGTATGTTAATGATAATGTCTCGCTTAGGTAGTGATTATATAGTTTGGGATAAGTCGGCAAATATTGACTATGTTAAACCCGGAAAAGGCACAGTGACTGCTGAGTTTTTGATCACTGATGCTCTGATTGAAGACATTTTGGCGCATACCAGCGAAGGGGAGAAATACCTGCCAGAAATACCCGTTTATGTGAAAGATGCAGAAGGTGAAGTCGTCGCTAAATTAAATAGAACTTTATATATTCGACGTAAAAAGCCTACAAAATAACTGAATATGAAGTTATTTTGGAGTTAGGTATTCTGTAATCACGCATCAATGCCTCTACATACTCTATTTTAGATAGAATTAGAGTTTCCTTGCACCATATTATTCTCTAATGGATAATAGTAAAAACATTTAATGTAATGAAAATTATAAAGTAAAAGGATTTATATGTTTAGTAAAGTGTTGAAGCTAGCAGTAATAGTGTTGTCATTCTTAATACTGCACCCGGTAGCTGCGAAGAATGAAAATAACAATGAACACCCAACAAGCAAAAATTTGGATGTAAAAACACTTTTTCAAAATGATGACTATCGAAATGTTAGTCTCTCTCCTGATGGAAAACACCTTGGGTTAATTAGAAATCACAACGATATACCTATCCTTGTCATTGTTGATACAGCAACAATGAAAGCGGTAAATCAAATTTATTTTGCCAAAAAAGACCGTGTAGGTAGCTATAGGTGGGCAAATAATGAAAGGTTACTTATTTTTATATCGACGGAAAAAAGATATCATGAGCAAAAAGTTTCCTATGGTGAAATATACAGCATTAACATTGATGAGGAAGAAGGAGAGTTTATTTTTGGTGTGCGCTCTTTAGTGCACCGCGGAAAATTTAGACGTAATGTTACTGAGGCCGATTATGAAAAACATCTTGCTCACCCCCGAGTACTTAGTATCTTAGAGGACGATCCTCGCCATATTATCATCTCTACTTCACAATATGATAGTAAAGGGATGTGGGTATTTAAATTAAATATTTATAAAGGCAAAATTGAAACCTTAGCCCAGGTTGACGGCGTTGACATTGATCATGACAACACCTATTTGTGGTATCTAGATAAAGGCCAAGGTTTATGGCAACAAACCATAGAAAAAAATGGCGATATTTCTATTTCTAATTATGATTTTTCTGAGCAAAAATGGCTCAATTATAAAATACCTGATGTAACTAAAAAGTTTGGAATAATTGATTATTATAAAGACAGTAAGCAAATACTTGTCAGGGATTATTGTGGCAACGATACCTTATCAATTTGCTTATTTGATCCTGAAACAAAAAAGCTTATATCTTTATATAAAGTGGCAGGCTCAGATCTTGATTGGCTTTACTATGATGATGAAAATGTCCCATTTGCTGTGTCTTATTTTAATGAATACCCTCAAAATAAAATACTAGATGAAACCCACCCATTAGCCAAAGAACTATCAGGACTACTTAAGCAATTTGCGGGCTATCAAATGCAAGTCACTGTTAATAAAACAGGTCCTGGTAAAGTACTCATTGAATTAACCAGTGATGTTCAACCTACCGTATGGTATGTGTTTGACCGTAAGAGCAAAAAGCTTAGCTTTGTGGCTAACAGCAAAAAATCTATCGATACTAGCGTTCTGCTACCACAATATTCGTTCAAGTTTAACGCTCGAGATAACACCGAAGTTCAAGGTTATATCACCTTACCCAAAAGTACAGTGGATGCACCTAAACCCGCTGTTATCTTAGTACATGGTGGGCCTCATTCTAGAGATTACTGGGGTTTTGATAGCGAAGTTCAGTTATTGGCAGCTAATGGTTACGCAGTTGTACAAGTTAACTTTCGTGGTTCAAAAGGCTTCGGTTGGGAGTTTGAAAAGTCAGGCTTTAAACAATGGGGGCAAAATATTCAATATGACATTATTGATGGTATTAAGCATTTAGTTAGTAAAGGTTACATTGATAAAAACCGCCTTTGTATTATGGGCGCGAGTTTTGGCGCCTATAGTGCACTGCAAAGTAGTATTATAGAACCTGACTTATTTAAATGTGCGATTGCCTCTTCAGGTGTTTATGATTTAGAGCTACTTATAGATGACGCTGAATACAAAGATGCACGTAATTTAGCCAGAAAGGTCGGCTCAACAGATATTCAAATAGCGCATTCGCCTATTTATGATATCGAGAAACTTGAAGTGCCTTTACTACTTGCTCATGGCACGAAAGACGATCGAACTCCGCTTGAGCAAGCTGAAGCCTTAATGGGGCAATTAGATGAACATAATAAAGTTTATCATTGGTATGAATTTAAAAATGAAGGTCATGGCTTGTTCAATAGTGAGAATCGACTTAAGTTCTATAAACAAGTACTACTGTTTTTAGAAGAAAATAACCCAGTGAACCCTTAAGCTTGATGAGCACTAAGCTGTTATTTTGCAGCTTAGTGTGATTGAAAATTCACCAAACATACATTCACACCATGTCTTTCTATATTTTTCTCACAGGACAATATGGTGAGGTTACATGGCGAGAATATTGACGTTAATTCATTAAAGGCAGGTTAACGTTAGCCTAAAAATAGCCTAATCAGTATACATCAAGATTTTTTATTTTAGTCACAAAAAAGCCAGCTTATTGCTGGCTTGATTTAGTTAGCTTGATAGCCGAAAGCTTAGTCTTCCAACTCTGCTAAACAAAGTTCGTCATAAATTTGTTTAACCCAAGCATCAACACGCGCTTCAGTTAATTCTGGTTGACGGTCTTCATCAACACATAATCCGATAAAGGTATTTTCATCAACTAAGCCTTTAGATGCTTCAAATTCATAACCTTCTGTTGGCCAGTTACCGACAATAATAGCGCCTTTTGATTCAACGATATCACGCAAGGGTTCCATAGCATCACAGAAGTATTCAGCGTAATCTTCTTGATCACCTAGGCCGAAAATAGCAACGAGTTTATCTGTGAAGTCAATTTCTTCTAATTCAGGTAAGAAGTCATCCCAGTCACATTGGTTTTCACCGTAATACCAAGTAGGAATGCCTAAGATTAATAAATCAAACTCGGCGATTTCTTCTTTGGTACTTTTTGCGATATCTTTAACGTCGACAAGCTTTTTACCCAATTTCTTTTGGATCATTTTGCCTACGGCTTCGGTGTTACCAGTATCACTTCCGAAAAATAAACCTACAATTGCCATCAATCTAACCTTTTTATATCTACTTAACTTTAATATCGTTGGCATCAAGCGATTGAACTAATAATAATTCTATTAACTCACTTCGACTGATACCCTTATCTTTTGCTAAAGCGTCTAGGCGTTCAAATACGCTGGTGTGCAACTTAAACTCTACACGCTTTAAACCATTGTTCTTATCGCGTTTGACTTGATTACGCTTGTTTATTTTTACTTGCACGCTGCGAGAATGAGGGTTCGTTTTCGGACGCCCCGGACGTTTTTCATCGCTAAATAAGTCAATGGTTGTTAAATCTGCTACTTCTTTTGCCATTTTATTATTTACTTAGCCAACGCCTTGGCTTTCCCAAACAAACTGAATGATGCCTTTTGCGATAAAACCGGCACACCCTAAAAATAATACAAAATAAACCACGAACCTGCCCATCTTCGGAACATCGTTTTTCTTCATCACATCATGGATAGACAACCCAATGAAAATAAAGATAAAAGCAAAAAATAAATTCAGCCCGATGGTTTCAATTAACTCGAAGTGTTCAGCAATCATAATCAACCCTAAATTTTTCAGGGCGCACTATAGCATACCGCTGCTTTTAAACACATTAATTTTGTAACATAAGTGGCAACTTTTCGGGTAATAATCCATAACTACCGTGCCTGTCAGTCAATGTGTCAGCCTAAGTTTGTGTCTTAATTATAAAGATTTTAGCGTATCAAAACCTGAACTAGATCAATTAGCATTTAAAAAACTTTCCACGCTGCGATTAAAAGCGCTGGTCTTTTCAGCATGCAACCAATGTCCTGCACCTTGAATAATTCGAGCCTTGCTGGCGGGGAATAAACGTAATATTTCATCGCGATGTTCGGGCAAAATATAATCTGAATTTGCGCCTTTAATGAATAACGTTGGCCCATTGTAAGTATGGCTACCTTGGTAGGTTTTCATAATGTTTGGGTAATTTTTTTCAATATTGTCAATATTACATTTAAAGCTGTAAACGCCTTCTTTACTGGTTAAGTTACCCAACAAAAATTGTCTAACCCCAACATTGTCAACGTATTGTGAAAGTTGCTTGTCGGCATCTTTACGCTGTTTTACCGCTGTTAAGTCAATAGCTTTTAAACCAGAAATTATTTCTTTGTGATGAGCTGGATATTCAACGGGGGCAATATCCGCGATAATGAGTTTTGTTACTTTTTCAGGTGCTGTTAAGGCTAATTGCATAGCGATTTTACCGCCCATTGAATGTCCCAGCACAATGGCGTTTTCAATATCTAGGTGCTGCATGACGTTTAAAACGTCTTGGGCCATGGTTGGATAGTCCATAACACTGTCGTGAAATGAATCACCATGGTTACGAACATCAACACTGGTAACTCGGTAATTTTCTGACAAAACTTTAGCGACCATATTAAGGTTTTCTAAACGACCGAATAAGCCATGAATAATTACGATGTCTTTACCGGTGCCGAGTTGTTGGTAGTTAAGTAGCTTCGCCATAACGCTCTCTTTTAAAGTGCATAGTTATTTCAGGGCAGAATTGTCCTCGTTTTTAACAGTTGTTGCAATAAATTATAGTTACAAGCACCTATGAAAAGTAGCGCTAAACTTAGAAAGTATAAAAACTAATCAGCTCATTCAGTCAAAATTAATTTACTTATTCAGCGTAGCCAAAATGAGTCGTTAAGGCATTATTTGAAAAAAAATATCTTCATTTGGTGATCCACTATAGAGACTTGTGATTAACGTAAGTATAATCTTGCCGCGATCTATAATAATTTTCCTAGGGTCATCAATGAAAAACATCGAAATAGATGAAGAGCTTTATCAGTACATTGCGTCAAATACCCAGTATATCGGCGAAAGCGCATCGTCGATTTTACGTCGTTTAATACAAATACCAAATGACAACAATGTTGAGGTTAAAACCGTTACTGAACCCCAAGCGGTTGAGAAAGAAGAAGTGAAACAAGCGCCAGTTGAGCAACCATTACCGACAGAGGTGGTTGATGCAAATGGCTCTGTATTTAATTACATTAACAAAGAAGAGTTAGCTATGCAGCGCGGCGCTGTAGGTCGATTCTTATTGATTTTAGCTGCATTATACCGAGTACATGGGCAACACTTTTCGACCGTTTGCCAGATACGAGGTCGTGATCGTTTATATTTTGCTGGCAGCGAAGCAGCGTTAGCAGAAAGTGGCAGCAGCACTAAACCGCGCCAGATACCTGATAGCCCGTTTTGGGTGATCACTAACTCTAATACTACCCGTAAAAAAATGATGTTGACTGAAGTGAGTCGAGCATTAGGTTACGATGAGCAAGATGTAGAAAATATTCGCGACTTACTATAATTTAAAGAGAATAAGTTAAAGAGAGTAAATTAAAGAATATAAGTTAATATTTACTAAGCGTATGACTAAGTTTAAGGACAAGGAATATAAATGACAATTCATCAACATGCAGGCAAACCAGTAAGACCACAAGACAGAATTAATATTGGACGTTTGGTGAGTGATTATTTTTTACAGGCTCCAGATATTACTATTGCTGAACAAAAGGTTAGTTTTGGTACTTCCGGGCATCGTGGAAATGCCAGTAAGCTAAGTTTTAATCAGCATCATATTGAAGCTATTTGCCAGGCTGTTGCAGAATACCGTCTTGCTCAAGGTTTTAAAGGGCCCTTGTATTTAGGTAAAGACACGCATGCGTTATCTGAACCTGCTTTTGCCTCTGCTATCGCGGTATTAATTGCTAATAATATTCCTGTCGTGATTCAAGCTGATGAAGGGTTTACCCCGACGCCGGTAATTTCTCGTTTGATAATCGCACATAACAAAAGCCAATCTACACAAGCTGATGGTTTGATCATTACTCCTTCTCATAATCCACCAACAGATGGCGGCATTAAATATAATCCTCCTCATGGTGGGCCGGCTGAAGGTGAAATAACTAAAGTTATTGAACAACGAGCTAACGATATCATTGCCGGTAAATTAGTTGACGTTAAGCGTATAGATTTCACTCACGCATTACAGTCTTCGTTATTAACACGTGAAGATTTTATCAGTTTTTATGTCGACGAACTTAGCCAAGTAATTGACATGGAAGCGATTGCAAAAGCAGGTATCCATATTGGTGTTGATCCACTGGGCGGCTCGGGTATTCATTACTGGCCAGTAATTGCTAAAAAATATGGTCTTAATCTTGAGGTGGTTAACCCTGTAGTTGACGCCAGTTTTGCGTTTATGCCATTAGATAAAGATGGCAAAATACGCATGGATTGCTCATCACCTTATGCCATGGCTGGTTTAATTGCCTTAAAAGATAAGTTTGATATTGCCGTTGGCAATGATCCTGACTTTGACCGTCACGGAATTGTTACCAAAACCGGTGGGTTGATGAATCCTAACCATTATTTAGCTGTTTCTATTCATTATTTAATGACCCATAGAAATTGGCCAGCGACCTGTAAAATTGGCAAAACATTAGTCTCTAGTTCGTTAATCGACCGTGTTGCTAAATTAATTGACCGACCACTTTCTGAAGTGCCGGTTGGATTTAAATGGTTTGTTGATGGCTTACATGACTCAAGTTACGCCTTTGGCGGTGAAGAAAGCGCTGGTGCGACATTTATCGCAAAAGATGGCAGTTGCTGGACGACAGATAAAGACGGATTTGTGATGACACTTTTAGCCGCTGAAATGTTAGCGGTTACCGGTAAAGACCCATATCAGTTGTATCAAGAGCTTGCAGCACAATTAGGTGAGCCTTGTTATGGCCGAGTTGAAGCTGTAGCTAACTTGCAGCAAAAGCAGGTGCTTACTTCTTTAACACCGGCAGCAATTACTACGGATATGCTTGCAGGTGAAAAAATCACCCAAATACTGTCGCATGCTCCTGGTAACAATGCTGCAATAGGTGGCATTAAAGTGTGCACTGAAAACGGTTGGTTTGCTGCTCGTCCGTCAGGCACAGAAGATATTTATAAAATTTACGCTGAAAGCTTTATTGACGATGCACACTTGCAGCTGATTATAAGTGATGCACAAAAGCTTGTTAGTGCAGCATTTGTTGCTGCTGGCTTGTAGGTAAAGTTATTAGTTTCAAGCTATCAGTTAAATGATCCAACATCCTTAAGGTGCCCAATGGCACCTTTTTAGTTTATAAAAAATAACCGATACGACAGCATTAAGGATCACCATTCTTATGTATAAAAAAAAGCAAGATGCTAAGCCGCAAGTTATATCTTATGAACGTGTGAAGTCGTATATGCTGTGGATGATTGAACGCTATGGTGATTACTCAGCGAAAGTGTTATTGCAAAAAGCAAACCTGCTATTTAAGGATGATACTCAGTTTAATGAACCGGCCTTAGCTTATCTTATAGAACGAGATATTGTGAATGATGTTCGTTATGCAAAGCGATTAACCATGAGTTTTTCAGAAAAAAATATAGGCCCCAACAAAATTAAAGAAAAATTATATGCAAAAGGGTTTTCATCGCAAACCATAAATGAATGTGTCAGTACCTTAGAAACAACGGATGAAGATTATTTTGAAAAAGCATTAATATTAAAGCAAAGAAAATTTGGCGATGAGCCCATTGAAGATTTAAAGTTAAAACAAAAAGCATTACGGCATTTAATTTCTAAAGGGTTTTCATATTCAATCGCTAATAAAGTTATTGGCCATGTTGATGACGAATATTAGCTCGCCTGAGTTTTACATTGGAAAATTGATGATGGGCATACTTTATTGTCTATAGTACTTGATTAATTTTTTAATAAGTAAAGTTTATTAGACAAAAGGAAGGGCAATGGAATATCTCTTTATATTTACATTTTCAGTGATATTAGCTGTGATGGTAGGCTTGCTCTTCGGCGCTATTGTTGCATTATTTAGTAAAGAGAATAAAACTAAGAACTTTCGAGTATCTTTCTGTTACACCGTATTGGTCGTGCTCACGGTATTAACTCTTATTACTTTGATAAACTTTTAAATGATTTAAATCACTCACCTATTTTGACTAATTACGTTGACCTAATATTTGCCCATCGAGCAGGTAAATTTTACGCTTTGCCATTTCAGCATATCTAATGTCATGCGTAACAACACAAAGCGTTGTACCTTGAATATTTAACACTTCAAGCATTGCCATTATTTGGTCGCTACTTTTTGAATCTAGATTTCCAGTGGGCTCATCGACTAATAAAACAGATGGGTCAGCGACAAGAGCACGTGCTATTGCAATACGCTGTTGTTGGCCGCCAGAAAGTTGTGTAGGTTTGCGTGTATATAATGATGACATACCGACAAGATCCAAATAATGGTCGACTTTCTCTTTGATGAACTTTTTATTTAGGGGCTGCTCAGCATACCTTAATGGCAGGGCAATGTTATCATACACATTTAAGTCATCTATCAAGTTAAATTGTTGAAAAATAAACCCTATTTTTTCATTTCTAATAGTGGCGGCCTGTTCAAGGCTTAGCTTTGTAACATCGGCACCTTCGAAGAATAATTTACCGTTTGTCGGGAAATCGAGCAGGCCCATAATTGATAACAAAGTAGACTTTCCACAACCAGAAGGACCTGAAATTGAGAGATATTCACCTTGTTGAATTTCAAGGTCTATGCCTTGTAGTGCGTAAGTTAGCATGTCATCTGTGCTGAATATTTTGTCTAACTGCTGAACTTTAATTATCGGCTGTGTCATTAAAACTGTTGATCCCTTTAGTTTGTCTTGTGGTATATCATTCAAGAAAAAATTAATTGAACAAATGGTTTGATAACTCAACCTAAATGATTCAAGTCATATTATCGTCATAATAAATGGTAATAGTAAATCGCCATGATAAAGAATAGAAAAGGTGGGATAAATCCCACCATTTATAAATCTAAACTTATTATATCAGTTCTTTATTAAGCCACTTTTAAATGACATCAATTTACATGTTTAGTCACTGCCACGTAACGTATGGATCGCTGGCTGGTTAATATATTGTCTTAATGGCCAGTAACAGGCAAATAAGGTCACCAGTACTATTAACACTAAACTTGCCAAGACCATAGGTAACACTTGCCAGTTCAAAAATGGCTGAATGTATTCACTTAAGCCAATATAGGCAATGGCAAACAAGAGAATACTACCAACAAATCCCGCTAAAACAGCTTTACTATTATCACTAATAATTAATAAGATTAAGTGTTTACGTTTAGCACCAATGGCCATGCGGGCACCAAGTTCAAATCTTCTAAGTTGCGTGCCGTAACTCAAAATACCGTATAAACCTATGCCGGCAAGTAAAAAGACCAAGCTTGCTAACACGGCAGTAGTCACTGCGGTGGTAATTTCAGCAAATAAGCTTCGAGTCAGAATCTCAGCGTCTGAATTGAAACTAAAAACAGAGTATCTAGAATCTACTTCAGCTAACAATTTCGCCAGTTGCTGGCGACTCACAGACTGCCCTGATTTTAGCTTAAGTATAAAAGACTGTCCGCCAAGCCTATTGGGTATATATACTCTTGGGACGCCGTCAGTCACATTGTCATTGTCAATTGCCGTAACGCCGGGAATCGAAATATCTTTGACAATAGCGATTACTTTAAATGGCTCGGGACGACCTGTTGATATTTGCATCCCCAAAACATCACCATCAGCTTTTAATTGTTTAGCAAAAGCTTGGTTTACAATCATGACATTAACACCATCACGACGGTGTGTTAGCGTAAAGTTATCTCCCTGTACCAATGGCTGCCCAATCATATCAAAGTATTTATGATCTACCCCTTTAAAGTAAGGAGTGTACCTTTCATTGTTAGCCACATTGGTTAATGCTCTAACACTATAGCCACCCAAAGGCGTTCTTCCTTGACTTAGTGATTCAACTTCAGGTAAGGCGGTCAGTTTCTCCATTATTTCAGCCATAATGGGTATTGACTCTTCATTTGTTGGAAAGTTAGTTGAAGAGAAATTTAAGATCAAAGTTGATATATTCTCAGTGTTAAAACCTATCGGCGCATTGATGGTTTTTACTGCATCTTTTAGTAAGCTGAAATTGGCAAAAACCAGTACGGTCGCTAAGGCAACCTGACTTGCAATTAATACTTGACGAGTTTTTTTAGAAACCTGCAAGCCACTGCCTTTACCACTGCTTTGTAACGTGGTATTTAGTGCTCTGTAGTTAATCATACGTGTACTTAATTTAGCGAAAAACAAAGCAAATATAAGAGTAACTATTATCGCGCTGCCAAAAGTTATTGGGGTGAAAGACAACTCATTAACGCGAGGTAATACCTCAGCTAAGTACTGTTGCATGATATAAAAACCGACTTTGGCTAGAATCAAGGCAATGATGATAGACATAAACATCAGTAAACTAGTTTCAGCAAACATCGCTTTAAATAAATGTTTTTTAGTGGCGCCAATAGCCGCTTGAATCGCCATTTGGCGCTGTTTTTCAGCAGTGCGTGACATAAATAGGTTAGAGATGTTTGCGCAAGCAATTAACACTAAACCAACGACACCAGCCAATAGCATAATCGCAATCGACTCACTTTTACCGATAACAACTTCTTTTACTGAACGAATACGTATATCAATAGACCAGCCTTTGAAAAAATCAATTTCCATAACGCCTTCTTGCCAACGGTCACTCACTAATGGGGTTAACAGTTGCTCAGCTTGACTTTGACTAATACCATTCTTTAACTGCCCGATAAATTTAAGGTTGCCACTGATGTTGCCGAAACTTTGTCGTTGTCCTTCTCCCGTATGATTATAATCCCATGGCATCCAAACGTGTGTTTCACGGCCAGTTTCAGCCAATTCAGGCTCAACAAAATTTTCAGCTAATACGCCAACAATGCTATAACTTACACCACTTAAATTAATTTTTTGGTCAAGGATATCTTTACTTGCATTAAACTCTTTTTGCCATGTACTGTAACTTAGTATGGCAACAGGATTACTAGTACCCATAGCTTCACTGGCTTCAAAGAATCTACCAATGGCCATTGGCGATGCCAAAATTTGATGTAATTCAGGTGTCACATAAGCGGTATTTACCAAAGGTTGGCTGTTATGAGAGATGATGACATCTTGGCCATAACTCATCATTGCTGCTTGCTCGAAGGCTACTTTGCTTTTGTACAGATGCACTAAACCTGGATAGGTAAATGCAACACCTTTAGATTCCTTTTCTGCGCCAAGAAGTACGTGTTCTGCAACAAATAAACGCTCTTGTTCTGGGTAAGGCAGAGGCTCAACAAGTAGCAGATAATTTAATGTTACAGCACACAATAAAGCGCCTAAAGTAATCCCCATGGTCATTAGTACAGTTAAGACAAACCCCGGTTTCTTTTTTAAACTGGCCCAAGCCTGCTTTTGTTGTAGGATAAATTTCCTCATACTGCCACCTTTAATGTTTCATCTTTAACGATTTGGCCATCAAGTAGCTTAAGTTGTATTTTTGCCATGTCAGCGTAACGCGCATCATGCGTTACCATACAAATAGTCGTGCCATTTTTATTGAGATCGGCTAAAACGGCCATCACAGTGTCACCACTTTGTGAATCTAAGTTACCCGTAGGCTCATCGACTAGCAAAATTGCAGGGTCAGCAACTAGTGCGCGTGCAATTGCAACGCGCTGCTGTTGACCACCGGATAATTGGTTCGGCTTATGGCCGGCTCTATGGCTCATTTCAACCATTTTTAAACAGGCCTCAACTCGCGTTTTGATAAATTCATCTGACGGCAATTCTTTTTTATATTGCAAAGGTAATGCGACGTTATCAAAAACTGATAGTTCGTCAATTAAGTTAAATGATTGAAATACAAATCCGATTTTTTCATTTCGAATACTTGCGGCCTCGTCAAGTGAAAGTGAACTCACATCAAGCCCCTCGATTGTGTACGTGCCTGAACTTGGCATATCGAGTAAACCCAATAACGACAACAAAGTAGATTTACCACAACCAGACGGGCCCGCGATAGAAACATATTCGCCAGCACGAATGACAATATTGACGTCTTTAAGGGCGTGGGTTTCTATGTCATCAGTTTCAAAAACTTTACCAATATTCTTCATTTCTATTTTTATTTCAGTCATGTGTAGTTCCTTATATATCATGATTTATATGTGTTTATAATTAACGCTATTTTTTTAATGTAATCTAAAAGCTGTCTATAGTGATTGCTGAATTTTTTAAGTGAGATAAATCCGAAACAATAAAGCTGTCGTTTACCTTGCCACCTTTAATAATTTCAATATAACGGCCTGCTTCTTTACCAAATTCTACTTGTGATTTTTGTGCATAGTTATTTGAATCATCGAGCTTATATAAGCTAATTTTTGAATAGGCTTTGCCATTAACAGGGCGTTCCATATAAGTTATATTTGTTAAGGTATCGGTGATAATCACGGCATCAACACTTAACTGTGGGCGAGCACTAGCCGGTAGTTGATTGGGTAGGGCAATTTCAACTTCAACAGTATTGTCTACAACGACAGGGTCAATTCTTGAAACTGTACCCATTATCTTGTCACGACGGGTATCTACAATAGCTTGTTGGCCAATAAAAATTTGTTGCGCTTTGCTTTGTGGTACCCGCACTAAAGCAATTAAATTTTCCACACTACCTATTAATGCTATTTCCTGTCCTGACGCTAAACTTTGGCCTAATTCCACAGAGAGGCGCTGTAACACGCCATCAAAACCGGCTTTAACTGTTAGGCGGTCAAGTCGATTTTGCGCGATATCTAATTGCCCTTGTTGCTGTTTAATTTGTTCGAGTTGAATATTAATAGCTTCTTGATTTACGGATTTAAGTGCAGCAGTTCTTTGCTTGTGAATAGCTAAACGTTTTTTAAGTTGTGCTTCTTGAACTATACTTTCTTGGTAGCTGAGCGCAGAGACAATTCCCGATTCGATTAAACCTGATAGCGCTTGTAATTTTACTTTCGCTGTTTCATAACTAGCTTCCATTTCGGCATAAGCCGCACTTTCGTTCAGCAGTTCTCTTTTTTGGTTTAATTTGAGTTGGCGTAAGTTGGCTTTTCGTTGAGAGAGTTCTTGGGTGGCGCTATTTACATGTTGTTGTAGTTCAGGGTTTGCCAGTTGGACAATAACGCTATCTGCGGAAACAAATGCGCCAGGCTTTAGCACTATTTCTTGCACTGTTGCACTGGTCAAAGAAGTGATAAGCAGCTGTTTATCTGATCGCAAAGCCCCGTAGCCTTCAATTTCAACTTGTAGATCACCTTGCTTTACGATGCCTAAAAGTAAGTCGCTACGTTTAACTGATGAAGACATTTCTTTCGTGCTGATATACCACACAGCAGCAAGGATGAACAAAGCCAAGGTTATAATAACTGGATAAGATTTTAATTTACTTTGCGCAACTTTAGTTTTTTTTACATCCATTTAGTGGAGGCCTTGAATAATTAGAACGAAATCTACTTATGCTAGTGCCATTATTGTGCCAGTATGAAATATTGATTAAAATCAAGTGGTTGTGGTTTTTGTGAGGTGTTTTAGTAATGAATGGGTCCGCTAGTGAACTTTTCAGACCCAAAATCGAACTTATTTTGAGGTGTGGTTGGTTGTTCACAAAGGCATGAGTTTTAGTGTAAGTTAATCTTTTATTTAGAAAATTATAACTATTTTTCGATGATGAAATAAATTTAACTTAGCTGTTTTCAGTGTTCAGTATTGGTAAAGAAATGGAAACAGTAACGCCGACGGAGCTAGTATTATTAACCAGTTCAATTGTCCCTTTATGATGCTCGATAATGTTTCGACAAAAACTCAGCCCTATACCTTGCCCATTTTGCTTGGTCGAATATAGCGGGACAAACAGGTTGTCCAGATTAGCAAAGCCATGACCGCTATCGATTACTTGAATTAATGACGAGCGTTTTGTTTCACTAAATATAACTTTCACTTTTGAACTAGGTTCAGAAGCTTCATCGGCATTTTTAACGATATTTAATAGCACTTGTTCGATAAATGCTGGATCAGCCCAAATGCGCTGCGCGTTAAACTCAACCTCAATATTTATATCCTTGAGCAATGCTTGAATATTTTTAGCTAAGTTGGTGGTGGAGATCATTTGGCAATTTAAATGAAATGGCTTAGTTATTGACGCATACCTACTGACAAAGTCTTGCAAGTGCTGACAGCGTTCTGTGATAACCGTCAACGCTTGTTTTTCTCTCTCACTTGCAGCCTTAGCTGACAGTCCTTGTGCTAAAGCAGACACAGGGGTTAATGAGTTATGGATTTCATGGCCTAAAACACGAATTAACTGTTGCCAAGCGCAAAGTTGATTTTGTCTAAGAGCCGACTCGATATTAACAAACACCATCAGTTGATGATTTTTTCCTTGTTCAATAAATTCACTGTGTCTAATTTGCCATTTACCGTCACGCTGCTTATCTTTGAAACGCCATTTGTTATCTGAAAACTCAAGCCCAAGTAGCCCCGGCGAAGAGTTCCTAAAAATCTGCCAAGGTTGAGGGAATAGCTCGTTAAAAGCGCTGTTGGCATAGGTTAGTTTCGGTTGTTGATCAAAAACCAAAATAGGACTGTCGAGTTGTTCTATTAGTTGGTAGACCAAAAATATATGCTGATCATAGCGAGATTTAAGTAATTGTAAGTGCGAGCTTAAGTTCTCTAGTCCATTATGAAACTCAATTACTCTGCCGGTATTAAAAGCCGGTTTGGCGTACTGACAAAAGTCGTTATTACGCACTGCATCCAAGTGTAAGCTTGCACGCTTAAATGCAACCATAGTTCTTTTATATATATAAGAAAAACATAACGATACTAGTAATAATACGGCGGCACTAGTTAATGCTATATTGACCAAATTCCATTGTTGTAACAGACCTATTACTAGCCAAAGCCCAACAAAGAGTATGCTGGCGCCAATAAAACAAGCCTTCAACAATTGTTCTAAAGAATTAAAAACAAATGGCGAAGTTATCCCGCTGGCTTTTTGTCGCAACTGGCGAACGGTTAGCTTTATCTTCTTCATTTAGATGCTACTTTAATAAGCATTGAATATACCTAGATTTTGGTTGCTGTATTACTCATGTTAGGACTGTTCTTTAATGCCATATTTTTCCAATCGTCGATACATACTAGATTTAGTCAGGCCTAACATTATGGCTGCCTTGGGGACATTATCATGACTTCTTGCTAGTGCTTGTTCTATCAGTATCTTTTCTGCTTGCTCCAATGTCATCATTGGCATAGCGTTGTTTTTTTTAAGGTTAGATAAATGTAAGTCTTCTTTACAAAGCTTGTTGCCATGAGCTAACAAAACAGCACGTTCCATTAAGTGGCTCATCTCGCGCACGTTTCCCGGCCAATGATAGGCTTGTAATGCGTTTATCGCACATGAACTTAGTGTTAATTCATCGCGTTTATATTTTTTTCCATACATTGCTATAAAATGTTTCGCTAAAGGCGCAATATCTTCGAGCCTTTCTTGCAGCGTTGGCACTCTTAGCTCGATGGTATTTAAGCGAAAATACAAGTCTTCACGAAATACACCATCAGATATCATTTTAGCTATATCGCCATTGGTGGCGCTAATTACTCTACTATCAGCATGTTGAGTTTGGCTTGAGCCTAAAACTTCATATTCACCTGATTCTAAAACTCGTAATAACTTAGCTTGCTGAGACTGGGGAATATTAGCGATTTCATCTAAAAACAAAGTGCCATGTTTAGATAGCTCGAATCGACCGATACGATTTTCTTTGGCATCAGTAAATGCCCCTTTTTTATGGCCGAACATTTCGCTTTCAAATAATGATTCTGAAATTGCACCCATATTAACCGCAATAAATGCATCATTAGCACGATCTGACTGTTGATGAATACGTTTGGCTAAATAACTTTTTCCGGTGCCATTATTTCCAGTTAATAAAATACTTGCGTCAGTCGCCGCTACTGATTTTATTTGCCCTAATAATGTAACCATAGACTTAGAGCGCCAATTAAAATCTTGCTCTGCAACAGGCTCAAGTTGTTGTTTAAGTTTTTGATTTTGAATTTGCAATCCAGCCATTTTTAATTGCTGGCGGATAATTTGCACTAATCGTTGATTATTCCAAGGTTTTTCAACAAAATCACAAGCTCCTAAACGCATGGCATTAACAGCTAAGTCAACATTAGACCAACCAGTCATCGCGATGACTGGTATAACAAAGTCAGATTTACTGATCCAAGTTAAAAACCTTAAGCCTTCTTCTCCTGAAGTGGTATCTAAGGAAAAGTTCATATCAAGCAAGATTAAGTCAATATGATGTTCAGATAAGGCAGTTTGAGCATAGTGATGATTTTGCGCTTCAATTACGCTGAAACCTTGATCTTCTAGAATAAAGGCGGCACTTAAACGAATTTCCGGGCTGTCATCGACAACCAATATTTGCGGCTTTGACATCATAACTCACTCATTATTTTGATAAAGATAATAAGTTGACTACTTGTAATGAACAAGGTAAATATTTATTTTTTAAAGAAAAGGTATGGTTATGGAGAGCAATTTCACGCAATACATTTAGACATTCACATCGCTTATAAGGGATGTTAGCCAGTATTTTCAAGCCCTGACATGCTCTCAATTTATTAAACTTTATTTCTGAGTATTCATTGTTAAGTTCTAAATATTTTAATATTAAAAACCGTTTAAACCTATATGAAATAATTACGGCTTAATTTGAATTTCTTGCCCAAATGGGGTCATATATGGTTATATTTTTTAGTTATACAATTTGTAGAAATTAAGCTTAAATTCGCGTCAAATGACAGCCTTACTTAAAAAAACATATAGATCTAAAAATGGGATTTGAATAATGATATTGAAGTTGTTAAAAACATCTCTATGCATTGGCTGGCTTATCGCTAGCAGTGCTGAGGCAATTGTAATAAGGCATGATGTTGAAGACAAAGAGTACCTAGCTTTAGGGCAACAGTTTTCTCCTTCCGTAGCTTATGTAGGTGGGTGTGCTGCGACATTAATTGATGTCAGTTGGGTATTAACTGCCGCACATTGTTTGGCAGGAAAAGAGCATAGCCTTTTTTATGTCAAACATATTGATGCGCAATATAGATTAGAGAAGATTTTTATTCACCCAAAATTCGACAATAACAATGACGAGTTTAATGATATTGCGCTTGTACAGCTTAAAGATCCTATTGAGACAGGTAAACCAGCTATGCTTTACCAAGAATATAACGAAAATGGCCAACCTGTTGTCTTTGTTGGCAGAGGAACATTTGGTAATGGTAAAGATGGCCTAATACGTGATGACTATATACAACGAGGTGCCACTAATACCGTCGATATGGTGAACAAACATGTCCTTGGTTTCACATTCAATCGGCCACCAAAAAGCACTATTTATGAAGGAATTAGTTCTCGGGGCGATAGCGGTGGACCTGCATTTATTGAATATGCTGACAAGCTCTATGTTATTGGTGTTAGCTCATACCAAGTGGGTAACGGTTATAAAGAAGGTCATTATGGTGTGGCTGAATACTATACTAGGGTCTCTTCTCATTATTCTTGGCTTAAAAGTTTAATGAACGAAACAGCAGTAGCTATTATCCCTAGACACCCACTAATTGCTGCAATTCTAAATAATGATAAAGAAGCATTAAGCCAAGCGATTACTAGCGCAGTTATTAAAGATAAAGAAATAATACAAGAAGCTTTTTATCAATCTGTAGTTTTAGATCGATCAGAATTAGCAAGAGTCTTGATTAACAGTGGGGTGAATATTGACAACATTAGGATCAATAAAGTGTCATTGTTTGAATTTTCATTACAACAAAAACGTAAGGAATATTTTAGAATGTTGCAGAAGGTGACATCTAACCGGACTAATGTTCATCCGGTTGAAAGTAGTGTTTTACCACTTTTTATAACACAGTTCCTGCACGAAAAAGATTTGTTCCAAGGCATTAAATCACTGATTAAACAAGGAGCGAATATAGATGCTCAAACTTCATCTGGTGATAGCGCACTAATTATAGCAGGGTGGAACAGCGATAATTTTGAGCTTTTCAAATTATTAATTTCCTATGGGGCAAATGTAAACTTAGCGAATAATAATGGAGATACTGCTCTTATGGATTCAGCCTATTTAAGTAAACTAACAAACCTTAGATATTTACTCGAAAATGGTGCGGACATTACACTTAAAAATAATCGCGGCCAAACAGCACTAAAAATTGCTGAATCGAAAATGAATGCAAAAATCCTTGAAGTACTAAAAAAAGCAAAAAAAAGTCAATAATACGTATTATCGAGGAGCTTTTTAATTGACCCAGAACCTGAATTAAAAGTCTGTCACGCATTGATTTTAAGAGAGAAAATATTATGAAGTTTTTTGAAAGCTTGAGAAAATGAAATTAATTACCTTACTTTTTATATTTTTTTCTAGTTGTCTTTGGGCTGAAACAAAACTGCCAACACTTAAAATCATTCAATTATTTGATGATGTATACCAACATGTTTCTTATAAAAAAGTTGAGCCGTACGGTGTGGTTGCCGCTTCGGGTTTAATTGTTATTGAGGGAGATGAAGCACATGTCATTGA
The DNA here is from genome assembly GCA_002104535.1 of Cognaticolwellia sediminilitoris. Taxonomy (GTDB): domain Bacteria; phylum Pseudomonadota; class Gammaproteobacteria; order Enterobacterales; family Alteromonadaceae; genus Cognaticolwellia; species Cognaticolwellia sediminilitoris. The sequence continues at coordinate 30,356 of NBOG01000001.1, read as the reverse complement.
TACGCCTTGGACAAAACAAGATACAAAAAAAATAATTGAATGGGCTGAGTTAAAAGGGCTTGAGGTGAAAAGTGCGGTTATTACACACTTTCATGAAGATGCGAGTGGAGGTATTGCGACGTTAAATAATTTGAAGATAAAAACCTTTGCAACCCGTTTAACCAATCGATTGTTGAAACTAAATGATTTAGTGCAAGCGAGTGATGAAATAACAACGGAAAATGTCCAGCTATTTAATGGTCTTATTGAAGTGTATTATCCTGGACTTGGTCATACCCAAGACAATATTGTGGTATGGCTAGCGAAAAATGAAATACTATTTGGAGGTTGCTTTGTTAAAAGCCTTGGCAGCAAAAGTTTAGGCAATATAAATGATGCAGCTATTGCTGAATGGCCACTATCAATACAGAAAGTAAAGTATAAATATTCAAACATTAAAGTAGTCGTTCCCGGGCACGGTAAGGTTGGCGATAAACATTTATTAAGTCACACCGAACAACTAGCAATATTTGCAAATAAACGTAATACCTCGCTTTAAGAGCACGAAATAAATAGGTTTATCACCTAAAAGTTAAAAATGAATAATCATTCATAACAGATATAAAGTTGTCAATACGAGGACGTAAAGCGGCAAATCTTGTATAATAACGCCCAGGAATTAATAGGAGTTGGTGAGGCTTTACTTTAGTTAGTGCTAAGCGCTCGAATTAATCCACTCTAACATTCGACTTTATAATCGAGCTATATAAACGACCAAACTACAGGTGAAAACGCGTGACCGATTTATCTAATTCAACTACATCCTTAGCAACTGCTTTACAACAAAGTGGTGACTTTTTATCTATAACTCGTGCTAATGAATGGTCGTTACCTAATGGTGGTTTTACTTTTGAAGTGACGCATCAAGATACTAAAACAGTCAGTAAAGTTACGGTAATAGAAACTGGTCTAATTACTTTTGAACCGAAGAATCGTGTTACCCATCATGATATTGTTTTGTCGAGTGCAGTACATGGCAATGAGACTGCACCGATTGAAATTTGTAGCGATATTATTGGGCAATTAATTCGTGGAGAGTTAATGCTTGCTGAGCGTGTGTTATTTATTTTTGGCAACCCAGCATCAATGAACATCGCTGAGCGATTTGTTGAAGAAAATATGAATCGCTTATTCTCTGGTGGGCATTCGCAAGACCAAGGTCAGGGCGCAGGATTAATCAATAAAGAACGCCACCGTGCATTGTTGTTGGAAAATACCGTTCGAGAATTCTTTAAAGCGGGTAGTGAGTTAAGTAAAGATTCAAGCGAGGATCGTCAACGTAGTCATTATGATTTACATACCGCTATTCGTGGTTCAAAGTGTGACAAGTTTGCGGTTTATCCTTTTTTACACGGTGCGCCACGTAAGAAAAGTCAATTACAGTTTTTAAATGCTTGTGGTGTTAACACTATTTTATTATCGCATTCACCGACCACTACGTTTAGCTACTTTTCATCAAATGAATTTGGCGCAGATGCCTTTACAGTTGAATTAGGAAAAGTTCGTCCGTTCGGTGAAAATGATATGAGCCAGTTTGTACAAGTTAGAGATACCTTAACTAAGCTGGTTTCAGGGCAAGATCTTGCGTTAAAACCATACCAAGCTGAAGACTTTAATCTTTATGAAATATCGCAAGTCATTGATCGCCAAAATGAAAACTTCTCATTAACTTTTGCCGATGATGTTGAAAATTTTACCGACTTCCCTAAAGGGCATGTATTGGCTATTGATGGTAATAATGAAGTTAAAACACAGCAAGATGGTGAAGCTATTATTTTCCCAAATGCTAATGTCGCTATTGGCCAAAGAGCATTATTAACGGTAACACCAACAACCCTTGCCTAAAGGGACTTAGGCACTTAGGTTATGTCTGGAACAAATAACCTGTGCCTAAAGGGACATAACTTTAGGTAAATAGGTACTTAGGTTATATCTGGAACGTAAAACTTGTACTTCAGCTATTTAAGTAACTTTATGCCTTATGATCAGCTTATTAGCTAAGTAAAAATACTGCTGGTATAACGGACCAAGTTAATGGCTTGTGAATTGCGAGTATAACTGTAAAGAATTATGCTCGCTGTTCTGTAAATTTCACTGCTAACATTTCTTGCTAAACTTGTTTTTCAGTTTACGTAAAGGTAAAGTGCATGCGATTATTACAACCAAAAATTCATTACAACGACATAATTATTCATCTTGCGCTGAAAACTTCTATACTTTCATTAGTTAACGCAAGGTAATTTTACAATGTCACCTTGCATCCAAGGTTAATAAAAAAGAGAAAAGGCTATGAACACTGACATATATAGCGAAAGCCCGGTCGTACATGAACCCGCTTTTATTGATGGTCATTCAGTTGAAATTCCAATCCTTAAGATATTGAAACAAGATGGTAGCATTTATGAAAATGCTGCCATGCCAGAAATTGATCAAGAACTTGCCACTAAAACCTATAAAACACTCGCTTTTCATCGTGTTTTAGATGAGCGTATGGTCGCTGCACAGCGCCAAGGTCGTATCAGTTTTTATATGGCAGCACTTGGCGAAGAAGCCGCTAGTGTTGGTGGTGCTGCAGGCTTAAAAGATCAAGATATGATCATGGCGCAGTACCGTGAGCAAGGTGCATTAATGTTTCGAGGCTTTAGCCTTGAAAACTTTATGAACCAAATGTTCAGTAATGAAAAAGATTTAGGTAAAGGTCGTCAAATGCCAATCCATTACGGTAGTAATGAGTTGAACTATATGACGATATCATCACCGCTAGGTACGCAGATTCCTCAAGCGGCAGGATATGCTTACGGTCAAAAACTGCAAGGTTTAGACGCGGTAACCATTTGTTATTTCGGTGAAGGCGCAGCTTCTGAAGGTGACTTTCATGCCGGTTTAAACATGGCGGCAGTGCATCAATCACCGGTTATTTTCTTCTGTCGTAACAATGGTTATGCTATTTCAACACCTTCTGAAGAGCAATACGTAGGTAACGGTATCGCTTCACGTGGTGTTGGTTACGGTATGAAAACAATTCGTATCGATGGTAACGACATTTTAGCGGTTATTTCTGCAGTGCAGTTAGCCCGTGAATACGCGATTAAAGAAGGCAAGCCAGTTTTAATTGAAGCGATGTCATATCGTTTAGGTGCTCACTCAACATCTGATGACCCGTCTGGTTACAGAACGCGTGAAGAAGAAGCTAAATGGCAAGAACATGATCCTATTCTTCGCATGAAAAACTGGATGTTAGCGCAAGGTTGGTGGGACGAAGCACAAGAAACTGCTTTATTCGAAAAGTTACGTGATGAAGTGTTAGCTGCCGTTAAAGTTGCAGAAAAAATTGCTAAACCACCGGTTGAAGATTTAATTACAGACGTTTATGACCAAGTACCACCATTGTTACAAAGTCAGTTTGACGATCTAAAAGTACATATTAAAAAATATCCCCAAGCTTATCCGTTTACTGCAGGGAGAATTAAGTAATGGCGCAAATGAATTTATTACAAGCGATTAATAACGCGCTTGATACTGTAATGGCAGAAAACGAACGTGCGGTTTGTTTTGGTGAAGATGTTGGTCATTTTGGCGGTGTTTTCCGTGCAACAAGTGGTTTGCAAGAAAAATACGGTAAAAGCCGTTGTTTCAATACTCCACTAGTAGAGCAAGGTGTTATCGGTTTTGCTAATGGCTTGGCAGCGCAAGGTAGTACAGCAATTGCTGAAATTCAGTTTGCTGATTATATTTTTCCCGCGTTTGACCAAATAGTGAACGAGTCTGCAAAATTTCGTTACCGTAGTGGTAATGAGTTTAATGTTGGTAAGCTAACAATTCGTACACCATACGGTGGCGGAATTGCCGGCGGTTTATATCATAGCCAATCGCCAGAAGCTTACTTTGCTCATACACCAGGATTAAAAGTGGTTGTGCCACGTAACCCGTATCAAGCTAAAGGTTTATTACTGGCGTCAATTCGTGACGATAACCCGGTGATATTTTTTGAACCGAAACGTTTATACCGTGCATCGGTTGGCGAAGTACCTGAAGAAGATTACCAATTACCTTTAGGTAAAGCCGAAGTTGTCCAACAAGGTTCTGACATCACGTTATTAGCGTGGGGCGCTCAAGTTGAAATCGTTGAAAAAGCGGCTGAATTAGCGGCAAAAGACGGCATTTCATGTGAAATTATCGATTTACGTACGATTTTACCTTGGGATGTAGAAACAGTGGCTAACTCTGTGACTAAAACGGGTCGTTTTGTTGTTTCTCAAGAAGCACCATTAACAGCAGGTTTTGCCAGTGAGATTGCGGCAACTATTCAGCAAGAATGTTTCTTACATTTAGAAGCGCCAATTGCTCGAGTATGTGGCATGGATACACCTTATCCATTAGCCCTTGAAAAAGAATACGCTGCAGATCACTTAAAGATCTATGAAGCAATTAAAAACAGTATGACTTACTAGGATTTTAAAGCATGAGCATTGATTTTATATTACCAGATATTGGTGAAGGTATCGTTGAATGTGAACTGGTGGAATGGCTAGTAGCAGAAGGTGATGTCATTGTTGAAGATCAGCCCGTGGCTGACGTAATGACCGATAAAGCCTTGGTTCAAATACCTGCAATGCATTCAGGTGTGGTTGATAAGCTTTATTACGCGAAAGGCGAAATTGCTAAAGTTCACCAACCTTTATTTGCCATGACACCTGAAGGCACAGCAACAAGTGGTAGCGTTACTGAAACTGTAATCGCTGAAACGGCAGTAGTTGCTGCGCCTGTTCAAGCAGATGTTGATGGTACACAAATAGAAGACTTTATTTTGCCTGATATAGGTGAAGGTATTGTTGAGTGTGAATTGGTTGAATGGTTAGTTGCTGAAGGCGATTTAATTGAAGAAGATCAGCCGATTGCAGATGTAATGACCGATAAAGCTTTGGTACAAATTCCAGCTATGCATAAAGGTAAAGTAGTTAAGCTTTATTATGCAAAAGGTGAGATTGCTAAAGTGCATGAGCCGTTATTTGCTATTGAAATTGCAGCGAGCGGCCAAGCAGTTGCCGCAGCTTCTGTAACTACAGAAACTGCAGTCAGTGAAGCGCCGAAAGCAGCTGTTAAACCTGCGGCATGTCCTGTTGCGGCATCGACTAACGTTACTGCAAAAGTCGTTAACGAGAAAGCCGTTGCTAGCCCAGCTGTTCGCCGCGTCGCTCGTGAATTAAACGTTAATATTCATCAAGTACCGGGTAGTGGCAAAAAAGGTCGTGTTTATAAAGAAGACGTTTTAGCCTTTAATGAAGCACCACAAACCACTGCTAGTGCACCAGTTGCCACTCAAGCGGTTGTTGGTGGCACTCGTGTTGAACCAATTCGCGGCATAAAAGCTGTGATGGCAAAAGCTATGGTGAATTCAGTATCGACCATTCCTCACTTTACTTATTGTGAAGAAATTGATATGACTAATTTGATTAAATTGCGTGGTGAACTTAAAGAAGTTTACGCCAAGCAAGATATTAAATTGACCATGATGCCATTTTTCATGAAAGCTATGTCGTTAGCGCTGAAGCAATTCCCGCTAGTGAACACGCAAGTAAATGAAGATTGCACAGAGTTGACATATTTTGACGACCACAACATAGGCATGGCGGTTGACTCAAAAGTAGGTTTATTAGTACCGAATGTTAAACAAGTACAAACTAAATCTATTTTAGACTTAGCGGCAGATATTACACGTTTAACTAATGACGCACGCTCTGGCCGAGTGCCAGCTGCTGACTTAAAAGGCGGTACTATCACTATTTCAAACATTGGCGCAATTGGCGGTACGGTGGCAACACCTATTATCAATAAACCTGAGTCGGCAATCGTAGCGTTAGGTAAATTACAAAAACTACCACGCTTTAACGATAAAGGCGAAGTAGAAGCTCGTTCAATTATGCAAGTAAGTTGGTCTGGCGATCATCGTACAATTGACGGGGGCACCATTGCTCGTTTTTGTAACTTGTGGAAGTCGTTCCTTGAAGAGCCAAGTAACATGCTAGTTCATATGTCGTAAGCTTTATTTAAGTAAAAATAAATAATAAAAGGTCTGCATTTGTAGACCTTTTTTATATTCAGGATGAATGCTCAGGTTATAAGTTCTAGACATAACCTAAGTCCTACATTTTTATAAGCTCCAGATCAAACGATAACTACATGGATAAAAAAGTATAAATAGCCATGTCATTACTTGCATCAGAAGTATTTCCAGCCGATGAACGTGTGGAAGTAAACGACCACCAATCTTGCTCCATTAAGTCTTGGGAGATTTTATTCCAAGCGTCATCAGCGTGTTGTATAACTTGAATTTCACATTGCTGTTGTTTACAAATAACAGAAACTAAATTTATATCATTTACTTCATAATGCGTATTAATGAAGTCACTGATATTATTTTGCATGTTGAAACCCCAGTCGGCATCTTCTTCCGCTTGATGGAAGTTATAAATTTGATCCCGTGTAACACCGGTAAAACTGTTTATAATACCTTTAAATGGCTCATCCACTAAAGCTTCCATTTGGCTAGTAGATACATTGCTATCATCAAACTCTTCCAGTTTTAGTTGCAATAATGCAATTTTATTTTTAGCTAATTGATAGGCGGTCTCCAGTTGTTGGTATTTAGAGTCGCTAGTATCCTGAACTGTGTTGTAAATTTCGATCACTTCATCTTCATCTTTTTCAATGATGTAAACTTCTTTGGCAGATGGTTTCTCTACGTCTTTTTCAATGTTTTTCTTGGTTATCAAAACGCGTTCAATTTTTCTGGGCGCTTCAGTAGACATATCAGCAGTTAAATTATTTTGACTATTTGCATCTAAACTAATGACGTTTGCCATGACATAACCAATAAATATGCCGACAAAGAGCGTGACTAAGATTTTAATGTTATTCATTTTATACTTTAGCTTTTATTATTTAGTAGATGACTCTTACTATCGCATAATGATTTTTAAAGGTGAAGTTATCAAGGGCTAAAACTTATAAATGAACTTCTTCAATTTACTGGTTTGTTTAAATAATTTATCCGGCTAATTAACCATATCAATTTGGTTTAATATCAATGATAATTTGATGGTGTCTAGCCCTGAGCTGTTAAGGAAATTAAGTGACAGAGAAAAAGCTTCAACATTTTTATATCGCTGAAGAACAGTCGATTTATTTATTAAATCATGAAGATGCAACCAAATTAAAACAATGGGTTGAGCTTTGTAAGCAGCAGTTAACTTTGTTGGGCTATCAAAATATTTCGTTAATTGGCAAGGGCGCTTATGGTTTTGTTTTTGGTGGTGAAGACGAACATGGACAATCACAAGTATTTAAGTTCTCTCGAATAAATTTGCCTCAGCATGTACAAGACCGTTTAGCTGAAGAAGCCGACATTCAACGACAATTATCACACTCACGTATCCCTAAAATTATTGGCTACTATAAAATCAAACGTCAATCTATCGTCCATATGCAAAGGGCGCCGGGCATAGATCTAGAGAAGCTATCATTTCAAAAAGGGCCTTTGCCAAGCGAACTAGTGGTTAAAATTGCCATACAGCTTGCTGAGTTGCTTAATTACTTGCGTGATACCCGTCAGCACGTAAAAGGAAAGCCTTATGTACATGGTGATATAAAACCGTCAAATGTGGTTTTTGATCCTGAAACAGAGAAGGTTTATCTTGTCGATTGGGGTTCAGCAGTGCATGCCCAGCTTGATGTAAATGGGCAGACGACAGCTAACAACATCATGGATTTAATGAGCAGTGACTTACAAAATAGTAATGCTCGTTTAGGTGATGTTTATTTTATTGGTCATGAACAAATTAGCGGTGAAATGTCATCACCTCGTTTTGATGAGCAAGGACTCGCTGCAACATTATATGCGCTTGCTTCAGGGCAGTCGTGCCGCTATGGCTGCGATGTTATTACACCTGCATCTTTAGGTTTACCAAAATTATTGGCGCAGATATTAACGGGCATGCTAAGTAAAGACCGAAAAACTCGTAATAAGGCCGGTGATTATTTTTTCAAGAATCTATCACTTTTAAAAAATACTGTTATGGCTGACCCGCCACTACCTGTCGATATAAAACCTTTAGTGCCAGTGTGGTGTAAAAATTTTCATAAAGATATGGATACTGTGGTTTATGGCTCACGAAAGTCTTTTTTGCGAGAAACTTCTGACTTCGAACAATTAAGTGATGTCGATGATGTTCAGTTAGAGAAATATTTCAAAAACTTTCTGATGGGAATGGGCGATACTGAAAAAGCTTTTATAGCGGCAGTTAGTCGTTTAGCTAATTTTCCAGTAGTAGGTGGCCTAGCGATTCGTTGGGAAAAAGACGGGGTTTATATCGACTCTAACCTGTCATTGTTTGATCCAAAGTTGAAGCTTTCATTTCAAAGTGCGGTGAATAATATGATCCGCCTTGCGCAAGGTATTTTCAGAGTAGGGGTGTTTAAAAGTTGCTTATTCAATGCCCGTAATACCTTACATGTAGAGCGTGATGATGAAGAGCAACCTTTCCAAGCAATACCTGAACAAGTGATAAGTTATGATGTAAGTGACGTTGCTATTATGGACGATATCACCCGTTTGCATTCTTATTTTGAAGACGGTAAAGATCCGGATGAATATCTATATTTACCGGATGAAATTATGGCGGTATTAGCACGCTTGAATCAAATTCATCATTCAGGTTGTATTATTTTTGAAGTTCTACCACGACACTTAAAAATTCACAGTTACTTGATGTTGCTTAATCATGATAAAGAAGCCGAATTTAAACAATGCTTAGCAGATATTTTGCAGTTGCTACCAACAATCACGGGCGTTGGCATTTCTGGTTTTATGAAGCTACCTTACAAAGACACGCGATTTTTTGAGCATATAAATTGTTTACCTGATAAGTTTTACCCGAGAAACCCAAAACAACAAACGGAGCGTTAATATGAGTGATTCTAAAATAGGCACAATGGCATGGTTGGATTTATCTGTAACCAATGCCACTGAAGTAAAATCTTTTTATGAAGATGTAATTGGCTGGAAAACTGAAAATATTGCTATGGGTGAATATGACGATTACGCCATGCTTGAGCCTATTAATAACGAGGCTGTTGCTGGAGTTTGTCATGCACAGGGAGTAAATAAAGATTTACCACCAGCTTGGCTACCTTATTTTCTGGTCACTGATATTGAAGCATCAATTGTGGCAGTAAAAGCAAAAGGTGGATCTTTAGTGTCGGAAGTGAAGTCTATGGGCAGCGATAAATATGCGGTAATTAAAGACCCTGCCGGCGCAGTGTGTGCGATTTATCAAAAAAACAGTTAAGTAACCCCCACTTGGGTTTAGTCATTATGTGCAATAAAAGTTTAGCTTGAAGCGTTTAATTTGTTGAAAGGTACAGGGTATAGGTGTGAAAGGCTTGTGCAATAATGCACAAGCGTTTCATTTGTCATACTCGAACGCAGATTTACTTGGATTTATTTCCTTTTTGTTCTTGATAATTCACCTGCTATTCGCTTAGTAATCATGCTTACCAAAACCTGTTTGTCCTATCGGTAAAAATAAAGTTTGATAAAGCCTAGTCGCGTATTCATCGGTCATACCAGCGACATAGTCGGCAATAACTCTATGTGGGTTTACGTTTTGCTCAATTGCCAGTTGCCAGCGCTGAGCGGTGGCTTTAGGTAGCAAGCGTTCAGGGTCTGATGATAAAGCTTCAAAAAGCTCCATTACGATTTGCTGACCACGGTATTCTAACTGCTGAATAGATGTTTGCTTAATAACATAGTGAAAAACAAAATCTTTGAATATCTGCAGTGCTTTAGCCGGCATAGCAGGGTGAACAGCATTAAAACGTAACAGTGGTTCTTGAAAGTTACAAGCTTTACGCTCATTGATATCGACTAATTCGACAGCCGTAATTAAGTAATTTACTAAGCCACCAATCGCTTCTTTTTGTTGATAGCGCTTTGGACTAAACAGTTTTTCCGTTAATGTTTTACTGTAGCTTTGCAGCCATTCGTCATCTATTTCTTGAAGTCTTTCAATAACCTGATGATGAAAGTCTTGTTGGTTAACTACACCGGTTACAATAGCGTCCTCGAGATCATGTATGCCGTAGGCAATATCGTCTGCTAACTCCATAATTGAGCAATCTAATGATTTGAATAAGGTTTTACTGTGCTTTTTTTCTTTAGTCACGACTTGTTGGAATAACGCTTTATCTTCAGGACATAGCGGGTCAAGCACCCAATTAATCATATCAATATCGTCTAAATACAAGCCTTTTGGTGGGTGCCAGTTGTCGGCTTTTAGCTGACGATAATTGGCAGGTAATTCAGGCTCAATATTGTGCTGTAGTTTATCTAAGGTTTGTGGATATTTGATTAACCCAAGCAAAGTTCTACGGGTTAAGTTCATGCCAAAGTGTTCACTAAAAGGCTCTAAATGAGCAACAATTCGAAACGTTTGCCCATTGCCTTCAAAGCCACCAAAATCACGCATCATATAATGTAATGCGACTTCGCCGCCATGGCCAAAAGGTGGATGTCCTATGTCATGCGCTAAACATAATGACTCAATTAAACTGTCATCAGTTGGCAGTAATGCTTTACTTTTATCAGGGTACTTACAGCGAATTTGCGCAATAATGCCGCTGCCAATTTGAGATGCTTCTAGGGAGTGGGTTAGTCGAGTGCGATGAAAGTCACTTTGACCGCTGCCCATGACTTGCGTTTTTGATTGTAAACGTCGAAACGCAGCAGAATGTAAAATGCGAGCTCTGTCTCGCTGAAAAGGGCTGCGGTGATCTTGATGTCTTTGCGCCACTCGCTCTAAACGTCTTGCTAGCCAAGGGTTGTCCATGATACCTCAATTGTTAAAGTGTAATCGCACATTCATTAAATCGCATATTATACTAAATTCATTAAATTAGTACTTACTGTTAAGGTTTAAAATACCCTAAGGCTAAGTCAGTCTCAACTCTAACGATAAGTTTTAGTCTATTCAATTATTGAGTGTTATTGTTTTACAGTTAATGAAAAGCCTAAAAGGTAGAGTGATTATTGAGCTTAAAAGTGGCTATTTACTATAGACAACATTGTTCACTTTTATGCTATAGTCGCCACTTTATTTGGACTGTTTTCGTTCAATCAACCAGTTCACTTTACCGTGTAAAATAAAAGCAATTTTTGTTGTGGGAGTTGTTATCAACGTAAATTTATATTTCTCTTTAATTATTCTATTACTTAATGCAAGTTTTAGCTTGGCAAGCGATTATAATATCGAGAATACTTCAAAAGAACAGAGTCAAGCTCAACAAAACATTGAAATGTTGGCTGGACTACCTAAACCTCCATTTATCATAGAAAAAAATGGTGCTGGATTACAATTAGATCTTATTCGCCAAGCTTTTGATAGTGTTAATTATAGTGTTAATTTTAGTCACGTACCGGCCGGCAGGAGTATTACCAGTTTTAAGCGATTTAATGCTGATGGTATAACGTTATTACCAAAAGATTATAATTACCCTAGCATCTACGTTTCTAAACCTTATATAAGCTATCAAAATGTTGCTGTAAGCTTGGCCGACAATCACTTTATTATTGATCACGTTACGGGATTGAAAGGCAAAAGTATTATTGCCTTTCAAAATGCTAAGAAATTTATGAGCGCGGAATATAATACTAGCGTAGGTTACGCGTCTACCTATCGTGAATTTTCAGATCAAATAAAACAAATAAATATGTTGTTTTCACGCCGTATAGAAGTCATCATACTTGATGTGAGTATTTTTAAACATTTCATCAAATCTCATGTTGGTGGGCGTTATGATCAAGCCTTTAATATCCATTATATTTTTGAAGAACGTGACTATGCTGCAGGGTTTCGTAACGAGGCATATCGTGATCTTTTTGATTTGGGGATCTCTAAGATAAAAGCGCAAGGGATATATCAGCAAGTCATAGAACGCTATATGTGAAAATCCCTTTGGAGCATTTAGTATTACTCATACTAAATGCTATTTATTTGCGATAAATATAGCTCTCTTAGGCGCAGGGTAGCCTTCAATAGTTTTACTTTTGTCATTTGGGTCTAGAAAGTCTTGTAATGACTCAGTGTCTATCCAATCTGTTTTTCGCTGTTCATCTAAGGCTGTAATGTCTGTATTTACCACTCGAATGTTTTTAAATCCGCAACGTTCCAGCCATGCACACATTGCGTCGCAACTGGGTAAAAACCATACGTTTCGCATTTTTGCATAACGCTCGCCCGGCACTAATACTGTGTTTTCATCACCATCAACCACTAGCGTTTCTAATACTAATTCACCACCTTTAACCAATTGCGCTTTTAGTTGGTAAATAAAGTCGAAAGGTGAACGGCGGTGATATAAAACCCCCATGGCGAATACCGTATCGAAGGCATTTAGTTCAGGTAGTTGTTCAACACCCAATGGTAAAAGGTTGACGTTATCGTCTTTAACAAAGTGCTGTATGGCTTGAAATTGACTTAAAAACAGTTGCGTAGGGTCAATGCCAACGACAAATTCAGCCCCCGCACCACGCATACGCCATAAATGGTAACCACTGCCACAACCAATATCGAGTACATAACGATTATTTAAGTCACTAATGTGTGGTGCTAAGCGATCCCATTTAAAGTCAGAACGCCACTCGGTATCAATATGCAAACCATGGATATGGTATGGACCTTTACGCCATGGTTTGAATTTTTTTAAGAGGTTTTCTATACGTTTATACTCACCTTCATTAATATCTTCACGTTCGCCAGCACGTACCGTGCTATTAATATCAATACTTGAAGGTGATGTTTTTGGTAGCGCAGCTATGGTTTTTTGCCATTGGGCAAATTCGCCATGCAAATGTTGCTCTCGCCACTGAGTTAATTGTGCGGGTAGGGTATTGAGCCAATGATTTAAACGATTGCCGGCAATTTTTTGATAAAAGTTGTTAAATGAAATCATTTGTTTATTTAATCGCGATCAAAGAGAAAAAGTTAAAACATTGAAACCACGGGGCGCTATGGTTAAAGCCAGCAAGATTCAGTCGTTCTAAGTGTGTGTCAAGAGTATCAGTGCGCATAACGTTCTCTAAAGCGGTACGTTTTTGCGCAATTTCTAACTCGCTATAGCCATTTGCGCGTTTGAAGTCATGATGTAAATCAATCAATAACTCATTACAAACAGTGTCTGTATGAGCAATTTTTTCTGATAAAAGTAGTAAGCCACCAGGGTTGAGCCCCTCAGCTATTTTATTAAGTAATAACTGGCGTTGCTCTGGTGCAATAAACTGCAGGGTAAAATTGAGTACCACCATAGAGGCATTTTTTATCTCAATATTGAGAATATTATCTTCTATTATCTCGACAGGAGTTTCACCTTTAAAAGCGCTAACGTGCATTTTACAACGTTCCACCATTGCGCTGGAACTATCAATACCGATAATTTTACTGTTTTTGGCTGTGATGCCTTTGCGCATTGCTAAGGTAGCTGCGCCAAGCGAGCAACCTAAATCGTAAACTTGGCTGTTATCGGTAACATAACGCTGACTTAGTCGACCTATGGTATCTATAATAGTACTATAACCAGGTACAGAACGACTGATCATATCTGGGAAAACTTCAACGACTTGTGCGTCAAATGCAAAGTCTTTGATTTTACTTTGTTTATTAGAAAAAATTAAATCGGTGTCTGTTGTTTTCATGATGTAAAAACTGTACTAACTTTTAGGTTATATAAAATGGTATTTTACCTGAATTTTTTTACGATAAACATTGTAATGAATAGATAATATGTTTTTATCTATTTTCAGTGCCAGTAAAAAGCCAAAGTGCTAGGTGTATTTTGGCTATTAATAAAAAAATAATGAGAATTTAATTTGGTCTTTAGATATCTAACATTGTTAGTTACCCGCTTTATTATCGTACTGCTATTTTGTGTAGCTCCTGCTTCGGCGCAAGACGTTGATAAAACTTATCGTATAGCTATCAATAAAACCTCTTATCCGTATCACTTTGTTGATAAGCAGCAAAACGCAGATGGCATGATGGTCGATCTTTGGAAGCTATGGGCAGAAAAGCAAAAAGTTAATGTTGAGTTTGTACCGCTAAATTGGCAGCAAACACTTACACAGGTAAAAGATAATCAACTAGATATACATGCAGGTCTATTTTTTAGCTCAGAACGAGCGACTTTTCTCGATTTTAGTCCAGCGGTTTTTCGTCAAAGTAGAAACTTTTTTTTACACCGCTCACTTGCTCACCTTAAAAATATAGCCCAATTATCACCATACTCAATAGGAGTTGTAGAGGGCTCTAGTCATGAAGTTACTATTGAAGCCAATTATCCTAATTTAACGGTAAGAACTTTCCCTAGCCGTCATGCTTTATATCAAGCTGCAATAAAGCATGAAGTGTTGATTATTGGCGGGGTAGAAAGGTTATCGAAAAACTTCGAAGATTATGTAACGTTAAGTCAACAATACCCTGTGTTTGCTCGTATTTCTATTGATAGTAATGATTACAGCTATGCTGTTGCTAAAGGGCAGCAGCAATTACTCGATTTTATTCAGCAAGGCATGGACAGAATAAGTTCAGAGGAAAGGTTTGCTATAGAAAAAAAATGGCTAATTATTGATAAGCCTGAAAATGTAATTACTTTCTCTTATTCCAACAATGAAATGCCATTTTCTGATAGTGCTATTTCAGGTATTGCCCAAGGATTCTTTATTGACCTATGGCAGATGTGGGCAAAATTTAGCGACCTTGAGGTTGAATTCATTGTCGGCAATCCAGAAGAGTTTGATCAATCAAATTTAGCAATGGCTGATATCCATATTTCAAGTGTTGTGCACGAAGCGAAGCTTGAAAACAGTGCTTTAGGCCCTGTCGTTTACGACATTGATTATGGTTTGTTTCTTTCTAAAGAAAATGAAGATATTCCTCATGTATATGAAATTGAAGATAAAAATATAGGCATAGTTTCAACGCCAAGCTTTGTAGAGGATATTAAAAGCAAAGTATTAAGTGCTAATTTTATATACTTTGACAATCATCAGGCATTGTTTCAAGCGGTAGCTCAAGGCGAGCTTGATATCATTGCGGGTCAACGTGATGTTATAGAATACCTTCTTATTGAAAATAAGTTGCAATCGACATATTTGAAGCTCCAAGACTATGGTTTTAAACGACCAATTCATGCCATTTTAAATAAAGCAAACCCAGAGTTGAGTCAGTTAATTGAAGAAGGCTTTAATGCTATTCCATTAGATAGTCTTGCCGCACTGGAGCGAAAGTGGGACTTAGATAAATCTTCAGGATTTTTTAAACGCCAACTTGCGATGTTAAAACTGACAGAGCAAGAAACATTATGGTTGAAGGATCATAATGTCGTTAAATTTGGTATTACCAAAGATTGGGTTCCAATTGAGTTTGTCGATAAGTTCGGTGAGGCTAAAGGGACGAATCCTGATGTTTTTCGTCTATTCGCTGAGCGGCTAAATATTGAAATAGAATATGTTGTCTATGACAATTTTGCTGATTTATATCAAGCGCTAGTCGTTGGTGAAATCGATGTAATAGGTAGTGTGACTGAAACAGTAGATCGAAAAAAACAAGTGTTATTTACCGAGTCATATTGGAGTATGCCATGGGTTATTGTTCACCCTCGTGAATTGGGTAATCAGCTATCTCTTGAAAATTTTAAAGGTAAAGCTTTAGCTATTGCCAAAGGGTATTATCTAGTTTCTGTTATAAGGAAAAAGTTTCCAGAGATCACATTACGCTTAGTCGATAATAGCGAAGAAGGGATGCTTGCTGTACAAAAGGGCAGAGTAGACGGTTTCATTGATAGTTTATCGTCGGGTACTGAAATTCTTAAAAGAGAGAGCTTATTAAGTCTGTCAATGTCAATCCTCGATGAAATGGAACAAAACAGCAACCAACTAGCAATTAATAAAGACTTGCCCATTCTTGCCAAAGTATTAAATAAAGCCGTCTTAACTATTACAGATGTTGATAGCCAAAAAATATATGAAAAATGGTTCGATATCAGCATTGAGACAGGCTTAGATAAAAATGTTGTATTGCGTATAGCAGCTCAAGTAGGTGTGCTTATTGCCATTATTATTATCATTATAATGGTATGGAATCGCCGCTTATATGTTGAGATAAAAAATCGTAAAGCGCTAGAATCGAAAATGCAATATATGGCGACACATGATGATTTGACCGGGCTTGCAAATCGTGTGCTATTAAAAGATAGATTGAATAAAGCGATAACGTTTCATCAAAGGCAAAAATTATTAATAGCGGTGCTTTTCATTGATTTAGACGGTTTTAAAATTATTAATGACAGTCATGGTCATGATGTTGGAGACGAACTTTTAATTGAAGTGGCGAGTCGCCTAAAAGGCTGTGTTCGTGATTCTGATACCGTTGTTCGATTTGGTGGTGATGAATTTGTGCTGTTACTTACTGGCTTGCATCATCAAGATGAAGCCGCTTATATCGCTGACAAAGTATTAAAGCTAATACAACAGCAGATAACGCTGTCTACTGTCAGTGTCAATATTGGCTGTAGTATCGGTATTTCAATGTATCCAGAAGATGGCGACACAGACAACGACTTGTTAAAAGTCGCTGATTCATTAATGTATAAAGTTAAAGACGCGGGTAAGAATCATTATGTCTTTAATCAGCAAGGATAGTCTGCAAGCAGATTCGATGTAGACTTCATCTTATTATTAAAAGAATGTCGGGTGACATTGCCTGACATTGCTTTATAATGTCGGCAATTTTTTAGCATTACTAGTTAACCAATCAAACTAACTTATTGGTGTAACTCTTTTAACTTATTTATAGCTTTTTAGCTAATCGGAAATTCAAGGTAAATACATGCGTAGTCTTTATTGTGGTGAGGTTAATGAATCTCATGTTGGTCAGGAAGTCACACTTTGTGGTTGGGTTAATCGTCGTCGTGATTTAGGTGCGGTGATCTTTTTAGATTTACGTGATCGTGAAGGTATTGTGCAAGTTGTTTATGATCCAGATTTCCCTGAGGTATTAGAAAAAGCGAACACTTTACGTAATGAGTTTTGCGTACAAGTTAGAGGTAAAGTTCGTGCACGCCCTGATGGTCAAGTTAATAAAGATATGGCAACCGGTGCTATTGAAGTGTTGGGCTTAGAGTTAACTATCTTAAATAAAGCCGCTCCATTACCGTTAGATTCAAATCAAAAGAACTCTGAAGAGCAACGCTTAAAATATCGTTACCTCGACTTACGTCGTCCTGAAATGACCGAGCGTATGCGTTTTCGTGCAAAAGTTACTTCTGCGGTGCGTTCATCATTAGAGTCTCAAGGCTTTTTGGATATCGAAACACCTATTTTAACAGCTGCAACACCGGAAGGTGCACGTGATTATTTAGTGCCGAGTCGTACCCATAAAGGGCAATTCTTTGCGCTACCGCAGTCACCACAGTTATTCAAACAATTGTTGATGATGTCAGGTATGGAGCGTTATTATCAAATCGTTAAATGTTTCCGAGATGAAGATTTACGTGCTGACAGACAACCTGAATTTACCCAAATTGATATTGAAACTTCATTTATGAGCTCAGATCAGGTGATGGAAGTTACTGAAACCATGATCCGTGAATTGTTCAAGCAACTACTTGACGTTGACCTTGGCGATTTCCCTCGTATGCCTTATTCAGAAGCAATGACACGTTTTGGCTCTGATAAGCCTGATTTACGTAATCCACTTGAAATCGTTGACGTTGCGGATATTTTAAAAGATGTCGAGTTTAAAGTGTTTTCAGGTCCTGCCAATGATGAAAAAGGCCGTGTTGCGGTGATCTGTGTGCCACAAGGTGCTGCTAAATTCTCTCGTAAAGGTATTGACGAATTAACTAAGTTTGTTGGCATTTATGGCGCAAAAGGTATGCCATGGTTGAAAGTTAACGACCTTGATGCAGGCCTTGAAGGTTTACAATCGCCAATTTTAAAATTCTTAACTGAAGATGCGGTGAAGACTTTATTAGAGCGCACTAACGCGAAAACTGGCGATATCATCTTCTTTGGCTCAGACACTTATAACGTTGTTACTGAATCGTTAGGTGCACTTCGCCTTAAAATTGGTGAAGACCTTGAGTTACTAGAAGGTGATTGGAAACCATTATGGGTTGTTGACTTCCCAATGTTTGAAGAAGTTGATGGACACATGCATGCGATTCATCATCCATTTACCGCACCAACAAATTTAACTGCAGAAGAATTAGAGGCTAACCCAGTAGGGGCTTTATCTGACGCATACGACATGGTGCTCAATGGTTGTGAATTAGGCGGCGGTTCAGTTCGTATTCATAATCAAGACATGCAAGCGGCTGTATTTCGTATTCTAGGTATTAGCGATGAAGAAGCCCAAGAAAAGTTTGGTTTCTTATTAGAAGCTCTACAATACGGTGCGCCTCCACATGCAGGTTTAGCGTTTGGTTTAGATCGTTTAGTGATGTTGATGACAGGCGCTAGCTCAATTCGTGACGTAATGGCATTCCCGAAAACAACAACTGCGGCTTGTCCGTTAACCAATGCACCAGGTCATGCTAACCCTGCACAGTTAAAAGAATTAGGCATTGCTTGTTTAGAAAAAGAAACTGATACTGACGAAAAAGCAGAATAACTTTCGTTTCAGAATTTTTAACATTGACTAAAAGTTAATATTAAAAAACAATAAAACGCACGAATTAATGCTACTGGCCTTATTCGTGCGTTTTTTTTCACTAGCACTCAACTAAGGCGCTTGTAATGAGTATTATCTTAGGGATAGATCCTGGTTCGCGCTTAACGGGCTATGGCGTTATTAAGCAAACTGGTCGAAACTTCACTTACCTCGGCAGTGGTTGTATTAAAACAATAGCTGCGGGCGATGATTTTAGCGACAGATTACAAACCATTTTTGCTGGCGTTAGTGAGCTCATTTTGCAATTCCAACCAGATATGTTTGCTATCGAGCAAGTGTTTATGGGCGTAAACCCTGGCGGGGCATTAAAATTAGGTCAAGCTCGAGGGGCGGCCATTGTTGCTGCAACCAATACTGGTCTTAGTGTTGCTGAATATTCTGCCAGACAAATTAAACAATCTGTTGTTGGCACAGGTGCTGCTGATAAAACCCAAGTTCAACATATGGTCAAAACAATATTAAAACTCCCTGGTACTCCGCAAGCTGATGCAGCTGATGCTTTAGCTGTCGCTCTTTGCCATGCCCATAGTTATGACTCAATCAGTAAAATGTCTGGTCAAGCAAGTAAAACAGTACGTGGGCGTTTAAGGTAAAAGATAATTATTTTATACCAGCACTATTTCACTTTACTGTATAAATATCTAGTGGTATGGTGTCGACATAGAAAATCAAGTAAAAGGTTAAGCTGTGATAGGACGTTTACGTGGCATTTTAATTGAAAAAACAGCCCCAGAAATTTTAATCGAATGTGCAGGGATTGGCTATGAAGTGACCATGCCAATGACCAGTATTTATGCACTGGGAGAAGTTAATCAAGAAACCACTTTATACACGCATTTTGTTGTAAGAGAAGACGCACAATTACTTTACGGCTTTGCCAATAAAGTTGAGCGAAAACTATTCAGGTTATTAATTAAAGTTAATGGTGTAGGCCCTAAACTAGCCTTGGCTATTTTATCGGGTATGTCAGCCGATCAATTTGTCAGCTGTGTTATCCATGATGACTTAAGCACCATCGTTAAAATTCCAGGGGTCGGTAAAAAAACAGCCGAGCGCCTATTGGTTGAAATGCGAGATAGATTAAAAGATTGGCAGACTGATAGTAGCGATGCGCTAATCAACATGATGCCAACCGATGTCACGCAAGAAAATGCTTTTGTCAGTGACAACAAAGGTGACGCTATTAACGCTTTAGTATCTTTAGGGTATAGTCAACAACAAGCCGATAAAGCAGTAAAGTCTGTATTTTCTAGTGATAAAAGTAGCGAAGACTTAATCCGCAACGCCTTAAAAGCGATGATCTAACGGTTATAAAACCGACACTAATGAATGTTAAATTTTCCAAAGAGTAAATCATGATAGAAGCAGACCGATTAATAGAACCCATAGCCAGTCGCGAAGATGAAACTATCGACCGCGCTATTCGGCCGAAAATGCTTTCTGACTATACCGGTCAGCAACATGTTAAATCTCAAATGGAAATTTTTATAGCGGCAGCCTTAAAGCGACAAGAGCCACTTGATCATTTATTAATTTTTGGTCCGCCAGGTTTAGGAAAAACAACACTAGCCAATATTGTTGCTAATGAAATGGGCGTAAGTATACGTACCACATCAGGACCAGTGTTAGAAAAAGCGGGTGACTTAGCCGCATTATTGACAAATTTAGAAGAAAATGATGTCTTGTTTATCGATGAGATTCATCGTTTAAGCCCTGTTGTTGAAGAAATTTTATATCCAGCGATGGAAGACTATCAGTTAGATATTATGATAGGAGAAGGACCTGCTGCTCGTTCAATAAAACTTGATTTGCCGCCTTTTACCTTAATTGGTGCAACGACGAGAGCAGGAGCATTAACCTCACCACTACGTGATCGCTTTGGTATTGTGCAACGGTTAGAGTTTTACAATACTCAAGAATTAACAGAAATAGCTATGAGATCGGCACACTTTCTTAACTTAGATATAGATAAAGAAGGTGCATTTGAAGTCGCAAGGCGCTCTCGTGGTACCCCGCGTATTGCCAACCGCTTACTTCGAAGAGTGCGTGATTATGCCGATGTTAAAACCAATGGCATTGTCACAAAATCAACAGCGGCCAGCGCGTTAGATATGTTAGAAGTTGACAATGAAGGTTTCGATTTAATGGATCGAAAACTGCTTGAAGCTATTATTGATAAATTTTCGGGTGGCCCCGTCGGCCTTGATAATATTGCCGCAGCTATCGGCGAAGAACGCGAAACAATTGAAGATGTACTCGAACCTTATTTAATACAGCAAGGCTTTTTACAACGAACCCCAAGAGGACGCATAGCGACTAGCCGAGCTTACCTTCATTTTGGCTTAGATTTTCCGAGCTAATTCATTTGTGAGATATTTTAATCAGCTAGATTACATTTAGTTAAATCACCAAGCTGCTTTTAGACCTTTTTGGGCGACGTTAGTCGCCTTTTCTCTGTTTGTACTACGGCGAATAAATTTTCCCCTACGAAAGAGCAGCGAAGTGTAAGTTTTTAGCTTAAAGCTGTCAGCTATCAGTTAAAGGCTAAAAATAGGGATTAGTTAATATTTTTTTACTGAGAGCTGACAACTGCTTTTTACCGAGGCGAATAAATTAGTGGCACAGGTTGATGTTGAAATTATTGATGGCAGCAATCTTTATTTCTTGTAGGTGTGACTTCAGTCGCCTTTGGTGCAATTAAATCAAATACACAAAAGATGAAGCAATAAGATGTTTAGGTTGAAATAGCTAATGTATTTAGCAAAAACATTTATGGCAGCTAACAGTCAGATTTTAAATAAAAAAAAGCCCACATAAAACTATGTGGGCCAACTTAGAATATAAGTTAAAGAAGGAAAGGAGGTTCCTAGGAAATAAATCATAGCAAAAGGTAACTACACCTATTTAAAACATTCATGGGCTAAATAAATCATGTAAAACAAAATTTGTGCGCTAGCTCAAAAAACAACGATATTTTAATGCGAACATTAAATCTAATCAACCGAAAATTTTTTATATTAATCATTAGAAAAACTAATGCGAAGTGTTTTTACCTTTATCTCTATATCTAGCTTATTTTTGTCGCTAAATGGTGACAAAATTTTGAGGTTATTTTAAAGACTAAATTATTATTAAAAATAATGTTGAAATTGCGATAAAGAAAGTGTCATAGGCCTTGTCCGTAGTAAGCTTTATCTATTATGATATGAGCAAGAAATTTTATACTAGGTTAATGTAAATAAATTTAATGACATTAAACAATTATCAACACGATATCCGTGTTTACTATGAAGATACCGACGCTGGTGGTATCGTTTATTATGCTAATTATTTAAAGTTTTTTGAACGTGCCCGTACTGAATGGTTACGAGCGCTTGGTATTAATCAGTCAAAATTTTTAGAACAAAACATCGGCTTTGTGGTCACAAAGGTTGCTATGGACAACAAAGCTTCGGCAAAACTCGATGACTTGCTGACTATTACCACAACAATAAGCCGATTAAAATCTGCTAGTGTGGTATTTTCTCAGCAACTTGTTAACCAAAATCAGTTAACCCTTTGTACGGCTGAAATTAAAGTCGCCTGTGTTAATTTGTCTATTGCTAAACCTTGTATTATCCCAAAAAGCATTTTAGGAGCATTAAAACGTGTCAGCTGAACTCTCATTTTTTGATTTATTTTTACAAGCCAGTTTATTAGTTAAATTGGTAATGTTGACATTATTGGGCTTTTCAATCGCCTGTTGGACTATGATTTTTCAGCGTAGGAAGGTGTTGATTGCTGCCCGTGAGCAACTGCAAAGTTTCGAAGACAAATTTTGGAGTGGTGCAGATTTAAGTAAGCTTTATAGTGAAGTATCTGCTAAAGAACATATAGATGGCATAGAAAACCTTTTTGTTTCAGGGTTTCGAGAGTTTGCTCGGTTGCGTAAGTCGCATGCATATGCGCCACAAGTTATTGTCGATGGTACTCATCGAGCAATGCGTGTTGCACTTTCAAGAGAAGTCGACAGTTTAGAAACTCATTTACCTTTTATGGCCACAGTTGGATCTATCAGTCCTTATATTGGTTTATTCGGTACAGTTTGGGGCATCATGAATTCTTTTATCGCTTTAGGTGCCGTTGAACAAGCAACGCTTGCTATGGTCGCTCCTGGTATTGCAGAAGCTTTAATAGCAACAGCAATGGGCTTGTTTGCAGCAATCCCTGCGGTAATGGCATTTAACCGTTTTAGCCACAATGTTGAAAAACTAGAAAACAGCTACGGTAATTTTATGGAAGAGTTTTCGAGTATTTTACAGCGACAAACTGCGACAGAGCAGCACGGCTAAGGTAGATATTAACTATGTATAATCGAGTTAGGCGACGTAAGGTTGCTGAGATAAATGTAGTACCCTATATCGATGTTATGTTGGTGCTGTTGATTATTTTTATGGTAACAGCACCTTTAATAACCCAAGGCGTTAAAGTTGATTTACCACAAGCTGATGCGGAGCCACTTAGCAAAGATATGAAACCGCCATTAGTGGCTTCAGTTGATGCACAAGGAAAATACTATTTAGCGGTTGGCGACAGTAGGAACGAGCCAATGTCGGCCGAAGAAGTAGCGACTTTAGTGGCGGCTCATTTGAAGCTAGCGCCAGATACGCCTGTAGTAGTTAATGGAGATGGCGCTGTATCTTATGACGCCGTTATACAACTCATGGTATTGTTACAGAAAAGAGCAGGTGTACCTTCGGTAGGTTTGATGACTGATACTCCGGAGAGTAAATAGTGTCAGCTAAGTATTCTTTGCCTTTACTATTAAGTTTTTCTATTCATATTGTTTTGGCTGCTATTTTACTTTTAGGTGATTTTTCTTCGCCACTGAAGCCGACACCAACTGCTGCACCGATGGAGCCCATTCAAGCAGTGGTTGTTGAGAGAAGTAAAGTTGATGCTCAAATTAATAAAATTAAGCAGAAAAAGGCTGATGAAGCTCAAAAGCTAAAAGACTTAGAAAAGAGTATTGCGGCAGCAAAAGCTAAACGTATTAATGAAGCCAAGCGCATTAAAGAACTTGAGCTGCAACGTAAGAAAAAGGCAAAAGAGAAAAAAGCAGCAGATATTGCCGCTAAAAAAGCTAAAGCTAAGGCCAATGCGGCAGATAAATTACGCAAGCAAAAAGAGTTAGAAAAGCAACAAGCCGATAAAGCGGCAGCTGAGGCTCGCACTAAAAGGTTAAAAGAAGAAGCTGCGGCTAAAAAAGCTGAAGATTTACGTAAAAAACAAGCCGCGGATAAAAAGCGCAAAGCGCAGGAAGCTAAAGAACGTGAAGCACAACAGAAGTTGTTAGAGCAGCAAATGGCTGAGCAAATGGCAGAAGAAATGGCTAATCGTCAACAAGCACGTCGTCAACAAGTGATGACTGAAATAGGGCGTTTTCAAGCTTTAATATCTCAAACCATTAAGCGTAATTTGATTACAGATCGCAGTACTATGGAAGGTAAGTCTTGTAAATTAACCATAAGTCTTGCACCATCAGGTTTTGTTACTAATGTTGTCACGGGAAATGGTGACAGGATCGTTTGCGAGGCAGCAAAAACTGCGGTTTATAAAGCTGGGACTTTACCTGTTTCTAAAGACCCTGAAGTATTTCGTGAAATGAGAACGATCAGCTTAACGGTAGCACCAGATAAATTTAATTAAGTTTTTGTGTAAATTAGGAAAATAGACAGTTTTATGAAAAAAATAACGTTATTTTTACTCTTATTTTCGGCTTTGCTTTCAAAGCAGGCATTAGCAACTTTAGAGATTGTTATTACAGAAGGCATTGATAGTGCACGCCCAATCGCCGTAGTGCCTTTTAAATGGACAGGCACCGGCATAATGCCAGTAGGCTTGTCTAAAGTTATTAGTGATGACTTGCTACGTAGCGGTAAATTTAATCCGATCAGTCAAACACGTTACCCTCAGTCTCCGAGTGATGATAGTGAAATTGATTACAGCGCATGGGCAGCTGAAGGTGTGGAAGCAATTGTTATTGGTGAAGTCAGTGAATCAACAATCGGTAGATACGAAGTTAAATATCAACTTGTTGATGTTATTCGCGGTCAAGTCACAGGCGGTGAAACTCAAATGTTAAGTAATGGTGAGTTAGTTCGCACATCAGATCATATTTTAGATGAAAGTACGGTAGAAATTGGCGCTGAGCAATTTCGCCGTTATGCACACAGTATTAGTGATGCTGTTTACGAAAAATTGACTGGCACCCGTGGCGCATTTTTAACGAAGATTGCTTATGTTATTGTTCGCGATGAAGGCGAACATCCTTATCAATTAGTGATTGCTGATTACGATGGTTTTAATGAACATGTTCTACTGAGCTCGAGAGAGCCATTAATGTCACCAGCTTGGCACCCGAATGGAAATCAATTAGCTTATGTCACATTTGAAAACCGTCAAGCACAAATACATGTTATTGATATTTATTCAGGTCAGCGTAATTTAATCAGTTCATTTGAGGGCATTAATAGTGCGCCTAAGTGGTCTCCTGATGGTAAAAAATTAGCTATGGTGCTGTCCAAAGATGGCAATCCAGAGCTTTATGTTATGACTGTTGCAACGAAAAAATTGCGCCGGGTAACACGCCATCGCGCAATTGATACTGAACCAAGTTGGACACCTGACGGTAACTCTTTGATATTTAGTTCAGAACGAGGTGGAAAAGCACAG
Source organism: Cognaticolwellia sediminilitoris (assembly GCA_002104535.1). Taxonomy (GTDB): domain Bacteria; phylum Pseudomonadota; class Gammaproteobacteria; order Enterobacterales; family Alteromonadaceae; genus Cognaticolwellia; species Cognaticolwellia sediminilitoris. The sequence continues at coordinate 4,821 of NBOG01000001.1, read as the reverse complement.
CTTTATCGCGTAAATTTAGTTGATGGTAAAGTCAGAAGACTTACCTTTGATGGTGAAATGAACTTAGGCGGCTCGTTAACGCCTGATGGACGACAATTAGTGATGGTAAATCGTACACAGGGCAAGTACCATTTAGCAAAACAAGAATTTGACTCTGGAATTTTTCAAGTGTTGACTTCAACACGCTTAGATGAGTCTCCAAGCATATCACCTAATGGTGGTATGATAATTTATAGTACGTTACACAATAACCGACAGGTATTAAGTTTAGTGTCTGTCGATGGAAGATTTAAGGCAAGGTTGCCTGCACTGAATGGTGAAGTGAAGTCTCCTTCATGGTCACCGTTTTTATAATAATTATTAGTAATTTAATTTGTAGATAATAAGGATGCATAAAATGCGCTTGAATAAAACAGTAAAAGCCTTAGCGGTTGCTTTACCAATCATGGCTTTATCAGCTTGTAGTTCATCAGATTCAGCTAGCGAAGATGCTAGTGCGATGCAAAAAAATGAAGCTGTAATGGCTGAACAAAAAGCACGTGATGAAGCTGAACGTGTGAAAGTGGAAGCAATGCAACGTGCTAACGCAATCGAAGCTAAAAAGAAACAAGAAATGGATAAACTACGTTCTGAGCACATCGTTTATTTTGACTTTGATAAGTCAACAGTAAGCGGTGAGTTTGCAGCAGTACTTGAAGCTCATGCAAAATTTCTTAACGAAAACTCAAACGTAAATGTTTTAATTGAAGGACATGCTGACGAACGTGGTACGCCTGAGTACAACATCGCTTTAGGCGAGCGTCGTGCAAAATCAATTGAAACTTACTTAGAGAACATGGGTGTTTCAGCTTCACAGTTAAGCACTGTTAGCTACGGTGAAGAAAAACCAATGATTAAAGATCGCAGTGAAGGCGCGTTTGCTAAAAACCGTCGTGCCGTATTAGTTTACTAATCGGGTATTGCAATGAAACCCAATAGTATTCTATTCGGGATGTCTTTTGCTGTTGCTGCCAATTTGGCAGTAGCAGCAGAACCTGCCCCAGTTATTGAAGTAAGCGCTGGTTCAGCAAGTAAAGCTGGTACTTCAAGTTTAAGTGAGCAGCTTATAAGTTTAGAGCGTAAACTCGACGCACGTAATCGTGCCCAAGTGAATGTTCAGCGACAGCTTGATGAGCTGCAAAATGAAGTTAATGAACTCCGTGGTATTACAGAGCTACACACGTACCAATTGAGCCAAGTACTCGACCGTCAACGAGAGTTGTACCAAGAGCTTGACCGAAGAGTATCTGAAGCGCTAAAACCTGCAAATCAAGTGCCTGCAGGTATTGTTGCTCCCTCTGGTAATGCGGGCCAAGTAAATTACAGTGATAATTTAACTGAAAATGAAGCTTATGACCGTGCTGTAAATATGGTACTTAAAGATAAACTCTATGATGAAGCGATTCCAGAGTTTGAAGCGTTTAATGAAAAGTATCCCAATTCAAGTTATGCAGCGAATGCTCATTATTGGTTAGGCCAGCTTTTATTTAACAAAAGTGAGTTAACTAAAGCTCGGCAAGAATTTGAGAAAGTTGTAAGCGGTTACCCTGATTCTAGTAAACGTAGCGATGCAATGTTAAAACTTGCTATGGTTGAACAAAAAGAAAATAACCCTGCTAAAGCAATTTCAATATATAACAAGTTAATCGCTGAATACCCGAATTCAAGTGCGGCTAAACTAGCACAACCAAGATTACAAAGTTTAAAACCATAATTATTGCTGATAAGTTGTCCGTATTGCTTCCTTTTTGCGCGAACGAACAATAAAGTGCAAAAAAGCAGAAGAATATGGTTGCACTTAAAATTTTTATGAGTATTATATGCCCCGCGTTGGACGAGTAGTTCAACGCAGAACAAATGTCGGTCGTTAGCTCAGTTGGTAGAGCAGTTGGCTTTTAACCAATTTGTCGAAGGTTCAAATCCTTCACGACCGACCACTTTTTACCAATGAAAGTGGTTGGCATTTGTTTTGGAATATATGACGGTCGTTAGCTCAGTTGGTAGAGCAGTTGGCTTTTAACCAATTTGTCGAAGGTTCAAATCCTTCACGACCGACCACTTTTACTTAATATTAAAAGTAAAATGGTTGTCATTCAACATTTCATAGTTACATCTAAAATTAAAAGTAGTTTATCGGTCGTTAGCTCAGTTGGTAGAGCAGTTGGCTTTTAACCAATTTGTCGAAGGTTCAAATCCTTCACGACCGACCACTTTTACTTACTTCCTACACTCCCCAAAAGTACAACGTCAATAAGTCTAAACTCGTTTTTGCTTTAAACACTTTAACTGTTATATTCGTAGTACACTTTTATTCTTCTATACCTTATAATTCCCGCGATTTTAAGGCACTTATCGAGAATACATATGACCCAAGCAAATTTAGCCGTTGATTTTGATTTTCAATTTCCTCAAAAAGCTACGCCATTAAACGATGTAGAGCGTGAAGAATATAAAACACGTATTAAATCACTGTTAAAAGAAAAGAATGCTGTTCTTGTTGCACATTATTATACCGATCCAGAGATACAAGCCTTAGCTGAAGAAACAGGTGGTTGTGTAGCTGACTCACTAGAAATGGCTAGATTCGGTAATAATCACCCAGCAGATACCCTAATTGTTGCTGGTGTACGCTTTATGGGGGAAACTGCTAAAGTGCTCACCCCAGAAAAAACAGTCTTAATGCCAACTTTGGAGGCGACTTGTTCACTAGACTTAGGCTGTCCAATCGAAGAGTTCAACGCTTTCTGTGATCAACACCCTGATAGAACGGTTGTGGTTTATGCGAATACTTCAACAGCTGTAAAAGCAAGAGCTGACTGGATAGTTACTTCGTCTTGCGCACTAGAAATTGTCGAGCACCTAGATGATCTTGGCGAGAAAATCATTTGGGGACCAGACCGACACTTAGGTGCATATATAGAAAAGCAAACTGGTGCTGACATGATCATGTGGCAAGGGGCTTGTATTGTTCATGATGAATTCAAAACAAAAGCCTTACAAGATATGAAAGCGCTTCATCCTGATGCTGCCATTCTAGTGCACCCAGAGTCACCGGCTGAGATTATTGATTTAGCCGATGCAGTAGGCTCAACAAGCCAACTTATAAAAGCAGCACAAGATTTGCCGAACAAAAAATTTATTGTCGCAACAGACAGAGGCATATTCTACAAAATGCAGCAGCTATGCCCAGATAAAGAATTCTTTGAAGCTCCAACTGCAGGTGAAGGTGCAACATGTCGAAGTTGCGCACATTGTCCGTGGATGGCGATGAATGGTTTAAAAGAAATAGAGCAAGCTTTATTAAATCCTGCGGGCCGTGAAGTATTTGTGGATATGACACTTCGTACAGGCGCTCTTAAATCACTCGATCGTATGTTAAGTTTTAATGCTGAACATAAGCAGAATAAGTAAAGTTTGTATTGCGTTGCTTGTTAAATAAGCAACCACTAGGTCTTTATTGGAATTAAGTTGCGTTAAGAAGATTATTTTCCTAACATAGCGCAGCTTTGTACTTATAGCTTTGTACTTATAGCTTTGTACTTATAGCTTTGTACTTATAGCTTTGTAGTGATCAGTTTTATGGTGAGGTGTCCGAGTGGCCGGCAAGTTGAGTTGACACGCCTAGCGTGCTCATCGGCTAAATTTCCAGACAGTGTTGATAGCACGTAAACTTATCAATGTTTTTTTGTTCTATGTTCTATGTTCTATGTTCTATGTTCTATGTTCTATGTTTTATGGTGAGGTGTCCGAGTGGCCGAAGGAGCACGCCTGGAAAGTGTGTAAGGCGCAAGCCTTCGAGGGTTCGAATCCCTCCCTCACCGCCATACAATACTCAATAGTCATGTTGTGTTAAATAGCCGCTAGTTAACTAGCGGCTTTTTTGTTGGTTATTTTCCGAGTGCCGATAGGTGTTACTGATACTAATAGTTTGAATTTTGTATACAAGCTAGATACCCATGAGTTTTTGTAGTTTCATTACTTATAAATCTAAAATTAACGTATAAACGGTGAGAACAAACTTAGATAGCTAAACTTAAGTCCTCAATAACGCACTATTTCACCTTGTTTTTAGTTTATTGTTATTGATTAAGCTGTCTATTTACTCATATTGCTTATTTAAAAAGCAAACAAACACATTAAGGCAATTTAATTGCATTTAGCGGTTGACGCGGGGCGATAAATCTCTAAAATGCGCTCCACTTCTTCGGGACAAGTCGAAGAGGCGGTTTTAATAAGTTATCTCATTCAGTTTAGGCTGATTTGGTTAACTTAACGTTTCAAAGTTAAGTTTTAAATCTTCTGAAAAGAAAGTTTAAAAAGTTTCAAAAAAGCGTTGACATTAAAACTGAGTTGCGTAGAATGCGCATCTCGCTTCAGGCAAGGCCTGCAGCAACGAATTACTTTACGGTATAGAACGAATGAGATTCTGTATCGGCATCATCTTTGATGATACGTTCTTTAACAATTAGTTATCATGCAATTTGTGTGGACACTCACATTAACGTTGATTTTACATAGTTACCTTCGGGTAACAAAAAAAACAGCTTAATATGATGTCACACAAAAAATAAGTATCATTTAGGTCTTCGGATTTAAATATACGTTTTATGTAGTTACTTTCTTCTTACTCTTTTATTAGGGAACGATAGAAAGTAACACGACAGAATTCATTGAGCAGATGTCTTTTCTTAGTTTACTAAGGTGAGCATCACAAACGATTTTTAATTGAAGAGTTTGATCATGGCTCAGATTGAACGCTGGCGGCAGGCTTAACACATGCAA